>NZ_JBIWDA010000004.1:0-153977 GCF_044761745.1 Lysinibacillus sp. NPDC097279 | reverse complement strand
TTTAGAAGACTACTGCGGTTGATTTCCGTTACGGGCGACGCTTTCCGCGGGCACAGAGTAAGCCGCAACCCTCGCTAACGCGCGGATTGTTGCGTCTCACGTACTGTGCTGTTCCCGCAACTAGTGAAATTGTTTGAGAATTGTTTGAGTGCCTGACACCAAGACAAAAGGCATTAAGAATTGACTTCTTAATGCCTTTTGTCGATGGATTGAGGAAGTAGTGTCCGCCACTTCCTTTTTCTTTTTTATAAAATTAAGCTAACAATAATACCTGATAGTACGCTTACAAGAGTAGCACCAAATAATAATTTTAAGCCAAAGCGTGCGACTACATTTCCTTGCTTTTCATTGAGACTTTTTACAGCACCGACAATGATACCAATCGATGAGAAGTTGGCAAAGGAAACGAGGAAGACAGAAAGAATACCCATTGTACGTTCACTAAAGTGATGATCGCCTCCTGATAAATCCAACATCGCCACAAATTCATTTGTTACTAATTTCGTCGCCATAATTGATCCCGCACTAACTGCTTCAGAGAAAGGAATCCCCATGATGAAGGCAACTGGTGCAAAGATATAACCTAGAATACTTTGGAACGAAATGCCGAACAATAGCTCAAACACACTATTGAATCCAGCCATCAATGCAATAAACCCAATTAACATGGCGCCGACGATAATGGCAACCTTAAAGCCATCAAGAATATATTCACCAAGCATTTCAAAGAAGGATTGCTTTTCATGTTCTATTTCTAAAATATCCTCGTTAGGGTCAATTTCGTACGGATTCATAATTGTAGCGATAATAAAACCACCAAATAGGTTTAGAACTAATGCCGTCACAATATATTTTGGTTCTAGCATCGTCATATAAGCACCTACGATGGACATGGATACAGTTGACATGGCCGATGCACATAGAGTATATAATCGCTGTTTAGAAAGTAGACCGAGCTGTTTTTTTAATGTGATGAAAACCTCTGATTGGCCGACCATCAATGAAGCAACAGCATTATAAGATTCAAGTTTTCCCATTCCGTTTACTTTACTTAATACCCATCCAATTCCCTTCATAATAAACGGAAGGATTTTTAGATGCTGTAAAATCCCAATTAATGCAGAAATAAATATAATTGGTAGTAATACTGTTAAAAAGAATGGTGCTTCCCCTTCGTTTGCTAAGCCGCCAAAGACAAAGGAAACCCCTTCACTTGCATATTCGAGCAACTTGTTAAAAACAGTAGCTATGCCCTTAATAATAATTAACCCAAATTCTGTATTTAACAATAACAATGACAATAGAATTTGAATAACAATCATGGTGATAATTGGTTTGAATTTTATCTCTTTACGATTGGTACTTGCCAACCATGCCAAAAATAGCACAATAAGAATACCTAAAATTGAAATAATGTATTGCATATGTAACCTCCTGATGAATTAAAACATGATGTGTTAGCTTTTCATAAAACCGTTCGCATTAGAAACTTTTTTTATTTTGATTGTAGTTATAATGTGTATATTGCCCAATTTAATAAAAAGAAACCGTACGTATTAATTTTAATTAAGCTTTTCTGTTTAATGGTAACTAAGTGATATTAATAGAAAGTTGATAAAAAAGCAAAAAAAATGATTATAAACGAGTTTTTTGGTGAGCCTTAGGAAATAAAAGGATGAAAAATACACTTATTTACATACCTGAATTTAGTTAATAGCTCGGCTGACAAATGATACTTAGATATAGGATAATGGTGATATATTCGAAATAGACAAAGCTATTTAATGAAGGGAGTGCAAATTAATGAATGTGGAAGAGGTAATGCAGGAACTTGAAGCGCTAGGGAAGGAACGAACTAAAAAAATATACATGTCCAATGGTGCACATGAGCCACTTTTTGGAGTGGCAACAGGTGCAATGAAGCCTATAGCGAAGAAAATAAAGATTAATCAACCTTTAGCTGAAGAGCTTTATGCATCGGGGAACTATGACGCAATGTATTTTGCTGGCATTATTGCCGATCCTAAAGCAATGACGGAGTCCGATTTTGACCGTTGGATGGATTCCGCATATTTTTATATGTTGTCTGATTATGTAGTAGCTGTTACGTTAGCCGAAGCGGATATTGCCCAACAAGTTGCTGATAAATGGATTGCTAGTGGGGAAGAGCTGAGGATGTCAGCGGGCTGGAGCTGCTACTGCTGGCTTTTAGGAAATCGTAAAGATATTGAATTTTCCGAGGATAAGATTGCCACTATGCTAGAAAATGTGAAAAATTCAATTCACGATTCGCCAGAAAGAACGAAATCTGCCATGAATAATTTCCTAACGACAGTAGGTGTTTCGTATATACCACTGCACGACATGGCGCTTGCCACTGCTAAAGCAGTGGGGCTAGTAGAACTAAAAAAGGACAATAAAAAAAGTAACTTCCTTCATGCTTATGAAAGTATTCAAAAGGAAGTTGATAAAGGAAGAATTGGCTTTAAACGTAAATATGTTAGATGTTAAAAGTACCGAAATCATCTAGTGTGAGCACCATTAACCCTTGAGTTTCAAGGGTTTTTTATTACTGCTAAATAGACATTACCCCGCAAGTTAGTCTTGTAAGGAGGACTTTAATGAACCAACATAAAATCTCTGTTATACCATACAGCCCTGAATTTTCTAGGGAAACAGTAACCATGTGGCGTGATAGCAAGGAACAGGCCATTGGTCAGAAAGAAATGCACAGCTTTGAAGATCATGTTTATTTTTTAAATCATATATTACTTGAGCAATATCAAATAGATTTAGCATTTATGGAGGAGTCAGTTGTTGGAATGATTGCCTATCATGATAGTGAGATAAGCCAACTATATATTCATGTCGATTATCAAGGGTTTGGTATAGGTCGCACATTATTAAATAAAGCAAAAAGCCTATCAAGTGGGAGATTAACATTATATACATTTGAAATAAACGAAAAGGCACAACGTTTCTATGAAAAGCATGGATTTGTAGTTATCGGGAGAGGGCATGAAAATGAAGAAAATTTACCTGATATTCAATATGAATGGATAAGTCAACATAATAACTCCTAGCAAAAATTCCCGAAGGAGTCCCAACCTACTTGCATAATTGTTTGCGTGCCTGGCACTTTACAGGTGATGAAACTTATTGCCGAAACAACCGTATATGTTTAATAGTAAGATTTTGTAAAGGGGATATTTCATATGCGAAGTCATTCAATTAAACAAGTAACACCTCAAAATTTCGGGATAGTTTTTTTACATGAGCAATTTGATGAGATTTATAAGCAATGTAATGAAGACTTTAAAAAGATGATTTCTTATGAGCAGTTTAATGAGCTGGCGAGGACCTTTAACTCGAATGTTAAAAACTATGAATTAATTAGTGAGACAACATTAAATAATGTACATTCATATATTTGGGTAGATGATCAGCAAGAAAAAGCTATAAATGTCATGATGGATTCACACAATAGGATACATGGGTTATTATTAAAACCTTTTTTGAGTTTTCCAGAAAGTGATAAAAAGTATACGCAAAATACATATATCATGCCTGTGAATGAAGAATGGTATGTATTTTGGGGTGGGGTAAATGAATTTATCAATTACCATTATGCTTATGAAACGCAAAGGTATGCATATGATTTAGTGATTATGAAGAACGGTACAACATTTAAAGATTCTGCAATTTGCAATGAAAACTATTACGCTTTTAGCCCATTTGAAAAATAAGTCTAGTCTTGTACAAATAGGAGATACAGTTAAACAAGGAGATGCGATTGCCCTGTGCGGAAATTCCTCAGAGCCACATATCCATTTTCAAGTGATGGACTCCCAAGACTATATGAATTGTCAGTCGATACGTATCCGTTTTCCAGAAGGTAAAGATCCGATACAAGGTGATTTTACAAAATAATAGACTAAAAAGAACCGATGAGCGCATTTCTTTATCTAGGGTGAAATATTTATAATCAAACTACTAAAAAGGTATTACATTTTAATGATGTAGTACCTTTTTATTGTAGTTATATAAAAATAAATATGGTATTATATGTAATATTATAATCAAATATTGGTATAGGAGTATATATATGAGATATGTTCAGGTATCTTCAAAAACATATAGGGATAATACAGGCAGGAGCATAGACTTTCCTACTCTTCTAGTTGAGTATAATGGAGAAACAATGCTTTTTGAACAATTACACAGATATCAAATAATGAATCGTAGTAAAAGCAGAACTTGGCATAAAAAGTTAGTACAATCTGTTAGACTATTGCTTGATTATATGGAAGCTAATCAGAAATGTTATTCTTCTCCAAAAGAATTCTTTGATACATTTACCGAGTCTGTTTATTCAGGAACAATAAATGAAGAAGGATTAGATCCTTCGGGACTTTATTGGTTACCTAAAAGAGTTGAAACAGCGAATATGCTTTTATCTACTTTAAATGGGTTATCAGATTGGTTATATGAAGAATATGGAGCTGTTCAATTAAACCCTTGGAGAAAAACTACAAGATATGAAGAACGACTTAACTGGATGGCTCGGATAAACAAAAGTCAGAACTCATTTCTAGGGCATTTAAATGATGTTCATGAAATTTCTGAAACTGCCAAATTAGCTCGCAATGCTGTTAGAAGAAGAAAACCATACTCATCAAAAGGAGATACCAAAGCCTTCCCCGAAAATAAAATACATGATCTCCTATGGGAAGGGTTTAGGAATACAAGAAAGAACTATGAATTAGACCTTGTTGACCGTTATAACTGGCGTGATATTGCCATCACTATAATGATGCATGGCGGTGGACTTAGGCATAGTGAAGTATTTCATTTATGGGTACAGGACGTATTTCCTGACCATGAAGACCCAAATCTTGCTGTGGTGCGAATCTATCATCCAAGCGAAGGAAGGTCCCCGCAGGATTTCAAGAACCCTACTACTGGTAAATATATAACAGACAGAGAAAGCTATCTTCTGTTAAAGTATGGTTTTCTTCCACGCAATATGTATTCCGCACAGGACAAACGATTTGCAGGATGGAAAGAGCCAAGACTAGATAACGATGAAGATAAATACATGCATGTTTACTGGTTGTCAAAGGAATGGGGATACATCTTTATGTATGTATGGAAAATGTATATGGCAAAAAGGTTAAGAGATGGCATTAAGGATACTCATCCATTTGCCTTTGTCTCACATTCTCCTAAAACACTAGGAGAAATGATGCCACTTAGGACTCAGAGGGAGTCTCATGAAAAAGCGGTTGAAAAGATTGGTTTGACAGTCGGAAAGAAAGATGGCACTACTCCACACGGTCATAGACATGCATATGGTCAAAGACTTAAAAATGCCGATCTACCTGACTGCATCAATCAAATTGCCTTGCACCACAAATCCATAATGTCTCAGAAAGTATACACAGTCCCAACAGTTGCAGATGTTACAGCTTCACTAAATAATGCTACTACATCTTTGGAAAATGGTTGTGTACTTCCAATGCAGAATGAGATTGATGCATGGATGAATGATGAAACTATACAGCAGAACAGATACAGATATAGGAGAAAATAAATGACAAGAAAAAATTATGATAATTTATTAAAGTATAAAATGATTGAAGAACTTTGCAACGGCAAATCAGCAAGGAATATTCAGCGAGAATATGGTATTCAACAATCTACTATTATGATATGGCTCCGAGATTTTATTAAAAATGGAGCTTTTGGTGATAATGTATTATCACCAAAAGAAAATCTGAGGTTGGAACAGTTAAAGGAAAAAGCCCAAAAAAGAGAACTTGAGTTAAGGCAACATGGAACAACTAGGAATGAAAACCTAGAATGGCTATTAGAATATGATGCGGATTTACAGGAATGGAATGTATATGCCTCAGATTGGATAAAAACGATTGTAAGAAGCAAATCCGTAGCACTTTCATCTCTATCTAACTTCTTTAAGAAATATGTTATTCCCTATAACATCACTAGGTCTGTGCAGAAGTTCATATCAATAGAATATGACACCCCAGATTTTTACGAGATTATTTACTCAGAAAGAGGCTCACAATCCACTGCATTAATTAAAGCAAAAAAGATTGTTGAATTTGTTGACTGGATTATTGAGGAGAAGTTTTCGGTTGAAGATGATTTTGGGAACAAGCATACTCCTACAGTATTTAGAAATCCTCTAACAAAATACTTACCAGATTATATAAAATCATCACGACGTAATGAATCAGATAAAAATGTCCTGCCTTATAGGTATATTAAAGACCTTCGTAATATACTCTGCCCTCCACATGCAACATGCTTTAAAGACTTGAAATTTGCACAAAGTGCAACCTATAAAACTAGAACAGGTGGAGATTGGTTCATTGTTGATGAGTCGGTTATTGATGAAAATGACATGGACTGTGTTTACAGACTTAGAAAAACTTCCATGCATGAACAGACAAAAAAAGAACTACCTGAAGAAGTATATGAGATGTGGTTTCCGGGGACTACTACAGCGATTTTGACAAAGCTCCTTCTTCCTTTGAGGACTTATCAGGTGCGTATGCTTGACAGTGGCGAAATGGATACTTATAAGTATGTGCAGTCTAAGCGAAATGTGGCTGGAGAATGGATTAAAAATAATTCACATTTACGTCAGGGTGAAGAGAGAAATCCTTTTGCAAGAGGAGTTCTTCGTAAATTCATAGACCAAACAACAGATCATGAAATGACAGGTTTTTATATCAACACGAATAAAACAGCAGACATCAACAAAGAGGAATCCGATAAAGGTTATAACATTCCTTGGCAGTACGAAGAAGTACAATACTGGCTTGCAAAACTTAGGGATTGGCAGATGAAGTACAATCCTATTTCTCAACCTGCAAAATGGACAGAAATGACAAGAAATCACTTAGGACAAATAAAAGATGTGAGGATTTTAAAACAAATGGGGGAAACCACATTTCTTTTCAGAAATCCTACTTCAATAGGAGAGGAACACTTGCCAATAGGAGTAAACAGAATTGATTCTTTTTGGTATAAGACACTTAAACAGCTTGAGGTTCAGCTTAAAGAAAATACATCATCCGAAGAAGAAAGAACATTAAAATTTGTACGTCCAGACTGTGAAAAAACCACTTATTATCCCCTTCATTCACTCAGAGTATCACTTATAACTGCCTATGCTCTTGAAGGTGGCGTTCCAATGCCTATTCTTTCAAAGGCTATCGCAGGTCACACAAGACTCATTATGACGCTTTATTATACAAAAGCAGGTATTTCGTATGTAACGGATAAAATGACTCAGGCTGAAAAGAGCATTCTTGAAAATGATAAAGAAGCCTTTGATAGATTTATTAGAGATGCAAAGTATGAACAGTTGGAAACAAGTGTAGCTGCCAATGACCCAATAGCTTATCAGGCAGTAATCAATGCTCAAAAATCTGGTGCAAGCATTATTATAAGTGATAAGGGAATTTGTCCTAAAGGTTGTTTTGGATGCGATTCGGGTGGCACATATGTTAATGAGAGTACGGATAAAATCAGTTTTGGTGTTGTTCCAGGTTTTCCGGAGCAGAACTGTGTCAGATGTAGGTGGTTCGTAACTAGTCCTGCTTTTCTTCCAGGCTTAGTGCATCATTTTAATACCATAGGCTACAATCTTGGCGAAACAGGAAAACGAGTGATTAAATATCAGCATGATATAGAACTTTTAGAAAATGAAAAATATGATTGTGAACTTAAAGGAACCATATTTACAAAACATCATGAACTGCTTAAATATGAGCAATTATATACCCAGGAAATACAGAAGAATGATAAGCTAGCAAACGATTATAATGCCAATCTTCGTCTTATTGATAAGTGCATGAAGTTAATCAAAAAATCATCTTCTGATCATGGGTTTCAGCTTGTTACCGTAGGTTCTATATCGGATGTTGGAATTTCTATTAATAACATTGAACATGAACTTGAACAGCTTCAAATCATCTGTAATGGGGCGGAATTGTTTCCTGAAACAGATGTAAGCAAGGCAGTTCTTCAAAGATCTCAAATCATAGATTTAACATTAAAAAATAACAATAAAATGCCCGTTATGTTCTCATTAACAGAAGAAGAACAGCTCATTGCAGGAAATCAATTCATGAGGCTTTTGATTAATCGTGCAGGTAGTTTAAAAAATGTTATTCCTTATGCAATCGGGCGTAAGAAACTTGAAGAAATCGGGTTTGAGAATGAGTTTGTTGATGAACTTAAGTCTGTGACTTTAAACAGTAATTTATCACTAACACATAGTTCTACTATTAATTAGTAATAATTTATGTATTGGAGGATATATGATGGAAATACATCCAGATGAACTGTTCTCAAAGTTTTACGAGAACGCTTCTACGAGGAAGAAGAAAACATTAGAACTCATAAATAACGCCTGTATAAAACAGGCCGAGTCAGACATAAGAGATTTTTCTATTGGTAATATAGCCAGACTGATAGCAGATGATGGTGGTCCAAGTGAACAGGCACTTAGAAATAAAAATGCCGAGGATTACAGAGCTTTGATAAGCCAATGGGCTAAATACTATAAAACTAACACTAAAAAGCCTAAAAAAGAAAAGAGAACAACCATAAATGATGATATTTTAGCAAGTATCTCTGAATCAACAACAAAGGCATTAGTTGGTATGCTTATCGCAGAGAATAAAAAGCTCAAAAGAGAAAACTCTCTGCTTAAGGAACAAACAACCTTTACAATTGATATGCGCCCTATAAACGATATAAGCAAAAATAAGAATGGCGTTATAGTAGAGCCCTCTTATAATCTGACAGATACCGAAATGGATGCACTGAACAATGCTATATCCAACGAATTTATGAACCAACAAGGGTGGACTACCGATAATTATGGCAGAGTAAAAGAAAACGGCATCCAGATATATAAGGCAGGATATGTAACTGCCATACAAAAAATTCTTAATAAAATATAAAAAATAGAACCATTATCTCAAAAAAATTTGATTTAATGGATGTATTTTTATATTGTGGTCTTTTAATAAATATGGATAATTTTTAATTAAGTTCGATCAATTTATAATAATGTTTGATAAAAACTTGTATAGAAATGTAGGGTTTTTACTTATTCAGCAATCGGGCCATATTGTTGAAGATTATCCTTATAGGGTTTGGATATTTATGTTAATATTTATATACTTAAACTATGTGGGTAAAAAAGTTTATTAAGTGTACATAATGGGGGAAACTTATGATTAAAGAGGAGTTTTTAAAGAGTATAAAATCATTGATAAAAATGCACTCTAATGGATTGCTTGGAGGGGAAGTAATGCCAGAAGATGTTCTAATTGGTGTTGTTAAAGAAGATGATTTAATGGATGTTTTAACAATGGGGATGGCTTTAAACTATCAAAGAAATTCATATAAACTGTGGGAAGCGGTTTTAAAAGCATATCAAGATGAAGAAACAAAATGGATTTTCAACACGAAGGTAGTTGCCAATTGTCATATAGATACTTTACGAGAGACATTACTTCTGCATCGTGTAGGATTACAACCTAATCGACATCCAGAAATCTGGCAGCGAGTAGCAAAAGGAATCCTGAATTCTTCTGAAAAAGGGAATGTTCAAGGTCTTATTGAATCTGTTCGTTCTGATATTCTTCCTTTAAAAGAATTAATGCAAGGTACTCGAAAAGCAGATTTCCCTTATTTATCTGGACCGAAAATTTTTAATTATTGGCTATATGTCTTGGAAAGTTACACCAATATTTCTTGGGATTCTCGTGAACTTATCACAATAGCACCCGATACTCACATCTTGAAGGCTACGGTTAGATTAGGGTTATGTTCAGAGGAAATATTAAATGGTGGAGCAGATGATAGAAAAGTTGTAGCAGATGCCTGGGAGACTGTACTTAAAGGAACAGGATTAGCACCAATTGATGTCCATACGCCATTATGGCTTTGGTCTCGTGCTGGATTTCCCCCATTACTAGAATTTCAAAGATAAACATTAATATCTATTTGAAATAATGAGGGTTTTAATCCAACTGGTAAAATGTAGTAATTATTATCTTGATCTTCAACAATCGGGCGCAATTCAGTAGCAAGAATTGCGCTATTTGTTTTTTGGGGGGTATTTTATAGTGGATGAAAACTGTCATTTTGTAAGTGTATATTTTAGGGGAATTTGATAAAATTTAAATAATTATATTTAGAAGGAGGCGGTATATTATGAAAATCGCGAACAAATTTAACGGGGTGAATCTATTTTAAGGGACGAGCGTATAAATCCCCTATAAACTATGTGGTCCCTAAAATCCGGAGGGAAAAAAGTGATTATTAGAGACTATAGAATTAATGACGAGACTGGTTGGGTAAGATGCCGAACACTTGCGTTTTTACAGACTGCCTATTTTGATAATGTACTAAATAAGAAAGAATGTTATGAAAATCCAGCAATCGAGCTAGTCGCAGAGTTGGATGGTCAAATCGTTGGGCTTATTGATGTAGAATATGAAATAGAAGAACGAACAGTTTGCTCCAGAGGAGAAGGGTTAGGAGGGATGATTTGGCATATAGCTGTTCATCCGGATTTCTCCAGACGTGGAATAGGACAACAATTACTCTATGCTGCTGAAACTAAAGCTAGAAGAGTGAATTTAAATCGTTTTGAGGCTTGGACAAGAGATGATTTATGGGTTCAGAACTGGTATGAACAAATGAATTTTAATATCGTTGATTCCTATTATCACGTTTATTTTGAAGGAAATGAAATGAATCATCGAATTCAAAGTAACATGCCCAATCTATACTTAGTTAATGCTTTTACTCATTACGTTGGGAAAGATATTGACCAATTTACAAATAATAAACGTATTCACCAATGTGTTTGTTTTGAAAAATCATTTTAATCATTTCTAGGTTATAAATGACATAATTATCAATAATACTATTCAACAATCGGGCGCATTTCTTTAATAAGGAATGCGCCTTCCTCTATTAAAGGGCCATTTAATTGAATAACACATTAAAAGAAAATAGATGTTTAAGTTAAAATTTATGAAAGCTTGTGAAGATGTACTTAAGTCAATGATCAGGTTTCTTGAGGTAGGAAAAAGTAATACTAACCATTAATAGTAGGTGTTAAAATAGATTAAGTAATCGTGTTAATTAATATTTAAGAGGTGTTTTTATGAAGTTAGATGAATTTACAATTGGAGATGTGTTCGAAACTAAACCATACAAATTAACAAAAGAGGATATTATGAGGTTTGCAGGTGAGTTTGACCCCCAATATATGCATTTAGATGAGGAAAAAGCAAATCAGGGAAGATTTAATGGAATCATCGCTTCTGGGATACATACACTAGCTATTTCATTTAAGCTATGGGTTGAAGAAGGTAAATATGGTGAGGATGTTATTGCCGGAACAAGAATGAATAATATTAGATTTATAAAGCCGGTGTATCCTGATGATGAACTACATATCATTGTAAAGGTTATTGATAAGAAAGCAACAAAGAATGAAACGGGTATCCTAACGGTATTATTATCTACTATCAATGATAAGGAAGAAAAAGTTTTTGAGGGCGAATTATCTGCATTGATAAAGCGATGAAGGTTATTTTAAATTATTGAACACCACCAGTTAATAGTAATTCTATTAAAGGGGACAATTCTTAAGAGGAATTGTCCCTTTTTCAATAATAGGGAGGGGTTGTTGAGCAACACCGCTAGGAAATGATCAAATTTTATTTCAAAGCAACAAGAGTATTTCGACATACAGCGTACTTCGAGCGACTCTGGCTCTAGCGGGGGGAATTAAGGAGGATTTGTAGAAATGTTTTTAGCACTAATAAATTGCAGTAATACTTAACAACCAAGGATCTTTGTTGTTAAAAAATCACCCATCAAAACAATTAAGATGGGAATTTGGTACAATCATTCTTCTTATCGCTACTGTAATTCTGAATTTAGTATACGAATTAAAATAACCAGTATCATTCTTTACTATCATTTAGCTCCTTTGTCTAATACCACTTGTATTGCTAGTCAGACTTCAATATAAACGTATGAAGGAGGGGGAATGATGTTTCTATATTATGTATCGTATATCCCTTCAGAACAAATCCGCGATGTATGCCCTGACTTTACCCCTATAAGAGCATTTAGCAGGTTAATTCATTAAAGTTCATATTTTTGACATTCTTATTACTAGGACATTATATTTACTTTAGAACTGTATGAATTTGTAATGTGTTTGAATATTTATATAAAAGGAAGGTAGCTATAAGATGAATGACCAGTTTTCAATAGGTGAAACTGCCAGATTAAATAATGTTACAATACAGACTTTAAGATATTACGATAAATTAGGGATTTTTAAACCATATTATGTTGACCCAAATAATGGGTATAGATATTATCATATTAAGCAATTCTTCTATTTAGATATAATCAAATATCTTAAGAGTATACATGTTCCGTTAGAAGAAATAAAACACATCATATTAAATACTCCGCAAGATATGAGACAGTTTCTTGAAGATCAGGAGCATGTAATTGAAATAGAGTTTAAAAAACTCGAATTTGCAAGAGCTTTATTACAAAAGAGAAAAGAGCAATTAAATGAGCAACTGGAGATATGTAGTCAAAATAAAGGGGAAATTTATAGAAGGAATATTAATCAAGAAAAGATTATTAAAGTATCGACACCATGTCTTAATCCTAGTAGTGAACCGGGATTAGATGCCCGTAAATTAGCCCTTGTGTTAGAAGATAAAGGTTATTTAATTGATAATCAGTATGGATATATTTTTGACTTAGATTCTTATCAAAATTCAGCAATTAAATATAATTATATGTTTACAACCGGTTCCAATGAATATTCTTTTGAACTAGAATATCCTTTAGAATTAGATATGATTTCATCTGGGGAATATATTTGTGTTGCATTTGATTGGTCGTATAAAGAAAAAAATTATTGCTATTACTATAATCTTCTTTATCGTCATATAAAGGACAATGGTATTAATACAGATAATATTGTATATGAGGTATCATTACCAACTAACTATAGCTCTTTAAAAGAAGAGACTTTCCTTACAGAATTAAGAGTTAAAATTTTAGATGTCTAATGAAGGAGACCTTTTAAATTCTTTTATTGAAAGATAATAAATTATAAAATTTGTCACAACCACAATCTTCAGATTGTGGTATTTTTGTATGCTTTTTAGAGATTTTTTTTTATGAATTTGAGTTAATTCAAAATTAGTGTCTATTTTATCGATATGATTTTCTTATCTATAATCATTGACCCTATTCTTAGAATAGAGTTTATGCTGTGTCATGTAATAAAAAAATTGAGGTGGTATAAATGGAAATACAACTTAGTAACCGAGTTCAAGAAGTATTGGGAATTCAATATCCCATTGTACAAGCAGCAATGAATTGGATTACAGATGCAAATTTTGTTGCTTCTGTTTCAAATGCAGGAGGAATGGGTGTCATTGGTCCAAATGCAGGCCCAGTTGAAGATACAGATCTATCTTCTACGGGGAAGTTACGTAATGAAATTCGCAAAATAAAAGACTTAACAGACAAACCATTTGCTTTAAACACTTTTTTTCCACCAGATGGGGATGTAGAAACAGAGAACTATTCATTGAAATTATTAAATGTAGCATTTGAGGAAGGTGTTAAATACTTTGTTGCTGTAGGTAGTATTAATAAGAGATTAATTAAAGCTATTAAAAATCAGGGGGCAATTTTGATTGTTCGTGAGCTAACACCAACAGTCGAGGGAGCTAAGTTAGCAGAATCTCTAGGAGCAGATATACTAATAGCAACAGGCTATGATGAAGGTGGTTGGATTCCTCAAAAGGCAATTGGTACATTTTCAATTGTATCAACCATTGTAGATGCTGTTAATATTCCAGTGTTAGCAACTGGTGGTATTAATGATATTAGAGCCGTGCGTGCAGCGTTTGCACTAGGTGCTGAGGGAGTATATGTAGGTACACGCTTTATTGTATCAGAGGAATGTCCTGCTGCTGATGAAACGAAACAAGACATTATTAAATCTACTGGTACTGATTTGATTTTAGTATCCAATACTCAGCGCTCAACACCTAACCATTTCGCTAAAACGTTAGAAAAAATGCGACAGAATGGTTCAACAAGCGATGAAATTGATTCATTGATTGCTCAAAGTGGTGGTTTACTTCCAGGCATGAGAAAAGGGAATAGTCATGAAGGTATTGTAAGTGTTAATACAGCAATCGATAGGATAAAAGAAATTAAAAGCGTTCAACAAATAGTTGATGAATTAATGAAGGATTTTAAGTGAAGATGTAACGCATCTTTGTGTCGATTCTTCCTTATGGATCTTCGAAAGGAGAATTTTTCTTGAGAAAACCAGTAGATAGACCTGTATGGTATGCCTATCCTGGAATGGTGGCTGTTGTAACTACACAACATAATGGTGAAAAAAACGTCATGGCCTCTGGGTGGCATACTTATATTGGCTCTTCTCCAAGTATGTATGGAATATCTTTACGAAAAGAAACACATACGTATAAACTTATTGAAAAAAGTGGAGTCTTTGCAATTAACTTCTTACCTGGACATTGCTCTGAATTAATACAGGCTGTAGGAACTCGAAGTGGTGTTGATATAGATAAGTTTAAAGAGTTTAATATTTCCTATGAACAAGGAATTAAAGCAGATGTTCCAATTTTGACTGAAGCGTATTTTGCTTATGAATGTAGAGTTCATAGCATAGCCACGTTAGCTGATCATGAGTGGATAGCAGGCGAAGTACTTCAAAGGTATATCGATCAAGATTTGTTTTTAGAAAATGGTTTACCTAACTTAGATAAATTAGATATTCCTCTTTATATAGGGAGATCTAATTATCGAATTTTGAACAGTGATGCTGAAGAGCATCATCATGCTTTTTATCATAAGACTGATTAAATTGAAAGGGAGGAAAAATAAAATGACTAATAGGAACAAGAAGAACCTTCGATTATTATTTCCACAGTGGCAGGGAGGTATGAACCGCCCATACGTACTTGGAGCAAAATTATTAAACTATCTTGCACCAAAAGAACATGGACAATTTGAAGAAGTGTCTTTAGATGAAAATAACTTAGATAAAGAGAATGGAATTAACGCAAAACAAGCAATTTTAAATCAGGCAAAAGAAGCTAGAAAATTAATTGAAAAGCATAATCCAGATTCCTTAGTAGTACTAGGAGGGGATTGTAGTGTTGATTTAGCGCCGTTTGCTTATTTAAATGAAAAATATAATGGAGATATAGCCGTATTATGGGTAGATGCTCATCCAGATGTTTCTTTACCAAGTAATTTTGAAAATCATCATGCGCAGGTATTAGCTAATCTATTAGGAGTTGGTGATGATGATTTTGTAAAGGAGGTCCCAAAGCCATTAAAACCTGAACAAGTTCTATTTTTAGGATTGAGTAGTATGTTAGAGGAACTAAAGACGGACCCAATACATGAAATGAAATTACAATCAATTTCGCCAAGTGATTTGGATAGTTCTAAGGTTTTAGCATGGTTAGAAGAACGCCGACCATCTGCTGTTATGATTCACTTTGATTTAGATGTACTAGATATGATGGAATTTCGCTCAATTCTTCAAGCTAATCCAAGTAAATTTGAGGATTTGAAAGGGAAAATCCCTAAAGGTTTAAGCATGGAAACAATAATTGAAGTGCTTCAAGATGTTGGAATGAAATATAATGTTGTAGGATTGGGTATTACAGAACATTTTCCATGGGATGCTTTGTATCTTAATAATATGTTAAATCGTCTTCCGTTAATTGGAGATGTTAATAATAAAAATAAGCTAGAGTATAATTTTCCTTTTTAGTAGATTTAATATTGAAAATTTTTTTACATGTATACAATGAATATAATAAACTTAACGGCTTGAACCCTATGAAATTTAGGAGTCAAGCCGTTAAATAGTGCCTGTAAAAGATATTAATTATAAAAGTAAAAAATCACTTATAACCATTTCGTTCAATTATTTATAGTGAACCAAGTTGCTCCGTAGTTTATCTGATATTGATCTGGTGCTTTAATAATAGTATTTAGTTCAATCGCTGCATTCCGTGTCCAATATGGGTTCCGAAGTAATTCGCGTCCAATAAAGATAAGATCAGCTCTTTCGTTTTTCAATATTTCCTCTGCTTGTATACCAGTAGTGATTAATCCAACTGCTCCAGTAGCAATATTGGCTCTTTTTCGGATTTGTTCCGATGCTGGTATTTGGTAACCGGGGTATGTGTCTATTGGCACAGAAACAACACCACCTGAGCTACAATCAATTAAGTCAACTCCAAGATTTTTCATTTTTTTTGCATAAACAACATGTGTCTCGATTGTATTTCCTTTTACGTGGTATTCATCAGCTGATATTCTTACAAATAAAGGCCCCTGCCAAACAGATTTAATTGCTTTGATAACTTCTTCCAGGAATAGAAAACGATTATCAATATTTCCTCCATACTCATCTGTTCTAAAATTGGTTATTGGAGATAGAAATTGATTAATTAAGTAACCATGTGCAGCATGGATTTCAATTACATCAAAACCTACATCTTTTGCACGGCTTGCTGCTTTTTTATATTGATTTACTACAAATTTAATATCTTCCTTGGTCATTTCCCTTGGTTTATTACCTCGATACTCAATAGCGGATGGTGCAATAGCTGTATCGTATTGTTGAGATTTTCCTCCTGTATGTCCTAGCTGTATTCCTATTTTTGATCCGTTTTCATGAACAATATCTACAATCTCTTTTAGCCCTTGCTTGTGATTATCACTCCAAATCCCTAATTCTCTGCTATCTGAGTGACCTTCAGGAGAAACAGACGTTGCCTCCATTATAATTAATCCCACCTGTCCGACAGCTCGGCTTCCGTAGTGAATTAAATGCCATTTAGATGCTATTCCATCTTTAGTAAAACTGGAGTTAGTTCCCATGGGGGCCATTACTATTCTATTTTTAAAAGTAACATCTTTCATTGTATAAGGTGAAAATAGTTTAGTATTCATATTTAATTTCTCCTTGTATTGAGTTTTTTTAAGAAGCCTTCCTTAAAAAAATAATAAACTCTATTCTAACAATAGGGTCAAGGATACTCATTATTCTCATTCTTTAGTTTTTATGGGGAAAAGGATATGTTAGTAAGTGAATGTAATCGAACAAATAAAATTATATTCAAAGAAAAAAAATAACGAATTTCACTGTGCAGACAATCTTGAAAAATAAGAAAGTGCTTATATAGATGAATTTGGAAGATGTATAATGATATATCTATAAGCCTTAGAATTATTTTGCGGAAACATTTTATTCCACAAAGGGGCGCGATTCTGTAATAAGGATCGGTGCTCGTTCGCATTAAAGGGCCAGATTATGGAGTGACTTTATTAATTGTTTCGTTAAGATTGTGAAGAAGTGTACTTATGCCAACATGGCAGTTTAGTTGAATCGAAAATGTTATAATATTATTAAAATTCAAGAAATGGAGTTTGGAAAATGAAGAGTATTAAAAGATTGATTCAAGTCATCTTAGCAAGTACATCAATCCTAATTCTTAGTGGATGTTTCTCTAAAGAGGATCTGAATCAACCAATACAAGAATATTTAGAAACAAACTATGGAATACAAGGTGAATTTTCTGTTATTAAGACAAGTAATAATTGGTTTGAAGGGATTGACCATCAAACTTATATAGAAATGAAAAAGCCATATCGTGCTTATCCGTACCTAATGATTGATAGAGATACTTTGAAGATTTTAGAAAAAGAAAGTCATGATGATATTTACCTTTTACAATTCAAGGGTGCATATATTGAGCAACATCCAAAGGTAATTCAAGTAGTTGAACAGATAATAACAAAATATGGTTTAGTGAAATACCCTAATGAATATGCACCAGAAAGAAATGCCCCAGTTTCAATATTTCCCTACGACAATATTGAGATAGGTGTAGCTAATTATCAAGAGCTACTTGACGATTTTAAAACGACACAAAAGATAGATACTGCTAAACTTTTACCTACACTGATACCAAGTGACCCAAAAAATAATATTCCTGATGATGAGCATGGCAGGTTTGCAACGAAACCAGGAGTGGTGAATTTTTATTTTAAATTTGACATAAATGAAAATAAACACCCTATTCCAAACGCCAAAGAATTAATTGAGGACTTCCAAAAAAGTGAAGTATTAGCAAAGGGTATATACAGTATCTATATGCTCGTAGATGACTCAAAACATTTTGGGGGATGGGGACAAAATAGTGTAGTTTTGTTTGAAGTTGACGAAAATGGGGAATATACAATAATCGCCACTCCTGAATATGGTGATCTTTGGGACACTTACTTTTATGGTGATTACGCAACAAAAAAAAATATAGAATAGAATTTTATGGTGAATTACTTAATTGGAATTGACTAAAAATACACATGGTGCTACCCCTATTAGTAATATTTTGTAATTAGGATTAGCGCTTGTTTTCATTAAAGGGGAAGATTAATTTAATATAAAACTGAGTATGAAAACTGCGCTTATATTCGTTATGGAGAACTGTATGTAATTAAATGTCGAGTCTATATGGTACCAAGATTTAATATTCGTTATTCAACAATCGGGCGCGATTGGGTAGTGACCCCTTAAAGTTAGAGTTTTTATTAAGCAGCTAATTGGCTGGCGTGTTTTCGGTACTTTACCGGACTCATGCCGGCCAGTTTTTGTTTAATACGAACATTATTATAATAATTGATATACTCTCTTATTTTCTTTTGTAATGCTTCAAAAGAGATTAATTGTTCTCCATAATACATTTCCTGTTTTAGTAAGCTAAAGAAGTTCTCCATGGCCGCATTGTCTGCGCATGTTGCTTTACGAGACATGCTTTGGAAAATCTTGTTCTGCCTTAATGTTTTCACCCACGTATTATGTTGATAGTGCCATCCTTGATCGGAATGAATGGTTGTCCGATATTTAGCACACTTTTGAATAATGGGAAGTGCTTGTTTCAGTGAATCTAACACAAAATCTAGGTTCGGACGTTTTGACATACTAAACCCAATAATCTCACCATTATATAAATCCATGATCGGACATAAATATAATTTTTCATCATCTACACATTTAAATTCGGATACATCAGTCACCAATTTTTGAAGGGCACGTGACGTTCTGAATCTACGATTTAAAAGGTTTTTAGCGACTTTCCCAACTGTTCCTTTGTATGATTTATAGCGTGATTTACGTACGAATTTTACACATTTCAACCCTAGGTTTTTCATAATTCGTTGTCCCTTTTTATGATTAATTGTATGTCCTTGCACTCTTAATTCCGCATGAATTCGGCGGTAGCCATATCGCCCCTTATGTTGTTCAAAAGTCTCTAAAATCAAGGCTTTCCACTCTAAATCCAGATCTTTTTGCCTCATCAGTTTGATATGATAATGATACGTTGCTTCAGGAATATTCACTTGTTTTAAAATATCTTTTAATCGAAATCCTTCTTGTTTAAGTTCGAATGCGATGGCAGCTTGTGCTTTTCGAGGAAGGCATCTGGATTCTCCCGAAAAGCCTTCAACTTTTTTAAATAAGCTACCTCTAAACGAAGCAGTTCATTTTCGCGTTCTAGCTGCTCCTCACGTGACATTGTTTTTTCTTGGTTATTCACTCTTGATTTTTGTTTCTTAGACATGGATGGGCGCCCCTTTGGTTTTCTTTGCAGGCCCTCTATCCCTTCTTTTAAAAACCGATGATACCAACTAGCAACTAAAGTTGGATCATTCAAGTTAAAATGAATCGCAGTATCTTGATGGGAAGCACCTGTTCGTTTCATATAGCTTAATACATCTAATTTAAATTGAACAGAATAAAACTGCTTCGTTTTCTTAACAGATAGACCACTACATCCAAACTCTTTATAAGCACGTACCCATTTCCTTAACGGTGTAGCACCGACACCATATTTTTTCGCTATCGCTCTATATCCTAGTGAACCACTTAAATATTCTTGAACCAACATCAATTTAAATTCTTCATTATATTTAGTCATAAAAAATCACCCCAAAAGTTAGTTTTTTACTCTAACTTTTGGGGTGCAGTACCTTCTTTAATAAGAAAATCGCATTTTCTGTTATAAGGCCATATTGTTGAATAAGATTTTAAGGAATGTTACTGAACAACGCTTTGATAATAATTAAATAAGGTATTTTGAACAAGTATACCTTATTTAATTATTATTGATTACTACATAATTTTCTCATATTGTGCAGTAATTCACTTACCTAATTATTATGTGTGTATAACACACACTTCTTTGGTTGTGGCTTTAGTTGACCGTCAGAGCCTCCTATTTTTTAAACAACATTATTGCGCCTAATCTCATTGCTTTTTAATACATAGAATAATGTGTACGGCAAATTGCTGTAGAGAAATCACTCCTAGCTAATCCTTTAATTAAGCTCATCCCATTGACTCCTTAATAGGTATTAGTTACATTTTGATCACTTTCTTAATTGGAGTGATCCTTTTTATTTTTTAATTTTTAATGTTTAAAATTCATTAAAATCGGAAATAATAAATGTGGCACGCCACACACCATTTTTGAAGCTATAACGACCTCGCGGTTATAGCTTTTTTATTTCTTTTTTAAAAGGCAATGAACTATATAAACATAGTTATCTAACATATAATTAGTAGTGTTAAGCTATTTTATTAGTTTGACATCTCCTGGTTTGTTGGTTTAGGGTCACTCTGGTCCAGTGGCTCTTTTAATAGTTTCTTTCCTCAAGCAATGCGATTACTTTTACATTTTGGGCACGTTGCGTATTTCTCTTGTAGTTCAATTAATTGATTAAAGTAATTCAAGACACCCATGTAAAAGTGTGTGTCTTTTCTGTTATAGGGCCATTTAATTGAATAAAATACAAAAATTAAATTTGACGTGGTGATTGTGAAGAAAAGTACTTAAACTAACGGGGCAGTTTAGTTCAATAAGAGGAGGGAAGTTTTTATGTTGTAGTTGACACAGAAGAGAAGCAGGGAGAATTTAATTTGTTCTGCAAACGTGCAAACATTATCGACTAAACAAAAGCCACCTCATTACACTTTTTAATGAGATGGCTAATTTTTAAATTTAATTGATATATTCTAAAGAATTATTGAGATTGAATAATATGGTCATTAACAAATGCTTTTATGAAAAATAATTCATTATGATTAGGACCCCTTTTATTCTCTACCTTAAAGTACTCTATAGCATTTTTTAGTGAGGTGGATTTTACAACTCGACTTGCTGTTGTTAACTCTTCCCAATATATATTCATTTCATTTGAATCGCAAATTGATTCATGACCAAGTAGGAACATTTCAGCATCATATTTTTGAATGTCTTTAATCAGGCAATAACAATGATTGCTTGTAGTGAAATAATGAATTTGTGGTTGTACCATATGCACAATCACCTAAAAAAATAACTTTTTCTTCAGGAATATAAATGATTGTAGAGTCATGGGGAAGAATTTCATTTGATGGGTTAGAAGAAATTCCAGAAGAAAATATACAAGCGCATCTTTTCCCTAAACACGGATTTTTGAATGAATTATTTAATAGGATGCAATGGGAAATAATAATAAAATCATCTGAAATGCACGTAACAGTGATCATAGATGCACATAACGGTGACTTTATCGGTATATTTGGCGCACATAGCTAAGTATGGACTATACATATTTTTATAAATAAACGTTGCCAAATAAAAGTTAGGGAATACCAAATACCCCCCCATTGAAATTTAATGAGGGGGTATTTTGGCTGTTAATGATCAGTATGTCCCCAAACCAAGTTTTAGTTATGGTAAATTTTAGTTAGGGAGGGATTGTTTTTGAAAAATGATAAGAAAGCTCTTTATTTTCATATGATTTTGGTCACAATTGGAACCATACTCGTTGCTTTAGGTACAATAGGGTATCTTGTTAAGGTAAATGAACTTAAGGGATACATAATGGTGTTTTTTGGATTTTTATTAATAAGATAAATATGGGCTACCCATAGCCAACTAGTGAACACTTATAAACCTTTAAATATAGAGGTTTCTGAAAGTGTTTTTTGTTTGCTTTCAAAAGAAAAATATACAGGAAAGGCTGTGTAAAGCCATGGATATTACATCGATCAATGATGGGAAATTCGCTGTAATTAAAACAAGTAAGAGTTTTATATTAGTAATTGATGAAGAAATTTTTGATCCATTTGTAAATACAAAACGGAATGTGAAAAGGATTTATCAAATTTTGAAAAATCCCCAAATTAAAGAGCCGAATTTCAAATAGGATAATTTAAACCGCCCATAGTGGCAGGTTTTTTATTTTGATTTGCTGATGTAGTTTTATAAAAGGCTATGTTCTAAAAGTATGTTGCTATTGCATTAAAAAAGAAGACCTTTTAGGACCTCTTTGGTTTAATTTTTTGCTAACGCTTCCGTTAACGACAAAAGGAAACTTTTACATAAACAGAAATATCCCATATAAGGTAATGTGACTATAATTAATACAAAAAATTAAAACTATATATTACCATTTTATTATTAAGTATTCATTGGTACAATAAATTCTTGATATTTATGGATAGAATATCAAAAATATATAATTTTTTAGGAGAGAAATGTAAGTGAAGGAATTTTGGAAAAAGTGGTTGAGTTGTAGCGTTGTACTTGCGCTCTTTATAGCGTATATTCCATTTGGAAACATTACGCTACACGCAGAAGCAAAAAACAACAAGGAAGAAAATAAACATGAACAAAAAAAGCCAACTGAATTAGTTGAGTTGCGAACGGAGAATGCAAAAACGTTCGATAATATGGATGGGACGTATACCGCAGAGATTGCACAAGAACCTATTCACTTTCAAAATGAACAAGGTAAATGGGAAGACATCGATAATGATTTAGTTGAAACGAAGAATGGACAAACAGTGAAGAATAAGGCGAATGACTTCTCTATAGAGATTGATAAAGCTACGAGTTCTTCACAACAAAACATCACGATTACTGATGAAACGAGTAAAATCGATTTTGGCCTAGTTTCAGCCCAACATAAGAAGTCAAATATAACAGAACCAGTTCGAAATACAGAAGGTCTTGTACAAGACAATACAATAAAATATCCGAATATTTTAGAGGATACTGATGTCATTTACACAATAGGTTCTGATCGTGTAAAAGAAGATATTGTTTATCGTGAAAAGCCTACGGGTGGTTTTCCGCAGAAGCTTACTTATAAAGTAAATGTGGATGGGTTAACAGTCGAACAAGTTAACCAAACCATTTATTTAAAGGATGCCACTACCAATGCTCCTTTATATTTAATTGAAGCACCGTACATGTATGATAGCTATAAACCTGAAGGATACCAAAGTGTTGATGAAATACAATCAGTTCCTGAAGAAGCAAAATCTTATTTATTAACATTAAGTTATGAAGTAATTGGACAAGATTTATTTGTTTACTTAGCACCAGATGCTACTTGGTTAAATAGTGAGGACCGTGTATACCCAATAACGATTGATCCTGCGATTGTGCGCCTACAAACTTCAGCAAACATGGAAGATACGACAATTCGTAGCGCTGCACCTACACAAACTGGGGGAAATGACTTTGAACTCGGCGTAGGGACTGCAGTAGGGGGCAATACGGTTAGGAGCTTATTAAAATTTGATTTAAGTGCTGTACCTTCAAGTACAACAATCGTATCTGCTGATCTAAATCTATGGTTTTCATCGACAAATAATAATTCACCTATTGCCATTAATTTGCACAATGTAACAAGCACATGGGAAGAAAATCAAGCTTCTTGGAACTATGCCAAAACAACTCCATACACAACATGGAAAACTGCAGGTGGAGATTTCTCAAGTAATAAACTTGGTACGGTAAAGGATATTGGCACACCACCAACATCTATAGCAGACGCAATGGTTAACTGGAAGGTTCCACTTAATGTTGTACAAGGATGGATTAATAATCCGTCTACAAACTATGGCTTGCTATTAAAGGGTGATAATGAAGCCTCACAAATATATAAAAAGTTTGCTAGTAGCGAACAATCAACTTTAAATAAATACAAACCTCAACTAGTAGTTACGTATAAAACGACTGCAAGATTAGGTTTAGAGGATTACTGGGATTATGATTCAAGACCATTAGTGAATGGTACAAATTATGTAAACTTAACAACAAATAATAATATCTTACAGTATGAAGATATGTATATTTTAGGGCGTGCTGACGCTAGCTTAACATTTACTAGAACTTACAATAATAAAGACTATGAAAAATCAGCTTTTGGCTATGGCTGGAGTTTTACTGGTGATGAGAAAATTTTCATTAATACAGGAAGTCAAGGTAATCAACTACAGTATAAAGATGCCGATGGTACAATTCATGTTTTCACTTATGATACACCAACAAACCAGTATAAAGGTGATTACGGTAATTACGACAAAATAAAGAAAAATACAGAAGATACATTTACTCTTTACGATTTATACGGCAACCAAACAATTTTTAAAGTTCGTGAGTCCACAACTGATACAGATGTAAAAGTTGCTTATATTACGACTCAAATAGATCGTAACAATAATAAAATCAATTATTCTTATGATACTAGTAATAAATTGACAGAGATTGCAACGGATTTAGGTAAGGATGTTTTAAATAAAAAACTTCAGTTTGGTTATGATAAAGATGGCTTAATTAGCACAATGACTTATGGTGACCAACAAATTACGTACCGCTATACAACAGATGGCTATTTACAATATGTAGATGTGTTGAAAGAACGTAAGGACAACAAAACAACAATTACAACAACACAATTTATATATACGAATAAATTTCTGACAACAATTGTAGATGCTAATAATAAACGAACTCAATTTGAATATAATGGTGCAGATTTAAAATATGTGTACGAACCAACTGAAGATACTGTAAATCAACCGAAAACAGAATATTCATTGGATCGAGCAACGGGCGTTGCAACAATTACAGATCCTGAACAAGGTGTTACTAAATATTTCGTAAATAATAACTATGTTGTTGAAAAAATCATTTCTCCAGCTGGGGAGGAGAGAACGTATAAACTCGATCAAAACTACAATATTTTGCAAGAAGTAGAGATTATTGATGGAGTGTCTAAAGTTTTGCAGACGAATGAATACGATGTTAACGGTAATCTATTAAATTCAACGGATGCGGAAAACAATAAGCAATCGTATAAATATACCGAATTCCAAAATGTGGAAACTTATACAGATTCGGAAAATAAGGTAAGTAAGTATTCGTATGATAAAGGGAATTTAATAAAATCAGAAATCCCTTCTACTTCAGGTATTGCTACGACTAATTATAAATATGATAATTATGGTGATATAGAATGGATGGAATCATCTGATGGGGTTAGGGAAACCTATGCAACAAATTATAGTGATTCCAAAAAAGTAATTACCCATACGGATGCGTTTAACAACACGACAGCTACTGTACAGGATTTGTCTGGAAATGTTTTATCAACTAAAGACGGCAAGCAAAATGAAACAAAGTACCAATATAATTTAAAAAATGAACTAGAAACCGTCATCGATGCAAATCAGCAGAAAACTGCCTACGAATATGATGGAAATGGTAATTTAAATAAGATAACTAATGCAAAAGGGTTTATCACTAAATTTGAATTTAATGGGAAAAATCAAATTACGAAAGAAATAAAACCTAATGAAAACGCAACTTCTTATCAATATGATGAGAATGGAGAGTTAATATTACTTCAAACAGCTAATAAAAATCGTATTGAATATAAAATTGACCAAGAAGCTCCTAGCTCAACAGTAGTTGTTAATGGAAAAGTAGTGTGGCGTTATACAAAGGATGGGGACGATCAGTTAATTTATGGAGAAAACGAATCTACTCTAAAACGGATTAGCTACTATAATAATGGATTGTTAAAATCAATTGATAAAGGGGATATTGACGGTGATATTAGCTACGAATATTTAGGTAATGAATATTTATCGAAACTATCATTCCCAGGGTTTAAACGATATAATACATTAGAATATGAACCAGACGATGCTTATAATACTAAGCAGATAAAGTTAAACGAAAATCCACTTGCAACATTTACTTATGACGATGTGACTGGACAATTAAAAGATACTAATTTCACAAACGGTAGCAAATTATCAAAAATCTATCAATCAGGCCGTTTACAAGAAGAGACATTATCGCTAGATAGTTTACCTAAGTGGAATAAGTTCACATATGAGTATGATGCAAACAACAATATTAAAAGCATTACTAATAAAGTAAATTACAGTTATGACGCTTTGAATCAGTTAACGCAAGAAGCATATATTGATGGTCCACAAATGGACTATACGTATGACCAGGTTGGTAATCGTCTTACAAAAAGCGTGAAAAATGCAGGGAAAACTGAATCAACTACCTATAAGTATAATAAAGCGAATCAATTATCGTTTGTAAACAATCAGGAATACTTGTACGATCTAGATGGAAATTTAACAAGTGATGGAACGTTTACGTATGAATGGAATGCATTTGATCAACTAACGAAAGTAAAAAGTAATGATGGTACTATCATTGCGGAATATGGCTATGATGAAAAAGGAAGAAGAATCTATAGTAAAGATAGTAATGGACCTATATACTACGCTTATGATGGAGATAGCAACCGCGTTCTCTATGAAAAGGATAAAACCTCTTACGCAGTAAAAAGTTACGTTTACGATGACAATGGGGACCCACTAACAATGATTTACGAAGGCGTACCTTATCATTACCTTACAAACTATCGTGGTGATGTACTAGGGCTGACAGATGAAAGTGGCAAGCTTGTAGCATCTTACACATATGACGCATGGGGTAACATTTTAACGCAAAGTGGTACAGATAAACATATTGATTCTATCAACCCATATCGTTATGCAGGATATCGTTATGATGAAGATACAAAGCACTACTATTTAATGGCACGTTATTATAATCCGGACACAGGTGTATTCATATCTTTAGACCCTGTCCGTGGGGATATAACAAATCCACTATCTCTAAATGGCTATAATTATGCAAATAATAATCCAGTGATGAATGTAGATCCTGACGGGGATATACCAAGCTTTAAGAATTTAGTAGTGGTGGCATCTCTTATTGGGTATATCGAAACATATCTTGCTTTCTTTTCTAAGCAATTGATAAAATCAGCAGTAAAGAAATTAACTCCTTTAATTACTGATTATGTAATTAAATACGGAAAAAATTTGAGAGTTACAGGACCATATAGAAGTAAAAAAAACCCCGATGATAATTTTACATTAGCAACCCTATTTTATAAAAATAAGGCGTTAATAAGGGTTGATATGAAACTTTTACACACCAAATGGGGTGGTTACTCAGGTTACGTACACTATCATATCGAACCAAAATGGGAGGTTCATCATGATTTATTCACTATAGAATTTGGTAAAAATAAACCCAAGCTACCTTGGAAATAAACGGAGTGAAAAAATTGAAATTACGCTATCATATTTATTTGTTAGAGGAATATTCCACTGTTGACATAATAAAAATTCAAGAGTTTATTGAAGAATATCTAAAGATGAATTCCGTAGAGGATGTATCAAATCAGATTTCTGAAGGTAAAATCATTTACTATGCACATTTAGAGACAAAGATTTTTGAAGAGTTAGCATCAAAAGTTTTGAATCAATTTGACTATGAACTATCTGAATATACGATATTTATACACAATCATTGCCATATTGATAGATATAATGATAATAATCATATAATTCATTCAGTAACAGCCTACCAAATAAGTGAAACTGTTTGGGAATTTTATTACGAAGATGGTATTTTAGATGTACCGAAAAATACCGGCACTGTTGAGGGGCAAACTTGTTATTTGTATAAATTGGAAATAGAATCTTCTAAGGATAACCTAACAAATACCCTGGAAAAATCTTTTGATGATTGGCTTAATACATTAGCTTGAAGTTCAACCTTTGCAACATACTTTTGTTAAAACTTTATTTCAAACCAACAGAAACCG
This sequence comes from Lysinibacillus sp. NPDC097279, assembly GCF_044761745.1. NCBI lineage: Bacteria > Bacillati > Bacillota > Bacilli > Caryophanales > Bacillaceae > Lysinibacillus > Lysinibacillus sp. NPDC097279. The sequence goes on along the minus strand of NZ_JBIWDA010000004.1, from coordinate 125,759 downwards.
CCCATAGTGGCGGTTTTTTTGTTTTGCTAAGGTAATTTTATAAAATGCTATATAGGATTCCCAGTAATTAGTATATAATTCTAAATAAAATACGATTGAAAGTAGTGATAAGTTTATGACATTTAGAGATGGCTCTGTATTAAAAAAGGCATATGAACTTGTATATGATGCGCCTAAAGCAATCGAATGGGATGCCTATGAAAAAAAAGTAATGGATGAGTATAAAATATTATTAAAAGAAAATGCAGACGATGAAAGAAAGTTCCAAGAATTTTTCGAAAGAAATCCTTCGCTTTTACCAGGCGCTTTCGGAATATTTGGTAATTCAGGTCATGCGCCGTATAACAATGCTCTGATTACACAGCCATTGTTACAAGGTTTGACAACTAAAATTCCTGATTTTTTATGGTTGGCCACTGATAGTTTGAATATATATCCAATTTTTATCGAAATCGAGAAACCTAATAAGAAATGGTTTAGAAAAAATGGTCAACCAACAGCAGAGTTTACCCAAGCTCAAAGTCAACTTAGCGAATGGAAGCAATGGTACGATAACCCTATACATCAAAGTTTATTTTTTCAGTACTACGATATAGATCGAGAAATAAATAATGGAAGAGTAGTAAAACCACAATACGTTTTAATTTATGGTTCATCCATAAATGAATTTGAAGGGAAACCTGAACTAAATCGAAAAAGAGCGCATCTACCTAGAGAAAATGAAGTGTATATGACTTTTGATAGATTAACTCCTGAGTTTAAAGCTCGTAATACTATTACTTGTCAAGTTAAGGATAGAAATTATTTAGCTAAATATGTTGCACCAACATTTGAATTGGGTCCACTATATGCCAAACAATTAAATAGAATTTCTAAAAAAGTGGAAGCAATTAATAATTCGCTAATAGACGAAGAGCGAAAGGGTTTTTTAGTTTCAAGAATTGGATATTGGGAAAAATTAGGTAGTGAACAACCCTCTGGGTCAATGAACACTGGCGATTGGGAATAAAGTGTTCCTTATTCCTAGACATACAAAAACGATAACAGAATAGTAGCCGCCCATAGTGGCGGTTTTTTTATTTTGATTTGCTAATGTAGTTTTTTAAAAAAGACATATAAGAAAAAAAAGCCCCCTCCGAAAAGGGGGGGTGTCTTTATTCGGCGGGGATGTTGCATTCCGCAGTGCTCATGCTCACCTTTAATTCCAGAACACCTATTGAGAAACACGGTGATTTATCCTTCGAGATTGTAAAGCAATACGCAAAGACAACTAAAGTGACTATAACTAGCAATGGAATTCCTTTCAAAGATTTTTTCAATATGTACCTCCTACCCCTACCCGCTTCCCACAAGACCTGTTATAACGGAGGCTCTTAGAAGGTTCCACTGCATATAATCATAATTTCATAGAACATGGGTTTTGTAAATACAAAATATATCAATAATTTCCAAGCGTTTAGACCTTTTTTAATTTAGTTGTAACTAGACTTTGGGAAATTACGGTATAATAAAGCTCTTAATTAGAACTTTGGAAAATATAAAATATAAGAGGTGATTTGATGGAATATAATAACGAATCATTTATTTCATTATGGTATACTAAGGATAATTTTTTAGATTTAAACCTTCGTTTGAATTCAGATGATAATTGGGATACAGCTATAGAAATTTTTCAAGATAGAATTCAAGGTAGATATTTTAATGTAATAGATGAATTAATTCAAAGAGAAGAGTTAATGAGAGATGGTTTTATAATAATGGCTCTGAATTGTTTATTAATAGAAACGCTTCTTCAGTTTAAAAATGGTTGGGATGAGACAGAGGGTGGAAATAAAAGAAGTTATTCTGATTTTCTAGTTAGCGAATTTCCCCAAATCTTTAATTTAAGCTTGGCAGGTAAGTTTTATACAGATATAAGATGTGGAATACTTCATTCTGCACAAACTAAAGGGAAAAGTAAATTAACTTTTAATAAAAATTATGTAGTAAAACTAATGAATTATCAAAATAAAGGGTATATCAAAGTTGATGTAAAAAATTTCACATTGGAAATTAGAGATTATTATAATAGATACTTAAAAATGATTGAAAATAATATAGATGATACAAGAGAGAATTTCTGGAAGAAAATGATGTACATTTGTTTAAAATAGAACTTCTAATTATTGTTGGATAAAGTTTTATTAACAATTATTCAGACTAGGTAGACTCGGTTTCAATGATATTAAAATTTCACTTAGACTAACTAAAAAAAACTGAAATCTTCCACAATCGGGCGCTTTCCTTGAAATAGGGGAAGGCCCCCTTTTCTATTTACTGGTTAAAAATACTTCGGAAATTATCAATATATTAGCTTATTGAATAATCACTGTATGAAACAGCCTCTCTCTGAACATAATAGAATATAGAATACTAGATTTAACTTAATAGGAGAGTGAAAGATAAATGTTATTATCCGAAGCGTGGAAAAAATACCAACAAGATAAAAAAATAGAGGGGTATTCAACACTTACATTAAAAACATATTGTTTTCAATACAATCTTTTATTGCGATTTTTTGGTGATATTGATATGAACAGATTTAGTACAGAAAAATTAAAAGAGTACTTAATACAGTCAGGAGAACACTTAAAGCCATCCAGTTTAGGGCATAGGATTCGTTGTGTTAAATCACTATTTAGATGGTCACATGAAGAGGGATATATTCTAAAAAATCCTGCTGCTAAATTGAAAGAGCCGAAATTAGGTAAAAGAATTCCTAAGTTTCTCTCAGAATTAGAGATTGAACATCTAAGGGAAGCTTGCCAAACAACGATGGAAAATGCGCTATTTGAGTTTATGTATTCAACCGGCTGCCGTATTGGAGAGGTAGTAAATTTAAATCGTGATGATATTGTTTTTCGAACAAATTCCGTCATTGTACAAGGCAAAGGTGATAAAGAAAGAGAAGTTTACTTTAATACTCGCTGTTCCATTTGGTTAAAGAGGTATTTAGATGAACGGGAGGATGAAGATCCTTGTTTGTTTATTACAGACAGGAAGCCCAAAAGGCGTATGAGCATTGATAATTTAAGATATATTATTAAGCGCGTATCAAATCGGGCTGGAATAAAAAAGAGTATACATCCGCATCAATTACGACACAGCTATGCAACGCATATGATTAATAACGGTGCGCCAATAGATGTCATCCAAAGTTTACTTGGGCATGAAAAGAGTGAGACTACAAAGATATATGCTCAGCTAAGCGGGAAACTAAGACAGGATTATTATAGTAAATACTTTTAAAATTAAACTTTTATTGAATTAAGACACGCATGTAAAAATGCGTTTCTTTCTGTTATAGGACCAGTTTACGAAGGATGAAAATAATATTTACTATTTTGAAAAACTCTGTTTACTAACGATTTTTACAATAATTACTTCCGTATATTCTGCCATGACAATTGCCTCTTTTGCATACGCTTTTATTTCCACTGTTGCATTTTCCATGAGTTCTCCGTTTTAGAATGGAAATGTGTTATCCTATTTTTGAATAAAACAACACAGTAAATAGACTGCCGTTTTCCAGCTCACTTTGTACCATAATCTCACCACCGCAAAGGTCAACTATCCGTTTAACCAATGGCAGTCCTAGTCCATTACCGGTTCTGGCATGAGAGGTGTCTCCCTGAAAAAACTTATCGAAAATACGGGCTTTCGTTGCCTCATCCATCCCCACCCCTTTATCTTGAATCGTAAATTGTATTTCATTGCCCTCTTTCGTAAGAGTAATGTTGATGGAACTGCCCGGATGTGAAAATTTTATCGCATTATCTAACAGGTTGATCCAAATTTGCTGAGTGAATTCTTGGTTTCCGACAAAGGTCACTTTTTCTAAATCGATATTTACATCCAAATCTTTGCCTGACCATTTCGGTTCCATCAAAATAATCGTTCTTCGAATTTGTTCATCCAGACTGAATGGTGCTTCATCAACAACAATATCCATATGCTCATATTTAGCCAACATCAGAACATTAGAAGAGAGCGCCGCTAAACGCTCTGATTCCGTTACGATAATAGCCAAATATTCTTGTCTTTCTTCCTCGGTCAAATTATTCTCTTGAAGAAGCTTCACGAAACCGCGTATCGACATAATCGGCGTTTTGAATTCATGAGAAAAATTGTTGATAAAATCACTTCTCAACGTTTCAATGCTAGCTAATTCCTGCGTCATTTTATTGAAGCTTTCCGACAGCTCCTCCAATTCTCCGATTCCCTTAATATCCACCTTCACACTAAAGTCGCCGGCTGCAACGCGATGTGTCGAATCAATTACTTTACGGATAGGGTCCAATGCTTTTTTGCTCAAGAAAGCAGTGATGGAAGTTCCTGTAACAACACAGATGAAAAATAAACCGACCAGCGGATTTTCATCATTCACTTCTTGATTTTGGGGTTCAGAAAAATCACTAAACAGGAAACCAATTATGATAATTGTCAAAAATGTCGCGACCAAGACACCGAATACAAACAGTACCAATGTGATGGCAAGACTCAATCGCTTTTTGAAAAATTGTATCATGCCCTCAGTACCGCCTTATAACCAAGTCCCCTGACCGTCACAATTTCAAACTCCGGCCAATCACGGAATCGGTTCCGCAAACGATTAATATGGACGTTCAATGTGTGATCATCGGTTTCAGATTCAAGACCCCATATTTCATCTATCAGTTGCATTCGGGTAAAAATCACGTTCGGATACGAGAGTAATTTAAATAGCAACAAAAACTCTTTTTGTGGCAACAGACAAAAAATCTATCATTGAACATAATAGAATTTAAATAGATTTATAGGTAGGGGAGTGAAAGACACATGTTATTATCCGAAGCATGGAAAAGTATCAACAGGATAAAAAAATCGAGGGATATTCATCGCTTACATTAAAAACATATTGTTTTCAATACAATCTATTATTACGATTTTTTGGTGATATTGATATGAATGAATTTAATACAGATAACTTAAAGCCTTCCAGTTTAGGACATAGGATTCGTTGTGTTAAATCAGTATTTAGATGGTCACACTCTGAAAAATCCTGCAGCTAAATTAAAAGGGCCGAAATTAGGTAAAAGGATTCCTAAATTTCTCTCAGAATTAGAGAAGGAAGTAAACTTGTTTTTTAGAACTATATTATGAAGAAGATGTGGCCGCTTTATTTATTAATAACTTTAAAAATCTGGGATAATGCTTGTATAAAGAACAGGAAAAAAATATCAATATTACATAGTCCAGCTACAACAAAAAACATTAAAGGTATTTCCGTGGGATTTCTCGGCTATTATATTACAAATAACACACCAATAAGAATTAAATACCATATAAGAGGTTATGGGTCTGACAATGGGTTTGGTATAAGAATTAAGGAGTTTAAAAACGGTTCTTTTGTTAAAGAGATACTTCCGCTATTAAAAAAGTTTTCTTAATAATTTAAGGAAATAAATACGTATATAAACAAATGGAAACTGAAAAAAAGTGGAACAAAAGCAATCGTTTATTATGATTACTTGAGAGCCACTTTTTTATTTTAGATAGGTCGGTCTTTATAAGTACTTAGGACTGGGCAAGTCTAAAGACCTTTGGGAAGAAATCTGTTATATAAAATATTTATTTAAATTTGGTTAATATTAGGTTCGCTCGGGTTTTGAGGATATACTTTATCTGCTATATAAACTATTAATACTTCCATACCAAAACCTACAATAAGTGAAAGAACAAATCCAAAGGTAGTGAAATTAAGTACGCCAGGTATAATTAAAGCTATAGACATTAATGAAATAGGCATCAATGACAATGTTTTACCATACCGATATTGTTAGAAGTCTCTTGATGAACATTTTTTGATTTCACCGTTAATGGTCCAGGTTGATTTTTTATTTAGTAATGAATATAACCCTATTATATACAAGAGATAAAACACAGAGTATAAACCACTAAAATTAATTGTCTCAGTTAGCGTTGCAATTATTATAGAGATACTTGTAATAGTAATTACTTTAAAGAGAAAATCTGATATTAATTCTTTTATAGATGGATTTTTAAATGTATACAATTGTAATCCGAATGCTAAAAACATTAAGCAAGAAATTTAAAGGCATGTGTTTCTACAAAGTTTTGTTCACCATGACTAATGGAGATGAAAACGCCAATAGCAATAGTGAATATTGCATCAACAACTTTCACAAAGCTAGATTTGTGTCCTTTTAATTGAATTGATAATTTGAAATAAAAATGGATTAAAATCATCTCCCTTCTAGAGTCTTTTAGTTGAGAGATGATTTTTGTTTTTCAAAATGCATGCTTCTTAATCTTAAAGTAAGGTTTTACGAGGTTTTTTTGTTCAAACATGAATTTTAAAGCTACACCATTTTCTCAAAAAAAGATAATGGATGTATTTTTATATAGAAATTAAAAGTTTGATTATAAAGTTTGATTATATATAATCAAACTCAATACCTCTAAATATAAGGCCTCTTTATATTTTATTATACTATTTACCCTATATTACGTTACTGTTCATCGGTTCTTTCTTGTTTTTTAAATGCTTTGGATTAACTCACTATATTTAAGTGAAAGCAGGTTAAGGGAGTAGTTTTTAATTTTATCGGTTGCAATGATGCCTGTTAGAATACACTCAATCATGTCTTTGTATTGGTAAATCAAGTGTATTTCATTCATAAAAGGTGTATCGATAGTAATGCCATCTTGAATAGTTTTTAACACTACTTTTTGTTCCTCATATACATAAACTAGTTCGTATTTTGAATTGTAAATTAATGTAGTGATTTCTGAGAAAATTTTCTTATCGTTTAATACCTCTAAAATGACATCAACCGATTTTACACCTTCTATAGTTTGCAAATGTGAAAAGGTTTCACGTAGTTTTTTTTCTAAAAAATCAGTACTCATTGAAAATCTCCTTCTTTTTTAAAATTTTATATCCATTTTTATAAGCTAATTATTAATTTTGTGATTATAGTATCAGATGACAGTAGTAATAATTATTAAAATACTTACTGTTTTTTGAATTAATCGGGATAGTTTCATTTTAAATAAATTTTTAATGGTAGTAAATACTGTATAGATAAAAATTCAAATATAGTCTATAATGACTAATTATAACCATTTTATTGAAAAAGAGGTCTAGTATGTCTATCACAAAGAAATTAGTTTTAGGTTTTATGACAATGATGTTGATAACACTTGTATCTAGTTCAAGTATTTATTTACAAATTGTCGATATCGGTAAGCATTATAATAGTACTTTAGCAGTCGGTCTCCCACAGCTCTATGCGACGGGGGATCTCAATAAATACATAGCTTTGGAAGGGTCACAAGTACAAACGTATCTTTTAGGAGATGAGGAGTCGTTAAATCATGTGCGTGAAACACAAGCGATAGTAGATGAAACGATGAAATTACTGAAGGAACAATTCGATTCAGAGGAAGCGAAACAAACGTTAAGTAATGCAAGTGAAAAAGTGGATACGTTTGAAAATGAACTTGAAAAGGTCATCGCATTAAATCAAAATGAAGACGTTTTTGCAGCTGCTGCTTATTACACGAAAAGTGTTATTCCTATTCGTGGGGAAGCAATAGATGCATCTGATGAGTTAAAAGATTTAATTGAAGCCAATTTCGATCAAGCTCAGCAAGAAGCAAATCAAAATGCAAAAGAATCATTCTTTATCGCTATTAGCATTATTTTAGTGTCGATTTTAGTAGGGAGTGGCATTGCTTATATATTGAATAGAAAGATTGCAATACCCTTACGTCAATTACAGCAAGGAGTAAAGACAATTGCAGCTGGGGATTTAACCGCTGATGATATTCAACTTCGCTCTAAGGATGAATTAGGTCAACTTGCGGTAGATTTTAATTCTATGAAAGATATTTTGAGAAGACTTTTAAATCAGTTTGCAGAAAGTGCTAGTCAATTAAGTGCATCTGCTGAACAATTAAGTGCTTCAACGGAAGAAGTGACGGCATCTTCTGTTGATATCGCAAATCAAGCAGAAGCCGCATCTGAAAACACGTTGACGACTGCAAAATCAGCGCGGGAAAATGCTGTCGCAATGGATGAAACAGCTAGTGCTGTACAACATATTGCACAATCTTCACATGTCCTACGAACTTCCGCTTCTGAGACAACGGATGTTGCAAGTCAAGGTGTCACAAACATTCAGTCGGCAAGTGACCAAATGACAACAATTTATGATGCAACGAAAGTAACGACTGAACTTATTCAACGGTTAAGTAAACAAACCGAAGATATCGAGCATATTTCAAAAGTTATAACAGGCATTACAGAACAAACGAATCTGCTGGCATTAAATGCTGCAATTGAGGCAGCACGTGCAGGGGAGGCTGGGAAAGGGTTTGCTGTAGTAGCTGATGAAGTAAGAAAATTAGCAGAGGAATCGAATAAATCTGCAGGACAAATTGTCACACTTACGAATGAAATACAAAAGGATACGAAAAATGTGGAACAGGCAATGCGTGACAGCTTGCATACAGTAGAAACAGGTGTCGAAATAATCGAAAATGCTGGGACTTCTTTCAATGATATTGTACAAGCAGTTGATCATATGAGAACACAGATTGAAAATATTTCTGCTGTGACAGAGGAAATTTCCGCAAGTACTGAACAAGTTTCTGCTTCAGTGACACAAATTGCTGCTTTATCAGAAACGACAGCTGAACAGGCAGAAGGCTCACAAGCAGCTTCACAACAACAGCTTTCAACGTTACAAGAAATAAGCGCAGTCGCAAATGATTTAAGCAATCAAGCAATGGACTTACAAACAATTGTTAGTCACTTTAAAATCTAAATTACAACAACAAAAAAGGACGAACAGCTTAAAGTGCTATCCGTCATTTTGTTTCTTACCTAAGCCTAATGTAGTCATTTCATTTTCTTTTTCATAATTAACTCCTCTTATATTTTAAGGAAATTATTGCAGAAAGTTTTTTTGGTTAAATAAAAATAGTAAAATAAAAAAAAGAAATTTTACAGCATTTTATGGAGGTGCAAAGTATGAATTATGTTACGGTTGAAATAATTGATACTGTGGGGTTAAATCCAAGAGAAAGAAAAATGTTGCAAAATACGGTGTTAAATTTTGTTGCTATGAGTAATGCGTTAATTTTGAAAGAGGATGTAGTAATCAATCCTTTGGAACAGGACAACGAAAATATTGGCGTTGTCTTAGTTTATGCAAAACCATTAAATGATGAACAAAGTGGGGCCATCACGCAAGCTTTGTCCAAACGATTCATCACGTATTTTAAAATGAGTGAGTTAGATTTGGAAGCTCTTATTAAAGTTCATTGATGATGGCATAGTGAATAGAGAATATGAATTAAACCTCGAATAGGAACGCTTCACCAAAGCGGGACGTTTGGGGTTTTTTTGTAAGCACGCATTTATCTACAATCAAAAACGCCCACGGAAAATCCGTAGGCGTTTATTTAAAAGGGGAGGAGTTTTTATGACAGCAATATGGTTAGTTTTTTACAAAATAAGTTAATTGGATAAGTGTATCTGCGTCTAGCTTATACGCAATGACTAGCATATACATGCCTTGTTCTTCTTGAGAAAGATCGATTGTAAAGTGGTCTGCATTCGGCGCAAGTTGGTCCACATCTACTGAAATTTCTTTCATTGTTTTCGTATTTCTAAGTGCTATTTGGTATGGGTTTAGATAGTTTCCATCTAATCCTTTTACTAGATTTTCCACTGTTAGTTCTGGACCCGTTAAGCTAGATACTTCCACAACTTGTGGGTGTGCAGTAATGTTGTCTAATTGACTTAGATTTTTCAATGGTGAGAAATCTGAAATACTATTACCCGAAATATCGAGTGATGTTAAGTTTTTAGCATATTGTAAGCCTTCTAGACTTGAGATACGAGCATTTGGCGCATGTAGACTTGTCAGTGTAATCATATCACCTAAAGTGATTTCTCCAGACAGTCCAAGTGTTTGCTGAATAGCCACTTTAAGATGGTTGTCGGCAATCGCAATGATTTGATTAAAGTCAATTTCTACGAGCAAAGCTTTTGCTTGTGTTAGCTCCTCTAAAGCTTGGTCGATTTGGGCTTGCGTAGCTTGTGCATTTGCAAGCAGTTCTTCAGCTTTCGCCATGCTCGCTTGTAAAGCTTGAATTGATTCTTCTGTATAGTTTTCTAAGTTAATAGTTTTCGCATCTTCAAGTGCTACTGTTAAATCTTCAGTGAATACGCGATCCGCATTAGCAAAGTGTAATTTTGTATCACCCCATGATGCATGGTCAGAGCCATTGCCATTGCCACCGTCTGTTACGACAAGTTTCAATTCTTTCGCGCCAGTCACGTTTACTTCAATGTACTTTTCAGGGTCACGAGATTGCATTAAGCCACTGTCAAATTGTTTTTCGCCATCAACAAACACTTGGAATGTAACAGAGCCGATTGAACCATACATTTGACGGTCCACACCAACATAAGCAGAGAAGATATCTGCGTTTTTATCTGTTAAATCATAGATGATGGTTGAGTTTGAATGTGCACCGATGCCTCGTTCATATGTTTTCTCACGACCATCGTCGCCTGTTAAGCGGATTGCATGGTGACTAATAGAGATATCTTTAACAGGTGCTGCATAGCTGTTTTGTGTAGATTGCCATTCAAAATCAGTTAAGTAATGATAATCTTCCATATTTACTACAGAAATTGTGCGTTTTTTTGTTGCTTCATTGCCATCACTATCCACGACTGTGTACGTAATGTCGTAGTGACCAGCTCGATTGAAGTTTACTTGTTCTAAGCCAGTAACTTGTACTTGAGACGTTAAATCACCATCTTCAGCGTCGATTGCTGAATAGGTTTCGTTGATATTAATAGGCGTTCCTACTGTTGTTGCGACTGATTTAGGAATTGTTAATTCTGGCTTACCATTTGAAAGATAGAATTTAGCGTCAGCAAAGTTTGCATGATCTGAAGCATTGCCATTGCCAGAATCATTAGCAACTAGTTTTAACTCTTTCACACCTTGAAGCGGTACTCTCACAAGTTTTGCTTCTGTTTGATATTTCATGACACCACTGTTATATACTTCTTGCCCGTCAGCTAATACTTTAAATGTCACGCTAGAATTTCCGTTTTCAGCGATGTTGCGATCAATACCAACAAGTGTTTCAAAGTAATCGTAGTTTTTATCTGTTAAATCATAGACGATTTCAGAGTTTGCATGTGTACCAATCCCTTTGGCAAATTCCTTCACTTCTCCATTTGTTAATACTTTTATTGAACCACCTGAAGAAGATTTGTCTTTGTTGACAGTACTATACGCTGTTTGAGCAGATTTCCAGCCGATATCTGAGGCGAATTTCTCATCGCTATAGACATACACATTTCTTGTCGCTGTTGCAACGTTATGATCACTATCCGTTACTGTATATTCGATTTGGTAAATACCTGTTTTATTTGTATTGAAGCCATTAGTTGTTACTTGGATGTGCTTACTTAAATCGCCATCCTCAATATCAGAGGCAGTTACATCTTTTAGAACATCAAATTCACTATTTAATTTAACGAGAGTCAAGTCTTCAGATAGTTTTAACGTCGGGAGACTTGAGTCTTTACCAAATTTAGCATCTGCCCAAATTGTATGGTCAGATGAATTGCCGCTATCATTGGCATCCGTTGTAATTAACTTTACTTCTTTTGCACCTGTAACAGGAACGTTCACATAGCCATGATCAGTATTGGCTCTAAAGACATCACTTGCAAATTTCTTTTCACCATCGACCCAAACTTCAAAAGTAGCAGAAGATTTTTGACCTTTTGCTGCTTGATCGATGCCGATATAGCTTTCAAAGAAATCAAAGCCTTTTCCTTCAATATCATATACGACTTCAGAGTTTGCATGAGCACCAAGCCCTTTTGCGTAGGTAGCATCCATACCTTGTCTTAGTAATGTAATGGTACCGCCAGCAATTGATTTATCTTTTTGTAATGAGCCCCAACCTACTTTTGCAGATTTCGCTGTCAGATCAGAAAGATATTGCATGTCGCTAATAACGTTGACGTTCATTGTTTTTGTTTCTTTGATACCTTCATCATTTATTTCATAAACAACTTCATAGCTACCTTTTTGTGTAACATCTACCGTATTGGATTTGATGCTAATTGTTTTCGTAATATCTTTACCACTATAGGAAATTGCTTTTACATAATCCATTGGATCAAATGCTTGATGTAGTTTAATAGTGACAAAGTCTTCAGTAGATAGGGAAGGTGTAAATGCCTTAACCTCTACTGGTTTTAGTGTATTTAACTTCTTGTCGTAACCAACCACTTTATACGTATAATTTTTTGTTGTATCCACATTTTTATCGATAAATTGTGCAGTGCTAGTAAAGCCAATTAATTCATCATCTCGATAAATTTCATAGCCTAAGAAATCATCTTGGTAGGCTTTATCGATTGATAAATTTAATGTATTAGTTTTGGCAGCTTGGTTTGCAGCAAATGATACATTTACTTCTTTACCTTTCAAACCATTACCTTTATAGTCGAATGCACTATTATTTAAATACCATATTTTTTTATCTGGTTTTGGATATTTGCTTGTTTTTTCTTTCGTTTCGTCAGTTACAACAAACCCGTGACGAGCAAAATGTTCACTTAAATCTAAACCAAGTACTTCTGAAGAGAATTCGACTAAATATTGTTGCTTAGATTGTTCACCATCTTTTAATGAAACATTACGTTCACGATATAATGAGTTTAATTTACCCCAATAGCCTGGACTATACATTTCAAGTTGCCAATAAACAGCAAGTTTTTCAAATAGGCCTTGGTCGTTATAATCTTTTGTGTTTTCTTTCAGTACGTTTTTATAGATGTTTGACTCATATGGAATACGTTCATCAATTTTGCCGTAAAATCCTGACATATACTGTGGTAGCATATTATTTGTTACTTCACCGTAAGTTCTTACGCCGATATCCATACGGTGCCCGATTTCATGAATAAGGCCCCATGATCCGCCTTTTTCTTCGATAGGCACTAAAATATCAGACACAACATCATCTAATGTGCCGATATGATCGCCAGCTGCATACATATATGCATAAGGCTGCGCAAGTCGTACATTTTCTCGAATTAATTTCGGGTCATTTTTTTCATTATGACCATCTAAACCGTTATATTTAAATAATTCATCCATTAGACGATTGTACGATTCAATAGTTTGTAGTGGGCTATAGCCATTTTCGATATACGTTTTATAAGCACCTGTTGCAGTACCTGTCCAGAATAAATGGTCACTAACAACTTCTACGATATCCAGTACTTCTCGATCTTCAACCTTTGGATGCTTCGCTTTGTCTTCATCTAACTTCTTCTTATAGTCGATTAAAAATTGTTTGAACTCTTCAACATTCGTCGATTTCGTTGCAAAAGGAATTCGCTCAACGCCTTCAAAACGTAATGTCGGTGCTTTTCCTTGTTGTTCAGCTGTATAAGGGTTATCAATGTAAATTGTGCCCCCTGGTGTAACAGCCTTGTTATAAGCTGAAGTTTTTGGAATAGCAGGCACGGTAATCACGTTTTTACCAACATTTAAGCTGACATCTCTTCTCCAACTGTTCCAAGCACCTTCTTGTTGTGTAAAGGATAAGCGAGGTAGTGGACCATTTGCCACTGCGTCAACATAAACGATGATTTCATCGCCTGGTTGGGCAGCAAGACCTGTTGGTTGAAGGTTATTACCTAAACCGATTTTTAAGTTTTCGTTAGCATGCTTCACCATATTGCCGTGTTGTTCCGCTACGATAATTCTTCCTTCTGTAACGACCTCACCTTTAATGACTTTCTTAGCTAACTCAATGTTTTCTTGATAAGTAGTATATAGTGGATGCGATTTTGCTTCTTCTTCTAGTGCATGAATTAGCTCGATACTATTGAATTCTGGTGAAACAGTATTCATCGTTCCATCTGTAAATAACTTCGCCATCTTATCGTTTACTGTATCTTCTTTATAGAACGCTAATTCAGAAAGTGTTGCCCAATTTTGATTGGACTTTTTAAATTTGAATTTCACTCGTTTAAATGTTGTTGGTTCAAACTTCGCTTCTACTAATCCAGCAACCATATTATGTTTACCTGTTGCAACGAGCTCATAAGTATCACCTTTTGTTGTTTGTGAAGCGTAAATTTCAAATTCCTCTGCAAAGCCTTTACGGTCCGATGGTCTTGCTCCATAGACAACGCGATTTAATGTTACAGGCTCTATAAATTCGACTTCTACTTCATTTGAGAATGTAGCTGTGTTGCTACTATTCGTTTCCCAATATGTATTGACATTACCATCGATGGCATTTTCTATAACAGCACTAGCCCAGTGCCCGCCGTTATTGCGAATGCTCTTAATGTTTTCGTAGTCCATTCTAAATAACTGAGAGTAGGCTTCGTTTGCAAAATGGCTAAATGTTGAAGTTACTGCTGTTGTTGCGTCGATTGCCTCGGTGCTTAGTAGTGCTTTTGCATTGTCGATATCTTCTTTAAATTGAGCGTAGAACGGATGTCCTTGTGCTTCAGCATCTAATTGATTGATTGCATCAATCGAATGGAACTTGTCACTAACAGCGCTCATTGTGTCGTCAGTAAAAAGGGTTGCCATTTTGTCAGAGATTGTATCTTCTTTATAAAACTGAAATTCTGAAGCACTTGCCCAATCTTGATTTGCTTTTGTGAATACGAATTTTACTCGTTTAAATTCTGTAGGTTGGAACTGAATTTCAACGATATCACCAGTAGATCCTTTATATTCACCTGATGAAACAAGTGTAAAGTCATCACCTGCATCCGTTGTTGAGCTATAAATCTCAAACTGTTGGGCAAAGCCTTTGCCTTTTGTAGATGATTGACGAGCTGCATAAACCATTCTATTTAACGTAGTTGCTTCATTGAACTGAATTACGACTTCGTTTGTGAACGATGCGCTATTTGGATTTCCTGTTTCCCAGTGGGTATTCATGTCACCATCAATTGCTTTATCAATAGATGAACTTGCATATTTTCCACCGTTGTTCGTAATCGACTTAATGTTTGTAATGGCCATTTTAAATACATCATCGTATGCTTTTAAGATATCCTTACCATACAAATCAAATTTCTTCACTGAAGCGATCGAATGCTTAGTGCTTGCTTCAGCTGTAGTTTTGACAATATTCCCATTAGGATTTTCACTTGCCAAAACATTCAATGGTCCGCCTACTAAATTTAAAGCTAGAGCAGACACGGTTACAATCTTTACAACTTTCATATTTAAATCCTCCTTATGAAGTTTTGAATTTTTCCTACGGAGTACATAAAAAAAACTACTCATAAAAGAGTAGCTTTATCTCAAATAAGGATATAAAAAATATACAAATATACCCATTTGTAATGGGCACTGAAAAAACTAAAAGATAAACAATTCATCTTTTAGAAGTTATATTAAAAAAATATTTTTCAGTAATATGTTTTTTTATGACCTTACTAAACAAAAAGTAGTATGTACTCTTCGGCAACTGGCTGACATAGTTATAAACCTTAGTCCCTATAGCTTTGCGTCCCTAAATTTCCTTAGGTTTGCCTATTCAATTTTTCTACTATAAAGAATAGCATAGTGAAAATAATTACCACAGAACAATTTGTCCTATATTTTACCACCCTTCTTTAGGGTAAAATGGTGAAGGTTTATGACTGAATGGTATAATAATGTATTTTATTGATAGGCAATATGTTAGGTGTAAATTACTTTAGTAAGAGAAGGGTAGTTTAGTTGTAAACTACTTTTGTCACGTGTTAATAAACAAAAATATTTTCAGCGGCGACATTAGTACACAATTAGCGAAAACAACTTTCAAAATGGTGGAATTCTAAAATATTGCTGTACATATTTATCTGGTGTTTAGAACTGTTAACTTTCTACTTTGTTTTATGAGTAGAAGGTTTTTTACTTTGATTAGGTACAATATTTCATTTGTAATGGTTTGTTCATTCTCCGTTCATTTTCAGTTCATGCTCTGTTCATTTAGGCTCTATATTCTAAAAATGTGAAAAGAAATAGGAGGGGTTTTAAGATGAACCTGGCTTTAAAAGAAATGAAGAAAAATAAAGTGCGATTTGTGATTTTAGGTTCCATTGTTTTTCTGGTGAGTTTACTAACCTTTATTATTTCAGGTTTGGCAAATGGATTATCACAAGACAATGCTGCGTTAATTAAAGATTTACCAGCAGGACAGTTTTATATGAATGAGGAGGCAGATGAAACGTACAATCTGTCAAAAATAGATAGCAGTACCCAAAATGACATGTTAAACAAACAAAAGGACGCTGTTGCTTTTTCAATTCAAATGGGCTTTATAAATGACGAGGCTGGCAAGCAGCAAAGCGTTGCCTTTGTCACTGCTACCGATTCACCACTATTTGAAAAGGTGAAACATGAGGAAATTATTTTAGATAGCTCACTAAAGGATAAAGGTATACAGGTAGGCGATACAGTAACGAATAATCAATTTAGTGGCAAGTTTATTGTAAAAGGCTTTGTTGAGCAAAAGAAATATAGTCATGCCCCTGTAGCTTATATTAGCATGGAGGATTACAAAGAAATTTATCGTGTCGAAGAAATGCAATTAGTGTTCGCTCCAAATGCAGATGCTTCTCAAGACTATACAGGATTACAAGCTTTTTCAAAAAATGATTTTCTAAAGACAATTTCAAGTTATAGCGCAGAACAAATGTCTCTTAATATGATTGTTTGGTTTTTAGTTGTGATTAGTGGCATGTTGTTTGCAATCTTCTTTTACATGATGAACGTTCAAAAGATTGGTTTGTACGGTATTTTAAAGGCAATCGGTTTAAAAACAAGTAAGCTATTTAAAATGATTTGGACGCAAATGGTTGTTATAACTGTTATTTCACTCGCGTTATCAATTGTGCTAAGTCAAATCTTTAATCAATTCGCACCACAAGGAATGCCATTTAGTTTAAGTTTGGCAACGACAACCCAATTGTCGATCGTATTCATCATTATTGGATTTATCGGTGCAACGATATCAGGGATCCAAATTAAAAAAATTCAACCATTACAAGCGATACAGCAAGGAGAGGTCTAATATGACACTATTTACAATGGAGAATGTTAGAAAAACGTTTACGAATGGTGAAGTGCAAGAAGAAATATTAAAAGGTATTAATATGACGCTTAAAGAAGGAGAAGTAACCGCTTTAGTAGGTGCTTCGGGGTCTGGTAAAAGTACACTATTAACGATTGCTGCTGGACTGCAACCTACATCGGAGGGCCAAGTAATTTTTCAAGGGAAAAACATGACGGCTTTGACAGCTGAGCAAGTGCGACAAGTGCGGGCAAGTGAATTTGGTTTTGTTTTTCAATTTGCACATTTAGTTCCCTTTCTAACAGTAGAAGAACAGCTATTACTTATGCTCGAAGTGTCGGAATCAGCATTAAAGAAACACGAGCAGCAAAGAGAGGTAGAGCGTATTTTAAAATTAGTAGGGATGGACCATCGGAAAAATGCATATCCTTCGTCATTATCAGGAGGAGAGAAGCAACGAGTAGCTATTGCGCGAGCGATTATTCATAAACCGAAAGTACTTTTTGCCGATGAACCTACAGCAAGTTTAGATTCCAAAAGATCTAGGGACGTCATGGAGTTAATTAGAGACCTTACCAAAACATTAAACATTACAACGTTAATGGTTACACATGATGAAGAAATGTTAGCTTATACAGATCAAGTCATTAAAATGAATGATGGGAAAATTGTTCAAAATGTGTGATTCATTTATAGTCTAAATGGTTTTCGAAAAAAGTGTTAGATTGACACTCATGTCAATCTAACGCTTTTTTGCTATATGCTGTTTTCCTCTAATATGGCGGTTACTTTCTGCGTAGCCGACTATAATCTGTAACGCTCAATCGCCTCCGCTTCTATCGACTAGAAATACTAAATAGTTTTTACTGAATAGGGACTAATATTTCACATAGATGATTATCAATCATTTGCGATGTATATCTTTCAATGATTGGCTGTTGTCTGATGGATAGATGATTTTTGGCGATTTCAGAAAAAATATTACCCCAAAATTCGCTGACTGCCTCTTTCGTATGGTCTAACAAGAAAACTGCATATTTCCCGCCAGGTAATGTTCCACTCTGAGCAGGCTTTGCTACATGGAAATCGTTTGGAATCATGACGCAAACATCATATCGACACTCTTCTTTAGGTGTAACTTCAGGATTATCTTGAGGAATGGCAAAAATGGGTGAATCCTCAAATAAGGCATTTAGCTGTGCCCATTGTTTAAAAGATTCCATTAGCTCTTTGTTGTGCTTTTCACCATATTCCCCGACGTTTCTAAAGTAGGCAATTTTTGATTCTGCCAATTCTTCGATAGTAATTTTCAATATTTCATCCCCCTTCCTAAGTAAAGGTAATATGATTAAAAATGTTTCTCAAGTGCTTTTTAAAAGTTTTTTAGAGGGAACTTCCTCTATGCATTCAGTTAGGGCATTTTTTATGTCTTCGATGACATACCTTCTTAAGTAGGGGGGATAGCATGTTTAAAAGGAAATGGATTTTTGTGGGGATACTTACTATGGTAGTAGCTATATTTAGCCTAGTCGCTAAACTTATGGAGGTTGAAAGTACGGAAAATAAAGAGATGCAGCAATCTTTCATTACGAAAGAACAGTTAAGCATTGCGAAATTGAAAGAAAAACTGCGTGAAATATATGTTGGAGTTGATGTGAAAACGACGCCAAAGAAGCAATTGGTGTTACAAGTTGTAGCAGATGAGGATTATTTTAATTTAGTAAAAAAAGATATGGAGCCGATTGCAAAAAGTGTTATGGAAACTTCTCCATTTAAGGACTATACAGTTATTTTTGAAAGGTGGGAATTTACCTCAGAAAAGGATGATAAAAAACTTATAGATAAAGAGCTTTCTAATTTTTTGAAAGCAATTGTAGTAGGGCTTCAAGAATTTGATGTATTTAAAAATATAACGACAGATCATCACACATTTATTACTGTGCAAACGTCTATCATTGGTTCGGAGAAAAATGCACAAAAGGTTGCATTAGAAATGGAAGAAATCATATATGGAATTTTACGTTCACAAGAGAAAAATGAAGTAACTCCGATAAATGAATATAAGGTGAAAGTAATGAATTCGCAAGGGGAAGTATTAAATGAGTAGAAGATAAAATTGTGTGGGTGCCTGACACTCAGTTCCAGCAAAACTGGCTCCTGAAATCGTAAAAATCTACTGCGCTTTCCGCGAGCCCGACGTAAGCCGCAACCCTCGCTGACGCGCGGTTTGTTGCGTCTTCCGTTAGGTGAGTTCCCGCAGGAGTCACCGTAGATTCTTACTAAGCTAATCCTTGTGGGGGGGCGCTATTTAGATACGAAATTGTGTGGGTGCCTGACACTTTCCCTACACTTTCTCTGTATTAAAAATCCACTGCGCATTTTTAGGGCACAGTGGATTTTTATTATGCTCATCATCAAATGGATGACGAGCGTAGTAAATTGTAGTGAATTGTTTGAGTGCCAGGCACTTATTTTTTAAGGAAATCAGGTTTAGAGAAGCTTGGGTTTGGATATTTGTAGAAGCCTTCTCCTGTTGCGCGTCCTAATTTGCCTTTATCGATGTACTCTGTTTTTAATAAGTTTGCTAGCTTTTTCATGTTTTCATCACCAGTTGCAGCAGCTTTTGCCTCTACAATGTTATGAGCGGTATTAATACCTACAACGTCTAGAATAGCAAATGGTCCAAGAGGAGCGCCTGTCCCAATCATCCAAGTTTTATCGATTGTTTCAGGGTCAGATACTTCTTTTACTAATAGCATTTCAGCTGCATCTAAAAATGGCACGAGTAGAGAGTTCAAAATATAGCCAGGTTGTTCTTTATATAATGTTAACGGCACCATTCCAATAGCTCGAGCAAATTCAACAACTTCATCAAACACCTTCATATCAGTACCTGGATGTTTCATAATTTCGGCTGTATTATTTACCCAAATCGTATTAGCAAAATGTAATGCTAAAAATTTCTCAGGGCGACCTGTAGCTTCAGCAAATTGACTTGGTAATAAAGTAGATGAGTTTGTGGCGAAAATTGTTTTTGCTGGAGCAACTTTGCCAAGGTTTGTGTAAAATTCTGTTTTGATTTTTACAACTTCAGGAATAGCCTCAATAACAAGATCTGCATTTGCTACAGCCTCTGCTAAGTCGCTTTTAAAAGTAAGACGAGCATATGCAGCATCTACTTCTTCCTGTGTTGCGCCCAAATCGTGTTGGTATAATGGTTTTAACTTTGTAATGCGATCCTGTGCATTTTTTAAAGCATCATCATTAATATCGTATACAGTAACGTTGAATCCTTTAAAAGCAGACTGATAAGCAATCTGACTTCCTAATACGCCACTTCCTGCTACAGTAATGTTTTGATAATTCATCCTGACTTCCTCCTCTGAAATTGTTACGTTAATATAATAGTTTCTAATTAAAATAATTTTCTTATTACAATTTCATACTACTGCTTTCATTGAATGAAAATCAAATTATAAACTCAAATATTATAATGGTATAAAATTTTGTTTCATTGCTACAGAAATTTATACCTTCAAGTATGTGCTTATTAAGAAGGAATATAACCATTACCTATATTCATTTTATTGAATGGAGACTATAAGGAATATACAAAATAGTGAAAAAGGATTATTATGTAATATTTTAAATTTATAGGTATTTAAACCTTTAGTAGATAATTACTTCGAATATTTAGACTTAGATACATAATGATTTAGTAGGACTGTATGATTGTGTAAAAATAGGCCTATTATATAATTTTCAATAATTTACATATATTTATAGATTTGTTAATAGATGTTTTAGTAAACTGAATTTATGAATTGAAAGGGGCAAGAAAAATGAAGAAGACAATTTTAGCTGGCGCTCTAAGTATTGCATGCTTTACAGGAGGTTTTGGCTTACAAGCACATGCACAAGAAAAAGTAGAAGTTGCCAATATTATTCATCCTAAACAAGTTGTTGCATCGACTAATCAAGTACAATCGATGTCCTATCAAGATATTTACAAAATGTTTTTACTTTCTAAGCTAGTCATTGAGGATGATGATGATATAACAATCGTTACTTCTAAAAATAGCATTATTGTAAAAATGTCCCTTAAAGGATTAATGGCATCCTACACAGATGGGACAAACTTATTCCCAGAAGGGGAACAGGCACTAAAAGAAAACTTTGATGAGTTTAAAAAGCTGTATGGTGATGCGATTCAAATGCGCATTACTCAATCTGGTAATGGCTTCAAGACTGAAATTTTTATAGCGGGAAAATGGGAAGCAGCAAGTGATACAGATATGTTTGATTTAGTTACGGTATTTAACCGTGCTGACCTTGATTTAAAGCCAGGTGGGTATTTTACAGATGCGATTGGCCATTGGGCTGAAAGCTATATCCAATTACTTTATCAAGCTGGCGTTGTAACTGGTACTACTGATACGACATTCAATCCGAATGGGCAAGTCACTCGTGGTCAATTAGCTGCAATGATTTTCCGTGCTTCGGGCTTAGATGTAAATGAAGATTATGAAGGACCTGCTTCATATAAAGATATGCAAGGTTTCTGGGGAGCTAAGGAAGTAGCAATTTTACAAGAGTATGGCTTACTCGAAATTTTTGATGGTAATTATTTTGAACCAAACAAGCCTGCTACTCGTGAAGAGATGGCTCATGTAACTGCAAGTTACTTAGAAGCAATGGAGTTTGATGTAGCAAAGGCTAACAAAAATAATACCTTTACAGATAAGAATCAAATGCGTCAGGAAGCTGTTGAATCTATTGGCTTATTACAGCAATTAGGAATTATTGACGGTGCAAACGGAAAGTTTAATCCAAAAGGCAATTTAACACGTGCACAGTTTTCTAAAATTTTAGCACTTACGTTGATGACAGTAAGTGAAGAGTAATACTTTCTAAGCTAAAATATAGAACTTAAAATAATCCACTTCGCAGCGCTTTTGCTGGAGAAGTGGATTTTTTTAATACCTTTTAAAGTGCCAGTCACCCGAACAATTCTGATAATTTTAGCGTTTATTCCACGAATATATGAAACATATAGCTTAAAAAATAGCCCAATAAAATATATGTTATAAAGGATTTTAAGGTTACTGCTCGTACATGGTGCAAAATAAACTCTGAAATACTAGCCGTTCCGATTAACCCTATTGATAGTCCCATCAACACGCCTTGTGCCTTAATTGTTAAATTCCAATATTGACCAACTAAAATGAAAAGTATAAAAAACATCGAGAATCCGATGAAATAAATAAATAGTTTCCACAGCTTTCCGTTTTGTGAAAGAGATGCTGTTGTAAGTGCAAACCCCTCAGGAAGATGATGAAGAATGATTGATGCTGTCATTGTAATACTAAGTGCGGAATTGCCAAGTAAGTTACCAATAGCAAGACTAATAGGAACTGTATGAATGACCATTGCGATTGCAAGCAAAGAAACGGAGGGATTTTGTTGATTTGTAGGGTGAAATAAACTACTAAGTAATTGAAATATTAAATAGCCAATTAGAATGCCTAATATAATTCCAAACGACTTGTACACTTGAAAAGAAGATGGAATGATGTCTAGTACGAGCAAGCCGACTAAAAATCCACCACATAATAATGATAATCCTTGGGTTGTATGTTGAAAAAGCTTAGAGAAAACCCAAGCGATTGTTCCTCCTATGCTAACACTGAAAAAAAGAAATCCACCAATAATCATTGCACTCAACTGCGAAATTCCTCCGCCCTATAATAATCTAAGTTCGTTTTACAAAATATATGCAACGTAAGAGGTTATATGATGGAGCCCAGTGAAAATAAATGACCATTGCTGCGTGTAAGCGAAGTAAACTATGACAACTAGAACAGAACGTACAAAGAAGTGAAATGATAAGCTTTCCCAAAAAGATTTTATTTTTTAAAAAAGGGTAGTTATATTTATGAATTAATAAGTTATATAGTAGCTTAATTATGTATATTAGGGGGATTGCTATGAAGTGGGTTACGCTTTTAAGCTTTTTATTGATGATTACCATTAATGGTATAGCAAGTACAATAGGTATTAATGGCAAAACGACAGGAGAAATTTCGAACCAACAACAGGTGCTGTTTATGCCAGCGGGCTATGTTTTTTCTATCTGGCTTGTAATTTATATAGTATTAGGAATATGGATGGTTATTCATTTATTTCGTAAGAAAGCCAATCAGGAGACTGCTATTTTAAGCCTTGTTACATCAACTTGTTTATATAACATTGCTTGGCTTTTATGTTGGCATTATGAATACTTTACATTATCAATCGTCATGATGATTGGTCTCCTTGTTAGTTTAATCTTTATTTATAGAAGTTATCCGAAAGGGGATCGCCGTTTTGCAGGGAGATTACCATTTTCGATTTACATGGGCTGGATTAGTGTTGCCTTAATGGCAAATATTAGCTATGTGCTTACATATTATCAGTGGGATGGCTTTGGTATAGCTGATGTATGGTGGGCGAATTTGTTACTTTTGGTTGCCACATGTCTTGCTATTTATATTCGCTACATTGAAATCGATGTTTTGTTTCCAATTGTTATTATTTGGGCTTTTATCGGTATTGCTGTAAAAAATGGAGTAGATGCTGGAAGCTTATTCTATATGCCTTTACTGTATAGTGCCATCCTTGTTATCTCGATTTTCATCCGTAAACGAAAATAATATCGTCTGGAAAAAAGAGGGTACATTCAATTGACTGAATATTACTTTAATTCTATACTTTTGAATAGGAACACTAGATTCATAGATGTAGTTAACTACTAATGAAGGTGAGGAATGTAAGTATGAAATGGGATGCAAGTTATGATGTAGTAGTAGTAGGATCAGGCGCTGCAGGTTTGACAGCAGGACTCACAGCAAAGTTGCAAGGAATGAAGTCATTAGTCATTGAAAAAACTGATCGTTACGGTGGAGCATCTGCCTTATCGGGTGGAGCACTATGGATTCCAAATAATCATGTGATTAAAGGTGCAGGTGTTCCTGACACATATGAACTAGCACGTTTGTACTTAGATTCTACTATTGGTGAGCGTGTGCCAGCCGCTTTAAAAGAGGCGTATATAACATGTGGGCCGGAAATGTTGAAATTTTTAAGTAATCATACAAACCATATGCGTTTCCAATATGCCAAAGGCTATTCGGATTATTATCCTGAAAAGCCAGGCGGTTTATCACAAGGGCGTTCGATAGAGCCACTTATTTTTGATTTGCAAAAGATGGGAACTTTAGCTGATACAATG
The DNA here is from genome assembly GCF_044761745.1 of Lysinibacillus sp. NPDC097279. Lineage (NCBI taxonomy): Bacteria > Bacillati > Bacillota > Bacilli > Caryophanales > Bacillaceae > Lysinibacillus > Lysinibacillus sp. NPDC097279. The sequence goes on along the minus strand of NZ_JBIWDA010000004.1, from coordinate 101,299 downwards.
CGACGATCTACTATGTCGACTAAAGGTTTCACAATGAATAGCTATGAATTCCATAAGGTCAATATGATTAGACGCACAATGAAAGGAAAAACAACAGCACTAAAGCTTGGTATGCGCTTAGTGAAGTCTAAAATAACAGGTAGTGAGCCTATAGCATTAGGACAATCTTTAATTGCACGCTTACGTATGTCACTTGCGGAAGCGAATGGAGATTTATGGGTTTCAACTGCATTTAAAGATTTTATCGTAAAAAATAATCGTGTGATTGGTTTGATAGTAGAACGAGATGGACAAGAAATGCAGATTGAAGCCAAACACGGTGTAGTGCTTTCATCTGGGGGCTTTTCTCATAATCAAGCATACCGTGAGAAATATTTGCCTTCACCAACCAATGCCAAATGGACATCAACGCCAGAAGGGCAAACAGGGGATTGCATTGAACCGAGCGTTAAAATTGGGGGAAAATTAGATTTAATGGATAAAGTTTGGGGGGCACCTTCCGTAATTGATCCCGAAGGACATCCTTTTTTCTTAGTGGCAGACCGTGGTGTACCAAATATGATGGTTGTGGACAATTTAGGGAATCGTTATTTAAATGAAGCTGCCCCTTATCATGAGTTTGTAGATAATATGTTTGCACACCATAAAAAAACGAATACAGGGATACCTTCTTGGATTGTTATTGATGCAACTGCGAAGAGTCGATATATATTTACAGGTTTGTTCCCTGGACAAGCTTTTCCAAAAAGCTGGTTCGAAAATGATATTGTAAAAAGCGGTAAAACAATAGAGGAATTAGCAAATCAAATGGGTGTCCCATCAGAAAACTTACTTGAAACGGTTGCGCGTTTTAATACATTTGCACGTAATGGAAGTGATGATGATTTCCATCGAGGACAAAGTGCGTACGATAACTATTATGGTGATCCTACTTTAAAAAATCCGAACTTAGCAGAATTGAAGGATGCCCCTTATTATGCGCTCCGTTTATATCCAGGTGATATTGGCACAAAAGGTGGGCTCGTTATAGACGAGCATGCAAGGGTAGTGAAGCAAGATGGAACACCGATTGAAGGCTTGTATGCATCTGGTAATTGCTCCGCTTCGATTATGGGTGAAACGTATCCAGGCCCAGGTGCTACGCTTGGACCTGGAATGACGATGAGCTATATTGCAACATCGCATATGGCGAAATGTAGTAAGCAAGAAATAGCAGCTCTTATTGAAGCATAATTTGTTCAATACTAAAAACCTTCTTATTCTTTCGATAAGGAGGTTTTTCCATTAATAACTTGAGAAGTGTACAGATAGAAAAGGACCATTGTTCTAATTTTGTTCGTTTTTGAATATAGTGGCTACTGGGTGAAGAAATAGGATTGCACATTGGAATGCTAAAAACCCAATAATGGGGTTTTATAAGGAAGGCGATGCTTTGTTATTGAAAGTAAAAAGGAGTGACTACACACGTGCTAGAGTATAAACTCGTGACAACGATTAACGAGCTAGAGACATATAAGGATACTTGGTCTGAAATACTTGAACGTGAAAAAAACGACAATCCATTTATAGAATATGAATGGATTTCAACCTGGTGGATGATAGTGGGGCACGATGAGCATGTGGAAATTTACATTGTTGAGCATAACGGGGAAGCTATCGCATTTTTTCCATTTGTTCATACAAGTCGATTTGGTGGTATTCATCAGTTTAGCTTTTTAGGACAAGGGCTTGCTTCTTATATGGAGGTAGTTGCCGAAAAAAGATGGAAAGAGCAGGCTGTGCATTATTTATTGAAGGAACTTATAAGCAAATTTACGCGTGTTCTCTTCGTATTACATGGCCTTCTTGAAAGTAAGGATACTTCTCCAATATTAGAGAAATATACATTAGCACATCAATTGCCCTATTCGGTTTTTCGTGTTGTCACACCTTATATAGATTTTAAGTCGATTGAATTACCCGATTTTTTAAAGAAGCATAAGCGAAGATTTAAAAGTATTAATCGTCGAGAAAAGCGGTTGAAGGAACTTGGAACAATAACATATCAAAAAGCACATGCTGGAAATTTAGATAACATGTTTCAATTGTTTGAAAGAAGATGGCAAAAGAAAATGGATACGAGTGGTTTTACAGCACAACGGACAAAGGCTTTTTTTGAGCAGCTCGCAAAGCAGCAAAATGGGGCGTTAAGTTTAAAAGTTCACAGTTTGCAATTCGAAAATACTTGGATTGGTTTTACATTAGATATTTGTTGTCGAGGAAGAAATTTTTGTCATGCGATGGGGCATGAGCCAGATTTCAATATGTTTGGACCTGGACGTTTAATTGAGAAAGAAAATATGCTGAAGGCACATAGTATGAACGTTCGTCTATACGATTTTGGTATTGGATATGAGCCTTATAAGTTTGACTGGTATACACATTTAGATTTTACAAGAAAATTCATCATGAGTACTGCAGGGGTGAGGGAGCGAGCGCTTCGTACTGTAATGGTACTACAAGAATCATTATTAGCGTTGGTGAAAACAAATCGTAGAATTGTAGAATGGAAACGTAATACATTAGGTGAATTACGATATTTGTTTACAAAAGCTGGTAAGAATGAATGGCTGTCCATGCTAAAATGTAAGGTGTTTCATGGACATAAATTTACGATTTATTATTTAGAACAAAAATTAGGCCAACACCAATCTAACTTTCAGGAAATAAATATTCAATCAGTGCTCGAAAACGATCAGCGAACGGAGCTTCTTGCCCATTATTTTAAAGGCTATAAGCTCTATAGACAGAAACAGGACATTTCCTTTTTGCGACATGATAAATTTATCCACGAGGAAGCGGATGGGTTTATGCAAGAATTGCCACCAAATACTACATATATTAAAAATTATGAACTACCAAAACTCCAAATGATTGTAGATGAAGTGCAACGAGAAGGGCTTGCAATTTGTACCTCTGCTAATTGGTTTGAGTGGCGAAAACGTAAAACGTTAACTGCATTAGGATTTCGAAAGGTAGAACGTGTTTTAATAACTCAACTGTTTAAGTGGAAAAAGGTGCATCGTCATGAAAAGAAATGGGTAAAATTTTTTTTGAAACACGGACAGCAAACAGAACAACGCTGGCACCTAGCGCTACTTTCCTTCCTAATATAACAAAAAATCCTTAGCGTCTTTTTTACGCTAAGGATTTTTATTTGTCATGTAAAAGAGCTGTATATGCTTATATTAAAAGTGAATACCTGGCTTATCAATTAGCTTACAGCCTGTCCCATATTTCGCTTTTAAGGCACCTTTAAAGTTTGTTTGTTCAAGCTCTGGGAATGCCTGCTTCCATAGTTCGAATACATTATGATTCGCTGCAACGCCGTTTTTTGTTAAACGGACAATATGAAAACCATATTCATCATTGCAACGAGCTAATGGGCGATTTTCACGTACGGTAATAATACGTCCGCTTTCAGTGATTTCATAGAGTTCTTCATAGCCTGCAATTGCACGGCTTTTTTCATCCAAATTAGTTGTTTTTATAACAGCCTCTTTAACTGGTTTTTGTTCATTAGCCCCATTAGAAACTGCTGTCTTATTTTCCTCAGGAAGTTGCTCGACGATAATAAAATCCTTATTGGATGCCTTATCACTCATCGTTGCCATTACGTTCATAATGGAACCTACATAATGCATTGGTTTGTCGTTACCTTCTTCATATACGAAAATATTATAGTCGGTTTTATTAATCTTTTTCATAATAATATTTCCTGTTAAAATCGTAAAACCGATAAATTTGTTTTTATTAAGTGCTTGTAGTGCTTGTTGTTTGGTTAAAGTCATTACTAAATCTCCTAAAAAATTGTTTTTTCTATTTTACCATAAAATAAGTTTCGCTGTTTTTCAATGGATGTAGTTAGACAAAGCAAGTATAACATTGTGTTGTTTTCCGAAAATTCGAGAGAATATGTAAAGCATGCTTTACAAATGAAGGATGGTAAAGTAAACTTTACGTAAAGGTTGCTTTACATTGGGGTGGTGAAAAATGGAACAACGTATAAAAGAATTAAGAGCATCATTTGGTTGGACGCAAGAACAGCTATCCGAAAAACTAGGAGTTTCAAGGCAAACAATTATTTCTATAGAAAATGGTCGTTACAATCCATCTTTAGAGCTTGCCTATAAAATTGCAAAATCATTTCAACTAAGCATTGAGGAAGTATTCATTTTTGAGAAAGGTAGTGATTGAAGATGAGTTTGGAACAAATGTTAGGTTTTCTTGGTATAGTACTTGGCATTTCGGGAGGTCTATTTGGATTATGGTGGGGACGTAGGATGGCAGCACGTAAAAATGGGCTGGATGAAAGATATGAAAAAATTACAGTAAGCTCACTAGCGAACGGGTGGAAAATAACGGTTATTTCTATTTATGTTCTATTTCTATTATTAATAGCTGGTGTTCAGTTTTCTACCGCTCAAGCTTTAGGAATTCTTTTACTCATTCATATGGGTGGATGGGCATTTTCGACACTTTATTATAATTTAAAATATTGATTATAAGTAATGGAATTATAGAGAAAAGGAGCATTTTATATAATGGAACATAAGTTTAGTATGAATTTATCTTGGTCAAATGGAAGAAATGGGACAGGGAACTTAACAGCTAGCAAATTGAATACAATCGTTTCTATTCCTCGGGAAATGAATGGACCAGGAATCGGAACAAATCCAGATGAAATGTTATTAGGTGCTTCAGCAACTTGTTATTTAATTACCTTTGCCGCATTGCTGGAAAACGCCAAAATACCAGTAGTGGCGTTGTCGATGGATTCAGAAGGGTTTGTAGATGTAACGGATGGAGTTTTTACATATTTGAAAATTGTCCATAGACCTAATGTAAAAGTCCCGCAACTAACCGAACATGAAGAAAAACGGATGCATCGGCTAGCTCAAAAAGCAGAACAAACATGTATGATTAGTAAGGCGTTGAAGGGAAATGTTCAAATCGAATGCTACCTTGAAATTGAGCAGTCGTCTAATAGTCAGTAAGTAATTTAATATTTCCATAAAAATTAAAGGAATTATGCCAGAAGTTTTTCTGGTGTAATTCCTTTTGTCATATTTACAGGGTATTTGCTTTGTCTGAAATAGTTCTATAAATGTGCGAAATGAATATATAAAGTTAAGCACTAAAAAAATGTAAAGGATGATGTATTGCACGTCCAGACAGCTGAGACAAACACATTTTATGGTCAGTATGGAAAACGAATTTTTGATATAGTTGGGGCAATTCTATTATTACTTATGACAATTCCTCTTATGTTAGGTGTACTTCTCCTATTACTTTTGACTACAGGACGCCCCATTTTTTTCAAACAAATTCGAACTGGTTACGAACATCAAAGTTTTATCATTTGGAAATTAAGAACGATGACTATCCAGGCTACACCTGTCAATATGCCTGCATTATGCACAGAAGGTATTCCAGATGATTACTATTTTAAAACTGACCAAGATACGCGCATTACAAAAATCGGTGCAATCTTACGTAAGTTAAGCATTGATGAAATTCCGCAGCTTTTGAATGTAATGAAGGGTGAAATGAGTATTGTTGGACCGAGGCCAGAAGTACCGACAATTACAAATAGTTACAGCGCTTTACAGGCACGCCGTCTAGAAGTGAAGCCAGGTTTAACAGGGCTTGCACAAATTAATGGACGATCCAATATTTCACATGGTCAAAAAATTTCCTATGACATTCATTATGTAGAGAACGTAACGTTTTTGATGGATTTAAAAATTGTTGTGAAAACCTTTTTCGTTGTTCTAGCTAGAACAGGGGCTTACTAAAAGAGCAAGAGGTGAAGGATGCTGAAGATTGTTCAACTTATAACACGTATGGATAAAGTAGGCGGCGCTCAAAAACATGTGGAGGCACTTGCCATTAAGCTAAAGCAAGATGCCCATGAAGTGACGATTGTGACAGGTTATTATGATGCATCATTATGGCGCTTACAAGATGAGCAAATTAATGTCATCAGTATCCCTGCCATGCAACGGGCGATTCATTTAACAAAAGATATCCAAGCACTTTGGCAATTACGAATTGCTTTAAAAAAAATCCAGCCCGATGTGATTGCAGCCCATTCTTCTAAGGCAGGAGCAATTGGACGTATCATCGGGGGTCTTTTGCATATTCCAACGATTTTTACTGCACATAGCTGGAGTTTTACAGAAGGAGTACCACAAAAAAGGCAAATGATGTATCGACAGCTTGAAAAAACCGTCCAGCCATTAACAACTAAAATCATCACCGTTTCTGATTATGATCGTAAGCTGGCGTTAACGAAAGGCATTGCACCTGCTCATAAATTACAGACTATTCATAATGGCATTGAACAATTAGAAACGAATCTAGTACCAAATAGAGTGAAACATGAGCATCCGCAAATCGTTATGGTTGCTCGCTTTGAGGTGCCAAAAAGGCAAGATTTACTGTTGGAGGCTTTGCTGGAGCTAGTAGACATACCATGGCACCTGCAATTTATTGGCGACGGTTCTTTACGACCTCAGCTAGAAAGCTACGTAAAAGATAAAGGTTTTTCAGAGCGAGTTACGTTTTTAGGCAATCAATTAGATGTCACAAAATTACTTGCTCAAAGTCAGATTTTTGCACTGCTATCAGATTGGGAGGGATTACCCATCTCAATTATTGAAGCGATGAGAGCTGGACTTCCTATCATTGCCACAAACGTTGGTGGAGTCAATGAGTTAGTGACGGATAAAGAAAACGGATTTTTAATCGCTCGGGACGATCCAAACCAACTGAAAATAAGACTTAAAGAGCTTTTAATGGATGAAACGCTATGTAAAAAAATGGGCGATATAAGTGAACGACGTTTTTTACGAGATTTTACGTTTGTTCCTATGTATAAAAAAACAGTATCTATCTATGAACAGGCGATTTCAAAGTTTGCTAAAAAGGGTGATTAAATTGCAATTAATTCGCATTAGAACAGAAGATGAACTTGCGTATTATAAGGGGATTTGGGATGAGATATTAGCGAATGAACACAATGATAATCCGTTTATTGAATATGCATGGTTTTATAACTGGTGGATTACTATTGGAAGAAAGGAACGCGTAGAGCTATATGCTGTGCAAAAGGATGAGGATATTGTGGCATTTTTGCCATTGAAGGTACGAATACTTTGGGGTGTTCGTGTATATACCTTTACAGGTGAAAATGTAGCGAATTATTCAGGTATTATCGCAAGGAAAGTGTGGCAATTACCTGCTATAACGTTTGTATTGGATGAGCTTATAAAAAAGCATCATCACGTGTTGTTTTCATTTCATGGATTACTTGAAAGTAAAGAGTCATCGAAAGTCATTGAGCAGTATTTTGTTGAACGGCAATTGCGGCCATATATTTTTCGAGTAGTAACACCGTATCTTGCCTTTCAAGACGTTGACTTCAGCAGTCATTTCAATAACCGCAGAAAAATACATGGTATAGATAGAAGCGAAAAAAAGCTGCGAAATTTAGGTTCTTTACGTACAAAAACACCTGAGCAAGAAGATCTTTGGCAAATGTTTAAATTATTTGATCGACGTTGGGCAAAAAAGGTGGATACGAGTGGTTTTACTAAAGGAAAGAAAAAGGAATTTTTTGAACGTCTTTTTCACCTTAAAGGGGAAGCAATGCAAGTAGAGGTAGACGCACTTGTTTTTGAAAATCAATGGCTAGCCTTTAACTACGGTATTTGCTGTCGAGGGCGTTATGTCACTTATGCGCTTGGGCATGAGCCAAACTTTAATATTTTTGGTGTCGGTCGTTTACTTAATCAAAAGACGATTAAGCGCACTTTTTCAGAAAATTATCGTATGTTCGATATGAGTATTGGTTACGAGGCGTATAAATTCGATTGGCGCTCTGGCATCGATTTTACGAGGCGTATCGTTGCAAGTAGTAAAACAAAACGAGCAAAGTTGTTGCTTGGATGGTTTGTACGGAAGGAACGTCTAAAGGAAATGTTGAAAAGTAGTCAGCGTTTCGTTGGATGGAAACGTCACACTCTTGGTGAGATGCGTTATTTAGTAAAGTATGGAAAAGTGAAAGATTGGCTAGAATATGGACAACAATTCGTTGAAAAGTTTGTTCGTTTGAAGCAAGTGGATTTGTACGAGTTATCCCCATCTGATCGAGTCATTCCACAACAACCAGTAGGGGAGTTGTTCGAGGAAATGTCGATTCAAGAGGCTATGCCACTCGATCAAGAAGAGATTATTTCAATATTTTATAAGGGGTACATTCTTTATAAAGATTCCTTTGCCCAGACGACGAAGCCTGCATTTGCATTACATACTGATAACTTACGTGTGGATGCATTGCAAATTGTTGAACCTTTGCCAAAACAAACCTACTTTTTACACTATGATTTCTATAAAGATATAGGCGTTATTACAGCTTTTATTCAAAAAATAAAGCCAAATGAAACACTTTGGGTGACGGCAAGCTTTTGGCAATGGCGTAAGCGAAAACGATTGCAGCAATTAGGCTATAAACGTATTTCTCGAATGAAGCATTTTAAATGTGCTCGTTATGAGCGCAATCATGTAGAAAATTATACAGAGAGTGGGGGCGATGTTCATTCTATCCATTAAAAGTAAGCGATGGAATATCGCGATGCAGCATATTTACTTTGCAGAAAAGTTGGCAAATACTAGAAAATCAATGAAATTAGTTTGTCACACACATTCACTTGTTCCGAGCCGTAAGCTAGTTAAACGTGAAGCCGTTCATATTCCTTTAACAGATCATGCGAGCATGATGTATTCAGCACTTTCGAAAAACAACCGAAAACTGCTACGTCGTGCACAGGAAGAGCCCTATCAAGTGCTTTTATATAACGAGCCTTCTGAAGAAAACTTGCGAGCATTTCAACAGTTTTATAATGAGTTTGCAAAAAGAAAGAAAATCGAACAAATTACTAAATCACAAATGGAATCCATTATGCTATTAAATCAAAAAAATGCTTTGCTATTAACAGAAGTACAAAGTATTTGTGGACAAACATTATGCTATCGTTTGGATATTGTCCATTCACAAAAAGCGATGTCCTATTATGTAGCAACCTGTGATGCTTTAGTTGTGCCTGCCCATTTAAAGCGGCCATTACGGTATGCCAATCGTTTCTTGTTATGGCACAATTTAATGTATTTAAAGCAACAGGGATTTGTTCTATATGATATGGGCGAGCTAACAGATGTGCAAACGATTCGTCAATTCAAATCGAGCTTCGGTGGACAAGTCGTTAACGTATATTCAGGTTACATCGCACAATCGAAAATGAGTGCGTTGTTATTGGGCGTGCAAAAGTGGAGAAAATAGCAATCAATGCAAATCATGGTGGTTTAGTGATTTCACTGGACTTTGAGTTAAATTGGGGTGTCCATGATGTTTTTCGACATGGGCAATATAATAAAAATTTATATGGTGTTCGTCAGGCATTACCTAAAATTTTAATGCTGTTTAAGCAATATGAAATACATGCAACATGGGCTACTGTTGGCTTATTATTTGCCGAATCTAAAGGTGAGATGGCACATTATTTGCGAGGTATTCCAGTGAAATATAAACAGATGCGGTATGCAGCACATTCACAGCTTGCGAAAGTAGGGGAAAATGAACAAGAAGATCCTTTACACTTTGGTAAAGCATTAATTGAAGAAATCATGCAAACACCCCATCAGGAAATTGGTAGTCATACTTTTTCTCATTTTTATTGCTTAGAAAGTGGACAAACTGAAACGGATTTTCTGGCGGATTTACAAGCGATGAATACAATTTGTGATGGCTATATTGAACCGATGAAGTCCATCGTTTTTCCACGCAATCAAGTAAATGACAGTTACTTTGCAATTTGTCAGCAAGCAGGGTTTGTGTGCTATAGAGGAAATGAACTACACGATTTATACAACCCTAAAAAGTTTACTAAAAAAAATCGACTATCGTTAGGTACAAGGAAATGGCTGGATAGCTATATCAATGTCACGGGCAATCATATTGTACGATTAGAAGAGATGCAAGAAAATTCATTTATTAATGTTCGTGCAAGTGCATTTTTAAGACCATATAGTAGCTTGTTACGCACATTTGAGCATCTCAAAGTAAAACGAATTAAAGAAGGAATGCTTGCTGCTGCAAAGGAAGGTGCATTTTATCATTTGTGGTGGCATCCGCATAACTTTGGAAAACATATTGATAAAAATTTGGCGATGCTGGAAGAGCTTTTGCAATATTATCAAGAATTACAGAAGGATTATAATTTTCACAGCTATTCCATGCACGAGGTCGCCATGCTATGTAATGTAAGCAATAACATTTCTGAATAGAGTGTTATTGCTTTTTTATTTTATATGCAAAATGCATCTTCTACTTCATAGAAATTTTAAGAGAATAAGAGGGAAATTACTTGAGTGTGACGAAGATGTAAGTTACTTAGTGTTATTTAAAATTGAAGGGTGTATGCACAATATAGAATAGCAGAAGGAATGAAGTAGCTTTCTACATAACAAAGGGGAGTTAGGAATGATGGAAAAGCAACAAAAGCCCATTTGGATTCAAAATATTTCACAATTAGTGACAGTTGCAAGTGACAAGAAGGGCCCACGTGTACGTGAAGAAATGCGCGAGCTCGGAATTATTGAAGGCGGAAGCGTCTGGATTGAAAATGGCACTATTCAGGATCTCGGTACAACGCGTGACATGATTCTAAAATATTTGCCGCGGGCTGAGGAAGCAGAGATTGTAGATGCAACGGGGAAAATTGTGACACCAGGATTAATTGATCCTCATACACATGTTGTTTTTGGTGGAAGTCGTGAGCATGAATTTGAAATGCGTTTAGAAGGTGCCAGCTATATGGACATTATGAATGCAGGGGGAGGCATTCATGCAACAACTCGAAAAATGCGCACATTGACAGAAGAACATATTTTCAATCAAACGACGAGGCGCTTGGACTTATTTTTACAGCATGGTGTCACAACATTGGAAAGTAAAAGTGGCTACGGCTTAGATGTAGAAAATGAGTTAAAGCAACTACGTGTCATGCAGCGCTTGCAAAAAAAGCATCCAATGGACATTGTGCCAACATTTATGGGAGCACATGCCGTACCAGAGGAATACCGAGAAAATCCAGAGCAGTTTGTTGATTTAGTTATAGATGAAATGATTCCTGCAGTTGTACAAGAGAACTTGGCAAAATTTATTGATGTATTTTGTGAAGTTGATGTCTTTACACCAGAGCAGTCAGAACGTATTTTATTGGCTGGCAAGGCACAGGGGCTTATTCCTAAAATACATGCTGATGAAATTGAAGAAAATAAAGGGGCGCATGTTGCGGCAAAAGTAGGGGCTATTTCTGCTGAGCATTTATTAAAAGTTTCGGACGAAGGAATTGAGGAGCTTGCCAATTCGGGTGTTATTGCGTGTTTACTACCAGCGACAGCATTGTATTTGGGAGAGAAACCAGCACGCGCTAGAGACATCATTGACGCAGGTGTGCCTGTAGCCATTTCGACGGATTGTAATCCTGGCTCATCTCCAACAATTTCGCTTCCTCTTGTCATGAACCTTGCGTGTATTACAATGAAAATGACACCAGCTGAAAGCTTATGCGCAGCAACGTATAATGCTGCTTGTGCATTACAAATTGAAGATCGTGTTGGCTCCATCGAAGTAGGGAAGCAAGCCGATTTAGTTTTGTGGGATGTTCATAATCATCAAAAGCTACATTATATATTTGGTGTAAATCATGTGAAAAAAGTGTGGAAAAAAGGTGTGAAGGTGGTAGGTTAAGATGTTCATCCAACCTGAATGGCAGTGGAAACAAGAAAATGGCTCAGGTATGCATCAGTGGATTAAGCAAAAACAAAATCCACATGCAAATGATGTAGATATTATTGTATATGGAGCACTACTATCGTATGCAAGTGACCCATCCAAGAAAGCACAGTATCCTAATGCTTTTCGGAAAGCATGGTCCAGTTTCCAATCATATAATTTAGACGAACAAGTTGATTTACGAGCATTAGCAATTGTAGATATAGGTGACGTAGCGATAGATCCGACAAATCGAATGCTTTCGGAATCTGCAATAGAGGCGGCAGCGGAAAACTTAAGTATTGCCTATCCAAAAAGCTTCACATGCCTTATTGGTGGAGATCATGCGATTACAGCTTGTTCCTTAAGAGGAATTAAAAATGCTTATCCGAAAGAGCGAATTGGCATTATTCAGCTTGATACACATTTAGATGCACGGAATCAGGAAGAAATCGGATTAGCGATGAATTCGCCGATTGATCAACTGATTGCATCAGGCGTTGTAGAGGGGAAGCATATTTATCATGTCGGCTTACATGGCTTTTTTAATTCACCTGAAATGATTTACTATGCCCGTGAGCAGGGAATGCATATGATTACGTTAAAGCAGATGCGCCGAGACGGTATTCAGTTAACTATCCGCGAAATGCTGCGTCAGCTTATGCATGAAGTAGACAGAATTTATGTATCTGTGGATTTAGATGCACTTGATATTACGTTTGCACCAGATGTGCCTGCGGCTACTCCTGGTGGTTTAACGGCCTATGAATTATTTGATATTTTAAAGCTAATTGGTGAAAATGAAGGTGTACGCCATATTGACTTTATTTACGCTGATCCAAAACAAAATGAACTTCGTATAGAAACGGTGAAAACAGGCGTTACAGTATTTTTGCAATGGTTAACGGGCATTCAATTGGATCACCGCAATCGCGTATCAAGGAAAGAAAAAGCAGGCTATGGGGCTACCCCATAGTCTGTTATTTGCATTAAGCAAAATATTGCCGTCGATTTCCGCGGGCACACCTTAATTGTTTGAGTGCCTGGCACCTTCAACTTATGCAGTTCTCTAAGGAGCGTCTAGGGTTTTTCTGTGAATAAAGAGAAAAAATACGTGACCAGCATGGTAAATTGTTTGAGTGCCTGGCACTAATTATTAAGTCGATAGTTTGCTATAATAGAAAAATGCTTATTATTCTTTTGATAATGACTAAACGCTAGAATAATAAATTAGAGAGGATTTTTTATTATGACTACAAAACCAAAATTGCTTATTGTTGATGGCATGGCATTGTTATTTCGTTCTTTTTTTGCTTCAGCAGCAATGGGGCATTTTATACGCTTAGAGGATGGCACACCTTCTAATGGTGCACAAGGATTTGTCCGCCATGTTTTGACGGCACAATCTATTATGAAACCAACACATTTAGCTATTTGCTGGGATATGGGTTCGCAAACATTCCGCAATGAATTATATGATGGCTATAAGGCGAATCGCCCAGCGCCACCAGAGGAAATGCTGCCTCAATTTGATATGGCTAAAAATTTATCTCAACATATTGGGTGGCAAAATTTCGGCGTTGTCGGTATGGAGGCTGATGACTTAATCGGCTCAATGATTACTAAATGGCAAGATGAAGCTGATATTACGGTCATTAGTGGGGATAAAGATTTATTGCAACTGTTAACACCTTCAACGCAAATCGCGTTTACGAAAAAAGGCTATACAGAGTATGATCTTTACACACATTCACGCTTTAAAGAAGAGTACGGTATTGAACCATTTCAATTTGCACAAGTAAAAGCTTTTATGGGTGATACGAGTGATGGCTATCCAGGAGTAAAAGGTATTGGTCCAAAACAGGCGCTGACACTTATCCAAATGTACGGATCTATCGATAATGTCATTTCTTCCCTAGAGGAATTAAAGCCAGGACAACGTACGAAAATTAAAGATAATCTGGACATGCTGAAGTTATCACACGAACTAGCAACAATTCAAACGAATGTACCGATTGAAGCAGATTTTGCTCAATTAGTAGTACCAAATTATGAGCACCAAACTATTAAAGCGATAGAAGAACGTGGCTTTACACTTATTGCAAAGCAGGCACGTTCATTGTATTCCCTTATTTAGGTGCTATTTTAACGAAGCTTAACACTTTTTCATTATTTTCTATTAGAGCAGTACGGATTTGGCTGGCACGATTTTTGCCACCATTATCGTGGAAAATCAACAATAGCCCATCATCTTGCACTGCGTAGCCAATGAGTGGTACCCAATGATAAACAAAGGTAGATTTTCTATTCAACCATTGTAGGCTAAAATAACGGTCAAAGCGCATTGCAACTGGGCGTCCTGCATCAATTTCAAGCAGCGCCTCTTTTAATGTACAGCTGCGTATGTCCCATGTCGGTAACAGTTTCCGTAGGTTATAAATTAAACGCCATTTAAACAAGCCGATTTTTGTACCACCGAGTAGAAGATAAAGGTCGTTTACTGATGGGGCTGAGAGATTATAGTAGTGCAGTATCACATGGATGGTTGTTGGCCCGCAGGCAGAATTTCGATATTGAGGTGCAATGGATGCATCGTATTGTGATTTTCCTTGCAATGGCAAATACTGTTTCATAAAAATCTCCCTTCGACAATGAACGAATGAAATACATGTCATGTAAGTTGCAAACGGATACCTTCTATAAATAAGAAAAAATAGTATGCCAAGAAACACCTAGCATACTATTTTTTCTTTTGTTGCGCTTATTTTATTGTTGAGCAGCTAAAAACTCAGTCACTTGCTGAGGTGTTTTAGCGTTAGCACTATGTAAGTGTGCTAATTTTTCGCCATTTTGGAAAATTAATAAGCTTGGGATACCCATTACATCGTATTTATCAGCGATTTCAGGAAGCTCATCGCGATTAAGCTCATACCAATCAAATTGGTTGTACTCTTCAATAATTGGATCGATAAACATGTTCATGCGTGTGCAATCAGGGCACCATCCAGCATAAAATTTTACGAGCACTTTTTGTTGACCAGAGATAAGCTCATTAAATTGTTCAGCAGTTGTTATTGTTTTCATTAGTAGTTCACTCTCCTTGCTATCCATTTTACACATTTTCTCTTCATCCTGAAAGTTATCTGTTTGGAATAAGTGGACTCTACTTATTGTCTTGTTTTCGCTCGTAAAAAACAAAAAAAGTTGTATATTGCAAAAATAAATGAAGAAAAAAGATTGCTAATTTAGACAAAATAATCTACACTAAAAACAGAAAAAGTAGTTTTATTTTCATTCAGTGGAAGACTTTTCACACGTTGTAGCTGTATTGCATATCAACTGACTGAAGATAAGTCTCTGGCGCTTGTCACAGATTATGATATGATATCAGTTAAAATCTTTTAGCTAAAAATCTAAGACAATGTAAGTGATTGCAACTAACTGGCATACATTGTAAAAGGTCACCATGAATGTCAAAATCGAAGCAAAAAAACGCCAAAGCGAAACTTTGATTTTTTTTGGCTAAAAAATGAATGGCTATTCATTCAATGGGAGAATAAGGGGGAATTGCTTGTGACTTATAACATTAAAAAAGCGGCTGTTCTAGGTTCTGGAGTAATGGGCTCTGGAATTGCAGCACATTTAGCAAACATCGGTATTCCAACATTATTATTAGACATTGCACCGAAGGAACTTACGAAAGAAGAGGAAGCAAAGGGGTTAACTTTAGAGCATCCAGCTGTAAGAAATCGCTTTGTGAATGGTGCTCTTCAAAAGTTAATAAAGCAAAAGCCAGCACCACTTACTTCTAAGAAAAATTTATCGCTACTAACGGTGGGGAATTTTGAAGACGATTTAGCCAAACTGAAAGATGTAGATTGGGTTATTGAAGTTGTTGTTGAAAATCTAGCAATTAAACAAAGTTTATATGAAAAAATTGATGCTGTACGTACACCAGGTACAATCATTAGTTCGAATACATCAGGCATTAGTATTAATGCGATGGCGGATGGACGATCAGAGGATTTCCAAAAACATTTTTTAGGGACACACTTTTTTAATCCTCCGCGCTATTTAAAATTACTTGAAGTAATCCCTGCAACGACAACTGCACCAGAAGTTGTAGACTTTATGAAAAAATTTGGTGAGGATATTCTTGGCAAAGGCGTCGTATTAGCTAAAGATACACCAAACTTTATTGCTAATCGCATCGGCACATATGGTCTACTCGTAACTTTGCAGGAAATGCTAAAAGGTGGCTATTCAGTCGGTGAAGTAGATTCAGTGACAGGTCCACTTATTGGTCGTCCAAAATCCGCTACTTTCCGTACGTTAGATGTTGTTGGCTTAGATACTTTTATCCATGTAGCGAAAAACGTATATGACCAAACATCAGGAGATGAACAGCAAGTATTTGCAGTACCAGAATTTTTACAAAAAATGGTTGAAAACGGTTGGCTAGGAGCTAAGTCTGGGCAAGGTTTCTTCTTGAAGCAAGGGAAGGAAATTTTAGAAATTGATCCAAACACTTTAGCGTATAGTCCAGCACAAAAATTACAAACACCTTCAATTGAAATGGCGAAACAAACGCGTGGATTAGCTAATAAAGTTAAAACATTAACGTATGCAAAAGATCGTACAGGTGAGCTGTTATGGGGAATTTTTGCACCGACATTAATTTACTCTGCACAGCTACACGGTGAAATTGCTGATGATATTGTGGCAATAGATAATGCAATGAAATGGGGCTTCGGCTGGCAACAAGGTCCATTCGAAATATGGGATGCCATCGGCGTTGCAGAATCGGTTGCTAAAATGGAAGCGGAAGGTCGCGAAGTTCCTATATTTGTAAAAGATATGTTAGCTAAGGGCTTTACTTCATTCTATTCAGAACTTGAAGGTGACGTAGCATATTATAACGGTTCACAATACGTAAAAATTCCTGTTAATGAAAAAGAAATTAACTTGAAGCGCTACAAGAAAAAACATGGCGTTATTAAGTCTAATACAGGTGCTAGCTTAATAGATTTAGGTGACGGAATTGCCTTACTTGAGTTCCATTCCCAATCTAATGCCATCGGTTTAGATATTATTCAAATGATTAACTACGCGGTAGATGAAGTAGATGCAAATTATAAAGGCTTAGTTATTGGTAACCAAGGGAAAAACTTCTGCGTCGGTGCTAACTTAGGAATGATTTTAGTAGAAGCACAGGATGATAATATTTTCGAACTAGACTTTGTTATTAAAGCATTCCAAGATGCAATGCAAAAAATAAAATATTCTAACAAACCAGTTGTGGCGGCACCGTTCGCTATGACGTTAGGCGGAGGAGCAGAAGTATGCTTACCTGCTGCCCATATCCAAGCGACGATGGAAACTTATATGGGGTTAGTAGAAGTCGGTGTTGGTTTAATTCCAGGTGGTGGCGGTAATAAAGCGCTTTACCAAAAGTTCTTGAAAGGTTTACCGAATGGCGTTGAGGTAGACTATCAAACTATTGCTAATAAAGTATTCGAAACAATTGCGATGGCGAAAGTTTCAACGTCAGGTGAGGAAGCGCGCGATAATAACTTCCTTGATTTTGCAGATGGTATTTCAGTCAATGCAGATCACCAGATTTACGATGCAAAGCAGGCTGCTTTGGCACTTTATGATGCAGGCTATCAACCACCAGTGCCAACAAAGGTTCCTGTTGTCGGTGCATCGGGTTACGGTACGTTACTAATCGGTGCTCAAGGAATGTTTGAATCAGGTTTCATCAGTGAACATGATTTAAAAATTGCTAAAAAGTTAGCATATGTAATTGCAGGTGGAAAAGTTCCATATGGCACATTAGTAGATGAGCAATACCTATTAAATTTAGAGCGTGAGGCATTCCTAAGCTTAGTTGCAGACCCGCTATCTCAACAAAGAATGCAACACATGTTATTAAAAGGGAAACCACTTCGTAACTAACTACTAACTAGACTAAAATGTTTGCACATGAAACAAAGGGGGATTTAGACGATGCGTGAAGCCGTTATTGTAGCAGGAGCACGAACTCCTATTGGAAAAGCGAAAAAAGGTTCATTAGCAACAGTAAGACCAGATGATTTTGGGGCAGCAGTTGTCAAAGAAACATTAAAAAGAGCGGGCTATGAAGGTCCTGTCGATGACTTAATTTTAGGTTGCGCAATGCCAGAAGCGGAACAAGGGATGAATGTAGCCCGTAGTATCGGAGCACTAGCAGGGCTACCAGATACTACACCTGCGCTGACAATTAATCGATTTTGTTCATCGGGTTTACAGGCAATCGCATATGCTGCTGAACGTATTATGCTTGGTCATTCAAAGGCGATTCTTGCTGGCGGTGTTGAATCGATGAGTATGGTACCAATGGTGGGCAATACACCGCGCTTAAATCCAACATTAGCTGAAACTGCACCACAATATTATATGGGGATGGGGCATACAGCAGAGGAAGTAGCACGTCAGTATAATGTGAGTCGAGAAGATCAAGATGCATTTGCTGTACGCTCGCATTTGCTAGCGGAGAAAGCAATTAAAGAAGGAAAATTCAATGATGAAATTGTTCCGATTGAAGTGGAACAACATTATGTGGATAACAATAATAAACTACAAGTGAAGAAATTTACCTTTAGTGTCGATGAGGGTGTTCGTCCAGGCACATCCGTTGAAGGCTTAGCAAAGCTTCGTCCTGCATTCCATGTAAAAGGTAGTGTTACAGCAGGTAACGCTTCTCAAACTTCTGATGGGGCTGCGGCAGTTCTTGTAATGGATCGTGAGGAAGCAGAAAAGCAAGGAATGACACCGATGGCAAAGTTTTTAGGCTTTGCGGTTGGCGGAGTACCTCCGGAAGTAATGGGAATCGGTCCAATCGTAGCTGTTCCAAAAGCGCTTGAAATTGCAGGTTTATCCATTCAGGATATTGATTTGTGGGAAATTAACGAAGCATTTGCCTCACAGTCATTACAGGTTGTTCGTCATTTAGGTATCGACCAAGAGAAAGTGAACGTTAATGGTGGAGCAATTGCTTTAGGGCATCCACTTGGCGCAACAGGCGCAATTTTAACTTTGAAATTAATTCATGAACTGAAACGTCAGGGCAAAAAATATGGTGTTGTAACAATGTGTATCGGCGGTGGTATGGGCGCTGCTGGAGTATTTGAAATTTTATAAGTTATGTGAAATTGTTTGAGAATTGCGAATTGTATGAGTGCCTGGCACCTAAAAATAAGGAGGAATTTAACATGACAGAAAAAACAACAGATATCATTAAAGGCGGCGGATTTATCATTGAGGACGTGGCACTAGACCGCGTATTTACACCAGAGGATTTTACAGATGAGCATAAAATGATTGCTAAAACAACTGAAGAGTATGTTGCGAATGAAGTATTACCTGTAGTAGAAAACTTAGAGCATCATGAGTTTGAGCATTCTGTGCGTTTACTAAAAAGCGCTGGCGAACTTGGTTTACTAGCGGCGGATGTACCAGAAGAATATCAAGGTCTTGGCTTAGATAAAGTATCTTCTGCGTTAATCGCAGAAAAAATGTCTGTAGCTGGTGGCTTCTCGATTACACATGGTGCACATGTAGGGATTGGTTCACTACCGATTGTGCTATTTGGTAACGACGAACAGAAGCAAAAGTATTTACCGAAGCTAGCTTCTGGTGAATTGATCGCGGCTTATGCGTTAACAGAGCCAGGTTCGGGATCAGATGCTTTAGGTGCCAAAACGACTGCCAAGCTAAATGCTGCTGGTACTCATTATGTATTAAACGGTGAAAAACAATGGATTACTAACGCTGGCTTTGCTGATGTGTTTGTTGTGTACGCCAAAATTGATGGCGATAAATTCTCAGCATTTATCGTTGAACGTGCCTACAACGGTGTTTCTGTTGGTCCAGAAGAAAAGAAAATGGGTATCAAATCTTCTTCAACTCGTACATTAGTGCTTGAGGATGCTGAAGTACCTGTTGAAAATCTACTTGGTGAAGTAGGTCGTGGACACGTAATTGCATTTAACATTTTAAATATTGGTCGTTATAAACTAGGTGTAGGAACAATCGGTGGCTCAAAACGAGCTTTAGAGCTGGCAATTCAATATACAAACCAACGTCAGCAATTCAAAACGAAGCTTTCTGATTTCAACTTAACGAAAGAAAAACTATCGACAATGGCATCTCAATTATATGCGTCAGAGTCATTAAATTATCGTACAGTTGGTTTATTTGAAGATCGTTTAAGCCAGTTAAGCCCTGAAGAACAAAAGCAAGGAAAAGTGATTGCAAATGCAATTGCTGAATATGCCATTGAGTGTTCAATTGCGAAAGTGTTTGGTTCAGAAACATTGGACTATATCGCAGATGAAGCGGTGCAATTACATGGTGGCTATGGCTTTATGGCTGAATATGAAGTGGAGCGAATTTATCGCGACTCTCGAATTAACCGTATTTTCGAAGGTACAAATGAAATTAACCGCATGATTGTACCAGGTACATTTATGAAAAAAGCGTTAAAAGGTGAATTACCATTATTACAGGTCGCACAAAACTTACAACAAGAACTTCTTATGCTAATGCCTGAAGAAGTAGGAACAGAGCCACTAGCACAAGAAAAATATCTTGTGAAAAACGCGAAGAAAATTGCTGTATTAGCAGCAGGCATGGCAGCACAGCGCTATGGAGCGAAACTTGACCAAGAGCAAGAAGTATTAGTGAACATTGCCAATATCGCTAACCAATTATTCGCTATGGAGTCTACTGTGTTACGTACAGAAAAGGCGATTGCGCGTGAAGGTGCAGAAAAGTCTCATCAAAAATTACTTTATACACAAATTTTCTGCCAAGAAGCATTTGCAGAAATTGAGAAAGAAGCAAAGGACACAATTCTTGCTTCAGCAGATGGAGATGCTGCACGTATGACATTGTCAGCTTTACGTAAACTAACTCGTAACAACCCTTATAACCTTATTGCTAAAAAACGTGAAGCTTCTGTTAAACTAATCGAAGCAGAAAAATTCATCGTATAATATAATCTTTAACCTAGCTCTTTACTAAGGGTAGGAAAAATCAAAGTTTCGAAAAAAGACAACAAGTAAATCAACTTGTTGTCTTTTTTATTGAAAGGGAGGGTGTCAGGCACGCAAATAATTTAAGCCAAAGTGACAGGCACACAAACAATTCTCACTTTGCCAATTAAAACTAACTAAGTAAAAATCCACGAAGACTCCTGCGGGAACGCACGTAATGTAAGACGCAACAGGCGGCGCGCTAGTGACGGTTGCGGCTTACAACGTGCCCGCGGAAAGCGAAGTGGAATTTTACGAAATAGGAGCAGACAAAATGCCAGATGTCCACACTAAAGTGCCAGGCACACAAACAATTCTCACTTTGCCAATTAAGACTATCTAAGTAAAAATCCACGAAGACTCCTGCGGGAACGCACGTAATGTAAGCCGCAACAGGCGGCGCGCTAGCGACGGTTGCGGCTTACATCGTGCCCGCGGAAAGCGAAGTGGAATTTTTACGCAATAGGAGCAGACAAAATGCCAGTTGCCCACACTAAAGTGTCAGGCACGCAAACAATTATGAAATTAACCAATAAATGTTTCTTTTTGGCTCATACTAGTTATGATGGTATACTACAGGAAATGATAGCAGAGGAGCCTATAAATATGATTCAACTGATCCATTACCCTAAATGTACAACTTGTAAAAAAGCACAGAAGTGGTTAAACGACAATGGCGTTTCATACGAAGAGGTACACATTGTTGAACAAGCACCTACGAAAGAGCAAATTAAAAGTTATTGGCAGGCTAGCGGGCAGCCATTAAAGAAATTTTTCAACACATCTGGCATGAAATATCGCGAACTTGGGTTGAAGGATAAACTGGCGGAAATGTCGGAAGATGAACAGCTCACACTACTTGCTTCTGATGGTATGTTAATTAAGCGACCAATCGTTACTGATGGAAAAAAAGTAACGTTAGGATTTAAAGAATCAGATTTTGAACAAGCGTGGAAATAACAGCTTTAATCCTTGTTTTTATGAAAGAAGTATGGCACACTGAAAGTGAATATATTACATATTTATGGAGGGGTTTTTGGCATGAGCACACCTAAAGACTTACGTTACTCTGAAGAACACGAATGGGTAAAATTAGAAGATGGTAAAGTACGTATCGGTATTTCGCATTTTGCACAATCTGAATTAGGAGACATCGTTTTCGTTGAGCTTCCACAAGTTGGCGACGAAATTAAAACTGATGATCCATTTGGCAGCGTAGAATCAGTAAAAACTGTTTCTGAATTATACGCACCGATTTCAGGTACTGTAGTGGAAGTAAATGCAGATCTAGAAGATAGCCCAGAATTCGTAAACGAATCACCATATGAAAAAGCATGGATGATCGTTGTAGAGCCTGCTGATGCTTCAGAGCTTGAAAACCTTATGACTGCAGAACAATACGAAGAAATGATTGCAGAATAAACAAGCCTATAATAGAAAAACGTCGGAATACATACCGGCGTTTTTTATTATATAACACAGGTATGCAATTGTTTTTTGAGCTTTACAAAGCGTGACTCTTCAAGTAAATGAAAGTCCAAGTAACTCACATCAAATGTTATCCAAATTGCAAAGTGACATATAGAAAATATTGTTAACGTGTAGATCTATGCATAGTGTGGAATCCAATAATTGCAATGAATTGTTGTAGTAGATAACTGCTAAATGGGGGTGGCGTGATGTTCGAAGGGAAATGTTTAATTGTGGAGGGCCGTTCGGATAAGCTTCAAATAGAACCTATTTTGAGTGAAGATGTTACAATACTTTGTACAAATGGTACAATTGGTGTGCATCAATTAGAAGAATTACTCGACCCATATGAGGGCTATGAGCTCTATACATTTTTTGATGCAGATGCATCTGGAGATAAATTACGAGCATTGATGGACAGACATTATCCTGAAGCAGAGCATTTGCGAACGATGCCTACTTATAAAGAAGTAGAAACTACACCGAGGAAAGTGCTTGCAATGATTTTATTGCGTGCGCATTTTTCCATCCATAATGAATATATTTTGTAAGGTTGGTTAAAAAATGGAAGAATGGTCAAAAGAGCAGTGGGAAGCAGCAGTAAAATCTGGTGAAAAAACTGCCTTTTATTTATATACACCGATGTGCGGAACGTGTGCAGTTGCTTCTAAAATGATGGATATTATAGAACAATTATTGCCACAGTTAAAATTAGGTAAGGCAAATATTAATTTTTTAGAGCAAATAGCTTATGATTTTCAAATCGAAAGTGTCCCGTGTTTACTCGTTAGTGATGGTGGATCAGTTATAGAAAAGGTTTATGCATTTCAATCCGTACCTTTTTTATACGAATTGTTAAAAAAACCAATTGACTGAACTTTGCTAGCATGGTAAAGTAACAACTATATTAAAAACTATTAAATATATCGAACTCTTATAAAGAGCGGCGGAGGGAAGTGCCCTATGAAGCCCGGCAACCATCACAAATGTGAAAAGGTGCCAAATCACTCAAAGATTTTTCTTTGAAAGATGAGAGAACGGTTTAGCGTATAAAGTACGTGACCCCTTCTACTTGTCTGTGAGTGAAGGGGTTTTCTATATGAGAAAAGGAGTTTCGCTATGATACAGCTTCAAAATATTACGAAGAAATACAAAACCGCAAATGGCGAATTAACTGCTGTTAAAGATGTTAATCTTACAATTAACAAAGGTGAGATTTTTGGCATTATTGGCTATAGTGGCGCTGGTAAAAGTACGATGATTCGTTTATTAAACGGTTTAGAAAAGCCGACAACTGGTTCGGTGAAGGTGAATAACCAAGAATTTTCATCTATTAAGGGTCAAAAGTTGCGTGATGCTAGACAAAAGGTAAGTATGATTTTCCAACATTTTAACTTACTTTGGTCAAGAACAGTTGCAGAAAACATTGCATTTCCACTTGAAATTGCAGGTGTAGCTAAAAGTGAGCGAGACGCACGTGTGAAAGAACTTATTGCACTTGTTGGTTTAGAAGGTCGTGACAAATCGTATCCATCACAACTGTCAGGTGGTCAAAAGCAACGTGTTGGCATAGCACGAGCACTTGCCAATAATCCTGAAGTGCTGTTATGTGATGAAGCTACATCAGCACTGGATCCAGAAACAACGGATGCAATCCTCGATTTGCTTGTCGATATAAACGAACGATTAGGCTTAACAATCGTATTAATTACTCATGAAATGCATGTTATTCGCAAAATCTGTCATCGTGTAGCGGTAATGGAAGCTGGAGAAATTGTTGAACGTGGTGAAGTACTACAAGTGTTCCAAGCACCACAAGCAGCGATCACTAAAAAATTCGTATCACAAATTACCGATACGAAGGAAACGCAGGAGACAGTTGCACAGCTTAGAATGAATTATCCAACAGGACACCTTGTTAAGCTTGTATTTGTTGGTGAAAAGACAGAGCAGCCAGTTATATCACATTTAGTAAAACAGTTTGATGTAGAAGTTAGCATTGTCCATGGTAATATCTCGCAGACGAAAAATGGTGCATACGGTACTCTTATTGTACAAATTGATGGCACAGAGACAAATGTAGCAGCTGCATTAAATTATTTAAATACAGTTGAAGTACAAACGGAGGTGATTGCAAATGCTAACTAGTCTCTTTCCAAATGTCGACTGGGAAAAAATGTGGACAGCCACATATGAAACACTTTATATGACCACTTTATCTACAGTCGTAACATTTATACTTGGTTTAGCCATTGGCATAATCCTCTTTTTAACGAGTCCAAACCAATTATGGGCCAATAAAATTGTTAACTTTTTAACAGGATCGGTCGTTAATATATTCCGTTCGATACCATTTATCGTGTTAATTATTTTACTCATTCCATTTACGAAGTTTTTACTTGGGACAATCCGAGGAGCAAATGCAGCCCTACCAGCACTTATTATTGGTGCTGCCCCATTCTATGCACGAATGGTACTAATTGCATTACGTGAAATTGATAAAGGTGTTGTTGAAGCAGCACGCTCGATGGGTGCTAAAACGTCCACGATTATATGGAAAGTTCTAATTCCAGAATCATTACCAGCACTTATTTCTGGGATTACTGTAACGGCTGTAGCACTTGTTGGATATACGGCAATGGCTGGTATTATTGGTGCTGGCGGTCTAGGAAACTTAGCCTTTTTAGATGGCTTCCAACGTAATCGCCAAGATGTGACATTAATGGCAACTATTTTGATCTTAGTAGTCGTATTTATCATTCAATGGATTGGCGATATGATTACAACGAAAACAGACAAACGTTAAAAAGGTTAAACCGGTATTTACCGCTAACATATTGTTTGAACAAATAAAGGGAGTGTATACAAATGAAGAAGTTATTAGCAGGATTATTTTTATCAGTACTTGTATTGGCTTTAGCAGCATGTGGTGCTGGTAACAAAGACGAAGCAGGATCAACAACTGGAGATGACAGTGCAAAAACTGAAGATAAAGTAACATTAAAAATTGGTGCTTCTAACACACCTCACGCAGTTATTTTAGAACAAGCAAAACCGATTTTAGCAAAAGAAGGTATTGATTTAAAAATCGAAACGTACCAAGACTATGTATTACCTAACCAAGATTTAGAGTCAAAAACTATTGATGCAAACTATTTCCAACATATCCCTTATCTTGAATTACAAATTAAAGATAATGGCTATGATTTTGTAAATGCAGGTGGCGTACATATCGAGCCAATCGGTATTTACTCTAAAAAATATAAATCACTTGAAGACCTTCCTAAAGGTGCAACAATTTTATTATCGAACTCAGTTTCAGACCATGGCCGTATGTTGTCACTATTAGAAGCAAAAGGCTTAATTAAATTAAAAGATGGTATCGACAAAACAGCAGCAGAAATTAAAGATATTGTAGATAATCCGAAAGACTTTAAATTCGATGCAAATACTGCACCAGAGCTACTTGTGCAAATGTTTGAAAACGAAGAAGGCGATGCAGTACTTATTAACTCTAACTATGCAATTGATAATGGACTAAACCCAATTGAAGATGCAATTGCTTTAGAAGATAAAGAATCTCCATATGTAAATATTATTGCAGTTCGTGCTGGTGATGAAAATAAACCAGAAATTAAAAAATTATTAGAAGTATTAAAATCTGAAGAAATCCAAGACTTCATCTTGAAGGAGTGGAAAGGTGCAGTAGTACCAGTTAAATAATATCTATATATTAAAAAATAGTACAAACCATGAAAATGGTTTGTACTATTTTTTTAGGGAAAGATAAATAATGGTGTGAAATCCAATAATTAAATTCTATTATTTTTCCCAAACTGTTTAGAATTTGTTTAGATTCATTTAATATGATTACTGTTATAATATAATTCGCTAATCATACTGAAAGATTTTGGTACTTAGTCCTAGTGGAGGTGAAATCCTATATTAAAAAATTTTTATTGTGGTATTTTAGTTATATTTTTCCTTTCAATCGTTTTAATAGGGTGCTCTCAAGGGAAAGAAGAAGTAACTAAAGTAACTAAGGAGCCAATTTCATCAACTGAACAATTTGTTATTGAGGAATTAATGACAAAAGATAACTTATTACGTACTGATTTAACGCAACAAAAAGATGTGTTTTTATCTGAATCTGTCGGTTTATGGTTGACCTATTTACTAGAAAAAGATGATCAAGCTCGCTTTGATGAGCAGTTTGAGGTGATCAATCATTATTTTTTAGAGAAGAAATTTATAGTATGGCGAATTGATGGTAAAAAACAAGCTACTGTTAATGCGCTGATTGATGATTTGAGAATTATGCGAGCGCTATTTGATGCAGGTGAAAAGTGGAATGATGAGCGTTATATTGCGTTAGGGAAGACCATTGGTAAAAACATTGTAAAGTATGGAATGCAAAAAGGGACGTTTATAGATTTTGTTGACGTTCATACACATAAGAAAGCTAACACAATTACATTAAGTTATATTATGCCTTCTGCACTTTTAAAGATGCGACAATATGATGTTTTATCTAAAGAACAACTAGAGCAACAATTATCGATTTTAGCAAAAGCGCCAAAAGCTCAAGCAGGCTTTTTTCCAAAGTATTATGATGTCGTAACCAATAACTATGAATATGATACGGAGTTACATATGATCGATCAATTGTATACGGCTTACCATAGCGCCACTTTAGGTTTGGAGACGAAGCCATTTACTAATTGGATGCTGTCTTTATATAGTAGAGATCAAAAATTGTACGGCCGCTACGATGCTACTACTGGTGAGCCAGCTGTATCATTTGAATCACCTGCTGTGTACGCAATGGCTACGCGTTATATGTTAGAAATTCATAATGATAGGATGGCTGAAGAGTTTTTCCGTAAAATGGAATCTCTCAAAGCTGATGCAAATACGGGGTATGTAGATGTGCAAACAAATGCGACACATATATTTGATAATTTATTACCACTTCTAGCGGAAAGAGAGGTCGACAATGCGAACAGCAATAAAATGGAATAAAGCTATATTTGTTTATGGCGTTTTACTTATTTTGCTTCTACAATTACCTGCTTATTTTTTACTACATCAGGATAGTGAAAGTTTATTATTATATATCTTCTTAATACTTTTAGTCATTATCACACTGTGGAGAGGTACGGTTACGGGGCTAATAAGTAGTTTGGTATTTATTTTTATCAGTGGCTCAACCTTACTGTATATCGGTTTGACAGGTTCTATAGCATTGTTAAGTACAGCATTTTCAATGCAACTATTTTTGGCATACGGTGTTGTATTACTACTTTTAGTATTATGCGCTGGAAAAATTCATGAGTTATTGATGGCACAAGAAAAATATATGAAAAATTTACAGCAGGATGTCAAAAACTTTGTAGCAATTGATGTTGAAACTGGCTTTGATAATGAATCGCGTATGCGTGTCATTGTTAATGAAGAAATGCGAAGAGCAGATCGTCATCAACATACTTTTGTGTTTATTATGTTAAAGCTTGAAAACTATGAAAAATTTAAAAAGCTTTATGGTTTTAAAGAAGCACAATATTTGTGGAGGCAACTGGCGGAAAAAATACAACAATCTGTTAGACAAACAGATAAAAAATTTCGGTATCGTGAAAATTATCTTGGCATTTTATTAATTGATACGTCAGAACAATACATTGATATTATTTACGAGAAGTTAGATCAAGCTTTAAAGAACCATCAATTATTAAATAAGCGATGGGTGACACTAAGCTATAAAACAAGTTATTTTACTTACACGCCCCAGATGGATCAAAGTTTTGATGACTTGTTAGCAGAAATGGAAAGAGAGATGAAAACAAGTGCGCTTTAAACTAGGCTTGTTCGTCTTCATGGTCCTTTTTATTTTGTTTAGTATGCCACAGCATTATTTAGCAAGTGCCGATAGCAAAGACATTGCACTTATTTATGTAACTAGCAATCAACAAGTAGATGAAGAAGTACAAATTCTACGAGAAATGCTAAATGCTTATACAGATGTCGATGTCATACCAGTGGAAAATATTAAAGAAGATTCTTTGGATGTTTATAAACGTATTGTTATTTTAAACTCCTATAAGATGCATATACCATTGCCAGCATTAGAAGCGATGAATAATTTCCAAGGACCCGCTGTTGCTATAGGGGAAAATATTGAACAGTTTCCCTTATTCTCACATTGGCAAAAGGGGAAAAAAGTGGAGTTACGAAAAGTCGGGGAACATGTATTGGATCGGCCGATTGAGTGGGCTGTAGTGAACCCACCTAACGATGCTGAAGTAATACAAATGGCATCCACATTTAATGAAGACTTCCCTTTTATTGTGAAAGAAAAAAATAGCAATTGGTCTTATATTGGTAAGATGATTCAATCTTCCCCTTTAGTATATGACTGGCCTTCAATATTTGGTGAGCTATTGAAATTATCATCTACCAACTTACATCCTGCATTCATTGTGTTAACAGATATTAATATGGAAACGGATGTTTTGAAGTTAAAGAAAGTAGTTGAACAATTAAAGCAATTTGATGTTCCTATTAACTTACAGATAAGCCCGCTATATGAGAAAGATGGCGCTATTTATTATTTACAGGACAATAAAGCGTTATTGAAATATTTACAACAGTTACAGCAGGAGGGGGTAGCTTTTATTTTATCTTCTCCACAAGCTAACATTGAAAAAAGTCTAGATTATTTAGTGTTGAGAAAAATTTACCCTACCTACATTCTAGAAGATAGTGCGCTTTTTAGTGGGGTGTTGCGACAACAAGACAATCATTTTTATATAACAGAAAGTGATGAGCAAAAAATTTATCCCTATACAATAGCAGCGATAAATGATGCGAGTGTATACCCACTGTATGCTGTGCAGCAGTCAATTCGTCATATGAATAAAGCGCCAGGTTCAACGATTGGAATTCAATATCCTAGTTATTTAGGGGCTCACCATATGCAAGAGCTTGTTGAACTCTTAAACAAACAAGTAGAGCTAGAATGGCTTGATTTTAGAAAAACAGAACAGCTTGTTCAGACATCAAAGGTTTCAATAATGCAATCAGCAAATGGAGAGCAAAAAATTCAGCTTTCTTTTACCAAACTGGATCGCTTAAAAAAGATGTTTGATGAGCGGCCATTTGAAGTAGTTTTATGGCTGTTAGTAATCATTGTATCGTTATTTGTTATTGTATTTTTTATGAATACGTTGCGACTACGTATAACACTACGAAAGCGATTATTTGAGGAGAGGAAAAGTAATGGCTGATATTTTGTTTTATATTTCATTGTTTCTCATATGGATTATGTTGTTATACCATATGTTTTTAATGCAAGGGGGCTATTTGCATTTTCGATCTTATGAAAAGGTAATCGATGAATGGTCAACGAAAATGATAGATGTTCCAACAGTGAGCGTCTTCATTCCTGCACATAATGAAGAGGTTGTTATTGAACAAACTTTACGTGCCATGTCCCGATTGTTTTATCCGAAAGATAAGTTAGAAGTAATTGTCATTAACGATAATTCATCAGATAGAACAGGAGAGATTGCAAAAAAGTTTACAGAAAAATACCCATTTATACGAGTAATTGAAACAGTAGAACCTTATAAAGGGAAGGGGAAATCTTCTGCATTAAATGCTGCATTAGCCGATTCCACTGGGGAAGTAGTTATTGTCTATGATGCAGACAATACACCAGAGCGTATGGCAGTTTGGTATTTAGTCATGGGGCTTGTAAATGACCCGAAAGCTGCAGCTACTGTAGGGAAATTTCGTGTGGTAAATGCGACGGAAACATGGTTAACACGATTTATTAATATTGAAACAATTTGTTTTCAGTGGATGGCACAAGGTGGTCGTTGGAAGTGGTTTAACATCGCGACGATTCCAGGCACAAATTTCGCCATTCGCCGTAGTATTTTAGAGCAATTAGGTGGATGGGATGTAAAGGCGTTAGCGGAAGATACTGAATTAACGATTCGTGTCTATAATTTAGGCTACCATATCCGCTTTTTCCCTAAGGCTATTACGTGGGAACAAGAGCCAGAGACGTTGAAAGTATGGTGGAAACAACGAACGCGCTGGGCAAGAGGAAACCAGTATGTTGTGCTAAAGTTTTTAAGCCAATTTTTTACCTTAAAAAGAAAAAGTATTATTTTTGATTTGTTTTATTTCTTTTTTACTTACTTTTTATTTTTCTTCGGCGTTATTTTGTCCAACATTTTATTTATCACCAATCTTTTTTACGATATTGGGCTAACAGTTGGAGATATTGCTATTGTTTTATGGGTATTGGCTTTCTTGTTATTTTTAGGTGAAGTGATGATTACCTTAAGTATTGAAAAAACAGAAATGAATCGTAAAAATTTTTTCTATGTCATTTTAATGTATTTTACATATTCACAAATGTGGATTGTATTAGTTATTTGGTCGCTATTTTTAGAGATCAAAAGAGTTTTTACTGGTCAAGAAGTGCAGTGGTATAAAACTGAGCGCTTTGCAAAGAAAACAAAATAAGGAGAACAATAATGAGAGTCTTACTTTATATTTTAACAATCTTAATCAGTTTGCCGTTCCTAGCTACGCATGCCCTAGCTGCACCAATCACAGTAGAAAAACAAACAATAGCTATTGAGGCAAACAGCTTAGCCAAAAAACCATTGTTGTCTCAGGCAATTGAATTACAAGGGCCTTCCTCTTCAAGAGATTTCTATTACACGCTCAGTCAAGATGTAGAGGCAAAGGGACAAACAGTTTCATTTCAAATACAGCAGTCAGAGCTGTTAATAGCTCCATCCTCTTTTACGATAAAAGTGGATGATATTGCAATTAAATCGATTGCCTTAACATCAGATTTATTGAAGCAAACGGTTACTGTTACTTTACCCGAAAGTGCTTTAGTGAAAGGGACGCATAAAATAACAGCTAGTTTTTATGGTGTGTTAAAAGAAGGTGTCTGTGTAGCCCCAGGGAATGAGGGCAATTGGTTACGTATCGATATTTTATCGTCCATTTCCTCTTTTAATGATAGTGAACAATGGTCATTGAGCAGCTATCCTGAAGCGTTTGTAGGCTATGAAGATTATAGTACGACGCTTATAGTACCTGATGAAGCTTCAGAACAAACATTGAATGCTAGTTATCAACTTGCTGCTTATTTGTCAGAGCAAGGAGAGAAAGACGTTAGTATTAAACGAGAATCAACTGTTGCACGTGTTGCTGGACCAGTTATTGTTGTAGGCGCAAAAGATGAATTTAGAACAAATTATATGATTAAAATGCTTGAGACTGCTAACAGTCAATATGAAGATGGCCTGTCACTTAATGTTCATAGTCTTAAAAATGATGACAGTAGTCAAAGTGTGCCGATCCTGTTTGTCACAGCCGCTACGCCAAATGCACTTCAAGAGCGAATTTCGTTATTAACGGATACGAAATTATATAGTCAATTTGCAGGAAGTACGTTGACAGTGGATGATTTACCGATTGTGGATATTACTGATAATTCAACGCTGCTATTTTCTCAACTAGGTTTTGACCATCAAATATTATCGAGTCAAGCAACGATGACACCGCACTATTATGTGTCATTGCCACAGGTTGAGGCTGATAAAGAAGCAAACATGCGATTAGTTTTAAAGAAATCTGCTCTACTACCTGAAAAAGGTAACAGTAATGAACGTGAAGTGGAATTGATTGTATGGGTGAATGATATACCGCATGCAGTTGACCTGAAGAAGTTAGAGTCAATTTCTTCAGATTTATATGAAGTGAATGTGCCGATTGAAACAAATGTATTAAATAAACAATCGATGACAGATATCCAATTTGAAGTAACTGGGTTTCAATTAGAAGATCCATGTGAAACGACGAATGAACGTTATTGGATTTATATCGATGGTAGCAGTACATTATCTATTACAAAAGAAGCGACAACACCAACATTTACATTAAGGGATTTCCCGAATGCATTCCAAGAACAAGCTTTAATTATTGTTCCGAATAAAACGGTGATAAACGATACACAAATGCTCTTGCTGTATAAGTCTTTAATGATGAATGGAGAAATGGCTCAAACAATATTGACAAAAGAACAAGACGTTAAGGAAGAGGAATTAAAACAAAGTGCTATTATTTTTGCTGGAGCTTCCGCTGATTTCTCAACGCTTATAGGAAACAATAATGATGTCCCTCAATCGTCAGAGGATTATTTAAAGCAAGGTTTTCTTCCAGAAACAATTGCTCAGTATACATTTATTACAAAAAGTTTTTGGGATGATAAACAGCCGCTATTAATCATTCAAATGTTGGATGAAGCAGCAAATCAAAAAGACTTTTTAGCGCAATTGAAGGGAACAAATGAACAGGTAACCTCTGCTATTGAAACAAAAGAGGGAAAATTTGTCGTTGCGGCTAGTAGTGCAGCAGACATTGAAAAATCTGCCTCAGAGCAGAAAAATTCTATTTCATTTGTGCTTATAGCAGAATTTGCTGTGCTGATTTTAGTGATCGGGCTTATTTTATATTTTATTTTACGTAGAAGAAGAAAAAATCTAGTTGTTGAGGATGAAGAAAAGTAGCATTTGAATTTCATCTTACGTGTTGTGAAATTTAAGCAGGAGACATTTACTTTGCGCTTCAATCAACAAAAGAAAAGGCATCAAGAACTTGATGCCTTTTCTTTATATTGTGAGACCCAGTGCATTTCACTGGGTCTTTTCTTGTTATTTAAAGGTGTTACTGAAACTGCGAAAGTCGGGAAAAGAAATTAGTGACGAAGTCTAAAAATATTTTTTCAGATGGTGCAATTTCTCGATTTACAGGTGAAATAATGCCAACTGTTCTTGGTATTGTAGGCGATTCTATTGGCACTTTGATTGTGAAGCGGGCTGCTGAATCGTATAGGGAGCTCTCAGGTAGTAGGCTGACACCAATTCCAGCGGCCACTAAACCTTTTAAAGCATCTAAGTCCTCCCCTTCAGATATAACATTTGGTAAGAAACCTGCAGCACGGCAAGCATCCATCGCAACTTTATGTAATATATAGCCATCTGGAAAAAGAACAAAAAGATCATTACGTAAATCTGCTAGCTGAATACTTTCCCGTTTCGCTAAAGGGTGGTTAGCTGGCAATAAGGCTGCAATGTTTTCGGTGAATAATATGTTTGATTGTATTGCTTCGTCCTTCGGTGGCAGCGGTCCTAAAAATGCTAAGTTAAGCTCGCGGTTTTTAACAGCGTCAATTAAAAAGCGATAAGAGCCTTGGCGCAATTGGAATTGCAAATCTGGGTATTCACGCTTAAAAGCTGAAATAACAGTTGGTAATACATAACTTGCTAAGCTTGTAGGGAAACCGATTTTAATAGTTCCTTTAGCAGGATCTAAATATTCCTCAACTTGCTTGGCGGCAAAATCGATTGCTTTTAAAGCGGTGATTGTATGTTCAAGAAAAGTTTTACCTATCGGTGTTAATTTTACATTTCTGCCGACACGTTCAAAAAGTGGTGTACCTAATTCGTCTTCTAAATTAGCAATTTGACGACTTATTGCTGATTGGGCAACATGAAGGTGTTCTGCAGCTTCAGAAATATGCTCACGCTCTGCAACCTCCACAAAATAACGTAATTGACGTAACTCCACTGGATAATCACCTCTATCTAATCGAAAAATCCGATTAATTATATTTTAATTATATAATATTTAAGATATAAAAAGACTGAAAAAAATAACATCGTGCTAAAAAATGAATTAATGATTACGTTGGATTGCGCCAATTGTATAACAAGCTGAATGTTCCTATTTAAATGGAATATATATAAAACGCCTCAAATCATGCAGTTGTGCTATATATGCTAGACACACTTCCGATGAATGCAAAGAGTATTTTTTTCAAGTAGGAAAGTGTATGACTGTTTGATGTGAATAGAGGAGTGCTTTTTTAGTAAAAGAATTGGTATTAATAGCGCTATTACTCTATAATTTTATTTTCTTATAGTGATTCCATTCTAATGAAATAGGATATAGTATAGGTATGGCTGTTTGTGCATTTTTGTCACAAAACCGCTACAATTAACGCTTTATGCGAGGTTTCCACTATGTAGCTAGATGAAATCCATTCTCATTTAGGGATATTTCATTGAAAATAGACTTTACCAATTCTCATTGGCGGTTTCGATTCTCAAAAATCTGAAAATGCTTAAAAAGTCTTTATAATTCAAGATTTCATCATTGAAAAGTGAAAGTGGTTAAAATGGTTTGCATAGAGAACGATTTTCAGTTAAGATTAGAATGATGATAATTAAGGAATGGTTGCCCATTCACAGAACACACTATGGAGGTATTTTCATGTCAACTTTAGTAATTAAAGATCTTCACGTTGAAATCGACGGGAAAGAGATTTTAAAAGGCGTAAACCTTACAATTAATACAAATGAAATTCATGCAATTATGGGACCAAACGGAACTGGTAAATCAACACTAGCTTCTGCTATTATGGGACACCCAAAATATGAAGTTACTTCTGGTACAGTTGAACTTGATGGTGAAAACGTACTTGAAATGGAAGTTGATGAGCGTGCACAAGCTGGCTTATTCCTAGCTATGCAATACCCATCAGAAATCGCTGGTGTAACAAACGCTGATTTCTTACGTTCAGCTATTAATGCACGCCGTGAAGAGGGCGACGAAATTTCATTAATGAAATTCATTCGTGAATTAGATAAAAATATGGAATTCCTTGAAATGAACGAAGACATGGCACAACGTTATTTAAACGAAGGTTTCTCTGGCGGTGAGAAAAAACGTAACGAAATTCTTCAATTAATGATGATTAAGCCAACTTTCGCTATTTTAGATGAAATTGACTCTGGTCTTGACATTGATGCATTAAAAGTTGTTTCTAAAGGTATTAATGCAATGCGTGGCGAAGGCTTCGGCTGCTTAATGATCACGCACTACCAACGTCTACTTAACTACATCACACCAGATCATGTACACGTAATGATGCAAGGTCGTGTAGTAAAATCAGGTGGCGCAGAATTAGCACAGCGTTTAGAAGCAGAAGGTTATGACTGGATTAAAAAAGAATTAGGTATCGAAGAAGAAACAGAAGAACAAGAAGCATAAGAAGGAGGACGAATTAGCATGACAGTGGAACTTAACTTGCCTGTAACAGTACAGGACGTGCGCTCGTTCTCAGAAGCAAATGGTGAACCAACTTGGTTTGCAGAGCTTCGTACGGCAGCACTAGACAAAGCAGCTGGTTTAGATATGCCAAAACCAGATAGAACAAATATTTCAAAATGGGATTTCATGAACTTCCCAAGCCATTCAGTTGTTAGTGAAAAATACACTTCACTAGATGAACTACCAGAAGAGGCACGAGGCTTAATTAACCTTGAGCAAGAAAACCTATATATTCAACGCAACAATACACCTGCGTTTATTAAAACATCACAGGAGCTAGCTGACAAAGGCGTTATTTTTACAGATATGTTAACAGCTATCCGTGATCATGGGGAGCTTGTTCAAAAGTACTTCATGACGGAAGCGGTAAAAGTTGATGAACATAAATTAACAGCACTTCATGCAGCACTTGTGAATGGTGGCGTATTTGTTTACGTACCGAAAAATGTCATTATTGAGCAACCGTTACAAGTTGTCTTTTTAAATGATAATGCAGAAGCTTCACTTTATAACCATGTATTAGTTGTAGCTGAAGCAAATTCAGCTGTCACATATGTGGAAACATACATTTCTACAGTTGAAGAGGCAAAAGCACAAGCTAACATTATTTCAGAAGTCATTGTACAAGATAATGCACAAGTAATTTACGGTGCGGTAGATGTACTTGCAAAAGGTTATACTACTTACGTAAATCGTCGTGCTCGTCTAGCGCGTGATGGAAAAGTTGACTGGGCTCTTGGATTAATGAACGATTCAGATACAATTTCTGAAAACATTACACACCTTGTTGGTGACGGTTCACATGCTGATACAAAAACAGTTGTGGTTGGTCGTGGAGAGCAAAAACTAAACTTCACAACAGAAGTTCGTCACTGGGGTAAAAACTCAAATGGTCACATCTTGAAACACGGTGTGATGAAAGATGCAGCACAATCAATTTTTAACGGTATTGGCTATATCGAACACGGTGCTACAAAAGCAGATGCGCAACAAGAATCACGTGTGTTAATGCTTTCTGAAAAAGCACGTGGCGATGCTAACCCAATTCTATTAATTGACGAAGACGATGTAACAGCAGGACACGCAGCATCTGTAGGACGAGTAGATCCACTACAACTTTATTACTTAATGAGTCGTGGTATCTCGAAAGCAGAAGCAGAGCGCCTTGTTATTCATGGATTCCTTGCGCCAGTTGTTAAGCAATTACCTATCGAAGGCGTTCAAAAGCAACTGACGGAGGTTATCGAAAGGAAAGTTCGCTAATGATCAATAAAGACATTAAAAGCTATTTCCCAATCTTAAATCAACAAGTAAATGGTCATCCACTTGTTTACCTTGATAGCGCAGCAACATCTCAAAAGCCTACTCAAGTAATTGAAGCAATTAAGCATTATTATGAATTTGATAACTCAAATGTACACCGTGGTGTACACACATTGGGGAATCGTGCGACTGACAAATACGAGGGTGCTCGTGAAAAGGTACGCAATTTCATTAATGCAAAGTCAACTGAAGAAATTATTTTTACACGTGGTACAACAACTGCGTTAAATACAGTAGCTTCTAGTTATGGTCGTGCAAATGTTGAGCAAGGTGATGAAATTGTGATTACACATATGGAGCATCACTCCAACATTATTCCTTGGCAACAGCTTGCAAAAGAAAAAAATGCAACATTAAAGTACATTGACCTTGAGGCAGATGGCACAATTGATCTTGAAAAGGTTCGAGCAACGATAACACCGAAAACGAAAATCGTGTCAGTATCAATGGCATCAAATGTTCTCGGTACAATTAATCCGATTAAAGAAATTGCAAAAATTGCACATGCTAATGGTGCCGTAATGGTAGCAGATGGTGCGCAAGCTGCACCGCATATGAAAATTGATGTGCAAGATTTAGATGTAGATTTCTTAGGGTTTTCAGGACATAAAATGTGCGGACCGACTGGAATAGGTGTACTATATGGTAAAAAAGAGCACCTTGAAAAGATGGAGCCAATTGAATTTGGTGGCGAAATGATTGATTTTGTTGGACTACAAGATTCAACGTGGAAGGAATTACCGTGGAAATTTGAAGGTGGTACGCCTATCATTGCAGGTGCAATCGGTTTAGGCGCTGCTATTGATTTCTTAACTGAAGTAGGGTTAGACAATATTGCACAGCATGAGCATAAACTTGTAGGCTATGCAATGGATCAACTTGAAACAATTGAGGGACTTAAAATTTTCGGTCCACGTGATCCAATGAAACGATGTGGTCTTGTTACATTTAATTTAGATGATGTACATCCACATGATGTGGCAACAGTTCTTGACATGAATGGTATCGCTGTTCGTGCAGGACACCATTGCGCTCAGCCACTAATGAAATGTCTCCAACAAGTAGCTACAGCGCGCGCAAGCTTTTATCTGTATAACACGGAGGAAGATATTGACCGCTTAGTTGACGGGTTGCGTTCTGCGAAGGAGTATTTTGGCGATGTCTTTTAATAATTTAGATCAACTATACCGTTCAGTTATCATGGATCATTATAAAAATCCTCGAAACAAAGGATCTTTAGAAACTGATGCTGTAACAATTGATATGAACAATCCGACTTGTGGTGACCGCATTCACTTAACGCTTAAAGTGAATGATGGTATTGTAGAAGATGCGAAATTCGATGGCGAAGGCTGTTCTATTTCGATGTCCTCTGCATCAATGATGACACAAATTGTCAAAGGAAAAAAAGTAGAAGAAGCATTAGAGCTTGCTGATATTTTCTCGAAAATGATGATGGGTGAAGAATATAGCGATAAATACGACCTTGAGGATGTTGAGGCACTGCAAGGTGTGTCTCAATTCCCTGCACGAATTAAATGTGCGACATTGGCTTGGAAAGCAATGGAAAAAGGCGTAAAAGAATAATAATTTGTGAACGGAGGAGAAATAATGGCTAAAAAAATGCCGGATATTGGCGATTACAAATACGGATTCCATGACAAGGACGTATCAATTTTCCGTTCAAAACGTGGTTTAACTGAAGAAATCGTCCGTGAAATTTCAAATATGAAACAAGAGCCTGAGTGGATGCTTGAATACCGCTTAAAAGCGCTTGAAACTTTCTATACAAAACCAATGCCACAATGGGGTGGCGACCTTGGAGATTTAAATTTTG
This sequence comes from Lysinibacillus sp. NPDC097279, assembly GCF_044761745.1. Lineage (NCBI taxonomy): Bacteria > Bacillati > Bacillota > Bacilli > Caryophanales > Bacillaceae > Lysinibacillus > Lysinibacillus sp. NPDC097279. The sequence goes on along the minus strand of NZ_JBIWDA010000004.1, from coordinate 62,511 downwards.
ATGAAATTACGTACTACGTAAAACCATCTGAAGCTACGCAAAAATCTTGGGATGAAGTACCTGAAGAAATTAAAGCTACATTTGATAAATTAGGTATTCCTGAGGCAGAGCAAAAGTATCTTGCAGGTGTATCTGCTCAGTACGAATCTGAGGTAGTATACCATAACATGAAACAAGAACTTGAAGACCTTGGTATTGTGTTTAAAGATACTGACTCAGCTTTACGTGAAAACGAAGATATTTTCAAAAAATATTGGGGTAAAGTAATTCCGTATACTGACAACAAATTTGCTGCACTAAATTCAGCAGTTTGGTCAGGTGGTTCATTTATTTATGTGCCACCAGGTGTAAAGGTTGAAACACCTCTACAAGCTTACTTCCGTATTAACTCTGAAAATATGGGGCAATTCGAACGTACGCTAATTATTGTTGATGAAGGTGCACATGTACACTACGTTGAAGGATGTACAGCTCCTGTTTATACAACAAACTCTTTACACTCAGCAGTAGTAGAAATTATCGTCGAGAAAAATGCTTACTGCCGTTATACAACGATTCAAAACTGGGCGAACAACGTTTACAACTTAGTAACAAAACGTACAGTTGTTGAAGAAAACGGTACGATGGAATGGATCGATGGTAATATCGGTTCTAAATTAACGATGAAATACCCAGCTTGTATCCTAAAAGGTGAAGGCGCTCGTGGTATGACATTATCAATTGCATTAGCTGGTAAAGGACAACACCAACATGCTGGAGCTAAAATGATTCATATGGCGCCTAACACATCTTCTACAATCGTTTCAAAATCGATTGCGAAACAAGGTGGTAAAGTAACATATATGGGTCAAGTACGTTTCGGTCCTAAAGCAAGTGGTGCACGTGCCAACATTGAATGTGATACGTTAATCATGGATAACCAATCTACTTCGGATACAATTCCATACAACGAAATTTTAAATGATAATGTTTCTTTAGAGCATGAAGCGAAAGTTTCAAAAGTATCAGAAGAGCAATTATTCTACTTAATGTCTCGTGGTATTTCTGAAGAAGAGGCAACTGAAATGATCGTAATGGGCTTTATCGAACCATTTACTAAAGAATTACCAATGGAATACGCAGTAGAAATGAACCGTCTCATCAAGTTTGAGATGGAAGGTTCTATCGGCTGATTTATTGTTGATGTACATGCGACTAGAGCTAGTTTAGCTTTAGTCGCTTTTTGTTTTTGTAAGTTTTTTCACGGATATAGTGTGTGCTATCATTATGTACGTAGGGAGGGAGTCACTTGATTCGAGTCGGGTTAACAGGTTGGGGCGATCATCCTTCGTTATATAGTGGTGTGACTGCCTCAAAGGATAAATTATTTGATTATGCTGGTCATTTTTTAACGGTAGAATTAGATACATCTTTTTATGCTATTCCATCAGTTGAAAATGTTCGAAAATGGTGTGAGCTAACACCAGATTCATTTCGTTTTGTAATAAAGGCATACCAGGGAATGACAGGACATTTGCGTGGGGAAATTCCATTTGAATCTAAAAATGATATGTTCAATGCTTTTATCGAATGTGCCAATGAATTTAAACGGCATGGGAAGTTAGCAATAATATTGGCACAATTTCCTCCGTGGTTTGATTGTCAGTCAAAAAATGTACAATACTTATTGTATATTAGGCAACAATTAAAAGCGTTCGATGTGGCGATCGAATTTCGCAATCAAACATGGTATGCGGACAAGGTCGTCAAGCAAACAATGGATTTTCTAAAGGAACATCAATTTATTCATACGATATGTGATGAGCCACAAGCAGGTATTGGCTCTGTCCCTTTTTATCCTGAAGTAACGGCAAATAAGGCACTCGTTCGCATTCATGGGCGAAATATTCATGGTTGGCGTAATACGGGTAATTCAGAAAACTGGCGCAAAGTTCGTTTTCTATATGATTATAATAAAGACGAACTACAGCAAATCGGACAGCATGTCCAAAGCATTGAGCGGAATGTGCAGGAGCTATATGTTTTATTTAATAATAATTCTGGACAGCATGCTGCGAAAAATGCGAAAGAACTTCAGGAGATGTTAGCTATTCGAGATGTTGGTTTAGCACCAAAACAATTAAATATGTTTGAAGGAGAAGTATAATGGAGTTTATTCTTTTAGTAGTGATTGCACTCGCCTCGGGGCTCATTGGTTCACTTGTAGGGCTCGGCGGAGGGATTATTTTAGTACCTGCAACCTTATTTGTTGGACTAAACCTTGGGATGCTCCCTGATATTACACCACAAAAAGTGGTCGGGCTATCGGTTGTAATGATGATCTTCACTGGGCTTGCATCAACTTTAAGCTACATGAAATCCAAAACAGTAGATTATAAAAGTGGGTTTATATTCTTTTTAGGTAGTATTCCAGGGACGATGTTAGGGGCATGGGTAAATAAAGGTTTAGATTTACCGTCATTTAACTTATATTTTGGAATTTTATTAATTGTTATATCGATAATTTTACTTGTGCGCGATAAATTGAAACCTGTACAATGGTTTGTGAAAAATGGTACACAACATCAGTTTATCGATACATCTGGTCAAACGTTTATCTACGGATATCCAATTTGGTTTGCATTATTATTTTGTTTTGCTGTTGGCTTTGCCTCAGGATTATTTGGTATTGGTGGCGGCTCAATGATTGTGCCTGCCATGATTATTTTGTTTTTATTTCCGCCACATGTTGCCGTCGCAACATCGATGTTTATGGTATTTTTAACTTCAATTGTTAATTCTGCGAGCCATATTTATTTAGGGCATGTACCGTGGCTTTATACAATTCCTGTTATTCCTGGTGCTTACATTGGAGCTAAACTAGGGGCAGCACTCAATAAAAAAATTAAATCCGATACACTTGTCCTAGCACTACGAATTATTTTATTATTATTAGGAATTCGTTCCATTATAGAGGGCTTATTGTAAAGAAGAGGTGGCTTGAATGCTGGAAAAAATTCATATTTTTCACACAAATGATGTGCATAGTCATTTTAAGTATTGGCCACGAATGCAAAAGTATGTGAAAATGCAACGTGCTCAGTATGAGGCATTAGGTGAAACGAGCTATTTAGTTGATGTTGGGGATCATTTAGATAGGTCGAATATTTATACAGATGCTACTATCGGTAAGGGCAATGTCCAATTATTAAACAAAGCTGGTTATGACGTTGTAACAATAGGTAATAATGAAGGGATAACACTGTCGCATGAAGAGCTATTTCATCTATATGATGATGCGCAATTTGACGTCGTAGTAGGAAATGTAAATGCAGCAGAAGGGGAAAATCCAACGTGGTTGAAACCTTACGTTGTGTTAACGACAAAATACGATACAAAAATTGCAGTCATTGCTGCGACAGCCATGTTCGAAATTTATTATAAGGAATTAAACTGGCAAATAGATGATGCTCGAAGCTCCCTAATCCGTTTAACCCACCAACTTCGTAAAGAAGTTGATATTGTTGTTTGTCTGTCACATTTAGGAATTACTGAAGATGAACTATTAGCAGAGGAATGTCCAGAAATCGATGTCATCTTTGGTTCACACACCCACCATACGCTACCAAATGGTAAGGGTATCAATGGTGTATTGCTCACAGGTGGAGGAAAATTCGGACAATATACGGGACATCTTGTGCTAGAATACGATAAAAAAACGAGGGAAATTGTTGAAAAAAAGGATACTTTAATTCATAATAAGGACTTGCCAATTGTTGAAAATGAAAAAGAGTTTCTGCTATCTTTAGAAGAAGAAGGTAAAAGCTTATTAGACAAGCCTGTATTTTCAACGAAAAAGACGTACAATAAAGAATGGTTCCACTATTCGCAATTATCACATCTATTTGCGCAAGCCATATTAGAAAAAAGTGGTGCGGACTGTGCGTTATTTAATGCAGGGATTTTTTTAGACGGCCTTCCAAAAGGAACGGTAACAGCGCTTGATTTGCATAAAATTTTTCCACATCCTATTAATTTATGTACAATTGAATTGTCAGTTTCGGAAATAAAAGAAATTTTTCAACAATCGAAAAATGAAGAATGGCCCAATATGGAACTTAAAGGGTTAGGTTTTAGGGGCGTAATTTTTGGTAAGATGCTGACATATGGCTTTGCTATGAATGAGGATCGTCAATTGCTCATAAATGGTAAGATTGCAGATAATGATCGTACTTATAAATTAGTGACACTTGATTTGTTTACGTTCGGTTATTTTTATCCAAGCTTTAAATATGCAAAGAAAAAATATATTTTACCTGATTTTTTACGAAACATTATGTTAGATTATGGGCAAAGTTTCTTTAAGCGATAGATAAACAAAGCTTTAAGAATGGATTGGGGAAGAAGTCATGCGATTAATTTCAATCGATGTATTAAAAGAAGGTATGGTATTAGGAAGGACCATTTGGAATGAGGCAGGTCATCCACTTTTAAAGAAAGACGTTGTCATTAATGAACGTATTATTGAAAGACTTCAACAGTTGAATACGCATTATTTATATATAGACGACAAACTTTCTGAAGGTATTGAAGTAAAGGAGACGGTTCCTCCTGATGTCCGAAACAAAACCATTTCGACCATAAAAAATTCTTTTCAATCAATAAATGGTTTAAGTACGGTTAATGCCTCTTATATACTTGATCAGCAATCGAAAGCGATTGTCACGATTGTCGATGAACTACTCTCAGCTGTTACAGGTAACAATGAAATTTTGACGGTTTTAACGGATGCTTATTTATTCGATGAATACTTATATCAGCATTCTTTTCATGTAACTTTATATTCGATTGCTATCGCAAAAGAATTAGGTCATTCCGCCGAAGATCTTCGTTTAATCGGTATTGGTGCCTTATTGCATGATGTTGGAAAGCTTATGGTGCCGAAAGAGATACTAAAAAAACCAGGTCGCTTAACGCATGAAGAATTTGAAATGATGAAAATGCACACGCGTTTTGGATTTGATTTATTACGAAATTTACATTCCATTTCCTTACTGGTTGCACATTGTGCTTTTCAACATCATGAACGCATTGATGGAAGTGGCTATCCACGTGGTTTAGTTGATTTTGAAATCCATCCATTTGCTAAAATTATTGGCGTTGCTGATGTATTTGATGCGGTGACGACAAATCGCGTATATCGTGAAAAAATGCTTCCTTCACAAGGGCTTGCCATTGTGGAAGCTGGTTCGGGAACACTTTATGATGCGCGCATTGTCAACGCATTGAAAAAATCAGTTGTCCATTATCCGAATGGACTGATTTTAAAATTATCAGACGGTCGTCGAGGCATTGTTTCTAAGCAAAATAATTTGGATTCATCCTTGCCATGGATTCGGATTTTTGAAGAACAAAATGAATTACTCACAGCGACATACGAAATTAATTTAGTGGACTATCCAACTGTAACAATTGATAGTATTGAAACCGATTATGTAGTGCCATCGCGAGTCGTATAATTTGCTCCTCCTGTTCATAAGTTGTAGAACAGGAGGAGATTTTTTTGTTTTTCCCTCGAAAAAGGATGAAATTGCGAACGAATCATAAAAGAGGAATGCAGCTTAATCGTTTAACCTTATTAATAGTGGCTAGCATTATTTGTATTGTATTTTTTCTATATTTTTTAAATGAACGTCTTAAACCCACATATTTGGAATATGCCGAAGTGCAGACAAATAAAATTGCGTCTTATGTTGTCAGTAAAGCCATTAACTCACGTACTTCTAACGTATTAGACGTTAATGATATAATCGAAGATGTACCATCTGGCACCTCAGTAACGACCAAATTTAATACAGAAATTATTAATAGAGTACGTGCAGAAACACTCGAACTTGTAAAAATGTATTTAGAGCAGGCTGAGCATGGAGAATTAGCCCATTTACCTGATTTAGATAATGTCGAATATGATGTAAACAAAATTCAAGAAGGTGATGGCATTGTCTTTTTCGTCCCACTTGCACAGGCGGCTGATCTTCCTTTACTCGGTAATTTAGGGCCGAAAATACCAATCCGTTTTCATGTAATTGGTAATGTTCATAGTAATGTTACATCCGATATACGGGAATTTGGCATTAATAGCGCCTATGTAGAAGTAGGTATTCATATAGAAGTTAATGTCCAAATAATAGTTCCATTTGCTAGTAAATCAACGACGGTATCACAGGATATTCCAGTAGCAATGGGGTTAACGAGAGGGCCAGTACCAAACATTTATACAAATGGTGGAGATGCAGTTCAACCATCTATAGAAGTACCAGTTCCATATCAATAGAAAAGTTTAAGCTGAGAGTAAATGTTAGTTGTTGCCGTTCGTGTAATATGATACATTGACAACAGTGATGGTAGATAATATTCAACAAAAGATAACTTTGATAGGGGCGAATTTGTATGACATCCTGTAAACCTACTAGCAATGCTAAAGAAGAACATGTAAGAAAACCAGATTGGCTTAAAATTAAACTAAACACGAACGATGAATATAAAGGTCTTAAAAAGCTCATGCGTGAAAAAAATCTTCATACAGTATGTGAAGAAGCGCGCTGTCCAAATATTCATGAATGCTGGGGTGAGCGCCGTACAGCAACAATGATGATTTTAGGATCAGTTTGTACACGTGCATGTCGTTTCTGCGCAGTAAAAACAGGTTTACCAAGTGAGTTAGATCTTGCAGAACCAGAACGAGTTGCAGACTCAGTAGCTATTATGAATTTAAAGCACGTTGTTATCACGATGGTAGCACGTGACGATCTAAAGGATGGCGGTTCAGAAGTTTTAGCTGAAACCGTGCGTGCTATTCGCCGTAAAAGTCCTTTCACATCTGTAGAAGTACTACCTTCTGACCTTGGTGGTTTGAAGGAAAATCTGCAACTTTTAATGGATTCTAAACCTGATATTTTAAATCATAATATTGAAACAGTACGACGATTAACACCAAGAGTCCGTGCGCGTGCAAAATACGAACGTTCATTAGAATTTCTTCGTTTAGCAAAAGAGATGCAACCAGACATTCCAACAAAGTCATCATTAATGATTGGCTTAGGGGAAACGCATGAGGAAATTTTAGAGGTAATGGACGATTTACGTGCAAACGACGTAGATATTATGACAATTGGTCAATATCTGCAACCAACAAAAAAACATTTACCAGTAAAAAAATATTATTCACCAATTGAATTTGGCAAACTTCGCAAAATTGCAATGGAAAAAGGCTTTAAGCATTGTGAAGCAGGACCACTCGTACGTAGTAGTTATCATGCTGACGAGCAAGTGAATGCTGCAACGAAGGAACGACAACTACAAGCCGAAGTATAATGTGAAATGATAGACGAGAAAGGTGGTGTCACTTTGATAATTTTAGAAGGATATGAATATGAAGTAGTTGAAGATTACCGTGAAGCTTTTCAGGAAGAAGTATTTAAAGAGCGGTACTCAGATATTTTAGTCAAATATGATTATATTGTAGGCGACTGGGGCTATAATCAGCTACGTCTAAAAGGATTTTTTGATGATAAAAATCAAAAATCTACTTTTGATACGAAAATTAGTACGCTTCAGGATTACTTATATGAGTATTGTAATTTTGGCTGTGCTTATTTTGTTTTACGTAAAGGTGGTAAAGTTATTTTACAGCCCGACGTTGTAGTAAATGAAGTAACCGAAGTGACAAAACCAAATGACAATGAACAAATAGCTGAATAGCCATAAAAACCTGATGCAAAGTTTGCATCAGGTTTTTTTTGTTTATAGGAGTTGTGAAATAATGATGAGCTTTTAACTAATTTAGAGTGTAATTATTATAATGTATAATGGAATAACGACCATCGTAATTTTTAAAGAAGGAGAGGAACAACTATGGGACTTTTTGATTTAATTAAAGCGATTATCTTAGGTTTTATTGAAGGAATGACTGAGTTTGCACCTGTTTCATCTACGGGTCACTTAATTATTGTAGACGACATGTGGCTAAAAACAAATATATTATTAGGAGATACCGCTGCAATTACATTTAAAATTGTAATTCAATTAGGCTCAATTTTAGCTGTTTTTCTTGTTTTTTGGAAACGTTTATTCAGTCTGTTAGGGCTTAGTAAATTTGCAACTTCTCATTTAAACTTGTTACATGTTGTGATTGGCTTATTGCCTGCCACTGTTTTGGGACTAACTTTCAAGGATTTTATAGACAAATTATTTAAAATAGAGACGGTTATAGTGGCTCTTATTATCGGTGCAGTTCTTATGATGTTTGCTGATAAATTTGGTCCTAAAAAACCGAAAATCGTATCATTAGATCAAATTACTTATAAACAAGCATTTATGGTTGGACTTATGCAATGCTTATCACTATGGCCTGGATTTTCACGTTCAGGAGCGACGATTTCAGGTGGGGTTTTACTTGGAATGAATCATAGAGTAGCAGCTGATTTTACCTTTATAATGGCTGTACCAATTATGATAGGAGCAAGTAGTGTATCAATCATTAAAAGTTGGGATTATTTATCTTTTGATTATTTAGGGTTTTATACTGCAGGTTTTATTAGCTCGTTCGCTTTTTCCCTTATTTCCATTCGCTTCTTTTTAAAACTTATCTCTCAAATCAAATTGACCCCATTTGCAATTTATCGAATTATTTTAGCAATAGTATTAGCTTACTTTTATATTGTATAAGTGATTGTCATATTCAATTATATTAAATATTTTTGAACTATTAACATTTATTATTTACATAATTATCAGTTTTTTTATATTATTTAATTGTAAAAAAATACGGAGGGAGATTTTTTCCATGAAAAAGATGGTTAAAGCTTTATTTTCTTTCGCATTTGTTAGTATTTTTGCATTTGGATTTAGTAAGGATGTCCCTGCAGCTATTCAATCTAATAATGCAACAGTTTCGCTGGGGAATTTCAGTATTAGTTCAGGACAAACTAGAACTACTGATTTTTGTAAAGCTATTAAGACTGATATGACATTAGGGTTTAATGCTGAAAATAGTTTTGGGAATTATAAATTCCAACATAAACCCCCTAATGGCAATTGGAGTACTGTAGGTTCTAATTCTGTTGTTTTAGCAGGAACAAAATATATTAAAGTTAGTTCAAAAGTAGATTGGTCATATCGTCTAGTGTTTAATGGGGGTAGTAGAACAAATTACATCCAAGTGTGGTGTGAGTAGTTTAGATCTCGTAAGCTTCCATTATGAAACGATGGGGATTTATAGAAGAGAATATGAGTTGAAGGTAGAAAAAAACGTCTTTCAAATTGCAAATGAGCCTTGAAAAAAGTGTTAGATTGATTGAAATCAGTCTAACACTTTTCCTTTTCTTCTTGGCTAAATTATATGAAATAATAAAGGAACTTTGCTGTAGAAGATTGCCCCTTATCGGCGGAATAACAGAATATACAATTTGTAATTTTAAAAATTATGAAATAATCTTTAGTTCAGGTCTGCATTCATAGCTTTAACCAGAGTGGGAAACAATATCATTATTGATTATTATTAAAGGTGGGATTTATATAAAAAGAGCAGTATTTTTAGACAGAGATGGCGTTATTAACGAAGTGTTGACTAAAAGGGTGAAATTTGTTAACAAACCGCAGCAACTTTTTTTCTTACCTGGTGTTCCAGAAGCGATAAAAAAATTGAACGAGTGCTTTGATTTTGTCTTTGTTGTAACAAATCAAGGTGGTGTTGGATTAGGATTTATGAAGGAAGATCAATTAAAAAAAATACACGTTCATATGGCGAATGAATTGAAAAAACAAGGTGCTACAATTCATGAAGTAGTGTATTGTCCTCATAAACCAAAAGCTGGCTGCGATTGTCGTAAGCCCAATAGTAAGTTAATTGTGGATCTCGCTGAAAAATATAGTGTCGAGTTATCTAAATCCTATATGGTGGGGGATACAGACACAGACATTATTGCAGGGAAAAGAGCTGGTACAAAGGGAGTATTTTTAGGTAAGCGTGATCCGCTTGCAGATGCAGTATACCCCGATTTAATAAGTGCAGTTGACTGGATCATAGAAGATGCAAAATTAAACGCATAACGTAATGAAGTATAAATTCCTTAAAAAAGGATAATTTAAAAATTGGAGGTGATAACTTTGGCTAACGAGAAAAAAAAGCAAAAGCAAAAACAATTAAACCGAGAAGAATACGGATACGGATTTGATATTAGTGTTGATGATTTAGCTGTTATTGGGCAAAATAAACAAGCTAAAAAACAAAATGATAATGAAAATAAAGATAAACCACATAATAAAGACAACCCTTCAACTTTAAATAAATAATGAAGTATAGGTTGTCCTACTTTCCATTAGTCAATGAGATTTTTGACCAAAAAAATTCCGCTTTATTCTAGCGGGGCAATGAATGTCAGTTTGTGCGACTTACGGATTGCCCCGAGAAAATAATTAGCGGAATTTTTTTGTATTTAAATCTTTAAACGGGTGTCAATTAAGCAATTCACGTAAGTATTCACGTAATTCAATCGTGTCTTCTTCAGAACGGTTGTACACGTGTTCTAGGTAGCCTGGTTCTTCGACATCGTCTGGCCCTATAATAGCGAAACGGCCAAATTGAATATCCATTACAAGTACTTTGCCAAAGAAGCGGCCAGATTGTAAAATGGCTAAATCATAACGCAGTTTTTGCCCTGCGAAACTTACAAAGCGTGTTTTTGTATCTTCTACATCATCATATAAGAAAAAACGTTCCATCTTTTAATCTCCTTCCAGTCCTATAGATATGGTACTATAGAAGAGAAAAGACTATCAACTTTAAATGATTTGAATGGGGGCTTTCCTTGTGTATTTTGTAGATCGAAATAAAATCACAACAAACTTACAGTACTTAGATAAACTATTAGCTATTTTTGAGGCAGAGGAAAATTGGCTTCAAAGTGATATTACGAAATTAGCAGTCGAGCGAATCGGTCATAATGTGATGGAATCAATGATGGATGTAGGTAACTTGATGATTGACGGCTTTATTATGCGTGATCCAGGTAGCTATGAGGATATCATTGATATTTTAATCGATGAAAAGGTTGTCTCAACTGACATCGAAGCATCGTTAAAGGCTGTTGTAGGCTTACGTAAAATGCTTGTTCGTGAATTTGCTTCTGTAGATATTACTGAAGTAGTGAATGTTTTAACGGCAAGCTTACCTGCTTTAAAGCAGTTTGCACCAGCTGTGAATAGCTACTTAACAAATGAGTTAGGTCCCGTATCAGCATTTTTACCTGAGGATCATCAATGAAAACTTATAAAGCTTATTGCTTTGATTTAGATGGCACTGTCTACCGCGGTAAGGAAGGTATTCCTTCTGCGGTTGCTTTTATACAAAGATTACAGCAACAGGGGATTGAACCCTTTTACGTAACAAACAACTCTTCTAAAACAAGAGAACAATTACAACAGTCATTACGAGCGATTGGAATAGTAGCACCACTTCATCATATTTATTCAAGTGCCTTAGTTACGGCAAAGTATGTAGCACTGAATTTTTCAGGTAAAAAAGTAGCGATGATGGGTTCGGATGGTATTAGATTGGCGTTATTAAACGAAGGAATTGAACCTGTAGACAATGAGCCAGATGTATTTGTTATGGGAATAGATCGAACTTTGGATTATATGGCATTAGCAAAAGCGACTGTTGCAGTGCAAAATGGGGCGATATTTATCGCAACAAATCAAGATATTAAGTTTCCAACAGAATATGGCTTTTTACCTGGGAATGGTGCATTTGCACGTTTAGTAGGAGAGGTAGCGGGGGTCGAGCCGATTTACATCGGTAAGCCATCACCTGCAATGCTCGACATCATTGCAATAGAGCATCATGTGTCAAAAGATGAGATGGTGATGATTGGTGATAACTACGATACAGACATTATGTGTGGTATTCGTTTTGGCTGTGATACAATTCACGTCAACACAGGCGTTACACCAACAAGTGTTGTGCGTGAAAAAGAACAGCAACCTACTTATTTACTAGAAACGCTCGTATGGGAAGACTAATTGTGGTGGGACTTAACAAAAAATAAAGGATGTTATACCGATTATCGGTATAGCATCCTTTTCATATGTGTAATTTTTTTATTTTACAAGACTCGACATGTCTATTATATAAACAATTATATTACCATAATGGATTTTCTTCGATAAATTGATATATAGCTTTTGTGAGCTCATCAGGAGAAGAAGCTTCAACTAAATCACCATTTACAATTGCATAAAAGGATTCAGAACACTTCGTACAGTAGCTGAGACAGCCATATTCCAAAACGTCGATATTTGGATCGCGTTCGAGGATTTCATAAGTTTTCTGTGAGCCGTTTGCTAAATTACTTATACAAAATTCAACCATTGGATTCATACGTTCACCTCACCATTGTTATGCTACTAGCTTTTGAAACGTTCGTCAATATTTTAACTTCATTCAACAAAAGCCAACCTTTTTTTGTTGGAGAAAAAAGGCCAAGCTATGGACGTAGTTTAGTAGATGTTCATACTTGAGATGAATAGATGTAAAAGATTACGGAGAATGTCACACATTTAAAAATGTATTTAATAAGCAAGCGAACTAAAAATTTGGATGCTATAAGCTCGAGGTGTAATTGATCTTGTATGAATTGTTGTTAAAAAACGCAAAGAAGTTATCGATATTGTGAAATCTTTCACAAAAAGTGCAATCTGATATTGTGAAACTTCTCACAATCGGTTATACTCAATTGTGGATACTTTGTGAACAATTATTATTAGATACATTAAAGGAGACTATTATGGGGAAATTAGTACTTTTAGGTGGCGGCTACGGTAATATGCGTGTCATGCTTCGACTTTTACCAAACAACTTACCGTTAGACACGGAGATTGTGTTAGTAGATCGAGCGCCTTACCATAGTTTAAAAACAGAATTTTATGCATTAGCAGCAGGGACATCGACAGATAAAGAAATTCGTGTAAGCTTCCCAGAGCACGAGCGTTTAACGGCTGTATATGGTGAGGCCGTTGAAATTAATCGTGCCGAAAAAGTAGTCATTCTAGAAGATGGGCAACGTATTGAATATGATGATTTAGTAATTGGTCTAGGCTGTGAAGATAAATATCATGGTGTACCAGGTGCAGAAGAGTACACATACAGCATTCAGACGATGGCTAAATCACGTGCAACATTCCAAGCGTTATGTGGTTTACCAGCTGGCTCGACTGTCGGCATTGTAGGTGCTGGTTTAAGTGGTATTGAGTTAGCGAGCGAACTGCGTGAAAGCCGCGCTGACTTAAATGTGAAATTATTTGACCGAGGTCCACGTATTTTAAAAGACTTCCCTGAGAAGCTTAGTAAATATGTGAAAGCTTGGTTTACTAAACATAATGTAGATGTAATAGCCAATTCTAATATAACTAAAGTAGAACCTGGTAAAATATTTAATCATGAGGAAGAAATTCCGCTAGATGCCATAGTATGGACTGCAGGGGTACAGCCTGTTAAAATCGTCCGTGATATGGATGTTGAAAAGGATCGCCAAGGTCGTCCAATTGTTACACAATACTTTAATGTGTTGGATGATGAGCATGTATATGTTGTAGGTGATTGTGCTTCTTCAGACTTTTCTCCAAGTGCACAATTAGCGGAAGAACAAGCAGAACATATTGTCAAAGTTTTACGCATGCGTTGGAGAGGCGAGCGTTTACCAGAAAAAATGCCAGACATCAAATTAAAAGGTTTCATGGGCTCATTGGGCAAAAAGCAAGGCTTCGCGTACCTAGCTGATACTACTGTCACAGGCCGTATTGCACGTTTAATGAAGTCTGGATTACTATGGATGTATAAATATCAAAACGATTAATAGAATGCTCTTATGTCATTGAGCATTCATATATAATAAAAAGGGATTGCTCAAAGAACGTTTGAACAATCCCTTTCCTATTTTCTTTAAACGGTTTCGTCTGGTGTAAAGCCAAGGTTTTCAAGTGCAGTGAAGACTGGTTTTAATTGGACATAGCCTTCTCCTACTACTTCATCATTGATTAAGACAAGTGGATAGAAAAATTCATCTTCTTGGATACGTGTAGCGTAATCCTGGTCACGCTCATTCTCAATTGGACCTTCAATATCGACATAGCGAATATCATAAGCTTGGTCTGGGTATTTTCGATTAATGGCAGCTTGTAGCCATTCATATGTATCTTTTGAAGAAGGTGCATTGACACAGCTAGCACAAATGACAGCTGTTCCGTAAATTTCAATGGTTGGTTTTGATTGACTCATAGTATTTATTCTCCCCCGTGATTCTATATTGGATTTTTTCTGTTGCTAACATTATAATCATTATAAGGAAAGGAGTCGAGACAAATGGCAGAAGCAACGATTAACGACCAAGTTCAAGAAGTATTAGATAAATTACGTCCATTCTTACTACGTGACGGTGGAGACTGTGAATTAGTAGATGTAGAAGATGGTGTAGTAAAATTACGTTTATTAGGTGCATGCGGTAGTTGCCCTAGTTCTACGATTACTCTAAAAGCAGGTATCGAGCGTGCTTTATTAGAAGAAGTACCAGGTATCATTGAAGTAGAGCAAGTTTTCTAATCACTGCATATAAAAAGTTCTAGCTGAAAAATTCAGGCTAGAACTTTTTTTTACGCATGCCGAGCTTTTTCTTCACGAATGAGTGTCCATTGTTCCTTTGCCATATCGATTATTTTTGCTTCGCCTCCGTGGCTTTGTTTCTCAATAACTTTCGAAAAGAAGCGTGTCGCATTTTCAATATCCCCGATACGACGAGATAATTCGGCAATCATATACATAATGCGAATATCTGACATTTGAGTAGAGCTATAATCCTCATTTGAATAAGATTCCATATAAAGATCACGTGACATTTTCATAAAACGTTGCTCTTGCCCTTCATTTTTTAATGAACGATATAACCATGCAAGACGTAATGTAAGACCAGCCGTAGCAACAAACTTTTCCTTTTTAATTGTTCCGCATAAAAACGCTAATTTATAAGCTTGAATCGCTTGGAATATAGTACGTTCGCCTTTAAAATCATGATGTACCCATTTTTCTGTAATTTGCGTCTGAATAACATCCTGTACGCCAGGCGCAAAATATTTTGAAAAGTCTTCAGTAAAGGAGAAGCCACAATGCTCGCAAACGAATACGTTGTAGTAAAGAGCATTGACATCGTCCGCATAAATCGGCTGAAAATCAGTTTCGGTATGATCTACTTTTATGAATTTAGAGCGTACTTTTAATGTAGGAAATTCTTTTTTACAATTAAGACATTGGACTTTCTTTTCGTAATATGGTGAAATCTCCATAATTGATACCTCTTTCATAGATGTAATTAAAACTATTATACCAATCCATAGGTTTTGTACATGAATAAAAAATACTAATTAAGTGAATAAATCGGGAATTTTTGCTAATAATCAAATCGAAGCTGAATGTTTGTCATACAATAGTCAAAATTGATATGATAAGTAAGAAGGAAGGTGACTGGGATGACAAGTTCAAAACAAGTAATAGAAGTGACTGAGGCAGCAGTTTTTCATATTAATGAAATGATGGAGCATAACGAGGAACGAGGTTCTTTTTTACGCGTAGCTGTTAATGGTGGCGGATGTAGTGGCCTATCGTATGGAATGCATTTTGATAAAGAGAAAAAAGACGATGATTTTGAGGATGTACAACATGGTTTAACAATTCTTGTTTCCCGCGAAGATGCGCCTATCTTAATGGGAACAAAAATTGACTATAAACAATCGCTTATGGGCGGTGGCTTCACTATCGATAATCCAAACGCAATCGCATCTTGCGGCTGTGGCACAAGCTTTAAAGCAGCGAAACGTGAAGGTACACCTGAAGTTTGTGATTAATAAAACCTTTTGAGATAGAATTGTTAAAAAAACCGAACTTGATGTATTTAGGAAAGTAGATACGTAGCCTTTTTAATTTGTATGTTGCAAAGCATTACAAATTGAGGAGGCTTTTTTGTATGGTTTTTTTGAGGATTTCTGCTACTACCCTCCTAGCATTAACGATTTGTCGTTAAAAAATTGTGAGTGGCGCTACTTATAGTAATAGAGACATAAAATACTCATCTACAAATTGACCATCAATACATAAAGAGTGTCTTTTAACGCCTTCAATTTCAAATCCCATTTTTTTATATAAATGAACAGCAACATCATTTGAAGCAATAACGGTTAAATCTAATCGGTGCAATTCCACTTGTTGTGCCCATGCTATAACATGTGTAAAAAGAGCTTTACCTACGCCTTGGCCACGGCTTTCACTATGTACGCCAATTACTATATTTGCTCGATGTGCTATACGTACGGGCTTTTCATTTTGGACAATTAAATATCCTACAATTTGTTCACCTACACATGCAACAAATACTCCTGCTTTCGGATTACGATGAGTTGTATCGATATATTTAGCGAACTTTTCAGGATTCACTGCTCTTTCTTGAGGAGAAAATAACATAAAACCTGATTCTTCTGCATTTGCCATAACATTTACAATCTTTTCTGCATCACTATAAATGGCTTTTCTTACTATCATGAATTGTAACCACCTTTCTTCTAACTTTTAAGTTGATAGCTTAATGTTAACACTTTAAATGATAATTTAGTATATATATGGAAAAAATGTGTAGGGTGAAAAGTTCTGTGTTTAATAGGCGTATAAAAAGTATTTAGAAGGAAGTAAAACTACATTCACATTACCCTGTAAGAAAGGTTAGAGAAGCATTTGTGATTTATGGTGAATGGTTTAGAGGTAGAGGTTTTACCCAGGCATAAGGAGGTCAGTACATTACAATTAGTACGAAAAAAAAGAAGCCTCGATTATCTTCTTACCTGTGGGCTTCTTTATGTACCTTTAAGAATGTTTAACTAAGTTTAGCTAATACATCTTCATAAATTTCTTCTGAAGGTTTATCGAGTGCAATGGAAAATTCGGAAAATATAATTTCTTGTAAAGAGTGCAATAACTTTTCTTCTTGAAGTGGGAATTTTTTCTCGTTCGCTTCATATTCAAACTTTTTGCGTAGCAATGTATTTAAAAGGTACGCCTGTTTTTGTCGATCGCCTGTTTTAATAATTTCTACGTGATTTCTCATACGATGTGTGTTTTGTTCAATCCATTCAACACCAGGAGACGTAAAGGAACTTAAAATTCTAATGGCTTCATCTTTTTCAATAATATCTCTAAGCTGTTTTTTTGCATTATCGATAGGGGTACGGATTGTTAATTTTGAATCGTTTAGTGGTTGTAATACGTAGTAAGTTTTAGTAATGTCGCTAAAGGTTTGTTCACAAATATCTTCAACTGAACAAAGTCCATGTGATGAATAAATGACTACATCGCCAACATTGTACATGTATAATCCCTCCATCAAACATTATTGTCAACTAAGTTGACTAAATTAATTGTAAACAATAAAAGAACTTTTGTCAACTTAGTTGACGACTGGTTCGTTTTTTTGTATAGTAATTACGAAATTATGGAATGAAGGTGAATGAGTTGAAGGACGAATTGCAAAATCGAGATGTCATTGATTTGTTGAGCGAACGTCATGAAATACTTCGACGACTTGCTGAAGAGAAATGGAATAAAAATAATACACTCCATATATCTAACTCAGAATGGCATATTTTAAGTAAAATATATAAAAAACAACCTACTATTTCAGAGGTAACGAAAGTTGTTGATTTTTCTCGCCAGGCAACTCACAAATTTATTAAAAGTTTAGAAGCTAAAGGCTTGGTAGAAGTGAGTAATGCTGAGCATAGTAAGAAGCACAAAGTAATCCGAATGACGAATTTCGGTGAAGTTTGCTATGAACAAAACGAACGTAACAAAGCGGAAATTGAACAGCAATTGGTTCGCACAATTGGAGAAGAATCAGTCGCAATATTAAAAAATATATTAGAGCTTAATTGGAGTTTTGAGCAGTTAGAGGCGTAAGAGTGGGTTATAAACAATGGATACCTACAATTCCTTAATTCTTCAAATTGTCGATAAAAGGAATCAAGAATAAAATTCTTGATTCCTTTTGTTTTATCAATACATAGAAAGTTGATTAGTGAGGACGGGGCGACTCCTGCGGAAAAGCGCAGAACTAAGACGCAATAATCCACGCATAGCGAGGGTTGCGGCTTACGGTGTGCCCACGGAAAGCATTCGACCGTAGCAGAAATCAACCCCAAAAAGAAGTTATTGAAAGGAACTACTATCATTACCTAACCAGTTGATTGGAGCGGAGGGCGACGACTCCTGCGGGAACGCACACACCGTAAGACGCAACAAACCGCGCGTTAGTGAGGGTTGCGGCTTACGTAGTGCCCGCGGAAAGCGTCCGACCGAAGCAGAAATCAACCCCAAAAAGAAGTTATTGAAAGGAGCTACTATCATTACCTAACCAGTTGATTGGAGCGGAGGGCGGCGACTCCTGCGGGAACGCACGCATAGTAAGCCGCAACAAACCGCGCGTTAGTGAAGGTTGCGGCTTACATTGTGCTCACGGAAAGCATCCGACCGTAGCAGAAATCAACCCCAAAAAGAAGTTATTGAAAGGAACTACTATCATTACCTAACCAGTTGATTGGAGCGGAGGGCGGCGACTCCTGCGGGAACGCACGCATAGTAAGACGAAACAGGTCGCGCGTTAGCGAGGGTTGCAGCTTACGGTGTGCCCGCGGAAAGCGTCCGCCCGTAGCGGAAATCAACGTTAAAGTATGGTACACAGGATTTTACCTTTTTCAATCCGTGCAGCTATATGTTTGCCATTTATTTATCTGCTTTTTTAAAAATTATTGCTTCTAAGAATAGAAATGAAAAAGCTATAATATGGACATAGAGGTGAATGGAAATGAAAAAAGATCGTGGCAAAGTTTGGTTAGGTGTTGCGGGTTGCACAGTTAATGAGCATGGGCAATGGCTCGTCGTTAAAAAGGCCTATAGTGGTTTAAAAGGTCGATGGTCATTACCAGCGGGGTTTGTCAATGCAGGAGAAACAGTAGATGAAGCGGTTGTTCGAGAGCTAAAAGAGGAAACTGGCATCGATTGTTATGTTTCGGGCTTAATAGGTTTTCGTACAGGTGTTATTCGTGGCGAAATTAGTGATAATATGGCCATCTTTTATTGTAAGATGAAGGACGAACAACAACAGCTATTTATCCAAGAAGATGAAATATTAGAAGCTAAATGGCTGTATCCTAATGAGCTTGCGCAGGACGAAATGACATCTGTTATGTTAAAGGAAATGGTGGCTAATCAATTTGAACAGCATCAATTAGATGCGATTGATGGCATCAATCCTGGCGAAGTGTTTGGCTACTCCTCTTATCGATTATTTTTTAAAAAATAGTAGGGTGTTAAATAGTAGACTGCTTTTACTAGAAGTAGGTTTTTTTCTAAAATATGACGAACATGCGAAATGAAGGATATGTTCATTGAAAGCACTCTCATAATCATGTAAACTAATGAGAGGAAAACGGAGGTTATACATACATGGGTGGTTCAGTTTCAATTGTGCAGTTAATCATTTCAATTGTGTTATTTTTCGTCATGTTTTTTGGTATTGGATTTTTATTAAATATGTTATTGCGGATGACTTGGTTAATGGCAATTGTGTATCCAATTGTTGTTGTCTTTATTGTCGATGATGTAAGCTTTTTAGATTATATTTTTAAACCTGGTTCAGCCTTCCCAGCGCTGTTAGATAAATTACAAGCACTTCAAGTTGTAGATATTTCTATTTTAACAGGTGGCTTTGCAGGGGCAATTGTAGCAGGCATCGTTATGATTTATTTAAGAAAAAGTGGATATCGGATGTTTTAACGTTAAAAAGACACAAAGGATATATAGAAGGAGCTGGTTCGAGGATGTGAACCAACTCTTTTTTTATAGAATGAATTGATAGGTTATGATAGCGATAAAGATGCCTGTTAATGCTCCGAAAAACACCTCACTACGCTTATGACCAAGCAAAGTTTTCAACTCTTCCATTTTTTCCTGCCCATCCATCTGTGGCCAATCTTTTATATCACGTAGCAATGTTTGAAAATCTTTGCGGAGTTGATTTAATACAACCGCATGCTGTCCTGCTTGGAAACGAACACCACTTGCATCATACATAACAATGAACGAAAACATTGCGGCTATGGCGAAAACAGGTGAGTCTAAACCTGTTTCATAAGCTATCGATGTTGTTAAACCAGTAACAGAAGCTGAGTGAGAGCTAGGCATTCCTCCAGTGGATGTAAATAGGCCCCATTTTATTTGTTTAGTCATTAAAAAATGGATGGGGATTTTAACAAACTGTGCAAAGAGAACAGAAAAGAGGGCGACGAGTAGAGGGGTATTTTGAAGTATCGCCAAATTCATCACAACCTTCACTTATAATTGCTTTTATTATAACATTCATTATTTTCTAAAAGAAGAAATAGCTAAATATTACGCGCTTTTTTGAAAGTTAGGTATAATGGAAATATTGAATGGAGGAATAATTATGCATATTGTTAAAGAAGCAAAAACATTTGAATCGATTTCTACAGAATTATTAGTTGTAGGGGTTACTAAACATCGTGAACAAATGCAAGATTGGGCAAGTTTTTCAGCATTTTACGGAGAATCGCTAAATGACTGGCTTAGTGCAGGTGATGTCTCAACAGAATTAAAATCTATTACTAAATTGCCATTTGTGAAGGAACATGCCAATTTAAAACGTATTTTATTTGTTGGCTTAGATGAGCGTAAAAACTTAACAGAAGGTGATTTACGTGCTGCCTTTGGATTAGTTGGCAAAGAGCTTAAAGCTTTAAAAGTAAAGGACTATTCAATTTGGCTTGAATCATTTACTACAGAAGCAATAACTGTAGATGATGTTGCATTTATAGCAGGTGAAGGAACTACGCTAGGCTATTATTCTATTCCACATTATAAAACAACTTCAAATGAAGTAGATAAACGTATTGAAGCTGTACATCTAGTGACAAATGCTGAGGATTTAGATAAAGTTGTGGCAAGCTTTGAAGTCGGTATTATTTATGGTGATGCGGTTAATGAAGCTCGTAGTTTAATTAATTTACCACCAAATCTATTAACTGCGACAGACTTAGCAAATTATGCGCAGTCACTTGCAATTGAATATAATTTTGAAGTGGAAATTTTAGATAAAGCTCAACTAGAAGAACTGGGTATGGGTGGTATTTTAAGTGTTAATCAAGGCTCATATGAGGAACCACGTTTAATCACGTTAAAATATAAAGCAACAGAAGACTTCACTGATCCAATTGGTCTTGTTGGTAAAGGCGTTACGTATGATACGGGTGGTTATTCTTTAAAACCTAAAGATTCTATGGTTGGTATGAAGGGCGATATGGGTGGTGCAGCAGCAGTACTCGGTGCTATGAAAATTATTGGTGAATTACGCCCTAATAAAAATGTAGTGGCAGTTATTGGTTCAACTGATAATATGGTTTCTGATACAGCCTTTAAACCAGATGATGTTATTACAACATACAGTGGTAAAACAGTGGAAATTTTGAATACGGATGCTGAAGGACGTTTAGTTTTGGCAGATGCTACTACATATGCTAAACAACAAGGTGCAACAGCACTTATTGATGTTGCTACTTTAACGGGTGGTGTTATTACAGCACTTGGCCTTGATAAAACAGGTGCACTTTCAAATGATGATGAATTCTATGCTAATTTCATGGAAGCAGCACAAGAGACAGATGAGTTTGTATGGCGTATGCCATTAACAGAAAGTGATAAAAAGCGAATTCGCAAATCAGATGTTGCCGATTTGAACAACTCTCCTGGTCGCGATGGTCATATGATTTTCGGTGGTGGCTTCGTAGGCGAATTTGTTGGTGAATTACCTTGGATTCATTTAGATATTGCAGGCACGTCGGATGCAGTAGCTGCTCATGATTTAGGACCAAAAGGTGGTACGGGTGTCATGGTGCGTACATTAGCAAACTTTGTGCAACGATTAGGTGAAGAAAAATAGAGTAGGCAAAGAACTCGCGGGATATGTATCTCCCTTCATACGATAGAGAAGAAGGGAGGGAGCCTATGCGAAATTTCGGAGGTTATCCAGGAGGCGGCTTTGGTGGCGGTGGCTTCTTTTGGCCAATAGGTGTACCATTTGTTGGCGGCTTATTAGGAGGTTTTCTAGGGTCACAATTTAACCGATATCCATACTATCCATATTATCCAAACTATCGACCATATCCACCTTATCGACCAGGTCGACCATATCCGTGGAATCGTAGACCTTGGTGAATTAAACGGATGTCAGGTAGCTTACTTATAAAGAAAAAAATGCTAGGAGCAAATACTCCTAGCATTTTTTATTTTTAGAAGAATGGATTAGCTCCAGTGTTAAAACTTTTTAAAATGAATAAAACAACTGTTGACAGAATATACTAAATTATTTATTATTCTTATTATATTACTAAGAATTAAAAATGGAAGCTGACTAGTAAACTAGAGGCTCTTATTATTCACAGGCAATTCTTTGCCTATGGATAGTATGAGTCTCTTTTTTTTATCTATAGAAAGGAGTGACATGACTTGGGGAAGGTGTACATTGTTGGAGCAGGTCCAGGCGATATTGATTTGATTACGGTGCGAGGGTTACGCTGCATTGAACAGGCTGATGTCATTTTATACGACAGACTGATTAATAAGGATTTATTAGCGTATGCGAAAAAAGGTGCCAAGTTAATATTTTGCGGTAAGTTACCGAATCGTCATGCCATGATTCAGGACCATATTAATCATTCCCTTGTAAGCTACGCACAGCAAGGCTTTATTGTCACAAGGTTAAAAGGGGGTGACCCATTCGTTTTTGGTAGAGGTGCTGAGGAAGCAGAAGTGCTTGCACAACATCGTATACCATTTGAAATCGTACCTGGGATTACTTCTGGTATAGCTGCACCAGCTTATGCGGGCATTCCTGTTACACATCGGGATTTAAGTTCTAGCTTTGCAATGGTCACAGGACATATGCGAGAGGGAAAAGATGATGTTATACAGTGGGAAAGTCTTGCGAAAGGCATAGATACACTTGCAATTTACATGGGGGTTGGAAATTTACCTTATATCCAACAGCAGTTAATAAAATACGGTCGTGATAAGCAAACGCCTGTCGCACTTATTCATTGGGGAACGTGTCAGCAACAAAAAACTGTCGTCGGTACATTAGCGAATATCGTGGACGTGGCACAGCAAGAAAATATTCAAAACCCAAGCATGATTGTAATTGGTGAAGTGGTGACATTACGGGAAAAAATCCAATGGTTTGAGGAAACTTGTCCTGAAATGCCTTTAAAAGAAATTTCAGTATAGGGAAGTGTTTTAATGCAGGCTATTTTATATGTGGCACATGGTAGTCGTGTAAAGGCTGGTGTGGAGCAAGCAGTTGCATTTTTACAACGTGTGCAACAAGACGTGGATTTACCGATTCAGGAAATTTGTTTTTTAGAGCTAGCCCAGCCGACGATTGCACAAGGTATAGAAAACTGTGTACGCCAAGGGGCTACAGCTATAGCAATTATGCCTATTCTTTTGTTAGCTGCTCAGCATGCGAAGCACGATATCCCTCAGGAGATGGAAAAGGCAAAAAAGCGATACCCAACAGTATGCTTTACATATGGAGAGCCACTTGGCGTACATGAGCTATTAATTGACACATTACAAATGCGAATTTTAGAAACTGAGCTGGATGCTAACAAGGCAAGTGTCTTACTCATCGGTCGTGGTAGTAGTGATCCAGCAGTGAGGGAGGATTTAGCAAAAATTGCGATAAGACTACGTGATAAATATAGTTATGTAGCCGTTGATACGTGCTTTTTATACGGAGCGGGTCCTAGTTTAGAAGACTGGTTAAGGCAAAGCCAACAATATAATCGACGTGTATTTATCGTGCCGTATTTATTGTTTACTGGCATTTTACGTCAAAGTATTGCCAAGCAATTGCATGGGTATGAGGAAAACAACCTGATTTTATGTAATAGCTTAGGCTATGACGACAATGTAAGGAAAGTATTAGTAGAGCGTATTGTTCAATTAGTGCAACTAAATTATTTGGAGGAAGGGTGTTTTTCGTAATGGTAGATAAGAGAAAAGAAAATGTCAATCTAGCATTAGATAATGTCCGACAAATTTTAAATACAGTTAACCATGGTTCGATTACATTAATTGTACAAAATTTTTACGTTGTACAAATTGAAAAGAAAGAAAAAATTCGTCTTAGATAATTATTATACGTGAGGTGGCATAGTTTGAAACTGCAAGTAATAAACAGTCCTTTTAATGAGGAGCAGGTGAAGCTTTTAAATGAGCTTCTACCTAATTTAACAGGAGAACAAAAAATTTGGTTAAATGGTTACTTAAGTGCCCCACTAGCAACCATCGATACTAATGTAGTAGAAGAAGAGAAATTGTCAGTTGCCCCAACAACAAAAACAGTAACATTGTTATATGGTTCACAAACTGGAAATAGCCAAGGTTTAGCTGAAAAATATGCAGCTGCATTAAAAGCTAATAATGTTGAGGTGACAGTCACTTCTTTAGCGAAGTTTAAGCCAAATAATTTAAAGAAAATAACGAATTTATTGCTCGTAGTAAGTACACATGGGGAAGGGGAACCACCTGATCAAGCAATTCAATTCTATGAATTTTTACACAGTAAGCGTGCACCTAAATTAGAGCATTTGCATTTTTCCGTACTGGCATTAGGCGATAGCTCCTATGAATTTTTCTGTAAAACAGGTCAGGATTTTGACGAGCAATTTGAAAAGCTAGGCGCAACACGTATCGTGCCACGAACAGACTGTGATATCGATTACGACGAAGCAGCTGCCAATTGGTTTACGGCTGTTCAACAGGCATTATTACAGCACACAAATACGGCAACAAAAACCGAGCAAAAGCAAATAGTAGAAGGTGACGCTACATATTCTCGTAAAAATCCATATTATGCTGAAGTATTGGAAAACATCAATTTAAATGGTCGAGGCTCTAATAAGGAAACGCGTCATATTGAGTTAGCGATTGAAGGAGCAAATTTTCATTTTGAGCCTGGAGATAGCATCGGTATTCTTCCAGAAAATGACGAATCATTAGTGAACGCATTAGTAACAGCATTACAGTTTAACCCACAGGCACAAGTAACTGTGTTTGATGAAGTAATGCAATTAAAAGATGCGCTTCAGAAAAAGTTAGAAATTACGGTTTTATCGAAGCCACTTCTACAAAAAATCAGTGCCTATACAGTGCATGAGGAATTTGCCAAGCTAAGTGAAAGTACTACAGCTTGGAAGGACTATGCCAGAGGAAGAGATTTAGTAGATATCGCTGAAGATTTTGCTCCATTTACTTGGGATGCACAACAGTTTGTTAACCTGCTACGTAAAATACCAGCTAGACTTTATTCCATTGCGAGTAGCCAATTGGCAAATAGTGATGAGGTCCATTTAACAATTGGAAAAGTAAGCTATGAAACGAATGGCCGCGTACGTTTCGGGGTGTGCTCAGGTAGTGTTGCAGGGCGCGTTAATATTGGTGATACATTGCCAATTTATGTTCATAAAAATCCAAACTTTAGATTGCCAGAACAAGCTGATACACCAATTATTATGATTGGTGCTGGCACAGGAGTTGCACCATATCGTGCATTTTTAGAGGAGCGAGAGGAATTAGGGATAGCGGGCAATACTTGGTTAATTTTTGGTGATCAGCATTTTGTAACGGATTTCCTTTATCAAACAGATTGGCAGCGTTGGCTTGCGTCAGGAATATTAGCTCAAATGGATATCGCCTTTTCTCGTGATACAGATAAAAAAATATATGTTCAACATAAAATCGAGGAGAAGGCACAAGCCTTTTACGAATGGCTGGAGCAAGGGGCAGTTATTTATGTATGTGGCGATGAAAAATCGATGGCAGCGGATATCGATCAAACAATCCGTCGCATAATTGAGCAACAAGGGAACAAAACGCCTGAGGAAGCGAAAGCGTATATTAATGAATTGAAACAGCACAAGCGCTACCAACGTGACGTTTATTAGTAAAGGAGCGAAAAAGATGACTGAAAAAATTATTTTACCGCCACAACCTGGAACACCTAGTGATGTAGAACGCATTAAAAGTGATAGTAACTACTTACGTGGGTCACTTGAACGGACAATGAAAGATCCATTAAGCTCAGGAATTCCCGAGGATGACAATCGATTAATGAAATTCCACGGAAGCTACTTACAGGATGATCGAGATTTGCGAAATGAGCGGCAGCGTCAAAAGTTAGAGCCAGCCTATCAGTTTATGGTGCGAGTACGAACACCTGGTGGTGCTGCAACACCTGCACAGTGGCTTGTAATGGATGAGATGGCTAGAAAATATGGCAATGGTTCATTAAAATTAACGACACGTCAGGCATTTCAAGTACACGGCATATTGAAGTGGAACGTCAAAAAATATATGCAAGAAATCAATGAAGTATTGTTAGATTCACTTGCTGCCTGTGGAGATGTGAATCGAAATGTAATGTGTAATGTCAATCCGAACCAATCGGCATTACATGAGGAAATTTACAATTGGTCAGCAAAGTTAAGTGAACATTTATTGCCAAGAACACGTGCCTATCACGAGCTATGGCTTGATGGCGAAAAAGTAGTAGATAGCCAAGAGGAAGAAATCGAGCCTATTTACGGTGCACAATATTTACCACGTAAATTTAAAATTGGCATGGCAATTCCACCAAGCAATGATGTGGATGTTTACTCACAGGATATCGGATTAATCGCAATCATTGAAGAAGAACAGCTAGTCGGCTTTAACGTAGCTGTTGGTGGCGGCATGGGGATGACACACGGTGACCATGAAACATATCCACAGCTTGCTCGAAGTATTGGCTTTATTACACCTGACAAATTGCTTGAAACGGCAGAGAAAATTATTACGATTCAGCGCGATTATGGTAATCGTTCAGTTCGAAAAAATGCACGTTTTAAATATACCATTGATGCGCGTGGACTCGACTGGTTTAAAGCAGAATTACATCGTCGTTTAGGTTGGGAACTACAGGAGGAGCGTCCATTTACTTTTGAACGCACTGGAGATGAATTTGGTTGGGTTAAAGGTGCTGAAGGTAAGTGGCATTACACATTATTTATTCAAAATGGGCGTATTAAAGATTTTGAGGATTACGAACTGCTAACAGGGCTGCGAGAAATCGCCAAAGTGCATACTGGAGATTTTCGATTAACACCAAATCAAAATTTAATGATTAGTAATGTATCGCAACAGCAGAAGAAAAAAATTGTTGCCCTTATTGAGCAGTATAAGCTAACAGATGGCGCGCATTACTCAGCACTACGCCGCAATTCAATTGCTTGTGTATCGTTACCTACGTGTGGCTTAGCAATGGCAGAGGCAGAGCGTTATTTACCTTCACTCATTACGAAGATTGATACGATTATTGATGAAGCTGGTTTACATGATACAGAAATTGTTATTCGTATGTCAGGGTGTCCAAATGGCTGTTCACGTGCAGCAATGGGTGAAATAGGCTTTATCGGCAAAGGACCAGGCAAGTACAATATGTATCTTGGCGCAAGCTTTACAGGTAATCGGTTGAATAAAATATATCGAGAAAATATTGGGGAAGAAGAAATTTTAGCAGAACTACGTCCAATTCTTTTGCATTATGCAAAGGACCGTGTAGATGATGAGCATTTCGGGGATTTTGTTATTCGTGCAGGTTATGTATCAGCCGTCGTTGATGGACGTGAATTTCATTAAAGAGGGTGTCAGGCACTGAAACAATTCTGAATTTTGCTGAACATTATTATTAAAATTAAGGCGCGCGCCAATATGATGCTTGGTATTTATGCGAAATACTAGGGCAAACGGGAACGCACGCATAGTAGCAAGGCGCAACAAACGGCGCGATAGCAGGGTTATGGCTTACGGTGTGGCCATGGAAAGCATCCCCCGTAGTGGACATAACGGCATAGTAAAAAGTGTTAGATTGAAAAGTCAATCTAACACTTTTTCTCTTTTGCACTAACCACTTTTTTAAATAGAAAAATCCTCTGGAATAAATACTTTTAATTGCTTTGGTCGTACAAATACATTGTCCCCTACCTTTAGCAAGAGATTGGTAAACTGATCTTTTGTCAGCTCTGCCTCTAAAAATTCATCAATATCAAGACGACGTAGTTCAATTTGTACGATTGGTCCGAGCAAATGAATATGGCTTATTTGAGCAGGGACAGTGCCTGGCACCGCTGTTTTTTCGATTTGGATATCATGTGGTCGAACATAGCCTACAGCATCGTCCTGCGAATGTGCGTGTGTGTCTGGCACATCTATGGCAAATTCTCCATGTGTCAGCTTTCCATTATGTAAACGCCCTTTGAAGAGGTTGACATTACCTAAGAAATCATAGACGAATGGACTTTTAGGGTTGGTATACACTTCATCTGGACTGCCAATTTGTTCAATCTTACCGTTGTTCATGACGACAATACGATCAGCCACATCGAGTGCTTCCTCTTGGTCATGCGTTACAAAAATGCTCGTTATATGAAAATCATCATGCAGCTTCCGCAACCAACGTCTTAATTCTTTACGTACTTTCGCATCAAGTGCTCCGAATGGTTCATCTAATAAAAGTACTTTAGGTTCGACAGCGAGTGCTCGAGCGAGTGCAACACGTTGACGTTGCCCACCAGATAGCTGTGTTGGATAACGATCTGAGAAATTTTCAAGTTTAACAAGTCGCAGTAATGTCATTACTTTATCGTAAATTTCTGCTTTGCTTGGTCTGGATTTCCTTGGTCTTACTTTTAGCCCATAAGCGACATTATCAAAAACGGTCATATGGCGAAAAAGCGCATAGTGCTGAAATACAAAGCCGACGTTGCGTTCCTTTGGATGATGATTAGTAATCGTTTGACCGTCAAATAAAATTTCGCCGACATCCGAAGCTTCAAGTCCTGCTATTACACGCAGTAATGACGTTTTACCAGAACCAGAAGGACCGAGCAGTGCTACCAATTCACCAGATTGGATATCGATGGATACATCTTGCAGTGCTTGAAAGGAACCGAATTTCTTTGATACATTTTGAATTTGTATACTCAAGCAAGTAAACCCCCTTTAAATTGATTTTGATTTCCACGCAACAATATCTTTTATAATAAGCGTGATGATGGCTAGCACACTCATTAATGACGCAACAGCAAAGGCTGCTGAAAATTGATATTCATTGTATAAGATTTCGATATGAAGCGGCATCGTATTCGTCATGCCCCGAATATGACCTGATACAACAGAAACAGCACCGAATTCACCAATAGCACGGGCATTACACAATATTAAGCCATATAATAAACCCCATTTAATGTTGGGTAATGTAACATAGCAAAACGTTTTAAAGCCATTCGCACCGAGAGAAATAGAAGCCTCTTCCTCGGATGTCCCTTGTGCCTGCATTAATGGTACAAGCTCTCTTGCTACGAAGGGCAAAGTAACAAAAATAGTAGCAAGTACAATGCCTGGTAAGGCAAATACGATTTTAATATCATTGGCAAATAGCCAGTTCCCAAAAAGACCTTGTGCACCGAATAGCAATATAAACACTAAACCTGCGATAACTGGTGACACAGCAAAAGGTAAGTCAATGACCGTAAGTAATAGATTTTTTCCCTTATAGTTAAATTTCGTTAGTACCCAAGCGGCCATTATACCGAACATTGCATTTAAAGGAACTGCGATTGCTACGACAGTTAAAGTTAACTTTATAGCAGCTAATGCATCTGGATGGGTAATGGCTGCAAAATAAACATCTGCTCCTTTTTGAAAAGCTGTAATAAAAATGGAAACGAGGGGAAGAACGATAAAACATGCTAAAAAAGCAAGCGCAATAAAAGTTAATACATAACGGACAATGCGAGGCTCCTGAAGGGCAGCAGGCTTTGCCGTGGCAATATGTGATTTACGAGCAAATGGTTCGATTACTGTAGATTGATCCATAAATACCTCCTCCTAATGTACAAAGCGACGGTTTGCCAGCCACTGTATCAAATTTATGGTGAATAATAAGACAAAGGATGTAATAAGCATGACAGCCGCGATAGACGTAGCGCCTGCATAGTCATATTGTTCAAGCTTAGTCATAATAATTAACGGTGTAATTTCCGTCTTCATCGGCATATTTCCCGCAATAAAGACAACCGATCCATATTCCCCTAATGCACGCGCAAAAGCTAACGAAAAGCCTGTTAAAATAGCAGGTGCCAGTTCAGGGAAAATAATTTTCGTGATGGTTTGGAGACGGGTTGCTCCAAGACTTGCCGAGGCTTCTTCGACTTCAGTACTGATATTTTGTAAAACAGGTTGCACAGTGCGCACTACAAATGGAAGTCCAATAAAGGTTAGCGCAATAATAATTCCAAGTGGTGTAAAGGCAATTTTAAAATCGAAAAATTGCCCGATCCAGCCATTCGGGGCATAAAGAGATGTTAGCGCAATTCCTGCTACAGCGGTAGGTAAAGCAAATGGTAAATCTACGAGACCGTCAATGATGCGCTTGAACGGAAAATCGTAGCGCACAAGTACCCAAGCGATAATGGTACCAAAGACGACATTAAGTAACCCAGCGGCTAACGCTGTGCCAAAGCTAAGCTTATAAGAAGCAACGGCACGAGGATCGGTTATAATGGTCACAAACTCAGCCCAGCTCAAGGACATCGTTTGAATAAAAATCATTGCTAAAGGCAAGAGCACAAGCAAACTAACGTATAGCATTGTATAACCAAGAGAAAGATGGAAGCCGGGTATAACACGTGCCGGCTTCTTTTTTACTGTTAGGCTACTCATCATATGCCTCCTTATTGTGGGACGTAAATTTCATCGAACGTGCCACCGTCTTTAAAATGCTTCGACTGTGCTTCTGTCCAACCGCCAAAATCTTCAATTGATATGAGTTCAAGCTGAGGAAATTGATTTTGATATTTTGCTAAAATTTCTTCATTGCGTGGTCGATAATAGTTTTTGGCAGCAATTTCTTGCCCAGTATCGCTATATAAATGTTGTAAGTATGCTTCCGCCACTTCGCGCGTTCCTTTTTTATCTACAATTTTGTCAACAATTGCGACAGGGGGCTCAGCTAAAATACTCAATGAAGGTGTAACGATTTCAAATTCGTCCTCCCCTAATTCATTGAGAGATAAATAGGCTTCATTTTCCCAAGCAATTAACACATCACCGATTTTCCTTTCAACAAACGTAGTCGTTGCGCCTCGAGCACCAGAGTCAAGTACTTCCACATTGCTATACAATGCCTTCATGAACTCCTTTATTTGCTTCTCGTCATTGTTATACAACTTCGCAGCATAACCCCATGCGGCTAAGTAATTCCAACGTGCACCGCCTGAAGTTTTAGGATTTGGTGTGATGACTGATACATCGTCTTTTGTTAAATCACGCCAATCTTGTATAGCTTTTGGATTGCCCTTTCGAACTAAAAAAACAATTGTGGAAGTGTATGGTGTAGAATTATTTTCAAATTCTGTTTGCCAGTCTTTGTTTAGTAAATCGCGAGCTTGTGCAATTTCATCAATATCGTAGGCAAGTGCAAGTGTTACAACATCGGCTTCTTGACCATCAATGACTGCGCGTCCTTGTTTACCAGAACCACCATGCGATTGATGAATCTTCACATCTTGACCTGTTTCATTTTTCCACTTGGCAATAAAGTCTTTATTAAATTCGTCATAAAGCTCACGTGTTGGATCATAAGAAACATTTAGTAGCTCAACTGGCTTTTTTATGTCTCCCGTACTAGTATCGTTGTCTGTAGACGCGCTATTACATCCTGTTAACAGTAAAGTTAAGCCAGATATCAGTACGAACGATTGGAAAATACGCTTTCTTTTTTTCATTCAAAATCTCCCCTTTTCATCAAAAGAACATAAAAGGCCATCTGTCAAAAACGTGTACAAACACATTTTGAGTAGATGGCCTTCAGATCCTCTGATCAGCATTTTTTTGTTTTAATTAGCTTATTACCACATTAAACATATATTTCCTATTAGTCAACAAGGAATTAAAAAATTTCTCTTTGTAGTCAGACAAGTATGTGTCGTGCAATTGCTGAGTAGCAAAGGGCGAATTACGTGAATAATATTATTTGAAGGTGCCACTAAATGGGAGAAAAGACGATATTGCAGAAAAAAGTTCAGATTTTTTAGAAAACCTAGTTGACTACTAGGTGTAATTTAGTATATATTTGGTAATAAGAAATTGATTGATAAATGAGGTACAAGATTACTAGTTTACAATCATCCATAAAAGCTGGCTAGTCAAACTAGAGGCGTTTTAACGAAGACACACTACCATAATTGTGTCTGTTGTTAAAACGCCTTTTTCTATATCCGAAAATGTTTCGAGGGGGATTACATGTTAACGTATGCAACTTGGCAGGAGCCAACGACTAACTTTGGAGTGGATGAAACCTATAAGGGTGCACTAGAGGTTTTACAATGGAGCTATGCACAATATGGGGATGACATCGTGTATGCTTGTAGCTTTGGTATAGAGGGAATCGTCTTAATCGATCTAATCTCAAAGGTTAAACCTAATGCTACAATTGTTTTTTTAGACACAGATGTCCATTTTAAGGAAACATATGACACGATTGAAAGAGTTAAGAAAAAGTATCCACAGCTTAATATCATCTTGCAGAAACCTAAGCTTACACTTGATGAGCAAAAGGCTCAATATGGAGATGAATTATGGAAGTCCAACCCTAATAAGTGTTGCGATATTCGAAAAATTAAGCCATTGCATGAGGCTTTATCAGGAGCTACTGCTTGGATTTCAGGTTTGCGCAGGGAACAATCACCGACACGACAACAGACGAATTTTATTAATCGTGATGATAAATTTAAGTCGATTAAAATTTGTCCGCTCATTCACTGGTCGTGGAAAGATGTTTGGCGTTATGTATCAAAGCATGATTTAACTTATAATCCGCTACACGATCAAGGCTATCCGAGCATTGGCTGTGAACACTGCACACAACCAGCATTTACAATGGATGACCTACGTGCAGGCAGATGGCAAGGATCTGCTAAAACTGAATGTGGGCTACATGAATAGGGGCGGTTAAATGATGCTGGAATATATTGCGATAGCCATTAGTTTATTTTTTGCAATGAATATTGGTGCAAGTGGAGCTGCCGCTTCAATGGGTGTAGCCTACGGAGCGGGTGCTATTAAAAAAGCTTGGCACGCATTACTAATTTGTGCAGTAGGGGTTTTTGCAGGCGCCATTTTAGGTGGCGGGGAAGTTGTAAAAACGATAAGCTCAGGGATTATGCCACAAGAGTATATAACTGTAAAAATCGTGGTGATTATATTAATTTCTGCCACCAGCTCATTGTTCCTTGCCAATTTACTAGGTATTCCATTATCAACAAGTGAAGTTACTGTAGGGGCAGTCGTTGGTGTAGGAATTGCCTATCGTGTGCTATATGTCAAATCATTACTTGTTATTATGGCCTTTTGGGTCATCGTTCCTCTGATCGCATTTGTTATTGCACTTGTAGTTGGCAAGTTACTTTATAGATTTCGAGGAAAGAGCTTTTTGGCAAACCATCCGCTGTTAACAGTGCTACTTGTACTTGCAGGATTTTTTGAAGCCTTTTCAGCAGGTATGAATAATGTTGCCAATGCTGTTGGCCCACTCGTAGGTGCTGGGATGATAACTGTCACAAATGGCATATGGCTTGGTGGTGCATTTGTTGCACTAGGGGCAATGCTATTAGGAAGACGTGTACTAGAAACAAATGGGAAAAAGATTGTTCGCTTTGAGAAAGCTGAGGGCATTTTAATTTCAAGTACAGGTGCATTGCTTGTCGGTATCAGTTCACTGTTTGGATTGCCTGTACCACTAACACAAGTAACGTCATCTTCTATCATAGGCATAGGGATGGCGAAAAGCGGCAAACAAATTTTTCATAAGCACATCGTAAAAAAAATTATGTGTATTTGGATTGTTTCACCTATTTTTTCATTAGCAATTTCTTATAGTCTAGTGCAGTTATTTATGGAGAAAGATTTATATGCCATCGTCATAATGGGAAGCGTCATAATCGGAACGCTTGGTGCAATTAGTTTAATGCGAACAATGCGTGAAGAAGAACGGTCAATATACGATGCAGGTGAAGGTATTTAACTATAAAACATACTATTTAAATCAATTTAGGGGGAATAAAAATGACGTTACAACCACATGGCGGAGCTTTAGTGCAAGCCTATCATCCACAAAAATCGATAGTACATATTACAAAGGAGATCGAATTGGATGCAATCGCATTAAGCGATTTAGAGTTAATTGCAATCGGTGGATATAGCCCAATCGATGGCTTTTTCACTAAAAATGATTACGAATCTGTCGTTGAACATACAAGGTTGGCCTCTGGCATTGTGTGGAGTATTCCTATTACACTTCCTGTTGACAAAGAGTTGGCTACAACATTGCAGCCAGGAGATGAAGCGAAATTAGTATATGGCAACGATGTTTATGGGACCATTGATATTACTGATATATATGAGCCAGATAAACAAAAAGAGGCATTACTTGTTTACGGTACACAGGATTTAGCACATCCTGGCGTGAAAAAGCTTCATGAGCGGCAGGCCATATATGTAGGCGGTAAAATTACATTAATTAAGCGACTTGAGCAAAAATTCCCTACGTATTCATTTGATCCACAGGAAACACGTCAGCTATTTAAGGAGAAGGGTTGGCAAACTATTGTGGGCTTCCAAACACGTAATCCAGTCCATCGTGCACATGAGTATATTCAAAAGGCGGCATTAGAAACAATTGATGGCTTATTTTTAAATCCATTAGTTGGTGAAACGAAGTCGGATGATGTATCAGCTACGATACGTATGGAGAGCTATGAGGTGCTATTAAAAAATTACTATCCTCAAAATCGTGTGCAATTAGGTGTCTTTCCAGCAGCTATGCGTTATGCAGGACCAAAGGAAGCTATTTTCCATGCACTTGTGCGAAAAAATTACGGCTGCACCCATTTTATTGTAGGACGTGATCATGCTGGTGTAGGCGATTATTATGGCACATATGATGCACAAAAAATCTTTGAACAATTTACAGAAGATGAGCTTGGTATTGTACCGTTAAAGTTTGAGCATAGTTTCTATTGCACTACATGTGAAGGGATGGCAACAACAAAAACATGCCCGCATGATAGCGCATCCCATGTTATTTTATCTGGTACAAAGGTGCGCGAAATGCTTCGAAACGGGGAAGTACCTCCAAGTACATTTAGCCGCAAAGAAGTGGTCGATGTTCTGATTAAAGGAATGCGTCAGGAGGTTTTAAAATGAGTTCTAATATCGTTTGGCATGAATCATCCATTACAAAAGAAGAACGCCGCACTCAAAACAACCATCAAAGCTTTATTTTATGGTTTACAGGACTATCTGCATCAGGAAAATCATCAGTAGCCAATGCTCTTGCTCGTGCACTATTTGAACGGGGGAACCAGGCATTTGTACTTGATGGCGATAATGTACGACATGGTTTAAATAATGATTTAGGCTTTGATGAAGGAAGCCGTAAGGAAAATATTAGACGTATCGGGGAAGTTGCCAAGCTTTTTGTGGAAAGTGGTCAAATTGTACTTACAGCTTTTATTTCACCTTATAGAGAGGATCGCCAAGTTGTTCGAAAGCTTGTGGAAGAGGGAGAATTTTTAGAGGTGTATGTTAGATGCTCTGTAGAAACGTGTGAGCAGCGCGATCCAAAAGGTCTTTATAAAAAAGCTCGCAATGCAGAAATTACTAATTTTACAGGTATTAGTGCACCATATGAAGAACCAGAACATCCCGAATTTATTTTGGACACTGAGCGCTATTCTATTGAGGAATGTGTCGAGCTGCTCACGACGTTTTTAACGGCAAAGGGCTATATTTAATTGGTATATCGCCGATAAAAGTCCGCGAATCGCCGATTAAACTTGAGAAATCGCCGATAAAAGACAGTGAATCGCCGATAAACCTGCGGAGAGTTACGACATAGAAAAAGTGTTAGATTGATTGCAGTCAATCTAACACTTTTTGTTTTTGTTTAAGTCTTTTTATTTGATACCTTGTTCTTTTTTCATTTTATCAATCTCAGGACCTAGCTCGTCACGAACTGTTCCTTTCCAAGGTTTCACACCTGCTATATAGGAGGAACGGGTCATAATATGTCCACCGACAGGGCCTGTAATAAAGAGAAACAATATACCGAGTAAAATACGAGGGTTAAAATGATCCTCGATAAGCCAAAAGTGAAAGAATACACCAATCAATACACACATAACACCGAGTGTTGCACTTTTAGAAGCGGCATGTGCCCGTGTATACAAATCTGGTAATCGAATGAGCCCTATAGCTGTTACGACGATAAATAGTACTCCGATAGAAATGAACAGAATAACTAAAGTATTAGCGAGAATTGTCACGTTTAATGATGTCTCCTTTCTCTATGAATTTAGAGAAAGCAACTGTACCGATGAACGATAAAATCGCTAACAATAATACAATTTCTAAAAAGAAGCTCGTTTCCACTAAAATCGAAAATAACGCGATTAATGAAATGAGTGATACCCCTAAGGAATCAAGTGCTACGACGCGATCGGACGCGGATGGTCCTTTCACCATACGGAAAATTACTGCTATCATTGATAAGCAAATCACTACGATCGCTGCAATAATAAACGTCATCATGATTTACTCACCTCCAAAATGGCTTTTTCAAAAGAGTCTCGGATGGATGCAATGGCATCGTCCACATCACTAATATCAATAGCATGGACAAACAATGTTTTGGCATCATCCGATACATGTACGACGACGGTTCCTGGTGTTAATGTAATGAGACTCGATAATAATGTAATTTCCCAATCTTCTTTTAAGACAGTTGGATAAGCAAAGAAGGCAGGTTGCATATCTAGCTTAGGTTTTAGCACAACTTTTAGTACTTGAATATTTGCTAATATTAACTCCTTAAAGAACAGGACAGTAAGTTTAATGATTGCCCATATACGGAAAACATAGAGCCTTTTAAAAAAGAATCTCCTCATAATCACAAGCAAAATAATACCGAGAATGAAGCCTACTATAAAGCCTGTTGCTGTATAGTTCGATGAAAGAAACATCCAAACGAAGGCAAGAGCAAAGTTTAAAATAATTTGAAATGCCATAGCTCTAATCCTCCTTCATTACAGCATCTATATAAATAGATGGGTCATTTAATAGTTTTGCAGCATCATCCATAAATGGTGTAATCCACTCTGAACCGACACCGTATGCTACTGTAATAAGCACTAATATGACAGTTGGCACAAAAAGGGTAGTATATACTTTTTTATCGACAGTACCTGTTGTTTCTTTTTCCTCACCCCAGAAGGCATAAAGGAAAATACGAATAACAGAAAGTAACACAAGTAAAGAGGAGGCTAAAATAAAAATACTACTCCACATGCTTCCAGCCTCAAAGCCCCCTTGAACGATTAACAGCTTGCCCACAAAACCACTAAGTGGGGGAATGCCAGCTAAACCGAAGGCTGCTATTAAATAAAACCAGCCTAGCACAGGGTACTTTTTCATAAGACCGCCCATCTTACGTAAATCTGATGTGCCTGTAATGTAAATAACAATACCAATCAACATAAAGAGAGCAGCCTTAATTAGCATGTCATGGATTAAGTAAAACATCGCACCCTTTAACGCTACTTCATTCATTTGAGATACACCAAATAAAATGACACCGACTGCAATTACAATGTTGTAGATAATAATAAGTTTGACATCGAAATAGGCAAGTGCCCCGATACAGCCTGCAATAATCGTTCCAATCGCTAATATCATTAACAAATGATGTGTATACGAT
The DNA here is from genome assembly GCF_044761745.1 of Lysinibacillus sp. NPDC097279. NCBI lineage: Bacteria > Bacillati > Bacillota > Bacilli > Caryophanales > Bacillaceae > Lysinibacillus > Lysinibacillus sp. NPDC097279. The sequence goes on along the minus strand of NZ_JBIWDA010000004.1, from coordinate 24,454 downwards.
AAATCATGGACGAAAAATAATGTATATGTGCGAGTAATCGCATAAACGCCAACTTTTGTTAAAAGTGCACCAAATAGTGTTAACACAGGAATTGGTGCAGCTGCATATGAAGTTGGAAGCCAGAAGTAAAGCGGGAATATCGCCGCTTTTAAACCAAATACCATTAAAAATAACACAGCAATAACGGTTATGATACCTGGCTGATTAATCTCGCTAATTTTTACTGCAATGTCTGCCATATTCAATGTGCCTACAACGGAGTAAAGAAAAGCTACCGTAATAACAAACAATGCAGAAGAAATGACATTGATTAAAATATATTTAATGGAGCCTTTCAGTTGTCCTTTTTCTCCACCTAGTACAATTAGTAAATACGACGCCATTAACAGTACTTCAAAGAATACGAATAAGTTAAAAATATCCCCTGTCGTAAATGCGCCATTCACACCTGTTAAAATAAACATAATACCAGGGTAATAGAAAAAGCGTTCTCGCTCTTTTGTGATAGAACCAAAGCCATACCACACAACGAAGAATGCAATGAGCAATGTTGTTGTTACTAATAGTGCTGACATCATATCAGAAACCATTGTTATACCATAGGGTACTGGCCAATCCCCGAATGTCACCTTTTGCAGACCATCATGTTTTACTTTCATCAATAGGGAAATGGCTGATATGAAAGCGAGTAGGATTCCCAGTAAAGCAAATGAGCGCTGATATTTTAAATTTTTCTGCCCAAACATTAAAATCATACCGAAGAAGAAAGGGATGATGATTGGCAGTAAAAGGAAGTTATTCATCCTCATCACTTCCTCTCATTAAACTAATATCATCAGTTTCTAGCTCCTGATACGAGCGATAGGCAAGTACTAGGAAGAAAGCCGTTACCCCAAAACTAATAACAATCGCGGTTAAAATTAAAGCTTGTGGTAAAGGGTCCGCAAATGTTTTGGCCCCATCTTTTAATACAGGAGGAGCTTCCCCTGTCAGTCCACCCATTGTTAAAATGAGTAAATGTGCACCGTGACTTAAAAGTCCAGTACCAATAATAATGCGTAATAAGCTTTTCGATAATATTAAATAAACAGCTGCCATAAACAAAAAGCCAATGACAAACGCCATAATTATTTCCATTATTCATCCTCTCCAATCGTTTGAATAATGGTCATCGTAACGCCAACAACAACCAAGTAAACACCGCTGTCAAAAAGCATGGCAGTGTGTAAGGATTGCTTACCTAGAAGCGGTAAATCGAAATAATCAAAGAAATGTGTGAAGAATGGTTTCCCTAAAAACATAGGGAATGCCGCTGTTGCAAATGCCAATAATAAGCCCGTTGCAGTTAAATACGTATAGTTGATCGGTAAAACATTGCGTACAGTGTTTAAATCAAAGGCAAGTACTAAAAGCACGATGGCACTGGATGTTAAAAGTCCACCAACAAAGCCTCCACCTGGTGTATAATGACCAGCTAAAAAAATATGAATGGAGAAGAAGAAAATAATGAAGAATACAATTTTAGCTGTAAATTGTATTATCACATCATTTGTTTTCATGCGATTTCTCCTTTCTATTCATGCGCAGCTTAATCATTGCTAAAATTGCCATTCCAGCAATACCTAACACGGTAATTTCAAATAATGTATCAAAGCCACGGTAGTCTACTAAAATAACATTGACGATATTGCCGCCACCCGCTAAAGAATAGACGGTTTCTTCGTAATATTTTGAGATAGTCGGCACAAGCTTTTGAGAATGTGCCGATAAAGCTATAAGCGTCACCATCACACCAACTGCGATGGAAATTACTGCACGATTTAACTGAAAGCGCATGCGTTCCTCACGTTTTCCGAGTTTCGGAAGATGATAAAATGCCAATAAAAATAATGCAACAGAAATAGTTTCAATTACTAGCTGTGTTAATGCTAAATCAGGTGCATTGAACATAACGAAGAATAATGCGACAGTGTAACCGACAGAGCCAAGTCCAATAATTGCTGTAAGACGTGACTTCGCAAAAATCGTAATCGCTGTGCCGATAATTAACACGACAATTAAAATTAATTGGTAAGATCGAATTGGTGCCGCACCTTCAAATGATAATGAAAAGGCATCCTTGGCAAATAATGTCCCAATGGAAATAACGGCAATAGCACTAAACATATACAATAAGTAGTGGCGCATTGAACCAGTCATATAAAGACGGGATACACGATTTAATCCGACATCTAAACCGAACATTGCTTTGTCATAGGCATTATTGAGCGTAAGAGCACGTGGGAATAGATTATAAATGCCTTGCCATTTAGGTAAGCCAACAAATAAAAGGACACCTATAATGACAATACCGATAGTCATGATTAATTCTGGTGTTAGACCCCCATGCCAGGCAGCCACGTGAATATTGATATCTTCAGGAAGATCATATAAAAACGGCTGAATAGCTTGTACTGCTGGTTTGACAAACGTATCCCCAATAATATTAGGGATGAAGAAAATAATGACTACTAATGATGCTAAAATCATCGGTGATATTAGCATACCAATTGGAGCCTCATGTGGTTTATGAGTGTAAAGCTCTGGTTTATATTTTCCTGTAAATGTTCTAAATACAAAGTAGAAACTATAAATAAACGTAAAAATACTCGCTATCCAAGCAACGATAGGGAAGAGAACACCCCATGTATCAAAACCAAAAAATTCAAAATTTTGAAGTGCTAACATAGCTGTTAAAAACATTTCCTTACTTAGAAAACCATTAAATGGTGGTAAACCTGCCATTGAGAAGCTGCCAATAGCCGCCACTGTAAAGCTAAGCGGCATAATGCTCATTAATCCTCCAAGCTTACGAATATCACGAGTACCTGTTTCATGATCAATAATCCCCGCAATCATGAATAAGCTACCTTTAAATGTGGCATGGTTGATTAGGTGGAAAATGGCTGCAAAGGCCGCATATTTAAACACTGAATCAGCCGCACCGTTTACATGAAATGCAACTGCCCCAGCGCCGAGTAACGACATAATTAATCCAAGCTGACTGACAGTAGAAAATGCTAGAATTCCTTTTAAATCGGTTTGTTTTACTGCAAAGAACGAACCCCAGAATAGTGTTAACAAACCTATTCCTGTCACAAGCCAAACCCATAGCTCAGAAGCTGCAAAAATTGGTGTAAAGCGAGCAACTAAGTAAATGCCTGCTTTTACCATTGTTGCAGAGTGTAAGTATGCGCTGACAGGTGTCGGTGCTTCCATTGCATCTGGTAACCAAATGTAGAATGGGAATTGTGCAGATTTTGTAAATGCGCCTAGGAGTAATAAAACAAGTGCCCATGTGAACAATGGATGTTGCACTAGGTTTGGTGCCATTGCAATGAGTTCACGAATTGAATATGTTCCACCCATTAAATAAAGAAGGATAAATCCTCCTAACATCATTAAGCCGCCGAAGACTGTAATCATCATGGATTTTAGTGCACCAAAGCGAGAAGCATCACGTGTGTACCAATATCCAATAAGTAGGAATGATGAAATCGACGTTAACTCCCAGAAGAAGTACAATGAAATTAAATGGTCAGATTGTACAACTCCGAGCATTGCGGTCATAAATAATAATAAGTAAACATAAAAATTATGTAGTTTTTCTTTATGTTTATCTAAGTAGAAAATGGAGTAAAGCACAACGAGTGAGCCAATTCCTGTAATGAGTAACGAAAACAGTAAGCTAAGTCCATCCAAATACGATACGATCGAAATATCGAGCGATGGAATCCAAGGTATCCCATCATAAAACACTTCTCCTTGGGCAACTCTCGCTATATAAGTAGCGTAAATAACGGCGAGTGTTGCAGGCACTGCAAGAACAAACCAGCCTGTGTGAATATTTTTAATGCTTTTATATATAAAAGGCACAAATATTGCAGCAAGCATCGGGATGAAAATATAGAGTACTTGTAACAAAAAAATCCTCCTTTATGCAGGTAAGTGTAATAATTATAACGTACTTTCGTAGGGAATGCATATGGCCTAACAGGATTTAGCTTGGATAGCAGAAGAATTTTCGCTATATTATAAATAGGAAGTTATCAAAAAAAACAGAGGAAAAAATTTTTTATGAGGAACCCTTACATATATGGTTATTTACCATTAATTACAATTTTATTGTTTAGTTTAACATTCGGTATGTATGCAGTAGGCGAAGCATTACAAATCTTCCAAGCAATCGGTGTTTATTCAGGAATGCGTGAATTTTTATCGGATTTTGAATTACGTGTATTATTGCTTGTTGTATTTGCAGTTATTTTTTTTATGGCAATTTCAGCGCTTAAATTAGTTGGAGAAACAATTCATGAACTAGGAATGTTATTTTTTTCAAAAGATAATGAAGGGGCAGCGGTAAGCCAAGCACGTGGAGGCTATGTCATTTTATTTATTGGAGCTATGTGTTCTGTCTTTGCTATTCAATCGATTTATGCATTAGCGGGTATATTCGTATTAACGATTTTTGTTTATTTCATTTATCTTATCTATAAAATGAGCCTTTTTATGTCCATGGGAGGAACGATTGGATTACTAATATTTGAGCTTTTCATGTGGACAATATTATTTTCGTTATTAGTTTATGTCATATTAAAATTGTATAACGGTGTACTGGCAAGCCTTCCTTTTGCAAAATAGAGTGACAGGCACCGAAACAATTCTGAATTTTCACGGTGACAGGCACCGAAATAATTCTGAATTTTGCTAGTAGGAAATAACCAAGTAAAAACCCACGTAGACTCCTGCGGGAACGCACGCAAAGTAAGACGCAACAGGCGACGCGATAGCGACGGTTGCGGCTTACAGAGTGCCCGCTGGAAAGCGAAGTGGGTTTTTACGCTATAAGAAGTCATTTTTATAAGGAGATATTAGGTGTCGGTGACAGGCACCGAAACAATTCTGAATTTTGCTAGGAGGAAATAACCAAGTAAAAACCCACGTAGACTCCTGCGGGAACGCACGCAAAGTAAGAAGCAACAGGCGACGCGATAGCGACGGTTGCGGCTTACGGAGTGCCCGCTGGAAAGCGAAGTGGGTTTTTACGCTATAAGAAGTTATTTTTTGCAAGAAGATATTACTCTAGTAAAACATTAAATAGCTTGTGATGGATTTTATACGCTTCTAGTTTTTCCATTGGTTGAGGTTTATCATAGCCTAGCCAGACAGCGGCTGTATACTGATCATTTAAGCCCGCGAGCCAATAATCGCGGTAATCATTTGTCGTACCAGTCTTAGCACCAACATAGTTACTATTATTATAAACACCTTGCCCCGTCCCATTTGTTACAACCTCAGCAAGTAACTCCCGCATATATTTTACCGTTTTGGGCGACCATATTTGATCGCGTTCCGAATCCCAGCTATATAGCACGGTACCATCATTTGCCGTCACCTTGCGAATACTATGTGCCAAGACATATGAGCCATCAATAAAGCTTGAATAGGCATCTGCTAGCTCAAGTGCTGTGACACCGTACGTTAATCCACCCAATGAAGCGGCATACGTATGATCCTTTGCTACGATGGAGCGGAAATGGAATCGATCAAGGTAACTAAATGCCGTCTCCACTCCAACAGCGTTAAAAAGACGAAGCGCGGAAGTATTATAACTATTACGGAATGCTGTACGAATAGTCACATCCCCATATTTATACCCCCCATAGTTTTGAGGGCAAAAAGAACCGACACAAAAACTACCACCGTTTACGATGGAATCAGGCGTATGTGTGCTCGTTTCAAAAAAAGGTGCGTAGACCGCAAGTGGCTTAAATGCTGAGCCAGGCTGTCTTGGTCCTTGAAAAGCTCGATGATAATCAAATTTCTCATAATTTTTACCAGCATATAGGCTGATAATTTCACGCGAAGTGTTATTAATAACAGCTCCTGCTGCCTGCAATTCCCCAGTTCCTAATATAGCTGTCATTTGCTGTTCATCATGATCTTGTTTAGCTGGATCAAGGGCCGTATAAATAGTTAAACCATTTTGAAACAAAGTGTTGAGACGGTTGTCTAGTTGTGTTTGGATCGACTTTTTTTCTTCTTCACTTTGCGTATTTTGAAGTCGATCTTTGTAGCCCTCTTTCTCGGCTACAAGCCAACGTAGCTCTTGAAGAACATAAGTGCTATACATCGGATAGCTTTGCATCTTATTTTTGACATTTAATATTATTGGTGCTGCTTTATAAGAAGTGGCATCTTCTTTTGTAATAGCGCCACTTGCAGCGAGTGTATCGAGTAGCCGTTCCTGTCTTGCCTTTGTCTCATCAAAATTTTTTAATGGATTATAAAGTGATGGGTTGTTTGGAATAGCGGAAATAAAAGCAATTTCAGCAATTGATAAATCTTGAATAGATTTTTGAAAATAAAAAGTCGCGGCACTTCCGATGCCATAAACTTGGTTGCTAAAATAAGATTCATTTAAATACATTGTTAAAATTGCATCTTTATCGTATTTTTTTTCAAGTTCGTAGGCATAAAATAATTCCGTCAATTTACGTTCGTACGTTTTTTCATCCGATAAATAGCGCATTCGAACAAGCTGTTGTGTAATGGTACTGCCACCTTGTGATGTGGCATTAGCGTTAGAGTTTGCGACAACAGCACGAATAATGGCACTTAGATCGAAGCCGATATGTTCATAAAAGTCAGCATCCTCACTAGCAATAAAAATTTCCTGGGCAATTTGTGGAATTTCTTGCAGTGTTAATGGTTGTCGCCATTCGACATATTCTTCGCTAAAGGTTTGACCATTCTGATCTATTAATGTAACGGGAAGTTGAACTTGTACTTCAGGCACATCAATTGTCCCTTCAATTTGTTCTTCGTGCGCTTGAGCTGTATTCAACTCTGTTCGTATATTCGTTCCAATCCACCAAATGGTAGGTAAACATAGAGTAATAATAATAAAACCAAAAACCTTTTTCATATATGCCTCCAACTTTGAAAATAAGTCTTTCAACAGAATAGCATATTTTGGATGCTTTCCAAATACTCGTTGAGACCTATTTACGCAATACAAAACTATAAAAATAAATGACAGCGGTAGTCTGTTTCTTCATCCATTATTTTGGGTTATACTACCATAGGTACCAAACAGAAGTTTCACTGTTATCGCAAATATAATGGATTGAACGATTGTAAAATTACAAAATTCGTCAATACTTAGATGGAGAAAACAGCTAGGAAGTATGTTAGACTAATATGAGGTCAGAAATGATCTAGGATGATCATTTTCATTGAAACTGAAATTTTACATTTAAAGGAGAGACTCCAATGTTTCCACAATTAACAACAGAAGTACAAGAAGGCGAAGTACTAGTAGAAATGAAAACAACTTTAGGTGCTTTAAAAATTAAACTATTTCCAAAACAAGCACCAAAAACTGTTGAAAATTTCTTAGGTCATGCAAAATCAGGTTATTACGATGGCATCATTTTCCACCGTGTTATTCAAGATTTCATGATTCAAGGCGGTGACCCTACTGGTACAGGTATGGGCGGTGAGTCAATTTGGGGTAACTCATTTGAAGATGAGTTTTCTGATGAATTATTTAACCTACGTGGTGCACTTTCAATGGCAAACGCTGGTCCAAACACAAATGGTTCACAATTCTTTATCGTACAAATGAAACACCTGCCAAGCGATATGCTACGCCAACTTCAAGGTGCTGGTTTCCCAGAAGAAATTATTGAGGCATATGCTAAAAACGGTGGGACACCATGGTTAGACCATAAACACTCTGTGTTCGGTCATGTTGTAGAAGGTATGGATATCGTTGATAAAATTGCTGATGTAGCAAAAGATAACCGCGATAAACCGCTTGAAGATGTTAAAATTGAGTCAATTACAGTTTTTGAATAATAATTGTAAGGACGTGTAGAAAATATGGAACATTTAATGTATCAATTTTTATATTTCCCTGAAGATAAAACAGCTTATATTCCAGCAGCTTTCGAATTTTTAATCATGCTTATTTTATGTATAGGCGTATTTATGATTTTCCGTAAAATCTCTAAAAAGCAGGAATTAAAGTCTAAGGAAATCGAAACACGTATTTTAGCTGAACGAAATAGCACTAACAATCAACAAAACGTATAAAAAAAGCACTCTGCGAAAGAGTGCTTTTTTTTATGTGCACAACTACAATTAAGTGACTGGCACTTTAAAGATTCAGAATTGTTTGAGTGACTGGCACGCAAGCTTAAAGCGTGCGACTGCATCTTTTACAGTATCAAATGAGCACGCCACGTTCATACGTAGGAAGCCACGGCCTTCTTCACCATATTTTGAACCTGGTTCTAATGCAAGTTTTCCAACTTCAAGCAGTTGCTTCATTAATTCTTTTTCATCGATGCCTAATTGACGACAATCAATCCACAGCAAGTATGTGCCTTGAGGCTTTGCAATGTGTATGCCAGGTAATTGCGTTAACTCGCTAATGACATAATCCATATTATTGGAAATGTAAGGAAGTAACTCTTCTAGCCATGGTAATCCTTCAGTGTAAGCGGCTAGCAGGGCAATAGGAGCAAAGCTGTTTAATGAGCCTTGACCACTAGCCATATTAACTGCCTCTAATAGAAGGCGTTTTTTCTTATCTGTAGCAATAATATAAGACACTTGGATGCCTGCAAGGTTAAATGTTTTTGTCGGTGCCATACATGTAATTACACGATCGATTTCATCACCTGCAATTTTTGCAAGCGGAGTATGCTTGGCACCATCTAACATTAAATCTGCGTGGATTTCATCTGAAATAATTAGAACGTCATACTTTGCACAAAGACGAATAATCTCTTTTAGTGTGGCTTCATCCCATACATAACCACCTGGATTATGTGGGTTACACAATATGTAAGCTTTAATATCTTGGGCAAGTGTTTGTTCGAATGCCTCAAAATCATAGACAAACATACCGTCTTGTTCTACTAACGGACAAGTTACGACCTCACGACCATTGCTTTTTGGGATATTAAAAAATGGCGGATAGACAGGTGTTGAAATAAGTACCTTATCACCTACATTAGTCAATGCCGTTAGAATATTTGCTAATGCTGATACAACCCCGTGGCTAAAAGAAATGAATTCTTTTTCGATGTGCCAATTATATCGATTGTATTGCCAGTCTACTATCGACTGTTTTACTTCCTCACATACAAAGCCATAACCGAAAATGGCACCCTCCGCATGTTTTTGTAAAGCCTTTGAAACAGCTGTTGGTGGAGCAAAGTCCATGTCTGCTATCCACATTGGTAATATTTCTGTCGTATCGTTTAGGCCATAAATTTTCTCCATTGCGTCCCATTTTACTGAGTTAGTATAGCGACGATTTAAAGTTTGATCGAAAATAGACAAGCAAATCACTCTTTTCTTTTTTTTTTACTATGGTATCATACCTATTAAGATTAAAGGATAATAGGTGAGTATTTTGGAAAATATAAAAATGAATCGAGCAGCCGTACATCTGCTAGCGGAGTGGGATCCTTTCCACATCGGAGCTGAGCATTATGATACAGAGACAGCAGATGTTGTTGCAGCATTACAAAGTATTGATGACCCCTCAGCACTTGCAAAGGTCATTCAAGAAACTTACGAGCACTCGTTTGAGCAATGGATTCCAATTGAAGATTGTGTTGCCATTTCATACAAACTAATTGCCATTAAGTTTGAAGCAAAATGCATTATTTAATCGACATATAGTGTTTTTTTATTGGAAATAGCTTGTAGGCTAGCATTTATGCGATTTACCAGCTACTTCCTTATAAAAGTGAGGTTGTCTTTACAATAGTAGACAACCTCATTTTCTTATTTAAATAACGGCAAAATGCCTTGGATGAAAATAAGAAAAATCGCAATAGGTGATACATAGCGAATTAACAAGTACCAAATGTTAAACATAAGGCTTGATGAAGCAAGCTCTTTACGGGAAATATCTTTTGTATAGTAATAGCCTGCAAAAATAGAAATAAGTAATGCACCAATTGGCATACCTACGCTATTTGTAAGGAAGTCTACAAAATCAAAAATTGAACGATCTAATAGTTGTACGTCAGAAAGAATGCCGAAAGATAGAGCACTTGGAATACCGAAGCCGAAAATAATAATACCGCCAATCCATGCAATTTTTTTACGCTTCTCTGGCTTGTCTCCTATAGCAATAGCTACTACAATTTCTAACATTGAAATTGAGGATGTCACTGTAGCAAACAATAAGAGAATAAAGAAAATTGTTAGGAAAAGACCGCCAAGTGGCAATTGTTCAAAAACCGCAGGCAAAATAATAAAAACAAGTCCTGGTCCTTGGTCAGGTGTATAGCCTAGCGCGAATACCGCTGGGAAAATAACTAAACCTGCAAGTAGCGAAATTATTATATTCATTGAAGCTACATTGATAGCAGAGTTGCCAATCTTCTCGGTTTTTGGGAGGTAGGATGCGTACGTAATCATCACAGCAATACCGACACTTAATGAGAAGAATGCTTGTCCAAGTGCTTTCAAAAATGTTTCAGCATTTAAGTAAGACCAGTCAGGGACAAACATAAATTTTACGCCTTGCATTGCACCGTCAAGTGTTAAGGAACGGATAACTAACACAATGAAAAAAATGAATAATAATGGCATCATCCATGTACTAGCCTTCTCAATCCCACCTTTAATGCCTCCTGATACAATGGCGATTGTTAAAAGTAAAAATAACCCTTGTACAAGAATCGCTTCAAATGGGCTGGAGATGATATTGTTAAATAAATCAGCGTAATTGCCGTCATTACTTGATAATTGAAAAGTCAAGGAACGCCCTAAATAACTTAAAATCCAACCGCCCACTACGCTATAGAAGGATAGTATTAAACCAGCAATGAGCATGCCGCCCCATCCTATTAAGTACCATGGTTTTCCTGGCGCTTGTTCTTTGAATGACGTAACAGCATCCTTTTGCCCACGACGGCCAATCATAAATTCTGCGATTAACACTGGCAAACCGATGAAAAATGTACATAAAATAAACAATAAAATAAATACACTCCCACCGTTCGTTCCCGCCATATAAGGGAATTTCCAAATAGCCCCCAATCCAATGGCACTTCCAGCAGCAGCTAAAATAAATCCAATTTTTGATGTGAATTGATCTCGAGATGACACAAAAATAAAGCCTCCTTATACTAAAGTTCTATTTTACCGTAAAAACTTTATAACACAAGGCAAATTTCTGAAAATTGATTATAGATACTTTTTTTCTAACCACGTCCAAAAGGGAAGTTAAAGTTTTCGTGTAAAAGTGTCATTTTAACTGAACAAAAGCTGATGCAATCAGTTTTATTAGCGTAAACTATGTTCTAGCATCAATTCGGTCAAAATGTAACAATTAGGAAGAATGGGTCGTTACATAAAAAAGGAGGGATAACGAGTGAATGAGTCCGAATTAATCGAACGAGCACAACAAGGAGATAAAGATGCCTATATTGAACTAATTCGCATCCATCAGCGAACAGTTGAAAAATTTGCCTATCAATGTGGCGTACATAGCAGTGATTTAGCGGATGTTGCACAAGAAGTTTTTGTAAAACTATACCGCTTTTTACATCAATTTAAGCAGGATCGATTTACGACATGGCTTTATAAAGTGACACTCAATGCTACGCGTGACTACTATCGTAAGGAGCAACGTGAGCAGGCTAAGGAGGAGCTGTTAAATGCTCAGCGACAAAATTATAGTCCTTCGGCTGAAAAGCACGTATTAAATTTTGAGGAAGATCGATTATTACACCAGATTATTCAAGCACTTGATGAAAAATATCGCTATCCACTTGTATTGTTCTACTTTCATGAGTTGAAATACGAGGAAATTGCAGAGGTGCTTGGGATTTCTTTGTCGGCGGTCAAAGTACGAATTTTACGCGCAAAGGAAAAACTAAAAGTCTCTTTGACACAGGAGGGGAGTGTTGAAAATGGATGACAAACAATTTGATAAACGCATGGCATTATTGAAAAAATCTTACGACCGAATGGAACAACAATTAAATCCAGCAGATGTTTTCAAGCAAATCGAAGAAGAAGAAGCACTCGCAAAGCAAACGATTGCCACTCAAAAGAAGCCCTCCCCAAAATGGCAAAAGCCAGCAGTCTGGCTAGCGAGTATTGCAAGCGTATTGTTAGTTGGTCTGTTAGTGACGCTCTATACAATGAAACAGCAAGAAAATACTCAAACGGAAGTGCCGCAAAGTATTCCCGTAAAAGAGGCTGAAGAGGAAGATGCAGCCGACTATATAACGAAAAAATATAATAGTCGAAAAGAGGACATTAGAAGAGAATTAAAAGTTTCGAAAGATGAACTGCAAGCATTTGAATTTATTCAAACAGCAGATACAATGTTGGATTTTTATATAGCAAATAACTTACACTCGTCCTCAAGTGATAGTGCACAGAATGTTGAAGAATACGTCTTATACTATTTAATGACTCCTAAAAGGGCTATAGAGACGATTAAATCATATGAAAATTTAACTTTTGACGAATCGTATGAAGTTTATAATCAATACGTTATTTCTGTTGAAGAGTTGGAGAATTTTTATAGTAAGCTACTAGAACCGTATAAATCTCTACTGAAGAAAGCTGATGAAAAGCAATATCCATCAGATTTAAAAGCAATTATTGAAGCTGCTAACAATCAATATATGGAGCTGAAAATGGATGATAAAGGCTCGTTTTATTTTAAAGCGAACCCTATTGATGGGGAATTTGCACCAGCCTATATCAATCAATTACATCCTGATGTTTTTGGGTATTTTGAATATTTAAAAATGGGCTATTTATTATTAGTTGATGATTTACGCTATTCACGAGAAGAAACAGCAAAATCGCTTAAAGTAATGGAACGTACGTTATTAGCGGATGTCAATGCGGGTTCTCCCAACTACAAGTTATTACAAGAAACCTTTAAAAATACGTGGGTGGCTCTATTGCAAGGCACTAAACAATATCCTGCCTTAGCGGAAGATGGGCAACCTGATAAGAAATATTTAACGTTTTTACAAGAAGTGGCTGCAGGTAAGTATGGTGAGGTCATGAAACGGACATCTGCCAATATTTCAGAGGAATTCCAACAAACGAATCATTCTGAAACATTATCACAACTCGCATCTTATGATATATGGACAATACTTTTACAGACACGGGAAGAAACAGCAGGTTATATTAACGATAGTGATTTTAGTATTGTTGATATGAGTGATGCTCGTATTGAGCAAATTAAGGGAATATATGAGCAATACAAGCAAAATAATGATGTAGCTATATTAAATCAACTTCGCCCAATAAATATTGCTGCGCTTTACTTATATGCCATAACTATTGGTGATGAATCATTGCAAAATACCTTATTAATGCCAAATTCCGAATTGAATATAAGTTTGTTGTTACAAACGATGAAAGATTTAAACATATTTAGTCAGCTAGGTGAGTACGATGGGATTTATCCAATTGTAGCTGCTCGTGTTGCTGTCAATAAACAAGATCAGTACGGGAGGCAATTTCTTATAAAATTTTCAAAACAAGAGGGAGGCTATTATCGTATAACGGAGATCATTGATTAGTGGGACGATTTTTTGCTCCAGATATTGACGTATGTTATAATTTAACGTGATATATACGTAGCAAACATATAGAAAGTGGGCAAAGGTTATGGCAAAAAAATATGAATTAGGAGACGTATTGACCGGAAAAGTTACAGGTATTCAACCGTACGGTGCGTTTGTAGCACTTGATGACGATACACAAGGGCTCGTGCATATTTCTGAAATTACGTACGGCTTTGTAAAAGACGTCAGTGAGTTTTTATCAGTAGGGCAAGAGGTCGAAGTGAAGGTACTTGAAATCGATGAAGCGGCCGAAAAAATTAGTTTATCGATCCGTGCCTTACAAGAACGCCCAGTAGCAATAAGAAAAAAAGACGCAACACCACGGAAATCATTACAGGATCGTGTAGATGAATCCGATGCAAATGGCTTTAATTCCCTAAAAGATAAACTACAGGACTGGATCGAACAGTCAGGACATTAAAAAACGAGGATGCTTCCATGAGAAGGCATCCTCGTTTTTTATAAACAGTATTAGGATTAATCCTTTTTCATCTTCCGTATGCGATACTGCAAGTTTTGGCGACTCATGCCAAGTGCACCAGCAGCCTTTGTTATGTTACCTTCATATAGATTTAAGACATTTTGCACATAATAGGATTCGGCTTCTCGTAAATAAGCATCGAGCGGCATGACATCATTTTGCTGTTGGAACATGAAAAATTCAGGTTCGCGTTCAGAAGTATCCTGGCTTTGCACTTTAAAACGAAAATGAACTGGGAGTAAATCGAATGTAACAGTTGTTTCAGTTGTCATAAATGACACAATTTCATCAAGTAATAATTCGAGTTCTTTTAGATTGCCAGGCCAATCGTATTGTAAGAATAATGCTTGTACATCAGGTGCTAGTTCTTTTACGTTTGATGCAAAGCGCTCACGATGGCGACTAAAGTAATCATCTACAAACGGTAAAATATCTTCTTTTCGGTCTGTTAAATTAGGAATGGTGATAGACATGGTTGCAAAGAAATAATATAAAGATTTTGAAAGCTTTTTCTCCGCTATCAACGTAATCGGATCACTGCCGACACTACCAATCAGCATATATTTTGATTGTGGAAGCGACTGTAATAGTTCGAGTAATTGCTCCTGAATGGGGAGGCTTAAAAAATCAATGCGTTCAAAGAAAAATGTATATGCTTTATCATCCTGCAAAAGCTCTTCCATTTTATCAAGCACTGATTTTGCTGAACGTCGACTAAACAGTGTAACGAAAGCTTCAGGATCAGACGAAGCGGCATGATGAATACTTTCTGCAACTAAATCTTTTCCAGTCCCAGACTCTCCGATGAGCAATATAGGTAATTTTACTGCGGCAGCTTTTTTAGCATTTACAATCACTTGTTGCATCGTCTCTGAAACAGCGGTAATCATATCAAAAGTTAAAGGCTCACCATATCGACGGAGCGGCTGATACACTAATTTTTCTAAAGATGTTATATCACGTGCAAATTCTATAGCACCGATTAGTTGATTGTTTTTAAAAAGTGGAAAAGTATCGTTAATCGTTGTAATTTCATGACCATTTTTATTCCAATAGGTTTGTTTCACATTCATTTCTTGTAAGCCTGTTTGTAATACCCGCATCAAAGTACTTTCATGTTGACGGAAGGAAAACAACTCAATAATTGAACGATCTGCTAATTCATCAAAATGAAATCCTTCAATTTCTTTCATTTTTGAATTATAGATAATTGTTTTACCTGTTTCGTCAATCGCATGTATACCAACGGATACATTAGTTGCAATAAACTCATAAAAGGGTAATAAGGGTTCAGAATTTTTCATAAAATGTGCACCTCAAAAATTTTTTACTTGAAATATGCAACGAAATTTTGCATTATAATAAGTGTAAGAATATTTTATACGCAAAAATATTTTGCGTCAATGTTTTTTGCACACTAAATATTTACAGCTCACAAAAGGAGGATATAGTATGATTCCATACAAACACGAACCATTTACAGATTTTTCTCAAGAGGCAAACTACAACGCTTATTTAGAGGCATTAAATAAAGTTGAAGGTTATTTAGGTCAAGACTATCCACTAATCATTGGCGGAGAACGTATTACAACAGAAGATAAAATTGTTTCATATAATCCAGCAAAGAAAACAGAAGTAATCGGTCGCGTTTCAAAAGCAAGCAGAGAATTAGCTGAAAAAGCGATGCAAGCAGCAGATGAAACATTTAAAACTTGGAAAAAAGTAGACCCAGCTATTCGTGCTGACGTGTTATTTAAAGCAGCAGCAATTATCCGTCGCCGCAAACATGAATTCTCAGCACTATTAACAAAAGAAGCTGGTAAACCTTGGAATGAAGCAGATGCTGATACAGCAGAAGCAATTGACTTCCTTGAATACTATGGTCGACAAATGTTACGTATTAAAGACGGCCAACCAGTAGAAAGCCGTCCAGGCGAATACAACCGTTACGATTATATTCCATTAGGTATTGGTATTGTTATTTCACCATGGAACTTCCCATTCGCTATTATGGCTGGTACGACAGTTGCAGCTTTAGTAACAGGAAACACAGTATTATTAAAGCCAGCTTCAACAACACCAGTTGTTGCTTATAAATTTATTGAAGTTTTAGAAGAAGCGGGACTACCTGCAGGTGCAGTTAACTATGTACCAGGTTCAGGTGCAGAAGTTGGGGATTACTTAGTAGATCATCCAAAAACACGCTTCATCAGCTTCACAGGTTCTCGTGATGTAGGCTTACGTATTAACCAACGTGCTGCAACACATAACGATGGTCAAATTTGGATTAAACGTGTTATCGCTGAAATGGGCGGTAAAGATACAATCGTAGTTGATAAAGAAGCAGACTTAGAATTAGCTGCACAATCAATCGTAAAATCAGCTTTCGGTTTCTCAGGTCAAAAATGTTCAGCATGTTCTCGTGCCGTTATTGTAGAAGATGTATATGATACAGTTGTTAACCGTGTAGCGGAGCTTACAAATGCGTTAACAGTTGGTGACCCAGCTGACAACAGCAACTTCATGGCGACAGTTATTGACCAAGCAGCATTTAATAAAATTACTGAATACATTGAAATTGGGAAAGGTGAAGGACGCCTTGTAGCAGGTGGTACAGCTGATGATTCAGTTGGTTACTTCGTCAACCCAACAGTATTCGCAGACGTAGACCGTTCTGCTCGTATTATGAAAGAAGAAATCTTCGGACCAGTTGTGGCAATTGCGAAAGCAAAAGATTTCGATGAAGCAATCGAAATTGCAAACGACACAGAGTACGGCTTAACAGGTGCGGTTATTACAAACAATCGTATGAACTTAGAAAAAGCTCGTGAAGATTTCCATGTTGGTAACTTATACTTCAACCGTGGTTGTACTGGTGCTATCGTTGGTTACCAACCATTTGGTGGCTTCAACATGTCAGGTACTGACTCAAAAGCTGGTGGCCCAGACTACCTACAACTTCATATGCAAGCAAAAACAACTTCAGAAATGCTTTAATTTTTACTGATTTGAGTGGCATAAAACCACATGTTCAAAGATGGATTGTTTAAATAAGAAGAAAGAGCTAGCAAAGCCTCGTAGATTGTAATACCTACGAGGCGTGCAGCTTCATTAAATAGCAGACGAATTTTCATGTTGTTTCTATTAAATAGCTCCTTTATTAAAACTGTTAAACAGACCAATCTTTTTAGATTTTCATTTTAAGTTAGTAGGGAGAGAATGCTATATGACAAAATCACAACAAGTTATTGAACAAACACAAAATTACGGTGCTGCAAACTATCATCCACTGCCAATCGTTATTGCAGAGGCTGAAGGTGCTTGGGTTAAAGATCCAGAAGGAAACAAATACTTAGATATGTTATCAGCATATTCGGCAGTGAATCAGGGGCATCGCCATCCGAAAATTATTGCTGCATTAAAAGAACAAGCTGATAAAGTAACTTTAACTTCTCGTGCATTTTATAGTGAAAACTTAGGTGAATGGTATGAGTTAGTAGGTAAATTAACAAATAAACAAATGGTTTTACCTATGAATACAGGTGCAGAAGCTGTAGAAACTGCATTTAAAGCTGCTCGTCGTTGGGCTTATGATGTAAAAGGCGTAGAAGAAGGTAAAGCAGAACTAATCGCTTGTAACGGAAACTTCCACGGACGTACGATGCTAGCAGTATCTTTATCATCTGATGAAGAATACCGTCGTGGCTTCGGACCAATGTTACCAAATATCAAACTTGTTGATTATGGTAATTTAGAAGCGTTAAAAGCTGCAATTACACCAAATACAGCTGCATTTTTAATTGAGCCAATTCAAGGTGAAGCTGGTATTGTTATTCCACCAGAAGGCTTCTTAAAAGCTGCACGTGAATTATGCCGTGAAAATAATGTTTTATTTATTGCGGATGAAATTCAAGCTGGTTTAGCGCGTACAGGTAAAATGTTTGCATGTGATTGGGAAGAAGTAGAACCTGATATGTACATCCTAGGTAAAGCATTAGGTGGCGGTGTATTCCCTATTTCTTGTGTAGCTGCTAATCGTGAAATTTTAGGTGTCTTCAATCCTGGTTCTCACGGTTCAACTTTCGGAGGAAATCCATTAGCATGTGCGGTTTCTATCGCATCTATTAAAGTTTTATTAGATGAAAAATTAGCAGAGCGCTCACAAGAACTTGGTGAATATTTCAAAGGTAAACTACGTGAAATTAACAACCCAGTGATTAAAGATGTTCGTGGTCGTGGTTTATTCATCGGTATGGAATTAACAGAAGCTGCTCGTCCATATTGTGAAAAACTAAAAGAATTAGGTTTATTATGTAAAGAAACACATGATACTGTAATTCGTTTTGCTCCACCACTAGTTATTTCTCAAGAAGATTTAGATTGGTCTATTGCTCAAATTGAAAAAGTATTTAAACTTTAACAAAATGTTCACATTTTAATTAAGAAGTGTGTTACAATGATGCCGATATACAATCATTAAAAAAAACAAAGAGGCGATTTAAAATGTCTGAAAACTTAAATCTGTTCACATCAACTCAAGATGTTATTCAAGAAGCTCTTAATAAACTAGGCTATGACGAAGCAATGTATGAACTACTAAAAGAACCGCTTCGTATGCTACAAGTCCGCATTCCAGTTAAAATGGATGATGGAACTACAAAAGTATTTACTGGTTACCGTGCACAACATAATGATGCAGTAGGACCAACTAAAGGTGGAGTACGTTTCCATCCAGCTGTATCCGAAGAGGAAGTTAAAGCGCTTTCAATGTGGATGACATTGAAATGTGGAATTGTAGATCTACCGTATGGCGGAGGTAAAGGCGGTGTCATCTGTGACCCACGTCAAATGTCTATGGGTGAAATCGAACGTCTAAGCCGTGGTTATGTTCGTGCGGTTAGTCAAATCGTTGGACCAACAAAAGATATTCCTGCTCCAGACGTATTTACGAATGCACAAATTATGGCATGGATGATGGATGAATACAGTCGTATGGACGAATTCAACTCTCCAGGTTTCATTACTGGTAAGCCACTAGTTCTTGGTGGTTCTCAAGGTCGTGATCGTGCAACTGCTCAAGGTGTAACAATCGTTATCGAAGAGGCTGCGAAAAAACGTGGTATCGACATTAAAGGTGCTCGTGTTGTAATCCAAGGTTTTGGTAATGCAGGTAGCTTCTTAGCTAAATTCATGAATGATTTAGGTGCCAAAGTTATTGGTATTTCTGATGCTTACGGTGCACTTCATGATCCTGAAGGTTTAGATATCGACTACTTATTAGATCGTCGTGATAGCTTCGGAACAGTAACAACTTTATTTGAAAACACAATTTCAAATAAAGATCTTTTAGAGCTTGATTGTGATATTTTAGTTCCAGCTGCAATTGAAAACCAAATTACTGCAGATAATGCGCATAATATTAAAGCAAACATTGTCGTTGAAGCAGCAAATGGCCCAACAACTTCAGAGGCGACTAAAATTTTAACAGAGCGTGGCATTTTACTTGTACCAGACGTATTAGCATCTGCTGGTGGTGTTACAGTTTCTTACTTCGAATGGGTACAAAATAACCAAGGTTATTACTGGACTGAGGAAGAAGTAGAAGAACGCCTTTACAAAAAAATGGTTGATGCATTTGAAAATGTTTATACAACTGCGACTACACGTAACATCAATATGCGCTTAGCTGCATATATGGTTGGTGTGCGCCGTACTGCAGAAGCATCTCGCTTCCGTGGTTGGGTTTAATCAATAGATATTTACAAAGACATTCCTAATTAGGGATGTCTTTTTTATGTAAAAGCTTAAATGCCGTTAATTTGAGCTATAGGGCGCTTTCGCTCAGCACAACGTAAGCCGTCACCTCGCTGTCGCATACAAGTTGTTTGTGCAGACGAAGTGGATTTTCCTTTAGTATGCATCGAAATTGTGTGAGTGCCTGTCACCCATTGCATTTTTTGGTTTTAAATCTTTGCTTTCTGCATTGTAATTATGAGAAAATCCAACTAGAAAGGGGCGAATTTAATGGATTCATTTACATTTTTTAACCCAGTAAAATTACACTTTGGTGAAGATGCGCTGGAAAAATTACCGAAAGAGTTAGCGCAGTATGGAAGTAAGGTGCTAATGGTTTACGGTGGAGGTAGTATCAAGAGTAATGGTGTATACAATGCTGTTATTGAGAAGCTACAACAAGCAGATAAAACAGTATTTGAATTAAGTGGGGTAGAGCCTAATCCGCGAGTAGAAACGGCGCGAATTGGTATTGATATTTGTAAAAAAGAAGGTATTGATCTTGTGCTTGCTGTTGGTGGCGGCTCTGTCATTGACTGTTCTAAATTAATTGTTGCTGGTGCTAAATATGATGGCGACGCATGGGATATTGTTAAACGAAAAGTATTAGTTCAAGATGCCTTGCCACTTGGAACAGTTTTAACATTAGCCGCTACAGGCTCTGAAATGAATTCAGGCTCTGTTATTACAAATGCAGCAACAGAAGAAAAGTTAGGTTGGGGTAGCCCTGCTGCGTTCCCTAAATTTTCGATTTTAAATCCAGCATACACAGTGTCAGTACCGAAAAATCATACAGTTTACGGTATGGTCGATATGATGTCCCATGTTTTGGAGCAATATTTCCACAACACGACGAATACGCCTGTGACTGATGAAATGTGTGAGGGTGTTTTACGAACTGTTGTGACGACAGCACCTAAATTACTAAAAGATTTAGAAGATATTGCATTACGTGAAACGATTTTGCTAGCTGGGACGATTGGTTTAAATGGTTTCTTATCAATTGGCTCACGCGGAGATTGGGCATCCCATAATATTGAGCATGCGGTATCAGCAATTTACGATATACCTCATGCTGGTGGTTTAGCCATTTTACAACCTCATTGGATGAGATTAAATGTGCCTGTAAACCCAGAACGTTTTGCAGGTTTAGCCATTCGTGTTTTCGGTGTAGATGCGACAGGAAAAACGGCAGAAGAAATTGCTTATGAGGGAATTGATCGTTTGTCAGCATTTTGGACTTCTTTAGATGCGCCAAACCGTTTAGCTGATTATAATATTGATGATTCGAAATTCGATCAAATTATTGAGCATGCAATGCAAAACGGACCTTTTGGTAACTTTAATAAGCTACAAGAAGACGATGTTCGTACAATTTTACAAAACGCATTATAAAAATAAAGCCAATTGCCAGTATAGGCAATTGGCTTTACTGTTATTGTTTTTTATAGGCAATTGAAGGTCTTTCACCGACGTGTACCCAGTTAACTTTACCATCATCTTCATCAAATAAAATAGCTACTTTTGAGACGCCTTTTTGACTTAAAATTACTTCTGTTAAATGATCGCGGACATCATCTAGAAAGGCAAGTGATAAATTTGCATCTGCCTCAGCGACTAATTCAACGTGTAAAAATTCGCCTTCTTTTACAACCTCTAAGCGGAAAATATCTTTAATATTAGGATCATCCATTACGAGATGGGCGATATGATTGAGCATTTCTTCATCTGTTTCACCAATTACCCCGCGAGCGTTATCTAAGAAAACCTTTCCGACTACATAAAACATCATACAGCCGATAATAATTGAAACAAGTCCTTCGATTCTCGTCCAACCTGTAAAATGGGCAATTAAGATAGCGACAAAGGCTAAAACATTACCACCTGTTGCTACTAAATCTTCCATAAAAACTAATTTTGTAGCAGGCTTGGCACGGTTTAAAAAACCAAATGCTTTTGGAATAGACATCATACCAGCTTTTTCTTGTCCTGCTTCGTGAAGTACTTCGACTGCCGCTTTGGCAAGAACAGTTCCTTCTAATACAATCCCGATAAATAAAACACCAAGTGCAATCAGCATTCCTTTTGATTCACCAGAAGGATGCATAAAATGATGCCAGCCTTCTTTTATCGTCTCGTAAGAAAGAATAGCTACAATTATAACGGCAAACAGGCAAACTAGATTGACGATTCGACCAAAGCCCCCAGGGAATTTTTTTGTAGGAGCTTTTTTAGATAACGCTGAACCAATATATACGAATAGTTGGTTTGCTGCATCTCCAAGTGAGTGCATCATTTCGGCAAACATAGCGACATTGCCTGTGAAAAAGAAGGCAATTCCTTTTATGATACCTAAAAATGCGTTGACACATGCAGCCATTAATGAAGGCTTATTACCTTCCTTGAGTAGTTTTAATATTTCTGTCATTAAAGAATCCTCCAGCTAGTTTAAAATTTCCATCTCAATTTTTTCGATATAAGGTAAGGTACGTAATGAACGATAAAACGACAGTAAGTTATCTGAGACAATCAACGATAAACGGAAATCTAATTCGTGTAACACTTGATTATTACCTAAAGGAATGTCTTTTATACGAATGTTTTCAATTACAATATTGCTGTCCTTTAAAAATAGAAGGAATGATTCCGTGTTACTATCATCATCAATTTGAACTTTTAACGAAACTTCTCGCATACGAATTCTTTTTGGTCCAATCTTCATAAGAAATGGAGACAATACTTCAATACCGAACACAATAATAATTACAGCTAAAGTAGCATCCATATAGAAGCCTGCACCAACAGCAATTCCGATACCAGCAGCTCCCCAAATCATAGCAGCGGTAGTTAAACCCGAAATGCTATCATTACCGCGTCTTAATATGACTCCCGCTCCAAGAAACCCAATGCCACTTACTATTTGGGCTGCCAGACGAAGAGGGTCCATCGTTATATTAATGTCTGTTCTTGGAGGTGTTGAGTATGCGGTCTCAATCGAGATAATTGTAAGTAAGCAGCTGAATGTTGCAATAACTAAACTGGTTTTTAATCCAACAGGTTTCTTTTTTAATTCCCTCTCAATGCCGATTACTAAACTTAATGTGGCTGCAATAACTAATTTTATGCCAACTTCATATGTAATCATATTCTCCAATAATGTTTCCAAACGCACCCCTCCATTTATATTTCGTATTGCTAAGAGATATGCAAGCTGTCATTATTATATGTACATTACTTTTTTGTATTGTACATCATGAAAGTAATGATGTATAAGCTTTTTTTCTGGAGGTCGATTTCAATGAATGAACCAAAGATTCATCCGTATATCCCAATTTTTATTGGCGTTATATCAGTATCTTTATCAGCCATTTTTGTAAAATTAGCAAATGCGGAGTCGGGTGTTATTGCTTTTTATCGTATGTTGTTTTCTGTCATAATCATGGCACCGTTATTTTTCATGAAATATACGAAAGAATTAAAGCACTTATCTAAGAGGGATTGGCTTTTTTCTTCAATTGCTGGAGTATTTTTAGCATTTCACTTTATTTTGTGGTTTGAATCACTAAATTACACATCTGTTGCAAGTTCAACTGTGCTTGTGACACTTCAGCCACTTTTTGCGTTTGTCGGTACATACTTTTTCTTTAAAGAAGCTATTACTTTAAAAACCATTCTAGCTGGAGCAATTGCCATCGTTGGTAGTGTATTAATTAGCTGGGGTGATTTTAAGCTTAGTGGCTCTGCTTTCTATGGAGATATGCTTGCATTAATTGCTTGCGCACTTATTACAACCTATCTTTTATTTGGACAGGATGTACGAAAACGACTTTCACTTGTAACTTATACAATGATTGTTTACGTAGTGAGCACAATTACATTGTTTTTCTATGTACTAATAAAAGGGGAATCATTCGGTCCTTATTCTTCGATGGACTGGACGTGGTTTATTTTATTAGCCATTGTTCCTAATTTATTAGGTCATACTTTATTTAATTGGTCTATTAAATATGTTAGTACGAATGTGGTTTCAATTGCTATTTTATTCGAGCCAATTGGAGCAGCTATTTTAGCTCTTATTATTTTCAAAGAGTATTTAATCGCAACACAGATTGTTGGTGGATTAGTTGTAATAGTAGGGATTCTATTGTTTGTAGTGGACGATAAAAAGATTTTAAAGTTTTTTAAGAAAAAGGCTTGATTTTTATATTGCTATATTATATATTATTACTTGTCCTTAACAAGAAGTACGGCTTGAAAATAACGATTTGAAAAAAGTTGTTGACTTCTTGTTGAAAACAAGTTATATTAAAAAAGTCGCTAAAAACAAGCGAATGCAAAATGAACCTTGAAAACTGAACAAGCAAAACGTAATCAATATAGTTTTTAGTAGCTAACTTCGTTAGTGAACGAAACAAAATTTTGGACATCAAAATTGATGCCAGCAAAACAATTTGAGCTAATCAAATTTCTTTTATGGAGAGTTTGATCCTGGCTCAGGACGAAC
>NZ_JBIWDA010000003.1:303156-493721 GCF_044761745.1 Lysinibacillus sp. NPDC097279 | reverse complement strand
CCGCCAGCGTTCGTCCTGAGCCAGGATCAAACTCTCCATAAAAGAAATTTGATTAGCTCAAATTGTTTTGCTGGCATCAATTTTGATGTCCAAAAATTTGTTTCGTTCACTAACATAAGTTAGCTACTGAAAACTATATTGATTACGTTTTGCTTGTTCAGTTTTCAAGGTTCATGTCGCACTGCGTTTCGCAGCAACAAAAATTATTATATCAAAATATCATTACATTTGTCAACAACTTTTTAAAAGTTATTTTCACTGTCGAAGTGACAGGATTTATAATATATCACAATAATTTTTCATCTGTCAACACTTTCATTTAATTAATATTTCATTAATACAATTAATCGGTGTTTTACGACAGGATTAAATATTATCATGTTATTTATATATTAGTCAACAAAAACTTATAAAAAATTACTTTATTATTTTTCTACTATAAGTATGAGAAGTTCTCGTTATTATTCCCTTAAATTAAGTAAAGGAAAAATACCCACTCATTTAAATTGAAATGCATTTCATCTAGCCACTAAATATTATATAAAGCTCCGATATCCTACTATGCCTCAACACATTAGTTCTGCATTTTCAAAAGTACAATCTGCCATCCTTTAAATTAGGATAAAAAAAGAACCCTCATTAGATGAGGGTTCTTAATCATTTATTTAAGTTGTTTCAATTAAGCCATACTTGCCATCTTTTCGTTTGTAAACAATGTTAGTACCGTTTGATTCAGCATCAGTGAAGATGTAGAAATCATGGCCTAGCATGTTCATTTGTAAAACCGCTTCTTCATGATCCATCGGTTTTAAATCAAATTGTTTAGTACGTACAATGGAATATTCGTCTTCCTCTGTTACAGTATCAGCTGCTGCCTGCGTTATAGCAAAATAAAGTCCTGCACCTTCACGCTCACGGAATTTACGGTTTACTTTTGTTTTATGCTTGCGAATTTGTCGCTCTAATTTATCAACAATTAAGTCGATTGCAGCATACATATCATTATGACGTTCTTCTGCACGAAGTGTTAAGTTCTTCATTGGAATCGTAACTTCCACTTTTGTTTGCTTGTCATTATAAACCTTTAAATTTACGTTAGCATTGGCGTTAACATCTTCGTTAAAATAACGTTCAACTTTTTCGATTTTATTTTCTACATACTCTCGAATAGCTGGCGTTACCTCAATATTTTCACCACGAATGTTAAAGTTTAACATGTAAACTCCTCCTTTATGACTGCTATACTTCTTATTTCTACACAAGTGTGTGAAATTCCTCTAAAATAATTCTTTTTTTCACAATAAATTTTAAGAATTAATTTTTTTAGCTTTTGCTTCTGCCGCTTCTTTTTTACGACGCAATTTCAGCTCGTCAACAATCAAATCCTCAATAGCGCCTTGATTATTGAAAAATACACCGTATTGTTTCCCATTCCCATAAGGACGGCTCCAAATAACTTCACCATATACTCGAATTTCTCTTGTATCTAGAACAAATCGCAAATCAAGAGGAGAAGGACGTAAACCTAAATCGACCTCAGTGAACATCTTTAATCCCCTTGGACTGATATCCAATAAATCCGCCATTGCAGTTTGCGCATGATTCACTTTTCCATTCTCATATATCGCAAAAGTCATACTCACAGGCTCGTCAAATTTAAAACGAAAGCCTTCTTGACGCTTAAATATCATTTTCCCCACCCCAATACTTTTCAAACATTTAGTTAGCTTGATTATGACATGAATACATGATTTTCATCTAGAGGGAATTAGTAACATATTTTACCTTTAAATCACCTAATTTATGACTATATGTAAAGTTCCTCTTGTCGATTTTTGTATAATCTTAATAACTTTTTCGTTTTTTTATTTGCATAATTTGTCTAATAAACAAAAGAGACCATCATCAAGCGATGGTCTCTAATTTTTTATTAAACTTGTCCGTTATTCCCATTACCGAATTGTTGTTGTCGATTAATGCGAATAACTTCTTTCCAAGTATCCCGAAATTCCGTCACTAAGCCTTCAACCTCTTCAATGATGCTAACATCATTTTGGATATTTGCTTCTACTAAACGGCGATTCATATATTCATAGAGTGCTAACATATTTTTCGACACTTCAATATCCATATTAAGCGTCGCCATAAGCTCACTAATAATCGCTTGTGCTTTTAGTAAATTTGTATTTTTGTCTTGAATATTTTTTTCTTGAATAGCAAGTTTAGCTTTATTTAAAAACTTTAAACACCCATTATAAAGCATCAATGTAAGCTCACCAGGTGAAGCAGTTGTGACACTATTTTGCTTATACGCGTTTTGTGCTGTTAAATTTGCTGCCAATAAAGGACAACTCCTTTTAGATGTTACTTATTTACTATTTTAAACCATTAAACGAAGAAAAGCTAATAGAGAAATTAATTTTTCTTATCGTAATACATCCCGTCCATCACACGGACATTTCCATATGGATTAAAATATTGCACTTCACTTTTTTTCGTTTTTTGAAGGTTTGCCATATCCTGCTTTACTGCGCTCATTACAGCAGCCAATCTTTCTTTAATGCCATTATCCAATTCAAGCAAGGTACGATGAACGCGATCTTGTTCATCATAATGAAAACCTTCTTGTTTCAATCCATTGATAATCATTCCACGCTTGTCCAACATAGTATTTATAGTATCCACGTAGTCATCACGATCTTCGCCTTTTGGGATGTCTCCTAATAATTTATATAGATTCGCAGACGCCTGCAATAGTTGATTTGTTAGTTGCATAAACTTCCCCTACCTTGCTTCATTAAAAGCCTAATCAAGAACCTTGTGAGAACATACTTGATTGTGAATTCGCTTTATTAATCGCTTGCTCCATTGCCGTGAATTGCTTCCAATAACGAGCTTCGATATTTTCGAGTTTGGTCTTCCAAGTATCAATTCGATTATCCACATCTAATAAACTTTTACCAATGGAGTAGTTTTGTTCTGTCATTGTCGCCTTTCCGGCTTTTTTCTCAATGTTAGTTGTAAATGTATTCATTGATGAACGCAATTTTTGAACAATACCTGATTCTCCAGGATTACTAGTTGTAACTGTATTAGTAAATGTTTTTACTACAGCCTCTGGATCTTTAGCAATTGCAGCACGCAACTTCTCTTCATCAATTTCTAATTTACCACCATCAGTGTACGTTTTAGTTGTTGTAATTCCCATTTCATATAGTGTACTAAGCTCCTTATTAGAACTGCCACCTTTTTCGTATAAAACATTACGTAAAGAAGATAGACCCGATTGAATCATCATATCGCTACGAAGGATACCACTTTTGGATTTTTCCTCCCATTTTTCAATTTCTGATTTCTCCATATCCTTTTTCTGTTCATCTGTTAATGGAGCAAAGTCTCGGTATTTTTTTTCCTTTGTTTTTTCGTTTAAAGATTCTACAAGACCATTATATGTTTCAACAAACTTTTTAATTTGATTAAAAAGATGATCTGTATCTGTATTCGCGGCAATACTTATAGGTTTTGTTCCCTTATAGGTATCATTCAATGTAATAGTAAATCCATTTATATCAAATGTATTAGATGATCGCTCAATTTCAATTCCATTAACGTTTAATATTGCATTTTTCCCATCAGAATTTATAGCGTTTGCTGGATTTGTAGCGCCACCTGAATGGGAAAGATCAGTATTCTCTCCGAAACCTAGCTTTTTAAAAATACCTGCTGAGTCATCTGATACATATATGTTTACATTCTCAAAAGTTTGAGTAGTACCACCTTGTGTTAAATTAAGTTTACCACCTGTCCCTGTTACATCAGTAGTAATTGATATTTGACCTGACTTTTCATCATAAAAAGCAGAGAGTCCGGTTCCATTATTTAAATTAGTTATCACACTATCAATTGTATCAGTTTGTTTAAATGACATTTTCACATCTTTAAACTTACCATCCTTTTGAAGAACTTTCATTTCAATCGATTGATCACCGGTTATACCTAAATCCTCCAATTTTGTGGATTTAGTAATTGCTTCACCACTTGATAATGTTGTACCAATGTTACCTACACGTCTTGTAGAAGTAGCTAGCTGAGAAACTGATGAGATATTTAAAGTAGCCCCATCTTTTGCTGTAGTTGAAGTGGCAGAAATTGCATCATTACTACTTGATGAAGTCTTTTTCCAAAGATCTTTTTGTAAAAGCATTTCCTTCGATAAAAAATCATCAAAAGCCTTAATCTGCTTATTAACATCTCGGTAAGCGTCACGTTGCCATTCATACGTTTGCTTTTTTTGATACAGTTTGTTTAATGGTGCCTTTTCTGCCTTCATTAATTTTTCTACAAGTGCATCAATATCCATCCCTGACGCTAAACCACCAATTCGATTAACCATTTTAAAACCCCCAATTTATTATTTTAAATTTTTTCGTCAACTATCATGCCAACTAATTTTTGCATTTCATAAAATGCATCTAAAAGTTTTTCAGGCGGAATTTCTTTTATCACTTCTTCTGTATCTGAATCAACAAGCCTAATGTAGTATTTTTCTAGCCCCTCATGTAAAATAAATTTTGATTGTCTATGATCGACCTCTAAAAATTCATTTACCGTGGTTACAGCTTGTTGTAAATCCCCAAATGATAATTCAGATTTCCCAAGACCTAATTGTTTGTTGGATATCCCACTTTTATCATTTTTATTAGCGATTTGAGTATTCTTTTCATTCTTTTCATAACTACTTTTTTCGTTTCTGGTTAAGTCACTTCCTAAGTTTTGCGGTGCTGAAATCTCGGTATTTTGTGAAACAATACGCATAATAAACCCCTCCGCTAGTTAAATTACTTTTATATTTATATTATCGGACTTTTAAAATATTTTTTCACAAAAAAGTTTGAAAATAGCGATAAAATAACTGTTTACATCGTATTATATTTTACAAACTTTACTATTTACTTATTAACGTTTAAGATAAACTGAACTGAAGACATTTATATAATAATTTTGCTTTTTAAACAAATTAACATTATTACAAAAAATAGTTTCAATATATCTACCAAAAGTATATATTTTAATAAGTACTTATTAAAATTATTATATTTGGAGTGAGTGTTCATGATTTTAAACTTTAATACTGAAAAAACATTTGAATATGAAAATGGCTTTATGTTAACATCCGAGGTATATCGCCTAGGCAACTTTTTAGCACATTATGAGCTCTATAAAAAGATAATTGACTTACCAGGAGATGTTATAGAACTTGGTGTATTTAAAGGAAATTCATTAATCCAATTTGCTAGTTACAGAGAGCTTTTAGAAAATGAAAAGTCACGAAAAATTATTGGCTTTGATGCGTTTGGCTCTTTCCCTAGCAATAAAACAAATACCAATAGTGATGAAGAATTTATTTCAAATTGGAATAAGCAATTTGAAAACCAGTATTTAAGTGACCAAGATTTATATAATAGCCTAAATTTAAAAAACATTTCGAATGTAGATTTAATTAAAGGGGATATTTTAGATACTTTACCCAAATATTTAGAACAACACCCATTTACTAAAGTATCTCTTCTTCATATTGATACTGACGTATATGCTCCATCAAAAGTAGGTTTAGAATTATTATTCGATAGAGTCGTAGCGGGCGGTGTAATTGTTTTTGATGATTACGGTACAGTGGAAGGTGAAACTAAAGCAATTGATGAATTTTTAGAAAATAAAGGATATACGATTAATAAATTTAGCTTCTCACATGTAAAACCTTCTTTTATAATAAAAAAATAAGAATAATAAATTCTTTTTATTTTAAATGAGAAGTTAATATTTCAGAGATTTTTTATAACTATTAATCACTTAAGTTTGCGCGCAATAGAAAACCAAGCTTGTACGTTAAATAACAAGCTTGGTTTAAAATTTCTCATTTGGACTTATTGAACTGAATCCAAAACAGTTTAATATAAAGTTGCCTCTAAGAGTATGGTATCACATTTTCCAATCGCTGCCAAAGCATTCTCATATTCTTTATTTAATATTTGATTGTCAATTAAATTAAAAATTTTATGTCCACCTGGTTTATTTTCACTTAACCAATAGAGATGATTACTTATAGGATATCTTTGTATTTGCTTAACCAATTTAACATTATATCCACAATTATCCACAAGTTTGTTTAATGTATGGCTATTATATAAGTAAACATGACAACTCCAATATGTAAAATCTGAAAAAGCTGTACTTTTATAAAGTGTTAATAATGCATCGTCTGCATTTGGCACCTCTATAATAATTGTACCATTTGGTTTTAAATATTTTTTAAGATTTTCTAACATTTCTTTTGGGTTAGTTAAGTGTTCTAAGACATGAAATAATGTTATTACATCAAATGTTCCCTCTATTTCATCAATATTTGAATAACAATAGATACCTTCTTCATTTAAAGCTCTGTTTATTTTTTTGTCCAGTTCAACCCCCGCAACGTCACCAGTAAAATCCTTTATAAGATTTAGAAATCCACCTGCTCCACAACCAAAATCTAATACTTGTTTACCAATAATTCTTTCTCTTAAATCTAATGCTCTTCTCTCATCATCCTTAAAAGATTGTAGACGATATTCTTTTAAATTTACAATACCATTTAGCATACCAGAATCCTCATAAAATTTATCGCTAATATGCTGAATCGTTGATAAAAAGACTAAGCCACACTCCTCACACTCTAATACTTCAATTTCTTTATTGTCACGAACATAAGGATATCTTGTTTTAATTTGTACAGAATTACATAAAGAACATTTCATACGTATTGCTCCTTTTTATTTCTCTTGTAGTCATCTTCAATACGAATAATATCGTCCTCACCGAAATAATCCCCTAATTGTACTTCAGAAATTACTAGAATTTCTGATTCATTTATGTTTTTAATTCGATGTAAACACCCTCTAGGTATAAAAATATAGGAACCAGCTGTTAAAATTCGTTCACTTTCACCTATAATCATTTTTCCTGTACCTTTTACAACAACCCAATGCTCTTCACGCTTTTTGTGGTATTGTAAACTGATTTGTTGTAGCGGGTTTATATGAATAATTTTGGCCTGAGCAAATTCATTTAAAAATACTGTTTTATAAAATCCCCATGGACGATTATATATTTCATGTGTTAAGGAATAATGATTAAACTGATTAAAATCCATTAATAAATCTAATTGATGTCCTTCTAAAAGCGCTATATGTAATTGATCTTTTGTAAGTACATTAATCAATTCTCTTTTTACATTAAGTATAGGCAAGTACTTGATTTTATTTGATTTAAATTTCGAAACAATAACATCTAAAGAGTCATTCAAAGAAATATATTCGTATTCTTTTTGCATAATATCTACTACATTATTTTTTATAGAAACATGATTTAATAATGCGCGTCTAATATCTCCATCCGTTAAGGTACCAATTAACAAATTTTCTTTAACAATTAATACAAATCCTTCTTTATTATGTTCTATTTTTTCCATAGCATGAAAAATTGTTCCGTTAAACGGCATTGTATATTTTTTAAGATTCATTTTCTATTAGTCATACCCTTTCAATATTAAATCAATAGCTTCTCGTACTGCACCTTCTCCGCCCTTTTTTTCAGTAGTATATTTTGAATTTTGTTTTACAACATCTAATGCATCTGCCACAGAAAATGACCAACCAACCTTTTGAAGTAGGCTAATATCATTAATATCATCCCCAATAAATGCTACTTCTTCATATGTTAGATTATATTTTTCTAATAAGGTTTCAGTAACTTTAACTTTATCTTTGCAGCCTAGGAATACATGGTCTATATTTAATTTTTGAGCACGTTGTAGTACTATTTTAGAATCTTCACCAGTTGCTATCGCAGTCAATATACCTTTTTCTTTAAGTAGTCCGAAACCCATACCGTCTTTTGTATTAAATTTTTTTAAGACATCGCCATCTTCAGAATAGTACATTCCCGCATCTGTTAAAACTCCATCGCAATCAGTAATAAATAATTTGACTCTCTTTAACTTTTCTTTATGATACATCTTTTTCTTTAATAACTGCTCAACTATTATCCAATCTGTTTCTTCATCTATTTCAAAATAAGTTTCTTCAGGCATTTTATACAACCCTATTTTCCCTGAAATTCTAACACTTGTTTTAATTAGATTTTCAGTTTTTGTAATATAAAATGCTCCGTTTTCAACGAGAAAACCCTTATAATCTTGTCTTCTTGGTCTTTTATTTGGTGAATAGTTGATGGGATGAGCATATCCATCAATTTCATCCCAAATAAACCTCTTTTGCTCAACAACTGACAATAAACTATCAAAATCACTAGAAAAGAATTTTTGGAATGCTTCTTCTAAATGCCCACTCTCTGTTAATGGGCTAGTAGCTTGAAGCAATATAGTATTATCAGAGCTAAATTTATCTACAAATTCTAAGAGTACCGATTCTGTCGAAGCATTATCAGTTGCATTTCCCGCATCTCTGTCAATACAATGTAACTTACCATAATGCTCTTTATCATAATTTTCTATACATTGCTTTATTAAATCACTATCTGTTGTAACATATACTTCATCAATATATGAACAATTAACAGCAGCATCGATAGTCCAATAAACAAGAGGTCTACCATTAATTAATTTGACATTCTTTAAAGGGATAGACTTACTACCTCCTCGGACTGGTACAATTGCAACTGTTTTCATTATCTTCACCCTTTATATTTTAGTTTATCTTTTTGTATTTGCTCAATATCTAAAATTTCTTGTTCTTTATAACATAAAGCTAACTCTACATTTTTTAAGTCTTGTACAAGTTCATACAATTCATTAGGCTCAAGTGAAGCTCCATGATCAGTACCTTTCCAATTCTTATTTATTGTAAAGTGTCGTTCAATCCATTTAGCTCCTAAAGTATATGCTGCGATATCAATAGCAGTTCCGATGTGATGGCCAGAAAATCCGATATCTTTAACACGATTTTGATACTGCTTTTGTAAGCGCGTTAATTCTAGCAAACAAACATTTTCATAGGGAACAGGGTAACCAGATGTACAATTATACAAAACTAGATCTTGATTCCTTTTTTGTTCTTCAAAGAAATTAATTAACGTTTCTATTTCATTATAATTGGTCATACCTGTAGAAATGTGGATTTCACCTTCGTAATTTTTGCATAACCAAGTTAATAATTCAAAATGATTATTCATTGCTGAGGGGATTTTAATTAGCTCAGGTTCCAGGCTTGCAGCTTCTTTTGCAGATGTAATATCCCATACTGAAGTACTGTAAATAATACCTTTCTCTTCACAGTATAATTTTAACTCTTTATGTTGTTCAATTGTGAATTCTAAAAATTCACGGTGGGCACCATAAGTATCACCATAAGAATTTGCTTTATTAGGGTGAGGAGCATTATATTGCTCTTCAGATAACAGTTCTTTATTATTACGTTTTTGAAATTTTGCTACTGTTGCTCCGCATTTCACAGCCTCATCAATTAATTTTTTTGCAATGGTAATTTCACCTTTATGGTTACATCCGATTTCTGCAATAACATTTATTGTCATATATATCCTACTTTCCATAATTTGATTATCCGTTAAATACATTACCTTTTTTAAGTTCGTAAAAAGCTGGCTGTACATAAACAATAGCCGCATAAATAATATCCATATAGTATCCGAATATATCATTAAATAGATTAACTTTTAAGCGAGGTGATCCTGCTCGAGCAACCTCACCAGATTTATCAATAAATACTTCGTGCTGTACCATTGTCATAGGTTGAATGATAACACGGAAGAAAATGTTTTCCTGAACTATTTCAAATAATTTATCATATGCTGATAAAAAAATTTCTAATTTACTATAATTACCTGATGTGTTCATTTTTTTGATTTCAGACAAATATTCTAAACATTTGTTAACTAATTTTAATAATTCATCAAAACTTTTCTCTAAATTATTAAACTTTTCTTTTGCGAATTCCAGATTATAAGAAGGTTTACCTTCTGTCCAATTTTTTTTCACAATATTCTTATCTAATAATTTTTTATTTATTACTTTATCAATTGTCATAAAATTGGTGCCTTCAATATGTGCACCATTTTTAGTTGTATTAATATATTCACTGTGAGGATATGTCCGTATAATACCCTCCATATCTTTTTTCATTTTTATATATTCTTCACTCGTTGCAATCTCTTCACCATTGACACTTAAAACATATTTTTGGGCTTCTTCTTCCTTTTGGGTAATTTCGTTTGTAATATGAGTATATTCTATACCCGAAGAATATCTTTTGTTATCTAAATATGCAAGATTTTGTCCAGCAAAAATAATAGGTGTCATCCCTAACTTTAAGAGAGGTTGTAATGTCATATTTGCTACTGTAACTGCGTCAAATACTACAATTTCATCATCATAATCTAATAAATACTTTGAAAAATTATCTTTATTTATCATAAAACTAATTAGTTTTCCAGGGTACTCGTTTAAAACTTCAAACCCAATTGTACTTCCAAAAATAAGAGGAATATCTAATTTGTTTTCGATAACGTTTTTAGCCACCCATATATTCCCATGATTTGGATCTACACTAAAAAATCCATCTGGCATTATGTTATGTGCAATTAAAGCATTGATAGCAGAGCCCACTGCAAATACGTAAGCGCGTCCCTCATCTTTAATTTGTTGAATATATTTCAAATCCTCTGCTAAAGAGGGACCTGCGGAGACAATAACAACTGGCTTATCCTTAAAGGCTTCTTTATCGAGATCCAATAATAAATTAGGTGTCTTAACAAGCTTAGAAAAGTTGATTATTGGATTAATCATCCACCGCTTTTGTAATAATGAATTCACTTGCATTTCTTCTTTTTTAAATTTAATAGCCTCTGATAGCTTTTTATAAAACTTTTCTATTTCTTGTTGATGTATTTGACGTACCACAGGCAAAATAATATCAATTGTGTTCCCTGAGTAATATTTAAAAAATTCTGGTTTATCTACAATTTGACTAATATCTGAAAATATCTCTATTAATCGATCTTTTTTATATTTTTTTAAATTTTGCTTTGTTAAAAATGCATCTAAAACTGATTGATTAGGTTCAAAAATAGAAAATTTTAATTTTGGATTTTGCTCTAAAATTAACTTAATATGATACCCTAAACCTGTACCAATAAATAAAACATGTTTATATTCTTTTAAATCTCCTATTTTTGAAACAAACTCTTTAGCTTCTTTCAATGGATCATATTTACTATGTAAATATATAGCTTTTTCGTTTTGATTAATGAATAAAGTTTCCATATTGTTTCTAGCAAGCTCAATAGAGTAATTTCTATGTTCTATTTCCTCTGCTTGCTTAAAGTAATGATATAATATTGATTTTTTTTCTTTTAATATTTTTAGATTATCTACAAGAATCATTCAACTATCTTCCTTTGTTCAAAAGTCCATTCAGTCACACTATCAAATAGTGGATGAATTTCATATTCAAATATATCTGCTACCGTAATATAATCTTGTTTTTCAAGTGCATTATTAATTTCTATAATATATGCATTCGCATCTTTCAAACGACTATTGATTGTCAAATTAAAATCATATAATTTTTCTTCTACTTGTAATAGCCAATCTAATCCTTCTGCTAAGTTCATAATATTTTCAAAGGCTATTGACATATTTCCTAATCGTAAATCGCCAGCTATTTGTTTACAACCTAGTGGGATATTTCTTACATAAGTATAATACGATTCTTTTGTTTCGTTTATTAGTTGTTCTTCCATATATATACCTCATTTCTTTGTACATACTATTTATTATATCGGTAATAATCGAAAACATTAAATGTTTGTATAACATGTATATAAAACTTTATAGGGAAATTCCGTTATACTTTTTTTAAAACATTACTAATAATTCCATAAAATATAAAAAGCCAATCCTACTAAAGGATTGGCTTTTATTGTTTGACATTCTAATTTATTGTAATAATTGTAGAACGCCTTGTGGTTGTTGGTTAGCTTGAGCAAGCATAGATTGAGCTGCTTGCATTAAGATGTTATTTTTAGTGAATGACATCATTTCAGCAGCCATATCAGTATCACGAATTCGTGATTCTGCAGCTGTTAAGTTTTCTGATGTTGCACCTAAATTATTAATAGTATGTTCTAAACGGTTTTGAACAGCACCTAAGTTAGAACGAGTATTAGATACAGTTTTGATTGCTGCATCTAAAGTTGTAATTGCTTTATCTGCTGATGCTTGAGATGAAATATCAAGACCGCCAACAGTTACTTCTTGTCCTGAAGCAGCTGCTTTTTTCAGCGTACCATCAGTTGCGAAGAAACCATCTTCAGTTGCTTTAATCTCTTTGAATGCAGGGATTGCATCACCAGTTTTATATTCTTTTGCTCCCGCTGGCGCTGCTCCTGCTGTATATTTATTACCTACACTATCATACCAACCTGCTTGTCCTGCTGTTGCTGCTGAAATAGCTGCTGCAGAAGCTTTAATTTGTGCATCCTTTGCATACCAAGTATAAGTGTCCCCACCAGCAGTTACTGTTTTACCAGCGCCACCAGTAACGTTTTGAGCTCCTTCTTCAAGACCAAGTGCTTTTGAGCTTGTATCAGCAATAGATAGTTTAATGCTTTGACCCTCGTTAGCACCAATATGGAATACTTTGTCTTTAAAATCAGAATTTAATAATTTTTGAGTATTGAATTCTGTGTCAGTTGAAATACGAGTAATTTCTTCACGTAATTGTTCTACCTCTTTTTGAAGTGCGTCACGGTCAGCATTAACATTTGTGTCATTAGATGATTGAACTGATAATTCACGCATACGTTGTAAGATAGCATGAGTTTCGTTAAGAGCACCCTCAGCTGTTTGAATTAAAGAGATTGAGTCTTGAGCGTTTTTAGTAGCCATATCAAGACCACGGATTTGTCCGCGCATTTTTTCAGAAATTGCTAAACCAGCAGCGTCATCGCCAGCACGGTTGATTTTGTAACCTGAAGATAACTTCTCAAGGTTTTTAGACGCTTGTGCATTGTTAAAACCAAGATTACGGTGTGTGTTTAAAGCTGAAATGTTATGTTGAATTCTCATTTGGAATTCCTCCTTGAATGTTTGTTTTGTTATTCCACATCCGTGTGGAATATTGTCGGTTTAGGTTGTATATATGGACTTCCCTTACCCTACAATCTATATATCGTTAGTAGTTGGAAAAGTTTAATAGTTTTTTAAAAGTTTTTTTATTTTTATGTAATAGATTCAAAGCACTAATTTATTTTTTCTTTAGCTGTTCTAAAAAGTTTGAAGATGAAGCAAGTGCTTCTTTATTTTGCGCTTGAATAGCTTCGAAAACTTCCGAACGATGTACTTTTACTGTTTTAGGCGCAACTATACCAAGTTTAATTTGGTCACCTTCCACAGCTAATATTTTTATTTCGATTTGATCACCTATCATAATTGACTCATCTTTTTTTCGTGAAAGTACTAGCATTATTTAGCACTTCCTTCCAATGAAAGCATCGGATAACGTAATGGATAGGCTTTATTGTCTTGGAGAACGATTTGTTTACCACGTTTTTTATCTATATTTAAAATAACGGGTGCTAATAAGTTTATTGTAGATTCTTGGAAAGTTTCTTTCATTGTGACTATGGCATATGGAAGAACATCTTCTTGTTTGTCAATTTGTAATTGTTCGCGATCCTCTTCGCTAATGTCAAAGCTATAGTCTTTTTTAAATGCAAAAGGATAAGCAACGACAAAGCCAATTTCGACATGTTGAACAGACTGAAGTAATGCAAGCGGCAGGTCTGCATCGATTGGTAGTAAAACAAACTCTCTTTCTTCTTCTAATCCTAATAAGCCATGTTCGAAAGTCAGGATATCTTGTTCAACGATTTCGACTTCTCCTAAAAATTTAGTAGCTATTTTCATATTTTCGGGGCACTCCTTTAAACGATGACATCAATGTCAACATCTGGTCTTTGTATCATTGTACCAGTTACTTTACCTGGTGTGTATTCATGTATCGGTTTGTTCACTTGGGCGTCAATTATTGGTTCTCTACGCTGAATGTTTACGTCAGTTGTACCTGGTGTGTAGTCGATTTTTACGGAATCAACAGATGGCACAAATTTTATATTAAATTGCACACGATGTGGGCCATGGTTTTGTTTGGCGATATTTTGAATTGTTGCT
Source organism: Lysinibacillus sp. NPDC097279 (assembly GCF_044761745.1). Classification (NCBI taxonomy): domain Bacteria; kingdom Bacillati; phylum Bacillota; class Bacilli; order Caryophanales; family Bacillaceae; genus Lysinibacillus; species Lysinibacillus sp. NPDC097279. The sequence continues at coordinate 479,476 of NZ_JBIWDA010000003.1, read as the reverse complement.
CTTCCCTGATCTTTACCAGCGCCCTCCATCATTTGTCGGCCTTCTCTTGCTCTTCGTGCCATACCCTTCATTGCTTCTTGTTTCCCTTTTTGCGCATAATTTGCACTAGATTCTAATGGACCAATTAAGCCTAAGTCACGTCTTGCTTGGGATGAATCAATTTTTAGGACACCACGTGTTGTATTGATATCAAGTATTGCAGCAGGCTGTTCAATATGTTGGGTAGCTTTAGGCTGTTTAATATATTGTTGTGGCTTAGCAATATTAAGGTCAATTTGTGCGTCCGTTGTACGAATTTGGATTTGTGGGAGTCTCATGTACACTTCTCCTTTCAAGAAAAGCGTCTGAACAAAATGTTCAAACGCTTGGTTTTAATTAGTAAGATAATCAATTGTATTTATCTAATAAAATCGACTAATGATTGTTGAATAATTTTAGCGCCAACAGATAATGCTGCCTGATGAATCGATTCTGAAGTTACCATTTCTGTAATAGCTTTTGAATAATCAACGTCCTCATTATTCGATAATTGTTTCGTTATGCTAATTTCGCGAATCGATAAGCGGTTTTCCATTAATTCCACACGGTTTTGACGTGCACCAACATCTGCCTGTGCTTCGAGAATTTTATTGTGCATTGTTGTAATGTCATCATCCGTGCTTGTACTTGTTACGCCACCTAGTGTTGAGCTGATTTCTTCGCTTGTAGCAACAGGAACTCTATTCGGGTCTAGTACATCAGAGATTTTACCCATCATATCATCAACACTTTTAAATAAATCCATGCCAGCAGTATTCACTGTCATCTGAATACCATCATACACTTCAATTTTAACATCTTCAGAATTGACATCCGCATTGTTAAGTGTGCCATTTATAAATAAAGGCTGACCTGTTTTTGTACCACTGAAAATATAACGGTCTCCAACTTTTGTATTTGCTACATCTTGAATTTGTTGGCGGATTTGGTCGATTTCAGCTTTCGCCTTCGCACGCTCCTCTGGTGTATTTGTATCGTTTGCTGCTTGAATTACAAGCTCACGCACTCGCTTCATCTGCTCGCCTACTTGATTTAATGATTCGTCAGATGTATCGAGCCAGTTGTTCACTTCATTCATATTACGTGTGTACTGTTCAACTTGCCCTAAATCACGTCGGTAGCCCATCCCTTTAACTGCTACTACAGGGTCGTCTGAAGGTCTCGTGATTTTAGAGCCTGAAGTGATTTGGTCTTGTAGCTTGGACATTTTTCCATAGCTATTATTTAAGTTTAGAAGCATGTTATTCGATAACATGGATTGTGTTACGCGCATGTTTGTAAAAGCTCCTTCCTTTAGTCGTACTCAATTAGTTTTTAGTTAAATTCCTACACGGCCCATGCCGTTAATGATTTTGTCTAATGTTTCATCGATAACAGTAATCATACGTGCATTTGCGTTATATGCTTGTTGGAATGTAATCATATTCGTCATTTCTTCATCAAGTGATACCGAAGTGATGGAAGCACGGCTGTTGCCAATTGTCACAAGAAGTGTTTCAGAAGTTCCGTTTAAGCGCGCTGCTTCTTCTCCATCGACACCAAGCTTACCAATGATTCCTTGATAGAATGTGTTAAATGTTGCGCCGTCTAAATTTGCTTGAACTTTTGATTGGATATTTGAAAGCTCAAGTGCCCATTTACCGTTCCCTTCTTCATTTGGTTTGCTAGATGCAGCTAACTTTGAAGAATCTTTTAAAAGGTCAGCATTCACTTTAATATTTCCGGCTGACATTGGTTTTGTATTATCAATCGGTTCAAAGAAATCGATTGTGCTTTGAGCACCTGTTAAATCATACCCTTGCTTATGCATCGCATTAAAGACATTTGCAAATTCTGAGGCAAGTTTGTCAAGGCTAGCCATCGTTTCTGGATAATAGCCTTTAACATTTGCTCCATCTTGATATCCATAAGAGTTGATCAATGATAATAATTTACCTTTGCCAGGCTCTAACTGGTCATATGTAATCGTGCCTGAATCAGCTGTACCTGTACCAGTTACATTGATGCTCGTAAATACTTTCGATAAATCCGTTCCATCAATTTGTGTAGCACCACTATTTACTTCGATGCTAGCAGCATCTTTACCATTCACTAATTTAATAGCTGTGTTTGTGCCATATGGCTTAAATGTAATGGTTACACTGCCTTCAGCTACACTAGAAGCAAGTCCGCCAGAAGGAACACGTTCGATTGAGACTGGGATGTAACTATTTAATTCATCAATTAACACATCGCGAGCATCATATAAATCATTTGGTACATGACCATTTGGCTCAACCTCTTGCACTTGTTTATTAATAGAAGCAATTTGCTTTAGTAAGGAGTTGATGCGGTTTGTTGAAACACTAATTTCGTTACCTAAGTTGCCTTGAATTGTTTTTAATTGCGTATCGATATAGTTAAATGATTCTGCTAAATGGTTGGCACGTTCGATGGCCACTTTACGTGATGCCGCATTTTCTGGACCTGTACTAACATCTTGTAGACCTTTCCAGAACTGTTCTAATGCTGCGTTTAAACCGTACTGAGAAGGTTCGTCCATAATGTCTTCCATTTGAGAAATAGCATTTGAACGTGATTCCCAATAACCTAACTTGTTTGTTTCCTGACGATATTGACGGTCAATAAATTCATCGCGAATACGTTGAATGGAACCTGTCTCTACCCCTGTTCCCATATGTCCAGGGTAATTAGGCGTATTTAAACCGGCTGTGGGAAAACCTGGCGTAGCTTGCATGTTTACTCGTTGGCGTGAGTAACCTAGTGTGTTGGCATTTGAAATATTATGACCTGTTGTATATAAAGCAGATTGTTGTGTAAATAAACCGCTTCTACTAGTTTCTAAGCCCATAAATGTTGAGCGCATCTTTATTCCTCCCTTTAGTAACGATTAAGCTTGTGAATCGAAATACGATTTTTTGGCTACTGTATTCGTGCCACGCACCTCACGACCAGAGTAATTTATTTGCTCTGGGCGTGGGCGTAGGGCATCTAATGTAAGATTGACAAATTGTAGTGATTGGAATACCAATTTTTGATTGAGTTCGTTTTGTTTTCGTAAATCATTAATGATGAGCATTAGTCGATTGCGAACAGCTGAAAGTGCTTCTTTTTCAGTTTCGAGTTCAGCAGCATCGATGACATCAGCAACAGACATTTTGTCAGTTAAAGCAATTCCTTTTGCTCTAAGGTATTCGGTTACCTGTACCTGACGCTGTTGCTCGAGCTTATCAATGGCCGCTACATGTGCCTGCTCATCCTTGAGCATTTGGTCTAGTGCTTCGATATCGCCAGCTTTAATAATTTCTGTTTTTCTAAAGGCTAGTTCGAGTAAGCTTTTATGCATTCTCTCTAATATTGTTAATGTAGAACAAATGGTTTCTACAGTCATATTACTAAGCACCCTTTCTGTATTTCCTAGAAGCGATAATATTTCAGCATATCTTCAGCAACTTTACGAGCATTGACCTTGTATTCTCCAGAATCAATATCTGCCTTTAATTGCTGCACGCGTTCAGCACGTTCAGTACTGTATGTCGTCACACCTTGCATTTCTTGAGCTGCTTTTGAAATTTCAATTTTATCAGCGAATGACGCTTTGTTGTCGCCAGATTTAACATTACGTACTTGATTTTTATATGCGTTTACAGCATTAACACCATACGATGTAATTTTCATATTCATCCCCCTATCTTAAAAGCTTATCTTACTATTATTTCGGATTGTCTCCAATAATGTTAAGTTTTCAAATATAAAAAAGTGTGCTAATTTTGTTTAAAATTAACACACTTTCGCTTATCAACCATCTTTAAGGTGTATAATTTAACTTCGTCATTCTCGATTCCCTGTTACATTTGCTTGGTAGATCGCATCAGCATTGGACGTATGTAAGTGAAGGAAGCTCAACTCTTGTGTAAAATCAACCTATTTCAAATTATTACTTTTTACGTTCGGCATGATAAGTTACACGATCATGTTCTGCTACACTTTCACGGAACTCCTTAGCTGCTTCAAATGTACGAAGATCTGACTTTAATTCATCTTGGCATTTTGTACACAGTTTCCCTGTTGTCGTTAAATGACCGCAGTTATCACATGGATAACCTAAGTTCGGGAACATTGCTGGCTGCAAACGCCCTTTACGAACCCATTTATATAATAATTCCTCTTCAGCACCAGTTGCCTCCACAATTCGTTCCACTGTAGCCGCACGATTTTCTCGTTTTCGTAAAAAACGATATACTATTTGATATAATTCCTCTTCTGATTGTGCGCATTTATGACATACGTCTCTGACCCCAGTATAATTAAAAAACTCATTACATTTTGGACAATTTCGAACCTCAGCCATCTCTTCTTCCTCCTCTTGCATGATCACTATTTAATTACACGAATCCTAAATTCGTAATCTATTATACATGATGTATTAGCATTTTCATCCATTAATTAATGTGAAGGTTCGAACATTTCGGGCACCTGCTTCTAGTAAAATCTGTTTCGCATGCCGTAGTGTTGTCCCTGTAGTTTGTATATCGTCAAAAAGGAGATAATCTTTATGTTCAACTTGCGCTACAGGGTTTAGTCGAAAAAGTGGAGCTGATTTTAGACGTTGCTCCCTATTTTTGGAGCTTTGTGTTTCTACTGTCGTTTTTTCTAAAAGTTGTTTATAGGGAATATTTGCGGCTTTCAGAAGCTCCTCGGTATGTGAAAAGGTACGCTCTTTTTGCTTAATCGGGTGCATTGGAATCGGAATAATCGTTGCTGCTTCACATTTAAATTGTGTATGAATCTGCTGTCGAAATACTTTAGCAAGTGCAACGTCTTGAAGAAATTTATATTGATGCAAATACTTCTTCATTGCATCGTTATATTGATAAAGTGCTGTCGTTGTTGAGGAAAGCTCAAATTTGGAGAAACATTTTTCACAAAGACAAGGTGGAAAGTGTCTTATTAAAAGTGTTTTCCAGCTAGGAACGATTCGCAAAGGCTGGGCACATAGTAAACAAAACATTTCTACTTTATTCATAAGGAGAACCCTACTTTATTGTTATAGATTATTTTCTCGCGCGCTTCATCCATGGCGATTGTAATGCCATGATGAAAAAATACGACGTCTCCCTCTGCATAAGCTTCATGTCGCCCAACTCGTCCTGCAATTTGAATCAATGCACTTCCAGTAAAAATAGCCGATTCTGCCCCAACTACAGCGACTTGTACATTCTTTATCGTAATACCTCTTTCTAAAATCGTCGTCGTTACTAATCCTGGAATCTCTTCATTACGTAGCTGAAGCACTTTTTCTTTTCTTTCTGGGTCATCAGCATGAACGGCTAAAATATTTGCATGTATCCTTTGAAAAAGTGGCGTGGCCATTTTCAACAATTCAACTTTCGGTAAAAAAATAAGAAATGGTTCTTTTTTAGTTAGCCGTTCCTCTATCCAAACTTTTAGCTTTCTCGGAAGTTTTCCCCGTTTTAAGCTTTTTTCATATCCCCATAGCGAGCTAAAGCGTGGCACCGGCAAAGGATTATTGTGATATCTTTTTGGAATAGATGAGCAATATTTAAACTGATCAATTATTGTCTGTGACGGTGTAGCTGTAATAAAGTAAGTTGAGGCTTTTGCAGTTTTGGCTTTTTTCACGGCTCTTGCTAATGTTTCATCGAATGAATAAGGGAATGCATCCACCTCATCAACAATCATGACATCAAATGCCTGTTCAAAGCGATATAGCTGATGCGTCGTCGCCAGTATTAGTTGCGCATAACCGTTCTGCTTCGGCGCTCCACTATAATAAGCGTGAATGACGGTTTCAGGAAAAGCCTTTTGAAAGCGAGGCAACAGCTCTAGCACAACATCTGTTCGTGGCGCTGCTATACAAACGCGCATCCCTTTTTCTAGCGCATACTGTACTGATTGAAAAAGCAACTCTGTCTTACCAGCCCCACACACCGCAGAAATCAAATGACATCGACCTGCTTTAACACTTTCAAGCAGCTCATTTGCCGCCTGTTGTTGGAGTTCTGTCAGTTGGCCTGTCCATTGGAGTGGATGCTGTCTTTTTCTATAAGCTTTCGGCCCTCGCCATATGACCAGTTGCGTGCAGCTACTCACTCTGCCCATGCTTAGACAATGTCTACAGTATAAACATTGTTGCTGGCATTTTGAGCAATCAAACATCGTAAAAAACTGAGGCTTGTCATTAGAGCAACGGTTACATCTCAAAGTTGGTGTTATTTGAATCCCTTCTATTATATGAAGATACTTTTTATCTATAGCATTCTGTATATCAAGCTTTGCAAAAGGTGAATGTTCCATTAACCATATACGCCCTTCATGAAAATCTCGTAAAGCAGGAGGCAACAGCCATCCTTTATAATTCATTCTAATTTACTCCTTTCTTTTTGTGATATTGGTTCTAACAGAGGGTTCTGCCTGGTTATCGGCGATTTACTCAGGTTTATCGGCGATTCGACAGAGTTTATCGGCGAATTAAGCAGTTCTATCGGCGATTCACGCGCTTCTATCTAAGGTTTCAACCAGGTTTACAGGCGATTCGCTCGCGCTATCAGAGATTTCTCGCCTACAATAAATAAAAAAAGCCCCTACAACAAGTTGTAGAGACTTTACTTTTTCATATTATTTTTTTGTCCAGCCTAATCCCATTGCACCTTCACCAAGGTGTGTGCCAATAACGGGGCCGAAATAGCTCAATTTAAAGTTTACGTTCGGATAGGTTGCAGCGAGCTGTGCTAACCATTCTTCTGCTTCTTTTTGGCAGTTGCCATGTATGACTACTGCATCCATCTTGTCATACTTGTTGGCATCTTCAGCTAGTAATTCTTCTGCACGCTTTAGTGCTTTCTTACGTGTACGAATTTTTTCGAAAGGTACAATTACCTTATCTACAAAATGCAAAACAGGCTTTACTTGTAATAAACCTCCAATTAAAGCTGCTGCTGAAGATAGACGTCCTCCACGTTGTAAGTGCGCTAAGTCATCTACAATGAAGTAAGCACGAATAGACTGCTTCATGTCCGCTAATGCTGCTAATATTTCTTGAGCCGTGCAACCTTGCGCCGCCATTTCAGCTGCACGTAGCACGTAAAAGCCTTGAACCGCACAAGAAATCTCGCTGTCAAATGCGAATACATCAATACCTTCCACCATTTCTCCTGCTTGGACAGCACCTTGATATGTACCGCTTATACCACTTGATAAATGAATAGAAATTACTTCGTCATAATCATTTGCCAACTCTTCAAAGAGAGCAGCAAACTCACCAATTGGTGGCTGTGTTGTTTTAGGGAATTCTTTTGCCCCACGTACTTTATTATAAAATTCAGAAGCCGTAATATCTACTTCCTCTGCGAATAATTCACCTGCGATGTTTACACTTAACGGAATCATACGAATATTTAAGCGCGCTCGTTCTTCTGGCGTAATGTATGCAGTACTGTCTGTTACGATTGCCGTCCTCATTCATGTCCACTCTCCTATGTTCCAAGTTTACCTCAAAAAGAAATGAATGTGAATTGAATTACGACCTAACGTAATTACATCATCGTTTGGACTACAAGCTCAAACGATGACGTCCATTTCACATTCATTTTCTATGTATTGTAAAGGGGATGACTTCCCCTTATTAATTGCCCGTGCTTGATTTAGTGTCATCTCCAATATAAAAGACGCTCGTCACTTTCCATTCTCTACCCTCTTTGACAAATACCGTTACTTGTCGTCCGGCACTTTCATGTTCAACATTCGTCTCGAGTTGGAGAGAGTGCGTTGTCATATTAGCGAATACTTGCGCTTCTTCCTCATCATACTTTGCAATAGTAACATTTTCTACATTGCGTTTTGTATCGGTTTGGTCGAATACTTGCTCTGCTAATATTTTATCTTCATCATAGTTAAAGCCTTTTGGTTTTTTAGATATCGTGTTCATATAACGATCAATGTCTTTATCATTGAATGCAGCAATATATTCATCAAACGCCGCTAAAATTGCTTCTTCCTCATTAGCTGGTACATTCGTCGCTTTTTCGACTTCTCCACCCATCATTTCAAAGCCTACTGTACCATCCTCAATAACCTTTTCTCGCTCTTTTGCAGTTAAGTCTTCATCTTTATTGCCACAGGCAGTTAACACTAATAAGGTTAAAACTGCTAGAATACTTTTCTTTAACATCATAAAACCTCCCGCGCAATATTGTAGCATATAAATGCATTAGTAGGAATTTTGTTGCGCATTTTCTACATTTAGGTGCTTATATCATTCTTATGACGTCTTTTAATTTAAAATGTTGCACAACAAAAAAACTGCCTTAAAAACTACTTTATCTGTTAAAGTAGCTTTTAAAAACAGCCTTCAATTCTATACTATACAGTTATCGTACTTCAACCCAACCATTTTTAATGGCAGTTACTACGGCTTGTGTACGGTCGTTAACATTCATTTTTTGTAAAATGCTTGAAACGTGGTTTTTAACCGTTTTTTCAGAAATAAACAGTGTCTCACCGATTGTACGGTTAGATTGACCATCTGTTAGTAATTGTAAAACTTCACATTCACGTTTTGTTAGTAAATGGAATGGACGACGAATTTCCGTTTGATGGAAGTTACCTTTGTTTTCATGTTCAGAAAGGCGACGGAATTCTGCTACTAAATTTTTTGTTACTTTTGGATGTAAATAAGAGCCGCCATTTGCCACTACTTTAATCGCTTCTACGATTTCATCAGCATCCATCTCTTTTAGCATATAGCCAAGTGCACCTGATTTTAATGCATGTGTTACATATGTTTCATCATCATGGATAGATAGCATGATTACTTTTGCATCTGGAAATTCTGCAATTAAATCAGCTGTTGCCTCTACACCATTTTTTCCTGGCATATTGATGTCCATTAAAACAACATCCGGTTGATTTTCCGCATATAGGTTTACAACATCTGTGCCATCGTCACCTTCTGCAATTACATCAAACGTATCTTCAAAATCTAAGATACGTTTAACCCCTTCTCGGAATAGCTGGTGATCGTCTACAATAATTATCTTCGTCATAAGTCTTTACCCCCTAAAATTCTGCAACACATTCTTTAATCTACTTCTAACGGAATTTTAAATAGTACCGTTGTACCTCTATTAATCTCGCTTTCAATTGAGATTGTACCATTTAATATTTCAATTCGTTCTCGCATTCCTAAAATACCAAAGGAATGATCTTTTACAACTTTTTGATCGAATCCAACGCCATCATCTTTCACGACAATATTTACCGCGTTATTCAACCATTCAAGCTTTACCCAAATATCCTTACATTTCCCGTGTTTCATAGCATTTGTTACACATTCCTGTACTAAACGGAAAATGGATACTTCATAATTTGATGGAATACGTTGTTCTGTACTCCTTGACTGAAAATGGATTTCAACTCCCGGATTATATTCGGTCACAGTCGACAAATATTTCTTTAATGTCGGTACAATACCTAAATCATCGAGTGCCATAGGACGTAAATCATAAATAATACGTCGCACTTCTGATAGCGCATTGCGCACTGTTTTTTTCAAATCAGCAATTTCAGCCAAAGCATATTCAATGCCCTTTTCACGATACGTTCTTTCAATTAAATCCGTACGCATTAAGACATTGGCCAACATTTGCGCAGGTCCATCATGAATCTCTCTTGATAAACGTTTTCGCTCTTCTTCTTGCGCTGCGATTATTCGTATACCAAAATCTTGCTTCATTTTCGCTTGTTCAAGCGCTAACCCAACATTTTTTAAATCAGACGTTAAATAATTTAAAATAACATTTACTTGATTAACAATATGATCAGCACGTTCAATTGTATCGAGTAAACCTCTTAGACGTCGCTCTAAATCATCTCTTTTGTCGCGCAGTTGCTTTTCTTGTGTTTTAATGACGGAGAGCTTCAATTGAAAATCATGGGCCGTTTCATATGCATCTCTAACTTGTTCTTCGGTATAATTATCAAAAGCTTTACTCACTAACACAAGTCTTTGCTTAGCAAGTTGCGTGCTTTTTTCTAAAGCATCGCCTTCATCGATGACAGTTGAAATCTGTTTTCGAACAATTTCTAGCTCTTGTTGCATATCTTCAAAGCTTCTACGGCTTTGTTCACTTATAATGAAAATATCGTCTTTAGAGCTCATTATTGTTTCTAACATTCGATTGAATACGTCATCAAGCGACTTTAAATCGAAGGTATCATTTGAAAACATAGTGTACTCCCCAGTCTAATGTCCTTATTACCACATAGTATTTTGAAAGACCAATTTCATAGAATCTAAGTCTAAACCTATTATAGCATCACAATGATAAAAATTAATGCTTTTTCTTTATGAAATTTATAGCATACAACCCTACTTTAAAGGAGAATGACACATATGAGAGATAACTATTTAACTGTAAAAGGCTATGGAGAAAGTGAAATCGTAATATCTAAATCTCGCTTTCTCACTTATATAGAACGCGCTGAAAGCGAAGAGGATGCAATGTTGTTTATTGAGCGCATAAAAAAAATGCATCATAATGCGACACATAATTGCTCTGCTTATATAATTGGGGAGCATGATCATATCCAAAAGGCCAATGATGATGGGGAACCTAGTGGTACGGCAGGCGTCCCTATGTTAGAGGTTTTAAAAAAACAAGGCTTAAAGGATACGGTCGTTGTCGTCACACGCTACTTTGGTGGCATAAAATTGGGCGGCGGCGGTCTTATTCGTGCTTACGGTAAAGCAACAACAGAAGGATTACTCGCTGCACAAGTTGTCGAACGCAAGCTACACCACCTAATGAAAATCGTCATCGATTACACTTGGCTTGGCAAAGTAGAAAATGAGATTCGCAACTCTGCTTACTCATTAGAGGAAATTCGCTACTTAGAAGGTGTCGAAATCATTGTTTCCGTGTTGAAAGAGGAAGAAAATCAGTTTACCAATTGGATTACAGAACTTACAAATGGACAAGCTTCGGTCTCATTCGAGAGTGCGCAATTTATCGAATTTATTGTGAAATAAATAGTTTTAATTGTCTAATGCTGAAGGTCCATAGTATAATTTTAATATTGAGCTAACTTACTCAGTTACGCCTCTGTGCTAATATGAATAAATTTTAGTTCAATCGCGTAATTATTCCCAAAATCAAGAGGAGAATATACCAGATATGAAAAGAACAAATGTAAAAAGGAAAAAGAGGTCTTCTAAAGCGTCTTTCATTATAAAAGTAGCATTACTACTTGTTGCTAGTTTGCTAATTTGCGTTACGGCCTATGGAGTATATATTACAAAGCAAGCCGAGCACGCTGCAAACTCAGCACATGAAGAATTAGAAGGTCGCGATGTTTCTACACTAAGAGAAGAAAAAGTAGAACCGGTTCATGATAATGTTTCGATTTTATTTGTAGGTGTTGATGATAGCGAAAATCGTGGACAAGGTTCTGATCACTCACGTTCAGATGCTCTGATTTTAGCTACTTTAAACAACAACACAAAAACGATTAAAATGTTAAGTATCCCTCGTGATTCTTACGTTTATATTCCTTCAGTAGGTTATAAAGATAAAATTACGCATGCACATGCTTTAGGCGGTACACTAGCAACCATTGAAACAGTTGAAGGACTTCTAGATATACCAATTGACTACTACGTGCGCATGAACTTTAATGCATTTATTGATGTTGTCGACGCATTAGGCGGCATCGAAGCAGAAGTGCCATATGCATTACACGAAAAAGATGAATTTGATCGTAATACAATTAATTTAAAACCAGGTTTACAGCAATTAAGTGGTAGTCAAGCACTTGCACTTGCCCGTACTCGTAAACAAGATAATGATATTCAACGTGGTATTCGCCAACAAGAAATTTTAACAGCTATTACGAATAAAGTAGCTTCAGTCGGTTCTATTACAAAGTATGACGATGTCATTAAGGCAATTGGTGATAATATGAAAACAAATATGACATTTAGTGAAATGAAATCATTCCTGTCATATTTAAAACAAGGTAAACCACGCATCGATTCGTTAACTTTAGAAGGTAACGATGATATGTCTACAGGTGTTTACTATTATCAACTAGATCAGCAATCAGTTGATGACGTATCACAAATTCTTAAAAATCATTTAGCTTTAAAATCTCCATCTTCTACGTTAACAAATAATAATACAGATAAAGATAATGCAGCTGGCGACGACAGTTCGACTAACGAGTCAGCACAATAAAGTTTTTGAGAAACAGCCAGTTGCGGGTATTTAACCTGTGACTGGTTGTTTTTCGCTTCCATTTAGTTTTTCCGCGCTTCATGACCCTTTTTCCGCGATACAACATCGTTATTCCGCGTTTCATGGGCTTATTCCCGCGCTTTAAACCCATATTTCCGCGAAGCAACAAGGTTTTTCCGCGATAGTACAAAAAAAGACAGAAGACAAACTCAAAGGCATTTGAGTTTGTCTTCTGTCTGAGCAACTATAGTCCAGTATAGTTGGTTCGAATGTTATTTATTAAAAATCCGCATGAAATTTAAGAGCGGTTTATAGTTTTTGCCAGCGAGTCCTATGATTTCAACAAAAATTTCAATGGCGATTAAAATCACTGTAATAAGCAATATTGCTCCCCATAATTTAGCCATTGAGAAGATAATAGCAGCTAAGCCGAACATCATCGCAATGCCATAAATAATCAGTACAGTTTGACGATGTGTAAAGCCCATATCCAATAATCGGTGATGTAAATGCGATTTATCTGGATCCGACCATTTTTTCTTCATACGTAAGCGACGAACAATTGCAAAGAATGTATCAGAAATCGGTACACCTAGCATAATAACTGGGATAATTAACGAAATGATCGTAAAGTTTTTATATCCTAATAATGCTAATACTGAAATCATAAATCCTAAAAATAGTGCTCCAGTATCTCCCATGAAGATTTTTGCTGGATGGAAGTTATAAAATAAGAAACCAATTGTCGCTGCAGCTAAAATTGCTGCAAAGGCTAATACGAACATATCGCCCATTATAAATGCCATACCTGATAATGTGATTAGTGCAATAGAAGAAACACCTGCAGCTAAACCATCTAAGCCATCAATTAAGTTAATCGCATTCGTAATACCAACAATCCATAGTATAGTAAATGGAATACTTAAGAAACCGAAATCTAATTGGCCACCAAATGGCAAGTTAATAAAGTCAATTTGAATTCCGCCAACAAAAATAACGATAAGGGCCGCTACTACTTGGCCGAGCATTTTTGCTTTTGCGGAAATTTCGCGCATATCATCAATGACACCAGTTGCTACAATAATACAAGCTCCGATAATAATCGCTAAACTATTTTCACCTTGTGGCTGTAAAAACGCCACCCCTATTAAAAACGCAAGGAAAATTGCCAGACCACCAAGCCTTGGCATTATGCGTGCATGTACTTTTCGATAGTTTGGCGCGTCAACGGCACCAATTCTAAACGCTAAACGTTTAACTAGTGGAGTTAACAAAATGGAAGCAACGAATGCTGCTATTAAAGACACGTAAAGCATGTCTCTCCCCCTCAAAAAATTAATCTACATTTGAATCCAATTTGATTATAGCATGAACAAGCTCTGAAATATACTTTTTCTATTCATTTTCCACCATTTCACAATTTACATTTTTCTCTATTATTCTACTTGTATTACTTAATGTCAAATGTAGTCATCATTCGTAAAATTTGATAGAATAATGAGGTGTCTAGCATTTAGACAACTTTAAAGGAGCGTAAATTCATGTTCTCAATTTTTAAACGCAACAACGAGCAAACAAGTGCTCGTCAATTAAAACGCTACTATAAAATAGTAGAGCAAATTAATCATCTAGAAGAAAACTATGTCAATAAGTCAGATGCTGAATTAAGAGAAATGACTTTTATTTTCAAGGATCGCTTAGAACAAGGCGAACCAATTACATCAATTATCCCAGACGCATTTGCAGTTGTACGCGAAGCCTCAAAGCGTGTTTTAGGAATGCGCCATTTTGATGTACAGCTGATTGGTGGACTTGTATTAACAGAAGGCAATATTGCAGAAATGCCTACAGGTGAAGGGAAAACGCTTGTCGCTTCACTGCCCTCTTATGTACGCGCATTAGAAGGTAAAGGTGTTCATGTCATCACAGTCAATGACTACTTAGCTAAACGTGACTTTGAGCTTGTTGGTCAAATTCACCGCTTCCTAGGTTTAACAGTTGGATTAAATATTCCAATGATGGAACCTACTGAGAAAAAAGAAGCGTATAACGCAGATATCACGTACGGTGTAGGTACAGAATTTGGTTTCGACTATTTACGTGACAATATGGCACATAGCTTAGCGGATAAAGTGCAACGTGCTTATCATTTCGCCATTATCGATGAAGTCGATAGTGTGCTTATTGATGAAGCAAAAACGCCACTAATTATTGCTGGTAAAATGCCTGCAAATGATGAGCTACACCGCATTGCAGCAATGTTAGCTAAACGCTTTAAAGCTGAAGAAGACTATGATTTTGATGATGAAACAAAAGCTACTTCTTTAACAGATAAAGGCATTGAAAAAGTAGAGGCTGCTTTCAATGTTGATAATTTATATGACTTAGAACATCAAACACTATATCACTATGTGATCCAAGCTGTTCGTGCCCATGTCATGTTCCAGCGTGACGTTGATTATATCGTTAAAGAAGATAAAATCGAGCTTGTAGACATGTTCACAGGTCGTATTTTAGAAGGTCGTTCTCTTTCTGATGGCTTACACCAAGCTATCGAAGCAAAAGAAGGCGTAACAATTACAGAAGAAAATAAAGCACAGGCACAAATTACAATTCAAAACTATTTCCGTATGTATCCGAAGCTTTCTGGGATGACAGGTACAGCGAAAACACAGGAAAAAGAAATTCGTGAAGTGTATGGCATGGAAGTAATTCAAATTCCAACAAACCGTCCACGTCAACGTGTTGATCAGCCTGATATGATTTTCAAAACGCAAGCTGCCAAATATAAATTTGTAGCTGCTGAAGCGAAACAACGACATGCTAAAGGACAACCAGTGTTAATTGGGACAACATCTATTCTACAATCCGAAATGGTTGCAGATCATTTGAAAAAAGAGGGCCTGAAATTCCAATTGTTAAATGCAAAAACGGTTGAACAAGAAGTTGAGCTTATTTCTCAAGCAGGTCAAAAAGGTCGTATTACCGTTGCCACAAATATGGCTGGTCGTGGTACAGATATCGTGCTAGGCGACGATGTCCATGAACTTGGTGGACTGTATGTTATCGGTACCGAAAAGCATGAAAGCCGGCGCGTTGATAATCAGCTGCGCGGTCGCTCTGGTCGTCAAGGTGACGTAGGTGAAAGTCGCTTCATTCTCTCTAT
The DNA here is from genome assembly GCF_044761745.1 of Lysinibacillus sp. NPDC097279. Lineage (NCBI taxonomy): Bacteria > Bacillati > Bacillota > Bacilli > Caryophanales > Bacillaceae > Lysinibacillus > Lysinibacillus sp. NPDC097279. The sequence continues at coordinate 464,017 of NZ_JBIWDA010000003.1, read as the reverse complement.
TGAAGATGATATGTTCCGCCGCTATGCAAAAGAAGAAGTTGAGAAATTCTCTGCAAAAATGGTTGTGGATGAAAATGAAGTCATTCAAAACAAAGATGTACAAGAGCTAATTAATCGTACACAGCGCATTGTTGAAGGCTCACAATACGGCATGCGTGAGTACAATTTAAAATTAGACGATGTTATCAATGATCAACGTACTGTTATTTATGGTTTACGTGACAAGATTTTAGCTGGCGAGGATTTAATGGGTGAGTTAAAAAAAATGCTGAGCGAAACGGTCGATTTTGCCGTGCGAGATGCTGCGCCTGAAGAGCTCCCTTCTGTAGAATGGGCTTATGACCAAATGGAAAATTCACTTAATTCGTTATTCATTACTCCAGTAACGATCGATCGTGAAGTAGGTAAAGTGAAGCAAATTTTAGCTGATGTCCAGCCTTCTGAGCAAGAACTCCTTGATCATATGCAAAAATTTGCTGAAAATGAGCAAGTAATGGCTGTTATTCCACAAGTTATGTTGAGTTATTTAGATAGTGGCTGGGTGAAGCATTTAGAAGCAATGGCTCACTTAAAAGAAGGTATTGGCTTACGTCATTATCAACAAGAAGATCCAATGCGCATTTATCAGCGCGAAGGACTTGAATTATTCGGAAAGAACTTCCAGGAATTACGCCGTTCTATTATTATTGAAATTACAGGCTTCATGAAAATGATTGAAGGACAACAGGAGGTACAATAATGGGTTTATTTTCATTTTTTAAGAAATCAGACAAAATCGTTCAAGAAAACACAATTGATTCTAAAGATTTGCTAGGAAAAGTTTCAGCAAATAAAGGTGACAACCGTGACGTTGTAACGAAACTTTCATTCCATCCTGAATGGGATGTACCTCAGGAACAAAAATACATTTTTAACTTCCTAGCAAATGACCTAGAGCCATTAAAACCAAATCAATTATCACTATCATCTATTAGTATTGAAGAGGAGCCACGCACGGGCAAATGGCTTGTACGCGCCTTCTTCCGTTCATCATTAGCGGAAGCGATTGAACTAGGTGAAATTGAATTATTCATTATGGATAAAAATGATGAGCTAATAGCTTCTAAAAAATTCGATTTTAAAGCGCTTGGCACAATTCCAGCTGAAAGTGCACGTCCATGGGTATTTGAATTTGAAAAATCAACTATTAAAGTTGACGAAGTACCAGAAGACGGCTGGAAAATCGCCTTTAACCTTGTCTCATTACGTGGTCACCAATTAGAGTTAGACCCTACATGGGAGAAACAGTTACCAGCTGCACAAAAGGAAGAGCTTGCAAAAATCGTAAGTACATTACCAAAGTTAGGTGAAACGGAAGTTAACTTCACTGGTCTACAAGCAAAGCTTGCTGATAATGGAAACCTAAATGTATCCATCTTTATCCGTAATGGTCACAACAAAGCGATTAATTTAGAGCAATTACCATTAGAAATTATCGATGCAACAGGTAAACAAATTGCAAAAGGTTCATTTACAATGGATCCAATTTTAACTGTCCAACCGAACTCAACAAAACCTTGGACATTCATTTTCCCAGCTGAACTTGTTGATGCACAACAAGCTGACCTTTCTCGCTGGACAGCACGCGTTACTCAATAAAAACAGCAAAAATCCTTCTTTTTTCGGAAAGAAGGATTTTTTTAGTGTAAATATGGTGCTCACTTTTTCGCGGAAGTTGAACAGCGCTTCACTCCAGTTTACAGCATTTCATTGACTTCTATCGGCGGTTCGTCCGAGTTATCGGCAATAAGCACTATCCTTCTGGCGATTACCGTACATTACTGGCAATCCGCACGTCCTTCTAGCACATCAAAAGGCGATATTTGCGCAATGCAAATATCGCCTTTTCCTTATTTCACTGTATCGAATCGTTTATAAGCTACTAATCTAGTTGACCAGTAAGAGTACGTAACATCAGAAAGTTCTACACCATCCGTACCTGCGTGGATAAATTTATTGTTACCGAGGTAAATACCCATATGAGAAATACCTTCTTTATACGTATTTTCAAAAAATACTAAGTCTCCTGGTACAGGATTTTTCACTTGCGTTGTACTGTTATTGAAATAGCCTTCGCTGCTATCTCGTCCAATTTTCAAACCACCTTGATTGAAAGCGTAAAAAATAAATCCACTGCAATCAAGACCTTCTGGTGTGTTTCCGCCATAAAGATACGGTGTTCCAATTAGTTTATTAGCCAGGTCTACCGTTTTTTTGTATATAGCCTGTCCATTCGCTGTAGGATCTTGATTTGTTACTTTTGATGGTGTCCCTGCCCCCGTATCTGAAGTCACATTGTTATGTATTGTATCACCCTCGGGTATTACGGCTACTGGAGAAATCTTTAACACTTGTCCAATATAAATCGTGTCGTTCTCTATTCCATTCCAATCTTTAAGCTCTTTTAATGTCACATTGTATTGCTTTGCAATTTTCGAGAGCGTATCGCCTTTAATAACTGTATGAACGGCAGTCGATGGCTTAGAAGGTGTAGTTGTTGTTGGCTTTGACGGTTTTACTGTTTCCGTTGTAGGTTTTGACGGTTTTACCGTTTCCGCTGTCGCCTGCTTTGTAATCTCTAGTTTTTGGGCTACATAAATCGTATCCTTTGATAAATTATTCCATTTTTTTATGTCTTGAATTGTCACTTGGTGGGTTTGGGCGATTTTGGATAACGTATCGCCTTTTTGTACTGTATATGTTGCAGCTTCTGCAGTTTGTATTGCAAAAAATGAAGTAGCAATAGTGCTTAAAGCGAGAATTCTCCATTTTTGTGATTTTAGCATATCAAATAGCCTCCGTTCATGGTAGAATATTTCCTTGTGTGTCTATCATACTAAAGATATGTCTAAACAAAAATCGGAAAAACTGACTATTTTTCAAACAATTTATGAATCCTATAGAATACTACAGAATCCGACTATCTACTATTAGTATAATAATTGCAAGTTTTATAGTCCTATGATAACATACATGTCTGTATTTAAAATTTTTAGAAAGTTTTATTTTTTCAATTATAAAGGAGTTTTAGTATTTATGAGAAACATCTTGATTTTCATCAAAGAGAATTTAGCTGTAGGCTTACTACTTTTTGCCTTGTTCCTAGGGGCAGGCAACATTATCTTTCCACCGCTACTAGGCCAACAAGCCGGTGAACATATTACAATTGCTATGATCGGATTTTTAATAACGGGTGTAGGTTTACCATTACTTGCTATTGTCGCTGTTGCAAAAGCAGGTGGCGACTTACAGCTACTTGCTAGTCGTGTTCACCCTGTTTTCGGAATCATTTTCACTTCAATTGTCTATTTAGCAATCGGGCCATTTTTCGCCGTTCCGCGTACTGGCTCTGTGTCTTACGAAATCGGCATTGCACCGTTTCTTTCAGAGGCAGCACAAGCACATTGGGCTCCTCTATTTATTACATCGATCGTATTTTTTGCGTTTATACTTTATTTAGCATTCAATCCTTCTAAACTAGTAGATCGTGTAGGCAAGATTTTAACCCCTGCACTCTTAATAGTTATTTTACTATTAGCTGTTAAAAGCTTTATTACGCCTATGGGTGAAGCAGGAATGGCTGTTGGGAAATACAATGTTTCGCCATTTTCCGAGGGCTTTGTTCAAGGCTATTTAACGATGGACGTTCTAAGTGCACTTGTTTTTGGTATTGTCATTTTACAAGCTTTAAGTGATATGGGAATGAAAGATACTAAAAAGCAAGTTAAAACAACAATTTTTGCAGGCATTGTGGCTGCCATTGGTTTAGCCTTCGTATATATTTCACTTGGCTATATCGGCAATACAAGTATAGGAGCAATAGGTACATCTGATAATGGTGGCGTCATCATCGCAAAATCTGCAGAATACCTTTTCGGCAGCTTCGGTAGTATTATTTTATCGCTTACTATTTTATTAGCTTGTATTTCTACTGCTGTCGGCTTATTGACAGCCAATGCACAGTTCTTTAATAAGCTTTTCCCAAAAGTTTCATATAAAACGTTCTTAATCGTATTTACATTATTAAGTGTAGCCATTACAAATGTTGGATTATCAACAATTATTAATACATCACTACCTGTACTACTAATTATTTATCCACTGGCCATGGTTTTAATGGTGTTATCGCTTGCTGATCATTTCTTTAAAGGTGGACGAATTGTTTACATTTTAGCGTTAATTCCAACATTCTTTGTTAGTGTTTATGACGGCTTAAAACAAATGGAAATTAAAATTACTTCCTATGAAAATATTTTAAAAGCATTACCACTGTACGAGCAAAGTCTTGGTTGGCTCGTCCCTGCAATGATCGGTGCGCTTATCGGCTTCATTATTCATAAGCTTTTCAAGAAAAACTAAATAGGTAATGCAAGCAGACACGTTCTAAGATAGACGTGTCTGTTTTTATTCGACGCCAATATGGAAATTCATGTATAATATATGTAAATAATTCTGAAAAGAGGTGTCTTATGAAAAAAGTATTATGGTCTTTCTTGTTCGTATTGAGCTTTGTCATTTTTCCATTATCAAATGCTTCTGCTGCAAATAATAATGACCAGCAACTAGTTGAAGAAATAAAAGAAATTATAACAGAAAACTATGTTGGGAAAATTAATGGCGATCTACAAAAGGCAACAACCATTTCTGACATTATTAATATGTTAGACCCTTATTCAACATATTTTACTAAACAAGAATTTGAAGAATTTATGAATAGCATCAATCTATCCACAATCGGTATTGGTGTTGTTATTGAGGAACATGATGATGGAATACACATTTTACAAGTTATCGACAAAGGTGGAGCATCTGATGCAGGTGTCGTGGCTGGAGATATCATCATTTCCATTAACGGTCAATCCATTGTAGGTAACTCCATTGAAGAAGCCTCTTCCCTACTAATCGGTAATGAAGGTACACAAGTACAGGTTAAGCTATTACACGAGAACGGGTCTACTTCCACAAAAACAATTACACGTAAAAAATTCACACTGCCAAATGTAGAATCTGCTTTATTATTTGGTAATGTTGGCTACATAGCAATGTCTTCTTTCTCTGAAGATGGTGCGCAACTAGTAAAAGAGGCACTCATTCAGCTTAAACAGCGTGGCGCTACTTCTTTTATTTTGGATTTACAAAATAATGGCGGTGGCTATGTTACAACAGCAGAAGAGCTTACTGGTTTATTTCCTAAAGCAAAAATAGCTTATTTATTGCAAGAAGCACATGCCTCTTACGAAGTACGTGCTAAGCAACAAAACATTAAATTTCCAGCAGATACTCGTATTTTAGTAAATCGATATAGTGCAAGTGCATCTGAAATGCTATCAGCTTCGTTACAAGATCAACAATCTGCTATTTTATATGGTGAAACTACTTACGGTAAAGGGGCTATGCAAGGCTTCTATGAATTGCATGACGGTAGTTATTTAAAGCTTACTGTCGGTAAATTTACTGGTCCTGCAGGCCATACAATTAATGAAGTAGGTGTGAAGCCTAATATACAAACGAAGACTGCTCCAATTTTCCAAGCACATTATGATGCTATTAAGGCACAATACAAAGATTATCAAGAACTAACTAGCCTTAAAAATGTACCTACTACTAAAACGTTCAAAGTTAAGTTTTCACAGGCATTCACTACACCAATTCCTGAAGGAAGCGTACAGCTAGTTGCTTTAGGTGGAGATGAAGTTCCATTTACAACAAAGGTGGAAAAAGATAATTCCTTACTTATTAAACCTACTGAACCACTTGTTGAAGGGCAAGAATACATGCTGCTTGTGCATCCAACTATTCAAAAATCTTCAGGTGACAAACTACAAAAGGGGATTTATCTCCATATAGCAGTTACGAATTAAAAATTGAGTTTTCCATAATAGAAAGCGTTTGATAGTCGCGCCAATGCGAAATCAAACGCTTTTCTAATCCATAAAAAACCACTACAAATAAGTGTTAGATTGTCTATAATCAATCTAACACTTGCTGTCGGCTATTGAGCCCCTCTCTATCGTGGCTTCCACGGGCGCAGCGTATGCCTTAGGAGTCCTTTCCTTCGTCCCCAATGTTCTTGTGTGCCCTAGACTTAACTCTCTCTCCAAGCTATGTGGAGATGGGTTTTATACTTAAAAAAAGCTACATCTACATTCCCGACTTATGCGTTTCTCTTAGGAGAAAAAATACATGCACTAAATTGCGTGCAAGTTCACACGGCTTGCTTTTTTGTTCTAGTAAATTTGTTAATATTAAACGTTCAAATGAGCCAACTAAACTATCTGCTACTATTTTTATATCTATATTTTGTAATTGAAATAGACGATCACAATCATGACGATAAACTAGTTCAATAAATTGCTGTGTTAATTTTGTTTTAACGCATGATGATTGTTTAGATTCAAAAAAGCCAATTTTCGTTAGTTTTGGATTCTCAATTATATAAAGGAACAACAAATATAGCTTTTGCTCTAGCATTTGAATAAAGCCCTCTATCCCTTTTTCCACTTCTTCATTTTGATTGGACATGATTTCATTAAATCCTTGTTGGAATTTTATATTCAAATCATTATAGAGCGATTCTTTACTTTTAAAATATAAATAAAATGTAGGCTGAGTTACATCTGCCGCTTTCACTATATCGCTTATTTTTGTAGCATAATATCCCCTTTCAGAGAAAAGCTCCACAGCTTTTTCAAGTAATAATTGTTTACTTCTTTCTCCATTCGAATTAATCTTTCTACCTCTTGCCATACTAGTCACCTTACTCTATTAATAAATATTCGTTTTGTTTTGTTTAAATATGGTATTAAAAATATTTAATACCATATTTAAACCCACCATTTACCTTTTCACTGCCTGAATAATGTTAATTATAATACAATTCAAAAAATTACACTATGCATTTTTAACAATAATATGATACATGATACTTTTCTTGCCTCTTACAAACTACTACCATCAAAAAAAGAGACTACCCCACTCTTCATCACAACCCTTTACAAATGCCCTTTCACTAGCTTTAGATACAATATAAAAGCATGCCGGAAGTACTCCCGACATGCTTTTATAAAGATAATCTGTCTAAAATAAGCATATTTTTAACAAATAAGAAAACGTTGATTTTTTAGCTGACTGTTTATACAGCCACTCATTTTTATTGTTTTAACAGCTTCTTTTTCAGCTTATCATAATATTCTTTTACTTCATTAATGCCAAATACTAAGTAAGAGCCCACAAAGACAGCGATAAAAATAGCTAGTCCTACAATGAATGTTAACCACTTGTATTCAAACACTAAATAATGGCTTGAGAAATACATGACAATCGTAATGATAATCATTGGCGGCATCGCTCTGAAAAAATGTAACTCTTTGCTGAAGATGCCCATTTTCAAGTCATACTTCGGTATTGCATAAGCGACTAGCATAATAAAGTTTGTAATGGCACTAATTAATGTTCCCCAAGCAATTGCTTCAGCACCGTAATTATCCACCATCAGCATAATAACCGCAATATTGACACCAAAGACATTAATTAAGCTAAAAATAACAGGTGCCATCGAGTCGCCTTTTGCATAGTAAAAGCGTGTAATGTACGTATTCGCAGCTAAGAAATACATGGATAATACGAATATTGCTAAGACAGGTGCTGTAATGGCAGTCGAATCAGCATCGAATTTACCATATTGGAATATAACTTGTATAAGGTTTTCTGAGTAGAAGTAAGAATATATTGTCACTGGTATAAGTAGCAACAATAGATAATGTAAACCTTTTGAATACAGGCTCTTTATAGAAGCAGAATCATTGTTAGCTTCTTTTTGACTCAAAATCGGATAAATGACCGTAGTCACAGCTGTAATTAAAATCGCTTGCGGGAATTGCATCAGCTTAGAAGAATAGTTCACAGCTGCTACAGCCCCTTCAGAAAGCATACCAGCAAAAATACGCTGTAACAAAGCATATAATTGAATTGTCGCTCCTCCAAGCATAATTGGCAACACCATAATCCAAAGCTGCTTTGAGGAAATATTATGCTCAAATGAAAACCCGACTTTAGGGGAATCTAATTTGCGATAACCGACTATTAAGAAATACACCATAATAACCGCACTAGCTAAAGCACTAATACCGTAGCCAATTGGTCCGATCCAGAGAGATAAGCCAACTGCAATTACTAAGAAAATCGCGTTGTAAATTAAAATGGCAAAGCTTGATAAGTGAAATTTTTCATTCACATTCAGTAAGCCGCTATACCAAGAAGATAACACAAGTAATATAGATGAAGGCATCATCCAAAAGTAAAGATGTTTCAATAAGTCTAAATCACTTTGGGTATAATCTTCCGTATTTTTATCTTGGTTAAATATGTCCATAATTGGGTTTGTAAAAGCTAATAAGATGACAGTCATAATGGAAACTGTTAACAATACAATCGTAAAGGACTGTTTTACAAATAATGCTCGGTCTGTCGTTTCCCGATTATAAATCGAGATAACGGCTGTTGTAAAAGCCCCACCTACTACTAAATATAAAAAATTCGGAATGGTATAAGCAGTGAAGATGCTATCTGCAATATGTGTACTACCATATTGGTAACCGATAATCATTTCACGTAAAAAGCCGAAGACACGGGCGACGATATTAATAATCGCTACGGCCCCGACAACCTTTATAAACTTATTCATAAGTCATCCCCACCTTTAATGGCCGACTTATAAATGGCAATACATCTTGCAGTTATATTTTTTTCATCGTGAACGTCTAATACTTTTTCGACCGCTTCACGATTCATATATTTTTCTTTCGGCGTGTTCACGGCACGCAGCATCTCCTCAGATAAAGCGATTGCGTCTTCAGGCTCCACTAAATGCCCTGCACCTTCACCAAGTAGTGATACGAGGCCACCTACTTTAGAAGCGATGACAGGTGTGTCTGTCGCTAATGCCTCTAATGCTACAAGCCCAAATCCTTCTAAATGTGATGGTAATACGAAGACATCACTTGCCTGGAACCACTTTACAAGTTCCTGTTGTTTTAGTGGGTCTATAAATTTGACGTCTTCACTGAAGAATGGTTGCAAAGATTGGAAAAATCCCTCATCTCTTCTAGAGCCTACAATAACTAGTTCTATAGGACGCTCCACTTTCGTCTTTAACATTTGGAATGCTTGCAGTAGCTCTTCAACACCCTTTTGTTTAATGACATTTCCTACGAAAAGAAAAACAAAAGGCTCTTTGGCTAATTGCAATTGTTGTCGTGCTTCTGCTTGTCTACCTTGTGAAAATACTTCACGATTCACGCCCATGCTAACTACTGAGATTTTGTCCGGAGCTATATCAAAGTCTTGCTCAATTTGTTGCGCTAACACAGGACCTACTGCAATGACATGCTCACTTTCACGTAAAATACTCGCTGTCCAGTTACGAATTCTCGCACTTTTCTTTGCCATACGTTCAATGTCTCCACCATGAGCAGTAACAATGTACGGTATACCAAACATTTTCTTTAAAAGTAGCGATAACATCCCTGAAGGAAACACATAGTGCGCATGTGTGATATCGATTGATTTTCGATTTTTTAGACCCTTCAATAATGTAGAAAATCCCCATTTAGCATATTTTACAATGGTGTTTTTCTTGCCTGTAGCTGGGTTTGTATTCACTGCTATTTCAACGTCTAGTCCAGCTTTTTCAAGAGCTGTAACTTGGTTTTTTACAAAAATACCGAATGATAAATGATCAGATGTTGGATACATATTACTAATGACGAGTATTTTTTTCATAGACGTGTCACTGCCTTTTTCATTAATTCCTGACCATACATGGCCTCTTTATGAATATGTGTAGCAATTTGTTTCGTCTCTGCAATTGACTGTTCCCAATTGCTACTTATTTTACCAACTAATTTAGAAAGAGCATTCTCATCATCTTCTATATCCTGCATCTGTAAGCAACGATCTGATGCACCAACAAAGGACATAAAATCTTGCACTTTTGTATGATAGGATACAGCAATAATGGGAGTCTCTGAATTGGTAGCCAAAATAAGCGAATGTAAACGCGTACCAATTATTATATCTTGCTCGCCCGTAACTTCTAGCAAACGCTCAGGCACAAGATTTCCCTCAATTATTTCTGTCTGTGCACGATGCTGCATTTTCTTCTGTATATCTTGTGTCACGGTTACATCTTGAGGAAATTTCGTTGCAAAAAATGTAATGTGAGCATTTTGCTCCGAAATGACTTGATCTAAGTTTTTCGCCATACCTGTTACATATGCATCATATTTTGCTACATTACCTTCTGGCCAATAGTTTGCATTATAATACGGAACGGCAGATACACCAATTTTTCTTGGCTTTTCAGCATAATCTTTGCGATCACCTTTTAACGTAAACGCAGGATCACCAATCACTTCAATCGGTTTTTTGACCCCGATACTTTGTAATAACTTTTTAGACTGGGGATCACGTACAGAGATATTTGCTGCATAACGGCACATGAATCGGATACTAATTTTACCAGAAAATGTATCTAGTGGTCCTGCGCCACATCCGTAAATAATGTAGGGAATATTATTTTGTTTTGCCATCATTGCGTATGTTCCATAAAGATGGGCTTCACGTTTATAAAAATCCATTAAAATACCACCACCACCAATGATGAGGAGGTCAAAGTTCGATACATATTGTTTGTTATTTTTATACGTATGGATAAACGTTTTATATAGATTGCCCTTTTTATGATACAATGGATAGCTATGTACCCCGTAACGCTCGGATGTTTGTTTTGTGTTATTGCTAAAAACGGTAATGTCGTCACTCGTTACCGAAAATGTTTGTTTTACTTGTTGAAGAATGCCGTATAATATTGATTCATCACCATTATTATCATTGCCGTAATTCCCCACAATGCCTATTTTCATTAAAAAACATCCTTTTACTTTTTAATACAGAGATTATACCACAATTGCACTTATTCGTTCTTTTTAAAAATAGTAAAAAAAAAGGGAACCTCGAATATCTACGAGATTCCCTCTATTTCTACCGTCTTATGGCTACAATTCATAGCTTAAAACAGCAAAAAAGTACTACTTCTTTTTCAGCGATTACTTATTAATCGTTCTGTAAAGGAACAGACCAAAATGTGCTCGACTGATTGCTTCGTTCGGTTTATAAATGTTACCGTCGTAGCCAGTCGTAATGTTGTTTGCTGCTAGTTGCTGTACATATGTGTAAGCCCAATGATCTTTTGGAACATCTTTAAATGCAATACTACTTGTTCCTTTTAAATTATAGGCAATTGCCACAATTTTCGCCATCTGCGCTCGTGTCAATGTTGCATTCGGGTCAAAAGTATTATTTTCACGGCCGCTCATAATCCCTGCTTCTACAACAGCTGCAATTTCTTTATAGTAAATGTGATTTGCCTGAATATCTTTGAAGCTTGGATTTTTCACATTTTTTGTATCTAAATTTAATGCACGGCTAATAATGACTGCTGCATGTGCACGAGTTAGCTTGTCATTCGGTCTAAATGTACCATCAGCCTGACCTGTAATAATATTGTGCGTCGTTAAATATTCAATCTCTTTATAGTAGACATAATTATTCGGAATGTCCTTAAACAACGCTGGTTTCGCTACAGAAACTGTAGCAGCTACATTTTTCGTTCCTAAAGTAGCAATTACCTTACCAGTCGCCCCTGGATTTTGCGCTGTAAACTTACCAGTGCTTGTAATTGTACCGATGTTACCTTCTACAGACCATTTCACTTGAGAAGGATTATAAACAATAGGCTTACCTGCGTCATCTTTTGCATCAATCGTAAAGTTAACAGATTCGCCTGCACCTACCGTTTTAGAGCTTGGTGCAACAGCCATTGTTGTAGGGGCATCTACTACTTTAACTTGATATGATTGCACAGCAGCGCCGTCATAGCCTATATAGATGCGGTCATCCCCAGCTTGCGTTGCTGTATAGTTCAAGCCATTAATCTGTAACGTTTGGTTTTGAGATGCTAACGATAAATGACCATCTAGAGGTAGTGTCGTATAGTTATCATCTAAAACATATTGAACAGCTACACTCGATGAAGCACCTACTAAAAGTGTTGCGTAGTTTGTACTATTCGTAAATTTAATGTGTGTTGCCTTGCCAGTTGGCGCCGTACTTACTGCTTGTAGTGTGGCAGATACAAGACGTTGCGTATTACCTGAATTGGATGGTAAATTCGCTAAGACAACATTATTACTGCCATAGTTGCGAATACCCATTGTTGTTGAGCCACCGCCATCTAAGTTAATGGCTCTGTCGACACCAAGTGCTACTAAATAATTCGCAAGCTGCACCATATTCATGCCCTTACTATGGGTTTGACGCCCGTCTACTGTAATAAAGTGCACTGTTTGTCCATTATTACTTGTAGCTACTACTGTACGTGGTGCAACTTCTTTTGCACGTGAGCTTGAAGTGCTCATCATAATATAAGGTTTACCATCCTTTACTAAGTAAGGACCGCTCGCCAATATAAATTGTGCATTTTGCCAAAGCTGATCGATTGAAAAATTAACACTCATTTCATCGCCAACAGCTACTTGGCTTAACTTATTGTGCCATTCACCGCCCTGTAAAGATACAACAAAGCCAGTAGATGGAATTGTTAATTTTTCTTTCGATCCATAAGGCTTAATTTGTGTTACTTTACCAGTTAACGTTTGTCCAAATGTATTTTCTGTAATCGGTGAACCAGTGTCTACCACTATTTCAAAGCCGTATTCATTAGTATCTGTTGTTTTGCTATAAAACTGTGGTGTGTAAATAATAGCTTCATATATATTACGTGTACGATTTAAGCCTGACATCTCGTAATTCGTTCCGTTATGGGAAAGTGTCACGTCAAAATCAAAATAATCAATAACACCGCGACCATCAGATGTCATCCCAAAAGCCGTCGGAACATTCATATATTGGTCGGAACCGCTTGAAACTGTTCCACCGTTCAAAATAACATTATTTTTAGCTAGTAAAAATAATGGGTAACCTTCTGACATATTATAAAAACTTGCATTAATAGCACCAACTACTCGATTTCCCTCACGAGAAAGACGATTCGCATTTGCTACTGTCGATTCTTTTCCATTGACTGCTGCGGGCATCCCTAATTGTACTTCTGTCGTCGGATCTCCAACATTAATCGATAAATGATTAATAGAGTTTGTATAGGTATTACTGTATGTATATTGTTTATACTGTACACCTTTTGAAAGCGGGTAATCCTTCTTTACTGTTTGAAATGCATAGGCATTTAGCGGACTAACAACGATCGACATCATTACAACTAAAATCAGTAAAATTTTTGCTATTTTTTTCATTTTTTCGCGCTCCTCAAGTAATGTAGAGCCCTCACCTTCCCTTCTTTGTTTTACTTCTATAAGATTATCAAAAATATGCCAAAATAGCTATGGAACATTTAAGCTATTTTCCAGTTACATATAATTGGTAAAAAAACTATTTATATTGACGCATTTTACAAGAATCCATACATTTGACCTTATCGCGACTCTCTAACTTTGGTAAAATGATGTTAAAGTTTAGGAGGGAAAAATATGAAAAAACTATCAATCATTGCATTGCTTATGGCAGTGGTTAGCTTGCTCTTTTGGCAACCCCAAATGGCATCTGCTGATGAACTTTCAGGGCATGCTCATGAAAATGGTCTGCGCTACTTAATTTCGAAGAACGCTTTAGTAACGGATGCTAATGGCAGTTATCGTCCAAATGACAATGTCACGCGTGGAGAATTTGCTTCTTATTTAGCGAAGGTAATGAATCTTGAAGCAAATAACGGTATGGCATTTACAGATGTTCCAGATACATATGTGTATGCAAAAGACATTCAATTGGCTGCTACAGCTGGAATTATAACTGGATACACAGACGGTTCATTTAAACCTGATGCAGCCATTTCAAGACAGCATATGGCAATTATGCTGGAGAGAGCTATTGATTATTTAAAAATTCCTAAGGGTACTTCATCCATTACGTTTAAGGATAATGCATCCATTATTAAAGACTATCGCAATGCCGTAGCAATCGGTGCACATTTAGGAATCATTATCGGTTCTGATGGCTACTTCATGCCAGAAAAAAATGCAACAATTGGACAAGCTGCAACGTTTATTCAACGTTTAATGTTGCTTGCAGGTGATGCTGCTGCTGACTTCTCTACTTATGCGATTAAGGAAATTTCAAATGGTACACTAGTTGGCAATCAAGGCTTCACAAGCTTTGATGCTGCTGAAAAAGCATTAACAAAAAATACGCAAGTTATCGTTCAAAAAGATAAAATTGTAAAGATGACTTCTGGCTATGTTGTAACTAATAAATATGTTGCACTTTATTCTGAAACGATTAAAGATCAAATCGCTGTTGCTGGTAATACAGAAATGGAATATATCAGCAGTGATGCAGCACAAGTAAAAGTGCGATTAGCTGGTCAAGTAGGCTATTTAAAACAGGCCGATGTAACGCTAATTCCTTTTTCACTAAGTAAGGGACGTTCTTACTATTCAAACGAAAATGGCGAAATTAAACACACACTATACGATTACGCAACAAATAAATATTCTTCAAGCTATGTTTACGGAAAAGCACCTGCCTTCATGAAGCAAGGTGAAAAATACTATAGCTGGAATGGTATTTACTTCACAAATGGTAATGGCTCTTCTAAAGGTGACGCTTATAACTATTATCAATTTTTACCTGCTCGTGCAACAACACAATACACAGCAGAAGAAATCGATGCTTACATTATGAACAAGCTTGCGGAAATGGAAAGTACAGGTATTACACTTTATAAAGATGCCACTACGAAAAGTAAGCTTATCGGGTTAGGTCAAACATTAAAAGAGGTTGAGGCAAACTCGCATATTAACGCCATGTTAATTTTGGCACTTGCTCAACATGAAAGTGCTTATGGTATGAGTGATCATGCACAAAACTTAAACAACCTATTTGGTTTATATGTTTATGATACGAATCCACTTAATAAGAAATTTGACAGTGTTGCTGCTAATATTAACGAACTGGTTGATAAGTTCCTACAACCAAACTATATTACACCAGGTGGTGCCCCTGGGAAAAACTATGCAAACGGGGCAGTAGTCGGTTCAAAAGCACTTGGTTTTAACGTAAAATATGCTTCTGACCCGTACTGGGGAGCTAAAATTGCTGGACACTACTATCGTGCTGAAAAAGCGTTAGGCTTTAAGGATGCAAATAATCCTTATAAAATCGGCTTAACAACAACGACTGGTTTAAATGTACGTGTAGACACTTCTACTAGCAATAGCCCGCTCTTCACATATGCTAGAAGTGGGATGCCTGTTATTGTTATCAACACAAACATTAACGGCTGGTATGAAGTACTATCTGATAAGCTCCACACTGGTTCAGCTTACATTAGTAAAGACTATATTCAGTTTATAGATACAGTGAAATAATAAAAAGCTTCATCCAATAAAGGTATTGGATGGAGCTTTTTTACATACCATATGGTAGTTTCCGCGATATAAGGCTAGGATTCCGCGGTTCTGCATCCTTTTTCCGCGGTATGACGCTGGAATTCCGCGGTTCTACACCTTTTTCCCGCGGTATGACGTTGGAATTCCGCGATTCACTTCCCTATATGCAGGAATAATAAAAGGGCTGTCCTTAATAGGGCAGCCCTTTACTGTTAGTATCGAAGTTTTCTTTGCTCTGTTTTTATAATTGCTGATGCAATTACTACAAAACCTAACATTAATATAAAGATTAAATCAAGTAAGCCTGTGTGCATCGACACTGTAAACAGTGTAATGACAAATGCGTAGGCTACTGAGTGGAAGCTACGGATGCCACCTTGTTTAACTTTATTATAGATTAATGAAATTAATACACCATATAATAAGAAGCCAATTGCTACAAGTGCATAGCCACCATCAAGGAATAGTTGTCCGATAAAAGTAGGCGTTGTTGTTCTTGTTGGACGTGTAATATATTTACCTTCTTCCACGCTCAATGAGTTTACAACTTCCGTCACCTTCATACGAGGTGAAATTTGCTCACCAGGAAGAATCGTATTAAAGATCCCTTTGTGAATTTCGCCTTTTAAATAGCCCTCTTCTTGCGTGTATTCGATAATTTTACTTAAAACGATATGACCTGTCACACTTTCACCATTAATAGAACGCATCCATTTAGGTGTTAAATTTACTTTTTGCTCAACAGTTAAAAGCTTTTCTTTTTCTGTTTCTGTCAATTCAACATCTGGTTGATCACGATTATTGAATTCTTTCGTTGTATCTTCTGTTACTACTCGTAAGAAACCGAACATCGAGAACGCAACACCGATTACAAATAATGCTGTTAGGAACCAAGTTAATTTTACACGTTTCACAACATAGTGGAAAATAATAATTCCAGTAAATAGCATAATAATTAATGGCGTACGATAACCCATTAAAAGGAACAAGAACATTACAACAGCAAAGATTGTGCCGTATACTATTGCTTTCTTCCATGTCATATGCTTTTCTAAAATCATTTTGTAAGATAATAACAGTAAAATTCCATACCATAATAATTGGCTGAAGAAGTTTAGTTTTGGATCGAGATTACGACGATTAGATTCATCTGAAATCCCTAAACCTCCACCAAAAATCATCATTAAATAAGAAGCTAAACCGATTATAGTTAGTAACACAACAATGTGGATAACATATTTTCCTAAGAAAGATAGCCCAAATGATGGGATTGTCCATTGTAATTTATCAATAATATAAACACCGATATAATAGCAAACAAGTGCTACTAATACCGCTGGCAAAATTGATACACGAACGTTAAATAATTCAAATCGATGGAAATCGAATAGACTTGTAAAGAAATATAGTACTAATATAAAAGGTAAAAAGAAATACGGTGAAAACGTATCAATCTTATTGACCTTTGCGAAAACTTGCTTCAGTTTATTCATACATGTAATACATCTAAATAGATGTTATTGCCCTCCTCTATCGTGAATCAATAGTTGTTATTCACTATTACATTCTTTAGTTTTCCCTACAAAAACAAAGGTTATTATATCATAAATACGGATAGACTTATAGAAAGTATTCTATGGATTTTACATAAAAATGCTCAAATTTTTCATTTTCACCTAAATCTCTACGATTCAGTAATTATTTGGGTGTATGATGAAATGAAGTAATACTATTTTTGAGAAAAATACAAAACAAGGATGTGGATTTATTGAAGATATTCCTTTCATTAATTACAGTCTGCGCTTGTTTGCTTGTTGTATTCCTATTACCGACGCAAGCTCAAGCTACAACACAAAAAATTGGCATCGTTTTCTCTGAAAGTAGCGAGAAATATGCCAACGCCACACACCCTGGTGGTACATATGAGGGACAAACTGTATCTCCAAAGGTCGATTATAGCTCTACATACAACAAAGAGCTAAAAGCTTTCCTTTTATATCAGCAACAGGGCTTCAATGTAGAGAAAATTTACGAAAAGGACTTAAATAGCTTAGAAAGTTTAAGCCAATATGATGCAATCGTCTTTCCTTATACGGTCATGATGAACCATCAACAACGCGAAAATGTCAAAATGTACGTTCGCAACGGTGGTGGTGCCATTTTTGCGTTCCAAACAGCTCGTAACGAGTCTGCCAAATTTCCAAAGGTTGGCCAAATGGATCTCTCTCCGTTAATCTATGATGTCGACTCATGGGTCATGGAATGGGATAACCTATCAGAAGTTTTCAACTCACGCTTTATCGACGATATCGTGTTGGGTAACGGAACAATTAGCAATAACAATTCAGTTCATCCAATTATCCAAAATGCTACTAACGAGCTCGGTAAAAGCCAGCTAAGTTTTAAAAAATCTGATCGTGAGTGGGTTGAAATCATTAAACCATGGCAAGGTGGCTCTGCGTCACCGCTATTATATTTTTCGAATTACGATTATACTGATAAGCCACAAACAATGAAGAAAAATGAGTTCGGTGCAGCACATGCTATTGAATATGGCAAAGGTAGAGTCGTACAAATCGGATTCAAAATTTATGATTACATTACTATTAATACCAAAGCAGATTGGCAAGATAACGAAAACGGTGTTGCTTACTCTACAACACAAGGCGACTTAGACGCTCAAGTATTTATGAAGCATGCTTTACGTTGGGTTGCCGAAAATCATGATAGGGATGTGCCACGTCGCTATAATCTTTCGCTATACTCTGACGGTGTGCAAAGCTATGTAGCGCCATCTGGTAAATTCGTCTTCTACTCTACTGTAACGGTTAAAAACAATGGCAATGTGCCAGCCCGTGGTACACTAAAAGTAGAAATTCTCGATGCAAACGATCACGTTGTCGGTAAAGGGCATGATCGTTATATACCAGGCCTTGCTGCAGATGCGACAACTACTAATGCCGACCGCAAAGATATTAGTACCCACTCGGAAAAATATCAAATTTTTATGCCAGGAAATTTAGCTGCTGGAACATATACGATCCGTACTTCCTTCATAGAAGGTCGCGATGATCGTAAAAATGTTGACGAAAAATTTGCAACCATTGCAGAAATTAAAACGCTCACACGTACAAAAGGTTCCAATAAGGCGTCTATTGAAGTTGCCCCATTTTTTCCAGATGTATCAGCATCAAATGGTGCTTATTATGACATAAAAAACTTACATGCATTAGGTATTGTGAAAGGTAGTAATGGCAAATTTAACCCCCAAGGCACACTCACTCGGATACAAGCTACTGACATGATATTACGTGCACTTGCTATCACCCCTTCAAGCTCAGCAAGCTTGAACGCCAGTGATATAAGTGCTGGCGATTATGGCTATGCGGTTTTAGCCACAGGTGCTCGCTATGGGATTCTTTCGTTAGAAGATGGCAAAATTAACGCCCATCAACCAATGACACGTGCAGCAATGGCACATGCACTTGTAAAGGGCTTTAGGCTACAAGGCTTTACTAAAAATACATTCATTGATGTCCCGATATCTCATGTCAATTTTAAAGATATTCAAGCTCTCTTTGCTTTAAATATAACTACAGGCTACGCGGATCAAACTTTTAAACCAAACAGCACGGTAACACGCCAAAACTTTGCCCAATTTGTAAATCGTACACTTCATGCAAACGCTAAATAACTTGATTGTTAGCGCTAATAGATTATCTGTCATCTCCTTCACCCAATAAAAAAAGAGCTACGTCGTTCTAAACTATGAACGATGTAGCTCTTTCGTTTTATTGTTTTGCGTAGTATTGAGAAATACCTTTATAAATAGCTTCAGCAAATAACTCGATATATTGATCATCTGTCATTTTGCCACGGTCTTCACCATTTGTAAGGAAGCCTAGTTCAACTAGAATCGCAGGAATTAATGTATTGCGAATAACATAGTATTGTTGTTCTTTAACTCCACGATTTTTCATGTTTAAGTTATTAACAATTTGGTTATTTACAAAAGTAGCGAGATCAACATCTTCTTGATACATATCTCCAGTTGTTACAGCATAATATGTTTCAGTACCTTGTGCAGAGGTGCTAGATGCTGAGTTGACATGTATACTAACGAAGATTTCGCCAAAGTTTGCATCGGTAAAATCAACACGGTCTTGCAATGAAGGATATGTGTCACCTGTACGAGTCATTAACACTTTCGCTCCAGCTGCTTCAAGTTTCTGTTTTACTAGTGTACTAACTTTTAATGTAATAGACTTTTCTGAAGTAGAACCTACTACAGCTCCAGGGTCCTTACCACCATGACCAGGGTCAAGGATGATAATACGATTTTTCAGTGCATTACCACTTTGGTTTAATAGTTTTAAGTAAGATTTATGCACATAGCCTGTTTGTCCATCAAAAGTAATTTGAGCCCAGTAGCCACTAATGCTGTTAACATGCACATAGTCACCTTTACTTAATTTACCTAGTACCGTAGAAGTTGAGTTCGCTTCTTTGCGGACATTTAAACTATCAACAGTTGCGCGACCTAGTAAGTCTCCTGCCACTGGTGGAGGAGTTGGATCTGGTATAGAAGGTTGTTCTACTTCCACATCCTCTGTACTATTTGCAACAATATAACCTGGTAAACCATTTACTACTGTTAAATAGTAGCCATTAACCGTTTTATAGACAGGCAGTTTAACATTACTATTGATTGTTGAAATTGTTTTAGAAGATGAAGTAGCCTTCACATAAAGATTGATACCTTGTGTTGTCTTCACTTCTTTTTGGATTTTTCCTAACGCATTACCGTCCGCATCTAAAAATTGTGCGTACGTTTTATAAATATAAGCAAATGCACCTTTATATGTTACTTTTAACCAGTCTCCTTCAACTGCATAGACTGATAGTTTTCCACCTTTATCGACTGTACCTACAATGTTTGTACTAATTGAAGAGTCTTTTGATTTACGGATATTCAAGCCATCTGTTGTCACTTGAATTAAACCGATAACCTGTGCTGTATCTGGAACAGTAACACCTTTTACAGGTAACTCTAAACGGTATTTTTCACTTTTAGCACGAGCAACAAATAATGCGAATTGTGCACGTGTTACTTGGCTATTTGGATTATAGTTTTGACCGCTTCCTTTTGTAATACCATTATAGTAAATCGTATTGATATATTGAACGTAGGGATGTGTAATACCTACATCAACAAAAGGAGAATCAATATTTTCGTATTCACTTGCGTCAAGCTTAAATGCCTTTGTTAATACATAACTCATTTCATCGCGAGTTAGAGGCTTGTTCGGTAAAAACTGACCTGTTGTATTTGTTTTAAAGTACCCTAGCTGTATAGCACGTTCAACGTAGCCTGAAAGCTCGGTACCAACTGTTACATCTGAAAAATTGGATTTATTGACAACTAATGGTTTGTTGCCAGAAGCAACAACGGCCATTTTTGCAACTTGTCCGCGTGTCACGTTATTATAAGGCTTATAATACGTTTTACCATTTTCCGTGTACCCTTTAATAACACCTAAACTAACTAAATAATTGATCTCTTCATAAGCTTCATGCTTTTGGGGTACATCTTCAAAACCACCACTAGCATTTGCACTATGTATCGTAAACATAGAAGCTGAAATGAATAAGACGCATAATATAAGACTGATTTTTTTAAAGTACAATGTCTTATTTCCTCCCTTCATGTTCTCGTGTTATTGTGTTCATTTTAACAAAAATTCACATACAAAACTATCATAGATTGTAACTATTCGACATTTTTTTATATCACCCCATTTCATATAGATTCATAAAAAGAAGAGAGCCTGCAAGTGCAAACTCTCCTCCGTCTATACGTTATTTAAAAGAACTTCCATGCATTGCTTCACTTCAAACGTAGCCCTTGTCCGAAGCGAAGTAGAAATTGATTACTTATTCACTTGCTTAGCGCGCTCGATAAATGTTTCAAGCTGAGAAATTTTTAACATTTCATCATAGCCGAAATTACCGTTATCTTTACCTGATGTAATACCGTTTGATGCGATAATTGAAATATATTCTGTTGCCCAATAGTTTTCAGGAACATCAGCAAATGTCACAACATCACCTTTATGCTCAAGACCAAAAGCAACTACTAATACTTTTGCAATTTGTGCACGAGTCATTGGAGAAGAAGGATTAAATTTGCCGTGATCATCACCTGTAAAAATACCTAACTTCGCTACAGCAGAAATTGCTCCAGCATGTGCATAAGTAGGTTTTACGTCTGCAAATGATGTGTTTTTATCAGATGTATCTAAATTTAAAGCTTTTGCAATTTGTACAGCAACTTCAGCACGTGAAGCATATACTGAAAAGTCAATTGCAGCGTCTTTTACTTCAGCAGTCGCTACTTTTGTCACTTCAGCTTGTTGTTCTGCGTCAAAATCTGCTACACGTTTAGCACCAACGTAACGAGAACTCCAATAATATGGATCGTTTACATTAGAATAGCTAACACCTTTACCTGTTTGAGAGTGAATCATTTTACCGTCACCTATGTATATCGCTACATGTGAGATACCACTACCACTCGTGTTAAAGAAAAGTAAATCGCCAACTTTTAGATCACTCTTCGCAACCGCTGTACCTTGCTGATATTGAGAGCTTGATGTACGGTTTAGTTTAATGCCTAAATCGCTGAAGACTTTAGAAGTAAAGCCAGAGCAATCTAATCCGCTAGTAGTTGTACCACCATAAGCATAAGGAATGCCTAAATATTTCGTCGCTGTTTCAGTAACTTCATTTGCAGTTGCCGCTTCAGCGTTATCTATTTGAATTGTTGAAAATAACATAAAAGATGCAAAAATCGGTAATAACCATTTTTTCTTCATAAGTTTGTTATACCCCTCTCAAGGAACTTTTTTGCCTATACATAGACTATCACAAATGAAGGTATTTTAATTTTTCAATTGTGTAACGGTTTTAAAAGTAAAAAAAAAGCTGATATACCAACACTTTGTGGTTTATCAACGCTAAAATATGGGTATTAATTAATGGGTATTCCGGCTTTTTGTAACATTCCTGTAATATTAGCCACGCTTTGTTACAATAGAGTGCCTGTTGAAGTGCCAGGCACTCAAACAACTCAAACAACTCAAATAATTCAAACAATTTCTAACGACTTTAGGTGGCACTCGGATTTGAACCGAGAAAAATGTTTTACAAACTTTGCCTTACCACTTGGCTATGCCACTACGATTTTATTTATTAAAGATGAAAACAACCTAATTATTTTGTTCATTATACCGTTTCTTCAAATCCCAAAATCCTGGGACGGAATTCACATCATATTTTCGTATAGTATTGATGAGCTTAATAAGTAAATCCTGACGTAAATCCTCTCTAAAATGCGGATGGGTTTGATAAAGACAATGTTTCACTATAGGCTCAAAATAATTAATTACAGTTAATAAAGCTTTATCATCATATTTTGACTTTTTTACTAAGGCAATTAATTCTTGTGACATCTCCCTTCAGTCCTTTCTTACGTTTTTAATAAGGTCCGATAATTTATTAATGCTTAATTCAAGATTTTCAATTTTTTTTTCGAATCTAATAAAAAGGTAGACTGTTATTGCTATTGGAAAACCAAAATTTCCGATTATCATGATCCAATCAGATGGTTCTGTTATCATCAGAAATCCCCCTTTTTTCCCCATGACTTTTAATATACATCATCATATTTTCCAAAGCTTTTTTATGGGTCTTAGAGACAGCTTGCTGTGTTTTATTTAATCTTCGTCCAATTTCCGTATCGCTTAAACCTTCTGCATAAGCTAAACTAATTATCTCCTTTTGCTTTTTTGTCAGCGAATTTAATGCATCATACAATATCGGGCTTATTACATAATCATCTAAGTTATCCTTTAAGTTGACCTCACTAAAATGGCCTTCAGCTTGTTCGTCAGCTACTAAATCGAGAAATGTTTCTTGTCCTTCATTAGCATTAATCGTGGCGTCTAAAGTAAGAGAAAATCTAGATTGTATAAGTCTCAATTTTTTGTCGAAATTAATTGAATTAAACTTTAGAGTTGAGGAAATATGAGAAATAAAGCGAATTTTAAAATAAAAATGTTTAAATAACATATCTAATTCTTTCATATTCTCCATAGTTGGGTTTAATATGGTATCCATGTACTTTTCTTTGTTAGTTGGTATTTTCAAAAAGGAAATTACCAACTCGTTATTTAATAGCTGTTGATTTTCACCTTCAAATTTTTTAATTCTTTCTTCATCATCCCTTTTATTTTCCAACATCCAAAGCACTCCTTTTAAGAAGCATACATTCACTTCCAAATTTTAAAAAGAGCATATGTTCTTATTTCGAGTAAAAAAAAGAGTGTAAGTTCTTTTTCAAAGTAAACCATTTGTCCTTAAACCTAGTTTCTCTATCTTATGATTATTTTATCGATTTTATTATTTTCTTAAAATCACCTCCTTTTCTTATTGTATATAGAATAAACAATCTAAAATAAAACAACCTTTCAAAAAAAATTGTCAGTGCCAGTCACTCAAACAATTTCCAAACAATTTAATAAGACTATAAACAAACTCGAAATTGCTCGAGTTTGTTTATAGTCTGAAGGCACTTCTACTGCAGTATCAATGATTATAACTGGCTCATGAACCAAGTAGCTTGTCTATTACTAGTTTCGTTAAATTAGGCATGATTTCCATTGTATATTTTAATTCCGTTCTTTCGTATCTGTTATGTGCATCATAACCATACGGTCCAATATTAATTGCTGGAATATTTAAATCCCTAATGGCCTTATAATCCACAAAATGTTTTGTCCCCCAACTTGGGTTATTGTTCATAACGGATTGAATGCTATCTTCATCGTCATTAATTGCTACACAGCTCATATCACAGATATAAGGAAAATAATTTCTTTGGACAATCGGCTTATTATAATGTGGTTGCACTTTTTCGATTGCATAGTCTAAAGCGATTAATAGATTCTTTTCCTTTTGATTTTTACCAGTCACCTCTACACGTGGTGAATATAGTGACGAATAAAAAAGAATAATAGCAGGGCTTTTATCCTTTGCCCATTTCCAAGTTTCTTCTACAACTCTCGCTGAAAACATACGTACATCTAGTTCTTTATTTGCCAATAAGTTTTCTTTAAAGTTCTTCATATGCTCTTTATAACTTTCACCAGCTTGTGAAATAATTGATTGCTCTAGTTCTTCATAAAATAACACCCTTGTTTCCCAAGGTAATTTTGTATATTCCTGTTCACTAATTTCACAATACCGCTTATAATGATTATTTAAATTTTCCACTACATTATTAAAGGCAATTTCTGCTTGATTTTTCAACTTATCAAGAACATCTTTAGGGGACCATGATTGCACAAAGAAATTATAATATACATAGGAAGCAAGTGCTGTTTGCACAGTATATGTTTCTTTAAAATCCGTTTGCTTCAACGTTACTGGTGGCATAGGCGTTTCACCTAATGATTTATCGCATAGCTCAGGATTATATGCAATTTGTCTAGTTAACTCTGCAGCAATATAGTTAGGATCAAGTCCTTCAAAGCTTGAGCCAACGTGACTTTCAGCTCCAGTTATATAAAATGAAGGAAGCAGCTTCCCAACACTGCCTTTATAAATATATCTATTTTCATCGCCTTCATATCTAGGCGCTACAAAATCCGAATTTATTAACGCTTCATATTCAAATCCATATTCGTCTCTAAGTTGTTTTAAATCATTTAAGCCTGATAATACACCGTGCGAGCTATCTTCCTCATCACATTCAGCAAAAAATACAATATTTCCTTTTAATTCTTCTGGGTGCTCTGAGTAATACTTTAAAAGATAAAAATTGCTGGCTACACCGCTTTTCATATCTAGTGTTCCTCTGCCAAATAACCATTCATTTGATTCCAAATGCTCTTTAACTAACGGTGGAAGCTTTTCATTTTTTAATGCTTCTTGAAGATTATTAGGAAAACAGGCTTTTTCTTTTAAGCTATTATAATCATCTATACCTACCGTATCGGTGTGACCCATTAAGACAACCGTTTTAGCGCTACTTTCTTTTGTCCCCCTTACAAAAGCAAATACGTTATATCTCTCAATCTCATCATCTACAGTTTGTGATGTAAACACATAGTCCGAATGTTTTTGAAAGTATGGTAGGTTAGCAATTGTTTTAGCAAGTGTTGTTGATATATCGATTTCGCCTTCAGTATTGACGATACTTTCAATATTGACAAGATCATTCGTCACTTTTAATACTTCATCATACGTTTTTAACATTAAACACAACTCCTAACTTGAAATAATAATTATAAAACCTGTTGTAGAAACTTCGCTGTTCTCTCTTCCTTTGGCGTTTTAAAAAATTCGGAGGGCGGCCCTTCCTCAATTATTTTCCCATCAGCTAACATAATGACTCTATCCGCCACCTCTCTTGCAAAGCCCATTTCATGCGTTACAATGACCATTGTCATCCCATCCCTTGCTAAACTTTTCATTGTTTCTAATACTTCACCAACTAATTCAGGATCTAACGCCGATGTAGGTTCATCAAACAGCATAACGTTTGGGTTCATCGCAAGTGCTCTTGCAATGGCTACTCGTTGCTTTTGCCCTCCAGATAATTGTTCAGGATAATAGTTAGCCTTGTCAGCAAGCCCAACCCTCGTTAATAGCTCCATTGCTTTTTTGTTTGCTTCCTCCTTACTTTGCTTTTTCACTTGGATAGGTGCTTCAGTTACATTTTGTAAAACACTTAAATGAGGAAATAAATTAAAGTGTTGAAATACCATACCCATATTTTCTCTAACTTTATTTAAATTCGTTTTTTCTATATCAATCATTTCATCGTTAATGCTGATAGTTCCTTCATCTAAAATCTCTAAAAAATTCATACAACGTAACAACGTACTTTTTCCCGAGCCACTTGCTCCAATTAAAACAACTACTTCTGATTTATCGATTTCAAGACTTATATCCTTTAAAACTTTCAATTTACCAAATGATTTAGAAAGCGACTTCAACTTTATCATGCTTTTTCCCCTTTCCAACATCCATTCGGCTTTCAAGTTTATTGAACAACAGTGTGAAGATTAGAACTAAAATTAAGTAATATACACCTACTACAAAGTAGGTTTCTAAAGGCATATAATTGTACGCTTGAGCGGATAAGGCATGGTTAAATAATTCTGAAACAGCAATATAGGCTACTAAAGAAGAGTCTTTTAATCCAATAATGAATTGATTGGCTAATGCTGGTATAGCTCGTTTAAAGCTTTGTGGCAAAATAATTCGTCTCATTGTTTTAAAATACGTCATTCCTAAAGAGCGGCCTGCTTCCATTTGTCCCTTATCGATTGATTGAATGGATCCTCGAAAGATTTCAGCAATATAAGCTCCAGAATGAATTCCAAGTGCAATAGCTCCTGCTGCAAAATCCGAAAGAACAAATATACTAGAAATGCCGTAGTATAAAAACATAAGTTGTACTATAAGTGGCATACCACGAATAATAAAAATATAAGCATTTGCTATTTTTTCTAATATCTTTATATTCGAAACCTTGAAGAAGGCAAAAACAAGTCCAATAACACAGGCAATTAATAAAGAAACAACCGTTAACTCCACTGTTAAAATAGTAGCTTTTAAAAACTCGATTCCATGTTTTTGGAATATCGAGGCTATATTCGTTAAAAACTCCATAAAAATCACCTAACCTCTTTAAGTGTTTTTGGTATAGAAGAATATTTTTAGAATATTCAAATTATTTTACCTAGTATTTTTCTATTCAACTAGGTAAAATAATTTATACAGTCTGTTTATTCTAATAAATCTTTGCCAAACCATTTTGTACTTATTTCTTTATAAGTGCCGTCTGCCACCATATCTGCTATTGCTTTGTTTATTGCATCTAATAACACTTGATTGTCCTTATTAATAGCTACCGCAATTTCTTCTCTTTTAATTTCTTCTCCTACTGTTTCAATTTCTAACCCAGATTCTTTCATTGCTGAAATGCCTACAATTTTATCTGTAATGACGGCATCTAGACGTCCTGGAGGAAGGTCTTGTAAAGCATATATCTCACTAGGGAATTCTTTAATTTTATCTGTATATTTTTTTGCGTCTTCCACATACGTACTCGCTTGCATAACACCGATTGTTTTTCCTTTTAAATCTTCAAAAGATTTGATGTCTGTATTTTTACTTGAGATAAAGACTGTAGCTCCTGAAATGTAATATGGGTCTGAGAAGTCCACCTGTTTTGCTCTCTCCTCAGTAGCTGTCATACTTCCAATAATGGCATCATATTTCTCTCCTCGTAACCCTTGGAGAATCGTTTCCCATGGATTTGTCACAGGGTTCGGTTCAAGACCTATTCTTTTTGCAATTTCATTTCCAATTTCTACATCGAAGCCAACTAATTTTTCATTTTCCTTATAGTTTAATGGTTTTAGTAATCCGCTCATGGCAAATGTTAACTTCCCATCATTCACTAATTTCATTTCTGATGTAGCGCTATTTTCTTGTTCTTTATTATTTGCAGCTGTTTCAATTTTTTTATTTGAATCTTTTTCTGAACACGCAACCATCAATGCAGCAATCACCAATAACAAATAGAATAGACTTTTCTTCATAAATACCAATCCCCCTCGTTTTATGATTAAGCTAATTCTCCACCATCAATGGCAATTGTTTGCCCCGTAATGTAAGCTGATTCATCTGAAGCTAGGAAGGCATACAACGCCCCTACCTCTTTTGGATCTGCATGCCGCTTTAAAGGAATGCCTTCATTTACAGCCGCTAACATTTCAGGTGTATACTCAGCCATTTGCATCGGTGTTAATACATATCCTGGACATATTGTGTTCACTCGAATGTGTGGTGCCAATTCTAATGCCATCGTTTTTGCTAATAAATTGACGCCTGCTTTTGAAGCGTTATAGTCCGCATAGAACGGATGTCCCGTAACTCCATTTGTAGAGGCTGTCATGAGTATAACGCCTTTCCCCTGTTCAACCATGATTTTTGCAGCCGCTTGTGACGTATAAAAGACACCATTTAAATTAATATTTAATACTTTATTCCATTGTTCTGGCGTAATATCAAGAAATTGAGAGCGAACGCTAATACCTGCATTCGCTATAAAAACGTCCACTCCACCTAAATCCTCTTTAATGTTATTAAAGACAGCGTTTACACTTTCAGGGTTACTAACATCCACTACATAGCCTTTAGCAATTCCCTTGTTTTCTTTTACAGACTTTTCAATACTGTCTTCATTAATATCTAAAATAGCTACGATAGATCCTTCTTCGACAAAACGTTGTGCTGTGGCTAATCCTATACCACTCGCCCCTCCTGTAATGACTACTCTCTTCTTTTCTAAGCTACTATGCCTTGTCGTCATCAAATTCCCTCCTAACGGTTATAACTTGTTATTTCCGCTTCATTTCTCACCTTTTCTTGATATACCCTCCATGAAATACACCATTTTGCAGGATCATCTAAATAATCAGCTTCGATTAATTGATGAATTGTACTATTTTGCGGTGCATTTTTCACTACTTCTGGATTTTCATATGCTTCCTTTGAAATTTGTTCAAGTGCCTGGATATACTCATCTAAATCGGCTTTAGAGTAGGATTCTGTTGGTTCTAATGTGAATGGTTGTGGCACAATATACGGATGATGACTTGTCCAGTAATGTAAACCAAAGTCAGTCATGCGACGCTGTACATCCTCTGTTGTAACACCTGTTTCTTTCTCCAGTTGCTCCCAACTATAACGAACCTGTTCCAAACGTTGCCCTTTTACATATGGCACGCTTGCGCCACGAATTTTCGAAACTTTACTATATAAATAGTTATTATTTAGCACAGCTGTTTCTGCCACTGCTTTAAGCCCTTCTTGCCCTAATGCTCGAATCCATGCATACGAGCGTAAAATAGTTTGTGCTACCCCATGGAAAGCGCGTACTTTTCCAATTGAATGCTCTAATTGATCATTTAGCACATATTGATCCCCATTTTTTTCGACAATAGGTCCTGGTAAATACGGCTTTAATTCCTTTGTTACGCCTAATGCACCTGTTGCTGGACCACCACACATATGTGGCGCTGCGAATGTTTTGTGTAAATTGAAGAAACACATATCGAAGCCCGCCTCTTTTGCACGTGTAATGCCTAATAACCCGTTTGCATTCGCTTGATCGTAGTAACAAATACCACCTGCATCATGTACAATCTTCGTAAATTCTTTAATTTTCGAATTGTAAATACCTGTGTCTTCTGGGTTGGCTACAACAAAGCCTGCAGTTCTTTCGGATACAACTGCCTTTAACTTTTCAATATCAGGGAATCCATTTTCATCTGGATGTAAGGTAATAATTTTATATCCCTTTACAACTGCCGTTGCAGCTTGAGATGGATGAGAGAAAATAGTTGTAATAATTTCATTACGTTGCTCTGCTTCGCCCTTTACTTCAAAAAACTTACGTACAATCGATGCCATGGCAAATAAAGCTTGTGTCCCACCACTCGGTTGGAAAGAGAATGCATCCATTCCTGAAATCTCACGCATCGCTAAATCCATGTGATGAATAATTTCTAACATTCCTTGTACAGTACGAATATCTTGTAGTGGGTGTAATTCCATTAGTTTAGGATTCCGAATTAATAGCTCATTAATTTTCGGAATGTACTTCATCGTACAAGTCCCTTGACCAATTTCTACATTAAAATCTGAACCTAATGTTTCTTGTGAAAGTCGAACATAATGGCGTAAAACACGGGCTTGCCCGATTTCTGGTAAGCGCGGCTTACTTGCTCGCTTTATATTTTGCGGTAAAACTGAAATACCATCACCTACTACATCTATCACTTCTTGTGAAACTTGCGGTACTTCAACTCCAACTTCACCTGGTTGATGAAGCTCGAAAATTATAGGCTCATTCCACTTGGCTTGATGAAAATCTATATTTACAGACTGTCTTTGAATTTTTAACATGCTAATGCTCCTTTCTGTCTCGTTATTTCGTCACAATTTTTGCTAAAGCACTTACTAGTTTGTCTATATCTTCTTTCGTATGCACTTCCGTTACACAATAAAGAGCCGACTGCCCATATTGAGGAAACTCTTCCGAGAGATTCTTTCCTCCGAAGATCTTATGCTCTAATAATTGCGCATTGATTTCTTCTACAGTTAATCCCGTATCATTAAAGTCGATAATAAATTCCTTGAAAAAAGGTGATGTCATTCTCGAACCTCTAATGTTCTGAATTTTATTAAGCTGCATTACAGCATACTGACTATTTTGCATAATTGCTTGCCCTAAATCGTACATACCATTTGGTCCCATTAACGATAAATAAACACCTGCTGTAATACCCCATAGAGCTGTTTGCGTACCAACAGATTCTTTGCCATTTTCTCTATCTGCAAAAGATGTACGGTCATATGCAATGTCACCAAATCCATACTCTCCTTCTTTTACCGTAGGAATAATACCAAACAATCGTGATGGGTATTCATTAACGAATTTTGGATCATTATGTGTCGCAATAAACCCTGCTTGCCCTCCACTATAATTCATATGCATACCAAGTGGTTGAAGGTCTCCACATACAATATCAGCACCATACTGACTCGGTGGTGCTAGTATTCCAAGTGAAATGGGATCAACTCCGACTACGATTATGGCACCGTATTTTTTTGCAAGATTTGAAATCTCTTGCCCTTGAGATTCAATAAATCCTAAATAGGATGGATTTTCAAAATAAATCGCCGCAACATCATTAGATAGTTTTGATTCTAAATCGGCTAAATCCATTAACCCTGTATTAAGATTAAAATTCACATCTTCAAATGCTAATTGCGGTGTACCATAGTTTGTTATAATCTTTTTTCGCTCAGGCGAAACTGTACTAGCGAGTAAAATCTTAGTACGTTTCGTAATACGACTAGCCATACGAATCGATGTAGCTGCAGCCTGTGCCCAATCAAATGTTGGCACATTCACTACTTCCATATCAACAAGTTCAGCCATAAGACTTTGGTATTCAAATAAAGCTTGGAAACGACCATGATCTTCATATGGTTCTCCCGCATAAGCAGTTAAAAATTCAGCTCGTTGATTGACCTCATCACATACTGCTGGTATAAAATGTTGCCAGCAGCCAGCCCCTAAAAAGTTAAGATAATCATTCGTACTTATATTTTTATTTAATAAACCTTCAATATGTCGTCGTAACTCCAATTCATTTAAAGCTTTCGGGATATTCATTGTTCCTTTATATTGCAAATCCTCTGGAATACAAGAATAGAGTTCTTTAATGGAAGGTACTCCTATTTCGTCTAACATTTCTTGTTTTACTTCGGGTACCATATTTGGAATGTATGGATGAACTTTTTTACTCATGTAAATTACCTCCTAAATTTTTTTATGCTAAGCCGCCACCATCAACGGTTAATGTCGTTCCAGTAACCCAAGCAGATAAACCACTTGCAAGGAATAATACCCCCTTCGCAATATCTTCAGGTGTGCCCAACCTTGCCAATGGTCTATCTACAGCCGAACTACGAAGAAAACTAGACTCCTCTATATCTAATTGTTTTGCCTCCCCACGCAGTAACGGCGTATCTGTATCTCCAGGGCAAATACAATTTACGCGAATGTTCTCTGATCCATGGTCGATAGCCATAGCTTTCGTTAAATTGACAACCCCTGCTTTCGCAGCACAGTAAGATGCCGCTTTGTCTCCACCTTTTAGTCCCCAGCCAGAACCAGTATTGATAATACTGCCGCCTCCGTTGTTCCGCATAAGTGGAATCAAATATTTAGAAAGTAGGTAAACACCTTTTAAAGAAACATTAATGACAGCATCCCAATCAGATTCATCTAGATCTACAACTGTTTTTCTACGTATAATGCCTGCATTATTAAAGAGCACATCGACGTTTCCATGCTTTTCTTCAAGTAACCCCGCCACACGCTGGCAATCTTGTGAGTTTGTGACATCACACTTTAGAAACTCAATATCTAAGCCCGCAGCTCGCAATGTTTCTTCTGTTTCCATTCCCTTTTGCTGATCGATATCAAGAATAATTGTTTTCGTCCCCACCTCACTTAGCAATTTAGCGGTTGCAAGACCTATTCCTGAAGCTCCCCCTGTTACTACTGCAATCTTCCCACCTAATTCGAAGTAATCTAGCAAATAAATGTACCCCCTTTTTTGTTTCTCAATGTATATAATGCAAAAACCATGCCAAATTAAAAAAGCTGATTTTACGAGATTCATAAATAATTCATCAGTATTTTTTGACACATCTGTCATTTCAAATGTTGTTTTTGTCATAATATTCAGTTTTTTAATGAAGTTAATTAAGAACTATCTAATAGTTCCTTTAGAAGAAGCCTTAATGATTTAGCTTTCTGATAAAATAAGCATAAAAATATAAAAATTGAAGATAAATAAATTTTAAAAATAGAAAAGGTAGGAGGAATGATTTAAAGAAAAGAAAAATGAAATTGATATTGCAGCAATCAATATGCCTATCTTAAATACAAGAGTGTATTCAAACTTAGAGAGTTACAGGGGTTTCAAAGACAACTATCTACAAAATAAAACAAGAAATTGAAAAATAAAATAGAAATTCATATAAAAATGTAGAATAAAAGTCTAAGAAAATGACTAGTATAATACTATAGAGAGAATATAGGGGCGATGAAATGAGCAACCGATTACACGTAACTAAAACATTTAAATCTTTAGATGAACAAATTGCTTTATTAAAAGGAAGAAAATTAATCATTAGAGATGAACAAAAAGCTAAACGTCATTTATTAGAAAAAAACTATTTTGATTTAATTAATGGTTTTGAAACACTTTTATTAAAGGACGATAAAGCGATAGATAAAGAATTCGAAGGATATTACTTTGAGGATTTTTTATTGTTGTATGATTTAGATAAAAAATTGAACATTGAGCTATTAAAGCTTTTAGATAAATTTGAAACTCGCTTAAAAACATCAATGGCATACAGATTTTGCGAAAAATATTTTCGAACTGCTGCCGATGCAGATTGTTACATTAATTTGAGCAATTACACAAATCCTGCTAATAATCATTTAAGTTTACCTAGCGATATTGCTAAATCTATTAAGAATCATAAAATATTTAAAACTAACATTCGATATAACGGGGTTACGTATAGAACCTTTATTGAGTTTAGCAAGGCAAAATACACTTTTTTGTCTACTTATGATTCTCCGCCTTTTTGGATGTTAATTAAAGTACTTGAATTTGGTGCTGTATTCAAACTTTTATTAGGTTATGAAAAGGACGTATTTGAAAAAGTCATTGAAGATATGGGAATGAAGTACATAGATAAACAAAAATTTATTAATTCAATACGAATCTTTATTGACTTACGTAATACTTGTGCACATTTCCAACTGGTTAATAGATACCGTACAGCAAAAAATATAAGAATAGATGCAGGAATGATTAATGATTTAGGATTGAGACCAAAAACAAATATCCGGGGATTACCTACTTATTATGAAATAAAACTTTATGATACTTTGTTAGTTATTTCTCAATTCGAAGATTTAAAAAACATAAGGAAGTTGATGAATGATTTTTATTATAAAAGATGTAATTCAAAAAGAGAAAGACAGTTAATGATGAAAATATTCGAAAGAATGGGAGAAAACAAACTTTCTAAATGGCTTAGTATAGGGAAATGCAACTAGCCTTCTATCCATAGAGTTGTGATTTTTCTTTAATAATTAAAGCATATATGTTATTATTTAAACATATAATATATCGTGCGTGACGGCGAGTTATCCGATTAAAAGGTTAACTGTATAGTCAAAAAGAGATGCTCAAATGAGCATCTCTTTTTTTCTGTGCATATAGCATAGTAGGTTTAAGTGTCAGGCACTCAAACAATTTAGAGTGCAATGATGCCGCCCGTAGTGGGAGTCGACTGCCTGTTAATTACTTTTTAATTTTCGATAAAGCGTCCTTGTACTAATGCCTAACTCTTCTGCAAGACGCTCCTTGCCCGCAGCGTCATTTCCGTACTCAGATAACTTTTGATTGATTAATTCCATTTCCATATTTCTTAATAATTTAGGAGGCGTAACGTGGGAATGTTGCATCCTATTATGCTCAATTATATAGCCAGGTAAACTGTCTTTTGTTAATTGCAATGAATCTTCCATGACCATACTATATTCTAAAACATTTTCTAATTCTCTTATGTTACCTGGCCAATCATAAGCATTCAATTCTTCTAAAAATTCGTCTGTAAAATCGTTAATATATTTACCTGTTTTATGTTGGATTTTTTCTAGTAATGTAAAAATTAAGTACTCCATTTCACCTTTTCTCTCTTTTAATGGAGGTAAAGTTAAAGGAATCACATTTAATCGATAATATAAATCTGCTCGAAATTCTCCTTTTTTCACCATTTCCTCTAAAGGTCTATTTGTTGCAGCAATAATTCTTACATTTACCTTTCTAGGCTCAATTGCCCCCACTCTATAAATAAGTCCATTTTGTAAAACCGATAATAGTTTAGCTTGAAGATGCAACGGTAATTCGGTAATTTCATCAAGGAATAAGGTACCTTTATCTGCAATTTCAAAATAACCTTGTTTTCCTTTTCTCCTAGCGCCAGTAAATGCGCCCTCCTCATAGCCAAATAATTCACTTTCAAATAAAGTTTCTGGAATACTAGCACAGTTTAACTCTACAAATTTCCCTTTATGCGTAATACTGTTTGAATGAATATGATTAGCTAGTAAACTTTTACCAGTGCCTGTTTCTCCAGTGATAACAATGGAAGAGGAACTATTTGCAATACTATTTAGTTTGGTTTTAATAAATTGCAAATAAGGTGCATCTCCAAGTACATATTTTGTATCAAATCCTTTTTTTGTTTCAAATAATAAATAAGACCCCTCGTTATTTAGAACATTAATCACTATTTCCCCTAAACGAGCTAACCAGTATTGATATTTCTTTTGTTCAGTAGATAATTTTCTTTCCCCTTCATCTGTAAAACTTACAAATGTTAAATACCCAAAATGCCGATCATCTTTAACTAAATTCATCAGTATTTCTACTTTTGAAGGACAATTGTTTTGAAACCTACACCCAGAGCATGTTTTCATTTTTCCAGGTCTTTGCACGTATTGAAATGGCTCGGAATAGTACTTTTGGAAAAAGGGTAAATGCACTTGCTCCCCTTTTCTTTTTCTATACTCATCTGTTGCTAAAATTTTACCTTTAGCAGTAAAATAAGCGACTTCTACTTGTAGCAAGTCTCCATATAAAATAATTATAGATTGTACTAACTTTTCACCATTTAACATAACATCACCCTCTCAGAAGTAAATTGAGTCATTGGCATTTTACACGAAAATATCCTTAACTTTATAATTCTACATTCGCTGGTGGGAACGCTTTATACGGCTATAGTAGACATGACATCCATCTCTTCTATATACATAAATTCCGCAAAAAAAGGGTCCATTCCTTTAAAAATCGTTCAACAAATACAGACATGCAAAGTCGAATACTATCAGAAAAAGGGATGGTAAATTTAAAGTGAGAAAATCCAAAATTAATTTTACTGTCTAAGGAGCTTGAATTTTATCCAAGTAAAAGGACATAACATTCTAATTAATGCTATGTCCTGCTTGTTCGTTTTAAGTTAGATATTATAAAACCAGTCTTTATTGCTCATCAATATAGCAGTTATATATCGATAAATTCTCTCTTCATTTTCCGAAATCCATTTATCAATATGCTCCATGATCGTTTCGTCATTATATTTATTTAGCCCCATCTTATATATAGGAAGAATTTCAATTTCTTCTTTTCCTTTTAGTTTACCTATAAGTGTAGTAGCTGAAGAATTATTTACTATTTCATAATATGTCCAAACGCCCGATCTATTGGACTGAGATTGCCAATTCATCATCTCTCTTAATTCAACAAACCAATCAGGCAAATTGTTTTGTTCTTTTAATTCACCATATGCAATAAGAAATAACTCAGCCATAGAACTATATTCGTGAATGTTATGAAAGTAGTTATCAATATAGTTTTTAGTATATTTCATCGTCTATTCCTCCTCTCCATCGTACAATAAAAAGCTCCACCATTATTGGTAGAGCTTCCTTTAGTAGCTATACGCTATGAACTTTCGTAGCCCTCAGGCAATTACCGCTTTCTAGTCTAGTTATTGACTGGAAAATAGCTGGACCCAATAGTAAATGCCTTTGCTATCGACTGCAATAGCTACTCCCGTATTTGTATAATTTTCTCTCAAAATATTTTCACGGTGGGGTGGTGATGCCATCCATGCTTTAACAGCCGCCTCAGGGGTTGGAATATTTCTACCTATATTTTCTCCTAAACTTGTATATGGATAATCAAATAAAGTAGCTAAATCCCATGGCATGCCGTAGTAAGGTGATTCGTGTTCAAAATAACGTCGATTCACCATATCCTGTGCCTTAATAACGGCAACTTGTGTTAAAGCTCCATCATAAGTAAGTATCGGCAGCTTCCTTTTTTGTCTTTCGTTATTGACTAAATTTAACACTTCATTAGACAACGTTGCTGAGTAGTTTTTTGTCGGAATATAAGACTTTGATAAATAGTCATAGGCTATTTCATAATTAGTTAGCGTCGTTGTAAAGTCCAAGCTTCGTTCCACTAGAGATGCAAATTGCGCTCGTGTTACTAAAAGATTAGGTGCAAATTGTTTTGCGTTGACCCCTTTAATAATACCGACATCTGCAAGTGATTCAATGTAATCTTTTGCCCAATGGCTATCCGAAACATCACTAAACTTACTATTATTTTGAGAATCCACCTCAATTTTATATGCAAGCGTTAACATTTTAGCGATTTGCATGCGCTTCAATGGTGCATCTGGATTAAAGCAATCACCATTCTGCAATATCCCTAATTCTACTAGTGCGCAAATCTCCTTATAAAATGGATGATCTGCTTGTAAATCTACAAAATTAGGCTTAGCAGACACACTCGTCTTCAGTTGCATCGAACGGGCAATGGCCGCTGCTGCCTCTGCTCTTGTTATTGCTTGCTCTGGCTTAAACGTACCATCCTCATATGTTGTCATATATTGCTTATCTAACATGTGCTGAATCGAGCTTCTCGCCCAATGTGAAGGCGAAATATCCTTTGCCTCCTCTGCCGCTAACGCAACGTTTGAGCTATTTGGTAGAGGTAATGCAAATGGAGTAGCCAGCAAAATAAGCGACATTCCGACAATACTAGATACTTTTTTTAACATAGCTACCTCCTATATATGTATGGAGTTGTTAATTAATTTCCGATTTCTCAACAGTTTATGACAGCTAGTTCTTTCGGATAATTGATTTTCTATACCCATATTCCTTATATATAAACATACCATTATTACCTGTTTTTTCCTACTACGATTTTAAAAAATCACCCTAAAGATTTTTCTTTTCTAAGAGTGATGTTTTTCCTGCTATTCTACCCCAATAATGTAAAAGCCATCGTTATTTTTTTGTAGCATACGATAAAGGAATAAAGCCATTTGACCACGTCGAACATCCGTATATGGCGAAAACGTCGTAGCGCTAGTACCTTGTGTAATGCCATAATCTAATAACGTTTGAATATAACGATCGGTTTCAGCATCCTTCGTAAAATCTGTAAAAGAAGCAGTTAATGATGTCGCTTGTTTTAAATGGAAACCTAATGTCAACATTTTGGCCATTTGGCTACGTTTAATTGAAGCATTTGGATGATAATGCGTACCTTTTTGGATAATACCATTCGCTGCAAGTGCTGCAATTGGTCCATAGTATGGATGTGTAGTTGGAACATCGCTAAAGCCAGGATTCTCAACATTGGACGTTTGTAAATGAAGTGCTTGTGCTAAAAAATAAGCTGCTTCCCCACGTGTTAATTGTTGATAAGGGCTAAATGTTGTAGACGTTGTACCAAATACGATTCCTTTGCTGTACAGTTCGCTTACTGCATTGTACAGCTCCATGTCACGATCGCTTTTTTTAATATCTACAAATGGCATTACAGCCGCTTGAGTCGGAATGACTGCTACACAAGGTGCCACAACTAAAGCCGTAGCAAATGCCCATGCGTATTTGTGCTTTATTTTCATTGTCCTTCGCCCCTTTTAAATTGATTGACCTCTATCGAAAAATAATGAAAAGAGGGCATGCCCTCTTTTCATTCTCTATTACAGCCCTAATTCTTTTATATGCTCTTGTAAAATACGGTAGTTATAAACTAAATCTTGTTGTTCAAGTGATAGTGAACTATAAAGTTTTTGTGCAGCAATGACTTTCTTTTCAAATGTTTTTGCATCAGGATCTAATTCAGCAATAGCATCCACCACTTTTAGAACAGCAGCTATATCTTTTTCAGCAATTTTCAACTTATCGTAGTTGATAACTTGTCCTCTTACTTTTGAGTCTAGTGCTTTATACGCGGCTACTGCGTTCGCTACATCTTGAATATACGTACTTGATGTTGGAGAAAGGCTTGCGATAAGCTCCACAACCTTTTTCACTTCACTCATGTTTTTCTCTGCTTCTAGTAAAATTGAATAATTTGATACTCTTTGTTTATCTGTTGTATTTAAACTATCGTAATCTTTACGTACGGACTCAATCATACCAAAGTACATTTTATCGCTTGGTTTTAAAGCCGCAATACTTTTGTACACTTTAATGACATTATCTAATGACAGAAGCAGCTGCTCATTATAAACGTATTTGCGTTGTGTCGCGTTTAAATTATCATATGCTTTTAAAATCTTTTGATATTGACTATCCATATTTTTCGATGTCATCAGCTTATCAATCTCATTGATTACACTAATAACAGGCTTAATAATTTTTTCTTGATCTTGTAATGTTTTATAATTTTCGACTGCCAATTGCTGATCTTTAGGTAATGCATTATAGGCTGCACGAATTTCCTCAATGCGTTTTACATATTGATGTGGCTCAATATATGGCAATTCCTCAATCATTCGTTGCACATTTCCTGCACCTAAAATACTTGTTTCAGCAGCTTGTAACTGCTTATAGTTTGTGACATACTGCTGCATGTCCTTACTTAGCGCATCATATAAAGCACGTGCTTGTACAGTATCCGTATGGAATGTTTTACTCGATGATTTTAGCTTACCAATTAATTCAATAACCTTTGCTAACGGTTCGTAGCTTTGTAGCGTCGCCATGTTGCTCACATACGCCTTTTGGTCTTTAGTCAATTTTTCATACGCTTTTTGCGCGGCATTCACTTTACTTACAAAGTTATTTGAGCTTGGGTCTAAGTTATCGATTTGCACCATGACATTTAAAATTGGTTTTACTTGTTTTTCACGATCCGTTAATAACTTTACATTAGAGACAAGCTTTTTTTGGCCTGTTGATAGTTTGTCATAAGCAACACGTGCATTCATTAATTTTGTTAAATAGTTTTCCTCTCCAGGAACTGCCGCATCTATTAAAGCGATGACTGTACTTGCAGATGTTAGCTCTGCTTCTGCTGTTACAAGCTTTTCATAGTTAATGATTGCTTGCTGTTTGTCTTGAGGTAATGCATCGTAGTTTGCACGAGCTGTTTTTAAATCGTTTAAAAATGTCTTGCTCGTTGGCTTCAACGTTTCAATTAAGCCAATTAAAGATGCCACATCTTCTACAGATGTTAACTGTTCATAGTTTGTTACACGCTTTTGAGATGCTGTATCTAAGGCATTAAAGGCTTTACGAGCTGCGATTACCTTTTTCGTATAATCTTTGTTCGTTGGATTTAGAGCAGCGATTAAATTAATTACTTTCACAACATTAGCGTTATTTTTCTCGTACGTCGTTAATGTTTTATATTGCGTCACTAATTTTTTCGCATTTTTGTCCATTGCTTTATATTCTGCAGACAACTCCACTACTTTTGCAACGAATGTTGCATCTGATTCATTTGCCAATGCAATCACTTTATCGTCAAACTGCTGAGCTGTAGTGATATAGCTTTCCGCAGTTAAAAGAGCTGGATAGTTCGTCACTAATTTTTGCGCTTCAGGCGATAGTTTATTATATTCTGTTTTCAAAGAAGAAACAGTTTCTTTGTAATCTTTACGTGAGGTATTTAAAGCCAAAATAGGATCGATGAGACTCATTGCATCTACTTGGTCTTTTAATTTACTATCTTTATAGCCTTTTACGAACTCACGCTTTGCTGTATCTAATTTTAAGTAAGCAGTGTGAGCGGCCTTTGCCTTTTTTGTATAATCCTTTGCTGCTGGATCTAGTTTTTCAACAAGGGTAATGACATTTAGTACTGCCTTATTTGAGCTTTCCCAGCTTGTTAGCTCTGCCAAATTGTTAACGATTTTTTTCACACTTGCTGCGTCGATTTTTTGACCATCTAGTGCTACAGGTGTGTTGTAGGCAGCTCGCGCTTCTTCGATTTTAGTAATGACATCTGGAGCTGTCGCAATGCCAGAAATAAGTTTTTCAATTTCTTTTGCTGCTGCAATATTCGCTTCAGCTAATTGTAAATCAGCCGCATTTTTCACGAAATCTTTTTTAGTTAACTGATCGTATTCCGCCTTTGCCGCCGTTACTGCAGTACGATACGCATCAGTATTGGAAATACGTAATGCAGTAATTTGTTTGGAAACAGTAACTGCAGCTTGATATGGCAGTAGGTCATTGTAATTCGATACTAAGCGTTTTGTATCTGCATCCTTTAAATTGTTATAAGCTGTTTCAATGGCCGTTACAGCACTAATAAAGCTTGCAGCCGTTGGGAAGTCTTCTGGTTTTTTTGCGATCAGTTGTGTAATACTTGCAACTATTTTATCTGCAGAAGATAAGTTAGCTAATACATCTGTATATTTTTTATATGGCGTCACTGACGTAGTATTCGGGTTATAGGCTGTAATAATTTTCTTTTGGTCTGTTGTCAGTGTACTGTAGCTTGTCGTTACTTCATTGGCTGCTTCAGCGATTTGAGTAGAAGTTGATGACGTATTTTCTAGTACGCGAACAAAAGCATCTAATTGGTCAGTTGTTATTTTCGCTGCAGTTGCATCCGCGTTTAATTTTGCTAGCTTTGCGATATCTGCTCCGCTCTTTTTAAAATAATTGTTACGTTCAGCATCGTCGTAGCCGTATTGCAAAGATGTCCCTCGAACAGCCGATACAATGCCCTTAGCATCCTCAGCTGCTAATGCTGTATTAACAGCGTCATTAAAAGTTTCTTGAACAGTAAGATAGGGTATTAAAAATTTGTCATAGACTTCTTGAACTTTTGCAACATCCGCTACAAATGTTTTACTTGTATACGACAATGCATTGATGCTTTTACCAATATCAGTTAATTCCTTAACGAACTTTCGTTGTTCTACTACATAATCATACTTTGCTTCAATAAATGCTCGTTCATTTTCATTGAAATCAGTCGTGCTTAAAACTTTTACGTCTCCGTCTGCAATGACCATGTCATTGGCTGATGATGTTTCTGAAAGCTTACCAAATTGTTCAATCGTTTTACTTCTTGTATCTGTTGCTGCTACGGTATTTACATAAGCTACTTGCTCAGGTTGTGATACTGTTTGCGGTTGTGCTTCTTGCGCATTCGCAAGTGCAGTTGGTGTTAATAACAGACTTGTTAGGACACCCACTTTTAATGGTTTATTCAACTTGCTCATCCTTTCTTATTGCGTTATATGAGAACATAGATATGTATTATTTATTGTTGCGAATCTACTATATTAAGTATCGGTATGCATCACTTGATTTCAAGCTAATCTAGTAAACTCACGTACTTCCTTTACTAACTTACAGATAATTGCTATTTTTAGATAGAATAGACTTTTTAAAGGAAGTTATTGTTAGGATACTATATAATTGGATTAGACGCATTTATCCCGCATCGGGTATAAGGAATTGAGCCGAATTAAAGTCCCACCATATCGAGAAAATTCCTGAAAAAAACTAGCATTTATACTATGTCATTTACCAGTAACTAGGTGTATACTACATCTTTAATATTTAATTTACTAGAAAGGGAGCTAGATATGTTTTATCACTACAAGTTTTGGCATAGCTTAACGCA
This sequence comes from Lysinibacillus sp. NPDC097279, assembly GCF_044761745.1. NCBI lineage: Bacteria > Bacillati > Bacillota > Bacilli > Caryophanales > Bacillaceae > Lysinibacillus > Lysinibacillus sp. NPDC097279. The sequence goes on along the minus strand of NZ_JBIWDA010000003.1, from coordinate 421,254 downwards.
CCCCACGAACTTTACACAGGCTATTGAGTCAGGAGAAATAAGGGGCTATAAAAAACGATCATTTACGGTTTTCATCCTCTTTTTGCTCCTTTTTGTGATACGCGAGTTTTGGGGAATGGGCACTGAAAGCTTAACATCATTATTTGCAATGAATCACCAGAATGAATACTATACTGCCCGTTTGCTATCAATGGTCGGAGCAATTGTTTGGGGAATCATTTATTTTTGCTTCCACTATTATGGCGTTACATATATATTACATCTATTAACGGACATTCCTTACAAATGGATTCAAAAAGTACAGTTATATGTGGTGGCATTTTTGCTTATCGAAAAGGCCATTTTATTTGCAGTGTTCTATGCAGTTGGTTACTCTACAACGTTCTCCTTCTTTTCACTTGCCCCTGTTGTACAGCAAGTATTAGATAAAGATGTTGTGTTATTCATTATTAATCAGTTAACGGTAACGACTGTACTGACGATTATTGTACACTTTACGTTTCTTTCAAAATGGGAGGAAGCAACAGATCGTAAAGCATTATTAGCAAAAATTATCGTACTCCAAGTAATAATGGCTATTTTTGTTGGAATGATTAGCGTGTTACCACTACAAGAATGGATTACAAGGGGGTTAGGATGATGCGTTTTATAAAATCCAGACCTTGGACAAGCCTGAGTATTATTGTTATAGCGCTATTAGTCGGCGTGAATGCCTTCTTCGTTTTCAAGGATAATAGTAAAGTGGCACGTTCGTATTTTGTAGATGAATTTCAACGAGCTACTACTGGTGACCGAGTTGAAACGGTGAAAAAGGATACGATTGTTGCGCCCGCTGAAACGTATACAATTTCTGCAGATGCCAAAACTTTATCAGCAGTAAACGTAAAGCGTGGGCAGGACATCAAAGCAACGGATCTTCTAGCAACTTATAAAACAGAAGAAGTTGACGATGAATTAACGAAGCTAGAGGCTGAACGGGATGCATATGAAACAGAATTAAGCGATTTAGAATCTGCTTTATCACAAGTAGAATCTGAATTCGGAGACAAAACAAATCCGAAAAGTTCAATCAATACAGACCAAATTAGTGATAAATTAAATGTCACAGTTAAATTAGAATTAGGCCAACAAAATTCACCATCAACAGCTGTTGCTATTTTAAATCGTCACATTGCAGAAGCGACGCGTCAAATTGCCGTAATAGATGCACAAATTGCGCAAATCCAAGCACGACAAGGCGTGATAAGCCCAGTGGATGGCGTTATTGCCAACATTATAGAAGAAGCTGGTACGGTGACATTTGAAGTATATTCTACAGAAAAATCAATGCTCGCTTACTTATCTGAAGATGAATGGCAAAAAGTATTAGCGGGACAAACGGTTAATTTTGATTTACAACATTTTAAAGATGACTTATCTGGTGTTGTACTTGAAAAGCAAATGATTGCAACAAATCATGACTCCACATGGGCAAAAGAACTAGCGAAATCGGCAAAATTGCCGAAACCAACTAATTATGAAGTAACATTACAGCAGGACGATGTGTTAGAAAATATTCCATTTTCTACAGTCGGCCAAGCTTCAATTGTTGTTAACGAAGCGCTAGATGCTTATAAAGTGAAGTCTACTTGGGTCAAAAAAGCGAAAGATGCTAAGCGCGTATATATTATCGATGAAAACGGAAAAATCCGTCTTGAGGATATTGACGTTGATTTTTCAACTGCCAATTCAACGATTTTCACAAGCTATTTCGATGAAGGTACACCGATTCTAGCTAATGAACAGCGCAACATTTTAGCACGCTCCTTCTGCTCAATGCCTGTTAAAAAAATCGAATGGCAACACTTTAAAGAAATTGGCTGGAAAGACTACGTTAAATATATTATTTTCTAAAACTTAATTAAGAACAAAAAAGGTATCAAGAAAAGTTCATTCTTGATACCTTTTTTAAGTGCCAGGCACTCAAACAATTTTCAAACAATTATGTTGCTCGGTAGTGTGTTGCTAGTTCGTGATATTCTTTAGCTTTTTGATTGTGTCCTAATCGCTCATAACAAATTGCTAATTGAACATACGGTAGCCACGTCCAAGCAGCATGGTCGATTAAATTTCCTTGTTTAGGTTGGTTTTTCACGTTTATTGCTTGCTCATACCAATAGATGGCTTGTTCATATTGTTCATCTACTAAAAATCTTGCACCTAAGCGACAACAACCTTCTGGACGAGGCATATAATATGCCAATGTTTTAAATAAAAATTGCAATTGTTTATCAGGAGCATGCAGGACTTCATAACAGTCTGCTATGTGTAAGCAAGCTGCTATCTCATCTTCTATCCATCCTTGTTTTGTTAGTAAAAATTGTTTATATTTTTCGATTGCTTCTTCATACATGGCATGGTCCTTTAATTCATTCCCATAGTAAAATAAATCACGCGCCGAAAATTCCTTTCCTAACGCTTCTCTTTGTTTATATATTTTTATATTTCGATCTGTATATGGCTTCTCTTTACGATGCGTAATCGCTATATTGCGTTGTATTATATTGCCGTGCACAGCTAAGTATTCATGGACAGCACCAACCCAAGTAAAATTGCATGAACGTTTTACTAGTCTGTTTCTTTTTAGGCTATATGTTGGCTCTCCGTTCTGATCGAATGCTAAGTGATAGTCCATCATGACACTGTCCACTTCTTTAAAGCTGAGCTCTTTTGTTAAGCTCAAAAAACGTTGTCTTTCGCTTTCCTGTAAAATATCATCTGCATCTAACCATAAAATATAGTCTTTGGTTGCTTTACTAAATGAATAATTACGCGCTTTTGAAAAGTCATCTTCCCAGGCAAAATCATAAATATGATTAGTGAATTGCCCCGCAATTTCTTTTGTTCTATCTGAGGAACCTGTGTCTACAATAATGATTTCATCAACAAGTTCTTGAACGGAAGATAAACAGTGTGCTAAAACTTGTTCTTCATTTTTGACTATCATACATAAGCTAACTGTTGCTTTGTCCTTTTTTTCCGTGAGGATTTCATTTTTAAATTTTTGTGCACCAAGTAATTCGGATTCTCTATAAATATGGAATGCAGGAAGACGAGTATCCACAAAAAGCTGTAAATCTAATGCAGCAGCTCTTATGCAAAAATGTCGATCCTCACCCCAAAATGATAAATTGTTCATTTGTTTAAAACGAACACCTTTTAAAAGTGCTTTTCTACTTATTAATGTGCACGCACCCAATCCACCTACTTCATATACGCCTGGTACTTTTAATTTCGTTATGAACGCTGCAGTTCGATTTGCTATTTCTATCGGTTCCAATTTTTCTCCATTTTTTATTTCATATAATGTGTATTCATCCATCATCCACACTTGCGGTAATGCTTCAACATCCTTTTGCCATTTAGTCCAGAAAATATTTGAAATGATATCCTTTTGTTCATGCCATAAATTTTGTAGTGTATTCGGATACAACATTAAATCTGAATCTATAAGGAATAACCCATCATACTGGAATTGAATTGCATGCTCTATAATAGCATCTTTCATTTTTGCTACTTTTTCAATTAGTGAATCTGTCCAATAATGTGTTTTTTCATCTTTCATATAAATGTCATTTTGCTGATCATATTTAATAATTTTCACACGCTCATTTTCCGATTGAAATGACGCTAAAAGTTCTGTTGATTGTTTATCGTCATTATCATCTATAAATAAAAAATCCACTACAAGTTCATCTTGATTTAACGATTGCAGGGAAGTTAAGAAATATGCCAAAATATAAGGGTTTTGTCGCACAGGGCTGGCAATTAAAATATGAGGTTTCATGTAATCCTCCTTCATTAAATGCTTTGGAAAAATGTATTTTGATTGAGGTAAATTCACAACAATTGGTCATAGTTATATCAATATTCATATTTCACTTGTTTTGTTACAGAGCTTGTAATCAAAAAGCCCTCTTGCATGATACAAAAGTCAACGACAATTGACTTTTCATCATACAAGAGAGCTCCATTTAACTAGGGGTATCGGCGATTTTTGAGGTTCTATCGGCTATTCACCTCAGTTTATCGGCGGTTCCAGTTGTTCTATCGGCGATTTCCAGCAGCAGTTTATCGGCGGTTCACCATGAATTTTCCATATCTTGTTGCGTTGCTAGCTCGTAATACATAGATGTTACACCGCTTATTTCATACATCATGCCATGTACATAAAGTTTTTCACCGTTTGTACCGTTTAGGCGAATGGCGAATAGAGCATCTCCTTTGCCTACACGTTTAATTGTTACACCATCTGCTGAATGTTCAACATCAACAATTTTGTGATCAATCGTGGCTCCTGTATATTGCTCAATGCTAACATCCTTAACGGTAAAGCCTATTTCACTTGTTGGAATGAATTCGCTACTTATTTCAACGGCTGCTGAAGTATACATATCAAAACCATCCGTTTCAGCGCGAATGCCAACACGCACAGATTGACCTTTGCCATCAGACAATGTCGCTATATAATCCCCTGCCTGCAATAGCTTCAACTCGTAATTGCCGCCTTTTGGAATGCTATCTTCCTCCCAACCTTCAAAATTGTAAGGTTGATACACAAAGACTTTATCGCTTACCTCATAACCGTTTGCAGTTGTCAGCTTGATGTGAGCAGGATCAAATCCTAACTCCTCCTCAAAAAGCAGTGCTACGCCAGGTGTTATTTCATCCGTTTGCTGGCAATTGAGCTGAAGTTTGCCGTCTACTTCCGTAACAACAACCTTATATTTTTGCGTTTCAACGACTTCATAGTTTTCTTCCTTATCTATATTGTAGCCTATTAACATGAAGTAGCCTGAGCCCTCTCGCAGTGCCTCCACTGTTACGCCATTTGTTGTTTGATGAATGTTGAAAAATTCATGCTCACCATCCGTCGCAACATTATCATAAGAGTAAGCATCAAGTTGACTTGCGCCAAGTTCGCTTGCAGAAAATTTCTGTAAAACACGGTTCGCTTGCATCGCCTCTATGCGTTGAATAAATAAGGCAAGTTGAGAACGCTTCACTGTTTCTTTTAAACCAAATGTAGTTGCTGTAATCCCCTTTGTAATGTTGTGTTCAAATAAAGGTCCAACTGCATAATAGGCATCAGAGTATTTCACAATATCTGTAAACGGAAGTGTCCAATCTTCTGCAATATTTGCTAATTGGTATGCCGCTGTTAACATACTCGCCAACTGTTCACGTGTAATCGCTTGATTAACACCGAAGCTACCGTTCGCAAAGCCAGTTGCAATTCCTTCATTAGCTAAAGCAGCAATTGCGCCATAGTATTCATCACTTTCCTGAACATCCGTAAATTGCGGATTTATCACGTTTTGCGTATCTAGCGCCAATAAATTAGCTAAAATCTTCGCAGCTTGTCCACGTGTTACATCAGCATATGGCTTGAATGTACCATCTGCATACCCATTAATAATTCCTCTTGCTGCTAATTCTTTTACCGCAGCCCCATATTCTTTCGACATATCAACATCGCTAAAACCTTCTGCTGCTTGTGCTGTCGGCACTACTACAATGGCGCTTGTTGCTAATGCTGCAACGATCGCACCTTGAAATAAACTGTTCCGCTTCATCCGCTCATCCCCCTACACATTTTATCTATCATACTTGATAATACGTGGAGGTAATAGTAAAAGTTTCATATTCTTCTATAGTTATGTAATCTAAACACAAAAAAAACTCTAGTCGATTTCTCGACTAGAGTTTTACATTAATAGCTAAATGCTAAGACATTCGTACTTAATCAATTAGTTTAATGTAGTTGTAGCAGTTACTTTTACAAGGTTTCCAGCAACGCCACCGAATTTAACTAATGCGTTAAATTCAGAACCAGCAGTGAATTTAGAAACAGCAGCAGTTAATGTACCGTTGTTAGCAAATTCAACTTCACCAGAAACTTTAGTTAATGTTAAAGTTTGTGCTGTTACTTCAGTTGTATCAGCAAGAGTTACTTTTACGCCAGCAGTTTCATCAGCAGCTACTGCAACACCATAAGTGTCAGTTACTACGAAGTCAACTAATTTAGCTAATTCAGTTAAGTTGAATGCAGAAGTTGCCGTAAATTCAACAGCTTTTGCTTCTTCAAGTTTAGTTGCGTCTGCTACTGCAGCAGCTGCAGTACCTTCTTTAACAACTTGTACTTTAGCAACTTTTGGAGCTACGTTAGAGTATGTTAATTCTTTTGTTAACTCTTCACCAGTAGCATTGATTGTGATTGTAACAGTCTTTTTAGCAGTAGTTTCTTTATCAGCAAATGTAATTGCAGATCCAGCAGCTGGTTTACCAGTTACAGTGAAATCAGTACCTTCTTTTAATTCTACTACTTCGCCTGAAGCTGTTTTAGCTTTTACTACGATAGCTTTATCGTAAGCAGTTACTACTTTGTTGCCGTCAGCAGCGTTAGCATAGATAGTTGGTACATCTTCTACAGTATAAGAAGCAAATTGAGCATCAGAAACGATAGAGAATGTTTTTGTTAATGCACTTGATTCAACTGGAGTTGCACCATCTAATAATTTGAAGCTAACTTTACCTGAAGTTTCAGTAGTACCAGCTTTAGCAACGATGTTAGCTGAAGTGTTAGCAGTGTTTGTTACAGTGAATGCTTTATCACTTGCAGAACCAGCTTCAACTGATGCTTCAAATTGAATAGCACCTAATACAGTTGTATCAGTAATAACTTGACCGTATTGGTCTTCAACTACTAAGTCAGTGTTTTTAACTGTTACACCTGTAACGTCTTTTGCACGTAAAGCAGTTGCTACTTTAGAATTTAAACCAGTAATTACAGTTGCTTTTGCTTCAGCTTTCGCTACGATTGTTTGAGTAGACACTTTACCAGATAAAGTTGTCACAACAACTGTCACAGCTTTGTTAGCTTCTACTTTGTTAGCTGGAACTTTTACAAATAAACCAGTTTTACCAGTTACTTCAACGATATCGTAACCAGCTGATTCAGTTAATGTATCTTGTTTAACAGCAGCTAATTCTTTTAATGTTTTAATTTCTTTACCTTGTGTATCAACAACTGTTAATGGGAAGAATGCATCCTTATTAGCAGATAATACTTCTGTTGGAGCAGAAACTGATACAGATGAAAGTTTAACACCTTCAGAAACAGCTACAGTAGTAGTTGCACTTTTACCAGTTGTTTTAGAAACAGCGATAAGGTTAGAAGTACCTGCAAGGTTAGTACCTGTTACTTCTACTACGTTCACTTCTTTACCATTGATTGTTACAGTTTTAACAGCGCTTAATGTAACAACACCTGGATTAGAGTTTGTTAATAAAACTTCGTTGTTAATAGTAGTTAGGTTTGTAACTTCTTTACCATATTGGTCTTTAGTAGTTACTGGTAAGTAGAATTTATCTTTAGATAAGTCAGTATCTTGAGATAATGTTTTACCGTCTTTATTGTAAAGTTCACCGAAAGTGATGTCAGAAATTGCTGCTACAGCTGATAATTTAACTGTTGCTTGAGCAGTAACGCCTGTTTTAGCGTGTACTAATGTAATGATAACGTTATCGCCTTCTTTAGCACCTGCAGCTAAAGTAAGATTTAATGTACCATCAGCATTTAATGAACCAGCAGTAGCTGCACCAGCAACTGTTACAGTTACGTCAGAGTGGTTTAATTTAGTAATGTCTTCACCGTATTGGTTAGAAACTTTTACACCAACTGTTGCTGCAGTTTTAGCTGTACTAGTGAATGCTGCAACATCAGATAATACATCAAGTTTAGCTACTTTTTCGTTTTCTACTTTTACAGAGCCTTTTAAAGCATCAGCTTCTTTTTGAGCTACAGTTACTGTGTACTCACCTTCTGTTAATTTAGAAGTTAATTCAATTGTAGCTGTTTTTTTGTCTTCAGAAAGTACAACTGAAGCAACGTTAGCTTTCACTGAACCTTTGTTTACTGTGAAGTCTGCTGCTGTAAAGTCAACAGCTTTGTTGAATGCTACTTCGATTGATTTAGAGCTTACTGCTTTTACTGATTCTAATTTAACTTCAGTTACTTCATATGTAACTACAGCTGAATAAGTTTTACCTTCGATTTCGAACTCTACTTTAGTTTCTTTGTTTTCTTCAAGTGGAGTTTCTAATTTTACAGTGTGTTTTGTGTCATCAGAAAGAGTTACTTCTAATGTAGTTGCGTCAACAACTTTAGCTTCTTTAACAGTTAAAGCAGCTTCGCCCACTTTTGTAATTGTACGGTGTAAGAATGATGCGAATTGACCACGAGTTAAAGAGTTTTTAGGGTTGAACGCTTTAACGTTTGTAAGTCCAGCATATTCTAAAGCGATAATTGCTTCACGGTTTTCAGTTGCTGTAGCTTTGTCTAAATCTGTGATAGCAGATTTGAAGTCAGATTCTTTGTAATCTGCTACTAAGTCTACATTGTAAACAGTGTTGATAGCACGTACTAATACTACTGCCATTTGTTCACGGTTCATGTTGTTTGTGTACATTAATTGGTTGTTAGACCCTTTGAATACGCCTGCATCTTTAACAAGTGCTGCATATTGTAGTAATTCTTGGTCTGGAGCTGAAGTTGGAAGGTCAGTGAAACGAGCTTCTGTTTTGTAATCAGCTGGAATTTCATATCCTTCAGAAATTAACCATTTACCTAAGAATTTTGCTACGTTACCGCGTGTTACCACTGCGTTCGGTTTGAATGTACCGTCAGTGTAACCTCCTACGATTTTAGCTTCCGCTAATGCTAAGATAGCGTCCTTGTGATCACTTGTTTCAATATCAGAAAAGCTTGCTGCGCTTGCTACTGGTACGATTGCTGATGCTACTAGAGCTGCTGATGCTGCGCCGACAACCCATTTGCTATATTTTTGTTTCATGTCTAAAAACCTCCTAGATAAATTAGCCACTTTTATGACTACGTTTCTATTATAAGAGAAGTAGAACATACATATCCATGTGAAATATCTGGAATGAAAGATGTGGTAACAGTAACACTTCATTGGTTATAGATACAAAATTTAGTTTTTTATATAGTGTTTTACCATCCAGTAATTAGTAGAGAAGTGTTGCTTTTATGCGGAAAATATACCATTTTACCCATAGGTATTGAGACTTTTTCCCTTCCATATATTTTTAGCTAAGACAATTTTCTCACTTAAAGGAATAGTGAACAAATCATGAATTTACGTTACAATAATATAGGTAATTTATTCATTAATTCCCTTGGAAAACTGGATTAATATTTTATGGAAACCAGAATCTAGCGATAGTGACTATATTCTATTAAGGATTAATGGACTTCAATCAGCGGTATGACTGGGTTTTGTCGCGATTTGCTCAGTGGTCTGACGATTCGCTTCAGGTGTGTGGCGTTTCACTCGAGTGTTGTGGCGTTTCACATTAAGTTAATGGCGATTGTTGCTGCGCTATTAACGACCTCGACTATTCGCTAAGTTCTATCATTTACAGAGATGGGGATTTGACAGAAATGGTATTTAGTAGTCTTATTTTTTTATATGTTTTTTTGCCATTAGTAATTGTTTTGTACTTCATCTCTCCGAAGATGCTACGCAATACAATTTTACTGTTGGCAAGCTTGTTCTTTTACGCTTGGGGTGAACCGAAATATGTGCTTTTAATGATGCTGTCTATCGTGCTCAATTATGTACTCGGCATTATCATTGAAAATACAGTTTCACAGTCAAAGAGAAAAACACTTCTATGGTTAGTCATTGTTAGTAATTTAGCCATTTTAGGCTATTACAAATACGCTGGCTTTTTCGTGGACATTCTTAACAATTATTTGGCACAGCCTATTGAATGGCAGGCAGTTCCACTGCCAATCGGCATATCGTTTTACACGTTCCAAGCACTTAGCTATGTTATCGATGTTTATCGCAAGGACGTAAAGGCACAGCGCAACTTTTTGGATTTATCACTTTTCATTACCTTATTTCCACAGCTCGTTGCAGGCCCTATCGTTCGCTATCAAACGGTAGCTGAGCAAATAAAAAAACGTATTGCTACAGCAGACGATTGGATGATTGGGACGCGGCGCTTTGTACAAGGTTTAGCGAAAAAAGTGCTTATCGCAAACCCAATGGGCGAAGTAGCCGATCATGTATTTAGTTTATCTGGTGGGGACTTAACAACTGGTACTGCCTGGATTGGGATTTTAGCGTACTCCCTACAAATTTACTTCGACTTCTCAGGCTATAGTGATATGGCAATTGGATTAGCACGTATTTTCGGCTTTAAATTTGAAGAGAACTTTAACTATCCGTATATTGCGCAATCCGTTACAGACTTCTGGCGTCGCTGGCATATCTCACTCAGCAGTTGGTTTAGAGATTATGTCTACTTCCCACTTGGTGGAAGTCGTGTAAGCCACGAATGGAAGTTATATCGTAATTTACTAGTTGTCTGGACACTAACCGGTTTTTGGCACGGTGCAAGCTGGACCTTTATGGCATGGGGCTTTTACTATGGGATATTAATCTGCCTTGAAAAATGGGTACTGCTGAAATGGTTAGCACGTATTCCACGTGTATTACGACATATGTATATTCTTATTATTGTCATGATTGGCTGGGTTTTCTTTAGAGCGAATGACTTTACATATGCCTTTGCATTTATCAAAGCGTTATTTGGGTTATCTAACGCCGCACTGTACAATTATGAAACAATTTTACTGACTAAAGATTATGCTATTTACTTTGTTATCGCCATTATATTTGCGATGCCCGTTTATAAACTTTATCAAAATTGGAGCGAGCAAAAAGCTACCGTTTCCCTATCATTTGACTGGGGGCTACGCATTACGCAAACAATTTACTATGGCGCTCTGTTGTTATTTATTACGATGTTTTTAGTGAACGCAACACATAATCCATTCATTTACTTTAGATTTTAGGTGGGACATCATGCGAAAAATACAAACGTTTCTTTTACCAATTACATTTTTTTGCATCATTTTCGGTGGCTTCGTCGTACATGTATTAACAGTGGATCGTCCACAATCAGAAATGGAAAACCGTCCATTAGCATCTGCCAATATTACGCCAAGTCCACAGGAAATCTTCTCAGGAGCATGGTCCAAACAGGTAGAATCTTATATTTCTGATCAATTTCCTGCACGAGATACATGGATGCGCAATTATGTTAACTTCCAGCGTGTTGTAGGCAAAACTTATTTAAATGATAAGTACGCAGTAGATGATAAAAGCGGCTGGATCATTTCAAAACCAGCCGCTGCAAAAACAGAAGATGAGCTAGCTTCCTTTGCCTCCGATTTAAAACATTTAAGCGAGGGGCTAGCCGAAAAAAATATTCCGTTTACATTTTACTCACTACCAGCGAAGGCAACCTACTCACGTGAGCCAAGTCCAAGTTATATGCCTGAAGATGCGGGTATTGCCAACAACACCAAACTGCACGAACTTGTTACAGCTGCTGGTGTAAACAATATTCGTCTATATGATGAAATGCAGGATGACTTTTCTGCAGAGCGGAACTTCTATAAAACAGACCATCACTGGACAATACGTGGTGCATACTCTGGCTACGAGGCACTAATCAATACACTAAGCGAACGACTTGGCGAAACGATTGCCCCAATTCCATACGATGAAGCCAAGACATTTTGTTTGCCAAATAAATTTGCTGGCTCATGGAATAAAATACTGTATATGACCGTAGATAATGACGAACAAATTTGCTATAACGAGCCAGACTCTTTCGCAACACAGTTTACTATTTACGACGGTACGATTGAAGATGGGGTCACTGCACCATACGAAGCAGTGTACGGTCGCGCCAAACAAATGAATCCCGATGCAGTCGTAAACTACGCTGAAGCCTATAGCCGTGACTTTGCTGAACTCACGATTGTTAATCAAAATTATGATAGTGACAAACATCTCGTCGTTATTAAAGATTCATACTTTAACACCATCCAATTTCACGTAGCAAGTCACTTTAAAACTTTAACCATTTTAGACTTACGTTATTTGGATAAAGAAATCATTCCTTACTTACAAAGCATGCAACCAGACTATGTCGTCCTTGCCTATAACGATCGCAATCTAAAACTTATGCCTGAGTAAAAATTAGTTTAATTATTAGTTTGCGCCAGGGTATCGGCGATTCTCGGGGTTCTATCGAATATATAAATTAAAAAAAGCCGAATAAAATATTCGGCTTTTTCTTATCTATTATTTTTATTCTGTATGTCTATAAAAGCTTCAATCATATGTTGACGGAATTGCTTTGATACATACGAATACTTTTTGTTTTTTAACCACGCGAAACCTACCATTTGATAACAGTGACTATTTTTCAAGCGAATGATTTTAGTATTTTCTAGTTGTTCACCTAAAAAGGAGTATTGCGGATAAAATGTAATACCTTGTCCTTCATTTACAAGTTGTAAAACAATCGACATTTCCGTCCCTTCAAAGACAATGTTTGGTGTAAACCCCGCTTCTAAACAGCATTTCTCAAACATGCTAATCGATTCTAAACCAGATTTGTATCCTATAAAGCGTTCATTTTTCGCTTCCAGTAAATCAATTTCATCGAACTGAGCAAGCCTATGATTTTTAGGAACAATTAAATCTAATCGTTCCTTTAAAACAGGTAGCCATTCAATATCCGTTCCTGTAATCGGTGTATTGGAAACACACAGCTCAATTTCCCCACTAATAAGACGTTCCTTTGCAACTGAATCGGGTAGGATGGATTGTTGAATACGAATATTTGGTCTACGATCATAGAAACTCCTAAATACCGGCGGTAAGATGGTAGAGCTCATTACACTAACGGATACGCGATCTTCCTCTATATCAGCCATTTCTAGCACTTCTTCATGTGCTTCTTGTAAAATATTTAATGCTCGCTCTACTTCCTGCGCATAATACTTTCCATAACTATTCAAACGAATTTTCTTCCCATCTCGATCGAATAAAGGGACACCTAATTCATTTTCTAATTTGGCAATCGTTTTACTTAATGATGACTGTGTAATATTTAAAGAAAGTGCAGATTGAGACATATGCTCCGTCCTTGCCACAGCTAAAAAGTATTGTAACTGTAAAAACTGCATAGTATTTCCCCTTATGAATCATAATGAATATAGATATAGATTTGAATATATTGTAGCGATTTCTGCAAACGATTACAATGATAGCGAAATTCAATAATCTATACTAAACGGAGGAGTATTTATGAAAATTAAAGCAGCAGTTACACCTGGACAAGGTCAGGATTTTATTATTGAAGAAGTAGAACTAGCAGCTCCGAAAGCGAATGAAGTGCTAGTGAAAATTGTAAGTACAGGTGTTTGTCATACAGATGCAGTGGCACGTGATGCAGCCATCGCTCCACTACCCGCTGTTCTTGGACATGAAGGAGCAGGAATTATCGAAGAAGTCGGTGAGGGTGTCACGCGTTTTGAAAAAGGTGATCACGTTGTCCTTTCATTTGCACATTGTGGACATTGTGATAACTGTTTAACAGGTCACCCAACAGTTTGTGAAACATTCAATGATTTAAACTTTGGCGGTACACATGATGATTACACACATCGTTTATCTAAAGATGGCCAGCCACTTTCAACATTTTTCGGTCAATCTTCATTCGGTACTTTTGCCATCTCGCATGAGCGAAATGTTGTCAAAGTAGATAAAGATGTAGATTTAGCATTACTCGGACCTTTAGGCTGCGGTATTCAAACAGGTGCAGGTACTGTTTTAAATAAAATCAAACCAGAGTTCGGCTCAACTATTGCAATTTATGGCGCAGGCGCTGTAGGTTTAAGTGCGATTATGGCTGCAAAAATTGTAGGCTGTAAAACAATTATTGCTGTCGATGTACACGATTCACGCTTAGAATTAGCAAAAGAGCTAGGTGCAACACATACATTTAACGGTTCAAAAGTAGAGGTTGTAAAAGAAATTAAACAATTAACAAATGGCGGTACAAAATACGCAGTCGATACAACAGGCGTTCCTCCAGTAGTTCGCCAATGTTTACAAGCACTACGTCCACTAGGCGTTGCAGCAGTCGTTGGTGTAACACCAGAAATGACTATCGATGTGCACAATGATATCATGGCTGAAGGTAAAACAATGATGGGTGTCATTGAAGGTGATTCCGTACCAAACGTCTTTATTCCTCAATTAGTGGACTACTATAAAGCGGGCCAATTCCCATTCGATAAATTGGTGAAGTTCTATGACTTCGACCAAATCAATGAAGCATTTTTAGCATCAAAAAATGGCGAGGCAATTAAACCGATTTTACGAATACAATAATGTTTCAGTGCTTGCTCGGGGTTTAATGGCGTTTCGCACAGGGCTCTTGGCGTTTCACTCAGGTCTACCGGCGTTTTACTCGGGGCTACCGTCGTTTTACTTCCCTACAAAACAAAAAAGCAGTGATTTCTACTACAAGAAATCACTGCTTTTACCGTTTCTTTAGTTTGCCGACGATCCATTGACTGAATGGCAAGTATGACAGTAGTTTTGTCAGCCCAATACAAACAACAAGCGTCCACAGCATGAGCAGTGGAACACGCGTCAGTGTGCTATCAAAATGCGCCACGAACCAGCTTGTTGATAGGCGCAAAACCTCCCAATGGATAAGGTATATCATAAACGCATATCGACTTATTATATGGACGACTTTTGTAGACGGTATTGACTGTCCCCATGCAATTATACAAAGGACAACACTAACGACAAGTGGCACTAAATCGAGCCGTCTTGAATGTACCTCTGTGTAGCCAAGTTGCACACGAATATATAAGAACAGCGCAGCTAGTACGACGAACACAAAGGTCGCACCACGATACTTTTTCGCTAGCGCGGCTAATTGTTCATAATAAGCACCAATCGCATAGGCTACAGCAAAATAACCGAGCCAGCCCGTAAACAGCAAGCGTATAACCATTACATTGTCCTCGAATATCGGATATGGCAATAAAATAATTGCATGATGCACAAGTGTAATCAATGCACTAATAGGTAAAAACCAAGCAATCGACCACTTAAAACGCTTCATTAGCGCAACTACCACATATAGCTGCATAATAACTACGACAAACCAGCCAACAAACTCGCCAGACATAACATTGTGATAAAACTTATCCAATAGCATGCCCTTCTGGTAAATTGACTCAACTAATAACGCATCTAAAAAAGCCCACACTAAAAAAGGTACAAAAATATATTGAATGCGACTCGACCAAAAATTAATCGGTAGTCGCTCACGATAACGATTCGACAATATTAAAATGGATAGCACAATAAACGTCGGTGTTGCATAGCAAAGTGCAATTCGCAAAAACAAATACAACGGTTGCTCAGGCTCTGCTCCAACCTCCATAATAACCCACGATGATGTATGCAATAGTAAAATAGATAGGCATGCCACCACACGTAGTAAATCCCATTCCTTTATCACTACAACATTCTCCTAGTACTTTCTATCTCTATTAAGCATGTCATAGATTGTCGATTAATGCAATGGTGGTACTTGGCATCAGAATGACCGCAATCGGCATCAGTATATTTTTACTACCCTTTATAGGAAGCTTCTTCATTATCCGTCGAAGATATTTGAAGAAATTAACAGAAGTGCATTAAGCGTGTCAGTCACTTTTCCATTAAAAGAGAACGAAAAAGTGTTAGAATGACGACAGTCAATCTAACACTTTTTTATACCTTTGTTTATTTCTAACCTACTATCGATTGTTGAAATCGCTTTATAATATGGCTCACCCAATAGTCTTCGTCAAAGTGATGAACATAGATCGGGTCCTCCTGCAAACGATGGAGGAAACCAGATGTCATAAGCGCTTCATCCGCTTGCTCACCTAAAACTTTTTTTAACTCATCTCGAATCAAAAAGACAAGCTCCAAATCTAATTCATTAAAAGTATAATCGATCCATTTCAATTTCCTCCACCCCCACAATTTTTAAACATTCAATTGCTGCTTCTGTATGTAGCGCTAACTGTGAATTCGTCATATACAATGGCTTGATACTATTAAAAAATTCATCGAGAGTAATCAGTCCGTTAAGTATTTTTCGCACTAAAATATTGGTACGCCCATCTGCAAGTGGTCCGAACGTATAATCAAAAGCGTGATATAGTTCATTCTTGAAACCAGTACTTCGGCAATTGAAAATAAATTCAGCCCATTCCTTTGTAGGTTGCTCAAATTGCTTAGTAGTTAAACTCATTAACTTTTTAATATCTAAATGGAAATACACAACTACTGGTTCAGTACCAGCCGGCAATCGTCCATCTACCATTTCATCTTTAGCTCTTCCAATTGCCCATTTTTTAGCTTGCTTCAAATTATTCGTTACATAGAAGCCTTTTCCAAAATCTGTACGATATCGAGCTCTCGATAAATCTATTCTCTGCTCAATATTTTCTCCATCGCGTTTAGTTGTACCGTGATAGCAAAATAAATAAGATTCCATCATTTCTACCCTAGAATAATCGTTTATTTACGAACGCTAACCACTCGTATTTTGCCCATATTATATCATATTCTGAATTACTTCTAAAATATCATACAAAAGGAACAGTATAGAAAATTTCCTACACTGTTCCTTAAGAATCATATTAATTGTACTTCTACCTGCCTTTCATATTCCTGTTAAATCGTTTAATTTGAAGCCCTCCATATCTTCCCAAAGAACTGAATTTTAAATTTTTTTATCATTATAACTATCATGTATTTGTCTTAAAAAACTAAAAACCCACTTCATATCCAATTGAAGTGGGCTACTAATATATTATTCTAATTAATTCGCCATCTGTAATGCTGTTTTTTTGCCATAAATCGTTTCTACCCATTCTGGGTGATCGATAAATGGATTGCGATTACCTTGCACTTCGTAGATTCTGTCGTTTCTTCGTTTTTCAAAGTCATCTACGGGATCTTGTTGATGCCATTGTAAAAGGACAGAAAGTTTACCATGATTTGGAGCTGCCCCATTATTAACTTTTTCATTTAATTCAAGGTCAACTCTATCGCCTGGCTCATAACGAGTTGCCATATAAAATAAGATGCGTGCTACATCACCTTTTACATTATTAGGCGGCTCGAATGAATCCGAGTCTTTTAAGCAACCATTACAGCCAGACACAGGACTGCCACCATTGTCGAAGTCTAAATTTCCTCTCGAGCTATTCACTGAAACATCTGTAGGGCGTAAATGATGAATATCTGTTCCTGGCCCCTTGCTCGTCCCAAAATTACCATGTGATTTTGCCCATGTATGCTCTCTGTTCCAGTTTCCTACATTACCGCCATTGTTAGATTTAGGGCTTGATTTCCCAGAGTAAAATAACAGTACATTATTTAAATTATTTGGATCTTCATCCGTATATCTTAATGCATCCCAAGCATCATCATATGACAGTACCTTTTGTACAGAAATAATATCGTGAAGTGCTTTTTTTAGTGCTTGGCCTTCTTTGTCATAGGCAGCTGCATAGTAGTCGTTAGTAGCATTTACGGTAACACTAAAGTTGGTAGTAACACTTTTCTTGCCATCAGATGCCGTAACACCAACAATATGGCTACCCGCTTCTAAATTTAGCGTTAATATGTTGCCATTTATCGACCCTTTTGTAGCTGTAAATGACAGTGGGTCATTATCAGGATCAGCGAAATGTTCTGTTAAATCAATTGTAATCGCTGTGCCTACAGCTACTGTCTGGTTTGAAATAGGTTTTTTTACGACTGGTTGCTTGTTTTCAAAAGGTACAATGATGTCCCCTTTTGAATTCGTGAATTTTATGTTCTCTAACGTTGCACCTTTCGTTAGTTCAATCAATTTAAAGTCGATATTGTCCGCGCCTCGAATTTCGCTGACATTTTTACCTTCAATTGTGATCTTTTTAAACGTATTGCCTTTTAAATCTACAATAGAACCTGGATGATTTGGCGTAATGATTACATCCGTCGTTTTAAAGCCTTCACCATGAAGCTCTACATACTTCCCTTTAAGATGTACGCCTTTTGTAATATGTGAAGCAGCATCTAAATGCAATGCCACACTAGGCTTTGTAATGTTTAAAATGTTTTTCTTAAAGTTCTCATAGTAATAAGTGATTTCAGGCACAATCGGCTCCACAGTTGAACCTATTTTCAAGTCCACTTGCACCATAACAGGATCATGGTCACTTGCACGGCCTGCCATATCTGTAAAGTCTGCATTAATATGAAGAATATCAATCAACGTTTTGTCTTTCAGATTATTAGAAACTAAAATATGGTCTAATACTTGCGAATTCCCTTGATATAAATATGTGTAACGATCCGCGTCTTCTGCTTTATTAATCATATTTGTCATCAATTCACCCTCATGAATTTTAAGAGGTGCAGCGAATTGATAGTCGTTAAAATCACCTAATGATACAACGTTTGCATCTGGATTTTTTGTTTTAATATCATTCACAAAGCCATAGACAATATTGGCGATTTTTTGACGTTGCACTTCACTTTTATATTGCGGCGGTTGAATTGATCCGAATAACGGCGTGTCACCTGATTTAGAATTCCAGTGGTTGGCAATCACGATGACATCTTCACCTTGGAACTCAAATTGTGCAGCTAACGGTTTTCTACTATTATTAAATGCTTCATTTGTCGGGTCAATTCGACCTGGGTTTAGCGTTAATTGACCGTCTTGATAACCAACGGCAGTTGTTGCATCCCCTGCTGGGCTACCTTCCTTCAAGTTCACTCTTGCTGGATTGTAAAGAAAACCAACACGAATATTAGCGTTAGGTGCTCCACCATCTGCATTATTCACCGGGTCAATATTGACAAACTTATATTCAACACCACTTGCCGCTTTAATGGCATCAATTAAACGTTGATAGCTTTGATCTGCCTTTGAATCACCAGCAGATTCACCATTATTATCTTGTACTTCCGTTACCCCAACGATGTCTGGTGTTTGCATATCAATAGCTATTGCTCGCGCTAATTTACGCGCTTTCTCATCGGTTGTAGACGTTTTGTTATTAGAGAAGTTTTCTAAGTTATACGATGCAATTGTTACCTTATCTTCTGCTTTAACAATTTTTGTTGTCTCAGGTGTTGCCGAACCTTTTACATGTGCTTGCTTCATCTGATCTAATGGCACATAAATCTTAAAGTTTTGATAGGAGTAGCCAACGATACCTGTAATCGGTCCATTAAACTTATCGCCTGTTGCCACTTCAAAATCACGAGCCGTTCCGTTCGGTTCTAATCTAAATTGGATACGATTCGGGTTTGTTTTCCCTTCTTCATATAAAACGCCACCATGAAGGGTGTTCGTTGGTTCACTTTCAAGAACCGTTACTAAATCTCCATGTTCTTGTGGACCGACAGCTTTAACATTGCCCACTTCCACGCGCATGCCTTCAATACTTTCCCAGAAATCAATGGCATCAATGGTTGGGTTGAAAACTTGCAGATTATCACTGTCAATTTGGCTAAATGACATTTTTAATTTATCAATTTGAATGGCTTTTGGTAGGGCTACACTACTTTTTAGCACTTCTACTTTGCCACCTTGGTCATTTCGTACATTGATTTGCGTTGTTTTTAAATCGGTTTGGTTGGCATCACTATAGCCATCGTACGCATATTCATCAACTTTACCTTTGACCGATACTAAATTCCCTACTTGAATTGGCCAAGCATTTTTCCCACTATAAAGTAAAATACCTTCCGATGTATTCGGATTATTATCCGCCAATTCATCAGGCGTTTGAAGCGTATAATAATAACTACCATTTAAAGAAAATGAATACGTTACGATCCCTTCAATGCCCTCAATAGTTTTACCAGCATATGGTGAAGCATGCCCTTCTCCTTGAATATCATGGATTTGCAATGCATCGGTAATGTTATAGTCATAGGTCATCACTTCACTAAACGTGCCATCACTAGCTTTCACAACTGTTTTTAATGTTGTATTTGCCGTAATATCGATTGGCGTTGTGTATTTCGTACCTCCTACAGTCGGATCACTACCATCTACTGTGAAATAGATTTCACCATTTGCTGTAGATGTCGATAAAGTAACAGTCGTTTTACCTACAAACGTTCCACTACCAGGAGATGCTATTGCTGGTTTTAATGCTGTACTATCCACGACAATATCATTAACAGAACGTGGAATCACTTGGTAATCATTATCGAACTGTTGGACAATGCCTGTAATCGATTCATAGGTTGTGCCTGCTGTTAAACCAAGCGTAGCAGTTTCATCACGTACTAAGAAAGTGCTACCATCACTCGCAGTGAAGTTTGCCCAGCCGCTTCCTGTTTGAGCGTTCGTCAGCGTCACATTTTTTACCGTAACGAGTTGCGATTCATTTGCTTCTCCAATCTCTGCACCTGTTACGACTTTTGCAGTTGGTGCACCAACACCTGCCACTTTATCGATGATTTGGGCTGCGTCTAATTGCAGTAATCCTCGATAATCCGCTAATTTACCTTTAAGCGTTACTTCGTCGCCAATTTCCACATTGAGGCTAGATGGACGTACGGCAATACCCCCTGTTCCATCCTGCACCGAAATCGTATTTTTCAGCTTCCCTGCTACGATACCTTTGATTGTTACTGTTGTACCGTTCGCTTCTGTTCTTGCATTAGCGATAGACAGCACATCTGCTTGTCCACTAACTGTATAACTATATGTTTGGACATCGCTATTTTCTAGTCCTTCTGCTACTGCAATTGCTTTTAGCGTCATTGTTTTATCAATGATAATTGGTTGCGAATAAACCGCGCTTTCCACAGTCGGTTCCGTACCATCTGTTGTGTAATAAATCGTTGCGCCATCTGTTGCAGAAGACAAGGCAATCGCTGTACCTGCCGCTACTGTTCCAGATGGTGTAGAAGCTGTTACTGCTTCTGCCTTTGTAATAGGTCCTACTTCTCCGCCATCCATTGAATGACTACCTAAATGATCAAATGTATCGATTGGATATTGCTGCCATTCTAATGAAGGATCAAATACATCACTTGGATTGATGTCACCTAACGTCACTGCACTTTTTCTAACCAATGTTTTATCAACAGTTGACACACCGTTTACATCCCATGCTTTCCCTGGATCGAAGCCCATTTGACCAAAAGAATCTATAACCTCTTCGCCCTTTTTTAAAACAATCGCATCATTACCATTAAACGAAGTAACAGCTGATGCAATTCCACCTTTATCTTTTATTGCTGCCACTGCACTAGAGTTATAGATAATAAGCGTCTCGTTATGTGCTAAAGTTCCAATTAACGTCTGTTTATTCGTAGGAGTCGTATTACCGTTTGTATAAAGTTCTAGTTTATATTGACTTAAATCAATCGTTGAACCCGTTCCATTGTAAAGTTCAATCGCCTTATTATTACTCGACCCTTCAATATATTCCGAGATAATTAAGTCAGCTGCTTGTCCTGCTGCTACAGCTTTAGCAGGCATCACTGGAATCGATACACTTGCAACTAGAGTTGTTGCTAATAAAGCATTAAATGACTTGCTCCATTTCTTTTTAGACATTGTCGGTTAGCTCCTCTTTAAGTATTTGATTAAAACAAGGCCCCTCTTTTTCTAAGAAAGTCTACTATCTCCCTATCTCGTTTTTCAGTTTGAACCTATACCGAAAGCGGCTTTCATCACAGACGGCGTGCTAACAATAGTAGTAAAGCGATTTTCCCCAGTACATATATATGAAACCATAATAGTGTTAATACACTATTTACTTAATGTAAATTATACTATTTATAGAAATCTATTACCAAATTAATATAGTTGATGCAGGACTATGGAAAACAATTTGAGAGAATAGAACGAATGTGTTTTCCGCTGCGGTAGGGCTTTCCACTTAGCACAGTAAGCCACAAGCCTCGCTGTTGCAAGGCTTGTGGCGGACGCACTATGCTCATACCAGTGGCTTCTGCAGCAGGATTCTCAGATGTAGCAGGTAACGACCACGAACTAGCAATCAATGCACTATCTGACACAGGTATCATCAATGGATACGCTGAAGGCTCATTCAAGCCAAACCAAACAATTAACCGCGGTCAAGTGGTTAAATTATTAGGTCGTTATTTAGAAGCACAAGGCCAAGAAATTCCAGCTGTCTGGAATACAAAACAACGCTTCAACGACCTACCAGTAACAGCTGAAGCTGAATTAGTTAAATATGCTGCACTTGCAAAATGAAATGAATCCAAAAAGTTAGACACTTTATTTAGTTAAGAAGCTTGTAACGATTGAGTTATGTATTTTACGGGACTTAATCCTTTTAATTTTGCCTTAATTCGTTTGTGATTGTAGTATTCTATGTATTGTTCAAGCTCTTGCTTAAAGTGTTCCATGCTTTCAAACTCTTGTAAGTAAAGTAATTCTGATTTCAAGAGACCAAAGTAGTTTTCAATAACTGCGTTATCCAGACAATTACCTTTACGTGACATACTTTGGATAATACCATTTTTTATTAATGCGTGAGCGTATTGTTTCATTTGAAAATGCCAACCTTGTTCAGAATAATGCACTGGGGCATCTCCTTCGGATAATGAAATTCTGTTACATCCGTTACCCATTTCTCATTTGGTTTTGTCGCCACGAAATCACGTTTTAAAGTATTTGGCGCAATCTTTCCGACACTACCTTTGTAGGAGCGATATTTTTTTATACGGACAAGTGATTGTAAACCTAGTTCTTGCATAAGACGTTGTACAGTTTTATGATTTATCAAATAGGCACCATTAAGGAGCTCTAACGACATTCTGAAAAGTCTGCCAACTATATTTATTTTATTGCTGCTATTCACAATTAAAAGGGTCAATTATTCCATTCATTGACATTTGATCATAGCGTATATCTTCTTGTAATTGTCTTTTGATATATTTATGAATCAAATTTCTATTTCGAGCGACTGTATCCACCAAGATCTCGACACCAAATTGACGATTCCAAATGGTACTTTAAATTAACATGTGGTCGAAAATCATGACGCCACTTTTTTCTTTTAAATAACACACGAAAGTGGAAATACCTAGTTTCGGAGGAATTTTCACAAACGTGTAAATATGATCCGGACGCGGTGCGGCTTCGACAATTTCTACACCTTTTCTTTCACATAACTTCCGTAGTATCTTTCCTATTTCTGCTTTAATTTTACTATAAATTTATCACCTTCTATATTTAGGTACAAATACTATATGATACTTACAGATCCATGTTGTATGTGTTAAAATTTCCCTATCAATTTAGAATCCTTTTGTACAAAGTCGGTTGATCTAATTTTATTGTACGATTGAAGTTTTTTTGTTGTCTATAGCTAAAAGCTTTCTGAAACCAATTGCATTGCAATAATCTCTCTCTAGTTAACACACAATAAATTCAACTATAAGTAAATTATAGATTTGGAAGATAAAATAAAAATAAACGCAAAAAAGACTTTGTGGGAAAGAAACACCACAAAGTCTTTTTTAATTTATAGATTATAACAATTTAATCTATTATTTTGTAACAGTTACTGATAATTCATCAGTTGTTTTAGCTGGAGTAGCTTGTGTAACTGTAATCACATTAGAGCCGGTAACAAGTGCGATATTATATTCAGCACCGATAGCAGTATCTAAAGCAGTTGCAATAGCAGCTAAATCGTTACCTGCAACAACTTTGTGAGAAGCTTCTTTAGTTCCAACTTTAACTGTAATAGTTTCACCAACAGCTGGAGTAGTAGTTACTGTGAACTTCCATTGAGCTGCTACAGCTGTACCAGTAGTCCCTTTTACTTCAGGTGCTACATTTAAACCTAATCCAGTAGTTGTTCCTAAATCTTTAACTTCTACAGATGAAGCTGTACCTTTTGTTGGGCTTGTAAGAACGATTTTGTCAGTATCAACAGTTGCAACATCAGCTGTGAATCCAACTTTTTTAGCTGCTGCATTGATTTCAGCAACTACTGCAGTTGCATTAGCTGCTGCAGTAGCAGTTACAGCAGAAACAGAAGTTGTAAATTGAACTCCATCAACTACTAATACAAGGTCACCAGCTACAACAGTTGTAGCTACAGCAGCACCTTTAACTTCAGCAGCCGTACCAACACCTTCTGAATATTCAGTAGTTGCTTTAGAAGTAACGTTTACAGCTCCAACTGTAGTATTTAATGTAGCAGTAGCAGTAGCAGTAGCTGCAACATTGTTAGCGTTTTTAGCATCGTTATAAGTAGCTGTAATTACGCCATCTTTTAATAAAGCTAATTGAGCTGAAGTTAGAGTTCCAGCGAATTCCCCACTGTTAACAGTAGTTTCAGTTAAAGTAATATTAAATGATGTGTTCGCAGTATCTGTAATTGTAACAGTTGTAGTTTCAGCTAAAGTAGCATTAACATTTAAATCTGCATCTTTAACTGTAATTGTTTGGTTCGAATTTGCATTGAATGAAGTATTTGTAAATGCAATCGTACCCGTTACACCATTAGCTGGAGTAGTATCAGCTGTTGGATGTCCAATACCGCCAGATACAACACTAATAATGTAGAATGATACAACACCATCTTCTTCTTTATAAGTTACAGTAACTTGGTTATTAATACCTTGGCTACTTAAAGTTGCGATGAAAGCATCTGCATCTGCAATTGGAGTACTACCAAGGCCATAGTATTTGTAAGTTTTACCTGATACACCAGCGTATTTAATTGCATCCTTTTTATCGAATGTAATTGTTTTCTTATCTGTATTGTAAGACTTAACAGCACCAGTATATGGATTTGTTACTTCATTTGTAGCAGTGAATTTTGCAGTTGCTTCTTTTGCAGTGAAAGCAAAATCTTTAACTACACCATTCTCAGTGTATTTTGCTACACCAGTTGCTAATACTTTAACAGCTGAAGTTTTACCGTTTGAGTTAACTAATAAGTCTGTTCCTGGGCTATCAAATGTTGTTGTAACACTACGATTCGGTGCTACTTCTACAACATTGCCATTGTCCTCAGTTACATAAATATCATTATCACCAGTATTAAATACAGTGTAAGTAACTTTATTTACATTATTAGTAGAGTATTCTTTACCACTTTGGTTAGTTAATTTAGCTGAGAATTTTGCAGATTTGTTACCAGCAAAATTTGAAGTTTCCTTAGTACCATCTAAAGATACTAGTTTTGCTCCATCTAAATATTCCGCTTGGAAGTGTGAAATAGCAGCAATCGTTTTTGGTTCGCCCTCATCTAAAGATCCACGCTTAGCACTTGCATTATTAATATCAATCCAAGCTACTGGAGTTGCATAATCATTTTCAGAATTACTTGCGATGATAAATGTTGCTTCACCTTTGCTATCTGTTTTCACAGAAATTTGAGATTTCGTGTTAACACCAGAAGCTGGGAAGAATTTATCAGTATCTGGATCTACAAAACCAGCTTTTGTGTTTGTAGAAATAACACGGTCTAAATCTTCGTTAAACGCTACGTTTACAGTTTCGTTTTTAGCAACATTACCGTTTTTATCTTTAACAAGAACTTTATACTCAC
This sequence comes from Lysinibacillus sp. NPDC097279, assembly GCF_044761745.1. NCBI lineage: Bacteria > Bacillati > Bacillota > Bacilli > Caryophanales > Bacillaceae > Lysinibacillus > Lysinibacillus sp. NPDC097279. The sequence continues at coordinate 395,675 of NZ_JBIWDA010000003.1, read as the reverse complement.
GACCGTTACTTTCACCGGTAGCCGCAACTTCTCCACCATCGCGAGTTACTTCAATAGAGTATTCGGCTTGAGCCGCTGAGAATGTTGTTTTAGCAGTAGTTGATTGTAAAGCCGATGCTTTGTATAGTTTGCTTGATTCATTTGCAGTTGTATTTGTTTCGTATACTACTGGAGTAACTGTAGCATTTGAACCTGAAACTGTGAATGTAGCTTCACCTTTTGAATCAGTTGTAATTTGTGCAGCCTCTAAAACTGTACCATTACTTAATTGTTTAACTTCAAAACCATTAACAGTTGCGTTTGCTAATTTATCAGCAGTAACATTGATGTTTTCAAGGAATGAAACATTGAATGTTTTGTTCGCTTCTGGTTTACCAGTTGTTGGGTTTTTATAAGTAACTTTGTAAGTTTTGTTAGCGCCGTTATTAATTGAAGAACCTGTAGTTACTTCTTCAATTGATAGGATTGTATCAACACCCCAGAATACATGACCAGTTGCGAATTTAGAACGGTCACCAGTAGCATAAGCAGTAACTGTATCTTTACCAGCAGCGTAACGAGTGTAAGTGTAAGTAGCTACACCGTTTTCATCTGTATATGCTTCACCAGTAATTGTTGGATATACTGCATCGTTGTTACCTGGTACATAGAAAGTCACAGGAATACCAGCTTTAGATTGGCCTTCAGCAACAGTCACTTGTGCTTTAACAGACACTTGTTGACCTAGTTTACCTTGAGTTGCAGGAGAAACCATTTCAACTTTCGTAGGAACTACAGCAGCAATCCCTTTGAATGTACCGATTTTGTCTTCGCCAAGAGATACAGTGTACTCTTTGTCAGCTGTTTGAGCAGCAGTTGTTAAAACAACAACTTTTTTGTTTGTTTGTTTAACAGCAGCGTTTTTAACTTCAAGATCAGAGATTAAGAAGTTAAGAGCTTGTACGTTGTCCACTTCTTCGTCGAATGTTACTTCAACAGTAGTGTTGTTTACAGCTTTAACTGCAGCAACACCAGCTTCAGGATTGTTTACAACGTTTTCGATTGTGCGGTATAAGAATGAAGCGAATTGTCCGCGAGTTACGCTGTTACCTGGGTTGAATGTAGATACGTTAGTGATACCAGCGTATTCTAAAGCAACGATAGCATTGCGTTGTTCAGCAGAGTAAGCTTTTTCTAGGTCAGCGATTTCAGTTACGAAACCAGCTTTTTTGTAGTCAGCAACTAAATCTACGCCTGTGATTTCTTTAATAGCACGTACTAATACGATTGCCATTTGTTGACGTTGCATAGTTTGTGTATGGTTTAAGTTACCATTTGAACCAGCGAATACGCCTGCATCTTTAGCAAGTGCAGCATATTTAACTAATTCAGCTTCAGCTGTTACTGGTAGGTCGTTGAAGCGTTGTTTTGTATTCCAGTCAGCTGGAATTTCTTGACCTTGTGCTTCTAACCAACGACCTAATAATTTAACCACTTGACCGCGGTTAATAGTTTGGTTTGGTTTGAAAGATCCGTCAGCGTATCCATTGATGATACCTGCTTCAGAAAGTGAATTGATTGCTAGTTCGTGGTCGTTACCTGCTACATCTGAGAATCCTGCTGCAGAAGCCACTGGTACGATAGCAGAAGCTACTAAAGTAGCCGTTGCAGCCGTAGCTACGAATTTTTTGTATTTCTTTGGTTGGTTAGCCATAGAAAAATTTCCTCCTCTAAGTTCAAAAATTATGTCTCTACTACATAGTTATGTAGTAAATAAACAACTACACATAAAAGTATAGTTGCATCCCTAAAAGTTGTCAATCATATTTTGGGAAAATTACTAATTGGTTTCCGGAAAATAGTGGACATCGAACTCTCTTTTACCATTGTCGGCTATCTGACGCTTTTTTTCAAGTGAAAATATGCAACTTTTCCAACAAAATCTAATTTTCTACCATTCTATTGTTCATATTTTCTAGAATGATCTAAAATAATGGATAATTAAGTTAAATGATAATACGAAAAAAGCTCAAGCATATAAATGCTTGAGCTTTTTTCGCTTGGGCTACCAACCGTTGTTTCCTTGCAGGGAATTCTATTATTTCATAGAGGAAATTCCTATACACCTACAGTCTAACACTTTCAATTTAAAACGACAATACCAATTTTTAAAAATTATTGACGTTTTTGCCTTGCCACTTCCAATAAGAAAAGTGGTAGTGCGATCTGACGCTTGATGCGCTTAGGTTCTTTCATTAATCGGTAAAACCATTCAAGGCCAAACTTTTGGAAAATTTCCGGAGCACGTTTTACTGTACCTGCCAGCACATCAAAAGATCCACCAACACCTTGGTAAATCGTTGGGTGCAAACGGTCACGATTGGCGTTAATCCAATTTTCCTGTTTAGGGCTTCCCATTGCAACAAATAGTAAATCCGGTTGGGCTTCATTAATACGATCGATGACCTTTTGTTCATCCTTCTCATAGCCGTCCTGTACGCCAACTATTTTAATAGAAGGAAATAGTGATTCTAGCTTTGCTTTTGCTGCATCGGCAACACCAGGTTTACCTCCGTAAAGGAAAATTGGCTTGCTCCTTTTTGCCGCTTCTTCACATAGCTTCATCATCATATCGACGCCTGTAACACGTTCACGAATTTGCCCTTTTTGAATTTTTGAGGCAAGAATAACACCAATACCATCTGGAATTTGAAATTCTGCTTCATTTAATAGCTTTTTTAGTGCTGGGTCTTCTTTTGCTTTGATAATTTTTTCTGGATTGATGGCAACAACGAGCGCTTTTTGTTTGTGTTCAATGCGCTTAAATGCCATATCCATTAATTCATCGTAGCCTTCCGTATTGACGTTGATGCCAAGTACTGTTTCTTTCATCGGTTTTTCGCATCCCCTAGTAAGTGGAACTGGAAGCCAGCCTCTTGCCATTTTTCACGGTTTAAGCAGTTTTTCGTATCAAAGACGATTTTCGTTTTTACAGTAATGTCCGCTGCATCATATGCTTTGAACTCATTGTGATCTGTTAACACAACAATGATGTCTGCATCTTTTGTTGCTTCTTCTAAGCTTTGTGTTTGTGTAGCATGTTTATTTTCTTTAATGTGTGGATCATACGAAATCACATCTAAGCCTAAATTTTGTAGCTCATCAATAACGATTGTTGATGGGCTTTCACGCATATCATCAACGTTTCCTTTGAAGGCTAGTCCAAGCACAGCTACTTTGCCACCTGCGATTTTGTTTTCATTTAAAATTGCTTGTGTTTTTTGGGCTGTAAATCTTGGCATGCTGTCATTTGTATTACGTGACATATGAATAATTTGTGCTTGCTCCCCACCTAGCTCAACAAGGAACCATGGGTCTACTGCGATACAGTGTCCACCTACACCAGGACCTGGGAAGTGTACATTTACACGTGGATGATAGTTGGCAAATTTAATTGCTTCCCAAATATTTACGTCTAATTTTTCAGCCATTTTTGCAAGCTCATTGGCAAAAGCAATATTGACATCACGGTATGTGTTTTCCATTACTTTTACTAATTCTGCTGTTGTTGCATCTGTTAAGTGGATTGTGCCATTTACAAATGTTTGGTAAAGCTCTTTTGTCATTTGAGATGATTTTTCATCAATCCCACCAACGATACGATCGTTGTTCACTAATTCTTCAAAAATACGACCAGGAATTACGCGTTCCGGTGAATGTGCTACAAATAAATCAACGCCAAACTCTAAGTTTGCTTTGATTAGCTCAGGTAGCATAACGTGTTCTACTGTTTTCGGTGGTACTGTCGATTCAAGAATTACTAAATTTCCTTTTTTCACGTAAGGCACAATCGATGCCGTTGCTTGACGTACATATTCTAAATTCGCTGTATTGTCAGGGTTAATTGGCGATGGTACTGCCACAATGAAAACATCTGCTTCTTGTGGTGTTGTTGACGCTGTTAAAAATCCTTCATCTACTGCTTTATTTAGGCGTTCTTGTAAACCGTTTTCTTCAATATGAAGTTTTTTCTCTTGAATACTTTTTACTGCTGCTGGGTTTACGTCAACCCCATGTACTTTTATGCCGTGGTTGGCAAACATTACAGCCGTTGGTAATCCGATATAGCCAAGTCCAACGACACAAATTGATTTCGTCATTCTCTATTCTTCCTTCCGTTTCAAAAACGAGTAGTAAATTTTTATATGGTCATTAAAATGCATTTTCACATTTTTGTTCTGCATTATAGTATACATCTTTCAAGGGAAAGTGTGAATCAATTTGTTATTTTGCAGTATTTTCTGTGTGTGTTTTACATATTGTTGGGTTTATCGTAGGTTTTTGGGAGTTGATTGATTGGTTTATCGGCGATTCGTGGACTTCTATCGGCGATTTACTTCGGTGTATCGGCGATAAATCGGCTGCTATCGGCGATTTATACCGGTTTACCGGCGATTTCAAGACTCCTATCGGCGATTCAAACAATCCAGACAAATTGTACTTCGTATATTTGCCTGTGTTACGCCATGTTTGTAACGATTTTTGCAATAATCTTTTAGCGATGTACTCACTATCAATTTTCAAAAACTCTCGACAGTCCCTGTTCGTTATCGTCTCTCCAACAAGCATGTAATAATCTTTTAGTGCTTGTACATGTGCATCGGTAGATTGATGCTGACATCTCTGGCATAACCAAGTTCTTTTCAGCTTTTCCATCCCAAAGCGCCCACAATTTTCGCAAAAAACGCCTCTTTGTAAAGCATCGGGATCAATTTGATAATATCGACAAAGCGGATAAGGCTTTTTGTGTTGTAATTGTGACAAAATTATATTTGTTATTTCAGTCGTAACTATTTTTTTCACTATTAGCCTATGCACATACATTGGGAGTTCTCTTCCCATTACTATCGGTAGCCCTTCACCTTCACGATGTATTTCTACATTATTAAAAGGAAAAACGATTGCTCCATATATTGGTATTATAATATCATGCTCGTTAAGAAATTGGTGCATTGCCTGAATATACTGTTCCAGCTGAATTTCAGGATGCGTAAAAACTTGAATTTCTCCTGTATCTAAAGTACGAATTAACTGGCGTGGGTCATTTTTGAAATGGACAGCTCCACGTATATTTTTAATTTCTAATATAATAACACCGCTTGATGTAATGACTAAAATGTCAATTTGCATGGGGAGTACCGTAGGAAGCATCACATTGTGGAAGATGTGACAGTTACTGAGCTGTGGCAACTTTTCTAGCTCTTTCAAAATATAATGTTCTGCAAAATCGCCCGCTTCCTTATTTTTCAGCTCCTGTTGTAGGGTTGTGAACTGCGGATGTGAAGGATGCAATCGTCGAACAAGCGCTTGCAATCCCAATGTCAGCGAGGATGGCGCAAAAGGTTTAACAATCAATAACTTCACCCCTTTTCTTTTTACTATAACAGCATAAAAGTTGTAGTAAAATAGGGTGTTTGAAATTAAAAATTTGACATAGTTTATAATGGGCAAAGTTAAAATATTAAATGGTTTATCGGCGATTCGTGGACTTCTATCGGCGATTTACTTCGGTGTATCGGCGATAAATCGGCTGCTATCAGCAATTTACCTAACGTTATCGGCGATTCCATCAAATTCAAAAAAACAATAAGGAATCGCCATTAGTATCTGGGATTCCTTATTGTTCCGCTTTCTAGCAATTTTAAAATGGATTGTGCCTGTTGCATGTGAAGTGCTAGTACATATTGGCTTGCTTGTAGCAAAATTTGTGATTTCACCATATTCATCATTTCCTTCGCGATATCAGCATCGCGAATTCGGGATTCCGCAGCAGTTAAGTTTTCTGCAGTATTCATGTTGGCATTATAGGCATGTTCCAGTCGATTTTGATATGCACCTAGTCGCGACCGCTCAGACGAAACTCGCTTTAATGCCTCGTCCATCGTTGAAATCGCCTTGTTTGCATCATCTCGTGTTGCAATAGAAGTAGTGTCGTCTAAACCGAGTGCCCCAGATCCCATATCATTAATGAACAGCTCAATGTTTTGCCCCGCATTTGCACCTGCTTGAATTTTGATGCCATTCGTCGAATAATCACCATTTAGTAAAGTTTTCGTATTAAACTCAGTATCTTTAGAAAGACGTTGAATTTCCTTTTTTAGTTCTTGAAATTCCTTATCGAGTTGCTGACGATCATTATCTGTTAGCGTATCATTAGACGCTTGCACTGCTAGCTCTCTCATTCTTTGAATCATTGCATGCGTTTCATTAAGCGCACCTTCAGCAGTTTGTACAAGTGAAATACCATCTTGTATATTTTTCGATGCCATATTTAATCCGCGAATTTGGGCGCGCATTTTTTCAGATATGGCAAGACCCGCCGGATCATCGGCTGCACTATTAATGCGATAGCCAGTAGAAATTCGCAGCATCGCCTTGCTCATTGCACTATAATGGTTATTCATATTATTTAATATCGACATTCCCGTAGCAGACCACTTTCCCAGCATTTTCCCACCCCCTCGCAAACAGTATTTCTATTTATATCGGTGTCAGCCAATTGCTTTTAAGTACTATTGGTAATAAATCCAAATAATTGAAAATCGCTGTAATTATATCTTTATTAATTAAACTGTTAAAGCACCCGCTTCTTCTTCATGAAAAGTGGGTGCTCATTTGCTGTACCTTGTATTCAATTTTTATTAACCTCCGAATTGTGTGCTCTTTTGATGTAGTAGCTCAAAAAAGAGAGCTTCATTGTAGTCTAATAATGCTTGATCTATTAAATAGTCAATATTTTTTTGCTCAATTTCTGTAATTAGCTGATCTATCTCACCAACAGTTGCGGAAGAGACAAGGGGTAACTGTGGCTTTGGTGTAGCGCTTTCAAGAATTGGCGTTAAATGTTCATGGACATTTGTAATGAGTAATAGTTGATAAAGCGGTAGTCGAATAAAACGATTTCCTTTTTGGAAAACAAATACCTCAGATAAATTTTCGATTTGTTGTGTATGCAAGTTGATAATCATTTCTTTCCCTTCGATCGGAATGAAATGAAAAATCTCATTCTCTTTTAATATTGAGAAGTATTGATAAGCAAATACGAGACGCAATTTATCTCCAGAAATTTTCGTGTAGAACGGCTTCATATATTGAACCTGCATCATCCTTCATCCCTCCTCGTTATCTGATTATTCAGATTTTAACACAAATAAACGTGCTTGTTAACCATCTTATGTTCAAATTTTTTCTTTCTGATCATTCAGCTTATCATGTCCGCATTTTAATCGTATAATGGAAAGACAGTCTTTTTTCCTTAATACTACAGATGACATTTTAGATCATCCAAATAAAGCTAAAGTCATTGGCCAATGCAATTGAGAGGAGTGAGGTTATGGCTTTGTCTATTTCGCAACTAGCTAAGGAACATCAACAATTTATACTTGCTAAATTAAAAGAAGCTGAGCAGGATTTACATCCGTCCTCAAGCGAAGACGAGGAACTTGTGCGCCGTGCAGTTTTTTCTGTACGTAACAAATCTATCGTATTTGATCGTTTTAATGGAGCAAGTTCTATATTATATGCAAGCGTACAGGATGTAAGACCTGCAACTGTAGAAATTGATTTTGCTCACGGGACTTTAAGCTGTAACTGTCCCCAACAAAAATGGTGTCGACATCAGGTTGGCGCACTACTTGCTCTCTATCAGTACTTTGATTCGGTCCAAAACTGGTCAAGTGCTTGGCGTTCCCAAAAATCAGTACAGTTAAAATCATTGGCTGAGGAACGAAGCCCTGAAAGTTGGAAGATGATGGTTGATGAAGTAATGAAACGTCTATTACCGTCTGGTCGCATTTTAGAAGGCTACGGACTTTCAGCTATTCGTTCTGATGCATTGGAGCGACTTCGCAAACATATGCCATTTGAACGCGAGTGGCAACCAATCTATAAGCTATTTATAGAACTGTCCATCTTGAATGCGATTTGGCGTCATTTAAACAATACACAGGGTCATTCGTTAGATTCTCCCTATATGAAATACTTTATCGATCAAAGTGTGCAATCATTCGAAAGTATACTGACTGAATTAACGAATCGCTCTCGACTTTTTGCAACTGATCCATTTTATGATGCACTTCAGCAAATCGTCCGAAACTTTTTACTTGAACGTGAAGGGCTATTTGCCAATCGACTACAAATCTACATGCTGCTTTGGGCAGTGCTTTTTTATGAGAAGCCTCGACGCGAACAAGAGCTAATGCTTATTAGCAAGCTTGAAAATTTGCCACCCGAGATATCTTTACAATCGTTAAAGCTCATATTTTATGTGCTATTACAAAAAGAACAATTATTACAGGAAAGTATTGCACAGGTTTCATTATCTCAGATGCAAGACTTGTTCGAATTAGCTACTTTTGCAAAGCGTGCTGGCGAGTCACATTCACAAGCATTAATTTTGCGTGCGATGCTCCCATTTGCCGAAGCTTTTTTACAAGAAACTGTGCCAGTCGTACAGCGAGCGCAATATGTGCGACAATTCCAGTTATTATATGAAGATATCCAATTGACCGAGGAGGAAGAAACGACATTGTATAGTGCGTTCGGTGTATACGGTTTACAGCCATATTCATTCTTCCTTATTCGAAAAGAACGCTACCGTGATTGGGCGGCATTACATCAATTAAATGTTTCATCGTTTTCTTATTTAGAAATGTGTGGTCTAAAAGATGTGTTACACATAGCGCCTGCAGCAGTTTTACCGTTGTATCATGTTTATGCAATGGCAGAGATTACTCAAAAATCACGTATGAATTATAAGCAAGCTGTACGTATATGGAAAAGTATGCGAAGTGCAGCAAAACGAGCAGGTAAAGTGGCTTATTTTGAAACATACATGCAAACAATCCGTGCAGAATATAAACGACTTCGTGCACTACAGGAAGAGATTGAGAAAGGAAACTTAGTATGATGACATTAGATGCTCCCTCTCCGTTTACAAAAAGACTACAGTTACGCATTGAATCAGCTCAGAATGGCAATTATACGGTGCAAGGCTTTACTGCAAGTGGTACCGCAATAGAGGTAGAGACACTTATTTCTTCATTATTTTTCAACTATGAGGCAAATACTTATGGCTTAATGACCAATCGTACAGAACTTTCCATCGATATTTCTACTGCAGAACTACTCGATATCTTTTCTTCGCGCTACAGTCACCCATTTATCCATTGGCAAGGGATTAATGAGGAAAGTAGTGCGATGATAGAACAAGCGCAAAATTTACAGCAATATTGGCAAGATCCTTTACTTTGGTCGCATGCAGTTATTGCAGATGATTTTTCATCGCTATCATTTTCTATAGAAAGTGAAGATTCTGCGTTACTTGAAATAGCTGTACAGCAAAAACTTGCTCATGCTGGACTTCTTGTGTCGGATGTACCAAAGCTACTCCCATTTTTCTTACGTGGTGGCTGGCCTTTAGAACAGGATCGACAAGCTGGCGCTGTTACTGTTTCTCTACGTTTAAGTGAGCCTGAGGAAGATTCCGATGTTTGGCTTTTGGAAACAGTTCTTAGTACCGCTTCAACAAAAAATTATTGGACACCTGCTGTTCGTAAAAAATTACTACCATTAGTCGATGCATTACCAACTAAGTGGCAGGCATTTGCGCTGGATATTGAGCAACAACAAACACAAATTGTGGAGCTACTTTCAATTGAGGATATACAACCTAATATTTTTATTCATGTTACCCTCGACGATTTAGAGGTACGTAAATTTCTACGAGAAGACTTAGCACGGTTACAGGCCCTTGGTTTTGATGTTGTGCTACCAGCATGGCTAAAAGATTTAAAACAGTCAAAAATTCGTGTGCGTGTTAGCACAGGTAATATATCTACGAAAAAAGTTGCTGGACTTGATGACATATTGACGTTCAAATGGCAATTTTCAATGAATGGTGAAACGATATCAGCAGAGCAATTTAAAAAGCTAGTCGATGAAAAACGAGAGTTCATACGCATAGGGACAGAATGGTTCCGAGTGGATGCCAACTGGATGCAAGAAATGCGCGCTTTAATGCAACAGGCTGAAGATGAAAGTTGGACTGTTCGTGAGCTTTTATTCCGTGAGCTACCTGATGACTTATCACCGCTTGAGGAAGAAGAAGATGCGGATGATGCAATGCGAGACGATCCACTTTTCGCCTTTGAGTTACAGCAATCTTTAAAATCTTATATGGAGCAGCTGCACGAAAAGAAAGGTCTTCCACCAGTACCTGTTCCCCTTTCATTAAATGCTAGCTTACGTCCCTATCAGCAAGAAGGTTTTGAATGGCTTATCTTTATGCGCGAACAAGGTTTTGGTGCCTGTCTAGCTGATGACATGGGACTTGGAAAAACCGTTCAGCTTATTTCTTATTTGCTACATGTCTATGAAACAACGGATGCCAAAGAACCAACCATCATTATTTGTCCGACTTCAGTACTTGGTAACTGGCAAAAAGAGCTTGCTCGTTTTGCTCCATCGTTGCTTGTGCATACGCATTATCAGGCAAATCGGACGAAAGAAGAGGCATTTGTAAGACTTATCGAACAAGAAAAGCCACATGTTATTTTATCTACTTATGGAACAGTGTCACAGGATGCAGAATTTTTACAAGAAATCGATTGGGCAACTGTTGTACTAGATGAGGCACAAAATATAAAAAATATGCAGACATTACAATCTCGTTCAATACGAAAATTACATGGTAGGCACCATATTGCTCTAACAGGTACTCCTGTTGAAAACCGATTATCGGAGCTTTGGGCTATTTTTGATTTTATTCATAAAGGGTATTTAGGTAGCTTCGGACGCTTTAATGAAGAATTTATATTACCTATTGAACGTGATGAATCAGAATCACATAAGCAAAAGTTACGTGCAAAAATTCAGCCGTTTTTACTTCGCCGTACTAAGCGAGATCCGAATTTACAGCTTAATTTGCCTGATAAGCAAGAGTCACATGCATATTGTGCATTAACTGCAGAACAAGCATCACTGTATGAGGGCTACATTTTAGAAACACTTGATCAGCTAGAGCAATTAACAGGCTTTCAAAAGAAAGGCCGTGTCTTAAAGATGCTTAGTAAGTTGAAGCAATTATGTAATCATCCTGCACTTTATTTAAAGGAACCGTTCGAGGATGCTGCAACGATGCTTACACGGTCCGTCAAGCTAGAGCGAATCGTCAACATGGCAGCGGAAATCGTGGATAATGGTGAACAATGTCTTATTTTCACACAGTACATTGGCATGGGACAATTACTACAGCATTGTTTCAGTGAAGTATATAATGTTGATGCGCCTTTTTTAACTGGTGCGATGCCTAAGCAGCAACGTGACCGATTGGTGGAGGCTTTCCAGGCAGGTGAATTCCCTATATTTATCCTCTCATTAAAAGCTGGAGGAACGGGATTAAACTTAACAGCTGCAAACCATGTTTTGCACGCCGATCGTTGGTGGAACCCTGCTGTTGAAAATCAAGCAACAGATCGAGCATACCGAATTGGGCAAACTCAATTTGTGCAAGTGCATAAGTTTGTGACTATTGGGACGATTGAGGAAAAAATTGATAAAATGCTTGCGCAGAAATCTGCATTATCAGAAGAACTTATTCAATCGAGCCAGTGGTTAACAGAGCTAGACGATGATGAACTACGCGATTTAATAAAACTGGATTATAATATATCTTAAAGATGCGCCAAGAGCTAAACGTTCTTGGCGCTCTTTTAATTAACGACTTTAAAGTGAACAATGTTTTTCTTCTTTCCTACTTACTTCTAATATTTAGTTGTGTGAAATGTTTATTGCTGTGCGGTCTTCAGCAATAACAGGTATTTTTGAAAGTCCACATCTCCCCTTTCTCATGAATATTAATTACGGTGCAAGTGCTTAGCATTTTTATAGGAGAATGGCGAATTAAAAATGTTTAGCATTGCTCCGTATGTATTGCATTAGTCGGTTATACTACTGGTAATTGCAACTCTTTTTCTGGCAACACAAAATCGTTCAGAATCTCCTGATCGACGGATGACGATGGCGGTACTGCACACGCTTTACTATCTGGTGGCTTCAGCCTATAAAAGCGGACATCCTCAACAACTACCTCAGTTATATAAATTTTTGTGCTTTCTTCATTCATAAATGATCTGGACTGAATTCGCCCATTGATCCCAATTAGTGAGCCTTTTCCACAAAATCTAACGATATGCTCTGCCAGCTTTCCCCATACTGTACAAAGTATAAAGTCAGTTTCCACTTCCCCACGGCTGTTTTTGTAATTGCGATTAATGGCGAGGGAGAAATGAGATTGCACGCGATTTCTTGATAGTTGTCGTAACACAGGATCCTTTGTTAATCTTCCAACCAGTCCGACTTGATTCATCCATTCACCTCCTTTGCTTTTAATTGCTCTCATCTTACAAGATGGCAATCCCTATTGGCAAAAGTCGATAATAAATTTTTGGAGCAATATTCGAACTGAAAATTCATTTTTTCACTATTTTATTTTTTATTTGTTGGGATTTTTTCAGAGTAGAAACTTGGTGGCCGTAGGTGAAAGTGTGTATTCCTTAAAAATTAAATTTTGCATATTTAATGAAGTAGTGACGGAACAGTCTCAACAACAACAAGCTGTAATTGATTATGTTATACTAAAATGAATGACCGACTTAGGAGGATACATAATGAAAACATTTAAAATGCTTTCCTTTGACCTTGTCACTCAAGAGGGCATACAAACATTTCCTTTAGTCGATGGCATTATTATTAACCAGGAAAACAGCCATCAATCTTGGATTCTTGAACTGTTTATCGATCGGCAATATCGACCAATTTTTGATGAGTTATTAGCGAATGCAACAGTATTTAATGTGCGAGCAGTTATTTCATTCCCCGACAATGAACCAGCGCCATTTCGGGTTGTCGTTAATACTGTGCAGGAAATTGGCGAACATATCTCTGTGCTTTTAAAAGGTACTTTAAAAATTAAGCGTTCAAAATACGCGGAACAATTACTAGCCGATCTCCTAACAGAGGGTGTTTCACAAGTAGAGTTACTAGACCGCTTCTCAAAAGGTATGAAAGAACGACCAAAACTTAAAAATGATTAATTTTATGTAGCGATACGTTGTTTAACGTATCGTTTTTTTGCTGGACAAGTTTTCTTTTTCGGATAAAATATGGTGTAAAAAGGGGTGAATTACATGAATATTATCTTCCGAGAGAAGCCGTTAAAATTATTATGGCTCGAAGCTTTATTACGACGACTACGGGAGCAAGATCCTGAGGCAGGCTACTTTATGGAACAATTTCGAAGGCTTGATGCTGGTTTTGCTGGTGAACAAAGAGTCGATAAAGAATGGGATGAGATAGTATGTCCAAATACTTTTTTCGTATTGCATAATTTATTGCTTGCAAATACAGCCAATCACTTTCATCAACTTGATACACTCTTTATTTGCAAGCATTTCATATTAGTTGTGGAAATTAAGAATATTAACGGAAAGCTAGACTTTGATGGTACTACATATCAATGTACACGAACAAAACCTGATGGAACAGTAGAAGGCTTTCCAAATGCTATTACTCAAATTCAACGTCATATTCGATTTATTAAAATTATATCTAAAAATTATTCTCTCCCTATTGAAGGTGCTGTTATTTTTTCTAATCCTTCCGCAATCATTGTAAACCATCCGAATACTGTTCCTATTTTCCATGTATCCGGACTCCAGAGTCATATTCAAAATCTATTAAAAAAATACTCCAAACCAATATTAACGGATGAGCAACTAACCCGTTTTGTGCAGCTCATTCGTGCTCAACATCAACCACAAAAGTTATTGACCCGTATAGATTCTTCGCGCTTCCGTCACGGAGTACTTTGTCCAAAATGCAACTATAAAAATCAAATGTTTTATTATCGAGGCATTTGGAAATGTTCAGTATGTCGACATAATAGCATAGAGATTTTTGCAGAGGCGCTACAAGATTATCAATTGCTTGTGAATCGGACTATAACCAATAGTCAATTGCGTACATTCTTTAGGATTGAATCAAGTGATGCAGCAAATCGCTTGTTGCGAAAATTTCATTTCCCTAGCATCGGTACAACTAAAAATCGCGTCTACCATCTCCCAGATGATTTAACAAAATATATGAAGCAATTCTTTTGACCAAATCTTATATCTTATGCGGACCTCCGCATAAGATTTTTTTGAGGTGTACTTGATACGTAGCGGAATCTCTCCTCTGCTTCGCGGAATTCTACACCTGCTTCGCGGAATCCTACCCTAGCCCTTGCTCCGCGGAATCCTACCTCTGCTCCGCGGAATTCTACCCTCGCCCCCAATCCTACCCTCGCCCTAGCTCCGCGAAATCTCACCCCTGCTTCACGGAATCCTCTCCTGCTCCTCGGAATCCTACCCTCGCCCTAGCTCCGCGGAATCTCTCCTCTGCTTCGCGGAATCCTCCTACCCTGCTCCACGGAATCCTACCTCTGCTCCTCGGAATTCTACCTCTGCTTCGCGGAATCACACCCCTGCTTCGCGGAATCCTACCTCTGCTCCGCGGTATCTCACCTCTGCTTCGCGGAATCCTACCTCTGCTTCGCGGAATCCTACCCTTGCTCCGCGGAATCCTACCTCTGCTACGCCGAATCCTACCCTAGCCCTTGCTCCGCGGAATCCTACCTCTGCTCCGCGGAATCCTACCTCTGCTCCGCGGAATCTCTCCTCTGCTCCGCGGAATCCTACCCCTGCTTCGCGGAATTCTACCCTCGCCCCTGCTACGCCGAATCCTACCCTCGCCCTAGCTCCGCGGAATCTCTCCTCTGCTTTGCGGAATCTCCCCCCTGCTCCGCGGAATTCTCCCCCTACTTCGCGGGAATCACACCTCTGCTTCGCAGAATCACACCTCTGCTCCGCGGAATCCTACCTCTGCTTCGCGGGAATCTCACCCTTGCTTCGCGGAATCCTACCTCTGCTCCGCGGAATCCTACCTCTGCTTCGCGGAATCACACCCCTGCTTCGCGGAATCTCTCCTCTGCTTCGCGGAATCCTACACCTGCTTCGCGGAATCCTACCTCTGCTCCGCGGAATCCTACACCTGCTTCGCGGAATCCTACCTCTGCTTCGCGGAATCCTACACCTGCTTCGCGGAATCCTACCTCTGCTTCGCGGAATCCTACCTCTGCTTCGCGGAATCACACCCCTGCTTCGCGGAATCACACCCCTGCTTCGCGGAATCACACCCCTGCTTCGCGGAATCACACCCCTGCTTCGCGGAATCACACCTCTGCTTCGCGGAATCTCACCTCTGCTCCGCGGAATCTCTCCTCTGCTTCGCGGAATTCTACCCTCACCCTTGCTCCATGGAATCCTACACCTGCTCCGCGGAATCCCACCCCTGCTCCGCGGAATCCTACCTCTGCTCCGCGGAATTCTACCCCTGCTTCGCGGAATCTCTCCCTTGCTCCGCGGAATCCTACACCTGCTTCGCGGAATCCTACCCTTGCTCCGCGGAATCCTACCTCTGCTTCGCGGAATCCTACCTCTGCTTCGCGGAATCCTACCCCTGCTTCGCGGAATCCTGCCCTTGCTTCGCGGAATCCTACCCTCGCACCTGCTTCGATAAAAAAAAGTGATTCCGTTTGACGGAATCACTTTTAGTATTTATGGAGTAGTCATAGTATTACGTTCGTTGACAGTATTGTTGTTTCTATCAACACCGTTTGCATTTGGAACGTTATCATAGCCGTTTGAGCCATTTACATCCGCATTTGAGCCAGGTGTTGTTGCTTCAGGCATTACAGTACTTTCATTTACTGTGCCATCATTTACTGTACCGTCGTTCACTGTGCCACGAGTGTTGTTGTTTACATCACGATCATAGACATCATGATTTCGATTTGGATCTACAACATCTTCCACATCGTTAACACCTTCTCGAACGTCGTTCTTCACGTCTTCCATTGGGGTTTCATTCGCTGCATTGTTACCCCAGTTACAACCTCCAAGGAATACTGTAGCAAGAATAATGGTTAAAAAAGACATTTTCCACATATTAAAAAACCTCCTCTCTTGAGTACTATGTCAGCAAATACAACTTGTGCATTTGTGATCCTACATAGATTGCCCGGGAAAGGAGGGAACTATCCGATTTTTGTACAAACTATTTTTGTTTTTCTTTTAGCAACTGCTCAATATAAGCTGCTTCGGCTTTACAATTATAGGTATAGTTTGTACCTAGCTCTTTTTGTAAAGCATCGATTGTTTCGATCTGCTTAGCAGTTGGTTCTTCATTTAAAATTTTTGCAATTACTTCATCGATTTTTTGTGCCATTTCTTCATGGAATTCAGTACTCATCAAAACATCGGCTGGGATTTTTTCGATCCAAGCGGCATTTTCCTGAAAATAAGACTGCCAGCTAGCAATGAAGTCTTCCATAGAAAAGCGTTCTTCTTCCCAACCAATACTTGCTAAGTATGATTCAAAAGATGTTGAAATCGAACGCGTAATGCTAATTTTAACACCTGAAGACAATTCCTTATACATCTATATAATCCTCCTACTTTTTAAAAAACCTAAAATCACATGTATTTCAATACAATTCCATCGTATTATTAAAACTATACTAATTTCTGTCAAAAAAAATTAATAATAAGAACACTATTCGACAAGATTATTTTATAACTTTTAGCCTATAATTGCAAATTAAGGTTGTTTTGGTTGCTCTGGCCCTATTGCAAATAAAATATCTGCCTCACAAACAAGCTCGCCATCAACAGTCGCAATTCCGTGTCCTTTACCCATTGAACCGCGCAATTTAATGAATTCCACTTCTAATTTAAGCTGATCGCCTGGTACTACTTGACGCTTAAAACGTGCATTATCAATGCCCGTTAAAAACACTAAACGTCCTTGATATTGTTCTGACTTTAATAAGGCTACCCCACCAACTTGTGCCAATGCCTCAACAATTAAAACACCTGGCATCACTGGATATCCTGGAAAATGTCCATTAAAGAAATCTTCGTTAATTGAGACATTTTTGAAACCTACCGCACGCTTGCCTTCCTCTATTTCCACAATACGATCTACGAATAAAAAAGGATAACGGTGTGGTAAAATTGCTTGAATTTGTTCTGCTGTTAACATTTCTTTTCCCCCTTTTGAGTATGTAAGTTGGCTTTTTACATAAAATATGTACCGAACGTCCAATCCTGAGTCCACTCCATTTAGCAAGCAACGAGCTAGCTTGGCCAACAGAATGAGCGTCTCAAACACAATTCGCTGTTGTCTTCATCCAATAGCGTGCATTTGAAGTACAGTTACAGTATTAAACCTTTTTATGTGAAACACAAAGTATGGTAAAGAATATTATTATTCTTTACCATTCATTATGTCAAATATATGCCGCCATGTTTCTAAATTAAAGACATCCATTGCTTTTCCTTGACCAATCACACTGTAGCCAACCATCGTACCTAAAATAGCAGCCACAATGATTAAAACAAGAACAAGTACAACACGTAACCAAATCGGAATCAGCCGTATTTGCACCCATCGAACCTCGCGTTGCTCTCCATTTGAGCGACGTTCCTTTTCTTCTGGTGGCGTATCGGTTTCTTGTGTCGGCACAGAACGTCGACGTGAATCGTTTGTCATAGATATTGTACCCCTTCATTACTTACTCAAACATGTACCTATCTAATGCCATTAATTAGCCCTAGCATTTGGTCAGCTAGTGTTACGGCTCTTGCATTAAATTGATAAGCACGTTGCGTTTCAATTAAATCTGTCATTTCCTTCGACAAGTTTACATTCGATAATTCGAGTGTACCATTTTGCATGCCGATTTGCTGACGATTTGCGCCTTGTAAATCTGTTACAACTTCAGCTTGTGCAAAGCCTAGCTCCGCTAAGTTATTCGGTAAGCCTAAATATGTGCCAGATACATGCTCCATTAGCTGTGGCTTTTGGAATTCCGTTACAGCGAGATCCGTACGAATAATATCTCCATTCGGATATGTTGCTTCTAACGAGCCTCCATCGCGAACAGCAAATCCTTTTACATTATCAGGTAATGTTATAGGCTGTCCATTTGCATCCGCTACTGGATAGCCATCTGTATTAACAAGCATTACCGTCCCATTATTTAAAGGTGATAAATAAAAGTCACCTTGACGAGTATACACTGTTTTCGTACCATTTTCACCATCTGGCATTAAAATGTTGAAATATTGTTTTGGCTTCGTAAAAGCTAAATCAAGGTCACGGTCTGTTGTTTGAAGGGAACCTTGCTTATGATTTGTTTGAATTTGGCCAAGCATTGCGCCAG
Organism: Lysinibacillus sp. NPDC097279; assembly: GCF_044761745.1. Classification (NCBI taxonomy): domain Bacteria; kingdom Bacillati; phylum Bacillota; class Bacilli; order Caryophanales; family Bacillaceae; genus Lysinibacillus; species Lysinibacillus sp. NPDC097279. The sequence continues at coordinate 377,311 of NZ_JBIWDA010000003.1, read as the reverse complement.
AGCCGTAGCGTATACCTACTGGTGATTGGCGCGCAGTAGGGTCCTTTTTGTCATTATTAAATTGCTGGTACATGAGTTCATTGAACGTAGCTTGTTGTGCTTTATAGCCATGCGTACCACTGTTAGCAATGTTATTACTAATTGTATCTAATTTATTTTGCAATTGGCCCATTGTATTCGTTGCGGTAATCATTGTTCGTAGCATGAGAATACGCCTCCTGTTCGCCTAATTATAGTTTGCCGATTTCGTTAACAGCCTTTTCCATACTACGATCATAAGCCTGCAACACTTTTTGGTTTGCTTCAAAAGCTCGATACGCTGTCATTAAGTCTGTCATTGTGCGACCAGAATCTACGTTAGAGCGTTCTAAATAATTTTGACCTAATGTAAACGATACGCCATTTGCGCCGTAAGCAGTAGGTAAAGCCGCTCCATTTTCTGTACGAATTAAGCCATTATCTTGTTTGACTAGCATGTTCGGATTGGCAGCAAATGATACACCTACACGTGCTACTTGCTGGTTGTTTACAAAAATGGTGCCGTCTTGATCCAGACGGAAATCATCATTTGGTAGCTGGATGCGTTGTCCAGTTTCTGATAATACGTAAAGTCCTTGCGCATTTACTAAATAGCCTTGACCATCTAATGTAAAATTTCCGTTACGCGTATAGGCTTCTCCACCGTCTGGATGTGCTAAACGGAAGAAAATTGAGCCAGTAACACCATCTTCATTTTGCGGTAAGTATCCATCAATTAGGGCCATATCTGTTGTTAAATCCGTACTATAGATTTGACCTTGTATGTAATTTGGCAATGTTTCTTGCATATAAATTCCTGTATTTAACGCACCAACTTGGCTCATATACTGCGAGCCTGCTTGCTGATTGGCAGGTGCATTTGTTTTACCTACGCTCGACATTAGCATATCTGGAAATGAACGAATTGTAGATTGATCAGCTTTATATCCAGGTGTATTTGCGTTTGATAGGTTGTTTGTCAGTAATTCTGTTCGTCTTTGTTGTGCTATCATACCTGTTGCTACTGTATAAAACCCTTTGAACAAAGGAATCACCTCATTGTATTTTTATAGGGATGCTGGAACACGGTCAATATTTTCTAGCATAATACCAGTGCCAATTGCCACACAGTCCATAGGGTATTCAGCAATAAAGACTGGTACTTTTAATTCTTCGATTAATAGTTGGTCCATACCGTGTAGCAATGCGCCACCACCAGTAATAATTACACCGCGATCAATAATATCCGCTGACAGCTCAGGCGGTGTTTTTTCCAACACGTTTTTAGCTGATTGTACGATCATTGCTACCGATTCATGTAATGCACGCTCGATTTCTTCAGAATGAATCGTAATAGTACGAGGTAAGCCTGTTACCATATCTCGACCACGAATATCCATTGAATCGTTACGTCCACCTTTGAATACAGTGCCGATTGTTATTTTGATTGCTTCTGCTGTACGCTCACCGATTAGCAATTTATATTCCTTTTTAATATACTGCAAAATATCATTATCAAAAACGTCGCCCGCTACCTTAATAGATTCACTTGTTACAATGTCACCCATTGAAAGTACTGCAATATCTGTAGTTCCACCACCGATATCAACTACCATATTGCCACTCGGTTGGAAAATATCCATTCCTGCACCGATTGCCGCAACTTTTGGTTCTTCCTCTAAATATACTTTTTTGCCACCAGATTTTTCAGCGGCTTCGCGAATTGCTTTTTGCTCTACACTAGTAATATTTGTTGGGCAGCAAATTAAAATACGTGGTTTAGATAAAAACCCTTTTAAATTTAATTTATTGATGAAATGTCTAAGCATCGCTTCAGTAACATCAAAATCTGCAATTACTCCATCACGTAATGGTCGAATTGCAGTTATATTACCAGGCGTACGCCCCACCATTTGACGAGCTTCTTCTCCTACAGCTAAAACTTTGTTAGTCTTTTTATCTATTGCTACCACTGAAGGTTCATTAAGGACGATTCCTTTACCTTTTACGTGAATCAATACGTTCGCAGTTCCTAAGTCAATGCCTATATCCTTCGAAAACATTTTTAAAATTCTCCTTCCCGCCAGTTCAAACTACATAACGTTCCTATTGTCTATTTATCTAGAATATTTTATCACACCCCATTGGTAATTTCACCTAAATTTAGTTAATCCGCTTGTTTTCCTACAATTATATGTACACAAGTTGCAAAGTACAAAAAAAGAACGAATCATTCTTGACTCGCTCTTTCTTTCCACTTGTTTTTCGTTGCCTCTCCTCCACGAATATGACGTACGGCTTTATGGTAGGCGAGAATCTCTTTCACTTGATCAGCTAATCCTTCATGAATTGTTGGTAATCGCTCTGTTAAATCTTTATGCACCGTACTTTTTGAGTAACCTGTCATTTTCGCGAGGACACGCACAGTTTCACGCGTCTCAATCAGTAGTTCACCGAGGCGTATGCAGCGCTTCCGAATGTGCTCGTGCACGTTCTTCGTCCTTTCCACACAATTTCACAAAATGGCTTTGGCATCAGATGCACGTCTGCGCATTTCTTCACCTTATGTGGGGACAAAGCTATTCAGAACACGTTTTGCACTTTCTCGTTAAAATGCTGATTTTTTTAAAATGCTAGTAATTTTTTAGGATTGATATATTTCCCGTTTTCTAGTACTTCAAAATGCATGTGAACGCCAGCTGCTTGATTCCACTCATTGTCAGTCGCTTTACCAAGTGCCTGACCTTGTGCAACTTCATCGCCTTCTTTAACGACAATGTCCTTCACAGAGCTGTAATTTGTTTGCAAACCATTTGCATGTTCAATAACGATTTTATTGCCTGTGAACGCATCTAGTTTTACTTCTAGTACTTTACCACTTAACGCAGCAACTACTTCGAATTCCTCTCCATTCATAGAAAGAGAAATGCCTGATGAAGTTGTAAAAGTTTGATTGAATACCATTAGTGCATTTTCACGCGACTCTTCATTGGCTTCTACTTCATAAAATTCCTGTGAAACTTGTACTTTACTAAAGTCTGCTTCTTTGAATGGATACTTCATTGTTTCTGTTCGTGCATTTGTTTCAACTACTGGACCTGGGTCAACCTGTGCTAGATCTGGTAATGGCGCCTCTTCTTTTGATACGAGACTATTGTAACCAAATAACAAACCTGCTAACACTAACGCACCTCCACCGTATACTACCGGCCAAAACCAAGGTTTTTTCTGCAATTGTCCTTTTTCATTTTGAGAAGTTTTACTATTTTTATCCTCTCTCATTTTCATCACCTCTAGTTGCAGTGTGAACAACTAAAAGCTATTTTAAACATGCATCTATTTTTTTTATCTCAACTTGTTGATAATAATAGTGTAAAATTTCTGAGGCGGTCTTTCCTTCGGTCGCCATCGCATTTGCACCATATTGACTCATACCGACTCCGTGACCATATCCTTTCGTTGCTACTTGAACTTTTCCTGTGTCCCTACTATAGGTAATCTTAAAATCTGTCGACGGTAATTGTAAGAGTGTTCGAACCTCTCTCCCAGACCATACGTTGTTCCCCATTTGTAGCCGCTCTACACGTCCTGAATCATTAAGGAACACTTGAATACGATTAAAATCTGCCGCCTGCCATTTAATCGACCACAAGGCATTCCATTCGGCTAATGTCCATTCTTCTATTGTTGCAAACTTTGGAGAAGTTTGATCGGATATACTTGCGACGCTTTGCAAATATGGCAAGTCGTTACCACTGTAGCCATAAGCACTTTCCGTTTTTCCATTGCTCGTTGAGTGAAACATAGCCGTGATTAATTCATTATCATATAGAAGCACTTGTCCTTGAGTTTCTGTAATAGCTTCGACAATTTTCTTTTCATTTCCCGGGAAATTGCTAGTCCAATTTGCTTTTCTTTGTTCCTTATTATAGAAAACTTGCCTTGCAACAGTAGGTGCAATGGCATTCTTGCCGTAATTTGTCGTTTTCAGAGCATATGTCCTTGCAGCAATTGCTTGTGCTTTTAAAGCTTCCTTATGGAAAGAAACAGGCATTTCAGCTGCAACTACACCAACTATATACGTTTCTAAAGGAATTCTTTCTTGTTGTCCCTCCACTTCTATGAATATTTCACAGGCTTTTTCCGTCGATTGTGGAGCTTTAATATTGTCTTCTGTTCGTCTCTCACTGAATGCTAAAGGCAGCATGTATAATGTGCCAATTAAACAAATAACAGCAATACTCATTATCCATTTTTTCATAAGGAATAATATGCGAGATTTCTTTAATATATGAGTGTTCTATTAAACGTAAAAGTCTCATTATCTTGTTTTAAAGAGTAGATTTCGATTTAACAACAAAAAATCTCTTTGCTTATCATAAGCAAAGAGATTTCATTAGCGTTAGTTTGTTGGTAATTCCAAAGATGCTTTTTCTTTTTGTACAACTTCCATAGTTGTTACACGTTCAATATTAGCGCCAAGTGACGCTAATTTCCCATGGAAATCTACATAACCACGATCTAAGTGATGAAGCTTTGTAACTCTCGTAATACCTTCTGATACAAGACCAGCTAAAATTAATGCAGCGGCAGCTCGTAAATCTGTAGCCATAACTTCAGCTCCCTGTAGATCTACAGGGCCTTCGATAAAGACAGAGCGGCCTTCTATTTTTGCGCCTGCATTCATGCGACGAAACTCTTCTACGTGCATAAAACGGTTTTCAAAAACAGTTTCGGTAATAATACTCGTACCTTCTGCAGTTAACATTAATGCCATCATTTGTGATTGCATATCCGTTGGGAAGCCTGGATGTGGCATTGTTTTAATGTCTACAGCTTTTAATGTACTTGGTACATATACGCGTATACCTTCATCTAGCTCTGTAATTTCTACGCCCATTTCACGCATTTTAGCTATTAGAGCCGTCATATGCTCAGGCACAGCATTTTCTATCGTTACATCACCTTTTGTTATCGCAGCAGCTACCATAAATGTACCTGCCTCTATACGGTCTGGTATAATGTGATGTTCAATTCCATATAATGTGTCGACACCTTCTATACGAATCGTATTCGTACCTGCACCAATAACACGGCCTCCCATACTATTAATGAAGTTAGCAAGATCTACGATTTCAGGTTCTTTTGCTGCATTTTCAATAACAGTCGTTCCTTTTGCTAAAGATGCTGCCGTCATAATATTTTCTGTAGCTCCAACACTTGGGAAATCTAAATACACATTCGCACCTTGTAAACGACCCTCTACCTTCGCTTCCACATACCCGTGCCCAAATGAAATTTTTGCACCCATTGCCTCAAAGCCTTTTAAATGTAATTCTATTGGACGTGAACCGATTGCACAACCACCCGGTAAAGCTACACGTGCAAAGCCATTACGAGCAAGTAAAGAGCCCATTACTAAAATTGATGCACGCATTTTACTAACAAATTCAAATTGAGCTTCACTTGAAAGATCCTTTGTTGCGTCTATATATACAATATTGTCTTCTGGTATATATGTAACATCAGCGTTTAGACTTTTTAGTACTTCATTTATGGTATAAACATCTGCTAAGTTAGGGACTTCTTTAATTACATTTTCTCCTTTTGAAGCAAGTAAAGCTGCTGCCAGGATTGGTAACACTGCATTTTTTGCGCCCTCTACACGAACTTTTCCCTGTAGCTTTTGGCCGCCAGTCACTATAATTTTATCCACCCTACGTCCCTCCGAATTCAATCTCTTAACCTATCGAAAATTTATTTTAAAAAAAGATGTATAATGTCATAATCAGTAAACAAACAACTTTATAGTACAACTTTTCACACGCTCGTTCAAGCGTCCAAATCACTATTTTAATGCATTTATTGATATTTTGCTATTTATTTATTGTACGCATTATTTTTTTTTTTGTGAATGACCAATAACACGGTAAAAAATGTAATTCTCTTATACATAATGAAAGTTCGTGACTAAAATATATCCGTTTATATGGATTGTTAAACCTCTTTTGTACATATTTCAAAGGACCACATAAGTTATCTTATGGAGCCCTTCGAAATATGTACCTATAAAGTTATGCTTCCGTCTACGTATTATGTTTATCTCGCTAAATTTAAAATAAGTACGGAAGTTTTCCAGACCAGCTTGAAATTTGAAGAAAGAAATTAGAAACTGCTGTGCCTATCGCAATGCTTAACAAAATATAGATCAACTGTATTTGAAATACTTTATTTTTCTTAAATAGTTTTTCTAACATGAAGGCTTGCAAAGCGTAAAATGTGATAGCAATAAAAAATAGATGCGATAGAATCCCCATTAAAGCTTCTTGCCCTACTGCCTCATAAATTTCCACATCGTGTTCCTCCATTTAAAAAACGGGCAGATATTGAATCTGCCCGTTAAAAATTGAATTAGATATTACCCTCATGAACGTTGATACGATTCAACGCACGTTTTAATGCTAGGTCAGCACGTTTGAAATCAATGTTATCTTGTTTGCTTTGAATTCGTCCTTCAGCACGTTTAACGGCTTCTTTAGCACGTTGAACATCGATATCTTCAGCAATTTCAGCAGAAGGTGCTAAAATTGAGATCTTTTCTGGACGAACTTCAATGAAACCACCGCTTACAGCTACAACTTCAGTAGAACCGTCTTCTTTTTTCAGCTTCACTGCACCAATTGCAAGTGGAGCAACCATTGGAATATGGCCAGCAAGAACACCAATCTCACCAGAAGTTGTTTTCGCGATTACCATTGATACTTCAGAATCGTATACTGGGCCGTCGGGAGTGACAATATTGACTGTAACTGTCTTCATATTTTTTCCTCCTCGTCCCTAGTATTAAACCTCTACGCCCATGCTTTTCGCTTTTTCAACTACTTCTTCAATAGAACCAACTAAACGGAAAGCATCTTCTGGTAGGTGATCGTGTTTACCATCAAGGATTTCCTTGAATGAACGAACCGTTTCTTTAACAGGAACGTAAGAACCTTTTTGACCAGTGAATTGTTCCGCAACGTGGAAGTTTTGAGATAAGAAGAATTGAATACGACGAGCACGTTCAACTGTTTGTTTATCTTCATCAGATAACTCATCCATACCTAAGATAGCAATGATATCTTGTAATTCACGGTAACGTTGGATTGTACGTTGTACGCCAGTTGCTACTGCGTAGTGCTCAGCGCCTACGATTTCTGGTGATAATGCACGAGAAGTCGAAGCTAATGGGTCAACCGCAGGGTAGATACCCATTTCAGATAATTTACGCTCAAGGTTAGTAGTTGCATCTAAGTGGGCGAAAGTTGTAGCTGGAGCCGGGTCAGTATAGTCATCGGCTGGTACATAAATCGCTTGAATAGAAGTTACAGAACCTTTGTTAGTAGATGTGATACGTTCTTGTAATTTACCCATTTCAGTAGCAAGTGTTGGTTGGTAACCTACCGCAGAAGGCATACGACCTAATAGGGCAGAAACCTCTGAACCTGCTTGTGTGAAACGGAAGATATTGTCGATGAATAAAAGTACGTCTGCACCTTGCTCATCACGGAAGTATTCTGCCATTGTAAGACCAGTTAAAGCTACACGCATACGTGCGCCTGGTGGCTCGTTCATTTGACCGAATACCATCGCTGTTTGCTTGATAACGCCTGAATCGCTCATCTCGAAGAATAAGTCGTTCCCTTCACGAGTACGCTCACCTACACCAGCGAATACAGAGATACCTGAGTGCTCTTGTGCGATGTTGTTGATTAATTCTTGGATTAATACAGTTTTACCTACACCGGCACCACCGAATAGACCGATTTTACCACCTTTAATATATGGTGCTAATAAGTCTACTACTTTGATACCTGTTTCAAGGATTTCAACTGAAGTTGAAAGCTCATCGAAAGTTGGTGCTTCGCGGTGAATTGAATCACGACGAGCATCAGCTGGAATTTCTTCACCTAAGTCGATTACTTCTCCTAATACGTTGAATACACGACCAAGAGTCACTTCACCAACTGGTACTGAGATAGCTTTTCCTGAGTCTGTTACTTCTGCTCCACGTTGTAAGCCATCAGTAGATGACATTGCAATTGTACGAACAGAATCATCACCTAAATGAAGTGCAACTTCTAATGCAAGAGTTGTTGGTTCTTCATTAGGACGTTCAATCTTAACTGTTAATGAGTTATAGATTGCTGGTAATTGGCCATTGTCGAATTTTACGTCAACAACTGGACCCATTACTTGAATAACATGTCCTTTATTCATTACTGTGTACCCTCCTATCGTATTCTTATACGACATTGGTGAGCTGAGCCTATTCTAAGGCTGCAGCCCCACCAACGATTTCTGTAATTTCTTGTGTAATTGCTGCTTGACGTGCACGGTTATATTGCAATGAAAGATCTCCGATAAGATCAGATGCGTTATCAGTTGCATTTTTCATAGCAGTCATACGAGAAGCATGTTCACTTGCTTTTCCATCTAATAATGCGCCGTAAACTAGGCTTTCCGCATATTGTGGAAGTAATACTTCAAGAATTGCTTCACCAGATGGCTCGAATTCATAAGAAGCTTTACTGCTTACAGTTGCAATATCAGTTAATGGAAGAAGTTTTTTCTCTGTCACTTCATTAGCGATAGCGCTAACAAAGTGATTATAGTACATATAAAGTTCATCATACGTACCGTCAATGAACATACCAACAGCATTACGAGCGATTTCTTTAATATCAGCAAATGACGGTTGGTCAGGAAGAGCAACTACACTGCTAATAACATTATGATCACGTTTCACAAAGTAATCACGAACAACACGACCTACTGCTAACACAACGTATTCGTCTTTTGATTTATGACGCTCGTTGATTGTACGTTGCACTTGACGAAGGATACTTGAGTTGTAAGCACCTGCAAGACCACGGTCAGAACCAATGACTAAGTAAGCTGTTTTCTTAACAGGACGTGCAGTTAACATTGGATGTCCACTGTCTTTTGTACCTGAAGCGATAGCGCCTACTACGTCCTGAATTTTTTCCATGTATGGAACGTAAGCTTTAGCGTTTTGCTCTGCACGACGTAACTTTGAAGAAGAAACCATCTGCATCGCTTTCGTAATTTGTTTCGTACTCTTTGTTGAATTAATACGACCTTTTATTTCGCGTAAGTTTACCACTGGTATTTCACCACCTTTTGTTTTTTAATCAAGCGACTATTTTTCTTACTTATTCTGATTTAGCGAAAGTTTTTTTGAATGCAGTTAAAGCTGCTACGTATTCCGCGTCAGGAGCAAGTTCTTTAGTAGTACGAACATGATCTAAAACGTTTGTGTGGTTTGTATCTAACCAGCTTAAGAATTCAGATTCAAAACGAACGATATCTTGAACTGGAATATCATCTAAGTGACCTTTAGTTAATGCATAAAGGATTGCCACTTGTTTTTCAACTTTAAGTGGTTTGTTTAGGTCTTGTTTAAGAACTTCAACCGTACGTTTACCACGCTCAAGTTTAGCAAGTGTGATTTTATCTAAATCTGAACCGAATTGAGCGAAAGATTCAAGCTCACGGAATGCAGCTAAGTCAAGACGTAGTGTACCCGCAACTTTTTTCATCGCTTTAATTTGAGCAGATCCACCTACACGTGATACAGAAAGACCGGCGTTAATCGCTGGACGTACACCTGAGTTGAATAAGTCAGATTGTAAGAAAATTTGTCCATCAGTGATTGAGATAACGTTAGTTGGGATGTATGCAGAGATATCCCCAGCTTGTGTCTCAACGAATGGAAGAGCTGTAATTGAACCATTTTGATATGTTTCATTTAACTTCGCAGCACGTTCTAATAAGCGGCTGTGTAAGTAGAATACGTCACCAGGGTAAGCTTCACGACCTGGAGGACGGCGTAGAAGAAGTGAAAGTTCACGGTAAGCTGATGCTTGTTTAGAAAGATCATCATACACGATTAATACGTGTTTACCTTGTAACATGAATTCCTCTGCCATAGATACACCAGCGAATGGTGCTAAGAATAATAATGGAGCTGGTTGAGAAGCTGATGCTGTCACAACGATTGTGTAATCTAAAGCGCCATGTTTACGGAAAGTTTCTACTACACCACGTACAGTAGATTCTTTTTGACCAATTGCAACATAGATACAGATCATGTTTTGGTCATTTTGGTTAAGGATTGTATCGATTGCTACAGATGTTTTACCAACTTGGCGGTCACCAATGATTAACTCACGTTGACCACGACCGATTGGTACAAGTGCGTCAATCGCTTTGATACCAGTTTGTAGTGGTTCGTGTACTGATTTACGAGCCATTACACCGAAAGCTGGGCTTTCGATTGGACGAGATTTAGTTGTGTTGATTGGACCTTGTCCATCCACTGGTTGACCTAGTGGGTTTACAACACGGCCAATTAGTTCTTCACCAACTGGAACTTCCATAATACGACCTGTACGACGAACTTCATCGCCTTCTTTGATGTCTGTGTATGGACCTAAGATAACGATACCAACGTTACCTTCTTCTAGGTTTTGAGCCATACCCATAACACCGTTAGAGAACTCTAGAAGCTCTCCAGCCATGGCGTTGTCGAGGCCATGAGCAAGAGCGATACCGTCACCAATACGGATAACTGTACCAACTTCGCTTACTTTAAGTTCAGATTCATAATTCTCAATCTGTTGTTTAATCAGACTGCTGATTTCTTCAGCCTTGATGCCCATGTATGTCACCTCTCACATTTCTAAATTATTAACCGATTAATTCACGTTTTAGACGCTCAAGTTTATTCACTACTGAGCTATCATAAATATGGTTACCGATTTGAACACGAATACCACCTATTAATGAAGGATCGATTTCGTTTGTAATGTTTAATGATTGTTTCCCAACAAGTTTAGCGAATGCCGCAGAAATTTTAGCGCTTTCTTCAGCAGAAAGTTCACGAGTTGAGAATACAGTTGCATCTGCAGAACCTTGTGCCTGTGCAGCAAGCTCAGCATATGCGTTTGCAATTAGCTTCACTTCGTTTACACGTTTTTTCTCTACAAGTAGTTGAACTGTGTGTAAAACTTCTGGCGTTGCACTTGCAAAGATTTCAGCTACCATTTGTTTCTTGCGTTCGATAGAGAACTTAGGCGCGTTTAAAAGTGTTAAAAAATCTGGAGATTGTGTAACAACTTTTGTTAACTCGTTTAAGTCTGCCCCAACTTCTGCAAGAATATTTTTTTGTTGCGCAATTTCAAATAGAGCTTGAGCGTAACGCTTTGCTACAGTTGAATTACTCATTGAGCTTCCCCTGCCTTCGCAATCGTCTCTTCAATTAGAGCACGGTTGTCTGCCTCAGAAATCTCTTTGCTAAGGACTTTAGATGCTGCAAGTACAGATAATGAAACGACTTCATCACGTACAGCTGCGATAGCCTTTTCTTTTTCAGACTCGATTTCACGTAAAGCCGATTCTTTTAAGCGGTTAGCTTCATTGCGAGCTGCTGTAAGAATTTCTTCTTTTTGCATTTCGCCTTGCTTCTTAGCACCCTCAACAATCGATTGTGCTTCCGTACGAGCTTCTTTAAGAAGACTTTTTTGTTCTTCTAAAAATTTGTGCGAATCTTTACGAGCTTTTTCAGCTGCTTCGATCTCACTAGCTACTAATTCTTCACGTTGTTGCATAATGCCCATTAATGGACCCCAAGCGAACTTTTTAAGTAGAAGCATTAATACTAAGAAGATGACTAATGTTGAGACGATATCTCCACCATTAAATCCTCCACCTGCACCTAGTACAAGATTGTCTAAAAACACGATTGTTTCACTCCCTTCAAGAGCTTTAACTTCAACATATTAGTTTGTAATACTTAAAAACTTACCTATTTTAAAAAGCTATATTTGCACATAGCTTTTATCAGTTCCAAAATGAAGGGCGAAGTTTCATCTGGAGAATCCTGCTTCGCCACTAGTAAAATTCAGTATACAACTGAATTATTTGTTCATTACGATGAATGCTACTACTACTGCGATGATCGGTAATGCTTCAACTAATGCAACCCCGATGAACATAGTAGTTTGAAGAACGCCACGAGCTTCTGGTTGGCGAGCGATACCTTCAACTGTTTTTGATACGATAAGACCGTTACCAATACCTGCACCAAGTGCACCTAAACCGATTGCGATTGCTGCTGCTAATAAACCTAATGAACCTGTCATTTTAAAATTTCCTCCTTGGAATTGTTTGTTTTTTTGGTTCAAGCATAAATTTTATGCTTTATATTAATGGTCATCGCTCACTTTATGAGCCATGTAAACCATTGTTAACATTGTGAAGATAAAGGCTTGGATAAAGCCGATGAAAATAGAGAAACCTTGCCATGCCATCATAGGAACAATTGCACCTACGAACCCTATTGGACCTGATACGGCTAAACCTGCGATTAATGCAAGTAAAATTTCACCTGCATAAATGTTACCGTAAAGACGCAGACCTAATGTTAAAGTGTTCGCAAACTCTTCAATAATTTTTAGTGGGAACATAAATGACATTGGTTTGAAGAATGTACCAACATAATGGCCTGTACCCTTCATTTTGATACCATAGTATTGAGATAATACTAAAATCATTGTTGCAAGAGTCATTGTAACCGTTGGGTCAGCTGTTGGCGATTTCCACCAAAGTTCATGGTCATAGACGATAGAGAATGGAAGACCTAATAAGTTAGATACTGCGATAAACATAATAAGTGTGATACCTAGAATGTGGAATCGTCCACCAGTTTTCCAGTCCATGTTGCTTTTGATGATATTCTTTACGAAATCCATAATCCATTCCATAAAGTTTTGCATACCAGTCGGTTTTAACTTTAAGTTTCTAGTTGAGATAACAGCGATTAAAAATACGACTATTGCTGCAACTAGTAACATCATCACTGTAGATAAGTTAAATGTTAAAAAACCTATGGTTACTAACGGAGCTTCATGATTCATTGTTATTTTTCACCTCTCTTTCTAATAAAGCACAATTAGTGGTTCCTTACATGAGATACAATTCTCTCGACAAAGAGAACTACGTACGGAATCATTAGCCCTATGACCGTGCTAATCAAGTGAAAATAGTTTGGCAACGAAATGGCTATAGCGACTGCCGCTACACCTGATCCAAAACGCAGTGCTGTACCAAGTGAACCTATTTTCTTCCCTTCACTAATGGAACGATCAAACTTCTCCATACGGCGAACCAAAATCCAAAAATTATACGTACCAAAAAATGCACCGATTGCGATGCCCGCAAAAACTGTTTGAAAGGACGTAAAGCCCCAGCCTAATGCGCAAAGTGCGAGCAAAAAAAATAACGCTCTCTTCTGCACAGCAAAAATGTGATGCAAATCTAGCATTGGTTTGTAGTCTCCTGAATCATTTTTTCGAGTAAAGAAAACGTTTGCTGACCACTTTGTGAAATCAGAAAAGAGCAGTGAAAAACACTACTCACAGCGGAATAGTAATGGGAGAGTCATTTGAATGAAATTACAGGTGTAAATTCCTAATAATGCCTTACACCCCTTACTGATTCGGTGATATACCGAAACGCACAAAACGTTGCAAATCGACAGCGATGGTTTGAACTGTCAATTTAGTAGAAACTTGATATAACAAGTGTTTCAACGTCTATCAACGAATTGAAACCCTTATCATTCTTACCCTTTGTAAGCATACAATAGGAGATATTTGAAGTCAATTAGTAAAGGAGAAAAACTTCACAGCTACTATACTCTTGTCAAATTGTTGACAAATTTGTGTATGAACTTTCATAGATTACAAAAACTTTTTTAGAATAATGCAAAAAAAAGCTAATTTACGACATAAATATGCTCGTAAATTAGCTCAGCAAAGAATTTTAGTTCTTTTTGCTTATTTTTTAGAAGTCAAAATGATATATTACTTGCCTTTTTGTAAAAAATTCAAGAGCGCTTCAACGATTCGCTGTGAAGCATGCCCATCGCCATAAGGATTAGAGGCTTTTGCCATAGCTTCGTATGCATCTTTATTCTCTAGTAATTCTTTTGCAAGAGAATAAATTGTTTCCTCTTCTGTTCCTGCTAGTTTCAAAGTTCCAGCAGCGATTCCTTCTGGACGTTCTGTTGTATCACGAAGAACTAGAACTGGTTTTCCTAATGACGGCGCCTCTTCTTGCACACCACCAGAGTCCGTTAAGATCATATAAGAATTCGCAGCGAAGTTATGGAAATCAAACACTTCAAGAGGTTCAATTAAATGCACTCGGTCATTATCACCTAATATTTCATTGGCAATTTCTCGAACAGCAGGGTTCATATGCACTGGGTAGACAACTTGAACATCATCATGTTCAGCTAATATCCGTGTAATCGCTCGGAACATATGGCGCATTGGCTCACCAAGATTTTCTCTGCGATGTGCTGTTAATAATATCATGCGATCGTTTGCTATTTTTTCTAACACGGGATGTGTATAATGCTCACTCACTGTTGTAGCTAATGCATCAATAGCCGTATTACCAGTGACAAAAATAGTATCTGCATTTTTATTTTCATCCAGAAGATTTTTCTTCGATACTTCTGTTGGTGCAAAGTGCAAATCAGCCATGACACCTGTTAACTGACGATTCATTTCCTCTGGGTAAGGAGAATACTTATTCCAAGTTCGAAGACCTGCTTCAACATGTCCAATCGCAATTTGATTATAAAATGCTGCTAAACTTGCGATAAATGTTGTCGCTGTGTCACCATGCACTAAAACGATATCAGGTTGTGCTTCTTTCATGACTTTATCTAAACCTTGTAATGCATTTGTTGTCACGTCAATTAGCGTTTGACGATCCTTCATTATATTTAAATCGTAGTCGGGTGTGATTTTAAATGTTTCTAATACTTGGTCAAGCATTTGGCGATGTTGTGCTGTTACAGTCACGATTGATTCCACTTGCTCGGGATGTTTTTGTAATTCCAATACAAGCGGGGCCATTTTTATCGCCTCTGGTCTCGTACCGAAAATCGTCATCACTTTCCATTTTTTCGTCAAAACGATTTGCACCGTCCTTTGGTTATATTGTACATCAAGCGTTATAGTCTACATCCAAAATAAGTGAGACCTAATTGCCTAAACATACTATGAAACGTCCTTCAATAATGAAGGACGCTTTCAAATGCTATAAAGTTGCTGTAGGAAAACGATATTGCTTTTCGGGCAATTTCCTACTTATTATTTCGTACCGAATAAACGGTCACCAGCATCACCTAGACCTGGAACAATATATCCATGATCATTTAACTTTTCGTCAAGTGCTGCAATATAGATGTCCACATCTGGATGCTCATCTTGAATTACTTTTACACCCTCTGGCGCAGCAATTAAACACATAAATTTAATGCTTTTCGCACCGCGTTTTTTTAGTGAGTTGATAGCTTCCACTGCTGAACCACCCGTAGCAAGCATTGGGTCTACAATAATGAAATCGCGTTCTTCCACATCTGCTGGAAGTTTTGCATAGTACTCAACAGGTTTTAATGTTTCTGGGTCACGGTAAAGACCAATATGGCCAACTTTCGCAGCTGGAATTAGTTTTAATACGCCATCTACCATACCAATACCTGCGCGTAAGATTGGGACAATTGCAAGTTTTTTCCCTGAAAGAACTTTTGTTTTCGCGATTGTTACTGGTGTTTCAATTTCAATTTCTTCTACAGGCATTTCTCGCGTAATTTCGAATGCCATTAATGTTGCGACCTCATCAACTAGCTCACGAAATTCTTTTGTTCCTGTATTTTTATCACGAATATAAGTTAACTTGTGTTGGATTAGTGGATGATCAAATACGTATACTTTGCTCAAAGGGGTTCTCTCCTAACCGTTCGGATTTCATTTTTATCTCAACTAGTATAACAGAAAACATGAGCTGTCTCAAAAATAAATTCGAGATATTCCCTTTTCCAGAGTGTTTGCTACAAATAGAAGCAAATTATACATCAAGTATAGAATCAACTTGCTCAATCGCCATCGGTTTATAATAGAAGTAACCTTGTCCTACCTTACAACCAAGCGCACGTAATATCTCAACCTGTTCCTCATTTTCGATTCCCTCTGCAACAGATGTCATGCCTAAATTTAAGGCAAGCTGAATGATTGAACGGACAATCGCCAATGTCGCTGCATCATTTATATCATTAATAAAGCTACGATCTATTTTTAACTCCGTGAACGGCAATCTTTGTAAATAACTAAGTGAGGAAAAACCCGTCCCAAAATCATCCACGGATGTTTTAAAGCCATAGCTCTTTAATTCTTGAATAATGGCAAATGCGGTTTGAAAATCTACTAAGCCGATATTTTCAGTTACTTCTAAAATAATATTGCTTGGGCTAATCCTATATTTTTCAACTAAAAGTCGGATATCCCTTACAAAATGAGGATAGTAAAAATGATCAGGCGATATATTGACCGCGACTTTCACTAACTTTTTGCCCAATTGTTGACGCTCCGCTAGCCAAGCAAGAACAATTTCTAAAATTTGTATGTCAATTTCACGAACCTTCCCTGCATTTTCAGCAACAGGTATAAACATCGCTGGTGATACAAATCCGAGCACTGGAGAATGCCAACGAGCTAGCGCTTCAATACTTTGAATTTCCCCCGTTCGTAAATCTACTTTTGGTTGTAGATTTACCGAAATCTCTTTATTTTTAAGTGCTTGGGATAAATGATTTAATACCGTCATTTGTTGTTCTAGTAAATCATTGCGTTCCTTCGTAAAAATCTCCATATGCGTCCCTGGCTTGTTGGCCGCATAAGATAATGCATTATCTGCAAATCTTATTGCATCTGCAATTTTAATATCTTTATCAAAAGAAGAAATTCCTGTCTTTAATGTAATATACATATGTTTACCATTTATAATAAAAGGCTGGCGCGTTAATTCTTTTATGCGAAGCTCATAATCATTGAGCTCTTCATCAGGTGTCAATTGTGAAATAATAAGACTAGAGCTTGTGAATCTAGCAATATACTCTTTCAAATCATTGTTATGTTCTTGAAGACGTCTGGCAATTTGTCTTAATAATTCATCCCCTGCTTCTCGCCCATATAATTCAACAACTTGATGAAATTCACTTGGTTTTACTATTTTAATAAAGCCTATTCGCCCTCGCTGTTCTTCCTTTTCCATCTTATTTAAGAAGCTATGTCGATTTGGTAAGCCCGTCGTAATATCTTTATATGCTAAATCCCATATTTTTTTCTGTGTTTTCGCATATGAATATGCTAATGCAACAAGTGCTCCGATTTTTTGAAACACATTGTTAAAAAATACACTTTCTCCTGGGTATTGAGAAAATATTGCAAAAAGTCCAATCGCTTGTTGTTTTTGATTGCGAATAGGTACAAACCATCCCGAGTGATTATTTGTTAGGTTAGCAAAATTTTTAAATTCTATTGGAATAGCAACCTCATCTAGTTTATAAGCGATTATCGGTGTTTCCTGTTGCATCACCTTTCGATAGAAGTCACTCATCTCGAAAAGCTGAGGCACATGTTGGCGAACACTACTAGACGTAAAAACTTGTAATTGATTTGACTCTGTTTTAATAAGAACTGAGCTAAACACATATGGCATGAAAAATTGATTTATTTTGCTACAAATAGTGTCCATTTTTTTATAAAATGGCTGGTCTTTTTCTATTGCCTCATAAACGGTTTTCTCTAATTCCGCTATAAAATCTTCAGTATGATAATACGTTATATCCTTCACAATTATTAATACGAATAATGTTTCATTATCATCATTTTGAAAAGGAAGGGTTTGCATTTCTGCCCAAAATGGTGGCTGTTCGAAGCGATGATGGTGCAACTTTTCTGTCGCCATTGCTCCACTATGTATTTTCTCTTTTATTTTTTCAAGCATTGTCGTCTGTAACCCACTTGAAAACATCGCAAAATAATCTGTTTCTAAAATCTGTGAACGTATTGCATTTGTTAGCATGCAAAAAGAATTATTACACTCTACTATGAAATTAGTTTTAGCATCCAAAATTACGTAGCTTTCTTTAGATTGTTCACCTAAGTTACGAATTGTCGTTAATAAAATATTTTTTTGTACGTCCATAGATTTAGTAACCATCCAACCCCTCCCGTCTATATCCATCAATTCTACTCCTTTATATTGTACATAAAAAATTCGATAAATTGTCACTTTTGCAAAAAAACAATTCTACTTCGGGACATTAATTGTCCTCATCCAATATAATATAACCTTTTATCCTATATTTATGTAAAAAAATCCAAAAATAAGATGAATTTATTTTTATATAAGCAAAAAATATAGTTTTGCAGTTTTATCCAGTCGGCTTCATTTTATAAAAACTAAAGGCTGTGCCTAAAGTGAACAACACACTTAAGGCACAGCCTATAATTAAACAATAATAATTATGCGTATAATGGATGCTTATCAGTTAAAACTTTAACACGATCTTTTGCATCAGCTTTTACAGCTTCATCTTCTGGGTTTTTCAGTACAGCTGCAATAATTGCGCCAACTTCTTTCATATCTTCTTCTTTAAAGCCGCGTGATGTAACTGCAGGTGTACCAATACGAACACCAGAAGTAACAAATGGAGATTCCGTATCGTATGGAATTGTGTTTTTGTTTGTTGTAATACCTACTTCATCTAATGCATGCTCTGCTACTTTACCAGTTAAGCCAAGAGATTTTACGTTTAGTAATAATAAGTGATTATCAGTACCATTAGATACGATTTCTACACCTTCTTCAATTAACACTTCTGCTAAAGCGCGTGCATTTGCTTTAATTTGTTTAGCGTAGTCTTTGAATTCAGGTTGTAAAGCTTCTCCAAATGCGACTGCTTTTGCAGCGATAACATGCATTAATGGTCCACCTTGAATACCAGGGAATACAGATTTATTTAATTTTTGCTCCCATTCTTTTGAAGCAAGAATTAAACCACCACGTGGTCCACGTAATGTTTTATGTGTTGTAGATGTAACAAAATCAGCGTAAGGAACTGGTGATTGGTGCTCTCCTGCTGCTACTAATCCAGCGATGTGCGCCATATCCACCATGAAGTAAGCGCCTACTTCGTCTGCAATTTCACGGAATTTAGAGAAATCGATTTCACGTGGGTATGCAGATGCACCAGCTACAATTAGTTTTGGTTTGTGTGCTAATGCTTTTTGACGAACATCTTCATAATCGATAACATGTGTATCTTCTGTTACTCCGTACTCTACGAAATTATAAAGGATACCTGAGAAGTTTACAGGCGAACCATGTGTTAAGTGACCGCCATGTGATAGGTTCATTCCTAGCACTGTGTCACCTGGTTGTAAAATTGTATGGTAGACAGCCATGTTTGCTTGTGCACCAGAGTGCGGTTGTACGTTGGCATATTCTGCCCCAAAAAGTTCTTTCACACGATCACGTGCAATATCTTCTACTACGTCTACGTGTTCACAGCCACCATAGTAACGTTTTCCAGGATAACCTTCAGCATATTTGTTAGTAAGAACTGAACCTTGTGCTTCCATTACTGCTTCAGATACAAAGTTTTCAGATGCAATTAACTCGATATTCGCTTGTTGACGTTTTTTCTCAGCTAAAATCCCATCTAATACTGCTTTGTCTTGTACTGCTAATTTTTCGTATGCCATGTTTGAAAAAGCCTCCTAAGTATAATCGTTATTTACATGTACCTCTGACAACAGAAGTAGAGTTATTTATATACAGCACGTTCGCCACCAATTAGTTTTGGACGTGTTGTTGCTACTGTGACAACCGCTTCTCCTACTATTCGCACTGATGTACGAACTGGAACAGCTACTTCCTTTAAATGCATACCAATTAAAGTTTGGCCTATATCAATACCTGCATGTGCACGTATCGCTTCTACAACTATTGGGCTTTCCAATTTTGTATAGGCATAAGCTGACATCGACCCGCCTGCAGTGCGAACAGGAATAACGGACACTGGTTCATAGCCCAACTGTTCTGCAACTGAAGCTTCCATCGTTATCGCTCGATTGATATGCTCACAGCCTTGGAACGCTAAATATAGCTGATGTTTCTTGGCAAATGCCTGTAATGGCTCAAAAATTGCTTCTGCTGTTTCAAGTGCACCTGCTGTGCCAATTTTCTGACCAATCACTTCAGACGTAGAGCAGCCTACGACAAAAATAGTCTTTGGTCGTAATACTACTTGCTCTTCGAATTCACTGAGTAACTGAGTCAATTGCGTTTGGATTTGTTGCACAACCATTAAGCTCAGCCCCTTATTTTAATGTCTTTTATTTACGCTAGGCGTCAAGCTAAGGTAAAAGTGACAGTGCAAGACTGTCACTACCTATTTGTTTTTGCGTGAACGGCTGAAAACGATCTTGTATTACTGCTCTAATTCAGCGATTTTTTCTACACGGCGTGTATGACGACCACCTTCAAAATCTGTTTCAAGCCATGTTTGAGCAATTTCACGTGCAAGGCCAGGGCCAATTACGCGCTCACCCATCGCTAAAATATTTGAATCATTATGGCAACGTGTTGCTTTAGCACTAAATACATCATGCACTAATGCACAACGAATGCCTTTTACTTTGTTCGCAGCGATGGACATGCCAATCCCTGTACCACAAATTAAAATGCCTTTATCAAATTCCCCGTTAGCAACACCTTCAGAAACTGGCTTTGCATAATCAGGATAGTCTACTGAATCCGCAGATTGTGGACCAAAATCTTCGTAGCTAATATTAAGCTCATCTAACAGTTGCATAATCTCACGACGTAAGTTATTGCCTCCGTGATCAGAAGAAATTGCTATTCTCACTGGGTTCCCTCATTTCGAATTATAGTCAACATTAGTTTACCACTTCTCTTTCAAGAATAACATGATTTTTGTTGCAATTTTATGCTGATTTCTCCTAAAAGACGAACATTTCTTGTAATTCGACTTAAAAACGTTCATTTTTAAGTCGATTTCCTGTGGATAATGTGAATATCCTGTTAATAAATTCGGGTAATGGTCTTTTGTTGTAATATTCCCTCTTCTGAAGTTTTTCTACCTTTTCAACTACAGTGGACATACTATTTCAATATTTTTTCAATTGTACCTGTTAATAACTGTCTTATCCCCTCACAACGCATAATTAGTTTATCAATAAAAAAAACTGTGGATAAGCTCGTTTTTTTTGAGCCTGTCCACAGTCTTTCATTTGCCTATACTATTGAATGCTTTTTTACTACGCTTCTCTATCGAATTGTAGAATCATTTTATGCAATGCTTCGGATTGTTTTTTCAAATCTTGCGCAAGTTGTTCTACTTGTTCAATTGCATGTGCTTGCTCTTCAGTTGCACTGCTTACTTCCTGTGCACCTGCTGATGTTTCTTGAGCAATTGCTGCTACTTCCTGAGATTGTCGAGCAGTTGTTTCAATATTGTGCATCTGTTTTTCAATTAATGAAGAAATCTCTACGATTGCTGTTGCCATTTCATGGACGCTTGATGACATCCCTTCAACCGCAGTCGTTGTTTCAGAAACACGTGCGGCCTCTTTCGTTGCAAATGCTACCTGTTGATTCATTTGTTTCACAACCACTTCAACATTATGTTGCATTGATTGAATAAGAGTCGTAATTCCTTGAACAGCTTTTGCACTTTCATCGGCCAAACCACGAACTTCTTCTGCCACAACAGCAAAGCCTTTGCCATGCTCCCCTGCACGTGCTGCTTCAATGGATGCATTTAATGCGAGTAAATTTGTTTGTGCTGCAATATCGCCTACTAAACTAATGATACGTTCAACTTGTCCAGCATTATCTTCTAATGTACGAATACTTTCTAGTGCTTCATTGTTGCCAGCCGCAATTTGTTGAATGCTGTTAACTAACGTTTCAATCGCTTTTGTTGTATTAGTTAAATTATGTAAGATCTCTTTCGATTGTGTTGCAGACTGTTCTGCTCTCGTATTTACTTCTGTTGCTAATGTGCGCACATCTTCAATCGCTTCTGCTGTATCTTGCACTGCTGTAGCTGATGCTTCTGCTCCTGCGGAAATATGTTTTACTGTCACCGCAATACCATCAGCTTTCTTTGTCGCTACAGCGGTTTCATCGGATAGCTTAATAATTGATTGATTTGTTTGTTGGAAGTTTTGATCAATACTTTCCACCATATGGCGTAAATTTAACACCATTTGTTGGAATGCTATTGCCACTGAACGAATCTCATCGTTCGTTTTTGGCATCACTACATCCTGTCCAATTTTTCCTTCTGCAACGCGTGTAGCAGAATATTCAAGACGCTGTAAAGGCTTGATTAAAATAACACTGAAAATTGCAGCTAAAATACCTGACCAAATAATCCCTAATAAATAAGTAATCACTTCAAATAGCTTACGATTAATCTCTGGGAAAAAAGTAGGTTGTATAAATTCAATGAATATAAAGCTGATACTATAAGTGATCAGTGCTAGAATACTTACAAATAATACTAATTTAAGTCGTAAGCCAAACTGTTTTTTCATAGTGCCCCTCAATTCTTCTCAAGTATTTTAACTAACTGTTCTACTAATTTCTCTAGTTCTGTAAATGTTTCTTCATATATGGCTTTATTACCGCCGTAAGGGTCAACAACATTTTCTAAACTTCCTTCATACACATATTCTTTCAATGTAAAAACTTTTTCTTCTTTGTTTGGATAGTTAGCGATAATCGTATCTCTATGCGCTGTTGTCATTGTTAAAATCAAATCGGCCCACTCTATTTCAGCCATCGATAATTGTGTAGCTGCATGTTGATGTGCCATATTCGCTTCATTTAAAACTTGCTGCGCATGTGCTGACATTTCAGCGTTCGGCATTGCATAAATCCCAGCAGAACGAACCTGAACATTGTCGATTTGTTTCTGCTTTAAAATAGCTTCTGCCATCGGACTGCGACAAGTATTTCCGGTACAAACAAATAATATATTCACACTTATCACCTTCCTTATTATTTTCGGAGCGCTAAAATACTCATAATGATAAAAACAATCCCTGCAATAATTTGAATTTTGTTCCCCAAGATAACCTGACTTCTGCGCGCTATAACTAAAGCCCCATATGCACAAAGAAAAGCACTCAATCCAGCACTAATAATAAAAATTGTTTTTTCTAAGTTAAGCATACCAAAAGAAACACTTACTGAAAAGGTATCTAGGCTAGCAGTCACAGCTAATAAAACTGGTGAAATGGTTATTTTCTCATTTTTACTGGAAAACAAAAGCAAATGTAATCCAATGCTAAATAATAAAATACACGAAATCCATTGGCCCCACTCTAATAAAAACCGCACTAAGTAATTTCCTAATTCAAAGCCGAGTAGTGGAAAAAGCATATGTAACGTTGCTGTCCACATGGCCAAAAAAAATCGATATTTTACATTTGGAATTAATACAAATAAACCGACGACATCGACAGACGTTAAAATACCTGCAAGAATACCCTGCAAGAATGCACTCCTTCGCTTCCTAATATTTTATCATTTTATGCATGGAAATACATTATTATCATAATGAACGATAAGACATTTTCCATACTATAAAATCCTATTTTTAAATGATTAATAGAGAATTGTTTGTGAATTGTTTGTGTGCCTGGCACTCATATAAAAAAACCCATCTTATATAGATGAGTTTTTTGATTATAGTCTTATTAATTCGCCGGGAAACTTGGGAGAATCGCCGATAGAAGTTCTCGAAACGCCGATAAGAGCACTGAAATCGCCGATACCTAGTGCAAAATCGCTGATAGATCCACTAATTATAGTGAAAACCATTTGCCACCAGCAGCTTTTTCTAGTCTGTTCATAATAGCTGCGCCTACACCTTCAGTAGATGTCGTCGTCACTAAAATAACAGTCGCTTCTGTTTTATCACAAGCTCGCAACGCATGATAGAGTGCTGCGCCCATCTCTTCTTTACTTCCCGCTTCGCCAATTGAAAAGTAATAATTTGCTTGAAGATGTTTAAAGCTCCCTGGTGCTAGAAGTGCTACTTTATGATGCTGCGCGTGAAGTTGTTGTATAGCTTGCTGTACTTTTTCTTCATCACAATCGATTAAGTATACGGGTGCATTCGGCGCATAATGTGTATATTTCATGCCTGGCGCTTTTGGTGTCTCTTCCATTGTCTGCTCTATTTTAGTCGGTTGAATAACTGGACCTATTACGGCCTCTAACATTTCTTTTGTAATACCACCTGGACGTAATATAACTGGTGGTTCATGTGTAACATCTAACACAGTCGATTCAAAGCCAATTCCTGTAGGACCTCCATCTAAAATATACGGTATGTACCCATCTAAATCATCTTTTACATGAATCGCTTCTGTCGGGCTAGGTTTCCCGCTACGATTCGCACTTGGAGCAGCAAGTGGTTTTTGAATTTGCTGTAATAATGCTAATGCGACTGGATGATTCGGCATACGAATGCCGACTGTCTTTAATCCAGCTGTCACACTCTCTGCCAAAACATTTGGCTTAACTGGCATAACAAGTGTAAGCGGTCCTGGCCAAAATGCATCCATACATTTTTTTGCTAGCTCAGAAATATGTTCGATATAAAGAGAAACTTCCTCTTTCGTTCCTATGTGGACAATAAGTGGATTATCTGAAGGACGCCCTTTTGCCTTAAATATCTTTCTGACTGCATCATCATTTGTAGCGACTGCACCTAAACCATAAACCGTTTCTGTTGGAAATGCCACGACCTCCCCAGCATTCAAGATATCCACAGCTTGTGCATAAGTTATTTGACTATTCACATTACTATCCACAATCTTACACACGGTTTCCATATGAAAAACCTTCTTTCAATCGTTGTTTTTTTCTGAATTATCCACATTTTGTTTATAACTTATCAATAATTGTGTATAAGTTATCTGAATTTGTGCACAATTATTCGAAAAATCCTTTTATCCATTCCCAAATAAAGAATGTTACTTGTTCTTTTTCCTCTGCCTTTTCTTCCTCTTTTTCTGGTTCACAAATAGACGGGAAAATGCTACACCACCAGTTATCACCACGTGCATCGCCTATTTTTACGACGATTGAATGGTACATATTTTGTGGATAAAACATTGCATCTTGTCTCTTCGGTGGAAATAAGTTATCCCCAAGTAACACTTGTGTACGCAATTGTGGATAATTTTCTTTTAATTCTGCCTCAATACTCTCTTTTAATGTAACAAAATTATCATTATCCACATTTGTAGTTGATCCTAGTTGCATTAAATAAGGTTTTAAATCTTTGACAAGTTGCTCTTTTTCTAGCTGATCATCAGTTGTATTGCTATTTGCTATCACTCTTATACGAAAATCGTTTTCTTGTTCACTATTCGTAGCTTCCTTTGCAGAACCTATTAATGATGGAATATATAAAATACATAGTTGTAAAGCTATCGCCATAATTACTAGTCTAGCAAAAGCTAGCAAAATATTTAATTTTGAAAATCTAACAATCTTGTATTCGTTTAACATAAAAATCCCTCCTTGCTCAACATTGTTGTCAAGAAGGAGAAACTTTATACATCAATTTCACAAAAAACCATGCGCGGTTTTCCATTAATATCTTTTTCAACGGTAACAGTGGCTTGCGGAAAGCTTTCTTTAAAAAATTTCGCTACCTGCTCTCCTTGTGTATAACCAATTTCAAGACCGATTAAAGCTGGCTTATTCATTAGAGCTGGGAGTTGTTGTGCTAATTTTCGATATAAAATAAGTCCATCCTCTTCTGCAAAAAGGGCGCTATGTGGCTCATGCTCCAGTACGATGCTAGACATGTCCTTCGCTTCTTCAAATGCTATATACGGAGGATTAGATAAAACAATATCAAACGTCTCTCCGATAAGAGGTGCCGTTAAATCGCCTAGACGAAAATCAATATCTGCCTCAAGTATTTGTGCATTTTTTTGTGCAGTAGCTAATGCTGCTGTTGATAAATCAGTTGCCACTACTGTTAGCTCTGGACATTCTAGCTTCATAGAAATGGCAATAGCTCCACTACCTGTCCCGATATCTGCTAGCTTTAATGATTTCTTTTGAAATAATTGATCGATACGATTGTTCGTTGCTAATACTAATTCCTCTGTTTCTGGTCTCGGTATAAGCACCGATTCATCCACAAGAAAAGTCCGTCCATAAAATTCTTCACTACCGATACAATATTGTACAGGTCGCCCACTAACATGCTCTTCAATCAACTTTTGAAACTGTTCACTTTGCTCAGCCGTTAACGAATCTTGTAAATGGAGCATAACACCCGAATATGTTGTCCCCAATATATGTTGCATTACAATACGCCCCGCGGTTTCTTCACGTCCATTATCCACTAAAAAAGAAGAAGCCCAATCAAGGGCCTCCATCACATTTTTATAGGTCATCATTTAGTCGCTCTAGCTTGGATGCTTGCTCTTCTAAGATAAGCGTATCAATGATTTCGTCCAGTCTTCCTTCGACGATTTGATCAAGCTTTTGAATCGTTAAGCCAATACGATGGTCTGTAACGCGGTTTTGTGGATAATTGTATGTGCGAATACGCTCTGAGCGATCGCCTGAGCCTACTGCAGATTTACGTGTTGCGTCGATTTCTTTTTGTGCTTCCTGCAAATACTTATCAGCTACACGTGCACGAAGAATTTTCATCGCTTTTTCACGGTTTTTAATTTGTGAACGTTCATCCTGCATCGATACAACAACACCTGTTGGTAAGTGGGTCATACGTACAGCAGACATCGTTGTATTTACCGATTGCCCACCTGCGCCAGATGAAGCAAACGTATCTACACGAATATCCTTTTCATGGATTTCAACATCTACCTCTTCAACTTCAGGTAAGCATGCAACAGTCGCTGTCGAAGTATGAATACGGCCTTGTGATTCTGTTGCTGGTACACGTTGTACACGGTGTGCACCATTTTCAAATTTGAATTTCGAATATGCGCCTTGCCCATTGATCATAAAAATGACTTCTTTATAGCCGCCCATTGGGTTTGGCGTTGCTTCCATAATGTCAATTTTCCAGCCTTGCGTCTCAGCATAACGTGAATACATGCGGAATAAATCTCCTGCGAAAATATTCGCCTCATCACCGCCAGCTGCTCCACGAATTTCCATAATTACGTTTTTATTGTCATTCGGGTCTTTTGGAATTAACAATACGCGTAGACGCTCTTCTAGCTCTTCTTGCTGTTCTTTTAACGAGTTGAATTCTTCCTTTACCATTTCATGCATATCAGGATCTTTTTCGTTATCTAACATTTCACGAGTATCAACTAGTTGCTCTTTCACGCTTTTATATTCACGATAAGCATCAACTGTTTCCTGAATATCCGATTGTTCCTTTGAATATTCACGTAATTTTTTACTGTCGTTTACAATATCCGGATCACTTAAAAGCTCATTTAGCCTTTCATAACGATCTTCTACTGCTTGTAGTCTATCAAACATGGGCTTCACCTCTATTTAGTTCATTTATCTATATCCAGTAGGAATCCGCCTCCATTAAAGATAGCGAGACGTATTTTTTACTCTATTCGTTTTAAACATTCCGCCTACAATAGAGTGTGACGAAAATTTGTTTAGGCGTAGTAGTCAGTCATGCATTATTTCCACTACTTAGTATAAGGAAAATTCAGCATGTATGCTACATTTTCTTCGGTTAACTGCTTAAAATCATTAAGCTTTCTTCCGATTAAAGGTATTTTAAAGCGGTGGATGTGCGTGGCATTTACGGCAAACAGGATAGTAAGCATCGTTACCACCAATTTTTATTTGGTCACCTGTATAAACAGGTTTGCCATTTTCATCGACACGCAAGTTCATTGTTGCTTTTTTATGACAGAACCAGCAAATCGTTTTCATTTCTTCAATTTTATCTGCATATGTAAGCATGTACTGACTACCTTCAAATAATTCATTTTGAAAATCATTCTTCAGGCCAAAGCCCATAACAGGGATGTCTAGTTCGTCGACAATATTAGCTAATTGTAGCACATGTGCCTTTTTTAAAAACTGCACTTCATCTACAAGAACACAGTATGGTTTTACAACATTGTTTTTTACAAGCTCAAAAATATTTGTATCCTCATAAATTGGAATAGCTTCTTGTCGTAAACCTACTCGACTTGAAACAAAACCTACCTCATCTCGCGTATCGAGCCCAGATGTAAACATCATGACAGGCTTTTGCTGTTCTTCATAGTTATGTGCAACTTTTAAAATTTCAATTGATTTACCACTATTCATCGCGCCATGTTTATAGTATAGCTGTGCCATAGTATTTTCTCCCTCTCTATTTTCAATTATGGATTTTGAAAGGAATTATTTTAGCAATTAGCTTAAATGCTTGCACCATAGTGTTAATTTTTTATACCGAACCTACTGTCAGTATCGAATGGATTTGCGCTAGCTTAAGCACATTTCAAAATCCGGTCTTTGTTTTATTGGACGTACGTGCAACGCTGTGGAAAATCCAAATACGTCAAGACGCAAATGAACGTATGCACATTTTTATACTGAAAAAAATACCTGCCAAGCACATGCTTGGCAGGTATTAAACTAACATTAGTTTTTAAGACCGTATTTTTTGTTGAAACGATCCACGCGACCATCAGCAGACGCGAATTTTTGACGGCCAGTGTAGAATGGGTGACATTCGTTGCAGAACTCGACAACGATGTTTTCTTTCACTGAACCAGTTTTGAAAGTGTTACCACAAGAGCAAGTTACTGTTGCTTCTTTGTAGTCTGGATGAATTCCTTGTTTCATATTCGTTTTCTCCTCTCGCCCTGAACCATCTGGAACAGAGTATTATCGAACTGCACCTTACATAGCCCGAATATGTCGGCTACATATGTACACGTTGCATACTTTTGAAGTATAGCATAGTTATTTTATTTTTTTCAAGCAAAAGATATTAAAAAAACGATTATTACAATATTTAACCACGCACTTCGCGATAATCGTTATCTACTAATCCTATTTGTTTATTAAGCTCTTTAAATCGAATATTATGCGAAGATACATACGCCACTTTTGGAGCATCTGGCTCTAAAAATAATTTTGCACTATTTAACGCTAAAATACCATCCGTAAACGCGCCAGCAATTAATCGTACTTTACTAGGATGATCAATAAAATCACCTGCACCATAGATGCCTTCTATATTCGTTTCACGTTTCTCATTGACGATCGCCACACCATCTTGAATTTCTAATCCCCATTCCTCAAGTGCACCATAATCACATTTTAAACCATGATTCACCACAACCGCATCTACTTGCACGCGTTCCATTTCATCTGTTTCTTTATTGACAATGGACACATACTGTATGACATCACCATCACTATGTAATTGCACCACTTCATATGGTGTTTTTACATTGATAGAGGATTCTCGCATACGTAAAACATTTTTTTCATGACCACCAAATTCATCACGACGATGGACAATTGTTACACTAGCAGCAATAGATTCTAGTTCATTCGCCCAATCGACAGCTGAATTGCCGCCACCTGAAATCAGGATATGTTTATTGCGGAAAATCTCTAATTCTTGCACAGTATAATGTAAATTCGTTACTTCATAGCGGTCTGCACCTTCAATTTCAAGCTTTTGCATTGACAGTACACCATAACCGACCGCTAAAATGATTGCTTTGGAATAATGTTTTTCGCCTGTTGCGGATGTTAAAATAAATGTCCCATCACTGAGCTTTTCTAATTTTTCTATCTTTTGATTTAAAACAATTGTTGGATCAAACGTTTTTGCCTGTTGTATAAGCTGCTGAATCAACTCGCCACCTAAAATAGGCTTTACGCCACCGACATCCCAAATCATTTTTTCAGGATAAATAAGCATGCGACCACCCAACTGTGAGCTAAATTCTATAATTTTTGTTTTTAAATCGCGCATCCCGCTATAAAAAGCTGTATATAATCCTGCTGGTCCACCCCCAACAATCGTTACATCATACAATTCTTCTGGCATATCTTTCTCCCCTTTTCTACTTATAACGTTTGCCTTTTCTATTGTTCCCAAAGGTAATGATATTCATTCTCAATTAAAAATATGCGGAATCTATTTTATTCCTTTAATCGAGCTAATAAAAATAAAAAATATGGTGCCCCAAAAACTGCTACGACAATTCCTGCTGGTATTTCAGAAGGCTCTAAAATTGAGCGCCCTACCGTATCAGCTAATAACACTAAAAAGCCACCTAAAAGTGCTGAAGTCGGAAGCAAAAATTGATGGTTTGCTCCTACAAGTTGACGAGCTAGATGTGGTGCAATTAATCCAACAAAGCCAATCCCACCGCTAACAGAAACACTAGCTCCAGCTAATCCAACTGATGCGGCTAATAGCCAACGACGTTCCTTTTCAATAGAGGCACCTAATCCAATCGATGTTACTTCTCCTAGATTGAGTATGTTTAACACTCGCGATTTCATGTAAATAAATGGGAGCAAAATTAATAACCATGGTAATAAGGCTAGGACAAACCTCCAATTTGAACCCCAAATACTACCTGCAAGCCACGTAGCTACAAATTGATAATTTTCAGGAGTAAGGCGAAGTGTTAACACAATCATTGCTGAACTAATGCCAGCTGCCACCGCAACACCCGTTAAAATTAAACGCATTGGTGTTATTCCTTCATGGCGCTTATAAGACAAAGTATAAATTATAACGGCTGTTAACCCTGCCCCTACAAAGGCTAGTACTGGTAGCAAATAGACGGGTACTGATTTAGTCGTTGGGAAAAACGAAATATAAAGCATTACAGCTAAACCAGCTCCTGCATTAATACCTAAAATACCTGGATCTGCTAATGCATTTTTTGAGATGCCCTGTAAAACAGCTCCTGCTATTGCTAAGCCCATCCCTACTAAAACCCCAATGACAATTCTAGGAAGCCTAAATTGAAATAATATTAATTGCTGTTGCGCATCACCTTGTCCAAAAAGCGTACGTATTACTTCCATTGGTGTCAGTTTAATTACACCCGTGTTCATGCTCATTACAAAGGTAACTACTATTAAAACGATTAGTGTAGCTATTATAAGGAAGTTTTTCCTTCTTACATTTTGTTGATTCTGTGTTAAAAAGTCGTTACTCACAGTTCCTTTCCTCCTTTTCGGGCTAAATAAAGAAAGAATGGAACCCCAATTAAAGCAATTAATGCACCAATCGGCGTTTCGTATGGTGGATTAATAGTACGCGCTACTAAATCAGCAAGTACAACAAGTAATGCTCCATATACTAATGAACAGGCGATGATCCATCGATAATCATGTCCAACTATGTATCTCGTAAAATGGGGAACAATTAATCCTACAAAACCAACAGCGCCTACAACTGAAACTGCTGCCCCTGCTAAAATTAAAACAATCACCATCCCCCACACTTTTACGACAACCGTTCGTTGACCAAGCCCAATTGCTATTTCTTCACCTAAGCTTAGCATTGTAATTGAGCGGGATAGCATAAGCGCACCAATCATCGCGACCAATATCCAGGGCGATAAAATTCGAAGATGACTCCACATCGTACCAGATACTCCACCCGCATACCAAAATGCTAAGTCTTGTCCAATGCGGTAATAAAGTGCAATGCCTTCACCTAACGCACCAAGTAAAGCACTTACAGCAGCGCCAGCAAGAACGAGACGCATAGGTGTTAAGCCGCCTTTAGACAATGAGCCAACACCATAGACTATCGCAACGCCGAGACCTGCACCTACAAACGACCATAAAATTAAATACATATAGGGCATGCCAGGAAAAAAGGCAAAGCAGACAGCAAGCATAAATGCCGCTCCAGAATTCAATCCTAATAACCCTGAGTCCGCTAAAGGGTTGCGTGTCATACCTTGCATGATTGCACCAGCAACTGCAAAGCTTGCACCTACTAACGCTGCTCCAAGTACTCGTGGCAAACGAATATCATGAATAATTTGATGTGTTGTTAATTCTGGTGAAAATTGCGTAATTGCCGTCCAAACAGTACTTAATGAAATATCTGCAGCCCCTAAAGAGATGGCTAAGCCAATGGCAAATACTAATCCAATAACTCCTAAAACTAAAGCTACTATTCCGCGTATTGGGTGAGATTGTTTTTGTAGCTCAGCTATATCACTGAGCCCTTCTACTCCTGTCGACGCAGTCATTCTACTTCCTCCTCTTAACTTCCAATGCTCCGCTTAATCTTTCATGTTGTATAGCTGATACGATAGACAAATTGGATTTTTACTATATGGACAAACAGCCATTTCTGCATTGATATTGAACACAGTTTGTAAATTCTCCTTTGTCATCACTTCTTGAGGGCTGCCACTTACGATTAATTTCCCGTCACGCATCGCCATCATAAAATGAGAAAAACGAGACGCATGGTTTAAATCATGCAATACCATAATAATTGTCCGTCCCTCTTCCCGATTTAGTTTTTCAAGCAATAATAAAATATCTAACTGATGTGCTAAATCTAAATAGGTAGTTGGTTCGTCCAATACTAAAATATCCGTACCTTGGGCTAATGCCATGGCAATCCAAACTCTTTGGCGCTGACCACCTGACAATGCTTCTATTGGCCGATCACAAAACTCTCTCAGTCCTGTAACATCAATGGCCCAATGAATATATTCGTAGTCTTCCTTACGCAATGTACCAAACCCTCCTTGATGAGGGAAACGGCCATATGATATTAATTCAAAAACAGTTAATCCCCCAGGAGCTGTTGCTGTTTGAGGTAAAATTGCCATCTTTTTTGCCACTTCTTTTGTCTTTAATTGATGAATGGCTTTACCGTCCAAAAAGACAGTACCGTTTTGTGTTCGTAATACACGCGCAATAGCCTTTAATAAAGTAGATTTTCCACAGCCATTTGGGCCAATTATTGTTGAGATTTGTCCTTTTGGAATGGCCACACTGAAATCATCCACAATAAGCATCGAGGAGTAACCAATTGCCACATGTTCGATCTCCAATACTGACATACAAAACTTCCTTTCGTTTTTAGATTTGCAAACCAAATTGTGCTGTGTACAAACCGTAATAGGCGTTTTTCCTAGCCATTAATTGTTCATGTGTTCCTTC
Source organism: Lysinibacillus sp. NPDC097279 (assembly GCF_044761745.1). Classification (NCBI taxonomy): domain Bacteria; kingdom Bacillati; phylum Bacillota; class Bacilli; order Caryophanales; family Bacillaceae; genus Lysinibacillus; species Lysinibacillus sp. NPDC097279. The sequence continues at coordinate 344,134 of NZ_JBIWDA010000003.1, read as the reverse complement.
TTCTATAATCCCTTTTTTCGAAACGACGACAATACGGTCTGCATCTTTTATTGTCGCCAAGCGGTGTGCAATGACTAATGTTGTACGTCCTTTGGAAAGTTCTTGTAATGCTTGCTGAATAGCCTGTTCTGTTTCTGTATCTAAAGCGGAAGTGGCCTCATCCAAAATTAATATTTTTGGGTTTTTCAAGAAAATACGTGCTATAGACAGCCTCTGTTTCTGTCCACCTGATAACTTCACGCCTCGTTCACCAATTAACGTATCCATTCCATCTGGTAATGCTTGTATCATTTCTTCAAGCTGTGCTCGTTTTGCCGCATACCAAATATCTTCTTCACTCGCCTGTAAATCTCCGTATGCAATATTTTCTCGAATCGTACCATCAAATAAAAAAACATCCTGTTGCACAATGCCGATATGGGAGCGTAATGAATGAAGCTTAAAATCGCGTATATCTAGCCCATCGACTTTTATTGAACCTTCACTCACCTCATAAAAGCGTGGGAGTAAGCTACAAATAGTTGATTTCCCCGCTCCAGATGGACCAACAAGCGCTACTGTTTCCCCAGAGTGAATCGTTAAATTAATATTATTTAATGTGTGCTCTGTATCGGTGTAACCAAATGAAACTCGATCAAACGTAATATTGCCATCAATAGTCTCTACTTGCTTAGCTTTTGGATGGTCTTCAATTTCTGGGGCTGTTTCTAAAAAATCAATATAGCGTTTAAAACCAGCCATGCCCTTTGGATAACTCTCAATAAACATATTTATTTTGTTAATTGGACCGAGTAAAATTCCAGAGAGAAGAATAAAAGCAATAAATTCGCCATTCGTTAAATAGCCCTTTAATACAAAGTATGCGCCGACAAATAGCGTAAATAATGATAAGACTTTCGTTAAAATACCTGAGATTGCTTCATTCCAAGCCATCACCTTATAAGAAAACAATTTGGTTGCTCGGAATTTTTCATTATTCTTTTTGAAGCGGTTTTTTTCATGGTCTTCGTTTGTAAATGCTTGAACTACTCGAATACCGCTGACGTTATTTTCTACACGGGCATTAAAGTCCGCAATATCGCTGAACATTTGATGAAATGCTTTCGACATAAGCTTGCCAAAAATAATCGTTAGTACAAGAATAATGGGTACAAGAATAAAGATTAATAGCGTAAAGGTAGGATCAATATAAAACATTACGCAAAAGGAACCGATGATTGTCATCATTGCAACAAACATATCTTCTGGACCATGATGGGCAAGCTCACCAATGTCCATTAAATCATTTGTTAAGCGTGAGACAAGATGTCCCGTTTTATTGTTATCAAAGTAGCGGAATGAGAGCTTTTGAATATGATTGAACGCTTCCCTTCTCATATCCGTTTCAATATTGATGCCTAGCATATGCCCCCAATAGGAAACAATAAAATCTAAAATCGAATTAAAAATATACAGCAATAACAGCAAACCACACGCCATCATAATCCACTTTAATTCACCATCTGGAAGAATATCATCAATGACTTTATTTAAAACTAATGGAAATGCCAGCTCAATGAGGGCAACTAAAATTGCACAGGAGAAATCTAATAGAAATAATCCTTTATATGGCCTGTAATAAGTAAAGAAATGTTGTAGTAACATGGATGGAACCTCCTAATATACGACTAACAACTTTAAATTGCTCATACTTGTTTATGATTTATTTAATGAAAGCTACCTAATCTTAAAATTAGGTAGCTCACCTCATGTATTTTCCACAATTCTACTTGTTATTTTTCCTGCGATTTTGTAAATTCCACTATTTTATCCGCTAAATCTTCTGCTTGATGGAGTCCAGATAACGGATCAGAAGCAAAATAATATTCGGCTTCTAAAGGTATTGTTTTATTATTTTTGACAACATCAAGATTTGTCCAAGTTGGAGGGAATTGCCCATCTTTATTAAAGAAATTAATAACGAAGACGTAATCGCCAACATAGTCACCTACTACTTCATAGGAGATATCATAGCGGCCACCGTTAGATTCCTTTGTATCAAAAAGCTCCTGAACTTTTTCTTGTGGTTTTACACCAAGAATTTGATACAGCGCTCGGCCACCTGATACGCTTGTATTCCCTACAACCGTTGCATTTTTTTCAAATACATCAAAAATTGTAAAGGTAGCACCTTCTGGTATCGCATCATTTATTTTTTGTTGTGCATTCGTTACGCGATTTTCAAAATCTTTGACAAATGCGTCTGCTTCTTCCTGTCTTCCTAAAAATTCGCCCATTGCTTTGACCTCATCAGTCGCAGATTTATAGGCTGTATCAGAAAAGACGATAGTCGGTGCAATTTTTTCATATTTTTCAACATCTTCTGGATTCCAAGTAATGATTAAATCTGGCTTTAATTCTAAAATCTTTTCTAATGAAGCATTTCCGTCTGTCCCGATATTCGTAATTTCACCGTCTTTATAGTACGATTTTAAAAATGCTGCATAGTCTAAATTAGCTACTACAGCCCCAACAGGCACAACATCTAATGCAAGTATTTGTCCAAGATACCAGTCTGTCACAATACGTTGCGCTTTAACTGGAATCTCTACTTCGCGCCCACTATCATCCGTAATAGTTCTAGTCTCGGACTCTTCCGTTTTAGGTACACTATCATTATTTTCAGCTGGTTGTTTTGTATCCTCGCCACATGCTGCTAGTAAAACTAACAAACTTAGTAAAAAGGGCGTCTTTATATGTTTAAGCATTTTTTTCATCATGACTTCATTTTCCCCAATCTTAAATCGTTTTGCTTGCGCGAGCTGATTCTTATTGTATTGAAAATGATTCTCATTTGTAATAGTGAATTCGGACATAGCGGCTGTATATTTCAGCCTATAAATACTAGGCGCCATACTTGTCTCCTTTTTAAAGGCCCTACTAAAATAGTATTCATCCTCATATCCAAGAGAGATGGCTATTTGTTTAATGTCATATTGATTGGCAATTAAATATTGTTTCGCACGTTTAATTTTGAGTTGCTGCAAGTAAATTTGTGGCCCTATTCCATAACGAGCCTTAAACACACGTAATAAATGTCGTGTACTAATTTGAAGTGAATCAGCGAGCGTTTGGATTAATAATGGCTCTTGAATATGCTCTTCTAGATATAAACGTGCTAATTCTACCTTATCCATTTCATGTGGCTTCCCCTGCCCTTCAGTAAGCTCTTGAAACATACGATAAATGAGCTCGTAAAAGGATGCTTTGACAAATAAATGGTCATGAATAGAACCTGTCTGCCACTTGATAAACATATCTTGTAACAACGTATGAATCGGAATTGGATTAGCAGGTATACATGAGAACTCCGTTTGAAACGGTTGATATTGCATTTGTAAATGTTGCATAAAAGCATCGTCATAAATGACATCACCTTTATAGTGAATAAGAAAGTAGTTCAAAGGCTTTTTTGATTTTATATGTAGTGTTTGGGACTTTCCAATATGAAATATGCTAAATCGTTGTACATGATAAGGATTCTCTCCAATAACAATTTCCGCTTCCCCAACTGTAATGATTAATAACGAGCTGTATTTCATTACTTCCTTCTTTTGCCCCGAGTTGTTAACTACACATTCCATGTGTTTTACCTTGATATGGGCATTTTCCCATAGGAGCATATAAGCATCGTAATTCATAGCGTTCTCCTCAACTAATAAGACATACCACCATTATATTGATAATGATTCTCAATTTCATTATACTTTTTAGAGAACAAGAAAAAAACACCAATTACTATTAATAGTTATTGGTGTCAGCGTAGAGATAAGCTCACTTCGTTGATTTCCGCTACGGACGGACGCTTTCCGCGGGCACATACGTAAGCCGCAACCCTCGCTAACGCGCGGTCTGTTGCGTCTCACGTTCTGTGCGTTCCCGCAGGAGTCGTCCGCCTTCGCTCCAATCAACTAGTAAAATTGTTTGAGTGCCTGGCACTTCCCGTAGCGGAAATCAACGGAGTCAAATAACAAAATAAAGACACCATTCACTATTACTAGTCAATGGTGTCTACAATTTTAAAGAAGCCCTTTACCTTTAGTGGCTTTTTTCATATCTTCATTTAACTTTTCGAAAAATTCTTCGTTTGATTTTGTAGTGCGCAGCTTTTTCAAGAAACGCTCTGCAAAATCTGGAGCATCGGAAAATGTTTTTCGAATTGCCCATAGTTTCTCAAGTTGTTCTGGTTCAAGAAGTAATTCTTCCTTACGCGTACCTGAACGACGAATATCAAGCGCAGGGAAAATACGACGCTCTGCTAATTGTCGGTCTAGGTGCAACTCTAAGTTACCAGTCCCTTTAAATTCTTCATAGATTACTTCATCCATACGTGATCCTGTATCTACTAAAGCTGTAGCTAAAATTGTTAAGCTACCACCTTCTTCGATATTACGAGCAGAACCGAAGAATCGTTTTGGTCTATGGAAGGCAGCAGGGTCAATACCACCAGAAAGCGTACGTCCGCTCGGTGGAATCACTAAGTTATAAGCACGTGCAAGACGCGTAATAGAGTCCATTAAAATAATAACGTCACGTTTATGTTCTACTAAACGGCGTGCTCGTTCTAATACGATTTCAGCTACCTTCACATGATTTTCTGGTACTTCATCGAATGTAGAACTCACGACATCCGCATTTACAGAACGCTCAATGTCCGTTACTTCCTCAGGGCGCTCATCAATAAGTAAGACGATTAATTCAGCCTCAGGATGATTCGTTGTAATAGCGTTGGCAATTTCTTTAAGTAACGATGTTTTACCAGCCTTTGGCGGCGCAACAATTAAACCACGTTGACCAAATCCTACTGGTGCTACTAAATCCATAATTCGAGTTGATAGATTGCGCTGAGTAGTTTCAAGCTTAATTTGTCGATCAGGATATAATGGCGTTAACGCTGGGAAGTGAACACGTTCTTTTGCTACTTCAGGGTCTTCTCCATTTACAGCATCCACCTGTAGTAGGCCATAGTAGCGTTCATTTTCTTTAGGTGGGCGTACTTTACCAGACACCTTATCCCCATTACGAAGGTCAAAACGACGAATTTGAGAAGCAGAAATATAAATATCTTCTTTACTTGGTGAGTAATTTATTGGACGAAGGAAGCCAAAGCCTTCTTGCGAAACAATCTCAAGTACCCCTTCCATAAAGAAATAACCCTCTTGCTCTGAACGCGTTTTCAAAATAGCGAAAATTAATTCCTTTTTCGTTAGTTTGCTATAATACGAAATTTTGTATTGGCGTGCGAGGGCGTAAAGCTCTTTTAACGTCATGTTTTCTAATTGAGCGATTGTCAATGCAGACATATGCACAACTCCAGTCTTTTTCAAAATATAATGCATGTATTGGGGTAAACATAGAAGTTTAAGTAAAACTATGGGATGGTTTTAATGAAGAAGAAGGTACCTAGTGCAATAAGTTGCACTAGGTATATTTTAGAAGAAAATATTATTAATAGCTAGGTTTTTTATCAAGCGCGTGACGACCTTCTACAAATCGCACAGTACCTGATTTCGCTCGCATAACAACTGAATGTGTTAATGCGTAAGCTCCTTTGTACTGAACACCTTTTAATAGCTCACAATCTGTGACAGCAGTTGCGGCAAAAATCGCATCGTCACCTTTTACTAAGTCATCTAAGTAAAGAACTTTATCTACATCTACGCCCATTTGTTTACAGCGTTCTAACTGTTCTTCGTCCTCTGGCACTAATTTGGCCTGGAAGTCTCCGCCAAGGCATTTTAATGCAACAGCTGAAATAACACCTTCTGGTGCGCCGCCCATTCCAAACATAATGTCGATGCCTGTTTCATCAAATGCCGTGTTAATGGCAGCACCAACATCCCCATCTTGAATAAATTTAATACGTGCTCCCGCTTCACGAATCTCATCTACTATTGCTTGATGACGAGGGCGATCTAATAGAGTAGCTACTACATCAGAAATATCTTTATTTTTTGCTTTTGCTACTTGTAATAAATTATAAGTAACAGAGGCATTAATATCAACTTTTCCTGCCGCTTCTGGTCCTACAGCGATTTTCTCCATGTACATATCTGGTGCATTCAATAGATTACCCTTATCAGCAATAGCTAATACAGTCATGGCACCATTCGTACCTTTTGCTACTATATTTGTACCTTCTAAAGGATCGACTGCTATGTCTACTTGAGGTCCGCCATTACGAAGGCCAAGCTCTTCACCGATATAAAGCATTGGCGCTTCGTCCATTTCACCTTCCCCAATTACTACTGTAGCATGCATTGGAATCGTATCGAACATTGAGCGCATTGCTGTCGTTGCTGCATCATCTGCCTCAATTTTCAAACCGCGACCCATCCATTTCCCGGATGCGATTGCTGCTGCCTCTGTTACTCGTACTACTTCCATCGATAAACTGCGTTCCATTGTTGTTTTGCCTCCCGTTATCGGCATGTTACATTGCGCCGAAACATTCAAATTACCTTTATTGTAACATAATTGGCTCGAAACTTTTACCTCACATTACTCCTTTGCCTCTGCAACACTCACCATAATTGTTTCACGTCGAATATCTGCGCCTAAGTCACGTAATTTTTCAATAAGTGAGCTATAGCCACGTTCAATATGATAGATATCGTGAATTTCAGTTTCCCCTTCTGCTAATAGGCCAGCTAATACTAATGCTGCACCTGCGCGAAGGTCTGTTGCAGTTACACTTGAGCCATGTAGTTTACTTGGACCAGTAATTATCGCAGTATTTCCTTCTACACGTGCGTTGGCATTCATACGACGTAGCTCATCAATATGCTTAAAACGAGCCGTATAAATCGTATCTGTTATTTTTGAAGAACCAAATGCCTGTGTCATTAACACGGAGAGTGGTTGCTGAATATCCGTAGGGAATCCAGGATACACAATCGTCTTAACATCAACCGCTTGCAATGTAGATAGGTCTGTTTTTGGAACAAAAATACTTTCCTCACCTATATCAATTTTGACGCCCATTTCACGAAGCTTTGCAGTAATTGCCTCTAAATGTAGTGGAATAACATTGTCTATAGTAATACCGTCGCCTACTGCTGCTGCCATAATCATAAACGTTGCAGCTTCAATACGGTCTGGAATAATTGTATGCTCCGTACCGTGCAGCTCATCAACACCTTCGATACGAATTACACTTGTACCTGCACCTTTAATATTGGCACCCATATTGGTAAGAAGTGTTGCTACGTCAATTATTTCAGGTTCCTTTGCTGCATTTTCAATAACCGTACGACCCTTTGCACGTACTGCAGCCAACATAATATTGATAGTTGCGCCAACACTTGCGACATCTAAATAAATTTTAGCACCAATTAATTCCTCTGCACGTAAATAAATCGCTCCATGCTCATTTGTAATTTTAGCGCCAAGTGCCTCAAAGCCTTTAATGTGTTGATCAATCGGACGTGGTCCTAAGAAGCAACCACCTGGCAAACCAATGACCGCCTTTTTGAAGCGACCAAGCATTGCCCCCATTAAATAATAAGAGGCACGGAGTTTTTTTACATTACCATTTGGCAAAGGTAGTGCAAGCATATCGGACGGATCAATAATCATTTTGCCATTGTCAAATTGTACTTCTCCACCGATTTCTTCTAACAAGGCTTTTAAAGTCCAAGCATCTGAAATTTCTGGAATCCCTCCAATTGTCACTGGAGAGTTCGCCAAAATTGATGCTGGAATTAAGGCGACTGCACTATTTTTTGCACCACTAACTTTAATTGTACCCTTTAGACGATTTTCGCCTGTAATTTTATAAACATCCATTTTGCGTTCTCCCTCATGATTGGAAAGTAATTTTTGCATGTGACTCACTTTATAATCTTATTATTCACCTTTTCGCTTATTCCAATCCGCTAAAAATCCTTCAATTCCTTTTTCCGTTAATGGATGGTGGAAAAGTTGTTTTAACACTTTAAAAGGAGTTGTTGAAATATGAGCGCCCGCAAGAGCTGCAGCCGTTACGTGTTGAGGGTGACGGATAGAAGCGGCAATAATTTGCGTTTCAATGTTATGGATTGTAAATATGTCTGAAATTGTTTCAATCAGCTCTACACCATTTTGACCAATATCATCTAAACGTCCGATAAATGGTGATACATATGTAGCACCCGCGCGCGCAGCCATTAATGCTTGGTTTGCACTAAAAATTAGTGTTACGTTTGTTTTGATGCCTTTGTTTGCAAAGAAGCGGCAAGCCTCTAAACCTGCTGGCGTCATCGGTAATTTAACGGTGATGTTCGGTGCAATCGCAGCTAATTCTAGACCTTCTTTAATCATCCCTTCAGCATCTAAAGCAATAACTTCTCCACTTACTGAGCCATCTACAAGCTCTGCAATTTCACGTAGTCGATCATGAAAAGAAACATTTTCCTCTTTTGCTACTAATGATGGATTTGTTGTAACACCTGATAAAATACCCCATGCATGTGCTTCTTTAATTTCGTCAAAGTTTGCTGTATCAATAAAAAATTTCATAATATTTCCTCCTAAACCCTATTTATTTATATTTTTAATTTTTTTCAAAAAAAGTTATTATTTCAAAAACAAGAGAAGGTCGATTGCTAGCATCAACACTTCTCTTATTATGTGTATTCATCTTTGCTTTTGTACCATATAAGAAGCTTAATTATGCTTTTTGTGCACTTCCAAATTCACGGATTTTACCGATAACTGTTGATTTAATCGCTTCACGAGCTGGCGCTAAGAATTTACGAGGATCGTAAACTTCTTTATCATTGTTAAGAATTTCGCGAATCACTTTTGTAGCTGCGATTTGATTTTCAGTATTAACGTTAATTTTAGCAGTACCTAATGAAATTGAGCGTTGAATATCTTTTGTTGGAATGCCTGTACCACCATGTAATACTAAAGGAAGATCTGCTAATTTTGAGATTTCCTCCATTTCCTTAAAGCCTAAGTTTGGTTCACCTTTGTAAGGACCATGTACAGAGCCAAGGGCTGGTGCTAGGCAATCGATATCTGTTAATTCAACCATTTTACGGCATTCCTCTGGATCAGCGTACATAATACCACCGATTACGCCATCCTCGTCACCACCAACTGTTCCAAGCTCAGCTTCAACAGACACACCTTTGGCATGTGCATATTCAACTACTTTTGAAGTCGTTGCGATATTTTCTTCGAAAGGATGGTGTGAAGCATCAATCATAACAGAAGTAAATCCTGCATCAATCGCTTCTTTACACTTTTCAAAGCTAGAACCATGGTCAAGATGAATAGCAACCGGAACTGTTATACCGTATGACTCGATTAAACCTTTTACCATGTGTACTACTGAGATAAAACCGCCCATATATTTACCTGCGCCTTCAGATACGCCAAGGATTACAGGTGATTTCTCTTCTTCTGCCGCTTGTAAAATCGCTTGTGTCCATTCAAGGTTGTTGATGTTGAATTGACCAACTGCATAACCTTCTGCCTTTGCTTTAATTAACATCTCTTTCATAGATACTAATGCCATACTAAAAATCCTCCTTTTAGGACTATTCTTTATACATAAATGTGCTATTTAATCATAGCAAAAATATAAGCACCTGAAAAGAAATTTCAGGTGCTTATATTTTAGCACCGATAGCGAAGGGCAACGTAGCGACAGGTGCCTTTTTTCAAGAGCACCTGAAAAGAAATTTCAGGTGCTTTTATTTTCTGCACCGAAAGCGAAGGCAACGTAGCGACAGGTGCCTTTTTTCAAAAGCACCTGAAAAGAAATTTCAGGTGCTTATATTTTCTGCACCGATAGCGAAGGGCAAACGTAACGGCTATTTTATCAACAGCAACTATTAGGGCATATGTAAAAAACAGGCGGTGCTTGCCACTGCCTGTTTCTTATGTGTTCAATGTTTTATTTACTGCATCACGTACTTCAAAAATATCAAATGGCTTAGTAAAGTAACGAATTGCCCCTAAATCCAATGCTTCCTGTACTACATCTAGTTCACCGTAAGCAGTCATCATAAAGACGGGTAGCTGAGGCCATTTCTCTTTTAAACATTTTAAAATCTCTATGCCATCCATGCCAGGAATCTTCATGTCTAGCAATACACAATCCATGGATTCTTCCTCTGCGTAACGTAGTGCTTCAGCGCCATTAGCTGCTAAATATGTAACATAACCTTCTTTTTTCAAAACTTCATTTAATAGCAAACGAATTCCCTGCTGATCATCAACAATTAGTAATCGTTTCACATTGCATTCCGCCCTTTTTGAATTATTATTTTGCACAAAGAAATCTATATTATGTATTATTCTCCTTTTACAGCTTAATACCTTCTAGTATTATAAATTATCTACTTTTGCTTTATGCTTCACACATACATATAATATTGATTGAGGTGGAATCATGTCAAAAATATTAACAACACAGCTGAGCGGATTATTACAAAGAATAACACAAAGCGAAGAAGAATCTATTGAAGAAACAGCACGTTTACTTGCACAAGCAGCAATAGGCGAAGGAAATGTTTACTTTGCTTGTTTTGGCGAAATGCAAGTTGTCGAGTTAAATGCACTTCAAGGTGTTGAGCGTTTCGCTAAGCTACTCCCTTGGACAGAGCATACTGAAGTTAGTGAAGCCGATCGTATTTGTATTTTTACCCGTAGTGCACATGATCTGGAAGCTTTAGCATTAGCAAAAAAATTGAACGAACACTTTATTCCATTTGCAGCCGTAGCTAGTGAAGTAGCAAATGCAGAAAATCCATTAGCCGATTTAGCGTATACATATATTTCTACTCGTATGCGCGGAGGGTTGTTGCCTAACGATTTAGGTGAGCGTATTGTTGTACCACATGCGATTGCTGCCCTATTCATTTATGAAGCTATAAAAATCGCTTATGATGAAATGCTCGGACTTGATGATGAGGAGCTGTAAAGCTTCACTACATTAAAACTAAATCGCTATAACCAAAATCTCTATCGGCACTTTCCTTTTTTCACAAAAAATGTAGCCAAACTCGAAACTACTCAAGTTTGGCTACAATCTGATGGATGTCTCGTCATGACGAGACATCCTTTTTTATTTTATTTAAATGTTGCGCCGATAAAATCACGGAATAATGGTTGTGGACGGTTTGGACGTGACACTAATTCTGGGTGGAATTGACAAGCTACGAAGAAGTTGTTTTCTGGTAGCTCAATAATTTCCACTAATTTTCCGTCTGGGCTTGTACCTGAGAATACAAGACCTGCCGCTTCCATTGCCTCACGGTATTCGTTATTAAATTCATAACGATGACGGTGACGTTCGTACACAAGCTCTTGACCGTAAGCAGCTTTTGCTTTTGAGCCATCTTTTAACTTACATGGGTATAAACCTAAACGTAATGTACCACCAATGTCTACATTATCATTTTGATCTGGAAGGAAATCAATAATAGGATATTGTGTTTCCGAATCAAGCTCTGTGGAATGCGCTCCATTTAAGCCAAGTACGTTACGAGCAAATTCTACTGTTGCTAGTTGCATACCTAAACAAATACCTAAAAACGGCACATTATTTTCACGAGCATACTGAGTTGCTAAAATTTTACCTTCAACGCCACGATCACCGAAGCCGCCTGGTACTAAAATGGCATCAGCATCTTTTAGTAATGATACAACATTGTCTGCATCTACATGCTCTGCGTTAATCCAATCAATTTCGATATCAGAGTTAAACGCATAACCTGCATGTTTTAACGCCTCTACAACTGAAATGTACGCATCTTGTAATTCAACATACTTACCTACTAATGCCACTCTTCGTTTATTTGGTAGGCTCTTCACTTTTGCAACAAGCTCGCGCCATTCTTCCATATCTGCCTCTGGTGCTTCAATGCCGAAATGATCAAGTACGATATCATCGAAATCTTGAGCATGTAGATTTAATGGTACTTCATATAAATGCTCTGCATCACGAGATTCGATAATTTCATGAGGTTGAACGTCACAGAATAATGCTAGTTTTTCTTTCATCTCTTGTGGTACTTCTTGTTCTGTACGCACGACAATAATATTTGGTTGAATTCCTAAAGATCGTAATTCTTTAACAGAATGTTGTGTTGGTTTTGTTTTTAACTCACCAGCAGCTTTAATGTAAGGAATTAACGTACAGTGAACATACATTACATTGTTATGACCTAAATTTGTTTTCATTTGACGAATTGCTTCTAGGAATGGTAGTGATTCAATATCACCTACAGTTCCTCCAACCTCTGTAATAACAACATCTGCATTCGTTTCACGTCCTGCACGTTGGATACGTTCTTTAATTTCATTAGTAATGTGAGGAATTACTTGAACTGTTCCGCCGTTGTAATCACCACGACGTTCTTTTTGTAAAACAGATTGATATACGCGACCAGATGTTACAGTTGAATGTTTGCCTAGGTTAATGTCGATGAAGCGCTCATAGTGACCTAAGTCTAAGTCAGCCTCAGCACCATCATCAGTAACAAATACCTCACCGTGTTGGTACGGACTCATTGTACCTGGGTCAATATTGATATATGGGTCAAATTTTTGAATCGTTACTTCTAACCCACGGTTTTTTAATAAACGTCCTAGAGATGCTGCTACAATCCCTTTTCCAAGTGATGACACAACCCCACCTGTTACAAAAATATACTTTGTCATGAAAAATTCCTCCTTATGTTGTACTGGATCTTGTTAGTAAAAAAAGGATATTGCGTCCATCCATTCTGTCATATCGCTTACTGATTTACCTATTTGCAGGAAGGAAATGTAAACCTATAACACGAATAGTTGGACATGAATAAGAAACATAATGCTTTCCTATCCCTAAAATAAGAAAAGCCGAGAATGCCTACATTTAGAATGTAGTCGATTCGAAGCTGTAATCGTTTCTATATCTTTTTTACTTTTCTAAATTGTTCTTTGTAGTAAAACTTTCATAGCTAGCATGGCAGTAAGCTATCTAATTATGTTCTCCATGAGAAGCTTTACCATATAACTCAGTCACCGATTAATATACATAATGATTAGTTTACCACTTTCGTATTCAAATCATTATTTATTAGCATGGGAGAGCTTGACTGATGATTCATTACATCTCGGCGTAATTACTTCCGAATTTTATTCGAGCCTGGTCGAAAAGCCCCTTTTTAATTCTTAAATATTCGCCTTGACCTTTAACTTGATTCAGCAAGTTAAAAACAAAAAAAACGCCCCTCCTGCATAGGTTTGCAGGGGGAGCGTATTATATACACGGTCTTTCTCCTTTTTTTAAGGAGCCCAAGTAAAAGATTAAACGGAACCGTGTAAGAAGTCAAGAATTTTTAATACAAGTACTGAAGTAAGAAAATTCAAAGCGTAATCGTATTACACTTCTTCCTCTTCTTCTTCATCGAACTCTTCTTCCTCTTCTTCAATGAAATCTTCATCAATTTCATCCTCGATGTCTTCAATATCTTCTTCGTCGTCGAAGTCAATATCTTCTTTTTCATCCTCGATTTCTTCATCTTCTTCAACAAACTCTTCATAATCTTCGTCGAAGTCAATGTCATCTTCTTCTAAATCTTCTTCTAATTCATCGTCTTCATCAAGTGTAGCTTTAGATTTTTTCTTATGCGTTTTCACTGATGGAGCTGTTTCTTCTTCGATTTGTTCTACTTTGAACCATTCGCGTAAGCCCCAACCAGTTTCTTGATTAAATAAGAAACGTCCATCAACATTCATATCAGTGTAGAATTGTAGTAGGCGTGATTTAATATCTTCATCACTATAACCAACAAGCTCTTTAATAATTGTAAGCAGGTCATTAAATGACACTGAAGCACGTTTTTCAGTTAAAATTGCATAAGCTAAGTTAATTAACGATTCTTCCGCTAATTGTTCCTTTGTCATTTCACGAAAATTCAATTCGTGCACTTCCTTCCTCTCATCACAATGGACGTTTTAAAATTATATAGTGCTTTATTTTCGGAGCGCAGCTAAAAAAGACCGCACAAAAGTAACTTTCCATACCATAAGCATAATACCCATTATATACAATGTTTTAGTCTCTTTGCTAGCTTCAATTACTGTTTTTTATATTACACATTTTTTTTATCCCTAGAAAAAATAAATAAATCGATAATAACAATAAAGGAATAGCGCCAATTTGCTTATTATACAGGAAAATTACTCCCAATACTAAAGCTAAAACAATAATGTAGTGAATTATTGATTTCATCCTCTACTGCGCCCCCTCTTTTTTACATTTCTATTATAGCGAAAATGAAAAGAAGTGCCTAATCGTATGACTAGACACTTTTAAATACAGCAGCATGTCGGATTTACTAGCATTTACATTCCACAAATTAGCAAATTAGCACCGATTTGTTTTACATGTTGCGACGGAACTGCCCACCAACTTCATATAAAGCCTTTGTTATTTGTCCTAGACTCGCTACTTTAACAGTTTCCATTAGTTCTTCGAAAATATTCCCATTGTTTACAGCTACCTCTTGTAGGCGAGCAATAGCTGCTTCTGTTTGTCCTTCATGTTGTTGCCAGAACGATTGTAAATTACGAATTTGCGTTTCTTTTTCTTCTGAAGATGCACGTGCAATTTCCATATTATCGATTGCATCATCTGTAGGCGGATTCGGGTTTAAGTACGTATTTACGCCGATGATTGGTAATTCTCCCGAATGCTTTAACATTTCATAATGCATCGATTCTTCTTGAATTTTTCCACGTTGATATTGTGTTTCCATAGCGCCTAGCACGCCACCGCGATCATTAATACGATCAAACTCTTCAAGCACAGCTTCCTCTACTAAATCTGTTAATTCTTCAACGATAAATGCCCCTTGTAATGGGTTTTCATTTTTCGCTAAACCATGCTCTTTCGTAATAATCATTTGAATTGCCATAGCTCGACGTACAGATTCCTCAGTAGGCGTAGTAATTGCTTCATCATATGCATTTGTATGCAATGAATTACAGTTATCTTGCAATGCCATAAGTGCCTGTAATGTTGTGCGAATATCATTAAAGTCAATTTCTTGTGCATGCAAGCTGCGACCAGAAGTTTGGATATGATATTTTAGCTTTTGTGCACGTTCATTTGCACCGTATTTATTGCGCATGACAACTGCCCAAATACGTCGTGCCACACGACCTATTACTGTATATTCAGGATCTAATCCGTTGGAGAAGAAGAATGATAGATTTGGTGCGAAATCATCTATATTCATACCACGACTTAAATAGTATTCAACATACGTAAAGCCATTTGCGAGTGTAAACGCTAGCTGGGAAATTGGATTAGCTCCAGCTTCCGCAATATGATAGCCCGAAATGGAAACAGAGTAGTAGTTACGCACTTTTTTGTCGATAAAATACTGCTGAATATCGCCCATCATTCTGAGAGCAAATTCCGTAGAGAAAATACATGTATTTTGCCCTTGATCTTCTTTTAAAATATCTGCCTGCACAGTACCACGCACAACTTGTAATGTTTTCGCGCGTGTCTCTGTAAATTCTTCGACTGTCAAAGGTCTACCAAGTTCTGCTTCACGCAGCTTTACTTGCTGATCAATCGCTGTGTTCATAAACATCGCTAAAATTATTGGCGCAGGTCCATTAATGGTCATAGAAACAGAAGTAGAAGGAGCACAAAGATCAAAACCAGCATAGAGCTTCTTCATATCTTCAAGTGTACAAATCGAAACACCTGATTCTCCAACTTTCCCGTAAATATCTGGACGGTAATCAGGGTCCTCACCGTACAATGTAACCGAGTCAAATGCAGTTGATAAACGCTTAGCATCATCGTCTTTCGATAAATAATGGAAACGTTTATTTGTTCTTTCTGGTGTACCCTCGCCAGCAAATTGTCGTTTTGGATCTTCACCTTCACGTTTAAACTGGAACACACCTGCAGTATACGGGAATTCACCTGGTACATTTTCACGATACACCCAGCGTAAAATTTCTCCATAATCAACAAACTTCGGTAGGGCTACTTTCGGTATTTTTGTCCCTGAAAGACTCGTTGTTTTTAAAATTGTACGAATCTCCTTATCGCGCACCTTCGTTACAAATTCATCACCAGCATACGCTTCTTTTAAGGCTTGCCAATTATCTAAAATACGCTTTGACTCTGCTGTTAATTCATCACGGACACCATTCGCTAAAGATGTAAGCGATGCGACAAGTGCATCATCTGGTGCCTTTTCTTTCACTGCCTCGATTGCACCCTCTAGTTGGAATAAACGACGGGCAAAGGCAACTTGTTGTTCTGTTTTTTTATGGTAGCCACGCACTGTATCTGTTATTTCACGTAAATAATAACGGCGATCATTCGGAATAATAACATCCTGTTTTTGCGTTTTAGCAAATTGCTCATAGCCTGTTTCCCAATTGCTACCTGTTTTTTGGTTAATAATATGAACTAATGCAGCAAATAAAGCATTCGTTCCTTTATCATTAAATTGACTAGCTATCGTCCCGTAAACAGGCATTTTATCAATTGGTTCATCCCAAAGCTCGCGTGAACGTTGGTATTGCTTTTGCACCTGACGTAGCGCATCTTCTGAGCCTTTTCGTTCGAACTTATTAATGGCAATAACATCTGCAAAATCAATCATATCGATTTTCTCAAGCTGTGTCGGTGCACCAAATTCACTTGTCATAACATACATGGACAAGTCTGTGAAATTTGTAATTTCTGCATCCCCTTGACCAATTCCGCTTGTTTCAACGATGATTAAATCATAACCAGCTACGCGCACGACATCTAACACATCACCAATAGAAGCGGAGAGCTCTGTACGAGAACCACGCGTCGCCAAACTTCGCATATAAACTCGGTTATTGAAAATGGCATTCATTCGAATACGATCTCCTAGTAATGCTCCACCTGTTTTTTGCTTTGTTGGATCGACCGATAAAATCGCTACACGTTTTTCTGGGAATTCTTTCAAGAAACGACGAATAAGCTCGTCTGTTAAAGAAGATTTACCAGCGCCACCTGTCCCTGTAATACCTAAAATTGGTGTACCTTTTGAACGTTTGCGTGCTTCCTCTAACATTTTTTTCGTATCTTCATCATCATTCGATTCAGCTGCAGTTATTAAGTTCGCCAATAATTCTGGTGTCTCTGTCGTTAAAGCATTCAGCTTTTCTAGATAGTCACCTGTTGCAGTTGGAAAATCAGTGCCTTTAATTTGCTCATTAATCATGCCTTGTAGCCCTAGAACACGGCCATCTTCAGGTGAGAAAATGCCCGCAATACCATAAGCATGTAATTCCTTAATTTCACGTGGCAAAATAACACCACCACCACCGCCGTATATTTTAATATGCGGTGCCCCTTTTTCGCGCAATAAATCAAACATATATTTAAAGTATTCCATATGGCCACCTTGATAAGAAGATAACGCAATACCTTGAGCGTCTTCTTGAATCGCAGCATTAACGACTTCTTCTACAGAGCGATTATGGCCTAGATGGATAACTTCCACACCGCTCGATTGTAAAATACGTCGCATAATATTGACCGAAGCATCATGTCCATCAAAAAGACTTGATGCTGTTACAAAACGTACGTGATTTTTTGGACGATACACTTCTACCTTTGTCATATGAAACCCCCACTTTCTCCCCTTAATAAATCTTTTCACTGATGTTTGAAGCTAATTCGCTTGATACAAACACTTTCCGCAGGCAAGCAACGAGCTGCTTCCGCTTCACTTATGTTCATAATTTTTCAGCTATTATGAGCTCTCTGCCATACAAAATCATGAAAAAAAATCGGTAATTGCAATGTCGCATTATGCAATTACCGACGAACCCCTTTGGAACTTATTAAAACCCCTTAATGCCTGAAATGAACAATGTTGTTTGCATTTCGATATACTCGTCGAGTGAATGTTGACGATGCAGCGCCCATTTACGGAACGCCCAGCTTTGTCCTTGAACAACTAAATTATTTGCTGCCAAATGAATTTGCTTATCAGTCATCGTTAGTTCCCCTGACTGCACACAGCGTTGCAACAGCCTTTCAAAAGTGGCAACCATCTCAAACTCTTTACCGAAAACATAGCGCTGTGCTTCTTTGGACAATGATTTCGTTTCTTGATACATAATTGTTAATTCATCAACCATGCTATCAATTTGTAAGAAATACTCCCGAATCATTTCTTTTAATTCTTCTATCGTACCTGCTTTTATTTCATAGCTTGATAGTCGCTCCATCGCATGGTGGTAGATGCTATCACAAACAAGGTAAAGTACATCTTCTTTCGTACGAATATATTCATATAATGTACCAATACTAAAACCTGCTGCTTTTGCAATCTCTCTTGTTGTCGCTCGATGAAAGCCTTTTTCTTTAAATAGCTTAATAGCACCTTGAATCATTTGTTCTCGGCGGATGGCAATGAGATTTTCGTCTTTCACGGTTGACTGGACTTGGGGCCTTTTGTTTTTTTCTGTCATAAATTATTTCGTCAACATACGTGAGATAACAAGACGTTGAATTTCTTGTGTACCTTCGTAAATCTGTGTAATTTTTGCATCACGCATATAACGTTCTACTGGATAATCTTTCGTATAACCATAACCACCAAAGACTTGAACCGCCTCCGTTGTGACGCTCATTGCTGTATCACCAGCCATTAACTTAGCCATTGCCGATGCTTTACCATATGGAAGACCATTCGTCTCTAACCAAGCAGCTTGGTAAGTAAGCAGACGAGATGCTTCAATTTGTGTTGCCATATCAGCTAATTTAAAGGAAACACCTTGGTTTGCTGTAATTGGCTTACCGAATTGTACACGCTCTTTTGCATAGTCAACCGCAGCATCTAATGCACCTTGTGCAATTCCCACCGCTTGTGCCGCAATACCGTTACGTCCACCATCAAGTGTTGTCATTGCAATTTTAAAACCTTCTCCTTCAGCCCCAAGTAGGTTTTCTTTTGGTACACGGCAATTATCGAAAATAATTTCTGTCGTTGGTGATGAACGAATTCCTAGTTTTTTCTCCTTCTTCCCAACAGAGAAGCCTTCAAAGCCCGCTTCAACGATAAAAGCAGAAGTACCGTTTTTCGCTTCTGGATCCGTTACGGCAAATACGATATATGTATCTGCTACTCCACCATTTGTAATAAAAATCTTTGAGCCATTTATTATATAATCATCGCCATCACGTTTTGCATAAGTTTTCATACCGCCTGCATCCGATCCAGATCCTGGCTCTGTTAAGCCATAAGCACCGATATGCTTGCCCTCTGCCATTGGTCGAAGATATTTTTGTTTTTGTTCTTCATTACCAAATTTAAATAGTGGCCAACCAGCAAGAGATGTATGCGCAGATAATGTTACGCCTGTAGAAGCACACACACGCGATAATTCTTCAACAGCTATCACATAGGCAAGATAGTCAAAACCTGCACCACCGTATT
This sequence comes from Lysinibacillus sp. NPDC097279, assembly GCF_044761745.1. Classification (NCBI taxonomy): domain Bacteria; kingdom Bacillati; phylum Bacillota; class Bacilli; order Caryophanales; family Bacillaceae; genus Lysinibacillus; species Lysinibacillus sp. NPDC097279. The sequence goes on along the minus strand of NZ_JBIWDA010000003.1, from coordinate 324,656 downwards.
CTTCAGGCCATGGAATCCCTGTTAAGCCTAACTCAGCCATTTTGTCGAAAATCGCACGATCAAATTCCTCATTTTCATCGCGTTCCGCTGCTGTTGGTGCTACCTCGTTTAAAGCAAAGTCGCGAATCATTTCACGTAATTGTTCATGTTCTTCTGTTAATTGAAAGTTCATTGTCCATTTCCCCTTTAATTTTAATGAATTTCATCTAAGACATCATTGGATTCCTTGTGGATGTGTGAGCATTTAACATACTCTTTACAATGGTGCTAAATCTATTAAACTAAATGTTTACTAATAACGAGTTTTTGTATTTCACTTGTACCTTCATAAATTTCCGTTACTTTGGCATCACGGAAAAAACGTTCTACTGGATAATCCTCGGTGTAACCGTAGCCTCCAAAAATTTGTACAGCTTCAATCGCTGTTTGTACGGCTGTGCTTGAAGCGAAGAGCTTAGCCATCGACGCTTCTGCTCCGCACGCTAAACCTTTCGCACGTAAATCAGCTGCTCGATACACAAGCAGTTTTGCCGCTTCAACAGCAGTCGCCATATCGGCAAGCTTAAAGCCAACTCCTTGTTGTGCTGAAATCGGTTTACCAAATTGCACACGCTCTTTGGCATAGTTGGTTGCCGCTTCAAGCGCCGCTTCCGCAATACCTAAAGCTTGTGCCGCGATTCCTATCCGTCCAACATCCAAATTAGCCATTGCTATTTTGAAGCCTTCCCCTTCCTCCCCAAGAAGGTTTCCAGCTGGAATTCGGCAGTTATCAAATGTTAATTGGACTGTACGTGAACCGTGTAGGCCCATTTTATGTTCATCCTTACCAATAATTAAGCCTGGCGTACCCTTTTCAACAATGAATGCTGAGATACCACGTGTTTTTTCAGCTTGATTGGTTGAGGCAAAAACGATATAAACATCCGCTTCGCCTCCATTGGTAATAAATACTTTTGAGCCGTTAATAACATATACATCACCATCACGCACTGCTTTAGATTGAAGTGAGCCTGCATCTGAACCCGCGCCTGGCTCCGTTAAACAAAATGCGCCTAAATATTCACCAGCTGCTAACTTCGGAACATATCGCTTTTTCTGCTCATCATTACCAAAATAAATAATAGGATTCGTCCCTACTGAAGTATGTACGGATAATATAACACCCATTACCGCACTCACTTTCGATAATTCATTGATAGCGATGATGTATGATGTAAAATCCATTGCAGAGCCACCAAGTTCTTCTGGTGTTGTAATCCCCATTAAACCTAGCTCACCCATCTGTTGCAGGAGTTCTCGCGGAAACTCTCCTGCCTCCATACGCTCTACCCACGGTGCAATCTTCTCTTGTGAGAAACTTCGCACCATATCACGCATCATTAACTGCTCATCTGTAAATTGTAAATGCATCTATAATGTCACCCCTCTATGCTGTCACGTAGCATTACATTTTAATTTGCTTTAGCATTCATCGCTGAATCAAGCTATAGTCCTCAGCATTACGCCGAGGTGTAATTTATCCGAATCTTCCCATCCCCATAGGATTATTCGTAAACGTAAAAGCCTCTTCCTGATTTTTTACCAAGCCAGCCTGCTGCTACATATTTCCTTAATAAAGGGCAAGGTCTATACTTACTATCGCCTAAGCCTTCATGTAAAATTTCCATAATTGATAAACATGTATCTAAACCGATAAAGTCTGCTAATGTTAAAGGTCCCATCGGATGATTCATGCCTAGTTTCATCACATCATCGATGGCTTCTTTCGTTGCAACCCCTTCATACAACGCATAGATTGCTTCATTGATCATTGGCAGTAAAATACGGTTTGCAATAAAGCCTGGGAAGTCATTTACTTCCACTGGTGTTTTCGCCAGCTGCACAGTCATTGCTTCGACAGCTTTGTACACTTCGTCAGCAGTAGCTAAACCTCTAATAATTTCGACAAGTTTCATAACAGGCACTGGGTTCATAAAGTGCATGCCAATTACGTGCTCTGGTCTGTTAGTAACAGCTGCAATTTCTGTAATTGGCAATGATGATGTATTTGTCGCAAGAATGGCATGTGCAGGTGCAATTGCATCTAATTGCTTAAAAATAGATTGCTTTACTTCCATATTTTCCACTGCTGCCTCGATAATCATATCTACATCACTAGCATCCTTTAAATCTAGTGACATCTTGATACGGCCTAAAATCGCTGTTTTTTCATCTTCTGTTTTACGGCCTTTTTCGACATCACGCGTTAAGTTTTTTGTAATAACGCCTAAACCACGCTCAAAGAACGGTTGTTTAATATCATTCAATAACACATCAAAGCCTGCCTGTGCACAAACTTGTGCAATCCCTGAGCCCATTTGCCCAGCACCAATCACCATTACCTTCTGGATTCCCATCATTCATGTCCCCTTTGTTTTGGTACTTCAATCATGATTGCATCGCCTTGCCCTCCACCAGAGCAGATTGCCGCAACACCGATTCCCCCACCACGACGCTTTAGCTCATGTGCTAGTGTTAATATAATGCGTGCACCAGAAGCCCCTATAGGATGGCCAAGTGCTACAGCACCACCATTAACATTCACTTTTTCTGCATCTAGGTCGGCAAGCTGTTTGCTAATAAGCGCCACTGCTGCAAAGGCTTCATTGATTTCAATGACATCTATATCAGCTAATGTTTTCCCCGTCTTTTTTAGCAGGCTATTCATAACGAGACCTGGTGTTTGCGGGAAATTTTCTGGCTCAATTGAAATTTCCGCATGCCCAATAATTACGGCAAGTGGTTCCCTACCTTCACGCATTGCACGCTCTTCACTCATTACAACAAGTGCACATGCCCCATCATTGACGCCAGGAGCATTACCAGCTGTAATTGAACCATCCTTTTCAAAAGCTGGTTTAAGCTTAGCAAGCACTTCCTGTGTAGTTCCTGGTCTTGGTGCTTCATCAGTATCTACTACAAGTGGCTCACCTTTACGCTGTGCAATTTGCACAGGCACAATTTCCTCAGCAAAATAGCCTTGGTCGATTGCCGCAAGGGCGCGTTCATGACTGCGAACAGCCCAAGCGTCCTGTTCTTGACGACTTAGCGAAAATTCTATTGCAGCTTTATTGCCATAGCTTCCCATTGGTGGTCTTGCCTCATTGAAGGCACAAGTTAACCCGTCATAAAGCATTCCATCGACCATTGTTGAATCGCCCATACGGAGACCCGTTCGACCATTAAGAAGATAGTAAGGTGCGTTTGACATAGACTCCATACCGCCAGCGACAATCACTTCCTCGTCCCCTAAACGAATTAGCTGATCGGCTAACGTTACAGCGCGCATCCCCGACGCACAAACTTTATTAATCGTCTCTGTTTTGACTGCTACAGGCAAATCTGCTTTTAGAGCAGCCTGTCTTGACGGTATTTGTCCTTGCCCACCTTGTAAAACAGTACCTAAAATCACTTCATCCACTGCATCTGGTGCTATATTTGCTTTTTCAAGTGCACCTTTAATGGCGAATGCACCTAAATCACTTGCGTTAAGTGCGGACAGTGATCCAGCAAATTTACCAAATGCCGTTCTTGCTCCTGCTAAAATTACAGCTCTATTCAAGTAAAACACCCCTTTTGTTTTACGTTTCTCGATGAAGCATCAAAGCAATCTCCATTGACTGAACGCTCGCTCGACTCTTCCCGATAAAAAAATGGGAGTTATTAAGCAACTCCCATTTCTAATTAATCTTATTCTACAAAACAATTAATTATTGTGCAATTTATATTTTTCAGATAAAGAAAATATTTCTACAATAATTATTATTTCTCTGCGTTTAACTCCTCATTCTTGTTTGGTTCCTGAGTTTCCACTGAAGCTACTACTTCTTCTAGCACCTCTGCTGTTACTTCTTCGTCACTCTCTGTAACAGCTTTTACTTTTTCACCAAACACAGAGCGCTCTAATAATTCTGCAACATCGAACGTACTAATTGTATCTTCAACCTCTTTCGCTTTCGTGCCATCTTCTAACATCGTTAAGCAGTACGGACATCCTGAAGATATTACAGAAGCGTTCGTTGCTAAAGCTTGCTCTGTTCGTGCAACGTTAATGCGATTGCCGACATGCTCTTCCATCCACATTAAGCCACCGCCTGCGCCACAGCACATTGCCGTTTCACGATTACGTTCCATTTCTACAAGCTTGACGCCTGGAATGCCGCGTAAAATTTCACGTGGTGCATCATACACATCATTATAACGACCTAAATAACAAGAATCGTGGAATACAATTGTTTCATCCACTTCATGATTTAGAACTAAACGATTTTCCTCTATCAATTCATTCAGTAATTCAGTATGATGATAAACCTCGCCTTTCCAACCAAAATCTTGATATTCATTTTTAAAGATATTGTATGCATGTGGATCAATCGTTACAATTTTCTTCACATCATTTTTCTCAAATTCATCGATATTTGCTGTCGCTAGTTCTTGGAATAAAAACTCATTTCCTAAACGACGTGGTGTATCTCCAGAGTTTTTCTCTTTATTTCCTAAAATAGCAAACTTCACGCCCGCTTCGTTTAATAGACGACAGAACGCTAGGGCAATTTTTTGTGAACGATTATCAAATGCACCCATAGAGCCTACCCAGAATAGGTACTCCATTTCTTCGCCCGATTTTTTCAATTCTTTCACAGTTGGAATATTAATAGTTGGATCTAGGTCGCGCCAATTTTCTTTTTCTTTTCGGTTTAGACCCCAAGGATTCCCTTGACGTTCTATGTTCGTCATTGCACGTTGGGCATCAGAATTTACTTTCCCTTCCGTCATTGTTAAGTAACGACGTAGGTCAATGATTTTATCGACATGCTCATTCATAACTGGGCATTGGTCCTCACAGTTACGGCAAGTTGTACATGCCCAAATCTCTTCCTCTGTAATAACGTCACCGATTAAAGAAGGACTATAAATATCCTCAATTACTGCCCCTTCAGCACCTGCTGCCATTGCAAGCTGATTGCCCTTTGTATTCGCAAAAAATTGATATGGCACCCAAGGTTTTTGCTTTGTTACCACCGCACCTGTGAATGTTAAATGATCACGAAGCTTAACGATTAAATCCATCGGTGAAAGCATTTTCCCAGTACCTGTTGCAGGACACATATTTGTACAACGCCCACACTCTACACAAGAATACAAATCAAGCATTTGCTTTTGTGTAAAATCTTGAATACGTCCAACACCAATAGATGGGATGTCTTCTTCATTTTCAGCATTTTCACCCGCTTCTTCAAGCGCCTCGAAGTCTATTGGTGTCAAAGTACCAGTGCGATCTAAACGATTCATGTACACATTAATTGGGCTGACAATCAAGTGGAAGTGCTTTGATTGAGGCACATAAATTAAAAATGTAAGTAAAATTAATAAATGGGCCCACCATGAAATATAGAAAATCGTCGCTGCTGCCGTTGCTGGTAAAAAGCTAAAAATTGCTGCAATGCTAGAAGCAATAGGCTCAGTATAAGTTAAACCTTCATCATGCCAAATAAGGCCCATACCGTTTGCAAGTAATGTTGAAAGCATTAAGCCTCCAATAAAAATTAAGACAAGACCATTTTTCCAGCCTCGTTTTAAACGTACTAGTTTTTCTACATAGCGGCGATAAAACGCCCATACTACCGCTACTAATATCATTAATACTACTAGCTCTTGGAAGAAAGTGAATACGCTATAGAACATGCCAAGTGGTAAATGCGACCCTGGAGCTAACCCCTTCCAAATTAAATCGATAGCTCCTAACTGAACCATCAAGAAGCCGTAAAAGAACATAACGTGAATTAAACCACTTTTAGGATCCTTTAATAGCTTATTTTGACCAAACACATTCACCATTAAATAACGAATACGTTCTTGGACACTTTCATCAAACTCAACCTTTTTCCCCAGTTGTACGAATTTATAGCGTGTTTTTAACAGATAGATAAATAACCCTACTGCATAAAGCACAACCACGATTGTTAGAACAATGTTTGCAATAACTAATGGACTCATGGTTGGTCCCCCCTTTTAGTTTGTCGTAAATTTTCTCTCTTTGTGTTAAATTTTCTAGCTCATACGTAAATGTATGACATTCCACCACTATATTCACATTCTAATAAATGAGTGAGCATTCAGTCAACATAAAACAAAAATATTTCTGATAATTTTATATTCTTACATTTTATAAGACAAAAAGCTACCCTGAATTTTCCTTCAAAGTAGCTTTTTTGTATTTTATTTTATCGTAACTACCTTTTTTTCGTACAATTACTAACGTTCTCTGTAAAAAGGTCATTATAAAATATTTTTTAAAAAGTAAGATTATTCTAGCTCTTTAGCTCTAGACACGTATTACCGCTGTTCTTGCCTTATTTTTTAAACACTTTCCCACTACGAATATATTCAATATCAGGTAAATTTAAACGAGCATTCACAACACGTGCAGCAGCAAATAAATAATCTGACAAACGGTTTAAATATTTTTGCACAATAGTCGGTACATCTTGCACTTCTTTCATAAGCGTTACCATTTGACGCTCTGCGCGGCGGGCAACAGTTCGCGCAATGTGTAAAGTTGCAGCTGCAGGAGCTCCTCCTGGTAATATGAATCGCTCTAATGGTGGCGCTTCATCAGATAATGCATCAATACGTGCCTCCAATACTTCAATCGGCGCTTCAGCAAGCTTATAATGACGCTCCTTCATAACATTGGCCAAGTCACCACCTGCATCAAAAAGCTCATGTTGAATTGTTTCTAAATCAACTAAAATGTCTTTAAATAATTCGCGATCTAATTCGCTCACTGCCTTGCCGATAAAAGAATTTAATTCATCAATTGCCCCGTATGTTTCAACACGTAAACTATCCTTGTCTACACGCCCTCCAATTAAGCTTGTTTTCCCCGTATCGCCTGTTTTCGTGTAAAGTTTCATCCCACTTCACTCCTATGCTTGATTTTTATAATTTTGTATTGCTTGAATCGTCGTCTCATAAACACCTTTACCAATGATTTTACCGACATCTGTAATCGGCCCACCATAGCGCATTTCCTCACCTTTTTGCGTTGCCGCAATAAGTAAACTATCTGTCGCAGTACCTGTTGCTATTGTATCGCTACGGTGATCGCGAATGTTTTCCATTTGCAATGCCTTTGTTTTTGCTTCATTTGCAGTCATCAATGCTTGGAAAAACGCCTCTTCTGATAAACAACCATTGATGATGACCCACGTATTAATAGTACCAATATATGGCGTATCCTGTCTTTCGTGTGTGCGAGAGACATCAACAGCATTTCCAACACCCGCCGTGACAACGACAAACACACTACCGAAAGAAGTGCTATATTCATTAAGTGCATAGAGTTGTGTAGGAACAGCAGTTAGCATGACTACTGTGCTAGTTGCTGAAAAATGTTCTCTTTGTAAAAAATCTGTGACCTCTTGTTTCACATCACTAACGACATAATCTCCTGGTACAGAGCGATTTAATAGGCAGTCATACCACCCTATTCCAGGATTATGGACAGCTGAAGAAACTGTTTTTAACGGAACAGTTGATTTTAGCTGGATATAATCGGTTGTTACTTTAAAATCTTCTTTCACAATGATTGCTCGTTGCTGATATTCACTTGATGATGGCATGATGGTAATTTGCGGTTTAGGTATTTCTGGATGGGCGTATGTTGTCACTCTTGCCTTGTAGACATCCTCAATTTGGGAGGCTATTAATACTTTATGTGGTTCACCTAAAGCATGTACACAGCCACTTTCCATTAATAATAATTCATCGCAATAGAGGGAGGCTAAGTTCATATCATGCAACACCATAATTACGGTTAAACCACATTCAATGGCTTCCTTGCGCACCATATCTAAAATTTGGCGTTGATGAGCAATGTCTAAATGATTTGTCGGCTCATCTAACAATAATACTTCCGCTGTCTGCGCTAAAGCTTGAGCTACAAAAACTCGTTGTTGCTCACCGCCTGATAGAAACTCCATTGATGTATGTTCGTAACGTGTGACGCCCGTTTGCTCCATGGCATATTGAACCGCTTGCTCATCTCTTTCTGACCACTGAGAAAAAAATCCAGTTTGATGTGGATAACGACCAAGTGATACTGCCTCACGCACTGTATTGGAAAATGCATTGGCATGTAATTGTGGTAGGACAGCCATCTTTTTTGCCAGCGCGCGCGGACTGTACGTTTTAATATTTTTACCATCCAATGAAACCGTTCCTGCTGTCGCTGGTAATATGCCACTAATTACTTTCAACAATGTTGATTTCCCACTACCATTCGGTCCTAATATACCAAGGACTTTCCCCTTTTCTACCGTAAAACTTACATCCTTGACGATTGGGATGTCCTCATAGCCACCTGATAGATGTTCGACGATAATCATACACGTACCCCCTTGCTTCTACGCTGCTTATAAAAAATATAAGAAAAGACAGGTGCACCAATAAATGCCGTAATAACACCTATCGGTAGCTCACGTGGAATAATGATCGTACGCGCCACTAAATCGCAAATGATAAGTAAAGTTGCCCCATTTAAAAACGATAGCGGCAGTAAATGACGGTGATCTGACCCCCAAATCATGCGGGTCATATGCGGCACAACTAAACCGACAAAGCCGATTGTTCCAGAAACAGCAACTGCCGCCCCAGTAAGCATTGAGCCTCCTACTAAAATTAAATATTTGCTACGCTTTACATTGACACCTAAATGCTTCGCTCGTTCCTCTCCGTAAAGCAAAACATTTAACTCACGTCTTTGCGTCCACAAAATAACAGAGCCAATGACAACAAATGGGGTAATCATTTGTACATACGGCCATCCACGCATTGATACCGAGCCGAGTAACCAACCTATCACTTGGCGGAGCTCTTCACCTGATAACGCTATCATTAATGAAATAAGCGAGCCTAAAAACGAACTAAATATAACCCCCGTTAAAATTAGTGTCTCCATTTTTAGAGAACGGTCTACTATTCTGGCAAAGCTCATCACTGCTACCATCGTAAGGATTGCTCCGATCATACTGAGCGTTGGCAATACATACAAACCGACCACGGGTAGAGAGATGCCAAAAAACAATGTCATAACAGCGCCAACTGAAGCGCCTGAAGAGACCCCAAGCGTATATGGGTCTGCTAACGGATTTTTTAACAACCCTTGAAAGGCTGCTCCCGCAATTGCCAATGATGCTCCTACAAGGCCTGCAAGTAATACTCGTGGCAACCGAATTTTCCATAAAATATTGGCAGCAGTTTCATCTGCCGCTTTATTCCAAAGTACTTCTACCGGAATATGAACCGAGCCTATTGATACGCCACACCAGATGCTAACGATAAGTAACGTAATGGCTGTTACATAGGCAAAAGCTGTTTTTCTCACTCGAAAGCCTCAGGATAGATGGCTTTCGCTAACTCTTCAAGCCCATCTGCTAAACGTGGGCCCTGACGACTTGTCATATTTTCATCTACTTGTACAATCGCTTTATTTTTTACAGCTGTAATTGTATCAAAGCCTGCACGTTGTGGAATTTTCGTTAAAATATCGGGCACATAATTATAAGTGACTACGATAACATCTGGATTTTTTGTAATGATTTGTTCCGCATCAATTTTGAACCAGCCATCCGTATCAGCTGCAATATTTTCTGCATGAATCATTTCTAGCATCTCCTGCATAAACGTATCTTTGCCAGGTGTATAAATTTCTGGTTCATCTGACGTTTCTACAAAGACTTTCTTCGGTTGTACATCCTGCAATTTTGCTTCTATTTCTTCAACCTTCGCTTTCATATTGGCAATAATTTTTTCTGCCTCTGGTAGCTTACCAGTGGCGCGACCTAATTGCTCAATCGTCGTATATGTCTCATTAAAATCACGTGCGTTTGTTACAACAAATACTTTTACACCCGCAGCTTCCAGCTGATCCTTAGCTCCACCTAAAGAAGCTATACCTGATTCATGCGCAAAAACGATATCTGGCTGTAAAGCAATAATTTGTTCAATATTAAATTCCATACTGCCGACCTTTTCCTTGTCAGCTACCTCTGGTGGATAATCATCATAATCATTTACGCCAACGATTTTATCGTTTAAGCCAAGTCCAAATAAAATTTCTGTGTTACTTGGAATAAGCGAAATGATTCGCTCAGGCGGTGCCTCCAGTACAATATCTTTGCCAGTAGCATCTGTCATTGTTAGCGGGAATGTTGCTTCCTCTAGCTGATTTGTTCCTTGTTGCTCCTGTTGCTCTGACGCAGTACTGTCGTCTTTCGGTTCTTGTCCACAAGCCACTAAAATGCCCATTGCTAAAAATGCGGATAAACCTAACTTCCAATATTTTTTCATTGTGAAACCTCCTTAGATTGTATGTGCATGTTTCAGCTCTGTTCAGTTGCATGATCGATATTATGTAGGTATTTCATTATTCGAACTCTCGCCTTTATTTTCAATTATTATCGTCATTAGCTTTCTAAAACATAAAAAATCCCCTCGTCATCATAACGAGAGGCGGTGCTTGCACAAAAAACCACCATCCTATCCTCGTAGGCTGCAATGTATCGTTCTATAAAGGCAGGTCTCCTGGCTCGTGCTTCAAATGCTTTTTCATGCCTTCCCAAAAAAATTTCAGTGGCATTGATAGAAAAAACTCACACTTACAGTGGCGGGACCGCATCGGAATTACACCGATTTCCCTTTTCACTTTACTTTAGTAAAGAACCTTTATAATATTCAGTTGATTTTATTATACATGAAAATCGAAATAGATAACGATAAAAAAAGAGACCTTAAGTTAGCGTCTCTTTTTTATAATTATTGATTTCCAATGCGTGCATGTGCTTTCCGCTTCAAACAATTTCTTTAATTGTTTGCGTGCCTGGCACACCGTAAGCTGGAATGCTACGTCTTATACTGTGTGCGTTCCCGCAGAAGTGTACGTGAGTCTTTCTTTGTTCAACAATTAGAATTTTCGGAATAGTTTGCGTGCCTGGCACAAGAACTATTCTCTACACAATATCCGCAAAATATTGAACAGTTTTCATTGGTGCACCGATCTGGCGTAATGCCCATGTATCTTCTAAATAAATATCAGCTAGCTTTTCATACTTGCCGCCAAACTTCGCTGCCCATTCGACTGCCACTACACTTTCGTATAGATGAGCCATTTTTTTGGCTACTCCCTTTGCCTCGTACGATTTCGTAGCTTCATCCAACGCGCTAAAAGTTTGCAATGTTGTTTCGATTTTCTTCAGTTGTTCCCTTACGATTTGTACCAATGAACAATCTGTTAACTTCGACAAGCGCTCCTGCATCACACGAACAAATAATTCGTGGGCCTGAAATTTATCTACTAAGCGAATGAGCTCTAGCGCTAAAATGTTAGCAGTCCCTTCCCACACCGTAAGTACTTGAGCATCTCTAAGTAAACGTGGCGTTACAAAATCCTCGATATAGCCGTTTCCTCCATGCAATTCAATTGCTTCACTTGCATAATGCACCGCCTGTTCAGCTGTTTCCTTTTTCATGATGGCGATATTCAAACGATTAAGAATGATGTCCTGCTCACTGCCCTGTCCACTCGTTACTTTGTCATACAACTGAATAAGATCAAAAACAGTAGCAACTTCTACATGGAGCTTTGCCGCATATTTCCCTAATGTATCTTGAATCATTGGAAATTGAATTAAAGGCTGCCCGAACGCATTTCGATTTGATACATAATGCTTCGCCTCTAAATAGCCTCGACGCATAATGCCAATGGAGGCAACAGCGTTACAAATTCTAGATAAGTTAAGTGCCTCTAACATATAATAAATTCCTTTATTTTGTTCACCAACGACATATGCTAGTGCACCATCAAATTCCACCTCACCGGATGGCACTGCTCTGACACCAAGCTTATCCTTTAAACGACGAATGCGGAGGTGATTAACCGTTCCATCATCTTGACGCCAAGGTACAGCAAATAATGTTAACCCTTTGGAACCTGCTGAAGCTCCCTCGATGCGCGCTAATACCATCGCCACACCACACATCCCTACATTTGATGCAAAGTACTTCTCTCCATACAACCGATAGTGATTACCGTCTTGAACAGCCTCTACCACATTTGCCCCGACGTCTGACCCGCCTTGCCGCTCCGTTAAAAATGTTGCTCCCTCATATAGCTCTCGATCTCCTGTTGCACAAACATGTGGTAAAAACCTATTCTTCACCTCATCACTCGCATAATGATCTAGTAAATAGGCGGTTGCCATCGTCAAAGTTACTGGACAATAGAAGCCAGGCTCTGCATGTGACAATAAATAACCTTGCGCAAAGCTGTACACATAATTCCCCTTCTTCCCTAACTGGGGAATTTCTTTATGCACATAGCCAACAATCCCTGTGTTATATGTCTCTTCAACCGTTTTTTTGTAGCCTTCATTGACCCAAATTTGCGCTATTTCCTCGCCATACGCATTATAACGCTGCAGCCGCGGTTCTCCCTCTCTATCCGTATGCTTCGCTCTTACGTCAATATCATTTGCACAAAGCTCGCCAAAATCCTCTAACTCCCGTTTAGCATAGTCTAAAAGCTCTTTATCTAGCATCATTTCTAATAGTTTGTGTAATGTCTCATCTTCCGTGAAAAAGTTAGTTGTGCGATTTGCATCTTGCTGTAACACTTTCATCCTTATCTCACCTCTTGTTCCTTCAACGATTGTTTTAATATTTTGCCAGATGCATTTCGTGGTAGCGCTTCCACTCGTTCAAATAATCGTGGAATTTTATATTTTGCTAGATGCTCCTCTAAAAACATTTTAAGTTCGTTTTCATCTATCTCCGCTTTTGTAGCATACACTGCCTTTACGGTTTCCCCCCACTGCGGGTGAGGGACACCGATTACCGCTACCTCAAAAATACCTTCGTAGCTTAAAAGTAAATCCTCGATCTCCTTCGGATAAATATTAACACCGCCCGAAATAATAACATCTTTTTTGCGATCCACAATCCACACAAAGCCGTCTTCATCTTTACGAGCTAAATCGCCTGTTTTCAGCCATCCATCGATAAACGCTGCCTTTGTTGCTACTTCGTCCCTGTAATAGCCCATCATATTGCCTTCACCGAATAACACAATTTCACCTACTTCATTCACACCGACATCTTCCCCATTGTCGTTAATAATACGAAGCTCTGTACCAAGTGGTGCACGCTGACCGATGCTTCCCGCTTTCGAATCATGTTCATTTCCAAACATTAAAGATCCACTTGGGCCTGCCTCTGTTAATCCGTAAACACATGTCAGATTTTCCGTTTGAAAGGCTTTTTGTATATAGTGAATTTCATTTTGTGATAAAGGTGCACCTCCGTAAACCCACCATTTCATCGAAGATAAATCCGCTGTTTGCAATCTCTTCGTTTCGGCTGTTAATAAATAAGCGACAGGCGCTCCGAAAAAGTGTGTTGTTTTTTCTTGTTCAATCGAATCTAGCAATAAATCTGGTGTGAATGTTGGCGTTAATACAATTGTGGAGCCAACAAGGACGCCTGCCATTAAAAATAAATGTAATGGTGCGGAATGCGTTAACGGCATCATAAGGAGAATGCGACTTGTAGGTTTTACTTCCATTTCTACTGCAATCATTTGGGCTACAGTTAAAATATTTCGATAACTAAAAAGGACACCCTTCGGTTTTCCTGTTGTGCCAGATGTATATAATATTGTGGATGCATCGTCTTCATTTAGCTGACAATCAATTGGTTGTGAACTGGCATGTTGTATTAATGTCTCATATTGAAGCCACCCCGCCTCCACATGTCCTGTTTTAATTTTTAAAGGCACACTATGAAGGTGCTCGACGGCAGCAAAAATAGCTTCGTGCACTAAAATAGCTTTCGCCTCGGCGTGCTGTGCAACATACTCTACCTCCTGCAATGTAAATTTAGCATTGACAGGAACGACAATTGCACCAATACGTTGAATTGCAAAATAGCTAACGACAAACTCTACAACATTTGGCATAAAAATAATGACTTTATCATCTTGGCGAATGCCCAGTTCTATTAAAGCGTGTCCGAGGCGAGTAGCTTGCTCATCTAAATCACGATAAGTCACTCTTCTTCCATGACAAACAACAGCTTCTTTTTCAGCATATTTTCGGGCATTACGTGCTAACAAATTTGAACTATTCATCGTGCATCTCTCCCTTTAAAGTTAATAATTTTTCACTAAACATGCCATGTAATTGCAGTAATTCATTTTTCATTTGTGTAAGCTCAGCTATTTTACTATCAATTTCTTGTATTTTTTGGTCGCCATATGCCACAGTACGTTCCAGTTGTTGCATTCCTGAACGATCAAAATCAAAAAGCAATACCATTTCCTTGATTTCTTCTAATGAGAAACCATAACGCTTTCCCCTAAAAATAAGTTTGAGCTTCGCCATTTCTTTTTTTGAGAAGGTACGTTGATTCGTTGCTGAACGATGAGGACATAGAAGCCCAAGCTCCTCGTAATAGCGAATAGTACGTGTAGAAACATTAAATTGCTTTGCTACCTCCTGAATCGTTTTCAAACCAGCTCCTCCTTCACAATTTTCATCAGTATATCATTTACGTTAACGTAAACTTCAACAGAAAAATAGAAATAAACAGAAAATTAAGTACATAAAGAAGGTTAGCCGTGTCAGGCACGCAAACAATTCAGAATTTTTGAAGTGTCAGGCACGCAAACACGTCCACCGACATAAAAAAACCCCGACACATGATTGTGTCGGGGTGATAAAAAGTATATTACATTTTTTCTGGTGCAGATACGCCGATTAGACGTAATGCGTTAGCAATAGTAGTACGTACAGCTGTAATTAGTGCTAAACGTGCTTCTGTTAGCTCTTTATTCGAAGCATCTAATACTTTTTCAGCATTATAGAAGCTATGGAATGCAGCTGCCGTTTCTTGAATATAGTTAGCGATACGGTGCGGTGTACGGTGTTTTGCTGCATCCGCTACGACTTTCGGGAAATCACCAACTTTTTTCAATAAATCAATCTCTTTTTCAGCAGTTAACAGGTTTAAGTTCGCTGTGGAAGCCGCAAAGCCTTGTTCAGTTGCTGAACGTAAAATTGAAGAAATACGCGCATGCGCATATTGCGCATAGTAGACTGGGTTTTCGTTTGATTGGGATACCGCTAAATCAAGGTCAAAGTCCATATGCGAATCACCTGCTGTTTTCACGAAGAAGTAACGCACAGCGTCTAGTCCAACTTCTTCAACAAGCTCACGCATCGTTACAGCATTCCCTGTACGTTTTGACATCTTAAATTTCTCGCCGTTTTTATATAACTGAACCATTTGAATTACTTCTACTTCAAGTGTGTCTCGATCATAACCAAGCGCTTGAATCGCCGCTTTCATACGTGGGATATAGCCATGGTGGTCAGCGCCCCAGATGTTAATTAGTTTATCGAAGCCACGAACAATTTTATCTTCATGGTATGCGATATCTGGTGTAAGGTAAGTGAAAGAACCGTCATTTTTTATTAATACACGGTCTTTATCATCACCAAATGTTGTTGAACGGAACCAAGTAGCGCCCTCTTCCTCAAAAACATGACCATTCGCTTTTAATTTATCTAACGCCACTTCAATTTTTCCGTTTTCATATAATGATGTTTCAGAATACCATACATCAAAATTAACGCGGAAGTTCGCTAAATCTGTTTTCAATTTATCTAATTCTAATGCTAGACCATGTTGACGGAAAAATGCAAAACGCTCTTCATCAGATTTTGATAAAATCGAATCCCCATGCTCACTCGCTAATTTACCAGCAATATCGATAATATCCTGACCGTGATAGCCATCTTCTGGCATATCTGCATCAAGACCTAAAGCTTGCTTATAACGTGCTTCTAGAGAGTAAGCTAAGTTATTAATTTGATTACCTGCATCGTTAATGTAGTATTCACGAGATACTGCATAGCCAGCCATATCTAAAACATTACACAATGAATCCCCTACAGATGCTCCACGTGCATGACCTAGATGAAGGTCGCCAGTTGGATTTGCTGACACAAACTCTACTTGTACTCTTTCACCAGCTCCTGCGTTTGAGCGTCCATAATCCGCACCTTGCTCAAGGACTGCTGTTACAACACCTGCTAAGAAATCTTTACGGACAGTAATATTCATAAAGCCAGGACCTGCGATCTCAATTTTTTCGATATCAGTACCTGTAGTTTCTAAGTTTTCTAAAATTGCCTCAGCAATTGCACGCGGTGGCTTTTTAGCTAATTTCGTTAATTGCATTGCAATATTTGTTGCATAATCACCGTTTGCTTTATCCTTAGGTGTTTCAAGGTGAATCGTTAACTCTGTGCCAGCTTCAACTAAGCCAGCTTTTTCAACAGCCTGTGCAATCGCCGTCTTAATGGCTTGTTGTACTTGTTCTACTGCGTTCATCATTGTACCTCCGTAAATGTAATGTCTAATGTATAATTGCCAACATTTTGTCCACCCATTAGTAAATCATACTGCACATGAAAATCTCCGCGCATTTCATGTCTAGTAAATAACATGTTTTTCGTTTGCGTCACGAGTGGCATTGAACCAAATTCACTTTCATAATGGCCTATTTGTTGTTCAAAAATATTGAGTGGTAAGCGCATTTTCACTGCTCCTGCGCGCATAATAAGTGCCCGTTCTTTGTCTAACTTCATCGTCGTGCGGATTGTTTTTTCATCCTGCACCTCTTCATATTTTAAATATAGGGAATCTGCTTTACTTATAAGCTGCCCATCTAACCACATTTCAAGGGTTTCGGACTCCCCATCAATCGGACGAATCGTCGAAATGAGCTTAATGTTCACCTGCGATTTTTCTTCGTTCACCATCATGGACGCTCCCTTTTATTCTTTTTACTATAACCTTTTTATTATAGGTTAAATGTCTACTTTTTTTCAAGATAGAAGTGAGTATTGTTTTAAAGCATTGGCAGACAAAGGGAAAAGATTTACTATTATTTATAGATCTTCGAGAAAGGAACTACTATTATAGATGTTACTTCACATTTTTGTCAGCTTTTGTATTACCTTTACATTAATCATTTTAACGTATTGGCCGTTTACTCATCCGGCTCGAAGACAATCATTAATTAAAGATTTCAAGCCCATTTTAGTGGGTATTTCTTTTGGTCTGACAGGTCTTATACTAAGTGGCATTTCGTTAAACTATTTGAACGGAACACTTATAAACATCCATATTGTACCGCTTCTCTTTAGTGGACTTATCGGTGGTCCGTGGTCGATTGTTATAAGTGGCATAATAATGGCAATAGGAAGCTTAATCATCATCCCTACACAAGCCATACTCTCAATCACAAGTTTATCAAATATTAATTTACTCGTGGTTTCTATTGCCCTTGCACTTTTGGCATCTAAAAAGCCCATTTCTTTTCACACATTAACAGCTTATTTTTATAGCTTGACGATTGAAATCACGGTAATGCTAGTATTAATTGTTACTTTGCCAGCGATTCTAAAGTTGAAGATTATTTTTGGATTTATAGCCTACGCTCTTTTTACATTTTTTTCAATTTTCGCTGTTATTAAACGTTTACAAGCGACAAGTGAAAAAGTACAGCTAACTTATCATCTTAAAGAAAAAGACTATTTAACACAGCTTCCAAATAATTTAGCAATTCGTTCATTTGCGCAAGGAATGGTTTTAGAAACGGACAATTTTTCAGTGCTACATTTTGACGTCGATGATATGAAAGAAATTAATTTCAAGTATGGACATTTAGCGGGTGATGGGGTTATTAAACAACTCGCCACGATTATTAATGACTACGTAGAAGCTATAAACGGTATTGCCGCACGAGTTGCTGGGGAGGAATTTTATATTATATTAAAAAATGCTCCTCCAGCCATCGCTCTATATCACGCTGAGAAACTGCGACATAAAATTGCACTTCATTCTTTCAACATTAATACAGAGCAAACTACGCCATTAACAGTGTCGATCGGTATTAGCTCAAGTCCTGATAACGGTATAGCGTTTGATGAGCTTTCCATTATCGCCGCACAAGTTACAGCTGATATAAAAGCATCAGGTGGTAATCAAGTCTTACATGCTAATAACATCAAATTCGACAATGAAAACTAATATTTTGATTTACTGCCAAGAGAATCTACAAAACTACGCAGATTCTCTTAGCATTTTGCTAATAGTTATTGACAGTTATTTACTCTAACACTACATTTATATTATGATTTATCAGAATTTTCTACCTATTAATAGAAATGAGGAGTGCTCATGTTAACCGTTGAAAAAATCCAAGCCGCCAAAATTAAACTTGCACCTTATATTTACCAAACGCCTGTCGTTCGCTTACACGGACTTGACGATTTGTTAAATTGCAACGTTTCGATAAAAGCCGAAAATATGCAAAAAACGAATTCCTTTAAATTACGTGGTGCTCTTAATAAACTGTTGTCGATGCCACTTGAACAATTACAGCATGGCGTTGTTGCGGCCTCCTCTGGCAATCACGGAAAAGGTGTTGCCTTCGCAGCGAAACTATTAAATATTCCAGCAACAATTGTTTTACCAGAGACAGCACCAAGTATAAAAGTTGAAGGTATTCGAGCGCTAGGTGCAAACGTTGTTCAATGTAAACTGGCAGAACGGCATTTAATTACGGAAGCACTAAGTTTAGAACACGGTTATGCCATTATTCACCCTTATGATGATTATGACATTATGGCTGGCCAAGGAACGGTAGCATTAGAAATATTAGAACAACTCCCTCAAGTAAATGCACTCGTTGTGCCTATTGGTGGGGGTGGGCTAATAAGTGGGGTCGCCACTGCTATAAAAGCTTTAGCTCCTCATGTCAAAATAATTGGGGCAGAACCAGCTGTCGTCTCACGTTATTCAGAAAGTATAAAGTCTGGTGAAAGATTACTTTTAAAAGAGCAAAAATCTTTGGCAGATGCACTCTTACCTTTACAACCTGGTGAGCGAAACTTCCCGATTGTTCAAAAACTTGTCGATGACATTGTTCGTGTAGACGAGGCTTCTATAGAAAATGGGATGAAAACATTGCTAGAAGCAGGCAAAATATTGGCTGAGCCCTCCTCTGCTATTGGAATCGGGGCCGCTCTTCAAGGGAATTTACCTATTACTAAAAACGATCATGTTTGCTTCCTTATTTCAGGCGGCAATGTGGGATTAAATCAATTACACAATTTATAAGGGGGCTATCATTTAAAGTACGAAGGTGAGCTATATGATTAAAATTGATACATTTATTGCAATCGAAACAAAAAGTTTCTATTCACATACGGTTGAACAGCTCCAACATGAATTTACTAGTATTCAAAGTAAAAATGCGCTACAGATTATCTCAAAAAATCTAACGCAAAGTAAAGGTCATTTTTTACATGGTGCTATTATTGTGGAAATTGATGGTGTTCAAATTACGTCGTTGTTTGATTGGGATGATTGTGACTTAATATGGCCAGGGTTTTTAACGATGGTGATTGATTATTTACAAGATGGATTTGGTGAAACTGCTATATCATTGAATAATATTCAATGGACTTTAGAAAAAATTATTACGAAGCCAAATCATTTAGTCATTTTTTCGTCAAAGCATGGTACGGGGAAAATCACTAAGGGTGTTTGCAACGAATATGACTTTCTTCAAGCAGTTTTGCTCAGCGCACATCAATACTTGACGTTAAGACAACAAGATACACGAACACAAACTTTAAATGGCATGGCTGAAAAATACAATTACCTCAAGTGTCAGGCACCCAAAAAATTTACAAACAAATAAGGCTAGCTCATCGCTAAACCTACTCACTTTTTTTAGGTAACTTAAAAGAGCATCCACAATGAAAACTGTGGATGCTCTTTCGCCTTTCAGCTTTATCAAAATTTACTAAAAGGAATAATGCCTTTACGACCAAACGAGTGGTTATCACAAATGAAGCACTCTGTATAAGAAAGCAACAAACTGCGCACGTGTGACAGGTTCATTCGGTCTAAAACTGCCATTATCCCCTAACGCAATTCCATAATCTTCGAGAATAGCAATATAATTATGAGCCCAATGTGTTGCAGGAACATCTTCGAAATGACTTGTCCCCTCTGAAGTTAATCCAAATGCCAACACGATGATTTTTGCCAATTGCGCTCGTGTTAATGATTCACTTGGATGGAAGAATCCATTGGACCCGTCTATAATTCCTGCCTGCTGCAACTTCATAATGCCCTCATAGTATGGATGATTTGCTGCAACATCATTAAATGGCGTTATCTCGCGACTTGGCACTAACGCAAAGGCACGAGCGATAATAATTGCAACATGCTGACGCTGAATTGCATCATTTGGACGGAAAGTTCCGTCTGGATAACCATTGATTATTCCACGCATTGCTATATCCTCAATCATTTCTTTTGCCCAGTTTGTAGAAATATCACTGAATGTTATAGTTGGCGTTGGATTTTCTGGCACTTCAGGTTGGATAGGATTTTCTGGTTCTACTGGGATTTCTGGTGTAGGTGTTGGTTTAGGATCTGGTTTTGTTTCTGGCGTGGGAATATAACCACCACCACTTCCCCCTGATGAACTATTTTCTATCCACTTCGCATATAGCGTTGTATTCCCTACTACCGTATCTTTTGAAAAATCCCACGCGTTAATAAGCGTAACTTCTTTATACCATCCACCAAATGTATAACCTAGTTTCGTCGGTGCAGTCGGTTCTGTTATTTTTCCGTTGTATGATACATTCTGAGTAGTGACACCACTGCCTCCATTTGATTCAAATGATAATGTATAACGATTAACTTTCCACAAGGCATACAGCGTAATATTCGAGGCGTTAATAGTAAACGTGTTATTTGCGATATAGCTTATCCCACTACCATCTGCTTTTGTATTCCAACCACTAAACGTAAAACCAGTCTTCACTAGATTGCCAGTATTATCAGCTACTGTAACGCTATGTCCATTTTCATAAGTTTGACTATTGACTGGTGCTTGTCCACCCGTTGCTCCATTTCCGTCGTATTTTACTGTATATTTAATCGGAGCTGTTTTATTGATACTGAATGTGATGGTAATTGAGTTACCAGCGTCATCCGTAACAACGAGCACATACGAGCCTTCCGCGTCCACAGCCATCCCACTCACAAACGGAATACCATTTAGTGTTGCAGTACCTTCGTTAAATGTAATGGTTTTTGAGGAATTGTAACTTCCTCCTTCCGCTACACCGCTGACAAATGGCGCGGTCTTATCGATGGAAAATGTAATGGTTGTCGTATTACCAGCGTTATCCGTAACAACAAGTACATATGAACCTTCCGCGTCCACAGCCATCCCACTCACAAACGGAATACCATTTAGTGTTGCAGTACCTTCGTTAAATGTAATGGTTTTTGAGGAATTGTAACTT
>NZ_JBIWDA010000003.1:117134-303059 GCF_044761745.1 Lysinibacillus sp. NPDC097279 | reverse complement strand
TGCAGTACCTTCGTTAAATGTAATGGTTTTTGAGGAATTGTAACTTCCTCCTTCCGCTACACCGCTTACAATTGGGGCGGTCTTATCGATGGAAAATGTAATGGTTGTCGTATTACCAGCGTTATCCGTAACAACAAGCACATATGAGCCTTCCGCGTCCACAGCCATCCCACTTACAAACGATTTACCATTTAGTGTTGCAGTACCTTCGTTAAATGTAATGGTTTTTGAGGAATTGTAACTTCCTCCTTCCGCTACACCGCTTACAATTGGGGCGGTCTTATCGATGGAAAATATAATGGTTGTAGTATTACCAGCGTTATCCGTAACAACAAGTACATAGGAGCCTTCCGCGTCCACAGACGAGCCGCTTGTAAAGAAAGCGCCATTCAATGTTGCTGTACCTTCATTAAAAGTTATTGTTTTCATAGCATTATAGCTCGCTCCGTTTGCTACACCGTTGACAATAGGGGCGATTGTATCCAGTGTTATCATTGTTTGATACTCCGGTGATTCATTTCCTGCTCCATCTACAAGCTTAAAGGTCAATATTTTATCTTCGTTAACCGTCCCAAACGCTAGCATAAAGCTTGGTACATAAGGAATTTGTGTAAATGGATTTCCATTAACCGCATAACGAATATGTGTAATATCATTTACACCCACATCGGGCATTACTGAAACGGATACACCTGTACTATTTGTATATCGGTTGCCTTGATTGACAATTACCGTCCCTGTCGGAGGGGTCTTATCAATTTGAAATTGAAAGGTTTTTGAATGGCTACCTGCTGTAACGATTAATGTATATGAACCTTCAGATGTAATCTGTGTGCCACTTATTAATGGAGCTCCATTCAAAGTTGCTGTACCAATGTTAAAATGGGGCGTTACATTTGTATTATATAGACCGCCATCCTCAATTCCAGTTATCTCTATATTTACAATCTCGGAAAAAGTAATTATTAAATATGGGCGTTGATCCCCTCCCATATGAGTTTCAGTCGTTTGGATGTAATGATCAAGAAATGATATACCTGCAATTTGTGCTTCTTCAACTGAAAAAGCTGAAAGTATAAATGTTGCTCTAGGATTAATTTTGGTTGATTCCTCTAATACGTAACTAGTAAAATCAAAGGGACCAAGAGTTGGTTTAAGTACAGGGACAGAACTGCCTAGCAGTTTAGACTGTGTAGAACCTGAAGTTGGAGCTGGTAATGTCAAGGACGTCACAGCGTCTTGAGTCCAGTAGTGATTCGTACTAGTAGCAACCTTGAATAAAAAATTAGTTACTCCTTGAATGTTACCCCCTATGACAGGGAAGTATAGATTCGCACTTTCAACTTGGTATCCTACTGGGATTGTTGGCAAATTAAACTTTAATAAAGATTGAACCTCTAAAGGAACACCGAATGTCCCTTGATAACCTACATCTAGATATCCCAATCCTCCATCCTCATACATCACCTTATTTGTACCAGTACCTTCGTAAACGATTGTCGTATCTTCATTTGCATAAATTGTTGACGTAACTATACTGGCAGAAGCTACATCTAGATTACTAAAAATAAAGATTATGCCCAAACTAACTACCAAAGGCAATAACCTAACAATCGAAGCTATCTTCTTTCTCATCATACATACTTCCTTTCTATTAAATTTTCTAAAACCACTACGGAAAAAGTTCAATTTACATTATTGCCATCATTACTTTGTTCGCTTGTTAATTCTTTTATTCTCATTCAAATGACAATATTATTTCATTGAATACTATTTAAATATCTTTTTAATTATAAAAGTGGACCTCTATTAAAAATACTGACAAATGTTAATATTGCACGATTAACATTTTTACTTTGAAGTATCTTTGAAGTGTCTTTGAAGTGTCAGGCACCCAAACAATTCTCAAACAATTTTTCATAAAAAAATGAGGCTAGCCAAATAGCTAACCTCACTTAAAATCGCTTTATATAAACTTTCACAAAGCCCCTATTATTTTACCCAGCCTAAAATCATTTCTCGTAATAATTTACTAGCTGTGTTGGCTGTCATTTCAGATGTGTCATAGATTGGTGCCACTTCGACTAAGTCAAAGCCGACAACGTTCACACCACTTGCAGCAATTGCATGAATTGAAGCTAACAACTCTTTAGACGTAATGCCGCCACAATCTACTGTACCTGTACCAGGTGCATGTGCAGGATCTAGTACATCGATATCAATTGTCACATATACATTCCGTCCTGCTAATGTTGGTAGCACTTCTTTTAGTGGCTCTAGTACTTCGAATTTTGAAATGTGCATGCCGTTTTCCTTCGCCCACTCAAATTCTTCCTTCATACCTGAACGAATCCCAAATGAATAAACATTTTTCGGCCCGATGTGCTCTGCAATTTTACGAATTGGCGTTGAATGTGATAATGGCTCTCCTTCATATTCAACACGTAAATCAGTATGCGCATCGAAGTGAATGATGGCTAAGTCATCGTATTTTGCAGAAACAGCCTTCATAACAGGCCAAGATACTAAGTGCTCCCCGCCCATGCCGACAGGTATTTTCCCATCTTCTAGCAGCTTCACAATGAATTTTTCAATTTCATCTAAAGAACGTTGTGCATTCCCAAATGGTAACGGAATATCCCCTGCATCGAAATACTTCACTTCTTCTAACTCGCGATCTAAATATGGGCTATACTCTTCTAGTCCAATTGATACTTCACGAATACGTTGAGGGCCAAAACGTGACCCTGGACGATAACTAACTGTCCAGTCCATTGGCATGCCGTAAATAACTGCCTGAGCATCCTCATATGTAGGATGACTTTTTATAAAAACATTCCCTGAATAAGCTTCATCAAATCTCATATTTAGCCTCCATTAATATCTGAACTCCCTATGAAATTCAGTTTTTATAGTCGTTTCTCATTGAGGACTTACAGGTTTGTAATGAAACCTCATTCACTAAATCCTCGTATACATTATTGGCACGTCTAGCAAATTTCAATTAAAATCTACAAAGTGTAATGTTTTTGTCGAAAGCTAGCGTTTCATATCAGTACAAAAAAAGTATAGATGTTTTTGAATAAAGTGCAATAGTTTTTGCTTAGAATTCCGATTAAAGAAGAATATTCAGACACATACTAAACTCAAGTTGTTAGAAAACGAGGTGAAGTCGGATGAAAAGAAAAATCTATCAACGTAAGCAAAAGCGTGTGAAGCGTTCACGCAAAGCGCTTACACTTTTTGTCGCCTTTGCATCTGCAATAGTAGTAGCATTTATTGCACTACGCGTCTATGTTCAAGTGGCTGGTGCACCGCCATTAACTGTACCGAAAGCCTCTATTTTCTTAGATGAAAACGAGAACCAGATTGGAGACCACTTTACGAATGAACGTCGCTATTGGGTTGGTCTTGATGAAATATCACCCTATTTAGTAAAAGCAGCAGTGGCCGTTGAAGATAAGGACTTTTACAAACATAGCGGTTTTGACTTTTCTCGTATTGCTGGTGCGGTATTAGTTGATATTAAAGCAGGTAGTAAAGTGCAAGGGGCAAGTACTATCACCCAACAATATGCGCGTAATTTATATTTATCTCATGAAAAATCATGGACCCGAAAGGCAAACGAGGCATTGTATGCTTATAGATTAGAAGTTTTTTATAACAAAGATGAAATATTGGAAGGTTATTTAAACACTGTATACTATGGACACGGAATGTATGGAATAGAAGCAGCAAGTCGGTATTATTATGGGAAATCTGCAAAAGACTTGACGCTAGCAGAGGCATCAATGCTTGCTGGGGTACCTAAAGGTCCAAGTATATATTCACCAATTGCCAATATCGAAAAAGCGACGAATCGCCAGCACGTCATCTTGAAACTGATGGCAGATCAAGGTGCGATAACACAGGACGAAAAAACACGCGCTGAGGAAGAGCAGCTTGTCTTAAAGAATGATATGTGGGTAGCTTCCAAATCTGTTGCACCTTATTTCTTAGATGTTGCTTGGCAAGAAGCAAGTGAGATTTTAAAAGAAAAGAATTTAGACATAAGCGAAGGTGGTTGGACAATTCAAACAACACTTAACCTTGGTCACCAAAAGGCAGCGGAAGAAGCAGTCGCTAAAAATATGCCTAATAATGATTTGCAAACAGGATTTGTGAGTATGCAATCTAAAACAGGCGCCGTTACTGCACTTGTTGGTGGGAAGGATTATGCCACTAGTTCTTTTAACCGTGTAACACAAGCAAAACGTCAACCAGGGTCAACGATTAAGCCAGTTTTATATGCAGCAGCATTAGAAAATGGCTATACACCTTTAACGTTTTTAGATGTAGGACAAACAACATTTACTTATGATAATGGACGTGGAACTTACTCTCCTAAAAACGTAAACGGTCAATTTGCCGACCATGATATGACGTTGGCACAGGCCATTGCGATTTCCGATAATATTTATGCAGTTAAAACATTAGAGGATATCGGATTTAAAGCATTCCATAATATGGCGGACCGCTTTGGCGTAACAATTGGGACGAAGGACAATTTATCGCTTGCTCTTGGAACAATGGAAACGACACTGTACGAAATGACAAATGCATATAATATTTTAGCGTCAGAAGGTCAAAAAACGGCGCCAACAACTATTATTTCCATTAAAAATGCCAATGGAGATGTTATTTACGATAATAAGAACATTGAAAAACAAGAAGAAACGGTTCTTTCGAAAGAAAATTCCTATATTCTAACAGAAATGATGACTGGCATTTTCGATCCTGTATTTAGTGATTACTCTCCTGCTACAGGAATTAGTATTCGTTCACGTATGACACATACCTATGCTGCAAAGTCTGGCTCAACTAATAGCGATCAGTGGCTCATAGGATTTACACCAAGCTTAACGGCTGGCGTATGGAACGGCTACGATCAAGGTAAAAACCTATCTACGAAAGAAGATACAGCTGCTACAAAACAAATATGGATTGACTTTATGGAAAGCGTAAATAAAGGCACTAAAAACGAGGACTTCTCGAAACCAAAAGGCGTTAAAGGTGTTGTCGTTGATATTGAAACAGGAAAGCTTGCTACAGATGCCTGCCCTAAACAACGTCTCGTTTATTTAGAAACAAAAGATGTACCAACGGAAAAATGTACTAATTTTGATATTCTTGATAGCAATACGTGGGGAGAATTTTGGAATATGCTTCCGTTCTTCAAAAATAAACAATAATGCGCAACCTTTTTCTCGAATAGTCGTTTTATTTTATTGAAAAGCTCTCGACAAAGTTATAGACATAAAGCGAAAAAAGAAAAGCTTTCTCTTCCCCGGAGACGTGTCCGTGGGAACAGAAAGCTTTTCTTATTTTTTGGCCCTGGAAAGGATGAGAATCATGGGGCATTTGGCTTGGGTTTGGGTTGTCAAATGTCGCATAGCCCTCATCACATTCTTGGAACCAAGTGTCCTAGCTTACTAAAATGTAAGCTCTGAATCAAGTGTACTTTTTTTCATATCTACTTTCAACCTAATATCGAAAGCGATTGCAAAATGTCACAGATTGTTCAATCATTGATGGTCTTTTATACAAATAAGTCTTGACGTAATTGATTGTCACTGCGCTCCCAAAGTTCTGGATTTAGCTCCGCTAAGAAAGAAGCTAACACTTTTTTAGAGGCTTCATCCATATGATCAACAATAATTTGTCGTTTCATCGACTTATCCATCTTATTAACGTGATCAGCTAAAATTTTATAACCACGACGTTTTTCACGATTTACTACCATTTCACATGCTGTTACACCTGCATAGTAAGGACCGTCTGCTTTATGATCAATCGTTACCCATATTAACCAGTAAGGTTTTCCCCCCTCTGAATCAGCACGATCTGTCGTAAATTTGATGCCTCGTTCAACATCGCTACGTGCATGCATCGCCCCAACTTCAACGGAAGCCTTCCCCTCTTCTATATCAATAATGACAGGTGATACGTTTTCTAATGAAAGCGATCCAATTCCATATCCTTTATGGCCATCTGTCGGGTCATTTTTTATAATTGTAAAGCCCATTTTTTGTTTCGGTTTCTCTTCATTTGCCATACTTTAATTCCCTCCATTCTGCTATTATAAAGTAAAGCATATTCTTGCGCTTTTGTGCATAAGTAAGAAGTTTATTATTTCTTATAAACTAACTATACAACATAATTCTAAAAGGAGGCACTATTATGCCATACGTAACAGTAAAAATGATTGAAGGCCGTACAGAGGAACAGAAACGCGCACTAGTAAAGGAAGTAACAGAAGCTGTTTCACGCACAGTAAACGCACCAGTGGAAAACGTCACAGTTTTTATCGAAGAAATGTCTAAAAACCATTACGGTGTTGCAGGCGTCCGCTTCAGCGATAAATAATCATAACCTGGGTAGAGCAACATACCGCTCTACCCTTTTTTAGTTCTATCGGCGATTGCTAGAAGTTTATCGGCGATTTTTACTTACGCAAAGGGAGGTGACTTTCCTCTTATGAAGAAGCTAAAACGAATACTACTGATTTGTATGCTGATTATTGGTTTATTACTTATTTTTATTAATCCTATTCAACATGCAGTGATTGCTCATTTAAGTAAACAACTAAATACGACTGATTATAGTGCAGAAGATTTACAGAACAACAATCATGCAACAGCAGATTTTGAGTTTGATGACGTTCAATCCCTTTCCATAGCAGAAGTGTTAAAAGCACAAACACAAATTGATCATTTACCTGTCATCGGTAGTATTGCCATTCCAAATGTGGACATGAACCTTCCGATTATTAAAGGCGTTGGCAATGCCGCTCTTGCGGTCGGAGCTGGCACGATGAAAGCAAATCAAAAATTGGGACAAGGAAACTACGCCTTAGCTGGTCATTATTTTGAAGAGAAGGACATATTATTTAGTCCCCTCTATAAAGCCAACATTGGGGATGCCATTTACATTACTGATTTGACGAATATTTATGAATACAAATTAACGACTAAAAAAATTATCGCTGCTACAGATGTGTATGTCATTGATGATATCCCTAACGAGACTATTTTGACCCTTATTACTTGTGCTGACAATGGCACGAAACGCCTATCAATCCGTGCAGATTTTGTTGAACAATATCCGCTTGATCATGCGCCAGCTAAGCTATCAGAAGCCTTTTAGTATAGGAAAACCCCCAAGACTTCATTGCCTTGGGGGTTCTTATTGTATATTATTTCATTTGGGCTTCACGACGACGTAAGAAGAACAATGCACCTAAAACTAGCATTACACCAGTTAGTGTAAGCGCTGTTTGATTTGCTCCATCTGTTTGTGGCAGTTTGCCTTGAGCTTTTAATTGCGCTTCTAAACGTTGTGCATCTTCCTTGATTTTATTAATATCAAGTGTTTTTGCAACATTCGCCTGATCCTCTTTTGATAAATTATTATATTTATCAAGGAAATCCTTATACGCATCTAGCGTGTCTTTATTTGCAGTAGAAGGATTGTATGGAGGTAAGTTTTTACCTTGATCAATCACATCTTGTACTGATGGTTTAGACGTGTCTGGTTTTCCAGGTGTCGTTGGATCTTTTGAATCTGTTGACGGATTACCTGGCTCATCTGGATTTGTAGATGGATTTTCTGGATCTGGCGTTGGTTTATTCGGGTCCACTGGATTTTCTGGATCTGGTGTTGGCTTATTCGGATCCACTGGTTTCTCTGGATCTGGTGTTGGCTTGTTCGGATCCACTGGTTTCTCCGGATCTGGTGTTGGCTTGTTTGGATCCACTGGTTTCTCTGGATCTGGTGTTGGCTTGCTTGGCTCGCCTGGCTGTTCTGGATCTGGTGTTGAGCCACCACCTCCGCCTCCGCCTGTATAAACAGGTTTAGCAATTGCTTCACAATCTTTTACAACAATTGAATTTATTAAGCTGCTTCCTTCATATACATAGTACGTCCCTGGCTCAACTGTATAAGGAATTGTTACCTTACCACTTGCACCCGTTGTACTAGTTGCAATGATCATGCCATTTTTATCTTTAATAGTAAATGCTACACCCTCACGAGGGTTGCCGTATACATCTTGAATTGTTAGTGTAAAAATAGGGCATGCATTTTCAGTTACCTCAACACTATCGGCACATTTACCTTCTTCATAAGTAACATGAATGTTACCTAATTTTCCTCCAAGCCTATTGTATACGTCATATGTTGTACCCTCTACTAACAGCGATTTGTCTTGGAAAATAATTTGTCCATTAGCGTCTGTTACTCCCTCTGTCACATAGCTGCCTGTCGTTGTTTTTATAACAACTGCTACACCAGCCCCTACATGGCTTACTCCACCAAATTGGTTGACTGTTAACGTAAATTGAGGACAAGCTTTAATAACTTTAACAGTTCCTACACAGTTTGTATCATCGTTTACAATCACTTTCCCAAATAGCTCATCATTATCAATAAAGACATTATATGTGCCACCTGGAACTTTATTAATTGTAAATGTAACGGCGCCACTATTATTAATAGTGCCCAGTTCAATCTCTGTAACATTATTTTCAGATACTAGTTTCACTTTTTTTCCAACATCATCAGTCGATACATTATCAATCGTTAATGTAAATACTGGGCAACCTTTAATAAATGTAATTGTTGCTTCACAATCTTGACCAACTGTAATTGTTTCAGCCATCGCTTGACCGTCTACAAATACTGTATATGTGCCACTCACAAGTGGTGTAGGCACCGTTACTTTGCCAGTAGCATCTATATTCCCTAAATTAATAGATGTTCCTGTACCATCTTTCTTCACTGTCACAGATTTTCCTACTAACTCAGTTGGCAGATTGTTGATTGTTAATGTAAATATAGGACATCCCGCTACATAGTCAATCACTGCTTCACACTTATTGTCCACTGTAATCGTTTCTATTACAATTTGGCCATCTACATATACGGTATATGTGCCGTTTGTTAGTGTTGGAGCTTTAACTTTTCCATTTGAATCTAGATTACCTAAATTAATTATTGGACCTGTACCATCTTTTTTTACTGTTACTGCTTTTCCAACTAAATCAGTCGGAAGATTATTAATCGTTAACATGAATACTGGACAGCCTATGGCAAATGTAATTGCTGCTTCACAGTTACCATCTACTGTAATCATTTCAGTCATTAATTGTCCATCTACATATACTGAATACGTACCACCTGCAATAGATGTACTTGATGTTACTTTACCATCAACATCTAGATTTCCTAGATTAATATCTGGGGCCGTACCATCCTTTTTCAATGTAACTACTTTTCCTGCTAGTTCAGTTGGCAAATTATTAACTGTTAACTCAAAGTTTGGACAGCTGAACCCAGCATTAATTTTTGTGTTTTTGATTATTCCAATACCTGTCGTTGCATCAAATATTACATCTATTTTACCCGAGATTTTTTGATAGCCTAATGGTGCTTTCACTTCTTCTAATTTATACGTTTTATAATTGTATACTTTAGAAGTTTGTATTGTTCCATCAGCGCCCGTTGTTAAATTACTTTCTAACAACACAGTACCTGTAGAGTTGTATAGATTAAATACAGCCCCTTCAAGAACAGTCGATGCATTAGTTGAATCTACTTTTTTAATTGTAAGCTTATCTCTACCTACAACCGTTGCGCCGGAGGCAACCCATTGTATCTCTGTCTTATTGCTAGTAGTCTTGGCTAATTCTGATTTAAATTTACCTGCGAAACTAGCCTCATTACCAATAGTCGCACCCTGTGCAGCTTCAATAAAGGTTTGATAAGTTAGTTTGTACTGATTTTCAATATCTTGAAGGAATAGGAGTGTAAATTTCGTTTTACCTGTGATATCAACGCCTACTTTGATTCGAGCAACTTCACTTCCAGCACTAAAAAATGCATATTCTTTACCTTCTTCAATTGTTGCTTTTAATAAGGTTCTATATTGATCACTTATATTACCTACATCATAGTATTGTTCTTCAAGCGCAAATGTGTCTGTCAATAACATTTGGTCGCCTTGTAAAATATCCGTTAATTCTACTTCATTCGCAGTAGTCGTTAACTTTGAACGACTTTCATTTAACATAACTGTCCAGTCTGCTAAATCGCTACTTGGTGTATTTTGTTTACCTGTTTTGCTTAATACTTCGCCACTCTTAGTCGGTGTAAATGTTACATCTTTGTCAAATACTTTTTTCATTGTGCCATTTTTAGTAGCATTTAAAATTGCTTCATTGCTATACGTACCTGTCACTTTTTCATCTTTAAGCGTGGTTTTGTAAATAATACGATATGCTTCTTTATCTAGCGTTCCTAAATTTAAGTTAAAGCTTGTAGGAGTTACATCTGAAAAAGCATATCCACTTAGAGCTGGCAGAACCGGTGTAACACCATTAGTAGTATTGTTTAAAGTTAACTTATAGACCTCTAAAGATCCAGCCACTAATTTTTGACCACTACTAAAAGTATCAGTTAGTACAGCGTTTGTTAAATGATCCAAATTATAATTGACATCAACTGTCCATGTAAATTGCTTGGTCGAACGATCGTATTCAACCTTTTTATTACCATTGCCACTCGTGTAACTATCAACAGTATTTGTTGCATTTCTATCGAAACCATATTCATCGCCATTTGGTCCCCATGATATAGAAGCTGAATTTTTATATATCAAATCAGACGGTACGGAATCTGGTTGGAAATGCGTTTTATATTCGATTACTTGTTCCGTTGTAATTATAGAAGGAAATGTTAACCTAAAGCCTTTTGTTGTACTTTCATTAGCATCACCAACAGTGATTTCTCTATAACTGTCGTCATCTTGTTTAAATTCGACTTTTACACCACTTAATGCTGTTAGGTTTTTAAATCCATCACCTTTAAGAGATAGACCAACGTTTTGTTGGAAATTATCCACTACTACAACATTCTCCATTTGTTGTTGGTCACTATTAACTTTAAGCATCCATGATAATAGTTTATTGTTGTAATCTACACTTGTGGATCCAGATTTATGGAAAACATTTTGAGATAACTTTTTATTATCTGTTTTTTCTGTTCCAGCTGCAATTACCTTATTTGAAACTTGAACTTCATTAAGTGAATCAATACGATTATCTAATTTTGTTTCATATTCAATGCGATAAGCTTTCTTTCCAGCTGGTAAGTTAAATTTTAATTTATAGACATTACTAGGATCTATCGTTGGTTCAATAGATGTAGCTGTACTATTTATCGGAACATAGGTTAAATCTGATTGTACGTCCAATTCGTAATATTTCGCACTTCCAGCAACATATTGATGATTTTGACTTGTCAACTCATCTATTAATACTCCATCTCGCCCTGCTACTTGGTCTAAATTATAATCAATTCTCCATTTTACAGTTTGAGTTATAGAATCGTAAGAATTCGCAACAAATTCCTTTTTTAATGGCTCTGCATACTGTAACGAAATATTATTTGAATTTATAACCGAAGTTTTCGGAATAGAATCATCAAATAATTGAGCCTCATTGTTTACAGATGGGGATGTACCTGTAAGCACATTACGGTCAATTGTTGTTTCATAAGTGACACGAACAGCTCCATTAATTTGACCAAGTGCTATATCAAATCCATCTGAAGTATCCGTTATATTTACACTATCAACAGGAGTTTCTATACCTACAGATTTCACAGAACCATCTATATTTAAGATAAGCGGTGCAACTTTCACAGTCGTTTTGTCAATTACTAACCCAGGTATTGGTGTATCCTTTAAAATTGCATCTGACAGTGTTTCCCCTTGATGGTTGATATCTATCGTCCATAATATTTTATTGGCATTTCTATGATCTAAAACTGCATCTCGAAATGCTTGTCCTTTTTTAGAAGGTGTTGTAACCGAAGGATTAAATATTACTGTTTTGCTATCCTGTAAAACCCCTTCGTAACTAATTACAAGCGTTTCTGGTTTATTTGCCTCAAATTGACTACTATCAAAATCGCGTTGCAAATTAAACGTACCATTTAAATCACCTGAAGCAACATCATCCACTGCATTTTGATTAAAGGTAAACTTTACTTTATTCGTATTATCTACTACATACGTTCCATAGCTTGTCCCTCCAAGAAGGAGGTTTCCGCTTGTAACACCTGTCGCAAATTGAGTAGGTAACTGGAACTCGACAGAGTCACCAACAACTAATTCTGTTGTTTCTTTTAGTTGCCAATCAAGATATACAAAAAATTTATTTGTATTACTCCATGTTATTGGACTACCGACTATCGATACCGCTGTTGCTGCATCATTACCTTGTCGAATATCTAAATTATTTATACTAAATTCGGTAGGCACTATGACTAAAGGCTTAATCTCCAATGTAGTTGCCTCTTCTTCCTTCTCCTCGTCGGTTGTTACATTTTCACCTTCTACATTTTCACCTTCCGTCACATCGCCATTTCCTGTTTCATCTGGCAGTATTTCAGTTGAGTCACTACTAGAATCAGCTCCACCAGCTTCCTCCGTTTCTCCAGGTGTTGGCACTGGTAAATCTGATTCGCCTGTTCCCGCCGAATCAGAAGCAGTTCCGTCAGTTCCTGTTTCTACAGATGGAGGTAGAGAAGAATCTCCTTCTTCCGCAAATACGGATAGCGGTGAAAGTACAGTTTGGAACACAAGCAATAATGTAATAATTGCTAAATTTAATTTTTTCATGTTTCTCTCCTTTTCTAAGTTCAGAGAGATTCCTATAGGCGTTTGCTGACGACTTTGCACGCTCTCTCAATCTCGAAAGCTCTGCTCCAAACATTCGGTTTGCCCCTCTTCCCCTTGAATAACTCGTCGTCGTTACGATACATCCAAACCGTCTTACACGCGGTCAATTATCATGATGTCTTGTCAATGTGTTGTACCAGTTGTATGTATCCTAAGTTGATGTGATGCCTTTACCAATATAATGGCCTCACCCCCTTTTTAGGTTTTACTTCATTATAAAAAGCATATCTAAACAAATTCTAAACATTACCATATTTTTCATTATCATTTCCTAGATATCTCGCCAACACTTTAAACAAATATGAAATTATACATAATAAAAAACACTAAACTGTCACTATATTCAAGTGAGTTTAGTGCTTTTATATTATATATATACAATTTAGTTTTGTATATTCTTAAAATAGATATAATTTCTTATATTTTCTTTTATTGTATTTGTAATAACTTTAAAATCTGTTGTTTAACTCCCGCTTTTGTACTATTATCCTCTAATATATCAAGCGGGAAATATACTTTATGATCTCGTTTCATTCGACCAGAAATGGAATCAACAATAATAGATTCCCTAGATAGTTCACGCAATTCTCCATTTTTCATCTCTAAAAAAATTGGGACACGTACTTCTTCCTCCCCTGGTCGATAAAAATCATAAGGAAGATCTGCTGTTGTATCATGTACAAGGTAGTATTCTGGATTAATATCTGCTTGTTTAAATAATTCTTGGAGCTTTTGATATTTCTCAAGTTCCACGCCTGGATCTAAATCAATGTACTGGAATAGCTTACGATTGACAAAACGGCGACTTAAATCACTTAATATCGCGTCTTCTTCTTGCATCCATAATTGAAAATATGTAAAAAGAATACTTTCATCAAGAGCAAGATAATCTTCCAATGTAATGGATTTTTGGAAAAATGCTAAAAAGTGGGTAGGCTCATGCTTAAACTTATAGCCCGCTTTGCTTAATTGTTTCGCTCGTTTTAATATATTATTTAAAATAACCTCTGCGCTGCGTGAGACAGGATGGAAATATATTTGTAAGTACATTTGATAGCGGCTCATAATATAATCTTCTACGGCATGCATACCTGTGGCTTTAATTACTACTTGATTTTTGCGTGGACGCATTACTCGTAGTATGCGTTCCATATCAAAATGGCCATAGCTTACACCTGTAAAATAAGCATCACGTTGTAAGTAATCCATACGGTCAGCATCTATTTGGCTCGATATTAAGCTTATGACTTGCTTATTCGGATACGTTTTTTCTATTACTTGTGATACTTTCTCAGGAAAATCAGGTGCTACTTTTTTTAGCACTGCATGTACTTCCGTATCGCCAAGTAAAATTTGTCTCGTATAAAATTCATGATCTAATTCGAATACATTTTCAAATGCATGTGAAAATGGGCCATGCCCTAAATCGTGTAATAGGGCTGCACAAAGCACTAATAGCCGCTCGTCCTCATCCCAATCTTGACGACCTACAAAAATATCATCGACAATACGACGCACAATTTCATAAACACCAAGTGAATGACTAAAGCGACTATGCTCTGCTCCGTGGAATACTAAAAACGTAGTGCCAAGCTGGCGAATTCTACGCAAACGTTGAAATTCTTTTGTCCCTACTAAATCCCAAATAACCTGATCACGTACATGTACATAACGATGTACTGGATCCTTAAAAACTTTTTCCTCTTGTAATTTTGCCTTGGCATAGTGTGTCAATTGTACAGCACCTCCATTTCATCTTTCTTCTATTATATGCAAACAATATAGAACTAGCATAGAGATTGCACTGTAAGTAGAGAGACTATCAACCTAATTGAACGCAATTTTCGCATGTTATAGGTGACTATCGCTCTAAAACAAAAACTACCTTCAGCCACGTGAAGATAGTTTTTTATTACTTATTTTTTAATTTTGCTAAAACTTTTTCCATTAGTTCTTCTTCTGTTAATGCAGCTACAGGGCGACTATTTACAAATGTAAATGTTTTTTTTCGTCCTGGGCCACAATAAGAGTGACATCCAATTTCGATGGTTGCATCAGGATCGATTTCCTTTAATTTTGGAATTAACGTTTTTAAGTTAACGGCCTGACATTCATCGCAAACTTTAAATTCGTTTGCCATTTTGTCAACAACCCTTTCTATATAGTATTTTGTTTAATACAATTTTTTAATGCACGCATAACCTTCACATATTTAAGTATGCAGCATACGCACAAACCTACATCCGGTATTGTATCGCATTTTTCCCCTTGTATTCAAGCATAATTCCTTTCACTTGGATGAATAAAAGGTTAAAAGATTGGTCATGCTAGACATAAATAAGGAAGTTCCAAATAAAGGTGGGAGGATTATATGATGAGTAAAGTAAGACAAGATGCTTGGTTAGAAGAAAACGATGAATTGCTAGCAGAGGCAGTAATTCGTCACGTAACAGAAGGTAGTACACAGTTAAATGCCTTTGAAGAAGCTGGTGATGCGTTAAATCGTACTGCTGCTGCATGTGGTTTCCGTTGGAATGCAGTTGTTCGTAAAACTTATGAAGAGCAACTAGCAGAAGCGAAAAAAGAAAGAAAAGAGAGAATGCGAGTGTTGGGTGCACCAGCAAGACGCCGTTCCTCAAATATGTTTACCATTAATAATAGTGATGCAGATAGCAAGTCAATTCCACTGTCTGCCTTATCTCTTGATATTGTCATAGCATATTTACTACGTTTACAACATTCTGGTGAAATAGGAAATGAGTCTTCAAAATGGAGACAACTTGTACACGTAACCTCTGAGAAAAATAAAAAGCTAGAGAAAACTATTGCTCAGCTAGAAGAGGAAAATCGAGCAATTCGCAAAGATTATGAGCAGTTTGTACAAATTATGAACCGTGCTAGACGCCTTGTAACGCTAGATGAAGAGGAAGAACGCATTGCTCCTGTTTTCAAAATGGAGAAAAACGGTAATCTAGTTGTTAGTGGTCCAACATATCAAAAAGAAAATGGCGATGTGCTTAGTTAGCACATTCGCCTTTTTTATTTACCATTATTTCAACTCAAGCATTTTAGCATTTCGCTCGAGCACACGTTGTAAATAAAATGCATATAGTTGTATTTCTTCATCATGAAAGGGCTCTAATCGTACTTCCTCTGCAAATGCAAGGACCATTTGTTGTAGCCGAATTACAACGGCTTCTACTGTTAATGAGGCATCCACTAGTTCACTTAATGAAGCCATTACATCTGGTGTAATTTTAGGATACGTAAATTTCGTTACCTCTCCTCGTAAACTCTCAGTGTAAAAATCACGAATAAGTGCTGCTCGTTCCGCACCGCTTCCTTCAATACATAAATATATTTGTACCGCGACACCTTGTCGTAATCGTCTTTGTGATATACCAGCAAACTTCTTACCTTCAATACTTAAATCATAGGACCCTGGGCAATAAGAGCCAACAATTTCATAGGCTTCAATTTTATCGGCGGCTTCTGGAAGTAAAGCTTTAATTAGCGCTACCATTACATCATAGCCGTCATTAATGCCAATTGCGCTAGTTTGTTCTGATAAAACAAGGGAAATATTCAGTATACCTTCATCCAGCACTACTGCTAGACCGCCTGAATTGCGTACGATTGGGTGATAGCCTCGTTCCTCGAGCAACTTCATTCCTTGCTGTACATATGGTAAACGATGATCTTGAATCCCGAGCACAACGGAGGCTTTATGTACCCATGTGCGTATCGTTGGTGGAGATTCAAGCTGTCCTACTAATTGACACAATGTATCATCGGTTGCAAACGACTCGAGTGGGGAACTGTTTTTCATGCTAATAGATTGATCATATAAACGCCATATTGGCTGTTGTAAATTACTGTTCATTTATTTTGAAAGCTCCTCTATTTACATCTCTTCTCTTTAGCATACAGCATCCATCGAAGGTGTCAAATTAGTGAATTTCAGTCATGAATTTAGGGATTTTGTACAAACTATGATAAACTAAATTAAGAATGATTTTCACTTAAAAAGGAGTGCTTTGAATAATGAATGAAGCAGCAATTACATTAGATGGTTGGTACGCATTACACGATTTCCGCTCAATCGACTGGGCTTCTTGGAAACTTGTATCTGCTGAAGAACGTCAAGCAGCAGTTGAGGAATTTATTGCTTATTTAGAGAAGCTAAATGAAGCAGATGTTGCTAAAACAGGTGCTCATGCATTTTACGCAATCGTTGGTCAAAAGGCCGATTTTATGATTATGACATTACGTGAAACGATGGATGAATTACAAGAGATTGAAGCGGAATTTAACAAATTGGCAATTGCTGATTTCACAATCCCTACATACTCTTATGTATCTGTTGTCGAGCTTTCAAACTACTTAGCTGGTGAATCAAACGAAGACCCTTATCAAAATCCACATGTTCGTGCACGTCTATACCCTGAACTACCTCGTTCTAAGTATGTATGCTTCTACCCAATGGACAAGCGTCGTCAAGGCAATGATAACTGGTACATGTTATCAATGGATGAGCGTAAGTCTTTAATGCGTTCACACGGTATGATTGGTCGAGGCTATGCAGGAAAAGTAAAACAAATTATTACTGGTTCTGTTGGATTTGATGATCACGAGTGGGGCGTTACACTATTCGCAGATGATGTATTACAATTTAAAAAATTAGTATACGAAATGCGTTTCGACGAAGTATCTGCTCGCTATGGTGAGTTCGGTGCATTCTTCGTTGGTAACCTTCTTGATAATGAAAAATTAGTGAACTTCCTATCAGTTAAATAAAAGAAAAAATGCGCGTCCATATAAAATGGGCTCGCATTTTTTTATGCTTCATGTTCCTCGCTGTTTTCTGATTCTATGATTAAAATAATGGTATGGATAAAAAAGCCTATTAGAATCATTACAAATACTAAATACCAATCATAAGGTTGATTGTAATACTCAGCAATTCCAACAGCCATGAATGCACTTACGATAATTGCTACAAACATACTGAAAATACGCATAGTACTACTCCTTTATAAAAGCCATGATCATTTCAATTTAGTATGTCTCAAACAAATTTCAATATACTTGCAAAAACAAGTTTTTTCATAATATAGACGCAAATATTTATTATAAATTGCCCCATGGCTATGTTAGTCATTAAAAAGATTTTTCATTTACTGCAACTTGTACAGGAAAATAGGGTGCTCCCTGTTCAAAATTGAACGAGAAGCACCCTATTTTCCAATGTTCAATGCGCTAATGTAGCTTCATGAGCTTTCATCCTTAACTTTTAAAATTATAATAATCGTATGAATGAAAAAGCCCACTACAATTATTAATATAAAAAGATACCAATGGAGAGGCTGACCATAGATATTTCCGAGTAAAAAAGCTAGTACAGCACTCAATAAAATCCCAATCCAAACACCAATCTCCATGCCTTCCACCTCACATGTATTAATACACATGCAAACTTTTATTCATTCCCCACACCAATTGCGTCCTGATTATCTCCAAGCAAACTAGAAAAAATTGAGGACGGTGCCTTTAATTTGATTAAGACAGAGTTTACTCCACGCTACACTTACATAACCATTTGGCTTTCATCTCCAAATTATAAAAAGTGAAGGACTTCTGTAAAAATAAATTAAATTTTTTCTATTTTTCTTTACCCCATTTAGATGAATACTATCTAAAAACTTCCTTATTTTTACGGACTACTCACTATTACTAATATATGCTTCTGCAAATTGAAATGTGATTTTCTTTCTTATGGAAATTAAACATGTCTACAACACCTTTGAGCATATACTGGTTGCGAGGAGGTTTGAAAATCGCTGTTATAAAGACGAATGAAGCACAAACTGCTTTGCTTGCAAGGCTTATGCGTTCGGAAGCTGAGGGTGAAGGTGAACTGGGCATGCTAATGGTTGGCAATGTTGGCGTCAATCGTGTACGAGCAGATTGTCTCGATTTTGGTGATATTCGAACACTCGAGCAAATGATTTATCAACGTCCAGGGGGGTTTGAAGCTACAACAAAAAGTTATTTTTATCAACGGGCACGTGATCAAGACATTCGATTAGCAAGAAGGGTTATTGAAGGTGAAAGGTTCCATCCGGCTACTCGCTCGCTGTGGTTTTTCAGACCTGAGGGTGATTGCCCTGAACAATGGTATGGTCAATGGAATACGGGGCGTTACAAATCGCATTGCTTCTTCTCACCAACCGAAGAAGATTGTCCTCAAATTTAAATGAAAGAAGGTCGATACTTATGATGCCTTACTATTGGACACCGACAACTCAACAACAAATGACACCTCCTCCAGTGACGCTTCCAAGCGGACGGCCACCTGGACGTGAGGAGTCGTACATTGAAAACATCTTACGTTTGAATCGAGGAAAACCTGGAACATTCCACTTTTCCTTTGAACATGCTGTTGAGCAAGGAAAAAACACAAAAACGGTACGTGGTGTAGTAGAAGCTGCAGGTAGGGACCATGTTATTTTAAGAGAAATCAAGTCAAATCATCGCTTTTTATTCCCCATGATTTACTTTGATTTCGCTGAATTCGATGAGGAAATGTCTTATTTCAATCAAAATCCATAACTGAAATGAGGTTTGGACAAAAGAGAAAAAGTGTTAGATTGACCTCAATCAATCTAACACTTTTTTTGTTGCACAGTTGTTGTCCAGCACCGTAAGCAGCAACCTTTGACATCATGGCGAATAGCTGTGTCTAACGCTACGTGCGTACCCGCAGGAAGCACCGCCTTCACTCGTTATGTCCAAGACTTACTAGTTATTTTCTTGCAAATATTGCAAAATCGCTTTTCCTAATGTTTTTGCTGCAATTAGCATTGCACGTTCGTCAAAATCAAAACGTGCATGATGATGTGGATAGGCTGTTTCCCACTCAGGTTTTTTGGCACCTGTAAAGAAAAACGTACCAGGAATGTTCTCCAGATAATACGCAAAATCTTCTCCAATCATAAACGGTGGGCACGTAATAACATTTTTCACCCCAGGAATATCCGCTGCAAGCTGTTGAACAAATTGTGTTTCTTTCACATGATTATATACGGGTGGATATCCTCTTGTATAACGATATTCATAACTTGCACCAAAGGCAAGACACGTAGCTTTTAATATTGCCTCTAGCTCATGTTCCATTTGTGTACGTACTTGCTCCTCGAATGTTCTTACAGTACCAGTTAAAACTACTCGATCTGCAATCACATTAAATGGATTTATCGCTTCAAAATGACCAATTGTTAGGACAGCAGATTTTAAAGGGTCTATACGACGAGCGACTAATTGCTGGGCATTTATCACAAATTGAGAAGCTAGTACAACCGCATCGATGGAATGATGTGGCTCTGCACCATGTCCTCCTTTTCCTTGTAAAACAATTTCCGCTTTATCAGCAGCCGCCATAATCGCCCCCTCTCTCACTAAAATATCCCCAAGTGGAGTCGGTGCCCATAAATGTGTACCAAATATTACGTCTACCCCATCAAGACACCCATCTTCTATCATCGGCTTTGCTCCGCCTGGCGCAACTTCCTCTGCATGCTGATGAATGAACACTACATTGCCTGCAAGCTCATCCTTCATAGCATTTAGTACTTTGGCAAGTCCAAGTAGTGTTGCGGTATGCCCATCATGTCCACAAGCATGCATTTTACCGTCGACCTTAGACTTATAAGGCACATCATTTTCCTCTTGGATGGCTAATGCGTCAAAATCAGCACGTAACGCCACCGTTTTTCCTTGCTTGGCACCACGTAACGTTGCCACGACGCCTCGTTCACCGACTTGCTCCCTTACTTCATGCCCTAATGCTTTATGAAAAGCTGCTATGTAGGCAGGTGTTTCCACTTCTTCAAAGGATATTTCTGGATTCTGATGTAAATGACGACGAATTGCTACCATCTCATCAAAGCACTCATCAAGCAAATTAAATAATTTTTCCATCACTATAGCCCCGCTTTCTTTTTGTTCCATTTTTAGTAATACTAGTGTACTCCACTAATCCTTACGAAAACAATAGGAATTAAAATTAATCATAAGCCGTTGCCGTTTTAGCTATAAAAAATAGCATGCCAGCATTACCTAGCACACTACTTTTTGAATATTTCTGTCCAAAGGTGGTGAAAAAATCCCCGTTAATCATTTTGCATGTTTTAATGCGCTAACAATAATCAAAACCCAACCGGCTAAAAATAACACACCACCTATTGGTGTAATTGCCCCAAGTACTTTAATGCCGCTTACCGCTAACACATATAGGCTACCTGCAAAAAACACAATCCCTAGGTTAAAGAAAATCCCCGCTAACTTTAATTGTTTGACCTCACCTAGCAATTTCGAGCTCATTAATAGACCGATTATGAGTAAACCCGTAGCATGGAACATTTGATATTGCACAGCTGTTTCCCAAATGCTAAGACCATAATCATCTACAATATCCTTTAAAGCATGTGCACCAAATGCACCTAATGCTACTGCTAAAAAACCATGAAGTGCACCTGTGACAATAAATTTTTTCATCTTAATTACCCTACCTTTTTCATCTTAGTGCTCCAATTACTAGTATTAGGAACGTTTAATGTCTTTATTTAAAAATCAAAAATCGAATCCCCATTTGCACCATCGTCATGCTGTATCTTAGTTGCATTTAAAGTAGA
The DNA here is from genome assembly GCF_044761745.1 of Lysinibacillus sp. NPDC097279. NCBI lineage: Bacteria > Bacillati > Bacillota > Bacilli > Caryophanales > Bacillaceae > Lysinibacillus > Lysinibacillus sp. NPDC097279. Next base: position 281,585 of record NZ_JBIWDA010000003.1, on the reverse strand, counting down.
TGGCTTTTGCTCTGTAACTAACATTTGTGGTAAATGTTTTGGTTGCATGTTTGTGTTATTTGTAGGTAAATCCAGTACTACATCACATAATGCACGAATGGCTGTCAGTGCCTCGCGAATTTGCTGTTCATTCGTTGCATTATTTGCACTAGCTAATTGTTTTTCAAGTTGCTGCATGACAGCTTCATATGAAATCATTGCGCTCTCTCACCTTCTGCTTTTGACACAAATTTTAGGCAGTCCATGCCAGACGATTGTTTGACAACAACTGATGGTAGTTGCTTTGTTTTAAAGCCGTATGCTACACAAGCACGCGGTGTTTGCGGGTCCCATGTTACTTTGAAATAATGACATTTAAAACAATTTACCTGCATTGCCGTGCCTCTCTTTCTTCTTATTAACTGTACCATGATTTTTATAGTGTATAAAGCAAACGATTTGTGCCACTTTATCCTAGACACCAATCGATTGGCTGTTCTCCCCAATCATTTAATTGCTCATTTATTTTTGAATACGGTTTGCTGCCAAAAAAGCCTCTATAGGCACTTAATGGACTTGGATGTGGCGCTTCTAAAATGACATGGGGTGTTGCATGTTGATAAATTATTTGCTTTTTACGCTGTGCTGGTTTGCCCCATAGCACAAAAATAATTGGTTTTGGTCGCGCTGCCAGTTTTTCAATAACAGCGTCTGTGAACTGTTCCCATCCTTGGTTTTTATGAGAATTGGCCTGTCCCGCTCTGACTGTTAGTACAGTATTTAAAAGCAGGACACCCTGCTGTGCCCATTTCGTTAACGTACCATGCTGAGGAACTGGGCAGCCAATATCGTCTTGTAATTCCTGTAGCATATTGCGTAAGCTTGGCGGGTGTGGCACATCTGGCTTCACAGAAAAACTTAAGCCATGTGCTTGGTTCGGGCCATGGTATGGATCTTGCCCTAAAATTACAACCTTTACATCATGATAAGCAGTACAATGAAATGCATTCATTACATCGCTTATCGGTGGATATATCGTCTGTGTCGAATATTCATGTGCCACAAATTGACGTAACTGTTGGTAGTATGGTTTTTCTAATTCATCTGCTAGTATTGTTTGCCAATCATTTGGGAATACTTCTTTCATTGAAATTAAGCCCCTTTCTTTCTTACAACGGTACAAAAAAATAATGTGTTATTCAAGTTTCAATTTATACTGACCTTATAAAAATATTGATTTCTGACTATTTTTACAGAACCAGAATAGGACTATACTAAACGGTAGATGAAACTATTCAAAAACGAAGGAGATCTTTCACATGGCTCTTAAAAAAACTTTAACAATTGCAGGTTCAGACACATCTGGTGGCGCTGGCATGCAAGCAGACCTTAAAACATTCCAAGAACATGGCACATACGGTATGGTGGCACTAACAGTAGTTGTTACAATGGATCCAAATGGTTGGACACATAATGTAACTCCATTACCAACAGAGCTTCTTCAAAAACAAATTAATACAGCATTATCTACAGGCATTGATGCAGTAAAAACAGGTATGCTTTCAACAGAGGAAATTATTCGCATAGCTGGTGAAGCAATCGCAAAATCTGGTACTTCTAATGTTGTAATTGATCCTGTTATGGTGTGTAAAGGTGATGATGAAGTATTAAATCCTGGGAACACTGACGCTATGATTCAATATCTTCTACCGCTAGCTGCAGTTACAACACCGAACCTTTTTGAAGCTGGTCAATTAGCTGGCACAAGTACACCTAAGTCAATTGATGACATGAAAACAGCAGCTCGTAAAATTCATGAGCTAGGTGCAAAAGCCGTTGTCATTAAAGGTGGTAAAGCATTAGCAACAGAAAAAGCAACAGACTTATTTTTTGATGGTGCGACATTCTACTTATTAGAATCAGAAAAAGTGGCTTCTACTTATAATCATGGTGCAGGCTGTACATTCGCTGCATCAGTTACAGCTAATTTAGCTAATGGTCTATCTGTGAAAGAAGCTGTAATTGAAGCAAAAGAATTTGTTTCAGCTGCTATCGCACATGGTTGGGCGTTAAACGACTATGTTGGACCAGTAATGCACGGTGCGAAATCTCGCTTCGGCGCTCCAGTAGTGACTGTAACTGAAATTTAAAAATTGTAAAAGTACATTTAAATAGTAAAGAGAGCGTGCTCTCTTCTTATTAACAAAAGAGATTAAGAATGAATTCTTAATCCCTTTTGTTTTTTTATTATAAAAATTAGGCTCTTACTTTCGTCTTGACCATACTGTCTGAACTTGATTTATATTGGCGATACCCTTCTTCGTTTTATAATAGACTGCTTGCATTACTTATAAAGTTGATTGGAGCGGAAAGCGGGCGACTCCTGCTCAGAACGCACAGTACGTAAGATGCAACAGACCGCGCGCTAGCGAGGGTTGCGGCTTACGATGTGCCCGCGGAAAGCGCCCGCCTGTAGATGAAATCAACAGCAGTAGTCATCACTTCTATATTAATAAGACTATTGAATAGAAAAAGGTATCTAATTAGAACTGACCTATCCCCCTTGCCTACAGGTCAGGATTTTGCTAATTAGATACCTTTTTTTACATATAGTTAACCATTAGTTCGAGCCGATAATCCCATGGATCGTTCATGGAGATAAAACTAGCTAATGCTTTACTTTCCTTTTTACGCTCCGCACGTGCTTTTGCTCGTTCAGAAGCAGTCTCATGCAATTTAGTTTCCTCTACTGTTTCAGGTATAACGCGCGGAACTGCCGTAGGCTGATTATGTTCATCAAGGGCAACAAAGGTTAATAATGCTGTCGCAGCAACTTTTCGCTCACCTGTTTTAAGATTTTCCGATATAACTTTCACAAATACCTCCATCGAGGAAGTCCCTGTCCATGTCACATAGGATTCAAAATAAACAGAGTCCGTCGGTCGAATAGGTTGTAAGAAATCGACTGAATCTGTGGAGGCAGTGACACAATCTCTTCTACTATGTTTGGCTGCGGAAATTGATGCGACTTGATCGATATCACTCATTAAGCGACCACCAAAAAGTGTATTATGATTGTTTACATCATTCGGAAAAACACGACTTGTCCGCATAACTCTAGATTCTTTACAAAACTTATAATCCTTCATCCCATCAATTCCTCCTATTACTTATTTTTTGTTCCTATTATAATGCAATATTTTAATTGAAAAATCAATCTTATTTTCTGAAAATTTAAAATTTTTACTTTTACACAATAAAATAGGACAAGATACAGTATCGCTATATATGCCATATATTAGCTGTATATGGGAGGGAGACGTATGAAAAAACAAAAATCTGAGGAAACAACTGAAGAATCACGCTTGTTAGCTGGAGAAATCACTTCTTCTAAAGTTGAAGTAATCGCATCCATTATATTAACTCTCGGTTATTCACTATCTACCCTTGCCACGATTTTAGCGTTACAGGAGGAGGAGGAAGATGCACAATTACTTGCTTCCAATTCACAAGATCAAAATCAACAATTTAAACAAATGTGCAAACAATTACAAGCTGTTAATAATCGTTTAGATTCCATTGAAAAGAAGCTCAATCGTTTTTAAAAGGTACATATCCTATTCGCTCCGTTTGCCTGGAAGATTAGTAAGTAATTTTGATACGTATACATGTAAAAAAACCACAATCCCCCGTCATAAAGAGGATTGTGGCTTTTTTACTATACTATGATAATGAGCTTTCATGTCTTCTCTACACGCAACAGCTCTAAACCTAAATATGTAGAAGAACGTCATCTATTGTACCAAGATAGAAATCGTTTTTGTTCAACTTAAAATCCCCTTCTACATGGTAAGCTGTCCCACTCTACGTGAGAGAAGTCAAATATGCAACATCTTTTTATTTTGTGAAACCGCATACAAATTAAAACGACACTTTTTGTACATATTTGCTTTCACACTCTATATATTGATACATTACAATAACTTTTTCAAGGATTTTGCTTTAAAAAAAGAACTAAAGAATCATAAACTTTTACAATTTCACTATTTTACATGCGTATAAAATATGAAAATCAGCCTCAACAAAAATTGGTCATAAAAAGGTCATTCAATTTCCCTTTGTGACCTTTTTTGACTATACTTAAGAAAGACATAATCGAGAGGAGTGTTAAGATGCAAGAAGTACAAGTAGAGACGTTGCAAGAATTACTAAATTCTTTCGCCAACAAAGACGTTTATATCCATCTTGAGACGACAAACGGTTCTTACGCAGCACACTATGATGAAAAGTTTTTTAACGCTGGTGCATTCATACGTAATGCAAAAATTAATTACGAACTGGCAAAAGTGGTAGATGACTCTCCACATCGTGTCGGCTTAAAAATGGCACATGGTTGGGTTTATGCTCAAGGCATTACACATTATGAATTAGATGATTTAGGCCGTTTGTTAATGGCTGGACTAGACTATTCAGGTAAATTGGCGATAGCACTTGAAATTAGCGAAACGCCATTTACTTATTAAGGGGGACAACTATTTGAATTTACAACCACAACGTCATATTTTAATTGTTTACCCTCACCCAGATGATGAGGCTTTTTCAGTTGCTGGAACGATTGCCTATTATACAAAAAAGATGAATACACCTGTTACATATGCCTGCCTAACATTGGGTGAAATGGGTCGTAATTTAGGAAATCCACCTTTCGCTACGCGTGAATCGTTGCCAGAAATACGCCGCAAGGAGCTAGTTGCGGCAGCAGATGCTATGGGTATTCAAGATTTACGCATGCTCGGCCTACGCGATAAAACAATTGAGTTTGAAGATGATGAAAAAATGGTCAAACTCGTGGAAGGGCTAATCGAAGAATTGATGCCATCGCTTATTTTCACGTTCCTTCCAGGCTTTGCAGTGCATCCTGACCACGAAGCAACAGCACGTGCAGTTGTTGAGGCTGTTCGTCGTATGCCTAAAGCAGCACGCCCTCAAATTTTAGCGTGTGCCTTTGCCAATGATACACTCGAGAAAAACGGTGAGCCACATGTAGAAATCGATATTCGCGAAATGAAGATGGATAAATTACAGGCATTACAAGCTCACGCTTCACAAACAGGTTGGATGATGCAAGAAACAGAAAAACGCATTGACGACGGAGAGCCAATGAGCGAAAGCTGGCTGAATGTTGAAAAGTTCTACATTGTTAATCCTGACAATTATATAAAATAATACGAAAAGCGGTTGTGCCCTAAAAAGGTCACAACCGCTTTTATTTCGCTACTTTTAATTTATTAATTACATGAATAATCATCGTTAAAACAAACGCAATCACTAATATTACAAAAAATAAATAATGTGGTACATGTATACCAAACACAGTCACTAACATTTTGATTGCAATAATGCCAATAATAATAAAAGCTGTTGCTTCTAACTCTGGTATTTTTTCAATAATAATTAAAAATAAACCTGCTATTGTTCGCATCATTAAAATGCCTAACATTCCGCCAACTAATAGTACCCAAACTTGATCAGATATCGCAAATGCAGCAAATATTGAATCAATCGAAAAAGCAATATCCATTAACTCAACAGCAATAACCGTTGCCCAAAATACGCCAAAAATACGTACCATTAAGCCAGACTTTTTTACTTCTTTGACACTATCCTCTTGTCCTAGTTGTAAAAAATGAGCGATACTAATCCACCCTAAATACAAAGCCCCTAACACTTTAATAAACCAAAATTCTACGAGATACACACCAATTCCAATAAATAAAAAACGGAAAAAATAAGCGCCAAGCATACCATACATTAATGCACGTTTACGTTGCTTATCTGGTAAATGTTTGACAAGTACCGCGAGTACAAGGGCATTATCCGCTGAAAGTAATCCTTCAATTATAACGAGCGATGAAATTAATCCCCATGATACTGGATCTGCCAATACTTGTTTCCACATGTCCCAATCGAAAAATTGCATATATGTAGATAGTATCCCATGAATAATGTCCAATTGCTTCCTCCCTACTTGTCCTAAACTAATCTAGTATATGCTCACCAATTATCGTTATGAAATGTCACCGACTTGGCGATTTAAAAAAAATAAAATAATTCAATTACTACTAAACTCGAAAATAGGACGTTTTTTCTCGAACATTACAGATTATGCTGCCCCATTAAAACGCTATGATAAAAATAGACACCGAAAATTTAGAATTTACTAAAAATTTATACCAAAAGTCGAGAAAAATATGCTATCATAGATGAATGTTTTATACGTAAAACGGAGGATGAATACTATGGAAGTAGCTGATACTAAAACGGTGCAAGTAGAAAATATCTTAATTGCACATCACTTTTTAAAGGATGTAGTGGTACATACACCACTGCAGAAAAACGATTATTTATCGGAGAAATACGGAGCCCATATTTATTTCAAACGCGAAGATTTACAACATGTTCGCTCTTTTAAACTACGTGGTGCTTACTATAAAATTAAAAAAATTGAGGAAGAAGCTCGTGAAGCAGGTGTAGTTTGTGCAAGCGCAGGAAATCATGCACAAGGTGTTGCATATGCCTGTGCACAACTAAAGATTCAAGCTAGCATTTTCATGCCTCAAACTACCCCTAAACAAAAGATCGACCAAGTTCGAATGTTTGGCCGTGATTGTGTTGAAATTATTTTAGCAGGAGATACGTTTGATGATGCTGCTGAAAGTGCAATGGTCTACTGCGAGGAACAAGGTAAAATCTTTATCCATCCTTTCGATGATTTTGACGTCATCGCTGGACAAGGAACGGTCGCTGTTGAAATAATGAACGACATGGAAGAACCAATCGACTATGTATTCGGTAGTATCGGTGGAGGCGGATTAATGTCAGGTGTTTCAGCTTATGTGAAAAACCTCTCCCCCAACAGTAAAATTATCGGTGTAGAGCCAGCTGGTGCAGGCAGTATGAAAGCCGCGTTTGCAGAGGGCGGTGCAGTGGCTCTTGATTGGATTGACAAATTCGTAGATGGTGCGGCCGTAAAATGCGTTGGTCACCACACATATGATGTTTGTCGTCGTTACTTAGACGATATCGTACTCGTTCCCGAAGGAAAAGTATGTACAACAATATTAGATTTGTACAATAAACACGCTATTATCGCTGAACCAGCTGGCGCGTTATCGGTCGCTGCTCTTGATAGCTATAAAGAAGAAATTAAAGGAAAATCTGTCGTCGTGATTATTAGCGGTGGTAATAATGACATTGGCCGTATGCAAGAAATAAAAGAGAAATCTTTAATACATGAAGGATTACTATACTACTTTATCGTAAGTTTCCCTCAACGTGCAGGTGCACTTCGCCAATTCCTTACAAGTGTTGTAGGACCAAATGATGATATTACTACATTTGAATATACAAAGAAAAACAACAAGGAAAGTGGCCCAGCCTTAGTCGGCATCGAGCTCGGTAATCGCGATGACTATGACGGATTACTAAGACGCATGAAAGAATTTGGATTCAACTACAAAGAAGTAAATAACGATATCCAATTATTTGGCTTACTCGTATAAATTCTAGTGCCAGTCACCCAAACAATTCTGAAAATTAAATTAATAATTAAGAAAAAATTCACGTAGACTCCTGCGTGAACAGCATAAAAAGTAAGCCGCAACAGACGGCGCGACAGCGACGGTTGCGGCTTACTACAGTGCCTGGCACTCAAACAATTCTGAAATCTCCCGACACGCACACTACAGTTCTGAACGAATCGTGTCCTAAAAAACAAAATTAGTTTACAATTTTTCTTGCAGGCGAATCCTCATTTAGCCTAAAATCATATTCGTTTGCATTAAGATATTTCGGGTCTATATAACTCGACTTGTTATCACTTTTTGAGGCTTTTTGGAATTTAGAAAAGGAAGTATATTCTTGTTCTTTCCATACCCAAATACCCCTTTCGCCTTTTTCTTTATGAAATACATTCTTTATTAGTTTGTTTTTTTGATTAGTTGTAAAATAGTTGGAGATAAAAATCCGCGATGGTCCAGCAGTGAGAATATTTTTTTCTATTACATTGTTTTTTGTTTCATATTGTAATAATAGTTGTCCCCCACCTAACCCCTTCGTGTCATTTCGATAAAGAATATTTTGAGAGATAGTAGAATTCCTCGTTCCTCCTCGATGTTCATCATAACCACCTATCGATATCCCAGTGTAAAAGTTTTCATAAATACTATTATTCTTTATTGTAATATTATCAGCGTATTTTTTAGCATGCTCGGAGGTAGCTTCTATTCCAATATCATTTTTATAAACAGTATTCTTTTCAATAGTTATATTTTTTCCACCATCTACATAAATTCCACCTGCAGAATATTCCTCCCCATAAGCAGGATTGCCGTAAGAGGATATTTCAGTCACTAGATTATTTTTGACGACGCCATTCCGCACAAAGTCTACTGTTTTATCTTTTGAAATGCCTTCATAACCAATTAAATCAATCCCGATATTATCACTCCGACGGACTATATTATTATTTACTTGAAAACCGTCAATATTTCCATTTAGAACAAGTGATTCACTAGCCCCAAGTTTCAAATCTTCCAACGTATTATGAGAAATATTTATATCTTTCATTGTGCCTGTTCCGTATATAGCAATCCCATGCCCATTCCCATCAGCTGCATTTGTTTCAATGCGCTGCACATGATTATTTTCCAGTGTAATATGGCTACTAGAGCCTGTAACATATAGCCCTATTACTGTTTCATCTGCTAAATCAGTAAATAAATCCTGAATTGTTAGATCACTGATAGTTACATAATTTTTATTATTTATCGCTACTATAGCTGTATCCCCTTCAACATCCTTCATGTCCTTTCCACTAAGAACAACTTTCTCCTTATTGTAAGCTTTAAATGTAATGGGTTTTGACTTTGTGCCACTATGTTTTACGACAAGCTTTTCATGATAGTTTCCTTTTCGTATAAAAACGGTAGTACCAGCATTTGCTTCTGAAGCCGCTTTTTTTAAGGTACGATATGGCTTTGATTTTGTACCATCATATTGATCATTTCCATCTGTCGCAACATAAATAGCTTGATTTTGCTTATCTTCTTTATTGTATAAAACAAAGACAAGCACCGTAGCAACTGCAAGTAAGAGGATCACATAAAATTTTTTCATTAAATCATTCCTTATTAAATTTATAGTGCCAGTCACCAAAACAATTCTGAATTCTCACTTGGACAATAAAAACGCCCATACTAATGTATGGGCATTTCAATTTTATCCTAGCAACGCACGGTCTGAATTCATTTTCTCGCCACGAATGCGTTCAAATTCAGCCATTAAATCAGGAATTGTTAGTTCGTGTTTACGATCCTCACCAACTTCCAAAATGATTTGACCTTTATCCATCATAATGAGGCGATTTCCTAAATCCAATGCTTGTTGCATATTGTGTGTGACCATCAGCGTTGTAAGGTTATCTTTTTCAACTAAATGCTTCGTAATACGCGTAATAAGCTCCGCACGAGACGGATCGAGTGCCGCTGTATGTTCATCTAGCAATAAAATTGATGGCTTAGTAAACGTAGCCATTAAAAGTGATAATGCCTGACGCTCTCCACCCGATAGGAGACCAACCTTTGCCGACAGGCGATTTTCCAAGTTTAAGCCAAGCATCTCTAATGATTCCTTAAAAACTTGTCGACGCTTTTTATCAACGCCGATACGTAAGCCCCGACTCTTATTTCTAGAATACGCTAGTGCTAAATTTTCTTCAATTGTCATTGTCGGTGCTGTCCCCGCCATAGGGTCCTGAAACACTCGCCCAATAAAATGCGAGCGTTTATATTCTGGCAACCCCGTTACGTTATTGCCATCGATTAATACAGAACCGAAATCTGGCGTTAACGCGCCTGAAATCATATTCATCATCGTTGATTTACCAGCACCATTACTACCGATAATTGTAACGAAATCACCTGGCGTTAAATGCAGGTTTATTTCCGCAAGTGCGATTTTTTCATCAGGTGTACCTTCATTAAAAATTTTATTAATGCCGTCTAATTTAAGCAAGGCCTTTTCCCCCTTGCTCTACTGGTTTTACTTGTTTTCGCTCCGCCGCTCGCTTTGCTTTACGTTTCCGTTCTTTATTTTTATCAACAAATTGAGGTACAACAAGCGCCAAAATAACGATAATAGCCGTAATTAGCTTCATATCTCCTGAATCTAGGAAATCTACACGTAATGCTAATGCTAAAATGATACGGTAAATAATAGCACCTGCGATTACAGCTAAAGTAGTTCGCATAATTGTTTTTGTGCCAAAGATTGCTTCACCAATAATAACAGAGGCAAGACCGATAACAATCATACCAATCCCCATACTTACATCGGAGAACTTCGAATATTGTGCGATTAAAGCTCCAGAAAATGCGACAAGTGCATTTGAAAGACCTAGCCCAAGAATAATAAGCGTATCCGTGTTTGCAGAGAAACTACGAATCATTCGTTTATTATCACCTGTTGCTCGAATAGCTAGCCCGACTTCTGTTTTTAAGAACCAGTCCGCAATAAATTTAATTAAAATCGTGATGAGTAAAACTACAATCAACGTACCCCAAGTAGTCGGTACTTGCTGAATGCCGATGCTTTTTAATACGTTATTTAATGCAGCATCGATACCTAAATTACTCCAAAATGTTTGAAACTTTGAAAACAACGTTTCAGAGTTTAACAATGGAATATTCGGACGACCTATCGTATTTTCTGCAGTTAACCCCATGATACGTAGGTTAATAGAATACAAGGCAATCATCATTAAAATCCCTGATAAAAGCGGATTGATCTTCCCTTTTGTGTGAAGAATTCCTGTCATACATCCTGCAATAAATCCAGCAACAATTGCCACTAAAGTCGCTAAGATTGGGTGGTAGCCAAGCAGAATCATTGTCGCTGCTGTTGCCGCCCCTGTTACAAAGCTTCCATCAACCGTTAAATCCGGAAAATCTAACACACGGAATGTTAAGTACACACCGAGTGCCATAATTGCATAGATGATTCCTTGCTCCACAGAGCCAAATATTGCTGTAAACATCGTTGAATCATCTCCTAAAAAATTATCGTATCATTAAGCCTCATCGCAATTTCGTCCGTGTTTTTAAGCTTGCTCGAAAAACACCTCTCAAAACATGTGGCAACCGCCATTACTTTGGCATCATTCCCTCTAGCGAAGCGGCAAACACTTACTGAAGCAAGTTAAAATGAAGATAAAGCGGGGATAATTCTCCCCCGCTTCAGCTTAAAATTGACTTCACATATGCATTATTTCTCTAAAAGCTCTGCGCCCCAAGAATCTTTAATTTCGATTCCTAATTCGTCAGCTACTTTTTTATTCACTACTAATTTTAAATTTTGAGGATATTGAGCTGGCGTATCAGCAGCCGTAGCCTCACCTTTTAAAATTTTCACAGCCATTTGACCAGCCTCATAACCGATATCATAGTATTCAAAGCCGAATGCTGCTAAGCCACCACGTTCCACAGAATCAAGCTCTCCTACAATAAGTGGTAATTTATTTGCATTAGCAACATCAATGACAGATTCTAATGCAGAGACTACTGTATTATCTGTAATAATATAGAAAGCATCTACTTTACCAATTAATGATTCAGCCGCTTGTTTTACATCTGCTGAAGTTGCAGCTGAAGCCTCTTTTACTGCAAGACCTTGCTCAGCCATTACCTTTTTCACTTCTGTTACTTGTGCTACTGAATTTTGCTCACCAGCGTTGTAGACCATACCTACATTTTTAGCACCAAGTTCTTTTAAGAATGCTACTGTTTTAGAAATCGTTTCAGGATGTAAGTCAATCGTACCTGTTACATTTTTCCCTGGTTTCTCCATTGATTCAATTAATTGCGCACCAACTGCATCTGTTACTGAAGTAAAGATAATTGGCGTTTCACTAGTTGCAGTCGCTGCTGCTTGTGCAGAAGGTGTAGAGTTAGCAAAAATCAAATCTACGCCATCACTTACTAGGTTATTGGCAATTGTCGTATTCAGACTATTATCACCTTGTGCAATTTGTTGATTATATTCCACTTGTAAGCCAGAATCTTCAATCGCTTTTTTAAAGCCTTCCGTTGCAGCATTTAAAGATGGATGCTCAACAATTTGTGTAATCCCGATTTTATATGTTTTTTGATCTACACTACCGCTTTCACTTGCATTATTTTTTTCGTCGCCTTTTGAATCAGATGAACTAGAACCTCCGCTACCACAAGCAGCAAGCAGTAATACTAATCCAAATAATAGGAACGAAAGCTTTGTCATATTGCGCTTCACAATTAATCCCCCCGACTAATATCTCTATTATCTATCACACTTCACTCTAGCAAAGTGTGAATGTATCGCTATATTATCGTTATTATTGATATTCGTCAACAACATTATGAATGTTCTGACTTTTATATTTGACAAAATATTTTACTTTTTCGTACAATTTGGCGCTTTAAACCGCTAAACCGCTGCATTTCTAGCGTTATAATTCTTTTGTAATATAATAAAAAATTGTATGTCAATTTTTCGAAAGTTAAAGGTTGCTTCCCTAATCCAAAAGTCTATACGTGCATAAAAAGACCAGGTTTATAAAACCTGGTCTTAAAAATAAATTGGAATACTTCTTCTTTTTAAAATACTACTTATTAGGAACTTACAGATTCAATAGTAGCAAAAATTTGCGAGTACACATCTTGAATATTTTGTTTCTTTCCCAACGTATATCTCCATGTATGTTCTTTAATTTTCTCATCTGTTCCTAAATCGAGAAAGCCTGTAGCGAAATTAGCAGGGTCAACTTCGATAATATCATCATACTGAACACCTTCATTGACAAATGGTACGTGTACTTTAGATGATTGCATAAAAAATGTAGGAATTGTTAACGACCTATAAGCAGCTACATATTGGTTATCATCTGCTTCATGTAAAAATTCCTTCATAATCATAATGGCATCTAGCTCTTTAGATAGGAATTCTGTATTATATTTTAACTCCTCAAAAGTAATAACTTGAAAATCTATATTTTCTTCCCTTACTTCTGGAATCGCCCCAATTACCCCGATTTTTAAATCTCGTCCTTGATAAATACTAAATGTATTATCGCAGCCAACGACACAGATTAAAACCCCGATAAGCAAAGATGCAATTTTCTTCAAACGACATCCCTCCAGTTACGGATAAGATCATTTTACTTTATCCTATCTAATAACCTAACACATCCCGTTTTGTCCTTAAGATTGTTAACGCTGCATAATAATTACTAGTTGAGGCAACTGAATACGTAGCACTGAAAACCGTAGTGACCCCAACAGTTCCTGTATGAGTTGTCATTGTTGAATTATAAAAATTCCCATGCGTTGTATAAAAGAATCATGCTTTGCACCCCTTTTTCCTTTTCCAAATCACCTTATATTTCTAAAGTCATTTAAAGTTGGTGCTATAGCAAACAATATACTCGAGTTAATTTAATTTTATCTAACACAACACCGACATTTCAACCGACATTTTTTCTGTCGGTAGCCCAGTCCCTTACACTTAAAAATTGGTTTTTTATACCTGCACCAATAGATGCAATACTACGAATATTCAGGCTACACTTATTTTACACATACCTATTTACAAATCCGCATGAACACTGATATGATTGCATTTGCTCTACGTGGTTCGTAACCATCCCACGAAAAAAAACTAAGGAGAAATGAATATGAAAGTAAAGTTTTTAGCAGCAAGTGGTATTATTGCCGCGCTCTACATTGCTGTTACATTGTTAGTCGCACCATTCGGGTTTACAGAGGTGCAATTCCGTGTTTCAGAAATTTTTAATCATTTAGTTGCCTTTAATCCTCGCTTTGCTGTTGGGATTATTATGGGCGTCTTTATTTCTAACCTATTTTCACCACTCGGTGCTTACGATTTAGTTTTCGGCGTTGGTCAGACAATGATTACGCTCGGCCTATTGATTCTTATTTGTAAATTCGTTAAAAATACGTGGGCACGATTAATCATTAATACATTTTTATTTACGTGCACGATGTTTATTATCGCTTTCGAATTGAACTTAGCACTTGAATTGCCATTCTTCTGGACATGGCTCACATGCGCAGCAGGTGAATTTGTTGTAATGGCTATTGGTGCGCCGATTATGTATATGCTCAATAAGCGCTTAAACTTCAAAAACTTGATTTAACAGACGGGTCTTTATAGATTCGTCTTTTTTTATCCCTAAGTCCTAACATGCGAACCCATTTTCTTTCTCTTGACACTATTTTGAAAATACTTTAAAATTTTTCAATAATAAATGCTAAGAAGAAGAATAGTAGCGAGAGCTTATACTTTTAGAGAGCTGATGGCTGGTGCAAATCAGTAGTATATACTCGTGAATGGACTTTGGAGCAGCCTCAGTAATAGGAGGCCGAACTAACTCCCCGTTACAGGAGTACAGAAGCGCGCAATTTTGCGAATAAAGGTGGCACCACGGTTACTCGTCCTTTTATAGAGGGATTGAAGTGGCTTTTTTTTATGGAAAATTAGATTAGAGGAGTCGAGAGCAGATGAGTACAACAGTCGAGCAAAAAGGATATTTTGGTGAATTTGGAGGTAGCTTCGTTCCTGAAGAGCTTCAAAATGTTTTAAATATTTTAGATGAGAATTTCCAGAAATATAAGGATGATGCAGAATTTAATAATGAACTAGATTATTATTTCCGTGAATATATAGGCCGTAAATCGCCACTATACTTTGCTGAAAACTTAACAAAACAACTAGGTGGCGCTAAAATTTATTTAAAGCGTGAAGATCTAAATCATACTGGTTCTCATAAAATTAATAATGTACTAGGTCAAATATTACTTGCAAAACGCATGGGTGCTAATCGTGTAATAGCAGAAACAGGTGCAGGTCAACATGGTGTTGCCACAGCAACTGCTTGTGCAATGTTTGGCATGGATTGCACAGTTTACATGGGTCTCGAAGATACAAAGCGTCAAGCATTAAATGTCTTCCGTATGGAGCTACTCGGTGCTAAAGTCGTTGCGGTCGATAAAGGGCAAGGTCGTTTAAAAGATGCTGTGGATGAAGCATTCGCTGATTTAGTAGAAAACTATCAAACAACTTTCTATTTGTTAGGTTCTGCAGTGGGACCACACCCATTCCCTTCAATGGTGAAGCATTTCCAATCGGTTATTAGCCGAGAAAGTCGTGAACAAATTTTAGAAAAAGAAGGTAAGCTCCCAGCAGCCGTACTTGCTTGCGTAGGTGGAGGCAGCAATGCAATCGGTGCATTTGCAGAATATATCGCGGATGAGGGCGTTCGTTTAATCGGCATTGAGCCCGATAAAGCTGCGACATTAAACGAAGGTACACCAGGTGAATTACATGGTTTCAAATGCTTACTATTGCAAGATGCACAAGGTAATCCGCTACCAACGTATTCAATTGCAGCTGGTCTTGACTACCCTGGCGCAGGTCCTGAGCACAGTTATTTAAAAACAATTGGTCGCGGTGAATATGTAACAGTTACTAACGAAGAAGTACTTGAAGCATTCCAAGTGCTTTCTAAAGTTGAAGGTATCATTCCTGCACTAGAAAGCTCCCATGCTGTTGCACATGCATTAAAATTAGCACCCACTTTATCATCTGAAGAGAGTATTATTATTAATATTTCAGGTCGTGGCGATAAGGACGTTGAACAAGTATTCCATATGTTAAATAAATAAAATCCCTCAAGAACAGCACGAGCTTTTAAATTGAAGTCGTAGCTACACATAGGGAAATCCCAATAGTTGTTTCATACTGAAGGCATCGAGAAATCAATTCTCGATGCCTTTTATCATGTTATACAAGCGTACTTAATTTCGGATAAATTTCAGCCACATTGTCTCGTAATTTAGCTTTTAAGAACTTCCCGACAGACGTTTTTGGAATTTCATCTAAAAAGACAATATCCTCTGGCACCCACCATTTTGCAAATTGACTTTCTAAAAAGGCTAGTAATTCTTCACTCGTCGCTGACTTTCCTTCCTTTAAAACGACACACGCTAGCGGACGCTCCTGCCATTTGGCATGTGGGATTGCAATTACCGCTGCTTCAAAAATGGCATCATGTGTCATTAATGCATTTTCTAAATCTACAGAAGAAATCCATTCACCGCCAGATTTAATCAAATCTTTTGTACGGTCGGTAATTTTAATAAAACCATCTGCTGTACGGACCGCAATATCCCCTGTAAATAACCAACCATCCCGATAAGCGTCTTTCGTACGCTCATCACGATAATATTCATGTGAAATCCATGGACCACGTAGACGTAATTCCCCCATCGTCTCACCATCCCACGGTACTTCACCATGATCATTGACAATACTAGACTCAATACCAGCCATCGTCATACCTTGCATAGCACGTGCTTCAATACGTTTTTCAATCGGCCATTCATCCATCCATGACATATAATTCGATAATGCAACGATTGGTGTTGTCTCTGTCATCCCATAGACAACGATATATGGAATACCATATTTCTCTTCAAAAGTACTTATTAATCGTGTTGGTGAAGCTGAGCCACCACAGCAAATTGCTCGTAGCGAACTAATATCTCGTTCACGCTTCTCCTGTTCCTGTAATGCGCCAATCCAAATTGTCGGTACACCCGCCGTCAACGTCACTTTTTCTTGCTCCACTAAATCTAAAATTAAATCAGAAGTAAATTGTGGACCTGGCAGTACTTGTGTTGCACCAACATTGACACTGGCAAACGGTAATCCCCAAGCATTTGCATGGAACATCGGCACAATTGGCATCACAACATCACGCTCAGCAATCCCCATTGAATCGGACATACTAAGCATCATACTGTGTAATACTAAGCCACGATGGGAGTAAACAACCCCTTTTGGATTTCCCGTCGTTGCACTTGTATAACACATACCTGCGGGTGCTTCCTCATCTAAATCATCTGGAAATTCAAAGTTTTCATTCGCTGCTGCTAATAATTCCTCATAAGACAAGGCATTTGGTAATGTCGTCACTGGCAATGTCTCTTTGTCTGTCATAATAATATAATGTTTCACAGTCTTTAACTCGGAAGCAATAGTTTCAATGATAGGGACAAGGTCTTCATCTATCATTAAAATCTCATCTTCCGCATGGTTAATAATATAAATTAAATGTTCTTCCGATAACCGAATATTGACCATGTGCAATATAGCACCAGCACATGGCACAGCAAAATACGCCTCTAAGTGGCGATGCTGATTCCAAGCGAAGGAACCAATCTTCTTGCCCTTTTCCATCCCCAGCTTTGTAAGCGCATCTGCTAACCGACGTGTTCTTTTTGCCCATTCCCCATATGTTAAACGGTGAATTGTATGCGGGCTTGTACGTGACACGATGGTCTTTCTAGCAAAATAACTTTCTGCACGCTTAAAAAAGTTTGTTAATACTAACGGTGCTTGCATCATCAAACATCCATCCCTTCTTCTTGTGAATTCCCCCAAACTTTGTAGAATATTAACATCAATTTTAACAGAATAATATTAATATTCTGAATATGATTATATTAAAAAATTAATTACGATGCTATATATTCCAAAAATTTTCTTTCCCATCCTTACATTTTCTCTTCTATCCTTCTTTTCTAACACATTCAATAATGCATTTCCAAAACAAAAAAACAGGCAAAGAAAACAAAATTGTTTTCCCGCCTGTCTTAAAGTACAAACTTTCGATTTAATATATGTTTTTTATGAAATGGCTTTTTTTTGCAACTTAATTTTTAATTTCTCTAACATATCAATAGTCATTTTTGCTAAATCATATTCCGCTTTAAAGCCCCACTCATTTTTGGCTGCATCAGTATTGATAGAATTTGGCCAACTATCTGCAATCGCCTGACGCACTGGATCTACCTTATAATCCATACGGAATTGTGGCAAATGCTTTTTAATTTCAGCAGCGATTTGAGATGGTTCAAAACTCATTGCCGTAATATTAAATGCATTGCGGTGAATTAACTTGCTACTGTCCGCTTCCATTAAATCTACAATAGCTTGTAATGCATCGGGCATATACATCATATCCATGTAAGTACCTTCTTGAATATATGATGTATACTTTCCTTGCTGAATTGCTTCATAAAAGATTTCAACCGCATAGTCAGTTGTACCGCCTCCAGGAGGCGTTACATAAGAAATTAAACCTGGAAAACGCACCCCACGTGTATCAACGCCAAAACGATTAAAATAATAGTCACATAATAATTCACCAGCAACTTTGTTAACACCATACATAGTTGTTGGGCGCTGTAACGTATCTTGCGGTGTATCATCCTTAGGTGTTGATGGTCCAAATGCACCGATTGAACTTGGTGTGAAAAACTGTAAATTTAACTCACGAGAAACTTCTAACGCATTCATCAATCCACCCATATTTAAATTCCAAGCAAGTAATGGATTTCTTTCTGCTGTTGCAGATAATAATGCCGCCAAATGCATCATCGTATCCGCCCCAAAGTCCTTAGCTAAATCATGCATTCTTTGTCCATCTGTCACGTCCAGTACTTCGAACGGACCCTTTGTATGTTCAAGCTTTCGTATATCCGTCGCTAATACATTGTCCTCTCCATAAATACTACGAAGTTTTTCTGCTAGCTCAGAGCCAATTTGACCAAGAGCACCTGTAACCATAATCTTTTCCATTTCTCCAAACCTCCACATATGAACAATTGTACTCCTGAGAAGCACAATATTTTATACTAAAACATTGATTTAATAACACTTTTGATGAATTTTATTATAATGTGTTCATATTAAAAATACAACAACAATATGTGTAATTTTCTAAAAAAGAACATACAACACCTTGTTATCAGTATATGGTTTCACATTCAAAGTGTTCTACACCATCTATATAAAACACAATTGTATTTTCCACATGTACAATTATCTATTTTTTTACATAATAAAAGAACCTCTTTGCACTTAAAAAAGAGGTTCTTCATTTTTTAATTTGAATTTTATCATTAGATTGAAAAGCGTTTCACTGCGATTTGTAATACCTTTGAAACTTTTCTTAAATCTTTTATATAATTATGAAATTGTTGCTGTGCATTTAATTGATCTGTCGTCAACTTTGCCACATGTTTGGTCGAGGCAGCATTTGTATCTGAAAGAGATGTTAACATCACTGCATCTTCGTTTACCTTTTTCGTATGCTCTGCTATTTCTTGAACTGTCGACGATACCTCAACTATATAAGGCTGTATATTATTTACTTTCTCTAGTATTTGATCGAAACTTGTTGCTGTTTCTGCAGTTACTTTTACACCCTTTTCGGTAGCAATTAAAACACCTTCCATCATCTCTACAGCATAGTGAGAATCTGTATGAATGTTTTGTACAATTGACGTAATGGTATTTGTTGAATGAACGGTTTGTTCCGCAAGCTTGCGTACTTCATTTGCAACGACCGCAAATCCCTGCCCATGCGTGCCCGCTCTAGCGGCTTCGATGGATGCATTCAAAGCAAGTAAATTTGTTTGTGCAGTTATTTTTTCAATAACTTCAACCATTTGGTCAATTGTAGCGGCACGTTCAACTAAATTAAAAATAGCTGTATTTGATTTTTCTACCGCTAGTTTAATCGCTTGAATTTGCGTTAAGTTTGCCTGTACAATTTCTGTACCACTCTCTGCTTCGTGAGCAGTATCGTGTGCAAAGCTCTCTACAAGATTCACCTTTTCTAATATAACTTGCACACCATTCAGTACTTCTTCTAATGAAGCTGAATTGGACGCTAATTTTGTAGTTGAAGCAGTAGTCAACTCGGCAATATTTTGCACATCCTTTGCAATTTTAAGCGTAGTTGTAGAAGATTGCTCAGAGGATTGTTGCAAATTCTCCGTCATCACTTCTACCTCTTGCGCACTATTTGTCACCGTATGTAGTAATTGTTTTACTTCTGTTGCCATCTGATTATAGGACAGGACAACTTCTCCAAGCTCATCATGCGCCACGTAACTCGCATTGGCTGTAAAATCTCCCTGCTCAGCACGTTTTAATAAAGATTTTAATTGACGTGTCGGAACATTCACTGCTTTTGTTGCAATCAAACCAATGAAAATAACTAATAGTACAACAAACATACAAACACTACCTAATAACCAATAACCAAATTGTACATCCTTTTGGTACGCTTGCTGCTGTTCCTCTGCTCTTTGAACTAAGTAGCTCTGGGTTTCTTCTAATAATGCATGAATTTGTTGGCTAACAGGTAAATAGGTTTGCTCATAAAATTGCTGACGCTCTTGCAAATTTAACTGCTCATAGCTTTCAACTAAATCTACCTGCTGGGCGAATATCGTATTATACTTCTTTACTTGATGATTCATCTTTTTATCAATCGTTAATTTTTCTAAATGACCTACAGGCTGTTCAATATTAGTTAGAATACCCGTCATCTCTTGGTAATCACCATTGGAATCCACTAAGAAATCCAATTGTCGTTGCGCTTCTTCTAGTTCATTTAGCCAACCAATCGGTACAAGCCCCTCTGTATAACTCTCGCTTGCATGCCAGGACATTTTCCGTAAATAATCTACACTAAATATACCTATTAGGATATTTGATAGTACACATACAACCATGAGTACAAGCAGCTTATCTTTTACCTTAATATAACGAAAAAAATGCATCATCTTCGGCTCCTTCTCCAACTCTTACCATTAATCATAGTATGGAGATATAAAGCCAGTGTTATGTTTTTGTAAAATTTTCTAGAAAACTGAAGAAATGATCATATGCTTCACGGAACCTTCTTTAATTCCATTCGTTCCCTATTACTAGTTGGTTTTTCCAAAAACGAAAGGAGGTGAAACTGTTGCAGCTAAAAAAATTGGATAATAGTTTAGCAATCAGTCTATTGTTGCTCGGTATTATTAGTTGCCTTTTCGTTCATTCTAGCAGTATCGCATTTGAACAATATGCAAGCTTGTTTATTGTAAAGCAATTTATCTATTATAGCCTTGGATTTTTAATTATGTATGGCGTCGCAACACTTGATATTGAACAGCTTAAAAGAATAGGATGGCCATTTTATTGGTTTATGGTAGTCCTCACTTTTGGCTTATTTATTGCTCCTGAAAGCATCGCACGAACAATCAATGAAGCGAAATCTTGGTATCAAGTACCACTTTTAGGATCATTTCAGCCATCAGAGTTTTTAAAGTTTGCATTTTTAATTGTTGTGAGTAAAGTCATTGTTGCCCATCGAGCAAAATATGTACAGCCATCCTTCCTATCAGATATGCGCCTACTAATTACGATTGGCATTATTACTCTTCCACCGACACTTGCTGTCTATAAGCAACCTGATACAGGCATGGTTATGCTATACATGGCGATGATTATACCGATGATATACTTCTCAGGCATTCAAACTAAATTACTCGTAATCTTTACAGCCATCCCAGTGTCAATTGTGACTGTTATCGCTACTCTTTATATAAAGTTTAATGATTTTTTTACCGAGAAGCTATTAAGTAAATTATCAGGGCATCAGGTTTCTCGTATTTATGGGTGGCTACAGCCTTATGAATATACGGATTCATCTTTTCAGACTAGACAAGGCTTTATGGCTATAGGTTCAGGTGAGTTCATAGGGAAAGGCTATTTGCAAAATAATGTCTATGTTCCAGAAAAGCATACCGACTTTATTTTTTCTGCTATCGCAGAAGAAGTAGGATTTGTTGGTGGGGCTTTTGTTATTGCACTATTATTTTTTGTTATTTACCGTATTGTCCTAATTACAGTACAAGCAAAGGATCCATTTATGACACTAATGGGCGCGGGTATCTCCAGTTTATTAGCATTTCAAATTACGCAAAATATTGGTATGACGATAGGACTTTTACCTGTAACAGGCGTAACATTACCGTTTTTAAGCTACGGTGGAAGTTCACTACTTTCAAATTTCATGTTAATGGGGATCGTCATGATTATCCATAACTCTTATAAGGGATATATGTTTAAAGCAGGGGACTAACAAAATGCAAGTAGAGATACGTACATGCCATCTCTACTTGCTAGGTTAAAGGGGGATTAATTAGTTAAAAACTCTTTCATACTTACATTAAATTGATCGATAAATATCTTTGCTTCATTACGAGGTAATTTTAATGCAGCTAAAGCTGCACCACCAACTGGTAAGCTATAAGCACCCATGAAGTCATACTGATTACGATTCTTTTTATCAATAGCTTCTAATTTTTCAATAAATAGCCCCAACTCATTAAAAACTCCACCAGCCAGCACTACTTTAACACGTTTCTCTGCAAACGGATTTTTTTTGTAACAAGCTTCTACACTTTGATAAAAAACATGGCATACCTGATTAATGATTGTATTGGCTTCTGCATCCCCGCGTTTAGCGCATGCGATTGCTACCTTACTTAAGGGAGATATTATGTCACGCGGATGTCCTTCACCATACACCACTTCGATTATTTGCGGAACAGATTGTAATTGAAAATATTCTAATACCGCTGCTGTTAGGAGCGTTTTAGAACCTCTTTTATCAAATGCCTTAAATACCGCTTTTAATGTGCGAATACCAATATCATAGCCACTGCCCTCATCATCAAAAATATAACCCCAGCCTGCTGTACGCTCAATTTTTCCAAACGAATCTATACTGAGTGTAATCGCACCTGTACCAGATATTTGTACAATGCCAGGCTGACCTAATGTACCCGCATACAGCGCATTCAAGCCATCATTCGATAGTGCTAGTTGACAGTCTCTAGGTAAAAGCGAGGTTAATAATGCATGAGTAATTTTCTCATTATTATTTTCTGTTACACCAGATAATCCTGCATGGCATTTTGTAATGTGTTGAAATTCGTGAGGTCGTTGTCTTTTTAAATCATTTATGAGTTCTGTTATCGTCTCAGTAAATTGCTCTAAGCTCATCGATGTAGGGTTACTTTTGCCCGTTTCAGCTAGCGCCATCATTTGGCCACGATATGTTGAGATTGTTGCTATTGTTTTTGTTCCACCACCGTCAATTGCCAAAACATACAAGTGCCTTCACCTCTATACAATTTTAATTGTCGAAACAATTTCCCCTACCTCAACTCCTGTGTCATTACGCACAAATGAAGGAGACAATGCTTTAATACGCTCAATTGTTTCCTGATTTGTATACTGAATTTGTTCCAATATAGAAGCAATTACATTCGGCCACGGACTTTCTGAGCCATTCATAATTTTCAAGGCAAAACTTAACCCTTCTTTCCTTAGAGCAAAACAGTATACCCCCTGTGCCCCGCCCTTTGCCACAATATTAGGGTCCTGTAATAATGCCGTACAAATAAAGTTTTGAGATGCAATGATACGATTCTCTTGATTCATTACTCCAGTAAGCTTTATTACTGCTTCACGAATTAGTTGATCATCAATTAATTCTGGTCGTGCTAGCTTTAAATAGGCTATTGCCATATTTTTTAGCGGAATCGCAAAGACTGGTGCACCACAACCATCAATCCCTGTACGAATTCTCTCCACATCATATTCACTTAAATAAGCAATGTATTTTTTTATCATCTGCTGCAGTGGATGATCTGGATCGCAATATTGCTTAACGTCAAAGCCATTTGCTAAACAGGCAGTTAAAAATCCTAAATGCTTGCCCGCACAATTATGAAATAGTTTCCTCTTTTCAAATCCCTGTTGAATATACTGTGTTTTAGGTTCCTCATTTAATGGATAGGATGCAGCACAAATTAACTCATTTTCATCAATAGGTATTTTTCCTAATAAAGAGATTAACGCCTCTTGATGATAAATTTCACCTCTTTGTGAAGCCAGAAATAATGCACTTTCTGTTGCAGTAATGCCGTACTTTTCTATAAAATCGGTCATAAAAATAGGAATAGCTTGAAATGGTTTTGCTGCAGAACGAAAATACACAGGCTCATAATCTTGACCTACAGAAATAAATTCTTCCTTCGTCAGATTCACAGCACTCATTTGTCCATAATGCACATTTTCCATTAATCCTGAACGATACTCCTTTAAAAATTCTGAGTAAGCCATGAATAATCAACCTTTCTTTAAACAGAAAGCAACTGCTTTTGTGCTTGTAATGCCGCTCCTTTTACAACCCCTTCTTTTAGTTGATTTGAAAACTGCAAATCAAAGTAGGGCTGTAATTCTTTCCATATATATTGTTTACACTTTTCACTTAGTAGTTTTTGAAATGTTGCATTGTGTTCAATCATTTCCCCACTGACTATGACAGCCTCTGGTTCATATAAGCAAACTAGATTATTGATGGCAATAGCTAGAAAAGTAGCTACATCTTGTTGAATATCGATTGCCCATGGCTCACCTTGATCAACACAATGCAAAATTTCTTCCATTGATTGAATATTAAGATTTTTAGGTGTTCTTTTTAACAACGTATTTTCAGAAACATACATGGATAAGCACCCTCTTTTACCACAGTGACACATTTCACCAAAGGGATTAATCGTTATATGGCTTATTTCTCCAGCTTTATTTTGAATGCCACGATAGACCTCTCCATTTAATAATATAGATGCTCCTATTCCTGTTCCAATTCCGACTAAAATACAATTTGAATACAGCGGCGTATAGATATTACCAATTTCAGAAATAATTTGCATTTTTAATTCATTATCTATGATGACTTCACAACCAAAAACACCATTTAAATCTTCTCTTATGTGGCAGTTTTCCCACTTCAATTGCTCAGAAGAAACGATAATTCCTTCCTCGTTATTGATAACTCCTGGAATTCCTATCCCAATGCCTAGTAATTTATCTTGGGCAATCTGATATTCAGTCATTATATTATTTATAGACTGTTTCAGTAGATGTATAGCTTCTTCATATTGATGTCTGATGCTACATTTGACTTCCTGAAAGGCGATAAGCTTCCCTAAGAAATCTAATATACCTATCCGTATAGTAAAGCAATCAATTTCTATCCCAATCGTATATAAAGCATCTTCACGCATATGAATTAACGTAGGACGTCGACCAATAGCTGTTTCTTCCGAAATCCCTTCCAGAATAAAGCCTTCCGCTTCTAGTTCCTGCACAATACGAGTAATGGTCGTAGGGCTCATTTTTGTATATTTAGATAATTGAATTCTTGAAATTGGTGCCATCTGTCTTATTGCGTCAAGCACAATATATTTATTTTGCCTTCGCATTTGTACTTGATCTTGCTTTTTCAAATTAAATTCAACCCCTATTTAAACTTTTCTATGAATAGTACAGCTTCTTTGATGTCTTTTTCGGGATTTAATCTCACTTCTCGTTCAATAGTTAAATAGCCATTGTATCCGATTTCCTGTAAAGCTGAAAAATAAAGCTCGAAATTGACATCTCCTTGACCTAATGGAAGTTCCCTAAAGAAATCCCCATTTTCCACCATTTCTTCTATTTTATCATGAGATGTTCCAGAATCGTATCCTAAGTAGCCATACACATCTTTTGGATTCGTTTGCTGTAATTGAATGCCATCCTTCACATGCGTATGTACGATATAATCCTTTAAAAGCTTAACGCCAGCTATAGGGTCATCATTTGTTACCATTACCATATTGGCAGGATCAAAATTAACCGATACACCATTTGTTGATAGTTTATCTAAAAATCGCTTTAATGTATGACTCATTTCTGGACCTGTTTCAATTGCAAAGTAAGCATCTAAAGATGTAGCATATTGACCTAATTCTTCACAGGCTTCCAGCATCGTTTGATAAATTGGATCATTTTCATCTTCAGGAATGATTCCTATATGAGTTGTCACAATCGATGTGCCCAGATCTTTTGCTAATTGCATAATTTCTTTCGATTTTTTTATTTTCCAGGCATTTTCTGTTTTATCTTGAAAGCCATGTCCTCCTAAATCACCACATAATGCGGAGATTTCTAGACCTAACGCTAAAATGTACTGCTTCAATTCTGCTCTTTGTGTAGCATTTAAATTATCTGGGTCCAAGTCACCTGACACAGCATACATTTGTACCCCTTGTGCCCCAACCTCTTTCGCCTTTAATAAGCCTTCACGAATAGGCAAACGAAAACTGTCTACTATCACACCAATTTTATTGTCCAATTTCACCATCTTAATAAACCACTTCCTTTCCTTCATTTGCAGAAATATAAATACCTTCTAAGATTTTCATAATTTCTACCCCATCCTCAACTGGTGCCACTGAATCATATTGATGGAGGCAACAATCAACAAATGCATCAATTTCATTTTGAAAGGCTTTCGCAAAATCAAAGGTTAAATCGTTAATTTGAGGATGAATATTTAAAATCGTATTATGCTCTTCACTCACAATTTTTAATTCTGGTTCTAGCTCCGCTCCACCGTTCGTGCCATATAGCTTAATGCTTATTTCATCTTTTATGGCATGTAATGTATAAGAAACATCCACCATTAACGACGCGCCATTGTCAAAGGTAATAAGGGCATTTGCTAAGTCTTCTACTGTATTTTTAGTAGCATCATAGTCTGCCGCCTTATAAAAGGATAAATTTTCAACATGATTTCGATTTCCTAATTGATTGTAAGTATGACCTGTTATCCGTTTCACCTTTGGTCTGCCCATTAAATACCAGCAAATATCAATGACATGTACACCTAAATCAATTATAGGACCGCCACCAGACTTCTCGATTTCTGCAAACCAGCCTCCTGGATTTCCTAATCTTCTAAGACAGGACGCTTTCGCATAATAAATATCGCCTAGTTTGTTATCGTCGATGAAGCTTTTCAGCACTTTGGTATTTGTGGCAAAGCGTCTTACATAACCTACTTGAAATACTTTCTGATGCTGTTCGGCAACTTTTTGAATGTTTAAAGCTTCCGCATAAGTCATCGATAAAGGCTTTTCAATCAGCACATGTAAGTCATTTTCCAATGCAAGAATGGCGAATTCGGCATGCGTATTATTCCATGTACAAATACTGACAGCGTCTATATTTTTGTCTGCAAACAGCTCTTCTTTTGAAGAAAAAACGTGGCTTGCTCCAAATTGAGCTGCCTTTGCTTTACCGCGCTCAATGGAGGCATCATACACCCCATATAACTCGACCGCTGGATTTTTCATATAGGAACCTAAATGATAATCGGAAATAGACCCTGTACCGATTACACAAACTTTTAATTTATTCATGTTCTTTCCTCCTTTAGAGCTGGCATTCGTCCCATAAACGACGTACATTATCCATCCCTATTTTTGAACCAACTTGGCAATCTTCCATGCCTTCGAATTCCACCACAATATATCCATCGTAGCCACTACCTTTTACGAGCTTAATAATTTCTCGAATATTCAGATCGCCATGCCCGACAATTGCCCCTCTAATGTAGTTGTTATGCACTGTACGGAACCATTCGCCATCACCTGGATTTTCATAATAAGGACGAATATAAAAATCTTTGAAATGCACTGTAGCCGCATAAGGAAGGTTTTTCATTACACCAATTAAAGGTTGTTCATCGATGCATAAAAAATTTCCAATATCTAAAGTTGTTTTAAAGTTGTCTCTGTTTACTGCATGAATTAATTGTTGTACACGATCACTCGTTTGCACATTAAAGCCATGATTTTCAATCGTTGTCGTAATATTAAATTGTTTCGCGTAATCGGCAATCAACTGACAGCCTCTAACCATTTCTTCAAAATGTTCATTGTAATAATGAATGGTTGTTTGCTCCTTTGGTAAAGTAAAGAGCGTAACGTCATGGCGCATAATGTTAATGCCCATATGATGTACTACATCAATATGTTTCTTTAAGCGTTCAACTTCTTCTAGAAAAGCTTCCTCCGTATCCTGAATAAAGTTTGCTGGTAATGAGTAGGCAGATAGCTCTAATCCTAGCTCTGCTGCTTTTTCTTTAATTTGTGTTGCAAGTTCATAGTTATCTACAACAGTAAATTCATAGGGCACTAATTCTACATGCTGTCCCCCGTTGTCTGCTACCCATTGCAAAACATCTAGAACAGTCATTTCCCCCTGCCTCATTTTTTTGACCATACTGTATGTGCTTAACCCAATTTTCATTTCTGAACACCCTTTCTATTAGTGAACAAAGTGACATGCAACACTTTGCTCTTCGTTAATTTTTTTCATTTCTGGTATAGCTTGCTTACATATATCTGATGCCAATGGACACCTTGTGTGGAAGGTACAACCACTTGGCGGGTTTTTAGGATTCGGTATGTCACCAGTTAAAACGATTTTCTTTTTTCGTAATGTTGGGTCTGCTATCGGCACGGAAGCAATGAGTGCTTGCGTATAAGGATGCTTAGGTTCATTAAATATAGTCTCTTTTCGCCCGATTTCTACAATGGAACCTAAATACATGACACCTATATAATGGCTAATATGTTCTACAACACTTAAATCATGAGAAATAAAAAGATAAGATATTTTATATTCTTGCTGTAATTGCTTTAATAAATTTAATATTTGCGATTGTATAGATACATCCAATGCCGACACAGGCTCATCAGCAATAATCAATTTTGGTTTTGTTATTAAAGCGCGTGCAATACCTAAACGCTGTCTTTGTCCACCACTGAACTCATGTGCATAGCGGTCAGCATGTTCAGCATTTAATCCAACAACATCCAGCATTTCAAGAACTAGTTTTTCACGCTCGGCTTTTGAAAGTTTTGTATGAATTTCTAAAGGCTCACCAACAAGCTCCTTTACCTTCATTCTTGGATTCAATGAGGCATATGGATCTTGAAAAATCATTTGAACAGTTTGTCTTAAATGCTTTAAATCGGATTGCTTTGCAGTAGCCACATCTTTCCCATCAACAACAATACTTCCATTTGTTGGTGCTATTAATCTAGTGATTAATCTACCTGTAGTAGATTTTCCACAACCACTTTCCCCAACTAGACTAAATGTCGTGCCTTCTTCTATTTCAAAGGAAACATCTATGACCGCGTTAACATATTGCTTTTTTTGAAATAATCCACCCGCTATTTGAAAGCTTTTTTTCAAATTCTCCACTTTTAAAATACTATTAGGCATTTACTTTCACATCCTTTTTCGCATATAGCCAGCAGCTACATTGCCGTGTAGCTGAAATTTCCACTGTCGGTGGACTTTCCTGATGGCATATAGACATTGCTTCATTACATCGTGGAGCAAATTTACAACCATTTGGCATATTTTGCGGGGATGGCACTTGACCATTGATAGAATCCAATATTTCTTTGTTGTCACCAATTTTCGGTACAGATGCAATTAAACCTTTTGTATAAGGATGATTTGGGCTAGCAAATAACTCAAAGACATCAGCTTCCTCTACAACCTGCCCTGCATACATTACAACTACCCTATCGCACATTTCTGCCACAACACCTAAATCATGTGTGATTAATAAAATAGCTGTGTCATTTTCTTCCTTTAGATTTTTCATTAACTCTAAAATTTGAGATTGTATTGTAACATCAAGCGCAGTAGTTGGTTCGTCAGCAATAAGTAAATTAGGATGACAGGCCATCGCCATAGCAATCATTACGCGCTGGCGCATTCCTCCTGATAGCTGATGTGGATATTCATAAATGATTTCCTCGGCTCTTCCTATGCCCACGTTTTTTAACATTTGGATGGTGTGATGTCTACTTTCATTCTTCGGCAGCTTCAAATGCATCTCAATTGCTTCCATTAACTGTTTGCCAATTTTTAAGACTGGATTTAAAGAAGTCATTGGCTCTTGAAAAATCATCGCCATTTGCTTGCCACGAATCTTCCGAATTTCTGCTTCAGACATTTTCGTCAAATCATCACCATTAAAATGTATAGAGCCATTGACAATCTTACCTGTAGTCCCATGGAATAATTGCATAATGGATAACGATGTTAAGCTTTTCCCACTACCCGATTCTCCTACTAAGCCTAAGATTTCTCCTTTACGGATGGCAAAGTTGACACCCCTTAAAATCTTGATTTCCTTTTTATCACGCGTAAAGGACGTTTCTAAGTCAGTTACTCGCAGTACATGTTCTGACATAGGCATTCTCCTTAATTATTTTTTATTTTTGGATCTAATACATCTCGTAATCCATCACCTATTAAGTTAAATGCTAGTACGGTTAAAAATATAGCAATGCCCGGCATGATGACTACGTGCGAAGATGTTCCTAAATAGTCACGCCCGCTACTTAGCATGACTCCCCACTCTGGCGTTTCAGGGCTGGCACCTAAGCCTAAGAAACTTAAACCAGAAGCTGCTAAAATGGCTGTTCCTATACGCATTGTGACAAAAATGATTAATTCACTCATGGTTTCAGGGAAAATATGTTTCCACAGCACTCTAACATGCGAAGCCCCCATGGATTGTGCGGCCTCTACGTATACATTCTCTTTCGCATTCAATGTAGCACCTCTTACTAAACGGGCAAAAGATGGCACACTAAAGATCATCACAGCAATAATGACATTATTAATACCAGGACCCAATAAGGCTACAATGGCAATAGCTAACAATAAATCAGGAAATGAAAATAATACATCACAGCTACGCATGATGATTTTGTCAATCCACCCACCAAAATAACCGCTAATTAAACCTAAAATCGTTCCTAATATTAAGCCTAAAAATACGGCACTAAAACTCACCATTAAGGATATTTTTGCTCCTACTATTAAACGACTAAAAATATCGCGACCGTACTCATCCGTTCCTGCCAAATGACTCGCACTTGGTCCCTCTAATAAAGCATCATAATTCGGTTCGAAAGGATCATATGGCGCGATATAAGGACCAATAATAGCAACTACAATTAATAATCCTATAAAGATACTTGCTACCAATGCAGCCTTTTGTTTTTTAAAAGACTTCCAAAATTCTTTAAGAGGAGAGTATTTTCTTTGTGTATTTTGCACTTGGCTATTTTGCACAGTAGTTGGTGAAGTCATTTTGTTCCCTCCCTTAAGCATCTAATTGAATTTTTGGATTTAACACTGTATAAAGCACATCTACGACTAAATTTACTAAAATAAATTCTAAAGCAAATAACAGCAATGCTGACTGAATAACGGGATAATCACGAAATGCGATAGAATCGATCAGAAGTCGTCCCATTCCTGGAAAACTAAAAACTGTCTCTACTACCACCGATCCACCTAATAAAAATCCAAATTGCAGCCCTGCTACCGTTACCACAGAAATCAAGGAATTTCTTAAAGCATGTGTCACAATAACAGAGCGTTCTTTCAACCCTTTTGCTCTCCCTGTTCTTATATAATCTGCTTGTAACGTTTCAAGCATGGAAGATCGAGTAAATCTAGCGATCATTGACATAATGCCAGCCCCTAAGGTCAAGGAAGGTAGAATATAACTAGAAAAGCCATCTAATCCACCTGTCGGAAGTAACCCTAGTTGCACTGAAAATAATTGAATTAATAATAGGCCTAGCCAAAATCCTGGAATCGAAATGCCCGAAACAGCCGTTACCATTCCAAAATAATCAGGCCATTTATTTTTATTGATGGCAGAAAAAACACCTATCGCCAAACCCATTAATGTAGCCCAAAACATGGAAAGGAAAGTAAGCTGAAGAGAAGGCATAAACCTTGTTTTAAACATATCGATGACAGGTAGCCCTGTTGTTAAAGACGTGCCAAGCTCACCCGTCACAAGATTTTTCATATAATCCACGTATTGTTTAAGAATCGGTTTATCTAAACCCATCTCATGTCGTACATTTTCAACATCTTCTAGCGTGGCATCCTTACCTGCTACTAATCGTGCTGGATCACCAGGTATAAAATGAATAAATAAAAATGTTAATATGGAAATGACAATTAAAATCGGTATCATTTCAACAGTTCTTCTTGCTATATATTTCCCCATGCCGCCTTCCTCCTTTCTATTTTGTAAAAAAGGAATTGACTAGCATCAATTCCTTTTCTGTGCATTACTCTACTTTGGCATTCTTCACATCAAGTCCACCTGTAGGGTTTACTAACACACCACTAACATTTGAGCGCACGCCATATACAACCTCATCCACCCCTAAGAAAATCCAAGGCGTATCTTGATAAACGATTTCCTGTAATTTTTCATATAGTTCAGCTTGGCGATCTACATCTGAAATGGAGTTAGCTTCATCCATTAATTGATCTGCCTCCTTGTTATTATAGTAAGCTGTATTTGCACCATTTGGAGGGAATGATACGCTATGGAAAAGAGGCTTTGTCGCATTCGTTATATCCGAAGCATAGGCTGACCAACTCACATACCACATTTTCAATTTCGCATCATCTGGTGTTTGTGCACCATAGATTTCATCTGATAAAGTGCCTTCCTCCATTGATTTAATTTCTACTTTTACGCCGATTTGACCTAACTGTTGTTGAATAAACTGCATACCTTTCATCGTATCTGAGTTTGTGTTCCCCCAGATTTCAATATCGAAGCCATCAGGATAGCCAGCCTCAGCCAATAATTCTTTTGCCTTTTCAATATTGTGTTCATACATTTTTTGTTGCTTATAATAAACCGTTTTAGAAGGAATAATGGAGTCTAATGGTACACCTAGCCCCGCATTAACCACTTTTATATAAGCATCTTTGTCCACCGCATAGTTAAAGGCTTGTCGAACTTTAAGATCATCCAAAGGTTTTTTATAAGTATTTAATGAAACGTAGTGTGCAATTGTAGAAGGAACTTTATTAACCTCTACATCTTTACTATTAGAAAGTTCATCAATATTTTGAGATGGCACAGGATAGATAACTTGTGCATCCCCCGCTTTTAGCATCGCCACTCGTGATCCATTTTCGGGTACTGGTTTATAGATAATTTTAGAAACACGTTGTCCGCCATCCCAATAACCATCAAAATTTTCAATTGTTAAATGGTCTCCTTGTACCCATTCAACAAATTTATATGGACCTGTACCGACAGGTTTTTTGGGTATTTCTGCTAAATTTTCTTTAATCATTTTTGGACTAATCATTTTGGCAACCCCAAAACGAGTAATCATTGGTCCATATGGTTCTTTTAAAGTAACTTTAATTTCATAATCGCCTAGAATTTCAACGTTGTTTATTAAGCTAAATCCACGAGAATATAAGCGTAAGCTTTCATCATTCATGATTCGTTCAATGTTGACCTTTACAGCATCAGCATTAAACTGTTCCCCGTCATGGAAAGTAACCCCTTCTCGAAGTTTGAACGTATATTCGAGCGCGTCTTCACTTATTGAATAATCATCTGCTAAAACCTTAATAATTTGCCCATCTGCATCGAAGCCTAACAATCCTTCTAGCATCGTCTCCTGTACAGAGTTCGAATTAGTATCCCCTGTGTTATGCGGATCCATTGAAATAAAGTTTTCATTTACAGCGATGACAAGCTCATTTTTTGAACTTGCTGTGCCTGAATCTGTAGTAGACTTGTCTCCCGTATTTGGTGCGTTAGAATTGTCTTTCTCTGTACATGCCGCTAAAAGCAACGTACATAGAATGACAAAAACCAATTTTTTAATAAAATTCATTTCATCTTCCCCCTTAGTAAAAATATATAAAAATATTTCTTATAGCTTAAAATAAGAAATATAATTACTAAAAATATTTATTTTCTCCACTGCTGAAAATAAATAGGCAAAAAATAAAACTATATTTTCTTACGATTAGACAATTCAATTCAGGAAAGACATTGCCTCCTCAACTATCAAAATTGCTTTTAATCAGAAAGTATAGTTCAAATTACAAAGTGTATTTATTCCACTGCTGAAAATAAGTGATTAAAAAAATATTCCCTTTCGCAATATTTTTTAATTATCAGAAAATTAATTATTTTTTTACAACTATAAACTATGAAATCTAATATTTCCAGTATTTTTTTAATAATTTTCAGAATTTTATAATTATTTTTATTGTGCAATAATAAATTTCTTGAAAAATCATTTAAGCTTCAAAGTGCCACAATAAAAGTTCTAAAAGCCATTAACACGGCTTTTAGAACTTACTTGAATAGTTACTACAGCGTATTTATACTATTCACAACCACATTTAGTATGCGATCAAGATCTTCTTGTGCAATATTAAGTGGTGGTGATAATGTTAAGACGTTATTATACCCCGCTACGGTAGCTCCATTTTTCCCGATGATGACCCCTTGCCCTTTACATGCTGCAATGACAGCATTCACTTTTTCCACTGGCAAAGGTTCTTTTGAGATTTTATCTACAACTAATTCTATCCCGATCAATAAGCCTTTCCCACGAACATTGCCAACATTTGAATGCGTGTTTAAAGCATTTTGAAGCGTTTGTAATGTTTTAGCTCCTACTTCCTTCGATCGCTCAAATAACGCTTCTCTTTCAAGGATTTCAATATTTTTCAAAGCGACAGCACAGGCTACAGGTGATCCACCAAATGTATTGACATGACGGAAATAACCGTATGCATCTGTTCCTGTAAATGCCTCATAAATTTCCCGCTTCACTGCCGTTGCTGACAGTGGTAAATAAGCACTTGTAATCCCTTTAGCCATCGTAATAATATCAGGCTTCACACCGTAGTTCATAAAACCAAATGGCTTTCCTGTACGTCCAAACCCGCAAATGACTTCATCGACAATCATTAATGCTCCATGTTTTTTACAGATTGCCTCAATGCCCTTCATATAATTTTCTGGAGGCATAATAACACCGCCACCTGTAATAATCGGTTCTAATATCATTGCTGCAATAGTATCGCCCAGTTCCCATGTCATCATTTTATCGACAGCTTTTACACTCGCTAAGTCAGTTGGTGCTAACGAGTCATTTTCTGGTTCCCGATATTGATCAGGTGGCGCAACATGAATAAAGCCTGGTGATAGTGGTTCATATTTATATTTTCGTTCTGCTTGCCCTGTCGCAGCTAAAGCTCCGAATGAATTTCCGTGGTATGCCCGATAACGCGAGACAATTTTATAGCGTGCACTTTCACCTTTTTGTTGATGATATTGGCGGGCTATTTTAAACGCCGTTTCGTTTGCCTCAGAGCCACTAT
Organism: Lysinibacillus sp. NPDC097279; assembly: GCF_044761745.1. Classification (NCBI taxonomy): domain Bacteria; kingdom Bacillati; phylum Bacillota; class Bacilli; order Caryophanales; family Bacillaceae; genus Lysinibacillus; species Lysinibacillus sp. NPDC097279. The sequence goes on along the minus strand of NZ_JBIWDA010000003.1, from coordinate 246,473 downwards.
TAGAAAAGAAAATGACATAATCGCCGCCAAGCATTTGGTTAATTTTTTCTGCTAATTCAACAGCGGGCAAATGGCCTTGTGATAGAGGCGCATAGGCATTTTTCATCATTTGCTCATGTGCAACGTCCGCTAATTCCTTACGACCGTATCCTACATTTACACACCATAACCCCGCCATTGCATCAATGTATTCATTACCCTCTGTATCAACGATTCTTGCACCATCCGATTTTTCTACAACATATGTTGCTTGCGGATTATAAGGCTTCATTGAATGCCAGACATATTGTTCATCTTTTTTTAATACATCACTCTTAAGATTTGTTTGAACCATTTACATGCACCCCTTTAATTATATTCAGGTAAATTATTGAAGCAGCTTAAACTGTTCCACTTAATGTAATGTGGTATCGCTATTACTTGGAAAGGCAAATGAACTTGTTGTATTCTCCGCTTCATCAGGCCATCGTTCAGAAATCGTTTTTGCCTTCGTAAAGAACCGCGCTTGATCTGGCCCAAACATATGCCCTTCGCCAAATTTAGAACGCTTCCACCCTCCAAAATTGTGATAGCCAACAGGAATTGGAATAGGGACATTTATGCCTACCATCCCGACTTCTATTTCCTCTTGGAATTTACGCGCTGCACGTCCACTACGCGTAAACATCGTCACACCATTTCCAAGCTCATGGTTATTAATTAAATCAATGGCTTCCTGTAATGTCTCGACACCCAATATAATGCGTGCTGGTCCAAATACTTCTTCTTTAAAAATCTGCATATCTGGTGTGACATGATTAATTAGGGTCGGTCCTAAATAAAAGCCTTTCGACGTTTCACAAATGCTAGGATTTCTTCCATCTATGACGAGGTTGGCCCCCTCAGCAACCGCTCCGTCGATGTATTGGATAATTAAGTCTTTTGCTTGCTGCGAAATGACAGGGCCAAAATCGATAGTAGGATCTTTGTAACAACCAATTTTCAAATTTACTATTTTCTCTTTTAACACTTTTGTTAATCGTTCTTCTGTATCCTTCCCAACAACTATAGCTCCCGAAATCGCCATACAGCGCTGTGAAGCAGCACCATATGCTGCGCCTAAAAAGGCATTGGCAGTTTGCTCAAGATTGGCATCAGGCATGACAATCATAAAGTTTTTTCCTCCACCAAATGCAGCTACGCGCTTATTATGCTTTGTACCTGTGTGATAAATATATTCTGCTACAGGTGTCGATCCAACAAATGAAATGGCTTGAATTTCTTTGTTTTCAAGTAGTTCATTGACAGCTTCTTTATCCCCATTAATAACTGTCCATATCCCATCTGGTAAGCCTGCTTCTTTCCAAAATTCGCTTATTAACAATGCTGAATGCGGTACACGCTCAGATGGCTTTAAAATAACAGCATTACCTACCGCAATCGCCATACTAGAGATTGCTAGAGGTACCATTACAGGAAAATTAAATGGTGCAATTGTTGCTACAACACCGAGAGGCGCCTTTGCAGAAAAGGCATTAATATCGCCTCCTACATTTACTGAATATTCGCCCTTTAATAATTGCGGTGCACCAATTGCCATATCTACAGATTCTATTCCACGAATGATTTCACCTTTCGCATCTTCAAATGTTTTACCACTTTCCTCACAAATAACTTGAATTAGTTCATCCTGCCTCGCTACTAATATTTGACGGAAACGATGCAATACTTCAATCCTTTTGCCAATTGATGTTTTTTTCCAAGCAGGAAAGGCTGTTTTCGCAAACTGAATAGCTAGCCTTATCTCTTCTTTTGAAGCTAATGGAACCTGGGCAATAATCTCTCCTGTCGATGGGTTATAAACAGCTGAAAAGCGACCACTCGTTCCTTCCATTTTTGTGCCATTTATAAAATGTGATAGCGCTTTCGTTTTTTGTTGAATTGGCATCTCTTTACCACTCCTTATTCTGTATCGTTGTTTAATATCAAGTTTTCCTTTTGGAAAGATGAACTCGCTTCTCCCACAGGATTAGTAATCTTTTTCCTTTGTGTTACGACATAAAGAATCATCACTATTGCTACTACAACACACGTAAATAGAATTTGAGAACGCATAGAATCAATAAAAAACATCGACACTAGTAATGCAGTTGTTGCCAATATGGTAAAATACGTTAAATAAGGGAATAACCACATTTTCACTTTTAATAACGCTGGATTTTCTTTTTCAATTTTCCGACGCATTCTTAATTGTGAAAACGAGATAATTAAGTAAAGAATTAACGTTATTGCACTACAGGAACTCAATAAAAACATAAAAACTTTATCTGGCGAAACATAGTTCATAATTACAGCAATATATGAGAAAAAAGTGGCTGCTAGAATTGCATTTACAGGAGCGCCATTTTTATTTAGTTTTAAAAATGCTCTTGGTGCCTCCCCTTTTTCTGCTAAAGAAAAGACCATTCTTGATGTTGCATAGAGCGCCGAGTTTAAACACGATAAAACCGCTGTTAATACAACAAAATTCATTATTTGTGCTGCAGCGGGTATACCGATATAATCTAGAACTGCTACATATGGACTTGTTAAAATATCTGAAGAATGCCATGGTAATAATGTAACGACTACCGTTATTGACCCAACATAGAAAATTAAAATACGCCATGTAATCGAATTTGTAGCTTTAGTCACTGCAGCTAACGGTTCATCAGATTCTCCCGCAGCGATCGCAACAATTTCTGTACCCATAAAGGAGAAAATAACAATTACTACCCCCATTAATACAGCTCCAAATCCATTTGGTAAAAAACCACCCTCACCGATTAAATTGGCAGTACCAATAGCATTAAAATTTGGCGCTATCCCGAAAATGATAAATGCCCCAAGTGCTAAAAAGGCAATAATACTTACAACCTTGATAAGAGAGAACCAGTATTCAAACTCACCAAATGCCTTTACTGACAGTACATTTGTTAAAGTAAGTGCGACAGTTAATAGTAGACTTAGCAACCACAAAGGAATGCCGTCATACCAATATTGAATAATTGCGGCGGCAGCAGTTGCTTCTAGCGCAATTGCGACAACCCAGAAAAACCAATATAACCAGCCAATCATAAAACCAGCCCACGGACCAATTGCTTCATGTGCGTAGTGTGCAAATGAACCACTTGTCGGGTTTACAGCTGCCATTTCACCTAGCATTCGCATAACAAGAATGACAATTATCCCAGCAAAAATATAAGATAATATGGCACCAGGCCCAGCCAAGTTTATAACCGAGCCACTTCCCATAAAAAGGCCAGCGCCTATCACCCCTGCAATAGCGATCATTGTCATATGTCTTTTCTTTAACCCTCTCTGTAAATGCGTTTGTTGTTCCATATCTGTCACCCCTTTTGCAAGATTGGATTAGTACTTACAAAAATCTTACATCTTTCAAAGAGACGAAGTAATAGACAAACTGTAAAATGCTATGATTTTGTTTTAAACATAATGTAAAATAGAATAAATAGTATCGAAAGACAATATTTCGTAAAATAATAGCTAAATCATTATTTTTTATTTAAAATTCAATCATTTTCTATGTACAATGCAATATTTGATTGGAGGGCTACAATGAGTCAATATAAGCTTCTAGTAAAGGACATATTAGAAAATGAACACTTTAAAAGCGCCGAGGTTGTTGCAGGCAAAGATGGATTATTACGAATTGTAAAGTGGGCACATGTTATTGAAATTGTGCAAGTTGATAATTTCCTAGCTGGGGACGAATTGGTTTTAACGACGGGAATTAGTTTACAGCATTGTATTGAGGACTTTATCTTTTTTGTGGAGTCTTTAATTAAAAAAAACTGTGCAGCACTTTGCATAGAATACGGTACTTATTTACAAACAATACCAGAATCCATTCTTTCACTTGCCAACCAACATGACTTCCCAATCATAGTTTTTCATGAAACAGTTCCTTTTGTGAGGATTACACAGGATTTACATAGTCAAATTATGAACCAACAATATTTTATGATTTCTTCATTAGAAACTTACTCACAAACTTTAAACAAAAATGCTCTGTTAGGACAAACCGTAGATGATATTTTGCAAACACTCTATCAGGCACTACGTACACAAATCATTTTTTCTATTAAAGGTCGAGACCCTATCTTTTTTCCGAATATACCTACAGTCAAACGACGGGATTTATTAAAGATGCCAAAATCAGCAACACAATTTATACATGAGCCTATTTTTATTGTCGATCAACATTATGCAGATTTAACCCTTTATCGAGGGGATGGATTGTTCTCTGAATTTGAATTACTGATTTTAGATCGTACAGCGACGGCACTTGCTCAGCTTTTAATGCGTGAATTTTATATTGAAGAGAAAAGGGATATTGAGGATGCAACGATTTTAGCGGATTGGATTGATCACAAGCTAACGAAAGAGGAAATTTTTAAATTTATCGTGTCCCATCATTCGAACTTTACTTATTATAGTAGCGCAGTGTTTATTTTATCTTCACCCTATACAATTATGAAGGTACAAGAGGATATTGTGTATAGCAAGCTTTATTATCGCAATCTATTTGAACAAAATGGTTTTATCCCTTTTTTATTCGAAAGGAAGAGCTATGTTATTTTCATTCTCCTCCATACAAAAGACTGTAAAGCGAGCCGAGAATTACTAAATACGCTTTTTTCTACGCTTAAAAAAACGGATTTTTATAAAAAGCAACTATCACAAGGATATCAACTAGCGATTGGTAAGGTCGTTTCAGATGTCGAGGAAATTCCGAAGAGCTATCAAACGGCTTTAGAAACATTATATATTTGTGGCAAAGTGCAAACGACCTCGTTTTTCTATGATGACTTACACTTATACCACCTCATTTACAAATTGCAAATGCAAGTGGATTTACAAGAAGTCATTCAAGACTATTTACAGCCTGTTATTGAATATGATAAAAAGCACAACAGTAAATTGCTCGAAACACTTCAAGTATATCTACAGACAAATGGATCCAAACAACAAACTGCTAAACAATTATTTATTGTACGGCAAACACTCTATCATCGCCTAAAGAAGCTTGAAAGTTTGCTAGGGGAGGATTTTATGAAGGGTCATAATCGCATTACACTTGAGTTTATGTTACTTGCCAATTCGCTCATAGAAGAAAAGAAGTAAGTCCACTGTCAAATTGTTTGAGTGACTGGCACTCCTCCATATAAAACGTAAAAATCCACTTCACTTTCGGCGCGCATCACTCCATAAGCCGCGGAAATCTAAGTGGATTTTTACTTGGATATAGAATTCAGAATTGTTTGGGTGCCTGGCACTCTAAGAGTGGCACTTATTTGTTAACTACGCCACTATACAGGCCTGGTCTACGGTCATCATAAACTGGAATTCTTCCTCGAACTTCATCGACAATTGAAAAGTCGACGTCTATAACGGCTACTTCCTCATCTTCTGCTCCAACCCATAATACTTCACCCCAAGGTTGAATCACCATAGATTGACCATTAAAGTTTTCTACCTTGTTAGCAATACGATTAACGGCAATGACAAAGCATTGATTTTCAATTGCACGTGCCTGCAATAATGTTTTCCAATGATCGATACGAGGTGTTGGCCATTGAGCTGGTACGAATATCACCTTTGCACCATCTAATGCATGCGCACGTAACCATTCTGGAAAACGAATATCATAGCAAATAACACCCGCTGCTTCAATATCCCCCAATGCAAAGCGGTTCATTTCATCACCCGCTTCTAAATAAAGATGTTCATCCATCAGGCGGAATAAATGTGCTTTACTGTATTCACCAACCAGATTTCCTTCCTTATCAAAGGAATACATCGTATTGTAAAATTTATCGCCCTTCTTCGTTGCGACAGAGCCCCCCACAATATGTACACCAAGTTCGATTGCCAAGCTTTGTAGAAATGCCTTTGCTCGTTGGCCATCTGTATCTGCAAGTTCGGCTAGTTTTTCAAGCGCATAGCCTGTATTCCACATTTCGGGAAGTACTATAATCTCCGCGCCTAAGCGTGCCGCTTCGCGAATTTTTTCCTCTGCTCTCACAAAATTTTCTTCTACTTTACCGAATCTTACATTCAATTGAATACAACCTATTTTCATGTTTATTCCCCCATCCATTCGTAAAAAATAGTTTTAACATTCAAGACATATGCGTACTTCCTATACCGTGTAGCTTACTACACTACATTTTTCTTTGTTCCATTATATCACTGAGTGCACATGGCATGTCGATGATATCAGGGTAAAGATTCCATGAAATACTTAAAGACAATTGTCATCAATTTCAGGCTATGTTCATCTTTTAATGTTTTGTTAACGACTTTAAAAACGATAAATATATACATTTTTATCGTTTAATGACAACAAAAACCATTACTGATATACTTATTACATACATTGATATGATAATAAAGGTATTCCCGAAAGTAAAAATCATAATCAAGAAGGAAGGTCACATCATTTATGGAAAGCGCATTCTTCGTTTTTTTACCTCTCTTAAGCTTATTAATTTACATAGCTCCAGCTGTATTTGTCATTTGGTTTCTGCTTAAATTTCTTAAAATACAACAAGAGCAAATACAAATCCTTAAAAGTATTTCTGATAAGTTAGATAAGCAATAAAAAAGATGGGAATCCCATCTTTTTTATTTTTCTTCCTTACTCCCGTAAGACTAGGCTTTCTAATATGCAAAATAAGAAAGAAGGGTTGTTATGAAAAGGAAAGTAATCATCACTGTGACAAGCTTTCTGCTAGTTTTTCTCCTATTACTGGCCACATATAAATTAATGAATTCTAGGACATATCAGTTGTTCGGAAATATAACGAAACAAGTAGAGACAACTCAAAAAGTGGTTGCATTAACGTTTGATGATGGCCCAACAGAAAATGTAAATATGATACTGCCACTATTAGAAAAATATCATGCAAAAGCGACCTTCTTTCTAATTGGCGAAGAAATTGAAACACATCCAGACGAGGCAAAAAAAATTGTAGAGCAAGGACATCAAATCGGCAATCACACCTATTCTCATAATCGGATGGTTTTCAAAACCCCTTCATATTATAAGAAAGAAATTGAAAAAACCGATCTATTGATTCGCAATGCTGGTTTTAAAGGAGAAATTGATGTTCGGCCTCCCAATGGGAAAAAACTTATAGGATTTCCATACTACCTAAAGAAACATCATCGAGACACGATAACTTGGAATCTCGAACCAGATAGTTATTACAGCTTAGCGACAGACAAAATAAATTATGTACAAGAAAATATCGAGCCTGGTTCAATTATATTGATTCATCCAATGTATGATAAAACCGATAATACGCTTCAAACAATTGAAGGCATTTTACAAGAGCTTTCAAATGAAGGCTATACATTTGTTACTGTTAATGAACTTCAGGATATGTAAAACATGCAACCTTACTCAAAAAGACTAAAACTGAAACTAGTGCCACTTTCGAGTAGCATTTTTAGGAGGTAAATATGACATATATAAAAGGGTTTTTAGGATTCATCATGATATTGTTCGGAAGTATGCTCATCGCTATAACGATTGATGATGTTCTGATAAAGAATATTCTTTTGAGAATAATTGGCGCTTTCCTTGTTTTCATTGGAGTTGATATATTACATAGACAATTCCATCCTCATAAGTACAAAAAAGACCAAGGCAACAATTAGACGTATTTTTATAAATAACTTTCACAAAATAAATAATACGGTGAAAAACGAGAGGAGATACTTGTGAAAAAATTTATACCGATAGTCATAGCTACTTTATTTATTTCTAATTCAACATTACTTAGCGATATAGTTAACGCTGAAGAAAATACGAATGACTCTACAACAGAAAAACAATATGAATATAGCCTCAAATATAATTACGAAGAGATTTATGCGTTATTAAAATTGTCTGAGGAGGAGTTTAATTTATATTGGCACCAAGGTCTTTCTATAGCTGAAATGGCTACAAAACAAGGCATTGACAGAAGTGTATTAGAAGAGTATTTTGTAACTTTCCATCACAAAGTTTTACGAGAATGGCAAATACGTGACGAAGTACCTGAACATCTTTACTTCACACAAGTTTATCGATTAAAAGATGAAATCAACGAATTTATAGATCGTAACCCAAATAAAGACCAGGCTCAAAATTAAATGAGTCCTGGTCTTTTCTTTCCACATAAGTCTCTTTTTGGTCTTCTTTATACGTTTTTTCCCCTTGATAAAGAAAGACTATAGACAATCTATTAAAAAAGTAATAGTATTTGCAACATATCTATAATAATTATTATATTCTGAAAAAGGTGAACATACATGGAATTATCAAAAAAACTACAGCAACTCCCTCCACAATTTTTTGCAGCACTTGTACAAAAGGTCAATGCAGCACTAGCGGAAGGACGCGACATTATTAATCTTGGTCAAGGCAATCCCGACCAACCGACTCCCCCGCATATAATTAAAGCACTTCAAGATGCAGCAGAAAATCCACAGCATCATAAATACTCTCCGTTTCGTGGCATTACTGAATTACGCCAAGCGGCAGCTGATTTTTATAAACGTGAATACAACGTTGATATTAATCCTGATACAGAAGTAGCCATTTTAGGTGGTACGAAAATTGGACTTGTGGAACTACCAATGGCAGTGTTAAATCCTGGTGACACCATGCTGTTACCTGATCCAGGGTATCCAGATTATTTATCTGGTGTTGTGTTAGGTGACGTGCAATATGACGTCATGCCACTTTTTGCAGAAAATGATTTTTTACCTGACTATGATGCATTATCCGATGAAGTAAAAGAAAGAGCTAAGCTTCTTTACTTAAATTACCCGAACAATCCTACTGGTGGAACAGCAACAGTTGCATTTTTCGAAGAAACAGTAAGCTTTGCAAAAGCGCATCAAATGATTGTAGCACACGATTTCGCCTACGGTGCGATTGGCTTTGATGGCAATAAACCAGTAAGTTTTTTGCAGGCCGACGGTGCCAAAGATGTCGGCATTGAACTGTATACATTATCAAAAACCTATAATATGGCTGGCTGGCGCATCGGTTTCGCAGTTGGAAATGCACAAGTTATAGAAGCTATTAATCTTCTTCAAGATCATTTATTCTGTAGCCAATTCCCTGCTATTCAACAGGCAGCAGCTATCGCTTTAACTTCCTCACAAACTTGTGCACAGGAACTTAAGGAAACATATGAACGTCGACGAAACGTTCTTATCGAAGAAGCACAGCGTATCGGTTGGCAAGTAACCGCTCCAAAAGGTTCGTTTTTTGCTTGGCTCCCTGTTCCACTAGGGTACACAAGTGAACAATTTGCCGATGTATTACTTGATAAAGTGGATATTGCTGTAGCCGCTGGTAATGGCTTTGGACAGTTTGGTGAAGGCTATGTACGTGTCGGTTTGCTTGTAAGCGAAGAACGCTTACGTGAAGCTATTGGCCGAATTGAAAAGCTTAACCTTTTTAAACGATAAGTCAAGAAGCACTCGCCATATGACGAGTGCTTCTTGTTTTTTATTATTTACGATTTTCCATCCACTCTGGTTTACCAAAGCCTTTGAAATCTGCATCAATAACTTCTTCGAATTTAGCCGATTCTACAATTTCAACTAGATCCTTTGATAATTGTGAATCTTTATTATCAGCCTTTACCGCAATAACGTTACGGAATTGGTCAGGCATGTTTTCTAAAAATACCGCATTTAGTAAATCTAGCCCCGCTGCTAAAGCAAAGTTACCAGGTACGCCAGCTAAATCCACACTTTCCACTGTACGCGGAAGTGCAGCAGCCTCGATCGGTTGGAATACTAAATTTTTGTCGTTTTTCACAACATCTTTTTCTGATGCTTTTAATTCTTCAATGCTAGGGTCAATCTCGATTAAGCCTTGCTCCTGCAATGATAATAATGTACGTGCTGCATTTGAAGGATCATTGGCAATTGCCACAGTTGCCCCATCAGGAATTTCATCGATTGATTTGTATTTGTTCGAGAAAAAGCCCATTGGCGCAGTCGGCACAATAATTAATGCTTCTAAATCCATGTTGTTCTGCTCTTCAAAGTTTTCTAAGTACTTCGTATGCTGGAATAAGTTCGCATCAATATCGCCATTATCTAAAGCTTTATTTGGTTGCACATAATCACTGAACTCTACTAATTCAACTTTGTAACCTTTTTCTTCAAGCTGTGGAATAATTGCTTTTTTAAGCATATCACTATAAGGTCCTGCTGTTGCACCTAGTTTAATAGATTTACTATCTCCCGCTGCATCTGAACCTTTTTTTGAATCGGAACCTTTGTCGCTAGAACCACATGCTGCTAAAACGACAGCAAGGATAATTGTCAAAAATGCTAGTAATGATTTTCTCATCTTTTCTTTCTCTCCTCTTCTTATCTTTTATCAATTGATTTTGCAAACCAGTCGCCAGCAATTTGTATCGCTTGCACGAGCAAAATTAAAATCGCAACGGTAGCAATCATAATTGTATTATCATAACGATAGTAGCCGAATCGGATAGCTAAATCACCAATACCACCGCCACCTACTACACCTGCCATTGCAGAGAAAGCAACTAAACTAATGACAGTAACTGTCATTGCTTGAATGATGCTTGATTTTGCTTCAGGAATTAAAACATCTTTAATAATCATCCACGGTGTGGCACCTACTGCTATTGACGCCTCAATAACACCTTTATCAATTTCTCGTAATGACGTTTCCACTAATCGTGCAAAAAATGGAATGGCTGCAACTGATAACGAAACACTCGCTGCAATCGGCCCAATTGTTTGTCCAACTAGTAGTTTCGTTAATGGGAATAACGCGACTAATAAAATGATGTATGGAATCGACCGAATAAAGTTCACCGCAAAGCCGAACACACTTTTAATTAAACGATTTTCCCAAAATAGCCCCTTATCCGTAACAAATAGTAAAATGCCAAGTGGTAAACCTACCACGATTGACACAGATAGCGAGATGCCAATCATAATAATCGTTTCCTGAAAGGCTTTCAATATATCTGGAATCATCTCGATAAAATGGGTTACATCAAACATGCTGAACCACCTCCACAATAGCACCACGTTCGGTCATATAGGCAACAGCTTTTGCTAACTCACTGTCCTCACCTTGTAGCTCCATTAAAAAAATACCGAGTGGTCGTTCTTGTATGTATTCGATTGTGCCATGAAGGAAATTCCCTTTTACGTAAAAACGTTGCATCGTGTCAGCAATAACGCCTTCTCCTGCTACATTTCCTTTAAATAAAATTTTGACGATTTGACCTTGTACATTTTTTAAAATTGTTTGTGGAATATCAAAAGATACCACACTACTAATAAATTCTTGTGTTAATACTTTTTGAGGGCTAGCGAAAATATCATATACTTCGCCTTCCTCGATGACTTTACCATCCTGCATAACAGCCATACGATTGCAAATTTCCTTCACAACATCCATTTCATGTGTAATAAGGACAATCGTAATCCCTAACTTATTATTAATTTCCTTTAACAGTCGTAAAATGGATACTGTTGTTTTAGGATCGAGAGCAGACGTGGCTTCATCGCAGAGCAACATCGCTGGATTGTTTGCTAAAGCTCTTGCAATCCCTACTCTTTGCTTTTGACCCCCACTAAGCTGCGCAGGATACACATCCCTTTTTTCTGCTAAATCAACCATTTTAAGCAATTCGTCCACTCTTGCAGGAATATTAGTAGCTGGCATATTCGCCGCCTTTAGGGCGAAGGCTATATTTTCGCCTACTGTTTTTTGGCTTATTAAATAGAAATGTTGAAATATCATTCCGATTTTTAAGCGCGCTAAACGTAGTTCATTTCGTGATAGCTTTGTCAAATCCTTACCATTAATTAATATTTCACCGCTAGTAGGCCGTTCTAATAAATTTATACAACGTAAAAGCGAGCTTTTACCAGCTCCCGAATAACCTACTATTCCGAAAATATCGCCACGATTAATTGTTAAGGATACATCGCTAACACCAACAACTTCTTTTTTCTTTGAGCTATAAACTTTTGATACATTACGAAATTCGAGCATTTTGTTCTCCTTATTCAATTATTCAACAGCTATTATAACCTACTATTTCAATATGCTTTATAGAATAGTTCGAATTATGTTATTTGTCAATCTCTTTTGACAATCTATCATATCACCGAATAGTTATTTTCCGATTAAATGATTATATCTTAAGCAATATAGCGAATTTTCGAAGCAAAACTGTACGTAATATAAAAGAAAAGAAGGCACTCCCTGTTCTATTCGAACAAAAAGTGCCTTCTAGTCATTATGAAATTACGCCTAATTCACGGCCTACTTTTTCATAAATTGTCAATGCGTTGTCTAGCATTTCCTTTGTGTGAGCAGCTGTCGGCATATTACGAACACGGCCAGTGCCTTTTGGAACAGTTGGGAAAACGATTGATTTTGCATAAACGCCTTCCTCAAATAAGCGACGAGAGAACGTTTGTGTCAGCTTTTCATCACCAATAATACATGGTGTAATCGGTGTTTCTGATTCTCCGATATTAAAGCCTAATTTCGCTAACCCTGCTTTTAAGTAATCGCCATTTTCCCATAGCTTATCATGTAGTTCTGTTGAATCAATAAGCATTTGTACTGCTGCCGTAATAGCCGCCACATCACCTGGTGGTAATGCTGTTGAGAATAAAAATGGACGAGAACGGACTTTCAACCAGTCAATCAGATTTTTCTTGCCAGCAACATAACCGCCGACCACTCCAATTGCCTTTGAAAGTGTACCGATTTGGAAGTCGATTTCTTTTTCTAGACCGAAATGTTTTACAGTGCCCTTCCCTTTACCAGTAACACCTGATCCATGTGCATCATCGACATAAGTAATTAAATCAAACTCTTTCGCAATTTCAACGATTTCTGGTAGTTTGGCGATATCGCCATCCATTGAGAAAACACCATCTGTAATTACCATTACTTTATTATACAAACCTGATTCTGTAGCCTCTTTTGCTTTTGCGCGTAAATCTTCCATATCCGAGTGATTGTACGCAATGATTTTTGCACGCGATAAGCGGCATCCATCAATAATAGAAGCATGGTTTAATTGGTCTGATAAAATGGCATCGTTTTTATCCATAACAGCTGAAATAGCAGCCATATTACAGTTAAAGCCTGATTGATAAGAAATAGCCGCTTCTGTACCTTTAAATTCTGCAAGCTTTTCTTCTAATTTAACATGCAGATCAAGTGTACCATTAATTGTACGAACAGCCCCTGCACCTACACCATATTTTTCTGTTGCTTCTTTAGCAATTTGCTTTAATTGCTCATTTGTTGCCAAGCCAAGATAGTTATTAGAGGAAAGATTGATAAGATTCTGACCTCGAACCTGAATAACTGGCCCATTTGCGCCTTCTACTGCGTCAATTTCATTGTATAAGCCTTGATCACGTAAGGCTTGTAAGTTTTCATCTAAAAATGTATTTAGTACTTTAGACAAGAGTATCATCCTTTCTAAGATCAGTTTTGTCTCGGCGTCATAATATTCGGATTTTATTTTATGCATGCATCCTACAACTCAAAATCCAAGGCTTCTGCCAGAGGCATTCTCTTCATTCAGCTTGCTGTTCACATCTATGCAAATAAGGGGTCATTTGCATCCATTTCGCTTTCGCTAGCAGCTATTGAATAAAGATCGACTAGTCTACTCATAGTGTAGCATAAGCAACCAATTAGAATAAATTACTTTGCTAATCTTTCAAATAAAGGAGCTGTTTTTTCACGCCAAATCGCAGTCGACAAACATTGATCCATGAGCTGGCGAATTGTTTTCTCTGCTTCTGCATATCGCGTTGTATAGCCGATTGCATCTTGCATTGCGCTTTTATAGTTCACACGGATTTCTTCAATTTGAGCTTCGGCTTCCTCTGTCAAAACACAATGTTTCCCCATATCAAAAATTTCATCGCCTAATCTTCCATCTTGTGGATCAAATACATGGGGCTCTGTACTATCAAATATACAAAGGTTTAATTCGGGTACAATGACCATATCCACTGAACCAGCATCTAAGCCACACCACACAATTTGCGCATCCAGCCCTCTTGCATTTGCCTCGTCTGCTAATCCTTTCATTAATGAGGATTTCCCCGTACCTGGCTTGCCCTTTATCATCAATCTTCTCGCTAAATTTTTCGTCATGCTATCTACTGTATTTTCTGCACCTCGAGGTGTAAGTGTTCCTAATAGTCGATGCGTGCGTCTTCCAGTTTTATTTAAAACGATGGATTGAAAAATATTCGACTTTAAGTTTGTAACTTGTTCATCTAAAGCTTGCCAGTTCATGCAACTTTGCGTAACAATTTCCCAGTCATCATGTATTTTTTTGGCGATTTCAAGCATTGTTATACACTTTTCACGCCATAACTCCCGCTCTTTTATCGCAACAGCTAGCTTTTCGCCAATCTCTTCAAGTCGGTCTTCTTCTAAGCAATCATAAAAGGACAGCACACGATGCTTCGTACCAAATAAAGTTGGTTCAATTCCCCATTGCGAAGACCACACATAGAGTCGGTTACAGCCTCGAACAAAGACTCCCTCTATTACGTTCTCTAACAATGCGTGTTGAAACCACTCTACTGCAAAGCCCTGTTTTACATAATAATAGCCTAGCTCCTTCAAAAGCTCTGATCCTTTATATGTTGATGGGCCTTGCAGAACGTAAACTAATTCCGCTTCATCCATCATTTCTTTATATAAATGTTTGATTCCTTGCCCAGTAAGTGCGTGTCCAAAGTAATAGGTAACATTTCCGTTCAATGTCGCTCCCCCTTTTTTTATGCCAAGACATTATATGAACTATTAGGCAAAAAGATGAAAGGGGAGGCAAATTGTTTGAGTGCCTGACACTAATTGTGTGCGTACCTGGCACTTAGGCATGGACATCTGGCAGAATATAAGCTCCTAATTCGTAAAAATCCACTTAAAATTTCAGAATTGTTTGTGTGCCTGTCACCACTTAAAATGGTTTGATGCCCTCCATGCTTCCGATACATTTCATTAAAACTTTACGACAATACGGTAAGGAAATTTGCACAATATAGCCTGATGTTAATGCAATGACGACAGTACCAACACCAACAGGACCCCCGAGCAACCATCCAAAAATAGTGACGAGAACTTCGATGCCCATACGCGCGGTTTTAATCGTCCCTCCAAATCGTTC
This sequence comes from Lysinibacillus sp. NPDC097279, assembly GCF_044761745.1. Taxonomy (NCBI): domain Bacteria; kingdom Bacillati; phylum Bacillota; class Bacilli; order Caryophanales; family Bacillaceae; genus Lysinibacillus; species Lysinibacillus sp. NPDC097279. Next base: position 231,210 of record NZ_JBIWDA010000003.1, on the reverse strand, counting down.
AACGAGAATCATCATTAAAGTATCGCGCGGACCTGCACCCATATTTGGCGCAATATACATGCCACAGCCGAAGCTTAAAATAAATAAACCAAGTACAAAATAAGTTATTTGTAAGCCATAAATATCAGTTGAAGGTAACAGCCAATTAAACACATCAATAAATGAACCGATAAGTAGCATATTTAGCCATGTCCCTATTTTGGGCCATTGCCGTAATACAATCGAGGTAGAGACGACGATTAAAAGCCCTGTTACAATAGACCAAGTTCCTATTGTTAAGCCGAAATTTTGAAATAGCCCTACATGTAACACATCCCATGGGCTTGTTCCTACAATTTTCCCTTTGATCGACATCGTAATTCCTAATGACATTATCACCATTCCTACCACAAAAAACGCCCAGCGCCATCCTGTGACTTTTCGCATTTCACTATCCTTCTCTCTATGTATGATATTGCTCTAACTTTATCATCATTTCTACTGCAAAATCTCATATTCCGCTAATTATTTTAATTAATCCGACTATATTTTTCCCAAAATAAAAAACTATCCAAGGATTATTCTTGGATAGTTGTGATGGGAGCAAGTTGCGCCTTAGTCACTGTAAGTAAATCATCAACTTGAACATTAATTTGCATACCAATTTTCCCTGCACTAACAATCATACTTCCTTGCTCACGTGCAGATGCATCAATAACCGTCGGATATAGCTTTTTCATGCCGACTGGCGAGCATCCACCACGGACATAGCCTGTATAACCAAGTAGCTCCTTCACCGCTAGCATCTCAATCTTTTTCTCGCCAACGACTTTAGCAGCAGCTTTCAAATCAAGTTCCTCCGCAACTGGAATAACAAAGACAAAAAGCTTTTGAGCGCTCGCCTTTGCCACTAATGTTTTAAATACACTTGTGACAGGGTGTCCGATTTTTTCAGCTACTGACACTCCATCTACTTGACCGTCACCTGTCTCGTACTCCAAAACATCAAACTGTATTTTTTGTTGCTCTAACAATCTAATTGCATTGGTTTTCGTATACTTCGCTTTTGCCACAATTAAAATCCCCTATCTATCCTTTAGGCTGTCATTGAAAACGTTGAGTTGTCTCCATATAGATAGCCGCTTTTTGCCATTTGAATATGCGCAACATATTTTGCTGACGCCATTTTAAATGTCCGTGCTTTCAACGTCTCATCATACGTCTTACCGAAAATTGTATCTGCCAATGGATCCAAATTCAATTCCTTTGAAAATCGTTCTGGCACCTTTACATTAATTGTTTCCGTCACAAAAGATGGTTCAAGCTCCTTCAGTAATGTTTCATCTAGCTCTGCACCATTGATATGTGCCTGAATTTGTTGCATTTGGACATCTGCACTAGCTGCTATACGTAAATCTTGCGGAGATGGAACTGTAGGTGTTAGCGCCGCACTTCGAACCTGCTGTAAAATTTGCAATGTGTCCGCACTTTCAGCATCCGTATTAATTTCCGCTTCAGCTAAATCATTTAATGCCGTAAATTGGTCCGTATCCGTTCCTTTTTGCCGTGATGAAGAGGGCGATTCCCCTATATCACTGCCAGTTGTTTTAAATGCATGCTCATGAGCCCTTACACTTTTTTCTGTTTGTTGTAAGCCTTGCATCAACGCCTGTTGCTGTGGCGTTACGTCTTTAGATTCCTCTTTATGTTGCTCATATAAATCTTGATCTTGGCGTCCTAATAATAGATTTTCAAGCTCTAGCAATATCGGATTTTTTTCTGGTTGGAAATACTGTGCATTTTTTCGATAAGCATCACCAGCCTCTTTGCGCTGAAGGATTTTCTTACGATTATAATAAGCAGATTGTCTCTCTTGCTCCATCATGTTTGATAGTTTCATATCCTCACCTCGACTTTCTTTTTAATATGCAAGTTTAGTAGTAAATATGAACAACTTTCTATTCCCTATTTTTATTCAAACTGAACTGTTTCTGTACTATTATTATCGGAATTTTCTCTCTTAAATTCAAGCAAAAATCACTACGAACCTCCTAAAGAAACAATATTAAAATTTTTTAATAGGTAAAAACACCCTATTAATTAAAGTAATTTAATTGTTATTACTTTTCTTTATTACTTTTTCATTTATTTTCATTAAAATTTATCACATTAAACACCTGTAAAATAGTGCTTATCGATAATAAAAAACAGCCCATTTTAAATGGACTGTTTCTTCTACAAACGAACTTTACGCTCGCTTTTTGGGCATAATAAGCACACATTTATAAGCTAAGTACCCAAACCAGGCACCTAGCGTATTTAAAATTAAATCATCAACATCTGCAGAACCAACCGTAAAAATAAATTGTACGGTTTCAACAGCAAGGCTAGAGAAAAAGCCTATACAAATAATTACCCACGCCTTTCGAAACCTCTTTGACAGTAGCGGTAACAAAAAACCCATCGGTGTAAAAATTAATAAATTGCCTAATAAGTTTACGACAATCAAGTCTAAATTAAAATATTGTGAGTAGTTGATATAACGTAAAATCGTTTCAAACGGTATAAAATTTGTCGTTACCCGCCAGCTACTATAATCAAATAAACCCATCTCGCTTAAAGAATAATTGCCCCTGAACAACATAATACAAACTTCTACTAAACGATTAATTACTAGCTTGTAAAAGGCAATACATGTGTAAAAGCTAAAAAACACCCAACCTATTACTTTAAGTTGTATGTAATACGTATCAATCCACGCTCGAAATGGTAATGGTAGCTTGGCATCACCTTGGATACTGGATATATTATTTTTTGCCATGCTCATTCACCCACTTCCTCTTATCCATCCCATATTTTAATATGTCTGACCGTACACATGCAAGGGGTGAAATATATCAAAAAATGCACTCCAGCATAAACTGGGTGCATTTTTTAATGAAAGTGTTTCTTCTTATACTGGATTTACACCGTGCTTCCGTTGAGAAAATAACAAGTATTTAGACATATACAAGTCCAAACGTGTTTCTAGTGCTTTTCGTAAATCATTTGGCTCAATGACATCATCAATAATTAGCTCAGATGCTAAGCGATAAATGTCAATTTCCTCTTGATATTCTTTTCTCTTCTCAGCAATAAAGCTTGCTTGTTCTTCTTTTGGTAGTTCAGCAATTTTATTGGCATATACTGCATTTACTGCTGCCTCTGGCCCCATTACGGCTATTTGTGCGTTCGACAACGCAATACAGCAATCAGGCTCGAAAGCTGGACCTGCCATTGCATAAAGCCCAGCACCATACGCTTTACGAACAATTACAGTTAGCTTCGGTACAGTGGCCTCGCTCATTGCAAAAATCATTTTCGCACCGTGACGAATAATGCCTGCCTTTTCAACCTGTGTGCCTATCATAAATCCTGGTACGTCTACAAGGAATATTAATGGAATATTAAAGGCATCACATAATGAAATAAATTTTGCTGCTTTGTCAGCCGAATCGTGGAACAATACGCCACCCTTCACACGAGGTTGGTTGGCGATAATACCAACTGATTGTCCATTAATACGGCCAAGACCTGTTATTAATTCTGCGGCAAATAATTTTTTCACTTCACAGAAAGAATCTTCATCAATCAACCGATCAATTAACTGATACATATCAAATGGCGAGTTTTGATTTTTAGGAATTAATTCTTCAATTGATTTTTCAAATGTTGCTGGTGGCTTTGGAGCCTCCACTTTACTACGCTCCGCATAGTTATTCGGGAAATAGCTTAAGTATTTTCGAGCATAAGCAATCGCTTCTTGTTCTGTTTTTACTAGAACGTCCCCACAACCAGAAACGGAACAATGCATTTTAGCGCCACCCATTGTTTCTAAATCTACTTTTTCACCGATGACCATTTCTGCCATACGTGGTGACCCTAAATACATAGATGCGTTGCCTTCCACCATCACCACAATATCAGAAAATGCAGGAATATAAGCGCCCCCAGCTGCAGAAGGACCAAACAGCAAGCAAATTTGCGGTACTTTACCTGAAAGTTTTACTTGATTGTAGAAAATTCGTCCTGCCCCACGACGACCAGGGAACATCTCTAACTGATCTGTAATACGCGCACCTGCTGAATCCACTAAATAAAATAATGGACAATTTAGCTTCTCCGCCGTTTCTTGAATACGAATCATTTTTTCTACTGTACGTTTTCCCCAAGACCCTGCTTTAATTGTCGAATCATTAGCTAACACACATACTGTACGACCGTGGATTTTACCGATACCTGTAATAACACCATCTGCTGGTAAATCACCTGCTAAACAGTTCGCGTAAAGCCCATCTTCCGACTGAAGTCCATCATCTAGTAATAATTCTAGTCGCTCTCGAACAAATAGCTTGCCTTGTTGTGCATTTTTATCGTGATATTTTGGCAGTCCCCCTGCTAAAATTTGTTCCTTCATCGCATTTGATGTGTTTTCTGTAGATATATTGCTCATGTCCAATTCCCCCTTTGCAGTCCATTACTTTCCTGAGTATTGCGGTGCTCTTTTTTCCTGGAAAGCTTGTAAGCCCTCCAAGCGATCTTCAGTTGGAATAAGTGCGCTATATGCAAGTGACTCGATTTTCAAGCCTGTAGCTAAATCTACTTCCACACCATTATTAATAGCATTTTTCGCTTGAATTAATGACAATGGCGCATTTTTTGCCATTTCAAGTGCAAGCTGTTGCGCTTTTTCTTGTACTTCATGACCCTCATATACATATTCCACAATACCGAGGTGTTTCGCTTGCTCGGCATCGATTCGACGTGCTGTATAAATTAGTTCCTTCGCTTTTCCAATTCCAATTAATCGCGGTAAGCGTTGTGTTCCACCTGCGCCTGGAATAATGCCAAGAGAAGTTTCCGTAAGACCAACCTTGATATGTGTCGCCGCTATGCGTAAATCGCAAGCTAAAGCGAGTTCTAGTCCGCCCCCAAATGCAACGCCATTTAACACTGCAATGACAGGCTGAGCTAATGACTCTACTTTTGCAATGGTTGCTCCGATTAATTGCACAACTTGTTTTACTTGATGATCAGACATTCCTTTACGCTCTTTTAAATCTGCCCCAGCACAAAATGCCTTTTCCCCTGCGCCTGATAATAAAACAACACGTACTGCTGGATCAGCATTTATTTTATCTAGCGTAGCACTAAGGTCGTTTAATAATTGTACTGACATGGCATTTGCAGCTTCTGGTCTAGAAAGTGTAATGAGCCCTATATTACCTGGTAATAAATCAAATTGAACGAGTTGTTGTGTCACGTGACATTGGCACTCCCTTCATTACGAACAATGGCCATTTGTTTAGATGCAACGTCCTTCCCTAGCTTTTGTTCTATAAATAGTACCGCTTCTAACAGCCTTTGCTTATTAACACCTGTTTCGATGCCCATTCCTTCTAATAGATACAACAAATCTTCTGTGGCTACATTACCTGTTGCACCTTTTGCATAAGGGCAACCGCCCAGACCACCGAGTGCACTATCAAATTTTGTAATACCCATTTCTAATGATTTCATAATGTTAGCTAGCGCTGTACCACGCGTATCATGGAAGTGCATCGCAAATTTTTCAGTTGGATACCTCTTTAGCAACTCTTCTAAAAGATGCTCAACCTGCGTCGGTACGCCAACGCCGATTGTATCGCCAAGCGATATTTCATCAACGCCCATTTCCAATAATTTATCTGTTACTTGTAAAACCTTTTCTGGGTGTATGTAACCCTCATAAGGGCAACCAATTACTGTTGAGATATAACCACGTATATACTTATTTGCGGCCTTTGCCCCATCAACTACTTCCTTCATTATTGGAAATGTTTCGTGGATTGTTTTATTGATATTTTTTTGATTATGACTTTCACTAGCAGACATAAAAATGCTTGCCTCATCGATGCCTGCTAGCAATGCCCGTTCTAGTCCTCGCATGTTTGGCACGAGTGCCGCATACGTTATGTCCTTTTCTCGCTTAATAGCTTGCAACACTTCTACTGCATCTGCTAATTGAGGAATCCACTTCGGATGGACGAAAGACGTTACTTCTATATAATTTAATCCCGTCCGACTAAGTAAATTTACTAGCTGTACTTTATCTGCAGTCGCGATGTGTACCTTTTCGTTTTGCAAACCATCCCGAGGCCCTACTTCCTTTAACGTGACATGCTTTGGTAATTGCATAGAAATGCCTCCCTATTCAATTTCTAAAATATCATCATCAACGTTAATGAAATCGCCTTCGTTCGCAATAATTTTTGTTACAATGCCATCCTCTTCGGCAGCAATCGGAATCTCCATTTTCATTGACTCTAAAATTGCTACGTCTTGCCCTGCTGTTACTTTATCGCCTTCTGCCACTACGATTTTCCATACTGTTCCTGCCATGCTCGCTTTTACTGTTGCCATATAAATCCCTCCAAATAGTTGGTGTACTTGCTTTAAGTGACAGCTATCACTTAAATCAACACACATATTTTCATTTTGTAACGCATGCGTACTAGCACATGCTTTGCATAAGCTCCTCAGTATGAAAACATCTGACCGTCAACACGAGCTATTTCTTATAAACTCGTTGCTACGAATGTCTAAATCATGAACTTATCCTTATTTTGTTTCTGTTAATTGTGGTAAATAAAACTCCTCCACAAATTTCGTTGTTGTATGCCCTTTTAAAAATTGCTCATGGGTTACAGTTTTCAAAAGCATCGGTATATTTGTTTGTATTCCTTCAATTTTGTAATCTTGTAGTGCTTGTATTAGGCGCTCACAGGCAATTGCTCGCGTTCCACCCCATACTACTAATTTACTAATCATTGGATCATAGAAAGGTGTCACAGTTGAGCCTGCTTCTACACCACATTCATGTCGGATACCTTCTCCTAGCGGTAATACTAGCTCTGTAATTTTGCCTGGAGACGGGAAAAATGTTGTCGGGTTTTCCGCATAAATGCGTACTTCAATTGCATGCCCTTGTTTGTCAATGCTGTCGCGTGTAAAGCTTAACGGTTGTCGCGCCGCTACTTTCAGCTGTTCTTCCACAAGATCCAGCTTCGTTATTTCTTCTGTCACTGGATGCTCTACTTGCAGACGTGTGTTCATCTCTAAGAAATAAAAATTTTGCTCTGCATCTACTAAATATTCAATTGTTCCTGCGTTTACATAACCGATATGCTTCACTGCTTGCACAGAGGCTTCTAGCATTTTTGCTCGCGTTTCCTCAGAGATAAATGGAGACGGTGCTTCTTCAACCACTTTTTGATTGCGGCGTTGAATTGAACATTCTCGTTCAAATAATGGCACGACATTTCCTTCATAATCAGCGATAATCTGTACTTCAACATGATGTGGATTAGCTATGAAACGTTCCATGTACATCGTGCCATCACCAAAAAATGATTGTGCACGTTTCTGATTACCCTCGAAGGCTTTCTCCAACTCCTCAGCATCAGACACTAACTGCATGCCGATACCTCCACCCCCAGCAGACGCTTTCAGCATAATCGGATAACCTAAACGGGAAGCGATTTCAACTGCTTCTGAAACGTCTTTGACAGGCGTTTCAACTCCTTCTACAATCGGGACACCTGCAGATTTCATCGTCTTTCGGGCTTCCAATTTACTGCCCATGGACGCAATCACCGAAGCGCTAGGTCCAATAAATACTAGACCAGCCCCTGTACAACGTTTTGCAAAATCAGCGTTTTCCGAAAGTAAGCCATATCCTGGATGAACAGCGTCAGCCCCGCTTTCTTTTGCAATTTCAAGAATGCGATCAATATTTAAATAGCTTTGAACAACAGGCGGCTTACCAACGCAGTATGCCTCGTCTGCATCTTTCACATGTAAGCTTTCAGCATCCGCCTCAGAATATACCGCCACCGTTTGAATATTGAGTCGCTTACAAGTGCGTATAATACGTCTAGCAATTTCACCACGATTTGCAATTAATACTTTCTTGAACATTGTCTTGCCCCCTCCCTAATTGACCTTCACTGCTGCCACAAAATCTTCACGTAGTTTAAACTTCTGCACTTTTCCTGAGGCAGTCATTGGGTAGCTATCGATAAAGAAAATATGTCGCGGAATTTTATGTTTAGAAATTTTATCTCGGCAAAAAGCTCGGATTTCCTCTTCTGTCGCCTGTTCCCCTTCTCGCAATATAATCCATGCAGCGGCTTCTTCACCGTACTTAGGATCAGGAACGCCCGCTACTTGTACATCAGCGATTTTTGGAAATGTATATAAAAACTCCTCGATTTCACGTGGGTATAAATTTTCACCACCACGAATAATCATGTCCTTCAAACGGCCTGTTACCCTTATATAACCTTCTTCATCCATCGTTGCTAAATCACCCGTATGAAGCCAGCCATCGTGATCAATTGCAAGTTGTGTTTCCTCTTGGTTGTTATAGTAACCTTTCATCACGTGGTAGCCTCTTGTACATAGCTCGCCTTGCTCATTTGTTGCCGCTTCTACATCTGTACCAGGAACGACAATTTTAACTTCTAGATTTGGTAATGCCCTACCTACAGTCTCTACTTTTAAATGGAATGGGTCATCTGCTCTCGTTTGAGTAATGACAGGAGAAGATTCCGTTTGACCATAACAAATAGTGACATCAGTCATCCCCATTTTCTCGATTACTGCTTTCATCACTTCAATTGGGCAATTGGAACCTGCCATTACGCCCGTACGCAATGTCGATAAGTTGTACGACGAAAAATTCTGCAAATTCAATTCACTAATAAACATTGTCGGTACTCCGTGTAATGCAGTGCACTTCTCTTTTTCAACTGTTCGTAATACTTCCGCTGGAGAAAATTCTTGCACTGGCACCATTGTTCCACCACTTGTAGTTATGGCTAACGTACCAATTACACAGCCAAAGCAATGGAAAAATGGCACTGGAATACATAAGCGATCCTCTGACGTTAAGCGCATACATTCGGCAATGTTCACCGCATTATTGACTAAGTTATAATGCGTTAACATAACCCCTTTTGGAAACCCTGTTGTTCCTGATGTATATTGAATATTAATGACATCATCATAATGGAGTGAAGCCTGTATTTGATCTAATTGTTGCTCTGTAACTTGCTCCGCAGCTGCCAGTACATCTGACCAGTTAAGTACTCCTGGATATTTTGTTTCGCCAATTAAAATAACATTTTTCAATAAAGGTAGACGCTCTGATTGCAATTTACCAGGTTCACAATTTTCTAGCTCTGGGCAAATTTCTTGGAGTGTATTCATAAAAGAATGGTCCCGATAATTTTCGATTAAAATTATCGTTTTAGCATCGGATTGTCTTAGTAAATATTCCAGTTCATGTGCACGATAATTTGTGTTTACCGTAACGATTGGCGCCCCCATCTTTCCTGTGCCAAACTGTAACTGTACCCATTCAGGAACATTTGTCGTCCACACTGCGATATGATCTCCCTTTTCAATACCAAGGGCCATTAATCCTCTCGCAACTAAACGACTTTGATGATTTAACTCCTCATAAGTCATACGTAAGTCTCTATCTGCATACACTAGCGCTTCATTTTTAGGATATTTTTTAGACTGTTCATCGAGCAATTGACCAATTGTTTGATACACAAGTTCTGCCATGAAAATCCCCCTTAAATATGCTATTTAATGTTTTTAACAGCCAATTAGACGAGAAATAACGAGACGTTGAATTTCAGAAGTACCTTCACCGATTTCCATTAATTTAATATCACGTAAATGACGTTCTACATCGTATTCCTTCATATAACCTGAACCACCATGAATTTGAATGGCTTGATTGCAAGTTCGGAAGCCCATCTCTGATGCGAATAACTTCGCCATCGCTGCTTCCTTAGCAAATGGTTTTTTCTGATCTTTAAGCCATGCTGCTTTATGTACAAGTGTACGAGCAAGCTCTATTTCCATTGCCATATCAGCTAATTTAAACTGTATTGCTTGTAACTTGGAGATTGGTGCTCCAAATTGCTCGCGTTCGTTCGCATACTTTAATGCTTTTTCATAAGCAGACTGTGCAATGCCGACTGATAAAGCCGCTATGGAAATACGTCCACCATCTAACGTATTTAAAAACTGGCTAAACCCACGTTTTTCGTCCCCTAATAGATTCGTTTTTGGTACGCGAACATTTTGCAAAATAATTTCGCATGTATTGGAGCCACGTACTCCCATTTTGTCGTAATTACAATTGATTGTGACACCAGGTGTGTTTGTTGGCACAATAATTGATGAGATAATTTTTTTGCCATCTTCACGCTTGCCAGTTACTGCTGTGACAATAATTTGTCTTGCATGGCCTGCATTTGTAATCCAGCATTTTTCACCGTTAATAACGTAATCATCGCCATCCACAACTGCTGTTGTACGTGTTCCACCTGCATCAGACCCTGCATTTGGCTCCGTTAAACCGAAAGCACCTAATGTTTCGCCTTTTGCTAAAGGTACAAGCCATTCACGCTTTTGTTCTTCCGTTCCAAAATTATAAATTGGAGCGGCACCTAAGCTTACTGCTGCTGCATAGCTTAAACCCGTACCACCACAAGCGCGCCCAATTTCCTCGACAGCAATTGCATAGGACACCGTATCTCCACCAGAACCACCATATTCCTCAGGAAACGGGATACCCAATAAGCCTAGCTCTGCCATTTTTTCAAAGCTTTCTATTCTCATTGTTGATGTCTCGTCGACTTCACGAGCGTAAGGTTTAATCTCTTTCTCTGCAAAATCACGTACCATGTCTCGAATCATCGCTTGCTCTTTCGTTAGTTCAAAGTTCATTCCCATTTCCCCCTAGTTTCCAATTTGCCATAGCGGATTTCTTTCAGACGACAGTTACACAAATCTGGACCGACTAGTCGGTCGGTTTTAAAGATTAATAAAACCAGCTATTTCTTCTGGCTTTTCCTTGACCATAAATTGAGTTGCTTCTTCCATAGCTTGCTCTGTCACAATTGCTCGTAAAATCATATCCGTAAATACTTCTGTAATTTCCTCCATTGTTAATGGACCTGTTTGTTTAAACCACATATATGTCCAGTTAATCATCCCTACAATGGCCATTGTTACAATCGTACAAGGTAATTCAGCACGAAAATCTTTCGTGTGCTGTCCTTCTTCAATCACCTTTTGTAATATTTCCCGATATTGGTCCCGCTTTTTATGAATGATTACACTATATTCTTCTGACAACGAACGGCTTTCTTCATAAAATACAGTAATATGGGCTTGATACACATCAAACACTTGTGTCAGCGTTTGAAGCATTGCACATAAGCGTTCAATAGGTGTATCGTATTTGTCATAAGCTTCCTGTGATTGTTTGATAACATAGGAAATAAACACATCATGTACTTCATATAACAATTCATCTTTCGATTTAAAGTTATGATAAAATCCGCCTTTTGATGCACCGATATATTCCACAATGCGATCAACAGTTACGTTATGATAGCCATCTTGCTGAAACAGCACTACAGAAGCGTCTACAATTCTTTGTTTTAACGTTTTTTTTACCATAGGCACCTATCATCCTTCTTTATAACACTTACCCCTTTGTTCCTTATAATTAGGACATGTATTCACTTAATTTTCCTAATTATAAAAATACTATGACTCCTTTAATATAGCATTCTCAAAAATTGGTGTCTAGTTCCATAAAACAATTTAATAGCATGAAAGAGAATTTTTTTACATTAAACAGCATATAAACAACCCGCTTTTAACAACAAAACGTATTTCCTTCTAAAGCTTCAACTACAAAATACATACATTAACTATATGCTCAAATTTCCCATGTCATAACTCCATTCACAGTGACAGGCACTCAAACAATTCTGAACTTTCCCACCAAGTAAAAACCCACGAAGGCTCCTGCGCGCAGAAAGCTAAGTGGGTTTTTAGAGGTGACAGGCACTCAAACAATTAAATGGGCCGCACCAATTAATGCTGCGTTCTCAAACAATTGCGAACGTCTTATTTCATATGTGTTTCGATAGGAAGGAAGGACGTAGGTTTCGGTCACTTCTTCAATCTTTTCCATAAATCGAGAAGTTGTTTTCATAACACCGCCACCGAGTACAATGCAGTCTGGGTTAAATGTTTGTATAAAATTCGCCAAAACAATACCTACATATGTAGCCGCTTGCTCAATAATTTCTTGTGCAACTATATCTCCTAATTCGTATGCAGCAAACACCATTTTAGTATCAATCGGTCTTTGTTCTTGCTTCTCCATTTCAACTAGCATAGATGTACTCTTTTTGATTGCGTCCACCGCATGTCGTTGAATCGATACTCCTGATGCATATACTTCTAAACAACCTAATTTGCCACAATTACATGTTGGTCCGTTCGGATTCACAGTGACATGCCCTATTTCGCCAGCTAACCTATTACTGCCAGTAAATAGCTTTCGCTCAAAAATAATACCGCCACCGATTCCAGTGCTTATCGTCATAAAAAGCATATTCTTTGATTGCTGGCCTGCCCCGAAGTTGAATTCTCCCCAAGTAGCTGCACTTGCATCATTGACAACTGTAATTTTCTTATCTAATTGTGCATTTAGCATCTGCCCTAAATGTACATTTCTCCAATCAAAAGTAGACCAATAGTGAATAATGCCGTAATCTGTATCAACTATCCCAGGCACGCCGACGCCTATACCTCTAATCTCATAGCCTTCTGAAAGAGCATTTATCGCCTCTACCAATCTATTGACAACAATCTCTGGACCTTCGTGCCCTCTTGTATCCATACGAATTTCCTTAATCATTTCCCCATCAACACTTAATAATCCAATGGCAATTTTTGTCCCACCCATATCTACTCCAACTAGGTACTCTTTTTGTTGCATTTTATTTCCCCCAATGGTCCACTGTGTCTATGCACGGGATAAAATTATATCCTTAACTTCTTTAATTTTATGTTCGTCTATAAAATGGTCAAAGCTGGATTGATGTCGAACACCAGATCCAAAATGAAATTCGGAAACGTTGACATGCTGTAAAAAGGATGGAAGGGTTTTAGGTGATAGACCCGATCCTGGCATGATTTGCATATGAGCGAGGCTTGCTTGTTGTTCTAAAGCTTGAATTTCACTAACCGCATCAAGTACTTTACTTTTGCCACCTGATGTTAAAATTCGTGATATTTCTTTATAGGACATTAGTGTTTGTAACGCCTTGGATTGGTCCTTTACATCGTCAAATGCTCGATGAAATGTAATATCCAATCCATCTGCTGCTTCAATTAATTGTTGTAAAATAAGCTCATCAATATTTTGCTCTTCGGTAAGTGCACCTACGACTATTCCACTCGCACCTAGCTGTTTACATATTTGAATATCTTTTAACATTATTTTCATATCATTTTGATCATAGCAAAATGAACGGCTGTGAGGACGAATCATTACATTTACAGGGATCGTTAATTCGCTGCACACACTTTCAATCATCGCATAGCTCGGTGTGAGCCCTCCCTCGGCTATACCTGCGACCAATTCAATTCTGTCAGCTCCAGCTTTTTGTGCCGTTATCGCATCTGTTAAAGAAATTGCAATCACTTCAATAACCATATTTAGTCATTTCCTTTTCCTAGTTTACTATAGCTTTCTATGAAATCTGCCAATAATCGAACGCCATAACCTGATGCACCACGCACATGATATCCTGTCGTTTTAGGTGATTGAACAGGTGCCGCCATATCAATATGTCCCCATTTAATACCTTTAGGGACGAATTTTCTTAAAAACAGTGCGGCCGTAATAGAACCTGCAAGATTGTCTGAGCTAATATTACAAATATCTGCATAATCACTCGCTAATGATTCCTCATATTGATCGATAAGTGGCATCGGCCATATAAAATCACCATTATGACTACCTAGCTTCTTCATTAATTCTGTAATCGACTCATCTCCGAATACACCTGCATATTTTAAGCCTAGCGCCGCACCAATGGAGCCCGTTAATGTAGCAATATCAATGATTACATCAGGCTTTAACCTTTCAGAATATAATAGAGCATCAGCTAAAATAAGCCTTCCTTCCGCATCTGTATTGCCAACTTGAACATGCAAATTATTAGCGAAACGAATAACTTCACCTGGTAAAAACGCCTTTTCATTAAGCAAGTTTTCAGCAATCGGCAACAGGGCAGTGACATTTACATCTACATTTTTTGAAGCGATTAAATCCATAGCACCAAATACAGCACCTGCCCCACCCATATCCATACGCATATCGCTAATGTTAAGACCCGTTTTAATGCTAATACCACCGCTATCATAAGTCATGCCTTTTCCAATTAAAACGATATGTGGCTTATTAACATTCGTACAGTACTTAATTTCTGCTAAATACGAAGAATATTGACTGCCTCTGCCAACTGCAAGTAGCCCATTTAAGTCAAGCTGTTGCAAGTCGTCTGTATTATAAATGTTTACGGACAGATTTTTTCCTCCAAAATGCTGGCGAATTGTTTCAGCAAAAGTGTCTGGATTTAAATCTATTGGATCTGTATTACATAGGTCTCTCGTAATATTTATACTGGTTGCACGTAACTTCCCAATATGAATCGCTTCTAGTAACGCTTCTGTTTCGTCCAATAAAAAATAAACATTACAAGGTTTTATTACTTTCTTTTCTTGACGGTATTTTTGAAACTGGTAGGCTCCAAGCATCCAACCTTCTACAAAAGCAGTCACAGCATCTACTTGATTGAGATCCACTGCATTTAAAAAATCAAAAGATACTTGCATGTCATCATTTTCACTTGCGTTAGCCACTCTTGCTACTTCTCCTGCGGCTTCTCGTAAGCTTTCATAAGTAACGGTATCATTGCTTCCTAAACCAACAATTAAGTAATCCTGTCCTCCCTGCTCTGTTTCATGTCTGAGCCAGTGACATTTATGTTTTTCAATCATCCATTTAGGAACTTGGAGAGATTGATGAGCTGATTGTAATACAGGATTTACAACAACTATACCCTTGTTCTGTTGCCCAAAATGAAATTCCATCTATCATCACATCTTTCATTTATCGTAATTAAGTTTCGAGCCTGCCTTTAACTATATTAAAAAGGAAAATATCTAAGAATATTTTTCTTAGACTATTTCCCTTTTTATAGTTTTTTCAGTAACATTAATCGATATGTAGCATTAAATGTCCCTCGATTTTATCGACAGTAAAGTGTATATACGGTCCTTCAGCACTGTAACTTACCTCTGTTAATTCAGGCAGTTTTTTTACAGATGTCACCTTTGTCTCACCAACAAACATTCTAATCTCTGTGTTATAAAGTGGGATAATATCTTCAATCGTATAAATATCCTCTGAACGCTTCTCCGTAATATAATGAAGTGCATGCAAAATTTTTGCCCCTGTTTCCTTATCCTCATTTAATGATGTCATCAATGTCGACGGACCATTATGAGCAATAAGCTTACTTTCGAGAAGATGGTCAATGGCATCTTTCATCATCCATTTACACCAAGCGAGGCCATTTTTTCGATATAGTTTGAAAATAGGGTGTGAGAAGTAAATGATATTTTGGCGTTTTGTCACTGCAGCATGTCCAAATGTATGCGAAGATGGGGCATGTTGATGCGAACAAAATGTAGTCCCTTCTCTATTAAAGTAAGGTTTTACTGTCTGCATCAGTACCTCTGACTGTACAGGCTTAATTTCTAAACCTTTTAAATACATGACATATTCTTCTTTGTATAATTTTTTACCTATTACATCATTCGGTAAAACGAAATCCCGGTCATACTTTGATTCGCCAATATAGACATTTCCATATAAATCTTCTTCGTTACTATTTTTATTAATTAGCGATTCATACGTACCAATAATTTTTCCGCCATTATTAGCGTAAGCCTGTAGCTTTTGCTGTAATTCGGGAGAGTAGTCAATCACATCAGGTAAGATTATTAACTGATAGTCATTAAAGTCAATTTGACTGTCGATAATATTAAACTGATAAGATAACTCTTGTAGCATCCTAACGGCACCAATTAATGCTGGATGGATACCTAAATTATGATCTCCTGGTGTATAAAATTCTTCAGGCGTTAATAACCCGATTTCTGCAACTGGCTTAGTATTCATACAGTACTTTTCTACTTCTTTCACTCTGCCATACACACTGCCGATTAATTCATAAGCCGCCTTCGATAATTTGCCATTCGGATGAAGTTGGTCTCCAATCGAACAGCCAGCACCTAAAGCAAGCATATTGAAACATTCAAACTCTAATGCTGCCTTATTTTTCAGTGAGTGGAAATCACCCCAATACGTATGGAACTTGCCCGTCATACCAATGATGTCCTTGCCCAATGTACGAGAATATCGCATCGTTGCAGGGAAATGATCATAGCCCCAGCCACCACTTGGTAAAGACTCAAGCTCCAAATGTGTATAATTATTTAAGCTACTTTTATTGCCTGGACCAATGTGAGAGCTATTATAGAAAATACCTGCCTGTGGTACTCTAGTTCTAATAAAATCACTAATCTCTGCTTTAAATTCCTCAAGCATCACCGTAGAATAATAGATTCGATCGACTCTATTTCCTGTGTCTAATCCTTTTCGCTCCATTTGTTCAAAACAATTTTTACAATTACAATCCACTTTAAATAAAATATCTAAAAAGAAGCCATCAATATTTTCGCTTTTTACTGTATCGATAATATCTTGTAAATGGTCTTTAAAATATCGTCTATAGCCGCTATTTAAGCAAATTGTATAGTAGAAATGTGGCTCAGGAACCCCCTGGCTATTAATGAATTGTCCGTTTTCATCAATCGATAACCACTCAGGATGATGTTTGCTAATATAACCATCCCATTGAACAGTTGTATAAATCGGCACTTTAATATTATTTTTATGGCAAACCTCTATTTGTTCTAATAACAGGTTTTTATTTTCAAGATGTGGATGAATCAAATCTGGACGATGCTTTGAAGGGTAGTACAACCAGCCATGATGACATCTAGCAAAACAAGTAATCGAGTTTACATTGGCTTCTTTTAATGTCTCCACAAACTCCTCTGCAACGAAGTCCTTTCCAACCCCAGGGATATCTTCACTCGTATGAAAGTCTAAATGCACCTGTCTATAACGTAATTCGCTCAAATTCATAACCCCCTATTATAATCACAATTTCATTGCTATTCTTTGACTGAACCTGCCGCAAGACCACTTTCAATTTTCTCTTGGAATAAAAGATATACGACTAAAGGCACTAATATCGTGATGACGATGGCAGCCATTAATGGCCCGTATTCTGATCCTCTTTCACCACTAAAGTTTAATAGACCCAATGCGATTGGTTTTAAGCGGTCATCATTAATAAATAAAAGTGGGAACAGAATGTTATTCCATGCGCCTAAAAAGTTAAAAATCGAAACAGTCGAAATAGCTGGAACAGACATCGGCAATATTACTTTGAAATATATTTGGAAATAACTCGCACCATCCATAAGTGCTGCTTCTTCTAAAGAGGCATTAATTCCTTTCATAAACCGTGTTAAAACTAAAATACTAAACGACAAAGAAAACGCCACATATAGGAGCACTAATGCCACTAAGTTATTTTTCAATTCTAATGCGCCAATAATATAAGAAACTGGCACAAGCACTGTATGCATAGGTATCATCATACCTAACAGGAAAAACAGGGCTAAAAATTTATTCACTTTAAAGTTAAATCTCGATAATGTAAATGATGCCATGGAAGAGACAATCGCGAGAATAATCACTGTTGCCATCGAAATCAGTATACTATTTAAGAAGTATCTGCTCATATTCGCTTCACGCCAAGCAATTACATAGTTCTCAAATCTAAAAACCTCAGGTAAGCTAAAGGGTGAACTAAATATTTCTTTATTTCCTTTAAGAGAAGAAACTAATGTAAATAACATCGGTTCAATAAACAATAAAGCCATTGCTATGACAAAAACATATAATATTATTTTCTTTTTCATTGATTCTTCTCCTTCCTATTCATGATTGCTTCACTACCGATAGTCAATACGAGCGCAATGACAAAAATAATGACCCCTAATGCACTACCAACGCCATAATTATTGTATCTGAATGCTTCATAATACATTAAAGTAGTCGGCAAATTGGTTAGTCCATTCGGTCCTCCCTCAGTCATAACAAAAATTAGATCGAATACTTTCACTGTCCCAATAATATCCATTAAAATACATAAAGTAATAATTGGCTTTAACATAGGAACTGTTATATGGAAGAACTTTTGTACGGCTGAAGCTCCATCCATCTCTGCCGCTTCATATACTTCTTCTGGTATCGTTGTTAATCCTGCTAATAGGATGACCATGTAGTATCCAACACCTGCCCAAATGTTTACAAAAATAATTGCACCCATCGCAGTAGACGAGTCAATTAACCAGCCTTTAGCTAAATCTGCAAGCCCAATAAATTCTAATAAGCTATTTAATGAGCCATTCGGCATAAAGATAAAGTACCAAAGTAAACCAATAGCTGTAAGTGGAAAAATAGTAGGTACAAAATAGATGACTTTAAAGAATCGATGTCCTCTAAATTTTGTATTAATAGCAACTGCTAGCAATAAAGCGATTGGTGTATGGAATAAAACGCTAAAAAACACCATGCCAAACATATTTTTTAAAGAAATAAGAAAGTCTTTATCTTTAAACACATTGAGATAGTTTTCTAAACCAACAAAATTTAATGGTGCTCCTTTAATGCCATTCCAATTGACAACGGAAAAATAAAGGGCGCCTATCATAGGTATAATAAGGAATAGAATATAGATTACTAAGGCAGGTAAAGTAAATAGAAAAATTTTCGACTTATCTCTATTTGTTTTTACATTCATCTATTCCCCTCCATTTCTTAAATTTTTTGTAATCCTAATCAAATACAATGTCTTCGTATAAGCTTCAGGCGGACGCTTTTTACGGGCAAGCACCGAGTAGCTTTCCTCGCTCCGCTGGAGTCGCCGCCTTTTAGCTCATCTAAATGTTCATTGTTCTTCTTTGAAAAACTACTTATTTAGATTTATCAATTTCATCTTGAATTTCTTTTGCTGCATCTTTAGGCTTACCACCAATTAAGATACTTACGATAGAGTTTCTTGTTCTATCTTGCATAGATGGTAGTGGATCAAAATCGAAGACATCTACTGCAATTCCTGTTGACGTAGCACCTAATTCAATATTGTGTAAGAACAATTCAGATACTTTCGAGTTATCAATGGCGATATCTGATCTTGGAATTAAGAACTGCGCTTCCTCTGCAAATCGTTTAGCTGCTTCAGCAGAAGTAAGCATTTTTAAAAGCTCAATCGTATATTCTTTTTCTTTTCCTTCAAGTTTGCCATTCACCATATATGGGCTAATAATTTGCATATCTTCATCTTTAAACTCTGGTTTTTCATCAAAATATGGGAATTTCGCAAGTTTAATAGCATCCGCGTATTCTGTCTCACTGGAATTTGTAAATTTACCGATATTCCATGGACCAGTAATAATCATCGCTGCTTTCCCTTCAAGGAAATCTGCCACAGCAATCTCATCGCTTATACCAGCAGCACTTTGACCAAATGCATCTAACTTATTTAAGTCTTCAACATACTCTAGTGTTTTCACAACATCTGGATCAGTCCATTTTAATTCTCTAGTGCCTAGTTTCTTCGCTGCTTCTGTTCCCATCCATTTATAAAAAATTTGGTTGTGTAAATGTCCCGCCATATATGTTGCCTTTGCCCCAAGTGCAATAGGTGTTACATCGATGCCTTTTAACTTTTTAACTGCTGCTGTT
Source organism: Lysinibacillus sp. NPDC097279 (assembly GCF_044761745.1). Lineage (NCBI taxonomy): Bacteria > Bacillati > Bacillota > Bacilli > Caryophanales > Bacillaceae > Lysinibacillus > Lysinibacillus sp. NPDC097279. The sequence goes on along the minus strand of NZ_JBIWDA010000003.1, from coordinate 211,367 downwards.
AGTTCACTCCACGTTTCAGGGAATTCATTAATACCCGCTTTTTTAAGTAGTTCTTCATTATAATAAACACCAATTAAACCAGACTCCATTGGAATTCCATAAGTCCCCTCATGACCTGGCACTTGATAATACTTTAATGCACCTTCTGTGAAATTTTGTCCCCATTCAGGATCATCCTTTAAAATTGGGTCCATATCCATAAGTAAGCCACTTTCAATATACTCGTTTAAATTTGCAACACCTTGTACTCTAAAGATGTTAGGTAAAGTGCCAGATGCAAGATCTGTTTTCAGCTTATTGTTAAATGCTGATTCATCACCTTGCGATTCATCAACTACCACTACATCGGAATGTTTTGCTTCAAATTCTTTTATAATATCTTTGTAGATTTGTGCCTGAGTGCTTGTCCCAGCCATTCTTGTTAGCAATCTAATTTTTACCTTACCATCTGCATTATCACTAGCATCACTCGAACCACCACACGCTGTAAGTATAGTAGCTAATAAAACCATCAATACGACTAACATCTTTTTCTTCATAAATTTCATCCCCTTTGTAACAAATTTTTATTTTGTATTTGGTGTTAATGCAAATACCTCACGGATTGATCCTACTTCAATGCCTCCATCGCTTTTAATGATGCTAGGTCTTAGCGATCGAATATTAGCAATTGTTTCTTTATTTTCATAGTCTATTTGCTCTAAAATCGCAGCAATTACATTTGGCCAAACGTCTTCTGAGCCATCTAAAACTTTCAATGCGAAACCTAAACGTTCTTTCTTCAAGCCAAAGCAATAAACACCTTTTGCTCCGCCCTTTGCTACAATATTTCGATCTTGCAATAACACTGAGCAAATAAAGTTTTCAGACGCTACCATGTTGAATTCATTGTTCATCATTGTTGTCATTCGCTCTACCGCTTCTCTAAGTTCCAAATCTTCAATTAAATCTGGACAAGCTAATTTCAAACTTGTAATAGCCATATTGTGCAGCGGTATTGCGAACACAGGCACACCACAGCCGTCTACTCCGACATGAATTTCAGATAGCGGTGTTTCAGATAAATAAGATAGCGTTTTCAAAATAAGCTGTTGTAGGGGATGGTCTATATTCCAATAACCCTCCGTTGGGTAACCCATTTCACGACACGTTGCAATAAAGCCCATATGTTTTCCTGAGCAATTATGAAAAAGTCGTCTTTTCTCAAGATTTTGTCTTAACATTGCCTCTTTCGGTTCCGCATTTAAAGGGTACGAATATGGACAAAATAATTCATTTTCATCAATAGCTAATTTTTCTTTCATCGTTTCCAGCGCTTTTATATGATACGTTTCTCCACGATGCGAAGCAGTAAATAATGCCGCTTCCCTATCAGTTAAGCCATACTTCAAATCAATTTTAGATAAAAATGCGGGTAGTGCTTGAATTGGTTTCGCAGCAGAACGGAAATATGTATTATGTTGAATATTACCAACTTGATATATTGCCTCTTTACTGTCATTTACACCACAAACAACGCCCGAATGAATATTTTCCAATAAGTTCGCTCTTGTTTCTTCTACTAAAACTTCAGAATTCATAATTCGCTTTCCCCCGTTACATTAGAATGACCAAATTCCCGATACGCTTGTATTCATATCGAGTTTACGGTGAACATTCAGTTAATGTTCATCCTCTCGAAAATACCGATTATTTAATGACACCTTTTGTTAAAATGATGTTAGCGTACTGCGCCTTTTCACTTGTTGCGACTACAGCATATGCCTTTTTTGTGCGCTCGTAAAATTTAAAGCGCTCCATAAATTCGAATGGAATTGGATATTCGGATTGACGTTGAACGATTTGTTCATACTCTTTCCAAATCGTTGGTTCCACCGTATCTCCAGGGACAACTGCCATTAATTGAATCGGATGTTCCACGTACGTATCAATAGGAAAGAACGCTAATATTGCTTCTAATAATTCTGGAATCGTATGTCCATCACATCGGATTAACTGTTGGGCATGGCTGGCAGCGGGAAAATTCCCGTCTGCCAACACAATTTCATCTCCATGCCCCATCTCCATTAATACTTTCATTAAGTCTGGTGAAATAATTGGAGGAATCCCTTTTAGCATAGTTATTCACACTCATTTCTTTAATCTTCTGCTACAAAGTAATTTGTCAGAGAACCTAATTTCTCGATTTCTACAGTTACTTCATCCCCTTGTTGAATATACATTTGCTGCTCTGCAGGATATCCGAATACTACGCCTTCAGGTGTACCTGTTAAAATAAGATCTCCAGGCTCTAATGTCATATGTTGAGAAATATAACTAATAATTTCAGCACAATTGAAAATCATATCCGCTGTATTTGAGTTTTGTCGTATATCTCCATTTACATATGTTTTTAATGCCAAATTATTAGGGTTCTCTATCTCATCTGCCGTCACTAAGTAAGGACCAACAGGACTGAATTTATCGCACGTTTTTCCTAACAACCATTGTTGTGTTTTCATTTGCAAATCGCGTGCTGATAGATCATTGACAGTGCAATAACCAAAAACATGGTCTAATGCATTTTCTTCTTTTACATTTTTTATCTTTTCACCAATAACAATGCCAAGCTCTACCTCATAATCAAGTTGCTTTGTTACAGTTGGAATTGGAATAGCACTTTGATGGCCAGTTAATGTATTATCAAATTTATTAAATAAAATAGGCACTTCTGGATATGCTGCATTCGTTTCATCTGCATGTTTTCGGTAATTTAAACCAACACAAATAATTTTATGAGGTTTTGTAACGCATGGTCCCCAGCTGATTTGACTGTCCTCTATAAATACTGCACTTTCTTCTACTTCTATTGCCTGAATAAAATTTTGCAGCTTTGCTATCTCTTTTTTATTACAAGAAAATAGAGACGCTAAATCGGGTAAATTATTAAAATTAGAATTTTTGTCCATCGATGCTGCTATATCGATAATGCCTTGCTTCGTTTGAACGCCTAATTGATAGTCGCCCTGTTTTTCAAATGTTAATAGTTTCATAGTCATTCCTCACGTCATTTCGTAATATTAAGCATTTTTCCCAAAAACAACGCCACCATCTATGTAAAGCGGCGAGCCCATCATAAAACTGGACTCATCAGATGCTAAAAATAAGGCAGCTTTCGCAACATCTTCAGGTTTGCCTAATTCACCACTTAGCTGTCTTGTTTTAATACTTGCAATGGCAGCTTGTGGATTGTCATATGCATTCTTTAAATAATTTTCTACAAATGGTGTAAAAATCGTTCCTGGCAATAATGCATTTACTCGAATATTGTAAGGCGCATAATCTACTTGCATCGCCTTTGTTAACGATAAAATAGCTCCTTTTGTTGCTGAATATAAAGCGCGTTGCTTTAAGCCCATTTCCGCAGCGCAGGAAGACATATTAATGATGCACCCGCTCTTCTGCTCCATCATGTAAGGGACAATGTATTTGGTTGGCAAATAAACTCCCTTTACATTTACGCTCATTACTTTATCCCATACGTCTGGCTCCACCTCATCTATCCGTCCAACATTACTGATGCCCACATTATTAAAAAGGATATCAATTTTTTCGAACTGCTTTGTAATCTGTTCAGCCATCTCTTTTACAGCTTCAGGATTAGTTACATCTGCATGATGAAATGTTGCGCTTCCTCCGTTATGTTGAATATCCTTTACTGTACCTTCACCATTTTCCTTGTGAACATCGTTGATGATAACGTGGGCTCCTTCTGCTGCAAACAGCAGGGCTGTAGAACGGCCAATACCACTACCACCACCAGTAATGAGTGCTACTTTACCTTGTAATCTCATAGCAGCAATTCCCTTTCTTGTTCTAAATGATCTTCTGGCTGTGCGGCTTTCACAGTAAGTCCGCCATCTACCATTAGTAAATGTCCGTTTATTTGCATCGCTTCCTCCGAAGCTAAAAACACGACGGCATCAGCAATTTGTTTTTCAGTACCTAGTCTTTTCATTGGATTCGCTTGAATTTCTTTTTCTAAAATACTTGGATCTTCAAGGTATTCCTGGCACATATCTGTAGCTACTGTACTTGGACCAACGGCATTAATATTAATATTATATTTACCTAATTCAATCGCTAAAGCTTTAGTTAAATGACTCGCCGCCGCTTTTGAGGAAATATAATGTGGAATAACTGGGCTTGTCACAAGCAGACTTGCCGTAGATGTAATATTAATGATTTTGCCGTAACGTTTTTCAATCATTTTTTTAGCTACTCTTTGTGAAGTTAAAAAAATGGATTTTACATTTGTTTGATATGTGTTATCCCAAGTTTCTTCTGTTAACTTCATAAATGACTCAAATGGCGCAATACCAGCGTTGTTCACTAATATATCTACATTGCCAAGTGTGTTCTCTACTTCATCAATCATGTGATCGACTTCTTGTTTAATACCTACATTCGCTTTCACTACCATCGCTCTGACATGGAATCGTTTCTCTAATTGTTCCTTTAACATTTCTGCCTTTTCTAGTGAACTTTGAGATGTATAGTTAATGGCAACGTGGGCTCCTTCTTCTGCTAATCTTTCTGCGATAGCAGCCCCTATCCCCCTACTCCCTCCTGTTACTAGGGCAACACGATTTTCAAGTTTTTTCATATTTATTCTCCCAACTTTACTGTTTATAGACTAATACCAATTCTGCTAATACTAAATTCTTGATGACCTAAAATCTCGGCTTTTGTTTCCTGGCCTTTTGCTACATTGACAATCGATTCAAAAATGCGTTCACCTGATTCGTCCAACGTTTCTTTCCCTTGTAAAACAGGGCTAACGTCTACATCGATATTGTCTGCCATTCGTCTGCCAGTCATTTCGTTACCTGTTATTTTAATAACAGGGATAATTGGATTTCCTGTCGGTGTCCCTCTTCCAGTTGTAAAGCAAACAACATGAACTCCCGCCGCCGCCATACCTGTTACACATTCGATATCATTCCCTGGCGAATCCATAAAATAATAGCCTGTGCCTGGAATTTCTTCTGCGAAGTCTACAACCCCTTGAAGCTCGGCTGTTCCCGCTTTACTAATACAACCTAATGACTTTTCCTCAATTGTTGATAAGCCACCTGCAATATTACCTGGACTAGGGTTTCCTCCACGCATATCGACACCCATTCGTTCAACTTCGAGTTCAAATTGCTCAACACACTTATATAATTTTTGTTGTACATCTTGATTAATTGCCTTTGCAGCAACTAGATGCTCAGCACCTATGATTTCTGTAGTCTCACCCATGACGATGGTGCCACCAGCATTCAAAATAGTATCAGCTGCTCTGCCAAGTGCAGGGTTACTACATAATCCTGATGTTGCGTCAGAACCGCCACATTTCACACCAACAATTAGCTCTGAAAGTGGAATATCTATTAACGGAATATCTTCTATTTTTTTCAGAAGCTCCTGTGCCACTTCCACACCTTTTTGAATTGTTTTAACGGAGCCTCCTTCATTTTGAATGTCTATCCAAACAACAGGCTTACCCGTTACTTCAATTTCTTGCTTGATGTCCTGTGCATTGATGACTTCACAGCCAAGACTAACAATTAATACAGCACCGACATTCGGATTTTTTCCCATTCCAACTAATACTTTATGTGTTCTCTCTTTATCAGCACCAACTTGGCTACACCCATGTTGGTGAGGTATAGCGACTGACCCTGGAACTTGTTGTTGAATTCTCGATGTAACCTGATTTGCACACACCACTGTTGGTAAAATTAAAAGATGATTTCGAATACCAATTTTTCCATTGTCTCTTCGATAGCCCTTAATAACTGTCATTGTTGCGCACCTCCCACATGTTTATCTCCACGTCCACGTATGCCCTCGATATTGTGAACATGCACGTGATCACCTGGCAAAATGGCAATTGATGCCGCTCCTATTACTTCACCGTATTTCACAATTTCCTCTGCCTGATTAATAGGCGCAATCGCAACTTTATGACCAAAGCTAACATCTTGTCGCAATGTTACTTCATAAGCTTGGTTGCCTATTGTGTAAACTACACTTTCGCCTTTTTTCACATCTGTTAAAAGGGTTGTTACATTGTCCTTTTCATCCATCACAATGCAAGTTATCCCTTGTTGATACGCCATTTCTGCCATTCCTTCGCCCTCCCTCTTATAATTTATAAAAACGCTTGGCATTTTCTCCAAATATCTTTTCTAAATCTTTTCCAAGTATGGTTGTAGGTAAGTTTTCCATCAGTATTGTCAGTACATCGTTGTATGTGCCCGCTAAATTACAAACAGGCCAGTCACTGCCAAACATCACGCGATTCGTCCCAAATACATTTACAACATGGTTGATATAGGGCTGAAATTCTTCAATTGTCCATTTTTTATGCGTTGCTTCTGTCACTAAACCTGAAAGTTTACACATCACATTCGGGTACATTGCAATTTGTCCTATTTCCTCTTTCCAACCTTCTAGCTGTTGTTTTGCAATATTTGGCTTTGCAATATGGTTTACTACTACTCTTAATTGAGGAAACATTTTTAATAATTTTAGTATGTAAGGAAAATGCCTTGGCTTTATTAAAAGATCGAGCGGAACATCATACTGTACTAGCAGTTCAATGTTCTTTAATACATCTTTTCTTAAAATCCAATCATCTTCATCCAAATCTTGTAACATAGGTCGCACACCTACAAAACCAGGATGTTGGTGTAGCTCCTCTACATGTTGCTTAAAGTTTATTTCCGTTAAATCTAACCAGCCGACTACTCCTGCAATCCAATCATGCTCTTCAAACAAATTTAATAAAAATAATGTTTCATTGATTGTTGGTGCAGCTTGGACTACGATTGTTTTGTCAATTTGATGTTCATTTAAAATTGGATATAAATCATTAGGCATAAAATCACGATAAAGCTCTGGTAAATCGTTGGTTAACCATTTATAATCATTCCTTGATAACTTCCAAAAATGTTGATGTGAATCAATTATTATATTCGACACCACCTTTGTTAACTTTTATGTTACCGATAACACAAAAGTAACAAACGAAAAATTACATGTCAATACTAATTTCTGAAAATAATCAAAATTCAAAACCAAGGTAAATAGATGGTATTTCTAAGAATATTACACTCTTAGTAGAGTAGAATCGTGAAAATGAACGCAATTCATTAGATGCATGGACATGTTTGAACGTTTCATTTACCAAGCACAATTTTTGATATGAGTAGGTTATAAAAATGGATGGTGATGTAGATTTTCAAACCACATGCTATAATGACTTGAGAAAAATGGTGGATGCACATCGGGGAGCTTTAAACGAAAAACGAATTGTATTATTTTATTTTTGGCTCTATTGAAGCGCTTTCCCTCTTGGATTTAATTATTGGAAAGTATAGAGTTAGAAGAAGTACAATAATATTAGAACTGATTATGTAAAAATAATCCAACAACATATGACTAATCACGATGACTTTAGTTTGAAATAAAATGTATCTTCATTCGAGATATTTTTGCGTAGAATCGTTGCGCCAGCAGTAGGAATAATACAAAAAAATTAACAATGTAAGGTAGGTACGATAGGTGACAACAATATATGATATTGCAAAAAAAGCTAACGTTTCTCCTATGACTGTTTCAAGAGTCATTAATAATAAGGGAAATATTAGCGAGAAAACAAGAAAAAAAGTAGAGGCTGTCATTCAAGAACTAAACTATATCCCCAACTCCGCTGCTAGAAGTTTAAATATAAAAAAAACGAAGCTTCTTTCATTAGTTATTCCTGATATTACAAACCCCTTCTTCACAAAGGTTGCAAGAGGAGCAGCAGACAAGGCGAATCAAATGGGCTATCAGCTTATGCTGTGTAATACTGACGAGGATCCAGAAAAAGAAAGTGGCTATATAGATGCTCTTATTTCCAAGATGGTAGATGGCGTTATTATCGCACCAACAGGGAACCAATCTAAAAAAAACTTAAAAAAGCTTGTAAAAAACAAAGTGCCCTTTACATTAATTGATAGGATGATAGATGATTTTCCTTGCGATATGGTGTTGGGAAATAATCATGAGGGAACAAGAGAGTTAGTGCAGCATTTAATTGATCGAGGACATAAAAAGATCGCTCTCATTCATGCACCTTTAGATATTTCTACATCCAAAGAGCGTTATCAAACGTATGTAGAAACTTTGAAAGTGAATGATTTAGCTTTTAATAAAAATTTAGTTATCCAAACACATTATAAACAAGAAGAAGAATGGGACACTATCAATGGTTTACTGCTATTACCTGAGGAAGAACGACCTACTGCCATCTTCGCAGCTAATAACTTTATAGCAATTAACGCAATTACAACACTGCGCAACAAAAATATCCGAGTGCCAGAAGATATTGCCGTTGTCTGCTTCGACGACTTAGAGCCCTATTCTAATTTAGATCCTTTCTTCACAGTAGCTTCACAGCCCGCATATGACTTTGGTTATATGGGGACACAATTAGTTATTGAACGAGTTGAAGGAAACGGACCTAGCGAATATCGCAAAATTAATCTTCAACCAAAGCTTATCGTTAGAAAATCATCAAGTACTTCTATTGTCTAAAGGCTATTCAGACAGAAGTAAACTCGGAAAATTTCGAGTTTACTTCTGTCTTTTAAAATTCAGAATATTTTGGGTGACTGGCACTTTTATCATGGTTGTGCACTCATAATTACTACATTCAAAATACAAAGGTTGATCCGATTCGCTTGTTGTAATCTTCACTTTATATTGGAAGGGAAACCCATCACGTTTTGTATACTCGCCTACCTCTACAGATATTATTTTTTTACTATCAAGATTCAAAGCTTCATAAGCATTAGAGGCACCCGTTAGTAAAATCTGCTTTCGTTGAAAGTCTTCATGTTTCTGATTATTAAAATATATAATTCCAGCAACTATAACAACAAAATTTAGGCAGATTGATAATATAGCACCTGTATACAAATAACGATTTTTCTTATTTTTAAGTCCATGTGCAAATACCAAAACTAATATTGTGCAAACTGCATACATCACTGTGAAAATAATGGTTGTTCTTTCATTAAAGGACATTTGATATATAAATAAAATAAAAACATAAATGAGAAACAAACCTATCCATAATAGTATGAACCTAGGTTTGGTTACTGTTTCCATATTCCAACCTCCTACAGCTTATTTGGTAATATAATTATAATTGATTCACCCTTCTATATTCCAATTTAAACCAATTTGAGTTGCGCACATTCAGAATAAAAGGAAACATAACCTCATACACCGCTAATTTCTTCTTTAACATAATAATAATGCTCTATGATATAGTAAAAACAAGGATTTACGAAAGGATGTTAGTTATGGCTAAAAGTGTAGTAATAGCTGAAAAACCATCAGTAGCTCGCGATATTGCGCGTGTATTGAATTGCAATAAAAAAGGAAACGGTTATCTTGAAGGGGATAAATACATCGTTACATGGGCATTAGGTCACCTTGTAACATTAGCAGACCCTGAAAGCTATGACGTCAAATACAAAACGTGGAATTTAGAAGATTTACCAATGTTACCTGAACGCTTAAAACTGACTGTTATTAAACAAACAGGTAAACAATTTAATGCGGTTAAAAGCCAGCTAACGCGTGGGGATGTAGGCGAAATCATTGTGGCAACTGATGCTGGACGTGAAGGTGAACTTGTAGCACGCTGGATTATTGATAAAGTGAAGATAAATAAGCCGATTAAACGTTTATGGATTTCTTCTGTGACAGACAAAGCCATTAAAGACGGATTTGCTAACTTAAAGCCAGGCAAGGCCTATGATAATTTATATGCTTCTGCTGTTGCTCGTTCTGAAGCAGACTGGTACATCGGACTGAATGCTACTCGTGCTTTAACAACGCGCTTTAATGCACAGCTAAACTGTGGTCGTGTACAAACACCTACCGTAGCAATTATTGCGGCGCGCGAAGATGAAATCAAACATTTTAAAGCTCAAACTTATTATGGCATTGAAGCACAGACTAATGATCGTTTAAAACTGACATGGCAAGATGCAAAAGGCAATAGCCGTAGCTTTGAGAAAGAAAAAATTGACGCTATTGTAAAAAAGCTAGGTAATAGCAATGCAATGGTTACAGACATTGAAAAAAAACCGAAGAAAACGTTCGCTCCAGGTTTATATGATTTAACAGAGTTGCAACGTGATGCGAATAAAATTTTCGGCTATTCTGCAAAAGAAACGCTGAATATTATGCAAAAATTATATGAGCAACACAAAGTATTAACGTATCCACGTACAGACTCACGCTATATTTCACAAGACATTGTTGCAACTATACCAGAACGTTTAAAAGCTTGTGGTATTGGCGAATATCGTCCACTTGCCAATAAGCTTTTAAATAAACCCATTAAAACGTCGAAGGCATTTGTTGATGATAGTAAAGTATCCGATCACCATGCGATTATCCCGACAGAAGGCTATGTCAATTTCTCAGCATTCTCCGATAAGGAACGTAAAATTTACGACCTTGTTGTGAAAAGATTTTTAGCTGTTCTTTTCCCTGCTTTTGAATATGAACAATTGACATTACGTGCAAAAATCGCTGATGAAAGCTTTGTCGCGCGCGGGAAAACAATCCTATCAGCTGGCTGGAAGGAAGTCTATGAAAATCGCTTTGACGATGAGGATACAACAGATGATTTGCAAGAACAAATCCTTCCCCGCATTGACAAAGGTGACACACTTCAGATTAAACTGATTGCACAAACATCTGGCCAAACGAAGCCACCAGCACGTTTTAACGAGGCAACACTATTATCTGCGATGGAAAATCCAACGAAATATATGGCGACGAACGATAAAAAATTAGCCGATACGTTAAAGTCTACAGGTGGTTTAGGCACAGTAGCAACTCGCGCTGATATAATCGATAAGCTCTTTAACTCGTTTTTAATTGAAAAACGTGGTGCTAAAGATATTTACATCACTTCAAAAGGTCGACAATTGCTTGATTTAGTTCCTGAAGAGTTAAAATCGCCTACTCTTACGGCTGAATGGGAACAAAAGCTTGAAGCGATTGCCAATGGGAAACTGAAAAAAGAAGTATTTATTAGTGAAATGAAAAATTACACGAAGGAAATTGTTTCAGAAATTAAGGCAAGCGATAAAAAATATAAGCATGATAATATTTCCACTAAATCATGTCCTGACTGTGGGAAACCGATGCTTGAAGTCAACGGCAAAAAGGGCAAAATGCTTGTTTGTCAGGATCGTGAATGTGGTCACCGTAAAAACGTAGCCCGTGTAACAAACGCACGCTGCCCTCAATGTAAGAAAAAACTTGAGCTTAGAGGTGAAGGCGATGGCCAAATCTTTGTCTGTAAATGTGGTCATCGTGAAAAATTATCTGCATTTGAAGCACGCCGTAAAAAAGAAGGCGGCGGTAAAGTCGATAAACGCTCCGTTCAAAAATATTTAAAGCAACAAGATAATGATGAACCAGTAAACAACGCATTAGCCGAAGCACTAAAAGGATTAAAACTAGATTAAAAGTGCCAGTCACTCACACAATTCTGAATTCTCCCATGCCATAATTTAAGCCGCAACACCACGCATAAGCGAGGGTTGCGGCTTTCGCATTTTTCATCTAATAAAATTTAAATTTGCTAGTAGAACTATTATGCTTGCAAATCTCTTTTACATAAAAAGTACTTTTAAAACTGCATACTCTTATTCCCTTAACATATATTGAATTGTCATTAAATTGTCATAATATTCAAACTTAATCGTGAAGGAGGAGTAAAAATGCAAGCTCAAGACTTTAGACCTCGAAATGTAATTATTATTACGATTATTGTTGTTTTATCACTAATTATTGGTCATTCGATTTATGTAAATTATATTGAGGTTTTTTAAAAACAATGGAGTTATAGCAACATAGTGCAACAGTTAACGTGTAAAAGAAGAATCTGTTCAGTGCCCTTTGTACAGTGCGGGCATAAAGCAGATTCTTTTTTCTATTTGGGGATTATACATTTGAGTTCAGCTGCTTCGCGGTATTAACACCTCGCTCCGCGGAATCACACACCTGCTTCGCGGAATCAACTCCTCGCTCCGCGGTATCACACACCTGCTCCGCGGAATCACACCCTCGCTCCGCGGTATCAACTCCCTGCTTCGCGGAATCAACCCCTCGCTCCGCGGTATCAACACCCCTGCTTCGCGGTATCACACCCTCGCTCCGCGGTATCACACCCTCGCTCCGCGGAATCAGCTCCTCACTTCGCGGAATCAACTTCTCGCTCCGCGGAATCAACTCCCTGCTTCGCGGTATCAGCTCCTCACTTCGCGGAATCACTCCTGCTTCGCGGAATCACACACCTGCTTCGCGGAATCAGCTCCTCACTCCGCGGAATCACACCCCTGCTTCGCGGAATCACTCCCCTGCTTCGCGGTATCACTCCCTGCTTCGCGGAATCACACCCTGCTCCGCGGTATCACATCCCTGCTTCGCGGAATCAACACCCTGCTTCGCGGAATCAACACCCTGCTTCGCGGAATCCGCCCCCCACTCCGCGGAATCACACACCTGCTTCGCGGTATCAGCTCCTCACTTCGCGGAATCACTCCCTGCTTCGCGGAATCACACCCTCGCTCCGCGGAATCAGCTCCTCACTTCGCGGAATCACTCCCTGCTTCGCGGAATCAACACCTCGCTCCGCGGAATCACACTCCTGCTTCGCGGAATCACACCCTCGCTCCGCGGAATCACACCCTCGCTCCGCGGAATCACACCCTCGCTCCGCGGAATCACACCCTCGCTCCGCGGAATCACACCCTCGCTCCGCGGAATCAGCTCCTCGCTCCGCGGAATTACGCCCCTGCTCCGCGGAATCACGCCCCTGCTTCGCGGAATCACACCTCACTTCGCGGTATCACTGCTCTGCTCCGCGGTATCACACTCCTGCTCCGCGGAATCACACACCTGCTTCGCGGAATCACTCCCCTGCTTCGCGGTATCACTCCCCTGCTTCGCGGTATCACACCCTCGCTCCGCGGAATCACACCACTGCTCCGCGGTATCACACCCTCGCTCCGCGGAATCAGCTCCTCACTCCGCGGAATCAACTTCTCGCTTCGCGGAATCAACTCCCTGCTTCGCGGTATCAGCTCCTCACTTCGCGGAATCACACCACTGCTTCGCGGAATCAACCCCTCGCTCCGCAGAATCAGCTCCTCACTTCGCGGAATCACTCCCTTGCTTCGCGGAATCACACCCTCGCTCCGCGGAATCACTCCCCTGCTTCGCTCTGCTCCGCGGTATCACACACCTGCTTCGCGGAATCAACTCCTCGCTCCGCGGAATCACACACCTGCTCCGCGGGATCACACCCTCGCTCCGCGGAATCAGCTCCTCGCTCCGCGGAATCAACTCCCTGCTCCGCGGAATCACACCCTGCTCCGCGGAATCAACTCCTCGCTCCGCAGAATCCGCCCCCCACTCCGCGGAATCAACACCTCACTTCGCAGAATCCTCTCCATAGCTCATCGTTTTTAAGCACAAAAAAACGAGCGGTAAGCTCACCATTGCTTTACCGCTCGTTCTGTCGTTTATAAATATTGTTCCCGCCATTGTAGCTGCTCTTTTTCTGTCAGTTGCTGTTCTAGTTTTTCATCCCATCGGTTTAGTAATGTATTCCACACTCGGGCATAGACAATATTTTGCTCCTTATTATAAAGAATGAATTCTAGACATGGAATATCATTAATTTGTTTTGCATCTGCAGTAACAATTGTTGCCACAATTTTTTGGGAGCTCGCTTCTTCTTCCTCGTCCTGCTGTAAAGCTTCAAGCATCATTTCCTCTTCAAAATGTTCTTGCTGCTCTGCCTCTTTATCGACATAACGATAAGGCTCAGGCAACTCATCGAACTCCTCTATATCTTCTTCTACGGCAGGGAGAATGGCTTGGTGGCATGGACTAAATAAGAGCGTTGCCGTTTCGACCTCAAGCTCTTCCTCGAAAATGCCATGCGCCAGTTGTTGCTCTCCTTTAGAGGTTAGTCTATAGAAACCATCCGTTTGTTCGATAAGTCGCACGCGAGACATTAATGAAACTAAGTCCTCAATAAACAGTGGATCTACTAATAATAGCTCACTCAATTCCTGGACATTTTGAAAATTCGCTTCCTGCATGCTAATTAATAGCATTTGCATCAAGACATCCATCGTTGAGCGACGAATTGGCTCATAAGTCACTTCGATTGTACGAATCGGAATACACCATTCAGCTGAATTCATGATTTTCACATGACGATTTTGCTGTAACTCTCTCATTAAACGCTGTTGTAATTTTAACACCCTACATCACCTGTCCTTCATGGTTACGTAAACCGTTGTAGGATTTCACTGTCGTTAAAAGGTTGCTGTACATGTCACGTGTATCCTGGTGTTTAGCTCGTTTTGCAAACATCTCTGCACTGCCAACAAGCATTAACAATTCACGCGCACGAGATAACGCAACATTTAACCTGCGATAATCTTTCGCAAAGCCTATGTCCCCTCCCTTTGGTGTATTACGTACCATACTAACTAATATGACATCCATCTCCATCCCCTGGAACTTATCGACTGTTCCTGTTCTAAACTGCAGATGGGGTAGCTGTAATTCCTGTTGAAGTAGACGATTAATTTTCTTCACTTGCTCACCATAGAAGCTAATAACGCCTACACTTTTTTGTACATCCTGTGGTATGCGCCCTGCCTTTTTCGCTTCCATAACAGCGGCGTTTAAATCTGTTAAAATTCGGCGAATAGTTTGTAATTCTCCCTCATTATAACGACTTGTACCACCTTTCACCTGTTCCTCTAAAAATGGTTTTTCAGTTGGCATATCAATCCATAATAAATGGTCATCTCGGTTAACGAATTGTCCCTCTAAGCCGTGGTCACGTGCTGCATCAGAGTCAGGTAAACCGCATTGTAAGCCGTTCTCTTCCTTAGCGTAAAACGGTGTAATACTGTGCATGATTTTTTCATGCATACGGTACTGCAATGCAAGCATTTGCTTATGTGTTGACGGTAGGTTATTAAATAAGCGCTCGAATAACGATTCACGCAGCAAGCTTTTTAATTCTTGCGCGCCATCAAAGTTTGGATTTTCTTCTAACATCCCCTTCAATGTTTCCTCCAGCGTATCATCACCAAGAAGTGGAGGTAGCTGATGATGGTCACCAACTAAAATAACTTTTTTGCCCTTTAGCATTGGTAATAAAAGCTCTGGAGGTGTCGCCTTAGATACTTCATCGATAATAACTACATCAAAGGTCGGATAGTTTTCCATAAATTCCTTACTTGCAGAAGCAACACATGTTGTTCCGATAACATTGGCATGACGCACATATAATTTGCGAATTTCGTCTAAATCATATTCGGTTGCGTTTTGTAGCTTATCACGCCATTGCTCTTGTAATTTTTTACGTAGAGGTAGCTGCTGTTCTTTACGATGTAGCTCTTCTAAGCTTTCATTTGTCGCTTGAATAGCATCCTTTACTTCCTCATATGTGCGCTCTGGCGTAGATTGTAACAATGCTGTTAATGCAGTAAGTTGTTTTTCCTTTTTTAGTCCCTCTACATTTATAGTCTTAATTTTTTCTTCTAATTGCACTAGCTGTTCTTCCACCTCATGTAAGCTAGCCTGTGCTGTTTGTTGTGCCGCTTTCTTAGGTGCAAGCTGTGTATTAGCTTGCTCAACGGACTGCAACTGTTGGCGTGCTATTTGTAGAGAGGATTGTGTAGTAGATACTAGCATTTTTAGCTGCTCCACTGATTCCTCTGGCATCACATCAGCTTTGAATGTATCAGCGAGTTGCTGTAGACGTTCGGTATGTGTAATAAATGGCTGTAATTGACGCTGTAAACTTTGAACATCGAAGCTTGTAATAGCACATTCTTGATGTATTAAACTACTAATGTTTTTACGTAGTGACTCAAATTCACGATCTTTATGGTCCTGTTGTTGTCGAAGCGCCATACCTTTTTGCCAAACAAAATCACGACGCATATAGAGACCCAGTAAATAGCTCTCCAATTGTTCATTAGTTGGTGTTTGCCCTTCTTGAAACGACTCATTTAGCTGCGCAAATACACCTGTTAAATTTTGTAACGAGAACGATTGTACTGGCTGTTGACGACTTTTAGCTAACGCTCGCTCTTTCTCCTCTGACGATAACAGTGCTTCAAGCTTTGCAATCGCTTTTTGTAATCGGGAATTAATTGTTGCCCATGCTTCTAAATCTTTCGCATCTTCTAAATGCTCTAATCGTCCAATTTGTTGAGCTAGTATGTGCGTCGGACGGATGTGATAATGCTGTAAAAAGCGTTGAATACGTTCAAAAGACGTTAACGTACCAATATATTGTTGGCCTTCCTTCATTAAAAGCAATCGCTTATTTTCTTGTTCATATTTTAATTGAATATCTTGATACTGTGATGTCAGCTCTTGCTTTTCTGCAAGTAATTCTTTATATTGAATAGCCGCTTGCCATTGTTCTATATTTTGGGTGCTGTCTTGAATCGTTTGTTGAAGCTGTTCAAGCGAATCATATTCAGATAAAATTTGTTCATGCGATTGTATAGCGGACTCTAATTGTGCTAGCTGTTTTTCAAAATGCTCTTTTTGCTCTTCACTAGATTCTTTTTCTGCTTTTGCCGTTTTCAAATCCTTTTTTAGCGATTGAATCTCTTTTTGTAAAATGGGTTCATCAATTACGGCCTGTTCCTTAGCAGCTATTTCCTTTGTTAACTCCTCAAGCCATGTCTCCAGCTTTTGTTTCTCATCCACTGCTTTTACAATACTTGCTTGTAGCTCTTGCTCACGCTCAGCAAATGCAATAATTTCTTCTTCAACAGCAGCTAATGTTTGCTCACGCCAATGTAGGGCAACATTTTCCTCAATGAATTTTTTACCCTCTTCTTCAATACTTTCTGTACGGCCATAGCGCAAAATTCGTATTTCTTGATTGGAGAGTAGTCTGCCCAACGCATTATCAACAGCTAAGTTTGACTGTGATGCAACGAGTGTTTTCAAGCCTGCCTTGACATTTTGCTGACAAATTT
Source organism: Lysinibacillus sp. NPDC097279 (assembly GCF_044761745.1). Taxonomy (NCBI): domain Bacteria; kingdom Bacillati; phylum Bacillota; class Bacilli; order Caryophanales; family Bacillaceae; genus Lysinibacillus; species Lysinibacillus sp. NPDC097279. Next base: position 194,226 of record NZ_JBIWDA010000003.1, on the reverse strand, counting down.
CTGAAATTACCGTTGTTTTTCCTGTCCCTGGAGGTCCTTGAATCACATACAAATCTTCAACAGATAGGGCACCGATTACCGCTTTCTGTTGATATTCATTTAAATTATTATGAAACGCAATATCATCGCGCAGCTTGGCCGTGCGGACGGTTGGGCGTTTCTCAAATAATATCGTCTCTAAGCTAGCGTTCACTGCTTCGCCCTTTTCTAGCTTCGTAAAGCCATTGCGCAAGCGTCGTATTTGGCTTAGTGTTGCAAAATTACTAAAGCTTGCTTGCTTGGAGCGCAAGTTTAACTGATCTTTACGAGCCTGATCCTGTGCAAAAGGCTTTAAATCAATTTCAACCGTTTGCTTGCCAGCATTCGATTTTAATACTTGTCCGATTTCACCACGTACACCTTGAATGCTAACACTTAAACCTTCGAGTTGCTTCCATTCCTTTGCTTTTACATAAGGACATACTAGTGTTAAACGTGAAAAATCTTCATTGAAGTAGCTTTGTTTAAATTCCGTATGAATATCATCAATTGTTGCATCCCGTTCTTGGATTTTTAAATAGCCTTCCCAACTTGCAATACGTTTTTTCACATATTCGGTGCGTTCTTCAGCAATCGGTAGCTCTCTTATTTTTGAATGAAGATCAAGTGGGATACCTGCGCCATTATTAGGTTTTGTGACAAATTGCAATGCAGCAGGTAAGCGACGATTCGTACTAATTGGACCACGCATATGTACAAAACGAATATTAGTGGCTAATAATCCTTCCACTTTTAGTACACAATCCATAATCGCTGTTTTTCCTGCCAGTACACTATCTAACTTCTCGTTGTGCTCCGCATTAAAATAAATGGATAAAAACGTTTCACCAATGGTTTTCGCTTTTCTTTTTTCAATATAAACGGTAATTGTTTTTTGTAACGCAAAAAAGGCATGCTCATTTGCTGAGCATTCCTCTACCGCCTCCTTCGCCTTATTCGTCAAAATTAAATTACAGCGTTGTTTCTCTAGTAAAGCGATGTTCTGCATGAGCTGCCCTCCCTTCCGAATTCACTAAAGTATTATTTTATCATATCGCAAAAGGAATCTTGCAAAGAAAAATCCCCTGCACAGTGATTTCCTTCCACTGTACAAGGGATCAATATTTATTGTTACCGACATTAAGACATCTCTTTAATGTTGGTCGATTGTTTCTTTCGGTAATGTTTTGCTCATTTCACAGTACTGAACGAAAACACGTGCCATTTCACGTAAACGATTATGAACATCCTCGTCTACAATTACATTATTTGCATCAAAATGTGATGTATGTGTATATACATAGTTTGGTGTTACAAGTGCACGGAAGTAGTCTAAAATAGGCTTTAATTGATTTTCAACTACTAAATGGTGCTGATATGTGCCACCATTCGCTACGATAGAAACTGGCTTATAGCGCATTGTTTTCGGATGTAAGAAATCGAAAGCATTTTTCAATACGCCTGGAATGGAAGCTTGGAAAATCGGCGTTGCAATAATATACGCATCCGCTTCTTCAAATTTCTGGATCATTTTTTTCATATCGTCATTCAATGGTGAGCCATCGACAATTTGATGCTTATATTCACTAAAATGCATAATTTCTAAGTCGAAACTAGCATCGAAATCTTTAATATAACGCTCTACTTGCTCTAAAATAGCACCAGTTTTACGCCCAAACATTGTGCCATCAACGAGTAAAATTTTCATATTCATTTTGCCTCCACATTCATCTTCTACAATAATATTGTAACAAATGAATAGTGGCTCGGGAAGATTTGTAGTAGTCAAAACAACAAATTCAGTCTTTAGACGGAATGCTATAGTTAATGGAAAGACAACTATTTTTCATTATGCCTATTAAATGTCACATCTTCATCTACTACCGTTTCTTCCACTTTAAATTTATCTCGGTTAATAATGACCTCACGATTGACCTTGTGCTCTTCATTAGATAGGGTGGTGTTTTGAAGTTTTCCCCAATTAAATAACTCGTCACGTGTAAAGTCTTCTTGTGTCACATTCGGAAATTCCATTTTCGCTAAGTCCTGTGATGGATATATTGTCACCGATTGTTTCTTTCCATGTAACGCAATTACAATCATTGCTTTTGCAACTTGTGAGGCTTCAATAGCACGTGAACGCTTTAACGGCCCTATTAACAATGGGTTAGCAAGCTTTAATAGCTTTTCTCCTACCTTTTCACCTAACCGAAATTCCTCGCGCTGTCCTACCAAAAGAGAGGGACGAATAATGGATAGACGCTGTAAACCAAGTTCTATTAAAGCATTCTCCAGCTTTCCCTTCACACGATTATAGTAAAAACGCGATTGCTCATTAGCACCCATAGCAGTGATGACAAGCATATGCGGAATCCCTTGCTTTTTAGCCAAAGAGGCAATGGCTAGTGGATATTCAAAATCGACTTTTTCAAACGCCTCACGTGCGCCTGCCTTTTTTATCGTAGTGCCTAAACAGCAATATAGCTCATGCGCAAACTCAATATCCTTTTCTTCTAATGTATCGAAGTTTCGAATTTTCACCTCTAACTTCGGGTGCTTATATTGTAGCTCTCGTCGTGCTATCACGATTACTGAAACATATTCATCGTTTTCACATAACTGTTCTATTAGTGAACTACCTGTTAATCCAGTAGCCCCTACAACAATTGCCGAACGCATGCCCAATTTTCATTCTCCCCCTTCGAGAAAATTTTATATTCGCTCTAAATGGATGAGCTCTTTGTATGTATTTTCAATATGCGTACTAACATCTTTTTTGCATGTCCTCTCTACTATTCATCGGTATAGCAAACTTAATTTTTAAAGTTTCATCTCATACATTATTTATCTAATGTTAATTTTTACACATACTTGCCCAATTTTCACCATAATTTAAATAGACAGATGAAAGGATGGGATACATTTGCAAAACGAAACACAAACAATTAAACCGAAAAAATCGATTGTTTTCATAATTGAAAGCTGTATTGATAAAGGGCTGTATCCTTTTGAACGGGTTACAACATTAGCTAAGTTGCTTGGACAAGAGGAAGTTTTTATATTCGTAAAGACCCCTTCCAATGATGGGATTCAAATTTTAATGAATCACAGTCTTTCACCAATACTATTCGAGCATTTCGATGAATTACCTAAGCAAATAAAAGCGATACAACCTGATTTAATTGTTAGGGACGGTCGGAACTCTGAAAGCTGGCAAGTGGAAAATTTACGACCATTTTGTAAAACGATTATTCATTTTGATGATTTTGGTGAAGGTGGCCAAGCCTGTGACTGTGTATTACTAGCACTCTATCAGGAAGTTAAAGATTATATGCCATCCCATTATATCGGTGGCAGTTTCGTCTTTGCATTACCAGAAGCTTATCAGCATTCCGAACAATTACCTGATCTTAAAACACCAGAGAACCCGCCCCATATTGTTGTTGCTTTCGAGGATGGGGACGAGCATAACTTAACATATCGTACTCTTCGACACTTAACTCAGCTACAAATTCCACTACAAATTACAGTAATGATTGATGAAAGCTATCGACATGCGACTGACGACTTACAAATGATGGTATTAAGTCGTCGTAATACTGCCATTTTGCGTGATAAAGACGCACTCCTAAAATTATTACCCAAAGCGGATGTCATTATTTGCAATGCTAACTACACACCATATAAGATTGCTTCCTATGGCGTGCCATGTATTACGCTCGCACAAACAGAAAACGAGCTTTTACATGCATTCCCTCGCGAGCATAATGGCTTTATACATCTCGGCCTAGGGCGGAAGATGAAACAATCACAAATACAAAATGCTGTAATGGAGTTTTTATTACATGAGGCGCGCAGTGAACGTGCTGTAAAAAAACAGCGCCAGCTTAATCTTGCCAGCAATAACAATACGCTGGAATCTTTATTACTTGATTTTGCTTATGATCGACATAATATCGCTTCAACTTAGTGATTCTTTTAAGGTGGATATGATACAATATATTAGAATTTTTCACTTTCACTATTCCCCTGCATCTTGCTGAATGTATTCATTACAAAGTAGGCTAGAATTTTTTGAGGAATCTCAACGCATCAGTACCCGATTAATTTTAACAATTGAGCGGTGGGGGATGACAAACCCTCATCGCTTTTACACGCTTTCTTAATAAAAATAAACTAATAAAGGAGCCAACGATCATGCCATCAAAAAGCGATATTGAATATCAAATTAAAGAATTAAAAATGGATTATATGAATTTACAAGGTGATATCGAAAAACTTGAATCTACTGGCCATAACGACCAAGTTGCAAAGGCTGAGCAACGCCTTGCTAACATGGAAGCACAGCTAGCAGAATTAAATAAACAACTAGCAGAGCTATAATAATGTCGTATCGTGCCAACTGTTTAGGTTATAACAGGCGCACTGCGATTCATCTATTTAAACAAGACCTAATCGAATTATTTTGGAGGAACAACATATATGGCAATATTAACAGTTGAAAAATTAGGTCATTCATTCGGTGACCGTACTCTTTTTAAAGATGTTTCTTTCCGTTTAGTAGAGGGCGATCATATCGGCCTTGTCGGCGCAAACGGCGTTGGTAAATCTACTCTTATGGGAATCATTACAGGACAAACAATTCACGATGAGGGGAAAGTTGAATGGCTACCTGGAACTCATTATGGCTATTTAGACCAGCATACTGCGCTTACAGCTGGACGCACTATGCGTGATGCATTACGCGATGCCTTCCTCCCACTATATAAAAAAGAAGAAGAGCTAAATGAAATTACAGGAAAAATGGCTGAGGCTACACCTGAAGAATTAGAAGTTTTACTAGAACAAATGGCTGAAGTTCAGGATGCTCTTGATGCTGGCGATTTCTACTCACTTGATATGAAAATTGAAGAGGTTGCACGTGGTCTAGGTCTTGATGCAATTGGACTTGAGCGTGATGTTGCTGCCCTTTCAGGTGGTCAACGTACGAAAGTTTTACTGGCAAAGCTATTACTAGAGAAGCCAAAAGTATTATTACTTGATGAGCCAACGAACTATCTCGATGAAGAGCATATTACATGGTTGAAAAACTATTTAAAAAATTATCCACATGCATTCTTATTAATTTCCCACGATACGGAATTTATGAATGAGACTGTTGATGTTATTTTCCAATTAGAGTTTTCAAAGCTAACTCGCTATACAGCTACGTACGAAAAGTTTTTAGAGCTTGCTGAAATCAATAAACGTCAGCATATTGATGCATATGAAAAGCAACAAGAATTTATAAAAAAACAAGAAGACTTCATAGCGAAAAATAAAGCACGCTACTCTACAACTGGTCGTGCAAAATCTCGTGCGAAACAGCTTGATCGATTAGAACGTATTGACCGTCCTGAAACAGCAGTGAAACCTGAATTTGGGTTTAAAGAAGCACGTACACCAAGTCGTTACGTCGTGGAAGCAGAGAATTTAGTCATCGGCTACGATAAAGATAAACCACTACTACCACCTCTATCATTTATGATTGAACGCGGTGAAAAGATTGCCTTAGTCGGCATGAATGGTGTTGGTAAATCGACATTACTTAAAACGATGCTTGGAAAAATTAATCCGCTAGGTGGTACGGTAATTCGTGGTGATTATTTAGCTCCTTCTTATTTCGAACAAGAAGTAAAGGCAGATAAAATCACTCCTATCGATGATGTATGGAACGCCTTCCCTTCTATGGAGCAAGCACAAGTTCGCGCAGCATTGGCACGTGCAGGTTTAAAAACAGATCATATTACGCGCCCACTTAATTCTTTATCTGGTGGTGAGCAGGCGAAAGTTCGTTTATGTAAGCTAATGATGGAAGAAGCAAACTGGTTACTATTTGACGAACCGACAAACCACTTAGATGTTGATGCAAAAGAAGAGTTAAAGCGTGCTATGAAAGAATTTAAAGGCACAATTGTACTCGTTAGCCATGAACCTGAATTCTATGAAGGCTTAGTAACAAAAGTATGGGATGTACAAGACTGGTTCACAACTGGGCAACAAAGCTAAAGAATGTTTCCTTCTAAAACGTAAAAATCCACTTCGCTTTCCGCGGGCACACCGTAAGCCGCAACCGTCGCTATCGCGCCGTCTGTTGCGTCTTACATTTTGTGCTGTTCCCGCAGGAGGCTTCGTGGATTTTTACTTAGGATGTCTAATATAACCTTCTGGCTTGGCTATATGGGGCAATTTAGAGTTTACTCATAAGTCTATCTTTTGCATCTGTATTGCACATTTTAAAACGTAAAAATCTACTTCGCTTTCCGCGAGCACACCGTAAGCCGCAACCGTCGCTATCGCGCCGTCTGTTGCGGCTTACATTTTGTGTTGTTCCCGCAGGAGGCTGCGTGGATTTTTACTTAGGATGTCTAATATAACCTTCTGGCTTGGCTATATGGGGCAATTTAGAGTTTACTCATATGTCTCTCTTTTGCATCTGTATTGCACATTTTAAAACGTAAAAATATCTTACTGCCCAAATTCAGAATTGTTTGAGTGACTGGCACGCCCTATTTTTAAAATCTCCCAAACTTACATCATTGTAAGCTTATTTAATGAAACTTTTCGCTCTTCCCAGCGTATATTTAGTATAGATTAAAAATATTATGTTCTCTAAAAAGTTTTTAAATAAACTATTGATTTATATATAGCTTACTAGTAAGATATATGTATAACCTATTTAACTTACTAATAAGCTATTCATATAATATAATCCAACAAAGAAAGCGGGGAATGAAGAATGACAGTTACTATCTACTCACAAGCGAGCTGTTCTTCATCCAGAAAAGCACTAAAATGGTTAAAAGATCACAGCATCGAATATAAAGAAAAACGTATCACATCACATCCTCTTACACTTGCAGAATTTAAAGAAATTTTAAGCATGACTGAAGATGGTACAGATGAAATTATTGCAACAAACTCAAATGACTTTAAAAATTTAAATATTGATATTGATCAGCTTTCTATTCAAGAGCTGTACGCAATTATTCAAGCACATCCTAGAATGTTGCGTAGTCCTATCCTTATAGATGAAAAACGTATTCAAGTTGGGTACAATGAGATGGACATCCGTCGTTTTATTCCACGTAAAGTACGTGCTTACGAATTAAATGCGATGACTAGATTGGCACAAGAAAGTTAAAACAGTTTTGGAGATGACCTTATATGGATCAAGAAAAACAAAAAGCCATTACCTCATTGTTTGAAGTTGTCTTTTCTATCGAGCGTAAATGGGCAAACGAGTGGAACAATCATAATGCACTCGGCTTTTCAAAATCCCATATTTTAATTTTAGACTACTTATCGCAGGAGGGACCAAAGCGCCCTTCTGCAATAGCAGAGCGCTTAAAGGTAACAACTGGTGGCGTCACGGTATTAACGACCAAGCTAATTAATGCTGGTTTTATTGAAAAAACGCAGCATGCTACTGATCGTAGAGCCTCACAATTAGTTATTACTACTGAGGGTGAAGAAATACTTGAAGAATCCCGTCAACAGGTTAGCGAAATTATTAACAATATGTTTGGTATGCTCTCAGCAGAAGAGGTGCAAACGTTGCGTGATATTTTCGCTAAATGCTTACTATCTGTTGATACACATCGGCAAGATTAAATTTCATCTTTGTGTAGAAACACGAAAAAGGACGCATCGCAAATTTTCTTTGCAGTGCATCCTTTTTTGGATTGGCCGAACGAATACTTCCGTCTAAGTAGTTATAGTTGTGCGACCAATATTTTGATTACGCTGGCAGCACAGCCTCGACGATTGACACATCAGCCATTAGCATTTCTTTTAAACGCGCTTTCGCACGGAATAAACGAGATTTCACTGTACCGATAGATACTTTCATAATAGTAGAAATTTCAGCAAGTGAATATTGGTCTATGTAGAAATACCATAATGTTTTACGATAAATTGTATCTAATTGACCCATTTTGTCCTGTACTAGCTTCGTCACAATCTCTTTTTCAATTTTTTCTTCTGTAGAAATATCATTATTGGGAACCAAATCTAAAATCGGTACGTCTAATGTTTCAGGTTGGTTCATCATATACTTACTGCGTCGTACTTTTTTTCGATAGCGATCTCTAAATGTATTCATTGTAATTGTTGTTAGCCAAGCTTTAATATGTTCAACTTCGGCAACGCTATCTTCATAGCGAACAACCTTTACCCAAACTTCTTGCATTAGATCCTCTGCTTCTACATTGTTGCGAGTAAGTTTCAAACATAAATGGTATATATAACGGTTAAATTCCTCATATACGCCTTCTAATTTTTCATTCATTGTGTATTCCTCCGCTTCTTGTTCTTGCTTCTATACACATTCTCGCAAAATAATGTATTACACTCTATCGTATTGGCTTTCAATTTCATTACAATCGTGTAAGCTTAAATGCTTTCACTTGTAATATTCGTAAAAAATGTTTTACTACTATATTTCTTTTTCGTTAAAACACCACTTCTAGACAATACTCCCCTATTCTCATCACTATATTTTCAATAATAATTATTATCAGAAAATTGATCGAGCATTAATAGGTATGCAAATAACAAAAAATGCACTCCTATCGTAGAAGCGCATTTTTTTAACTTAACAGCCCTAAACGAAAAGATGAAGCAACGACCTGTGTTCGATTCTTTGCTTTGAGCTTTGTCATGAGACTACTTACATAATCCCTGACCGTATGTTCACTTAAAAATAATAAACTGGCTATTTTTTTATTATCATACCCTTCAGCAAGCAAGCCGAGTATCATCGACTCCCTTTCCGTTAAATGAAGTTCTGTGTTTTTCTCTACCTTCTCACTCTTACGTGATAAAAATAAGCCTAAACGCTTTCCTACTTCCTCAAGGAGCGTTAATTCTTCCTTTGTACAATCGAATTCCTCGCCTAGCTGATCAAATGTTAGCCAGCCGAATAACTGATCCCCTCCAACAATCGGAATAAAAATAATTGAGGATAAACCAAATAATTGGATATGCTCTTCCTTGACGTAATTTTTTGGGCTTTTTAAATAAATTGGTTTTCTTGAACTAAGTATAGTATTTTCTCCCGTTAGCTCCCCTTTCATGCTTTGCACTTTAGAAAGCTCTGCACCAATAACACCATAAAATTGATTGGACCATGGGACATATGCGTAAAATACACATCTCTTGTAGCTAAAATATTCTTCACATTTTTTTAAAATATAGGCTAAATCCTGATAGCCTGAGGAACTAATAAGCAATTGATCGAGCTTATCTAATAACTGTAAATGTCTTAATCCCTCATTTTCAATAGGCATCTTACTACTTTCGCTTTCTCCCTCACAGTCATTGTAAAGTTGTACTAGAGACATAAATAATGATAATACATACATTAAGACGGCATTCGTTCGACTACTCTTTTGTTGAATCATAAACGTAATCAATGATTTTTCAAATATTAATTGGAATAAATTAAAGCTCTTCCTATCAATAATGGATAATTGTGATTGTAGCCATGTATTTAAAAAATACTTATCATCTCCATTTAATTCATCAATGTTTGTATGTGTTAGTAAGCGTAAAAATGAATCTAATAGCAAAGCTACTCTATTTCGTTCTGTTTCGCCTATAGCAGGTTCTAGATTGAGATAAATATTCATATTCTCTTTAATTTGTTTATGATGAACTTTTATAAATAACACAAACTCTTGAAGCGTTACTTCTTCAATTGGCTGAAATGGATGCGTCATAGGAAATTCTTCTCCTTCACACTAAAATACCCCTATAAATGGAGGATATTCACTCACTATATTATACAGCATCTTATAGGATAGTATTTCAAATTGACAATAGTAAAATAAAGGTATCGCTAAACAATGCGAATACTTTTGGATCCTAAAGTAATTATATAAATAGAAATAATGAAAGGGGCATGGATGAAATGAGACTTAGAAATGCAGTAGCCATTATTACAGGTGGAGGTACAGGAATCGGGAAAGAAACTGCACTATTATTTGCCAAAGAAGGCGCCAAAATAGTCATTACTGATATAAACGAACAATCTGGTAACGACACAGTACGTGATATTCAAGCGATTGGCGGTGAAGCATTATTTGTACGCCACGATGTTAGCAATGAAGAAGACTGGAAAAAGGTTGCAGATGAAACAATCAAAACATTTAACAAAGTGGATATTCTTTTCAATAATGCAGGTATCTATATCATTAAACCACTAGCAGAAATCGAACTATCCGATTGGAATCGCTTAATGTCCATCAATGTGACAGGTGTCTTCCTAGGCATGAAACATATTATGCCACTTATGGCTAAACAAAATAAAGGCTCTGTTATTAATGCTTCTTCTATTGCTGGCTTAACAGGCGCTGCTGGACATGTATTATACGGCGCTAGTAAAGGAGCCGTTCGCATTATGACAAAAGATGCGGCAATGGAGTATGCTCCATATGGCGTACGTGTAAACTCTATCCATCCAGGCTATATTGATACAGGAATGGCAGACTATGCGTCAGCAACAACTGGAAGCTCTAAAGATGAATTGGGAAAAAGCCTTTTCCCATTAGGACGTTTAGGCTCTGTTAAAGAAGTAGCACAAACAGTATTATTTTTAGCGTCTGAAGAGTCTTCCTTCTCAACAGGTGCAGAATTTGTCATTGATGGCGGAGCAACAGCAAAATAAAAATAAAGGTGGTCATTTACATGAAACTACAAGATAAAGTAGCAATCGTAACAGGTGGTGCTAGCGGTATTGGTGAAGCAAGCGTTCGTCTTTTTGCACAAGAAGGAGCAAAAGTAGTCATTGCTGACTTCTCTGAGCGTGGACAAAGCATTTCAGATGAATTAAATAATAGTGGTTTTGATACACTCTTCGTGAAAACAGATGTAACTATCGAAGAAGATATTAAAAACATGATACATGAAACAGTGAAAAAATACGGAAAACTTGATGTTCTGTATGCTAATGCGGGTGTAGCTGACGATGCGCCAGCACATGAGTTATCTTACGAAAAATGGAAAAGAACAATTGATATCAATTTATCTGGTGTATTCCTTTCAGATAAATATGCGATTGAGCAGTTCCTTGCTCAACGTACAGGTGGCGTTATCGTTAACGCTGGTTCCATTCATAGTTTTGTTGCCTTACCAAATCCAACAGCCTACTCATCTGCAAAAGGTGGCGTAAAATTATTAACGCAAAACCTATGTACTGCTTATGCTAAACAAGGTATTCGTGTAAATGCGGTATGTCCTGGCTACATCGACACACCTCTATTGTCAGAAGTAGATGCTCAAACGAAAGAATACTTAGCATCCCTTCATCCACAAGGTCGTCTTGGTAAACCAGAAGAAATTGCTAAAGCCGTTCTATTTTTAGCAAGTGATGACGCAAGCTTTGTCAACGGTACTACCCTTCTTGTCGATGGCGGCTATACAGCCCACTAAATATGATAAAAAATCTGATTTCGATAAAACATCGATTTCAGATTTTTTTTGAATCACAGACTTAAATTAACTGTGTTATCGAGCTATCCTCTTATACGAAACATTACAACCTAGTGAGCATAAGCATTTATTAAAACAGAAGAACCCATTGCTATAGCAAGATTCCCCAACCACATTATGCTATACTATTTCTATTATCGAAATATTGAAAGAGGGATGCTAATATGACGCAATTACAGACGTTAGATGCTTACTTTACAGAACATCGCGAGGCACACTTAAATGAGCTAAATGAATTTTTACGTATTCCAAGTATTAGTTCGTTATCAGAACACAAGGGAGATATTCAGCAAGCTGCTGAATGGCTAGCTGATGCTTTCAAGAAACTAAATCTAGAAAACATCTCTATTACGCAAACTGCTGGACACCCTGTTGTTTATGCTGATTGGTTACATGCAGAAGGTAAACCAACGATTCTGTTTTACGGACACTACGATGTACAACCTGTAGATCCATTGCATTTATGGGAAACAGAACCGTTCAATCCTACAATTCGTGATAACAAGTTATTTGCACGTGGCGCAAGTGATGATAAAGGCCAAGTGTTTATGCACTTAAAAATGATTGAAGCGCTATTTGCGACAACAGGTACTTTGCCAGTGAACGTCAAATTCATCTATGAAGGTGAAGAAGAAATCGGAAGTCCCCACCTTCCAGCCTTTGTTGAGGAGCATAAAGAAAAATTAGCTGCAGATTTAATTTTGATTTCAGATACAGGCCTTTATGGACCTGGTAAACCTGCAGTATGCTATGGCTTACGCGGTCTTACAGGTGTACAAATTGATGTCCGCGGTGCAAAAGGCGATTTACATTCAGGCTTATACGGTGGTGGCGTGCAAAATGCCATCCATGCTTTAGCAGAAATTTTAGCATCTTTCCGCGACGAACATGGCACAATTCAAGTAGAAGGTTTCTATGACAACGTATTACCATTAACAGAAGAAGAACGTGAAGCTTACCGTGCGCTAGGTTTTGACGAAGATTCTGTAAAAGAAGAAGTTGGCGTATCAGAATTATTCGGTGAAGCTGGCTATTCTTATTTAGAACAAACTTGGGCTCGTCCAACACTAGAAGTAAACGGTGTGTTCGGTGGATTCTCAGGTGAAGGCATTAAAACTGTACTTCCCGCTGAAGCTGGTGCAAAAATCACATGCCGACTAGTACCAAATCAAGATCCAGAAGAAATTGTTGCTTTATTAAAGGCACATATCGAAAAACATAAGCCTACTGGTGTAGACGTAACGATTTCAGAATTCGATAAAGGACGTCCATTCTTAACACCGTTTGATCACCCATTTATTCAAGCAGCTGGACGTTCATATGAAAAAGTTTATAATGTCCCAACAGCTTACACACGTGGCGGTGGTTCAATTCCTATCGTTGCTGCATTTGATGAAATTTTAGATTTACCTGTTGTTTTAATGGGCTTCGGTTTATCGAGTGAAAACTTCCATGCACCAAACGAACACTTCCATTTAGAGAACTTCGATAAAGGCCTACGCGTTTTAGGCGACTACTTATATGAGGTTGCTGCGTTACAAAAATAAACAAGGCTATAGCTATTACAAAAGAGAAAAAGTGTTAGATTGAATGCAATCAATCTAACACTTTTTTACTGCGACCGTTGTTGTTCGCTACGGCGGTTGCTTTCCGTGGGCACACCGTAAGCCACAACCCTCGCTAACGCGCGGCTTGTTGTGTCTTACGCTGCGTGCGTTCCCGCAGGAGTCGCCGCCTACGCTACCAACAACTAGTGCCCTCCTCTAAATTCCTGTAAGATTATGCAATTATGCACCAACCACTTTCGTTTTTCCACGAAGCACGACGGTTTTTCTTATAATTACTCACAATGCATTATGATTCAATAAAACCCCCTCACCAGTTGGTGAACTGCATCCCTATTGTTAGACACATCTAACAATTGGAGTGCAGTTCATAGCAGGGGGTTTTTTCAATCATCTATTCACCGAAATTCGTTACAAATTGTGCTGATTTTTTACGTTCTTTCCCTTTTGGCACTTCATCAAAATATCCGACTTGCAGCATTGCAATGACACGTTCCCCTGGCTGTACTTTCAATGCCTCGCGGAACTTCGGATTGTCTAAGAAGCCTGGTGTTTTCCAGCAAGAGCCAATACCTTTCTCCCAAGCTAACAACTGGATATTTTGAATGAAAATACTCGCTGCTGCATAATCTTCTAAACGCTCTTTTTGGCGGGCATCCTCTGGCACAATAACAAAGGCAAATCCACCTGGTAGTGTAAATTTCGTCATTTGCTTGACTAAATCTTCACTCGAAAGATCCTGCCATTTTGGAATAGCTAAATCACGTAATAAATGTTGCACTGCAACTAAATCTTCATCGCAAGCTATAACTAAACGCCAAGGCTCACGATTCCCGTGGTTCGGTGCCCATATAGCATCATCGATAATGCTCATTAACTCCTCACGATTTACCGGCTTCCCATTAAATTTCTTTATAGAACGGCGATTTATAATTGCTTCTCTTACTGATAAAATTTGTTCGCTCATTTTCTATTATCTCCTTCAATTAAAATTAGAATATAGATTCTTCGTCAGTACTATCTCCAACATTATCATAAAATGATAAGCTTTAAAACCGCCAACTCTCTAAGCAAAACTATCATCTATATGGTAAAAGTAATAGGTCATATTTGGGGTATACGCCGTAGAATCCTGATAAAAATAAGGTCTGTTAATACTATCGGAAGTATGTGCATTCACATATGGAATTCCATTTTGTATACTCGTGACAATAACAGAATGATCGATTCTTCCATCTCCTTGAAAATCGTAAAAGATAATGTCCCCCAGTTCTAATTCCTCTGCTGATTGTACACGTGTAGCCTTCAAGCCAGTTGTAGAGCCCTCTAAATACCATCTTAGAGAATGTGAGACAGACCAGCTAAAGCTCCAGTTTCCTTGCTGAATCCACCAACCCTTTTCTCTATTTGGCGCTCCTCGCATCGGAGCCCCTCCAGCAAGTAAGCATTGTGAAATATAATTCGTACAATCAACATCAAAGTTCGGAAATGCTGGATTGCGTCTGTTCCACCACAAATTTGCATATTGAACAGCTGCCTGTCTGTTATACATTTTAGCCACGTTTCCCCTCCTTATGTCCATCATATGACTACATCGTTCGTTCTATTAATTAGGTCCTTCCTCGTATTCTTAATGAAAACAGTCATATCAGGCGCTATCTTTTCCAATTTCAAGATAGTTTTTGCTACAATAAGATTAAACAAATGGGCATTTTTTTATTTTACGAACAGAAGGGATGTTGAATGTGAAGCAGCATGCTGAGAAAGAAATCTTACAGCCTACTCTTTTATGCGATAAAAAAGGGAATTTAAATCCAGCTGCTATTGGATTTGCACGAAAACCTCTCATAAATAGCAATTTAAGTGGTCATATCATGCGTAAAAAGAAATGGAATTATTGGTGTGTCTATGGCGATGAGATTTTATTCTCCGCAACGATTAGTCATCTCGATTACGCAGCGGTCTGCTTCGTGTATTTCCTTGAATATGAAACACAGCGCTATTTTGAAAAAACAATAACAGTTCCGCTTGGTGGCAAGCTTAAAATGCCGACACACGTACTTGAATCCGTATCTTTCAGTAATAGTGAAATGTCGATTGATATGACCTATATTCAAAACGAAACGCATTTATCCGTTTCAATCCCTACATTTGATGGCGATGCCTTACGTGCGAATTTAATCATTCAACATCCACCTGCAGATGAATCGTTGAATGTAGTCATTCCATGGAACCGTAGAACATTCCAATTTACAGGAAAGCATCATATACTCCCTACGTCAGGAGAAGTGACGATCGGTAATCGTCACTTTACATTTACTCCCGAGGAAAGTTTTGCTGTACTTGATTACGGGCGAGGTGTTTGGCCTCGAGAAGCCACTTGGAATTGGGGAATGGCGTCTCAACGAGTTCGTGGCAGACGTATTGGACTCAACTTAGGTGGTAAATGGACGGATGGTACTGGAATGACTGAAAATGCGGTTTTTGTTGATGGGAAAATGACAAAAATACACGAGGACTTACTGTTCGATTATGATCGTGAAGATTATATGCAACGCTGGAAAGTGAAAACGAAATTTACAAATCAAGTCTCTCTAACGTTCTCCCCATTTTTTGAACGAGTTGCGGCAACAAATGCAAAACTTGTCAAATCAGAAGTTCACCAGATGTTTGGCTATTATGATGGCACTGTTCTACTAGACAATGGTGAGACACTCGTTATTAAACAAATGCTTGGTTGTATCGAGGAACATCAAGCAAAATGGTAAATGGCTAAATGCACTTATTAACTTCATATGTATTGCAAAAAAATTCGCTCTCATACGTATTGCGAATTTTTTTGCTTATTAGCCTCTTACTTTGTTAATTCGGCTAGTATTGCTTCAGGGTCATCCGTAAAAACAGCTTGTATGCCAAGCTGCTTTAGTTGCTTTGCATACTCGGGATCATTAACTGTGTAAACTCGTATCATCGCCTGTTGTTCAAGTGCTACACCTATCGATTTCCTGAATGCGGTTGGTAAACTAACATGGATAGCATCGGCAGGGATACTTGCCGTATATGTTGTAAAATCAACTAAAACTTCAGCAAATAAAGCAGCTGTTTCGATGTAGGGTGCCATTTGAGATACAGTTTGCAATGATTCATGATTAAAAGAAGAAATTATTACTCGCTCCGTTATTTGGTGCTTCGCTATTTCTTTTAATACAAGTGCCTCAATTCCCTCATAAGGAAAGATATCGGTTTTTAGCTCAATATTAATACGGTGATGGGTAGCTACGAAAATCTCTAACACTTCATCTAATGTTGGAATACTTTCACCCGTATATTCGTCTGCAAACCACGAGCCATAATCATATGAACGAAGCTGTTGGAGCGTCAGGTCCTTCACATAGCCTGAACCGTTTGATGTACGATCAATCGTTTCATCATGGATGACTACTACCTCCCCATCAGCAGTTACATGAACGTCCAACTCAATGCCCGCAATCGGTAGCTTGGAGGCCGCATAAAAAGCAGCTTTTGTATTTTCAGGATAGTGTGCAGATACACCTCTATGTGCAAATAGATCCAAACGCAAAACCTCCTTCTAATCTTTATTTAATAGTATAACAATAAATGAATGATGACATTTAACTTGATAGGTAAAATTTTGTATAGTAGTATGAGAATCTACTTAAATTTGTAAGTACTTAGGAGGTGCTAAAAATGACTACACAACACCCAGATTTTCAGGCTGAGCTAGAGAGGTTAGCGTACACTCAAAATTATATGCAACAAATCTTAAACGAATCGCAGCGTGATCTTCAATCTGCGCAAGAAAACATTCGTAAGTCTATGGCAGATCTTGATTATTTAGATTCCAGTTTAAGTTATTTGAATATTTTAACCAACGCTCGCTTCTTTGAAATGGCTCGAAATCAAAAGGAAGGTTTAGAAGCCGTTCAAAAAAAGCCTTATTTTGCTCGAATTCATTTTCAAAAGACAGGTGATCCAGAGGAATTTTTGTATATCGGAAAAACATCGTTGTTTCACCGCGATACACATGAACCGATTATTGTAGACTGGCGTTCCCCTGTAGCAAATGTCTACTATGATGGGCGTCTTGGTGATATGGAATATGACGTTCGTGGAGAAATTCATAAAGGCCATTTGTTTGCCAAGCGACAATACAAAATCGAAGATGGACAATTACTCGATATTCGAGATATTGACTTAACGACAAATGATGAATTACTCCAAGAGGCATTAGCAGGTAAAGCAGATGTACGCTTAACAGAAATAGTCTCTACTATTCAGAAAGAACAAAATGATATTATTCGCGCGCATCTTCGTCAGCCCATTATCGTGCAAGGTGCTGCTGGTAGTGGAAAAACAACTATTGCTTTACACCGTATTTCGTACTTCTTATACACGATGGGCGAACATTTTAATCCTGAACAACTGATGATTTTAGCACCAAATAAGCTATTTATTGATTATATCGGAGATGTCCTACCAGAGCTTGGCGTTGATAAAATATGCCAAACAACGTTTTCAGATTATGTACTTGCAGCAACTAAACTAAAATTAAAGCTGCGTAATCCGAACGAACAGCTAGAATCCCTCGTAATAGGTGGCGCTAATCAGCCTACTGCTTGGATTTCTGAAGTAAAAGGTTCCCTCTATTATCGCGATATGATTGAACGATATTTACAAAAAATCGAACTGCAAATTGCTGAACAATTCGAAGATGTATTTATTGAAAAATATCGTATTATGCGCGCCGCTCATTTAAAAAAGTTATTTTTATATGAATTTTCTTATATGCCAATTGAAAAACGACTTGCACATATTAAAAAGGTGCTAGCCAGTCATGTTCGGCAAAAGAAACAAGCTGTTTTAAATATGCTACATGCTAAGTACGATGAAGCACTCGGCAAGGCACTTAATGGCATTCGTGATGCAGAGAAGCGTAAACACATTGTTACTAAATTTATAGATGAACGTGATGAACGAATGCCTGCAATTGAAAAAGAAGCAAAATCGACCGTCTCTGTTTATATGCGACGCTTTGCAAAATATAATGTAAAAACGCTCTATCGTACGCTTTTAACAAATGCCGAGCTATTAGCCGAAGTCGCACCAGAATGGCATTATTTAGAGCAACAGCAGTTTTTACAAGCACATGCTAAAGAGCAATGGATGCTCGAAGATTTAGCTGCTCTCTATTATTTACAAGCCCGCCTAAAAGGTATTGCAGATGAGTGGAAAATGCGCGTAGTCTTTATTGATGAAGTACAGGACTACAGTCTATTCCAGCTAGCCGCTCTAAAAGCTGGGCTAGAAACGGATATGTTTACAATGGTAGGTGATTTAGCACAAGGAATTCACAGCTATCGCTCACTAACTGCTTGGGAACCTGTGCAAAATTTATTCCCACGCGCCAGCTTCAGAACACTTCAAAAAAGCTACCGTACAACCATTGAAATTATGGAGGTCGCTAACCAAATTTTAATGCAAATGGATGAGCAGTTACCATTAGTGGAACCTGTTGTCCGTCACGGGGATGCGCCAACTTTTATACAGGCAGCTGCCTTTAATACCGAGCAAATTAAAGAGGTTTTTGATCGCATTAGAGCAAACGGGCATCAATCGATTGCTTTAATATGTAAAACTACAGCTGAAGCCCAATTAATGCAACAGGCTTTAACAGCTGACACATTTCCTTGTCAACTTCTCACTGAGGATGAGTCTATTAATCAGCAAGTATTACTTGTAGTTCCAAGCCATTTAGCAAAAGGACTAGAATTTGATGCAGTTATTGTGGCTGCCTTTGATACCCCTTTCTTTGATACTAAAATTGATAGAAAGCTCCTTTATGTTGCATTAACTCGTGCAATGCATGAGCTTTATTTAATCGGTCCCTCCAAAAAGACTTTTTTATTAGAACATTGACAACCACTATCATAAAAATAAAAATAGCACAGTAGGATTTATCCCCTAACATGCTATTTTAACATTGGATAGCCTTGCTCAATCATTTTAGATAAATAAAGATGTAAAATTATTTATGTCGCGGTGGTAGTCTGTAAAACTTCCCTTTTGATAAGTAAGCTTTAACAACTTTCCACCATGAGCGAGGTGCTTCCCTCGTAGGAGACTTTTTTTTCGGCAATGCTGGCATACGCATAAGAACGACTCCTTTCTTCAGGCTTATTAATACTATATGGACATAGTACACATTTATGATAAAAAAGAAGATTTTAACAGTTTTTAAAAATAAAAAAGTGAGTAGTGACGCTTGTCGCTCACTCCTCACCATTAATTTAATTTTTTACATAATAGTCTAGTTGCTGCGCTTTCATAAATCCTGCTTTCTCATAAATCGAAATAGCTTTTCTATTTTCAATTTCTACATCAAGCATGACAAATTTAGCGCTCTGTTTACTTGCATAGTCTTTCGAAAAGGACAATAGAGCTGTACCGATACCTTGTCTTTGATATTGTGGATGAACTGCAAGCGCTGTCACCCATTGAATTTCATTTTCCTTCACTGTAGCTACCGTACCTACAACTTGCCCGTCTTTATGTGCTATCCATAATTTTCGACCATTCGTTGACGTATTAAAGGCAATTAGCTCCTCAGATTCTGATGGCAAATCACCAAACGCCTCACTATAAATAGCAATCAATTCAGTCTGTTCCCCTGCAAATGGGGCAATATGAATATCATTTCGTAGTTCAACTGACTCCGCTTTCGTTTCCAGCGTCGCTTCTGAAAAACTATATGAATAACCACACTGTTCGATAAATCTATGTCCAAAAGGAGATCCATCAATAACTACTGCTAATTGACCTTCTGCACCTCGATCTTGTAGTCCAGCTTGTAATACATTCACTAATGCTGTCCCAACTCCCTTTTGACGATAAGCTGGTGTCACGACTAAAGACCATTCATAAGTATGTAGCCCTATTAAATCAATTGCACTTGCAGCGCCAACTAATTCATCATTGTCATCTTCATATGCAAGCACCATAAAACCTTTCGAGTCGAAAGAGCCTGCTAATGGAATATTCATAATTGTTTCATATACACGATAATCATTTAAGGTTGCTTCTTCGCATAATATTTTTAATTCATTCAGTGTTTCCCTATCTAGTGGGAATGACACTGTAATTACTGAAATGTTCATTGTTTACTCCGTTCTTAAACCAGACTATTGCCCTATTGTAGCAAGAAAGAAAATAAACTGGCAACAAATTATAATATCCGTTTCTAATAATCAGCAATTTTACTTCCAATACAGAAAAAATAGTTAGATTTATACTACTATTGTTGATAAAAGTAAATGAAATTTACTAGAGACCATTAGTTAGAAATCATTATACGGCATGTCTATATTTTAACAAGTAATAAGTAAATTACAATAAATATTATACCATAATTTCTAATAAATTACATTATTTAAAAGATGGAACAATTACATTTGAATCATAAGATTTTTCAATACATTTTCTACTATTATGAGTAGAACGCATCAAATTGCCACATTGTACTTATAATTCAACTGTGTTTTCCTTGAAAAGGATAAAAGGCATCAAGAATAAACTTTCTTGATGCCTTTATATTCCACAGCTTAGTCTTCTAAATGATGTGTCGAAGAGTTTAGCATTTGGGCATAAATGCCCCCAGACTCAATTAACTCATGCTGTAAACCAGCTTCAACGAGCTCACCCTTTTGCATTACTAAAATAACATCCGCATTGTGTACAGTGTTCAATCGATGTGCAATGACAAAGCTTGTTCGTCCTTGCATTAGCCTATCGAGCGCCTCTTGGATTGCTAATTCTGTTACTGTATCAATGCTGCTTGTTGCTTCATCAAGCAATAAAATTTTCGGATTTGCAATGAGGGCACGCGCAATTGAAAGTAATTGTTTTTGTCCTTGGGAAATCTCAACCCCATCTGCTGTAAGAACAGTGTTATAACCATCCTTTAGTTTCATAATAAAATCATGGGCATTGGCAAGCTGCGCTGCTTCAATTATTTCATCATCACTAGCATCTAAACGTCCATAACGGATGTTCTCCATTACTGTTGTTTCGAACAAAAATGGATCCTGTAACACAAAGGCCATTTGTGAACGAAGTGCCTTGCGGTCAATTTGCTGTACATTTACACCATCAAATAGCACATTGCCCTTTGTCACCTCATAAAACCTAGCAATTAGCTGTAAAATAGTTGTTTTCCCAGCACCAGTTGCACCTACCAATGCAACAGTTTGCCCTGGCTCTATCGTAAAATTAATATCCTTTAATGTGTAAGACTCCTGTGCAGTATCATACTTGAAAAACACATGTTGAAATGTTACTTGCCCTAATAATGTATGATTTTTCGCAGCAGGCATTTCCTTTTCAGGCTCTTCATCCAGTAGAGCAAATACGCGTTCAGCCCCTGCTACGGCTGATAATACGGTATTAAATTGATTTGCCAAATCATTTAATGGTCGTGTAAATTGGCGAGCATATTCTGTAAAAATAACAATTACCCCAATTGATACATGACCATATAGCGCCAGTACCCCACCAATACCCGCAACAATTGTAAAGCTCATATTATTTAAAAAGTTCATGACCTTTGGTATATACCCCGAGTAAGTTTGTGCCCAAAAGCCTGTATTTTTTAAACGTAAACTTTTATCACGAAATTCCGCTTTAACTCGTTCTTCCTGTGAAAAAGCTTTTACAATTCGTTGTCCTGATATTGTTTCTTCAATCATGCCGTTTAGCGCTCCAATAGCTGCTTGCTGTTCCTTAAATAACGGAGCCGTTCGACGGGTAATCCAGCGCATTGCCCAAAACATAATTGGAATAATTGTCATCGTTAAGATTGTTAACAACGGACTCAAGCTCAGCATAATGATAATCGTGCCACCAAGTGTTAAAACACTTGAAAATACTTGTATAAAAGAGCTATTCAAAGTCGAGCTCACTGCTTCAATATCATTTGTCATCCGACTCATTAATTCGCCATGTTGCCGTCTATCAAAATATGAGATCGGCAGCTTTTGAAAATGGGCAAAAACACTTGTGCGCAGTCGATAAATCGTTTGTTGGGCAATCCCAATCATCCAAAAGTTTTGCAAAAATAAAGCGACTGCTAAAAGTAAATAAACGCCAATAAGCAACAGCACTTTACTGCCTAACCCGTTAAGCTCACCATGCATAACATATATATCAATGATTTTGCCTATTAAATATGGTCCTAGAAGTGCCAAAATTGAGCTGGCCATTACGAGTAACAGTACAACGATTAAAAGCATCCGTTGTTCATCAACAATCTTCCATAAACGCCACAGTGTACTTTTCCAATCTGCTGCACGTGGTCCTTTCTTTTTCTTTACGACCTGCTTTACATCATCCTTCGATAAAATCGGCTCATAGCCAAAAGGTTTTTGGAAAAACCCCATTATTCCACCTCCTGTTGGGAGATTGCGATTTTTTTATACAGATCAGAAGTTTGCAGAAGCTCTTCATGTGACCCATAACCGACCACTTCACCTGCATCAATTAACAAAATCTGATCTGCACCTTTAGCTGTCCGAATTTTTTGTGTAACAACGAGCATTGTAGCTCTTTCCTCACTAAGTGCATCCCACAGTGCCTGCTCTGTTTTAACATCAAGTGCACTAGTACTATCATCCAGCATCAATATATGTCCTTTTCTTAACAGTGCTCTAGCGATGGATAATCGTTGTTTTTGACCGCCTGATAAATTCACACCCTTTTGCCCTACTCGGGTATCATAACCACTTGGGAAATCTTCCACAGATGCATGGATTTGTGCCTGCATCGCTGCATTTAGCACTTCGTCCATTGCGGCCTCTGTATCGCCCCACCGAACATTGTCAGCAATGCTTCCTGTAAATAATAACGACTGCTGTGGAACGTAACCTATAATGTCACGTAGCTCTTGCAGGTCCCATTGCTGCACATCTTTTCCTTCGACAAAGATCTGTCCTTCCGTCACATCATAAAAGCGAGGAATAAGCTGTAGTAATGTCGATTTACCAGCCCCCGTAGCTCCCATGATGGCTAATTTTTCACCAGATTTCACTTGAAAAGTGACATTGGACAGTACAGCAGTTTCTGTACCTGGGTAGTGGAAGCTAACATTTTTAAATGCTAATTCGCCTAATTTCAGGGCGCTAGATGCACCTTCTTTAGAGGAAGAAGTAATTTCTACTTCATTGTCAACAGCAAGCACCTCTGTCATACGTTCTGCTGATGCTTTTGCACGTGCATAAAAAATTATAATAAAAGCGAACATTGAAAATGAACCTGTAATACGCATTGCATAATTGACGATAGCTACAATATCGCCAAGAGGTGTCGTACCTGCAGCAACTTGCTTTGTGCCGAACCAAAGTACTGCCAATAAACTCATGTTCATGACAAACAATAATACAGGCATAATATACTCCATCGTACGCAGAGCCTTGACAGTATCAATTTTTAATCTTGAAGCAACCTGCTCAAAGCGCGAAGCCTCATACGCCCCACGTAAATAGGCCTTCACTAGACGCATCGCTTGCAAATTTTCTTGAAGTACACGATTTAAACGGTCTACACGCTTTTGGACTCGTCCAAAATATGCCACACCTTTTGCTACCATAAAAATAAGGAATACTAAAATGATTGGTGCACCAATCACTAAAAACAGTGCTAGCTTTGCATTGACAACAAAAGCCATGATAATGCTCCCAATAACAGCTAGTGGTGCGCGGAGCATAATTCGAAGGCTCATAAACAGCACTGTTTGAACTTGCGTTACATCATTTGTTAGACGGGTAATAAGCGAAGCTGTAGAAAACTTTTGATATGTAGCCAATGTAAAGGATTGAATTTTGTCAAACAAAGCATTGCGCAAATCAAAGGCAAAGCTTTGCGCAGTATGCGATGAAAAATAAGAATTGACTACGCCTGATATAAAGGCAATAAAAGATAAAACTAGTAATATGACTCCCCATTGAATAATCATGTCATTGTTTTGACCACGAACACCATCATCAATAATTTTGGCCATAATAAGTGGCTGAACAAGCTCTACAAATAATTCAATTAACATCAAACATAATGCAAAAATCGCAGTCCACTTATAGGGCTTTACATAAGAAAAAATTACTTTCACATTCTCTCCCCCCTTATTTGAGAAGAACTATCATTTACATTTAATGTAGTTATAATAACCTATACAAATAATAATTTTATGCTTTTTCACCAGCAATAGATAGCCACGTTACACATACAAGCATAACGAAAACTCCCACTAATTGCCACAACCCTAACGATGTGCCAAACACAATTACTGAAATCACCATCGCCGTTAACGGTTCAATACTTGATAAGATACTCGTCTCTACAGCTGTAATATACTTCATGCTACTTAAAAATAGAATAAATGCTAAAGTACCTGTAAATATTAATGCCATCATTAGTCCTGTAATTTTTAAATCTGTAAAGACAATCCATTGATTGGATTGCCATACACGACTTATTATACCTAGTGTTATACCACCAATGAACATTCCCCATCCTACAACAAGTAACACATTCCATTCCTTCATAAGACGTGCTGGATATAGGGTGTAAAATGCAAATGTTAATCCAACCGCTACTCCCCATAATAAGGCTTTATTACTAACTAATAAAGAATCAAATGAAGCATTCGTTAGTAGCAGGAACAATCCTATTAATGTGCCAATAATACCTAACACTTGATATTTAGGGGGCCATTTCTTTAAACTAAGAGAGACATAAGCAACAACAAATATCGGGGCTAAAAATTGCAGTAACGTAGCTAATACAGCATTACTTTCATTTATAGCTCCGACAAAGGCATATTGTACTCCGAGCATCCCTACGATACCAAAGATGATGAGCTGCCTACTCCAAAGCTTTTGTTGCCAAATACAAAAAATATCTTTACCTGTTAACAACAAATATGTAAGTAAGAAAATACCTGCTACAGACAATCGAATTGTCAGCATAAAAGAAACTGTCAATGCTGTATGATTAAGTAACCATTCCATTAATGGTCCAGTTGCCCCCCATAGCATCGCTCCAGAGATAATAAAAAGTATACCTTTTAATCGTTCCATCCAATTCCCGCTTCCTATATACGTACTAAAAATTGTTATTTTTCTTCAAAACTTTTCTTTTATCTCACTAGAAAAGTCCTATCTTTTCCGATTATCAAATATTTACAAATATATTCATAATGACTAATTCCCGATAATTCTCTATAATATTAGTATATATTGATTACCCAAGGAGATCGAATAATCATGAGTCTTAAGCACAAATCATTTACGATAGATGAGCATTATATAAATTCACTTCCTTTTCCTGCAATTGTCATAACACAAAATGGACAAGCAACTATTTCGGGAAAACACGCTGAAGAATTATTTGGTTTTTCAGTCAATGACATTACAGGACATACTACTCCATCCATACATGAAAATCTACTAAGAAATCTTTCAAAAGAGACGTTTCAATCGATTTTACAAAATGAAGAAAGTACATATATAGATCAGGTTCAGGTTTACACCCAATCCAATGAAGAAATCACTACGGCCATGCTGGCTAAGCCATACTTTGAACAAGGTGAACATCTTATTCTTATTATGTTTATGTTACCAGAGTTAATGATTAATTCGGTTTCAAACAGCAGTACTTATGTAGACTTAAAGCAAGGTTTAGACTCTACATTTATGACCGTAACACTTGATCGTGACGGATTTATTTTAGAATGTAATGCTGAGTTTTTAAAAATTAGTCAATGGACACCAAAGCGCGTTATCGGTAAAACGTTCTGGCAATTATTCCCCGAAAATGAAGCAAGCGAAAAAATCACAAATACGATTTGGCGTAATTTAAACAATGGCAATACATGGCAAGGTGAAATTGAAAAAGTTACGAAAACAGGTCAGTCATATTGGGTACTTCTTACAGCTATCCCAACGTTTAATTTAGAGGTAAATGAGCAACAATTTATTTTAATTGAAAAGGATATTACAAAGTCTAAGACGATTCAGCATCAGCTTGAGAAAATTGCGTATATAGATACAGAAACAGGCTTAATGAATGCTCATCGACTGGAAAAAGTAATTTCTAAAATGATCGAGGAAGAAAAACACTTCTCCTTCGTCTATTTAAGTATCGATAAATTTTACACATTAAAAGAACTACATGATCAACAAATAAATCAAAGTCTTATTATTGAATTTACAAATCGTATTAAAATGTACTTCCAGGACAGTACAATGGCACGTATAAATGAAAATGATTTCGTTGTCATTACACCTTTAAGTGAATGGTTTATTCAAGGATTCTTGTCCTATTTACAACAGCATCCGATTTATAGCAGCAATATTGCCGTTCCTATTTCCATTAGTGGAGGAATTACACGCTTCCCTGAGGACCAGACGACCTTCTCTCAACTGATGAAAGCGTCTATTGCAACAATTACATCGGTGCGCGAAGCTGGTGGCGACAAAATTGTGTCACTTTCAAAAGCAACACATAAAGCTTTAAATCGTAAAGCCTTAATTGAAAAACGTCTACTACAAGCACTAGATCAGAAAAACTTAAAAGTACTTTATCAACCACAAGTTGATGTATACACGGGTAAAATTACCGCTGTAGAGGCTTTAGTTCGTTGGGAAGATGAAGTCATTGGCGTAGTTTCACCAGATGAGCTTATTCCAATTGCTGAAGAAACAGGGCTTATTAACAATATTGGTTCGTTTATGCTTGAGAAGGCTTGCGAACAAGCGCTTATTTGGAAAAAGGCTGGTCTAAATTTAAAAGTGGCAATTAACTCTTCTGTCCGCGAATTCCGTGATAAAAACATGGCCAAGTCAATTCTTGAAATGCTGGCAAAAACGAATTGTCCAGCAAACCTTATTCAAATTGAAATTACAGAGAAATTTGCATTAGAAGCTGAAGCAGCGACCTTTATTACACAACAAATGCGCAAGCTTGAAAATGAAGGCATCGCTTTTGTCTTAGATGATTTCGGTACAGGTTATGGTTCATTCCGCTATATGCAAATTTTACCGATTGATACATTAAAAATTGATAAAGCATTTACTAGTTCGTTATTAAAATCCGAAAAATCACAAAAGCTTATGCATGGTATGATACAGTTGGGCAAATCCATGGAGCTAAAAGTGGTAGCTGAGGGTGTTGAAACAGCTGAGCAAGCTGATTTGTTAATTACTTACGGTTGCGATACGATTCAAGGCTTTTATATTAGCAAACCTGTTACACCCGAAGAAATTGAAGCATTACTTGTAAAATAAGAGATACGATAAAGAGCTGTTCCTAAGGATATAATCCCTTACGGAGCAGCTCTTTTTTATCGCTTTTTATCATATAAAGTCAATAGCATTTATTTTCTGTAAGTCTTTTGCAACTTTAACTTGCTCGACCGTACAGCCCGAAACACAAATTGCATTAATACTTCTGCAAACACTAGGCCCATAACAATGGCGCCTGTAATTAAAAACGCCTTCAGCCCATACTGTAAGCCTTGTAAATAATCGTCTTCGACTACATTTCGCATTGCATTGTAAGCCATCCCCCCTGGTACAAGAGGAATTATTCCCGCAACAATAAAGATAATCATTGGCATTTTAAAACGTCGGGCATATAAGTGCGCAACAATCGCAATGACAAATGAGCTAAAAAACGAAGCGTCTACAACATCCATTCCGTGCTCTGTTAATAAATAATAAATCATCCAGCCAATGACGCCTACAAAACCACAATGAAACAAGGTTTTTCTAGGAACATTAAAAATAATCGCAATGCCGGCTGTTGAAAAAAAGCTCACGATTAATTGTACGAATATATCCATTTTTTCCGCCTCCTAAAACGATAGGATGACGGCAATTGCAGAGCCGATAGCAAAAGCCGTTAAAAACGCCTCTGCTCCTTTTGCCATCCCTGACATAAAATGACCCGCCATTAAATCCCTTACCGCATTGGTAATTAAAATACCTGGCACTAGTGGCATAACAGAGCTAATGATAATTTTATCAATTTCTGTACCGTAGTGAAATTTCACCGCAAAAAAAGCAATAGTACCAATAATTAACGAAGCTGTGAACTCAGAGAAAAACTTCACTTTTGTTAAATGGTTCATTAAAATAAGAGTAAGAAACCCTAACCCTCCTGCTATAAATGCCGCAGGGAAATCAGACCATCCACCCTTAAACATAATTAGAAAACAGCCACTCGCAAGTGCTGCTGCAAATACTTGTATATACATTGGCAAAAAATAATTTGTTTTTTGTATCGTCTTTAGCTCGTCATAAGCGTCTTCTAATGATATTATGTGAGATGTGAGTCTACGAGATACTGAATTTACCATGGATATTTTTTGTAAATCAGTAACCCTACTGGAAATCGAAGTGATTCTCGTCGGCTGTGTCTTGCCTAACGAAAAAATGATCCCTGTAGGTGTAGCATAACATTGCGCATCTAGCATATTTTGAGATTGTGCCATACGTAACATCGTATCTTCTACACGATATGTTTCTGCACCACTTTCAATCATAATTCGCCCTGCAAGTAACAAGCAGTCAATAGTAAATTCATTATCCACTTCATGTGATAGCATTCCAGTTATCTACCTCCTTCAAAAGGTTCCTTGCATATAGTAACGAACTGCAAATAAAAACTCAACCAAAAATCTTCGATATTATCAATTATATTTTGGAATAATTGTATCTGTCGCTAAATGATACAATGCCTTCACTTCAAAATCCATTTATTAATCGAATTTAATTGAGCTTTAACCTGTAAAATCAGTTTGCAAGATGGACTATTTATAAGTTATTTGCATGGTGGTTATAAAAAACTGTTACATATTCAATTTTTTATTATATTTCTATTTAATTGTAAAAAATATTTGTAGATTTCTATAACTTTTCCTATGACTCGTACGTCTGATTTTATAGAAGAATAATTATAGAAAGGAGCGGGCCCCCATTGATAGAGGAACGCAGAAAAAGACGCCGCCCAATAATTGATTTATTGTTAATTGGGCTCATTGTTACATTAATATCCATCATCCTTGTTATTATACTATCTAAGGATGAATTTAAATTCCAAAAAATCAGTGCCTCGAAAGACACAAATAGTGAATCTAATTTATCCACAGAAAACTCTGCGTTTCCTGGCATACGTATTGTATCTGACGTTTCTAAAGACAAACGTTCACCTTTTGCCGTTCACTATCCACAAACAGAAAATAAAGTTTTTAACGAGACCGTACTACAATATATTACGGAGGCTAAAGACAACTATCTGTCATCTATGAAAAAAAATAAAGATAAAAAGGCGCAAGGTGAACTTACTATAAATTTAGAGACCTTCCCATATCACGAGCATTACTATTCATTTGTCTTGACGAAAATGCTGTATTTAGGCGGAGCAAATCATGTCGTTTCAACAAAAACATTTTTCTATAATAACGAGACAGGTGAGCAAATTAATATACAAACGTTATTACAAAACGATAACAATAACTTATCAACTTTAGCGGCCTATGTTCGCAAAGACTTACAACAAAATCTTCAGTTAAAAGAAATGCTAAATGAAGAAGAGCTACTTAAAGTAACGGAGCCAAAATGGGAAAACTTTAATCGCTTTGCCATTGTCGATGATTCGATACACTTTTACTTTGACGAGTATGAAATCGCAAGTGGATCAGCAGGTGCACCTATAGTGAAACTTTCCCTTTCACTTATCAATCCATTGTTAGCATCTGAATTCCAAATTGCTATGGAGACAATGGAACCGACAAACCCTCCTGTACCCCCAGGAGATCCAAACGTTAAACGTATTGCGTTAACATTTGACGACGGTCCACATCCAAAAGTAACCGAACAAATTTTAAATACGCTCGATAAATACCATGCTAAAGCTACATTCTTTATGCTTGGCAGTCGTGTGAAGCATTATCCTGATATCGCTAGGGATGTTCTCGCACGTGGACATGAAGTTGGCAATCATACATGGAACCATCCTGTATTGACAAAAATGCCGTTAGAACAAGTATTAAAAGAATATACATCTACCGCTAATGAAATTGAATTAGCAATTAATCAGGGCGCAACCGTTTTTAGACCACCATATGGAGCGACTAATGATGAAATTAACGAAAAAATACCAGTTCCTGTAGTACTTTGGAGCATTGATACATTAGACTGGAAACATCGTAACTCACAATTATTATTGACGTACATTAAAAGTAATTTGCACAATAACTCCATCGTTTTAATGCATGATATTCATCAATCGACAGCAGATGGACTGGATGCTGTACTCGCGTATTTACAAGGTGAAGGCTATGAATTTGTGACAGTGTCTGAAATCCTCCCTTATCGTCAATAGCAAGAATAGAAAAAGTGTTAGATTGATTTGGTCAATCTAACACTTTTTGCTATGTCATTCACGTTGATGTCCGCTACGACGGTGCTTTCTGCACGACACCGTATGCCATGCCTTCGCTTTTATTTAATCGTTAACGCATCTAACGGTTTGAAATCTTTTAGTGAGTAACTCTTTACTTCATTGCGTGCAATTGTATACAAAGTGTCCTCGACGTAAACTACACGTTGGACGTTCTGCTCCCAATTTTCATATGGCTCACCAGCGGTTTTATGAATAATATTCCCTTTTAGTGCAATGCCCTTCTCCGCTGTTATTTCATAAATTTGTGCACCTTGGCCTTGGTAAACGACTTCATCGCCCTTCCCTTCCTCATAAAGCACAACAGGGAAGCCGAAATAGTTAAGTTCTTTATTGCGGAATAATGCTTTAGGGTTGTATTGTACGTCTGAATAAGAGCCTTTCCCTCCGATTTTTACAGTAGATTGCTCTTTTGGATTTTTAAAATCTGTTACATCGAATAACGACATTTTCATATTAGTCGTTACCGTGAAATTACGCTTCGTATAAGAATCAAAGCGTTCCTCTGTATCATAACCAATCCCAATTAAGTGTGTATCATCTAACGGATGTAAATAGTTGCTAAACCCTGGAATTTTTAATTCACCTAGCACTGTTGGCTTTTTCGGATTGGCTACATCGATAACAAAAAGTGGATCTACTTGTTTAAATGTTACGACATAAGCTTTCTCTCCCATAAAGCGTGCTGAATACACTTTTTCTCCTGGTGCCAAATCCTTTACTGCACCAATTTCCTTTAAGCTTTTATCTAAAATAAACAGATGATTTCGGGAAATATTTTTCTCATCCCACATATTTCCTTCTGTCGTTACGATGCGGAAATTCCCCTCGTACTCATCCATTGAATATTGATTTAACACAGAACCTTTAACTTCACTTGTACCAACAAAGCTCAAGGCTGTTCCATCTAAGTCCCATTTAAACACCTGTGTATTACTTGATAAAGGCATCCAGATTCTATCCATAATACCGCCAAGTGGCACTGGTTGATTGCCATCATAAATTGGTGTAGTTAAATATAGTGCATCTTCTGACATATAAAGTCCACTGCTACCGCCTAAATATCCTTTTGTGTTAGCAGTAGTTTTGGCCCCATTTTTTAAATCGATTGCCGTAATTAAACTATATGTGCCATCCATTGTATTTGGTAAAATCGAAATCTTATCAAGTGATAAACTTTTGTATTCCTTACTTTCAACACTATCATACATTATTGGCTTTAAATCATGTGTTCCTTCTTCTTGAAGAATCCAATAATTCGGATGCATATTACCGATTAAATACAGCGTATCATTTGTAATACGCATATCCTGTAAATAGCCCTCCTGAGCGACTTCACGTATGAATTTTGGATTTTTCGGATTAGTAATATCATAAAAAATTGCCGTCGACATGCTTGTGCCTGATTTTTCAATATAGTCTTCTCCGATAGCAATTAATACATTATCGTATAATGCTAGCTTCACAATATATTGAGATTCCTTTTGTTTAATTGTCGTTGCTAGCTTCAAGCTTTTAGGATTATTTGCATCCACAACCGTTATACTTTGGTCTTTTACAGCGTAAATAAAGCCATCTTTTACAACGACTATATCGCCCTCTTCGACACCTTCAACTTGGTTGTTTGTCGTAGAAGAATCATTAGCTGAAGATGCGCTATCTTTACTACTTGAAGTACTCTCTTCAAGGATGCCCATTTCTGGCGCCTTACTACCATTTGCAATTATGGCTTCAAAATATTGCTGTAGTTCTTTTTCAGTTTTTACTGCCTCTAGTTTTTCAATAACGGTAAATGCAATATCATGAGATGTTGTTTTAAGCGTACTATAAGCGAATGCTGCTTTATCTACATGTAATCGATAACTGCCTGGAGAAAGTTTACTAACGATCAGTGATTTTTTATCTTCTCCCAACGTAATTGTTGCTGTTACCGTTTGCCCCGCTTCATCGGTAACGTAGACAAATTCATCCGTAATATTTGTTGATTTTAATGCTTGTGTAAAGGATGCTGTCCAACTTTGCGTTGACATAATTGTACTCGTTGCTTTCGCATGCGCTTCTGGGGAAACGATAAATGTGAAGACCCCTGGCAAAACAGCTAAAACGACGATAATCAATATGGCTAGCCATTTACCTCTCATTATTTTCCACTCCTTCATATACTTGTTTTATAATTAGACTACTAAAGTGTTATAAAGTTACATTTAAAGAAAAAATTTTATAAAAAAATAAAAGCGATACATTGAAACAAAACTTCGAGGAGCATGTCGGTAAATAAAAATAATCCATTTTGATAAAAATATTATCAAAATGGATTATTTATTAATGGTTGCTAATAAGGACTGTCCTTCCTTCTCCTCTTATAAACCTTCACCAAAATCTAGCGTGCTACCTGTTTCTACTAAAGTTTTTGTATTACTTAAAATCATCCACCAAGCTATGTCACTGTTGTCATAGGAGGCATCGCCTTCTTTCCATTGGTCATGAATAAGCGTCAATTTTGTGCATGATCCAACAGGCTCTAAAAGATAAGAAATTCTTGATTCCAATGCTTTATTTTCCTTTACATAAGACTTTCCAGGATAGTGAGTAAAACGCAGTAACCGATTTGGTTCATATTCCAATACGTTGCCGTATACATGTATTGTTTTATCTCCATCTACACCTGGACCGACATATTCCAAAAGGTCACCAACTTGAAATGTAGAGTTAATGACAGAACCATAATAAATTTGTTTTGTACCTTCTGGAGAGATAAGTGCTTTCCAAACTTCCTCAGGTGTACCTGCAATAAAAAATTGATATTTTAAATCATTCATCATTTTTATACCTCCTAATAATTTTGTTTTGAACATTTACAGTATAAAAAAACTTCACTGACAACTACGGTCAGTGAAGTGAAGTATTTTGATAATGCTTGAATATCTCAAAGCTAATAGTTGCCAATTGTTCCTGTAATAAAGTTGGCTCCAAAATAGTAAGTGATTTACCATAAGGGAGAAGAAAGTAAGGTACAAAACTATGAATGGACTCTTTATCAACCTTAAAAAGAGCCTGATTATTTTTTCGTTCTATTAAAGCATGATTGAATAACCAATGCTGACATAAATCATCTAGCACATGTGCATTACCTTCGATACGGACTGAAACGAGTTTATCAAGCTGATTCGAATCAGGTAAAAGGTCTTTTAAAAAGTAAGAACGTGCGGAGAATCCAAAAGGCCGATCAAATTTTTGATCTGTTTTGGACAATGATTGAATACGATCCATTCTAAAACTCCTCACTTCTTTCCGCAAATGGCAATAAGCTACTGTGTACCATTTACTTTTCCAATATACAATACCATAAGGGTCGATATAACGAGATTGAGGTTCAATCTCTCTTTCTTTAAGATAAACGATATTTACACTATAACTGTCTGCAACAGCCATTTCTAAATCTTGAAGAATAGATTTCAAAGAAGGTGCAACAGTCGGATGTATAACTTCAAATCCTCTTAAATGATTATTTATATGATTCAGTTGTTCCTCGTTTGTATACATTTTCAATTTAGAAATGGCTTCATCTAAAGTTTCACTAAAAGGATACCCGGCATCTATTGCAAATTTTGCAGCGTGTACAAGCGCTTTCTGCTCATCCTGGTTAAAAAATAAAGGGGCCTTTGTAAATTCATTCAGTAAACTGTACCCACCGTTATGCCCTGCATCTGAAATGATTGGTACCCCACTTGCACATAGAGCATCAATATAACGGTATACTGTGCGGATACTGATTTCTAATTCTTCAGCTAGCTCCTTTGCAGTCAATTGTTTCCTTGTTTTAAGGAGCCATAAAATAGAAAGCATATTAACCATTTTTGACATATACAAAGATTCCTTTCTCCGAAATTCAAATCCACTTAATGCACTTATTCTGGAAGAACATTCTACTTTATTATAAATATCTTACTGTGGCATTTAAATAAAGGTTGGTAAAATATTCATTTTATAGAGTTCAGCTCAGACTGTAGATGGCTACTGCTGTTGATTCTATTACGAACTAGCAATTTCCACAGCAGTCTTCGTAAATTTTTTTCTTCCCATTTCATAAAATTGTGTGAGAATTGTGTGAGTGCCTGACACCTATAAAAAATGACAAAGGGCAACAAGAAAATTACTCTTGATGCCCTTTGTCGATATAATGTCTCTTATTTACTCATCAAATGGCCATTTAGGTAACATTTTGGCTAACGGCTTATCGTTTCGTCGGCCAAGTACATAATCTGCCTGCATTATCGTATGAATTTCTCGTGTACCTTCATAAATTACTGGCGCTTTAGAGTTACGAAGATAACGCGCAACTGGATAATCATCTGAGTAGCCGTACGCGCCATGAATTTGCAGCGCATCATCCGCTGCCTTGTTGGCAAAATCACAAGCTTGCCACTTTGCCAACGAAGTTTCTCTTGTATTGCGAATACCGTTATTTTTCAACTCTCCAACTCGATAAACAAGTAGTCGACTCATTTGATAGCCTGCTTCCATTTTAGCAATCATTTGACCGACAAGTTGATGCTCCCCGATTGGCTTGCCAAATGTCTCACGCTCATGACAATATTTCACACTTGCCTCAATACACGCTTGAATTAGGCCAACTGCACCCGCTGCTACTGTGAAACGACCATTATCCAGTGCGGACATGGCAATTTTAAAGCCTTCTCCCTCTTCACCTAAACGATTTTCTACTGGAATGCGCAAGTCCTCGAAAAAGAGTTCCCCTGTATTCCCTGCCCGAATGCCA
The DNA here is from genome assembly GCF_044761745.1 of Lysinibacillus sp. NPDC097279. Taxonomy (NCBI): domain Bacteria; kingdom Bacillati; phylum Bacillota; class Bacilli; order Caryophanales; family Bacillaceae; genus Lysinibacillus; species Lysinibacillus sp. NPDC097279. The sequence continues at coordinate 158,802 of NZ_JBIWDA010000003.1, read as the reverse complement.
TACTTCCCTTTAATCGCCTTGGATGAAAAGCCATCCATTGAGCGTTCAACAATAAAGGCGCTAATACCATGATGCTTTTTCGATTTATCTGTATAGGCAAAGACGATAAAGTGGTCAGCTATATCACATAAGGAAATCCATGTTTTTTGGCCATTTAATACATAAAAATCACCATCGCGTACAGCCGTCGTAGTCATTGCCGCCACATCAGAACCTGCACCAGGCTCAGTCAGCCCAAATGCGCCAATACGTTCACCTCTCGCCTGTGGCACAAGGTATTGCTGTTTTTGTGCCTCAGTGCCCCATTGCATTAACGTCATACTATTTAAACCTATATGGACGGATACAGCCGTTCGAAAAGCTGTATCCCCTCGTTCTAGTTCCTCACAAACGATAGCAAGTGCATTATAATCCATGCCACTGCCACCATACTTTTCAGGTACACATACACCCATAAATCCAAGCTCAGCAAGCCTTGACCAAATGGTTGCATCAAAACTCCCCTGTGCATCCCACTTTGCAATATGCGGCATTATTTCATCATCAACAAACTGGCGCACAGTTTTTCTTAGTATTTCCTGCTCTGTTGTAAACTCGAAATTCAAGGCCTTCACCTACCATTTCACAATCATTGCAGACTTATGAGAAGTTTCTTTAATGACAACACCACGTTTTGCCATTTCTTTAATATACGGCTCACCTGGTACAATCGTTTCTGGAGCAAATACACCACGTTCTGTAATAACTCCATCACCAATCATTTGTGCTACTACCGAAATTGTATTCGCTGTTGCACGAGCCATCGCTGTTTCATTAACCGTCATATCTTTACGTACGACCATTTCGTATTCATATGTGACTTGCTGTTGTGCCTTTTCACCTGCAACAATGACACGTAATAGCACCGCATCAGGCTTTGTTCCAAGTTCAAGTTTTTTCTTCAGCGCCTCTCTGACAACCGCTCTTACAGGCACTTCTTGATTTTCCAGCTCTACATTATTACTAGCATCTAAAAATCCTAAGTCTGCTAATAATTTAAATTTCTCTGCATGCCCCTTATAACGAATCGTTTTATATTCTAATGTGTGGACATTTGGGAATGTCTTATAAAGAGTGGAAATACCACCCGATGTATAAAATGCCTCAAGCACACCAAAACCATCGAAATAAATAGGTTCAATTCCTGATAAAGATGGAACTTCTTCAAGTTTACCCTTTTGAATCATTTTAGAAGGCTGAGTATAGTGGTCAAATACACCATCAAGAGAAAAGACGCGCGTATAATGCAAAGGTGGCTTTGGTTCTGTAGGTATACCACCTACATATAGTTTAATAGATTCGACTTCATCTAATTTTGTTGCCCCATAGCCTGCTAATATGTTTACCATACCTGGCGCTACACCTAAATCAGGTATGATTGTCACACCTTTTGCCTTGGCTTCTTCATGTAATGCCAAAATCTTTTCAGTTACACCACCGATATGTCCCCCTAAATCTACGGAATGCACACCTGCCTCTATTGCTGCCCTTGCTACACGTTCATTAAATGAATAGAACAATGCATTTACAACAACATTACCTTTTGCAATTACCGATGTTAATGACTCATCATTTTCCGCATGCAACTCCACTACTTCAACTTTATCTGTATTTAATGTATCTACAAACTGTTGAGCTACATTTACGTCGATATCCCCTAAAAAGACACGTTCAACACTGTTATTTTTTATTAAATCACGAGCTACTTCTTTCCCCATCAATCCTGCACCTAATACAACAACTTTCATCATGAACATCCCCTTTCATAGATCTGTTACTTTGTATCGATTTGTGCTCTTTGTAATTTGCCGCTGTAGTCAACGTAAATACTCTTCCATTCTGTGTAAACATCCAATGCTGCTACTCCAGAATCTCGATGTCCATTTCCTGTTCCTTTCGTTCCCCCGAATGGCAAATGGATTTCTGCACCTGTCGTACCTGCATTGATATAAACAATACCTGTATCTAAATCTCGTTGAGCGCGGAAAATCGTATTAACATTTTGTGAGAAAATAGAGCTTGATAAGCCAAATTTCACACCATTATTGACTTCAATTGCTTCATCTAAGTTTGCAACTTCAATAAGAGAGACGACAGGTCCAAAAATTTCTTCCTGCGCTATAATCATATGTGGCTTTACATTTGTAAACAGTGTCGGCTCATAGTAAAACCCTTTATCATAAGGAGCCTCATTTAAAATTTTGCCTCCTGTTAATAATGTGGCACCTTCCTGTTTACCAATTTGTACATAATGATTAATTTTTTCTAATGCCGCTCTATTAATTACTGGACCAATTTTTACACTTTCATCTAAACCGTCTCCAATAGTTAAAAACTGCATTGCTTCTAGTAGACGGTTTTCTAATTCTTCTCTTACATCTTTATGCACAATGACACGACTACATGCTGTACAACGTTGACCTGCTGTACCAAATGCACTCCATAATATCGCTTCAGTAGCAAGCTGTAAGTCTGCATCGTCCATGACAATTACAGCATTTTTCCCACCCATTTCGAGTGAAACTTTCTTTAAATGCTTTCCTCCAAGTTCCGCCACTTTACTTCCCGTTGTGGTAGAACCAGTGAACGAAATCACTTTAACATCAGGATGCTCAATTAATGCTGTACCAACAGTAGGCCCTGTACCAAAAATAATATTTGCTACCCCTTCTGGTAAGCCCACTTCCTCAAAAATCTTCCCCATTTCATATGCCATCATTGGTGTTTCATTAGATGGCTTCCAAATAAACGTATTGCCCGCCACAAGAGCAGGAAAAGACTTCCACGTAGCGATAGCAACAGGGAAGTTCCACGGTGTTATTAGACCTACTACACCGATGGGTGCGCGAACACTCATGGCGAATTTATTGGCAAGCTCAGACGGTGTTGTCTCCCCAAACAACCTTCGCCCTTCCCCTGCCATATAATAAGCCATATCGATCCCTTCCTGTACTTCTCCTCTTGCTTCTTCAATCACTTTACCCATTTCTTTTGTTAAAACGGTCGCCAAATATTCTTTCTTTTCCTTCATCCGTTGACCGATGGCATATAAATAATCTGCACGCTTTGGTGCTGGCACAAGTGCCCATTGTTTCTGCGCAGCCTTCGCTACATTTACCGCTTCCATCACTTCAGATGCAGTGGAAAGTGGTATTGACGCTAAGTGCTCTCCGTTTGCAGGATTTGTCACTGCTATACTTTGTAAATGCGAATGTGTAACCCATTTACCACCGATATAGTTTTTAATTTCCATTACAAACACCCCCTGATAAATCTATGATGCTTTGGCTTTCAACGTATCTTTTTCTTTCGCTACAGAAAATATCTGCGCTATTGCTTCCTTATGCGCACAGGAATACATTTATGCAGCTAAAAGTGTCAAAATTCCGAATTTTCATTTTAAAGAACCTTCTTGAGCATTAATCTCATCTTGAAGCAATGTTGGTGAAAAAATCGGTGACTTTTGCCAAAGGTTTTATCTTTGTCCAGCAATTATATATATAGTTAGTGCATACTTTCTTCACTATATAGAAACAACTGGCGGAAAGATAAATAATACACATTCTAGTGTTTTATATTCGACATTTTCTATCTTATTCCCTTTATTTCTAAAATTATTAATTACGCAATGAAACTATCCTGCCTAATAATCGTATACAATAACAATAAATGATATTGGAGGAATTACACTATGAATAACCATGAAATCGACTACAAAATATTTGGTGATGACATGCAATATGTGCAGGTGGAGCTTGATCCACAAGAAACGGTAGTTGCAGAAGCAGGTGCCTTAATGATGATGGATGATGCTATTCAGATGGAAACAATTTTTGGTGACGGCTCAAGAGGAAGTTCTCAAAGCGGTTTTATGGGGAAATTACTTGGAGCTGGTAAACGTCTTGTGACAGGCGAAAGCTTGTTTATGACAACATTTACGAACGCTGGTTCAGGAAAACGCCATGTTTATTTTGCATCACCATATCCTGGGAAAATTATCCCTATGGATTTAAGTCAATTAAAGGGAAAAATCATTTGTCAAAAGGATGCTTTTTTAGCTGCTGCTAAAGGCGTTTCAGTTGGTGTTGAATTCCAGAAAAAAATCGGCGTAGGTTTCTTCGGTGGTGAAGGCTTCATTATGCAAAAGCTTGAAGGTGACGGAATGGCTTTCGTACATGCAGGGGGCGCCATTCATCAAAAAACTTTACAGCCTGGCGAAGTATTGCGTGTTGATACAGGTTGTTTAGTAGCAATGACTTCTGATGTTGATTACAATATTGAAATGGTTGGCGGCGTGAAAACTGCACTATTTGGTGGTGAAGGAATCTTCTTCGCAACTTTACGCGGTCCTGGTACTGTTTGGGTCCAATCATTACCATTTAGCCGATTAGCAAGTCGTGTCTTTGCAGCTGCACCGATTTCACAAGGCGGTGGCGGACAATCTGCAGGTGAAGGTGGTATTGGTGGACTATTTGATATGTTCAATAAGTAGCAACTAGACATATCTAGTCACAAAAATGTTTCCTGTTATCTTCAGTACTTCTAACAGATTAAGACGAGCTAAACAAAGCTCGTACTCTTCTCTGTCGTTGCAGTTTTGTTGCATTTCACTTAGCATGGTTATTCAAAATATAGTTGATTTTAGGGTTGCTTGTTCTTTATATGAATCAAGCAACCCTTCTTTTAACTAAAATTGTTTAAAATTGTTTGCGTGCCTGGCACTTCACTTAGGCACTTCACTTATATTTCTTTCGTTTCTTCTCTTAACCAAGCACTTTCTTCTTCATTTAAATATGGAACTAGCTTTGTGTAAACCTCTTGGTGATAATTGTTTAACCATTGTTTTTCACTCTCTGTTAACATATCTTTATTAATCCCTGCCAAATCAATCGGGCAATATGTCACTGCTTCAAACTTCATAAATTGTCCGAATTCTGTTTTCTCGTCTTCAACTACTAACATCATATTTTCAATTCTAATTCCATATTTACCTTCAAGATAGATTCCAGGCTCATTCGTAACAATCATACCTTTTTCTAATGTCACATGATTCGTACTGCGAATGCTTTGTGGTCCTTCATGAACATTTAGGAAAAAACCTACCCCATGTCCTGTTCCACATTTATAATCCAAGCCATACTGCCAAATTGGTTGTCTTGCTAAAACATCTAAGTTAGCGCCTGTTGCTCCGTATAAATATTTTACTGAGCTTAATGCAATAAAGCCTTTTAACACCAAAGTATAATCTCTTTTTTGTTCCTCAGTTAGTTTTCCTAAAACAATCGTTCTTGTAATATCTGTTGTGCCATCATAATATTGTCCGCCTGAATCAATTAAAAATAGACCTTCATTATTAAGCGTATATTGCGATTCTTGGTTAGCTTTATAATGCATCATTGCTGCATGTTCTTTATAACCTGCAATCGTATCAAAGCTAGGCCCAACAAAACCTTCCTGTTCTCTTCTGAAATCTTCTAATTTTTGTTCTGCAGTAATCTCTGAAATTTCTTCCTGTTCCACAGAATCTTTTAGCCATTTCATAAATTTCACCATAGCTAAACCATCTTTTATTTCACACCATTTTAAATTTTTTATTTCCACATCATTTTTAATCGCTTTTAAATGCGTCGTAATGTTAGGACTTTCAAGTTTCTTTGTTTTTTCGTTAATGGCATTATATAATCCGATATTTGTTTTATTTGGATCTAAAAGCACGACATCTTCGGGCGAAAGGTATTTTAAGAATGTTTGTAAGTCATTATTTTCTTTCAACTCAATTCCTTCTGCCTCTAATTCCGATTTTACTATAGCGGGAACCTTGCACGAATCAATAAATAAATAACATTTATGTTGTGCTACAACTACATTCGCTATCGCCACTGGATTATTAGGTACATCGTTACCTCTTATATTCAAAAGCCAGGCAATATCATCAAGGGAAGTTAAAATATAATAATTTGCTCCTTTATTTTTCATTATGGCTCTTACTTCATTTATTTTTTCTACTCGTGACTGCCCCGCGTAGTTCACGTCATGAGTAAAAATCGCCCCTTTAGGAATCTCTGGTCTATTTTCCCACAGACTACCTATTAAATCTTGATCCATTTTTAACGCGATACCTTTACCTTTTAGATCTTCTTCCATCTTTTTAACTAAATCTATTGAAAATACATTTCCATCAAAGCCTACAATGCTTCCTTCATTTAGAACATCTGCTAGCCATTCTGAATAAAACGGTACCCCTGGATCTACCATTCTAAATAATCTTATTCCTGAATTTTCAAGCTGCTTTTCAGCTTGAATATAATATCTGCCATCTGTCCATAATCCAGCATCGTTTAATGTAATTACTACTGTCCCAGCAGACCCTGTGAAACCTGAAATCCATTCTCTACATTTCCAATAGTCAGCTATATATTCGCTCTGATGTGCATCAAAACTTGGAATTATATAAGCATCCATATGATTTTCTTGCATTAGCTTTCTTAACTTTTCAACTCTATCTCTAATAATCATTCCTAGTACCCCCATCATTTTTAATATTACATTTTTTATTTTCTCGATCATATAACCATAAGGCTAGTACTATACTAATTAAACCTGCTGTGAGCTTCGACACAATAAACGCGCCTAACATTTCTGGGGCTACTTCTGATACATATCCAAATTGGCCGCCAAATACAAACGCTCCACTTACCCCAAAAGCAGTACATACAACTTTCCCTTTAGAATTCATCTCCTTGAATGTGCCAAAAATTAATAAATTGCTAGCTAAATTACCGATAATACCTGCTACCGTTGCAGAATTAATGCCAAATTTCTTCCCTATTTTTTCAAACCTATTTTTAAAAAGAAGATTAATCGCTTCTAGCATAGGATATGCACCAGCTAAAATAAAGGCGATTTTCCCTACTATAACCATAGATTCAGATAGAGGTGCTAATTCTGAAACAAGCCTTACTCCAAATATTACCTCTATACCTTGTAAAAGTAATCCTACAGCACTTAAACTCATGATAAGCTTACCAAATAGATTAAATATTTTTATAAACATATGAGGTGCTTTTAATAATCCAACACCTAAAATAATTGCAAACACAAATATAGGTACCAAGTTCCACACTAATAGTTTAATATTTATATTTTGCCATAACCCTGCCGCAAGACACCCTATCGGTATAGTCATAATTCCAACCAAAACACCTTTAGAAAAGAATTTCTCATCTTCTTTTGCAAGCATTCCTAAAGCGACTGGAATGGAAAAACTAATCGTAGCTCCTAAAGTAGAAGCAATGATAATGCCTGAGAAGGCGCCCATCTCCTCAGTTATTGCTAGCTTCTCCGCCATTTGATAGCCCCCCATATCTACAGCAAAGAATGCTGAAGGTATGATTGAAGGATCTAAATGTAATACTTTACATATTGGAATAATCTTAGCGGATAAAAAATTACTTAATATAGGTGCTAAAGATAGTATTCCTATCATCCCGAGCCCTAGAGGCCCCATAGTTTTTATGCCTTCTTCAAATTTCCTACCTAGTTTTATATGATTCCCGGTCATATAATCGATACATCCGATTACAAAAAAGGAGCCAATTACAAGCAATACAAATTTATCCATTTCCATTTTCACTTTCTATTAACTTAAATTAAAGTCTTTATTTAGTAGAAGCGATCGTATTATGCCCATAGAAATTTGGCGTATTAACAGCTATAAGTTTCACCTTTTTATTAGTATAATTCGCCCAATTGTGGGCAATTTTCGAATCCATATGAATACTATCACCAGGATACACGTCATAGCTCTTACCATTTATGTAAACCGTTAAAATCCCCTCTAAAACATAAATGAACTCTTCACCCTCATGTTTATAGGATAATATTTCTTCATTTTTCTTTTGAGGTAGTATTTCGATAAGCCGTGGCACAAGTTGTTTGTTTTCCAAGTCTGTACTTAAACTATACTTAATAAAGCCGCCTTCTACCGCGTCTATTATTTCTTGTTCATAACTTCTTAAAACGATATCTTTTTTGTTATGTGGATAATCAAAAAAATGGGTTAAATGGACTTCCAAAATCGCAGCTAGTTTTTCTAGTGAATCGACTGCTATCGTAGTAAGCCCCCTTTCTAATTGAGACAAAAACCCAACAGAAAGTTCGCTTTTTTCACTTAACTCCTTTAAAGTAATTCCTTTTTCAGTCCTTAATTTCTTTATTTCTATTCCTATATTCACTACTCCACCTCCTATTTTTCATAATTGTGAATAATATAATATATTTAAGCGAAATATTCAATGTATTATGAAATAATTTCACATAAATGAAATTTTATAGTCATACGCTCAATTATCCGTATTCTTTTAGTACAAAAAAACGCATAATCCATTAGATTATGCGTCTACGTTATTCAATCTTGATCTTATTGTGCAAGGTTGTAGCATGCTGAGTATGAGCAAACAATAATTTTGTTAGTCAATTCTATTTGAAATTGGCTTGCCCTCTCCATATGCCATAAGTGCATTGACATTAAGCATTAACATAGCTGTTCTTGTCTTTAACGATGCACTACCGATATGCGGAAGCGCAACAACATTTGGTAAGGTTAAAAGTGGATGGTCCAATGCAACTGGTTCATGTTCAAAAACATCTAGCCCCGCAGCCCATAGCTTGCCATTTTTTAACGTGTCGTAAAGGGCATTTTCATCAATGATTCCTCCGCGAGAAGCATTAATCAATACTGCATCTTCCTGCATTAAGGCAAGTTCCTTCGCGCCTATTAACCCAACTGTATCGCTATTATAAGGGGTCATTATAACAACAAAATCAGATTTTGTTAAAAGCTCCTCTAGAGTAGCATAACGAAAACCATACATTTCTTCTGCTTCATGGCGACGTCTACGGTTATGATATAAAACTTTCATATCGAAGCCCTTCGCACGTCTCGCAACAGCCTGACCGATACGTCCCATGCCGATAATGCCAATCGTTGAACCCGACACATCCTTACCAACTAACTGCATTGGGTACCAGCTTTTCCAATTACCATCACGTAAATAGCGCTCGCTTTCTGGTATTCTACGTGCTGTTGCTAGCAATAAGCCAAATACTAAATCAGCTGTCGTATTCGTTAAGACGCCTGGCGTATTTGTTGCCATAATGCCTCTTTTGCGCAATGCAAGTACATCAATATTATTAAAACCAACTGCTAGATTTGTCACTAGTTTTAAATTGGGGGCGTGTTTTAGTAATTCTTCGTCAACTTGGTCTGCAATCGTTACCCATAATACTTCACAATCTGCTACCGCTGCTAAAAGTTTGTCTCGCGGAATAACGATGTCTTCTTCCTCCCATTGTTCTATATCATAATACTCCTCTAAAGGCTCAACAAACTGAGCCGGAAATTTTCGTGTAATAAATAATTTCTTTTTCATATTCCAACACCCCTTTAAGTCAATTCCCCATTTTGCCTTTAGCGTAACACTAATAAGCTAACGTCACAAGCAAGCTTTTATATTCGATATTTGCACTTCCCACAATAATAAATGATCAGTTTTTACTTTATCTGAATCTATCCCTCATATCCGTAATTTTATCCTTCAATAATGAGATTTTATCCAATTTTTCATAATTCTTTACCCTCCATTCCAACGATTTTTCCATAAAAAAAACTATGCACTGCTTGTATGCATAGTTCACATTGAGAACAGCCGTAATCAAGAAGCACAACTTCTTGCAACTTGCCGTTTTCACCCTTTTTATGGTTGATAAATTCAGAAAGTGTCTATCGAAAACTTTTGAAGTACTCTCTATTGAAATTTACTTAAAAATCTTTAATCGTCGTATCAAGACGACTTGCAACACGCTCTAATTCCTCCGAAGATTCACCAATGGATTCAATTACAGTAGCCAACTCAGCTATTTGACTACCGACATTTTGAAAGTTTACGATAGAGCCCTCAACTGAGCCAGATATCGCATCGAATGCCTTTAATGAGTTCAAATTTTGCTCAATACTATTATTTACGAGCTCTTGTATTTCTTGGATCGCCTGAACAACATGTTTCGTAATCCCGCTAGACATACCGATTAAATCTGCAATTTGTTCCACTGATTCTTTCGTTTGATCTGCGAGCTTACGTACCTCATCGGCTACAACTGCAAAACCTTTTCCATGTTCTCCAGCCCGTGCAGCTTCAATTGCTGAATTCAATGCTAATAAATTTGTTTGTCCAGAAATGCTTTTCACCATCTCGATTACTTTATTAATTTTTGAAGAAGAATGGTTTAACTCCTCCACCATGATCGCCATCTCAGCAGTCTTATCATTAATTTTTCCAGTTTGCTCGTTTAATAAGACAATTTTTGAATAACCTTCGGATGAAACCTTTTGCATCGTCTTCGCTTCATCAAGACTTTCCTTTAAGTAAGTATTTACTTGCTTCGTACTAGAAATAAGCTCCATTACTGATTCATTCGTATCATGAGACTGGGCTTCTAACTGTGTTGAAATTCCACCAACAATATCTTTCACATGTGAACGAATACTATTTCGTTGCTCCTCAACAATAAAATTAGAGTAGTTGTTATACTCCTCCAAAACAATTTGTTGTTCAAAATTACACATTTTGCTAATTGCATCACAGTACTTTTCTTCTTCATCATTTGATAAATGCAAATTATAGACGATTTTCCGTAAAGATTTTTCTAAGTTTTGAAATGCAGCTAAATACCATTTCGGATATAAATTTATCTTTACATGCATTTTCCCTACACTGCGACGCTTTTCTAAAAAGTTGTCATCGATTCGTCCCTCAAACATTTCAATAATATGATGGCGCAGCGTTTGGCGAAGGCGCTCACTCGAACTGTGCTTTTGAATAACTTCTCGTAAAGTTGGTACACTTTCTACAGCTTTATAAAATGTTTCAACCACTTCCACAACATTTTGCTCCACATATGGCTTTAAACTTTTTATTAACTGTAAATCTTGTATTGTTAAATTGACGAGTTGTAGCTGTAGCAAACGTTCCTTATCTTGAATAGATACACCTGTATTTGACACATCATTCATTACAATTGTATTTTGTTTAGGTCTATTCCTAAATTGAAACATTTCTCCACCCCATAAAATAATATATTGTGCCATTCTATTTTCGTATGCAATCTATCTTATAATTAATTATAAAGTGTATTTATTAATAGATACAATAGTTCAGTAAAAATTATCTATTTCACTACCTATTGACACTCATTATCACTAGTTTAATAATCTCTTTTACCTAAAAAATAGAAAAATGTTGCTAAAAATTAGTGAATGATGCTATTTTTATAATCACTAACTGAAGGAATAGTGCTACGTTCACAAAAAAAGCCACTCATTATTGTGACAAATGAGTGACTTTTTACATTTACATGAAAATAATAATACTTAGTATAGCAGCTAATACTAAACGATAAATCGCAAATGGCATCAGTTTTACTTTTGAAATAAGAGCTAAGAAAAACTTAATGGATAGTAATGCAAATACAAAAGAGCTAATAAAACCAACTACATAGAACCCTAAATAATCCATCGAAAGGGTATCCCAGTTTTTCAATACTGAAACAAGACTTGCACCCGCCATTATCGGAACAGCCATAATAAATGTAAAATCAGCAGCTACTCGGTGACTAATCCCGAAAAGGACACCACCTGAAATCGTTGCACCCGAACGAGAAAATCCTGGCCATAATGATAAACACTGTACTAAACCTACTTTAAACGCCATGCCATAAGAAATATCATCTAATGATTCGACTTTAGGCTTTCTTGGTGCAAATTTATCAGCAACAATCATTAAAATTGCCCCTGCTACTAATGCATAAATAACATGCTCTACTTTAAATAAATGGTCATCAATAAAATCTTTGAACGCAAAACCTAATACAACTGCTGGTAGCATACCGACAATGACATGCATTAAGTTAAAGCGACCTTTCATTGATCTTGATTGTCCACTAATATTGTATAGACCCACGAGGCTTAGCATACGCTTCCACATGACCACTACAACCGCTAAAATCGAGCCTAACTGAACAACAATCTTAAAAGTATTCGCTGGATACTTTCCTAAAAACTCCTCTGTCTTTAACCACATATCATCTACAATAATCATATGACCTGTAGAAGATACTGGTGCAAACTCTGTCATCCCTTCGACAAAGCCTAAAATAAGTGCCTTCAATAATTCTAATATATCCACATTGTCACCTTACCTTTTAACTTTATTCTTCTTTTGTGCTTTGTGCGGAAAATGAAGCTACTACAATAGACGCCAATTGTGAGGTAATTACGTAGGCTCCCTAGTACCTCATACTTATAATAGCCTCAGTTGGAAACAGTCAGCCTTTATTGGATACTACACATGTTGAATAAAGCTGCTGTATACTTCTTTCACAATCCGAATACCTTTCCTTATGTCAAAAACATAAATACTTGGCGATAACCGTTTTTTGAACGCACCAACTTATTATAAGCTACTCTTTTTTCATATACTACCTCTTTTACTGAAAAGTAATATCAACTACCCATAGCTCAGAACGACTACCTATACGCATTGGTGGTCCCCAAAATCCAAAGCCTGATGAAACAAGTGTATGCATTTGTCCCTTCATCTTATAACCATGATCCAGTTCAAAAACACGTGCCGTAATATATTGATTTGGCCATAGTTGTCCTTTATGCGTATGACCAGACATATGGAAATCTACCCCTGCTTGCGCTGGTGTTACTAAATCATCTGGTGTATGATTCATCACAAACCAAGGCAATTGATCGTTCAATTTTAAAGCATCGAGTGGTTGCCTTTCTTTATTCGTAATATCTTCTTGGCCTGTTACTATAAACGCATTCTCAACACGAATTGTTTCATCTCGTAAAATTTCCACACCAGCGTTTTTCATTTCTTCTACAAATTCAGGAATTTTCTTTCCATAATATTCGTGATTACCAAGCACACCATATATACCATAAGTCGCCTTAAGCTGTTTCATTACGTCAGCCATTCCATCCTGCACAAACCATTTTGGGTCATCATCAACAATGTCTCCTGCTAAAAAAACAATATCAGGCTTCACTTCATTTGATAAATTTACAAAACGTTGTAAATGCTTTTTATTTGATAACACACCTAAATGAAAATCAGAAGCCATAACAACTCGCAACGACGATAACTCGCTATCTTTTTTATCCATTGTAATCTCCAAATTACGTACAATCGGAGAATATGCCAGATATGTACCAACAGCCCCGAGTACAAAAAATATAACGATAGCCAAACTTCCTATCATGCGAATATTGTTGAATGGCGTTAACCACATAACAATTTGTACTGTTAAACAAAGCAACAAGCCATATTCGAAAATAAACATCCAATAGTTACCTATTACAGAAAATACTCGTAAAGACTCATGTAACCTTCCTATAACAACACTAAAGGAAATAATATAAAGTAATAGCCAATACACAATTGGATAGTAAAACCAATTCATCGCAACTAGCCATTGCTTAATGCCCCACCCCAAATAAAATGTTAAAGCACTATATATACCTATAAAAAGAACGCCCATGCTTATTTTTGCCATATAATGGTCCTCTACTTTCATATATTCATAGTGATTATAGCATTACAGCTAGAAATCGTATTTTTAAAAGCTCTTTTATTTTGAACAATATTTCAGTAACATTAAAGAGTAACTAGAAAATTCATGCAAAAACGAGCAAATAAAGGGGTGTTATCACAAATGGGGAAGTATAAATTTGAATCAACAGAACATAAGTTATTCCGCAAAACGTTCCGTAAGTTTTTAGCTGAAGAAGCTGAGGTACATTATAATCAGTGGGAAAAAGATCGCCTTATCCCGCTTGATTTTTGGCGTAAGCTTGGACAATTAGGTTATTTATGTCCACAAGTAGAAGAACAATATGGTGGCCTCGGGTTAGACTTTAGCTTCGGTGTCATTATTCAAGAAGAACTAGAACGGGTAGGTTCAAGTCTTATCGGTGTCGGCTTGCATAATGATATCGTTGTTCCATACATTGAGGCTTATGGATCAAACCAACAAAAATCACGCTGGCTACCTAAGTGTGTCACAGGTGAAACTATTACAGCAATTGCAATGACAGAACCAGGAACAGGTTCCGATTTAGCGAATATACAAACGAGCGCTCTTCGAGATGGCGATCATTATATTGTGAATGGTCAAAAGACCTTTATTACAAATGGCATTCATGCAAATTTAGTCGTCGTCGCGGTCAAAACGAACCCCCAGGCGGAGAAAAAACATCGCGGAATTAGCCTTCTCATTATTGAGGATGGGACATCTGGCTTTACAAAGGGACGTAAACTCGAAAAAGTAGGCATGCATGCCCAAGATACAGCCGAACTATTTTTTGAGGACTGTCGTGTTCCAGTAGAAAATTTATTAGGTGAGGAAGGAAAAGGCTTCACCTACATGATGGAAAAGCTTCAGCAGGAACGTCTAGCTGTAGCAATCGCAGCCCAATCGGCAGCTGAAGATATGCTTGCTTTAACAATTGATTATGTGAAATCACGTCAAGCTTTCGGAAAATCCATTAGTGACTTCCAAAATACACAATTTAAAATTGCCGAAATGGCAACAAAAGTGGAGCTTGGTAAAACGTTTTTAGAATCTTTAATCGAGGAACATATAGCTGGCAAAGATGTTGTGACAAAGGTTTCGATGGCAAAATATTGGATTACCGAAAATGCTCGAGAGATATCTACCCAGTGCATGCAATTGCACGGTGGCTACGGCTATATGGAGGAATATAAAATAGCACGACGTTATCGTGATATTCCTGTTATGTCTATCTACGCTGGCACAAACGAAGTGATGAAGATGATTATTGCAAAAAATGCAGGGCTTTAAAAGCAATATTGCTCCAGTGTATTGCGCCACTATTAATAAGTAGCAGTGATAAAATTTTAAAGAGTGACAAATGCGTTCCTTTGCAATTAATTCAAAATTAGAAGAGAGCACTAGTTGTTGGTAGCGGAGGCGGCGACTCCTGCGGGAACGCACAAAACGTAAGACGCAACAGACCGTGCGTTAGCGAGGGTTGCGGCTTACCGTGTGCCCGCGGAAAGCGCCCGCCGCAGCGGACAACAACGGCATAGCAAAAAAGTGTTAGATTGATTACAGTCAATCTAACACTTTTCCTCATTTGCCCAGCTATGATCTTTTACACTGCTGGTATTCGAACGATTACTTTAAATAAATCTCCATCCACGTCTATGCTCATACGAGCTCCGTGCAAATCTACGATTGATTGAGCAATCGCTAAGCCTAACCCTGAGCCCTCTGTATGACGTGAAGCATCTGCTCTCTTAAAGCGCTCAAATAATTCATCAGCATTTTCGCTTATTTCATATTTGGCAACATTTTTCACAGTGAATTCTGCATCCCCGTTAGCCGTTCTTTTTAACGTTACATAGACACGTGTACCTTCTAGGGCATATTTCAATACATTGACAATTAGATTATCAATTAATCTCCACCATTTTTGTCCATCAACATAAGCGTAAATAGGGTCGTTAGGCATCGACATGCGCAAATCTAAACGTGCCTTACATAAATCCTCTTCATGCTCCCCTACCGCCTGCTGAACGAGCTGTGTTATATCGACACGGCTTCGATGCAGCTCGATATTGCCACTCGCCATCTTAGATACTTCAAAGAGATCCTCAATTAGTACTTTTAAGCGGTCTGATTTTTTATCGAGAATTTGAATATATTGCTTACGCTCCTCTTCCGTAATATCTGGATTTTTCAGTAAATCCGTATACGTAATAATCGAAGTTAGAGGGGTGCGTAAATCATGGCTAACATTTGTAATTAACTCTGTTTTTAAACGTTCACTCTTTGCCTGCTCATGCATGGAAGTACGAACACCTTCACGTAAATGATTAAGATTTTCTGCATGGGCTGCAAGTGGCGATTTCCCCTTTACTTTCACATCACGATTTAGGCGCCCTTCTGCCATATCTTTTGTATCCTTCATAATGCGATTTAAATAGCCCATTTTAGAGAGGAAGACAATCATTGCTGGGATACCGACAATCGTACATACGCCAAATACGAGGAGTGGGAATCCGCCTGCCACCATAGTAGCAACAAGACTACCACCACCAAAAAAAGCAGCTGCGACTAAGACGATTGAATGTAACGCAATCGATCGATTTAAAAATAAATCAGTCATCGAATCTCCTATTCCCCATAAATAACTATCTTGTACATTTTCACTTAGCTTTTCCACTGTATTTACGCGATCATACAACCAAATAACTTGCACGAAAAACGCTACACTAATAACGATTAAAACTAATACTTTAAATACAAAGTCAATTAAAAATCGGACATAATTGTATTGATACGTATATTCAATTGCTTCGAATGCAATTTGTGAACAAAACCAATATAGGCAACCTGTTATAAATAACAATACAACTTGAATATCAATGCGAAGCTTGGCTAAAGACTCCTTCTCCTTCAAACCACCAATAACTGGTAGCAGTTCCTTGCGTCCTTTCCAGGCAAAGAAAGCCGCAATCAGACTTGTTAACCAAATAACAAAAAACATGTATTGATTCCGTTTAAATTGGTCATAACCATCCATCACTGATGCGTATTGGGCCGCTTTTTTAGAAATAGTAATTGTCCCAGTATATTCACTCGTTTCATTCAATACATCCGATTCAATGTAAACATCCGAACCATATAACAAATGACTTGAATTGTTACTGATACTTCCTGTTCTTAATGGACGGTGTATATATGTTGTTTTGTAGACATTACTGTCATTAATATCTCCTGATTCAAACGTTTCGCCAGTTTCAACATTCGTTAATTCATAAGAAAAATAATTATAGTTTTTCGCAAAATCCTTTGCTTCATCTTTTACAGCTTTTATATATTTATCAATGAGTGCGCCCTTTTGCGCTACAATTTTCTTACGAACATATTCATCATCTTCAAAGTTCTTCGTAATATCTGTTATTTTGGCATCTCGTTCATTTTCAAGCTTTGTTTTTAATTCGTTGGCATTATTATCAGCAGCTTCTTGAATTTTCTCTTCATATTGACTCTTTATATTATCAATTTGCGTGCCTAGTGAGCCATAATAATTGCGGTGTTCCTCAACTTCATTGTCCGAGACTGTAATCTTGCTCTTCAATTCCTCTGCTGTTGGTAAATTTAACACTAACGGTCCTAGCTCTGCTTGGAAATTATCCAGTTCATTTTGAAAATTTCCAGATTGAAAATACGATTTCCCTACATATTGATAGCCGATTTTAGAAAAAGTAAATATACCGAAAATAAACCATGTTAAACAAATAAGTGCAAGAAGAGGCTTCCAAATTTTCGTCATGTTTTCAATTCCCCTCTAAAAAATTTTTTCGAAAAATTGTAGCATTTCGGAGGAGCGGGAATTTACCATTTGATATGCATAAATACCGAAATAAACGAGACCGATAATACCTGCCACGAATCCTGCAATCGTTACATACTTCTCTATTTTATTTTTCCATTTTATAGCCAACGCCCCATACCACCTTTAAATAACGTGGATTTTTCGGATCCGCTTCAATTTTTTCTCGTATTTTTCGAATGTGGACAGCTACAATATTTTCTGCATTATAAGCTTCCTCATTCCAAACACGTTCATAAATTTCTCGAATCGAAAAAACACGTCCTGCATTTTTCATTAGTAATTCAGTAATTTTATATTCAATTGGTGTTAAACGAACAGGTTCGCCTTCCAATACTACTTCCTTAGCATCTTCATCGAGCACTAAGCCATCAATTTCTACCTTTGTCGCGCCATCATTGTACGTCCCAAGTTGTACATAACGACGCAATTGTGATTTCACTCGCGCCAATAGCTCTAATGGATGAAATGGTTTCGTAACATAATCATCTGCTCCAACGGATAAGCCATGAATCTTGTCACCATCTTCAGCTTTCGCACTCAGCATAATAATAGGAATGTTGCGCTCTGCTCTAATTTTAAACGTCGCCGTAATACCATCCATATTGGGCATCATAATATCTAAAATAATTAAATGTACTTCATTATTTTCTAGCTTTTCGAGTGCTTCTACACCATCAGCCGCCTTAATAACATGATAACCTTCATTTTTTAAGTAAATTTCAATACCATCACGAATATCTTGATCATCGTCTGTTACAAGAACTGTTAGCTTCGTCATGATATACACCTCGCTCTCAATTAATAGTCTACATGTAAAATCTTAAAAACCAACAAGGATAAAAATGAAGAATTTCTTAAGCTTTTACCATTTTCCATACATACTATTTTTTTCTCCCTGCAAATGTAAGAACTACAATGCCTCCAAGTAGCATTACAACACCAAGCCATGAGGTTACACTTAAATGTTCACCAACTAGCACTACCCCTAACATTGCCGCAGTTAAAGGCTCTGCAAGTGACAAAGTTACAGCGGATGAAGAGCTAATTTTTTGTAAACCACTTAAAAACAATAAATACGCTATGCTTGTACACATAACGCCCATAAAAAGCATTGTCCATAAGTTTTGAAAATCCGCTAGCCAGCTAAATCCACTGCCAATTGAAAACGGAAGCAATAGAAGTGCACAGATTGAAAATGTCATAGCCACTGCAGGTAATGCGTCCTGCTGTGCCATTAATTTTTTACTCATATTTGTATATACAGCAAAGGATATTCCTGCACAAATAGCTAGCCCTACACCACCCATATGAATTGTTCCATCTCCATTATTGATGAACAATAGAATACACCCTGTAATTGTCATAACCGTTGCGATGCCCCATACTTTTGTTGGGCGCGTTTTCCATAATATCCACTCTAATATGCCTGAAAACATAGGGGCACTACCAATTGTTACGACCGTTCCAATTGCTACGCCTGTTAGACGGATAGATGTGAAAAAAAGACCTTGGAATAATGCAATACTTGCTGCCGCCAATATTGTCCATTTCCACGACCATGTTCGAAAAGTAATTTTACGTAATAACACTACTACAACTAATAATAATCCTCCACCAATTGCTGAGCGAATAGTTGCTATGGCAAATGACGATACACCATTATCTAAAAAAGTTTGTGCTGTCCCTGTCATTCCCCATAATATAGCTGCTAGAAGTACAAAAAAATATGGATAGACCATTGCTGATTCCCTCCTAACCTAAAACACTATCACTACCTACTATACATATTTATCCAAAATCAAACAATTACCAATTTACTTCCTCGATGAACAATCCATCATTATGTTTTCTATAAAAGAGGAGGTATAATAATAACATTAGAAGGAGCGACCGATTATGTATAAAACTATTGAAGAAACAGCCTTGGATCTTGGCATGCCTGAGGAACAAATTCTACGACTTGTTTACGAAGGGCGTATCCGTTCCATTTATGATGGGGATCAAATATTGATTAATAGTGGCCAATTTAGTACCTATTTTGAACAGCTAGAACGGATAAAAGAAGAAATAGAAATTTGGCGGAACACACCTATTCCTGAAGATATTGATGTGAAGGACGAAGACTAAACATTAAAAGTGTCAGGCACCCAAACAATTTTGAATTGTTTGAGTGCCTGACACCTACTCAACTAAATGCTCACGACAAATCCAGCACGTTTACCAATAATCTCAGCATAGTCTTCAACCATTACACTTGCCGTTGGATACATTCCTGCACCTGGACCAACTAATGTTAATGTACCAATATAATTTGTTTCAAGTGCAACCGCATTATTTACGTCATCAACTGGATAAAGTGGATGCTCTTTATCTACTAATTGTGGACCAACCTTTGCTACCACTTTACCATTTGTAAGTTTCTCCACTTCCGCTACGTGGCGATAACGTAATCCCTTTTCACAAGCATCCTTTACTTGTTGTGCTGTGATGCAATCAATACCAATTACTTCTACATCCGCCCAATCGGGTTGTTCACCAAATGCTAATGCACTTAAAATCATTAACTTTTTAAAAGCATCTTGACCAGATACATCATTATATGGGTCAGCTTCTGCGTAGCCTAAGTTTTGCGCCTCTTTTAAAGCTTGCTCAAAGGACCAGCCTTGTGCGCGCATTTTTGTTAAAATATAATTTGATGTTCCATTCAAAACACCTTGAATACGGCTCACATCATTTACAAGCAAAATATTTTTCATCGTTTTAATAACAGGTACACCGCCTGCCGTTGTTGCTTCAAAGCCCACGAATACACCATTTGACTTTGCAAGCTCTTGTAACTCTAAGCCACGTTTTGCAAACATCACTTTGTTTGCTGTAATCACATGACACTTATGTTCAACAGCACGCTTTAAATAACTAAACGCTGGTTCTTCATTAACAATTGCTTCAAATACAACTTGCATGCCAGGCTCCGCTAAAACCTCATCCATACTTGTTGTTAATAAATGAGCAGTACCTGGAACACGTTCACGACTCGTATCTGTTACTAATATTTTGGCTACTTCCAATTCAATGCCTAATTTCCGTTTTAGTTCTTCACGCTTTTCATTCAATATATGATAGATACCTTGACCTACTGTTCCAAATCCTAAGATCGCTGCCTTTATAGTTGCCATACCTGTTATTCCCTCCAACGTACATTTCTCCAGTTTTATATATATATATAAAGTCTGTGCCTACAAGCACATATTCAAATAATTCAAAATTTAACTTAAAGAAAATTGTAACGCAAATAAATACATTGCACAAGAAAAATCTTTCTAGGAAGGACAATTGTTTTCCCTAGGCGTGCAAAAGAAATCGGTTTCATTGCCTTTATTATACGTTTTTTTAATAAAAATATAATTTTTGAACAAATGTTGACTATAATATGAAATGCCTTTCTTCTATTATATATGTACGAAGATACCCTTTATAGAATAAGCTATTTTTGAAAAGTAGTAATTAATTCAACAAGTAAACTGCACAATAAAAAACTCATTCCCTATAGCAGTAGAGAATGAGCTAAAAAATATAAGGGAAAGTTAACTTGCTTGTAAGAATAATCGATAACGATATTGAGCTAAAGCTAATCGCACTAGCTTTACTTCTTCTTGTGTAAAGTTCGGTATCGCATATGTGCGTTCAATTAATTGAAACGATCCGTATTTTAAATAATATTCTGTCGCTGGTAGTGCGATATGGCTTGTACCGTAACCTTCATACTCTTCAAAAACTTCTTTGACTATATAGCCTTCTTCTTTAGCATATACAATTTCTTTAAAAGCACTATGTCCAAAAGTTTGTTGCCATTTTGTTTCAACTGTCGAAAGTATGTTTTGAATGGATTTGTTGTTCACAAAATGATGACTATCATTTAATTCATAAATAATATAAGCTGTTACATTTTGTGCACGATAAACATTTCCCATTTTCAACACTCCTTATCGATCAGTTTTTTAAGTGAGAGTAGCTACTGGCTATGTAGCTACCCTCTTTATATATATTCAAAAGTGGGGGAGCACTTATGAAAACAAATTGATTGTTCTACCACCTAAACATTAACGGCATTTCGAATTACGTAACATCGACACTTTTTAATTTTTGTTCTAGGTTGGTAGCCATTCGAACATGTAACTTAATCCCTAGTATATAACATGGTTTTAATTAAGTCAATAATACTTATAAAAATACTAGGTATTAAATATAGGAAATTTCAGATAACTTACCGAATGAGGTAACGATTGATGTAGCAACGTTATACGCATTACCAAATGAGGCATTTCGAATGAGAAAATACGTTAACGCTACGACAGGAATCTAGTTTTATTAAATTAAGTTATGCTTCTACTTTTTGTGTAGCTGCTGTTACTTGTGCAATTGCTTGCTCTAGGTCTGCGATAATATCCTCAACTGCCTCTAAACCGATTGATAAGCGAATGAGCGACTCGGATACGCCAGTTTGGATCAATTCCTCAGCAGATAGTTGCTGATGTGTTGTTGATGCTGGGTGAATAATTAATGATTTTGCATCTCCAACATTTGCTACGTGTGAGAATAATTTTACGCTGTCTATTAGCTGACGCCCTGCTTCTCGTCCACCTTTTATGCCAAATGTAAGCACTGAACCGAAGCCATTTTTCAAGTATTTTTTTGCTAAATCATGCGAAGCAAAATCCTCTAATCCATTATAATTCACATGTTCCACAGATGGGTGGTTACGTAAATATTCAGCAACTGCTAATGCATTTTCATTATGTTTAGGAATACGCAAATGAAGCGTTTCTAAACCTTGTAGTAAGTTAAAGGCAGCATCCGCACTTAATGTTGGACCAAAATCTCGTAATAATTGCACGCGCAGTTTTGTGGCAAATGCAGCCGCTGCTGTATCAATACCATATCGTAATCCATGATAAGAAGTGTCTGGCTCTGTAAATCTAGGGAATCTTCCTTGTGTCCAATCAAATTTCCCCGCATCTACAACTACGCCACCTAAAGTTGTTCCATGTCCACCAATCCATTTTGTCGCGGAGTGAACAACGATATCTGCACCAAAGTCAATTGGCGTTGCGCCGTATGGTGAGGCAAATGTGCTATCGATAATTAAAGGCAGACCATTTTCATGCGCAATATTTGCTACTGCTTCTACATCTAAAACCTTTAAGCTAGGATTGCCGTAAATTTCAGCGAACACCGCTTTTGTGTTTTCATTGATCGCAGATCGGAAGTTCTCAGGATTTGTTTCATCTACAAAAATTGTTTTAATACCGTAGTTTGGTAGTGTATTTGCTAATAAGTTATATGTTCCTCCGTATAAAGAGCTTGCTGCTACAATTTCATCCCCTGCTCCTGCAAGATTTAAAATTGAAAATGCGATAGCTGCTGCACCTGATGAAAGTGCTACTGCTGCTGTCCCGCCTTCCAATAATGCGATGCGTTTTTCAAAAACATCTACAGTTGGGTTTGTAATACGTGTGTAAATATTGCCCGCTTCTTCTAATGCAAAAAGACGTTGCGCATGAGCAGTGTCTTTAAATACGAAAGCTGTTGAACGATACACTGGTACAGTTCGGGAGCCTGTTACTGGGTCAGGCTCTTGACCACCGTGTAATAGTAATGTTTCTGGTTTGAAATTCGACATATTTTCTTCCTCCTTAATGGTTTTACGATGGTACCGGAGATGAGGAGGATTTATGTGTAGAAAACAAAAACCCTCTTCAGTTAAGAAGAGGGTTGCGGTTGCAAGTTTTCCTCCCCTTATCTGCCAGATCCAAGTAAGAATCTGTAGGAATTAGCACCTTAGTAAGTTCGTCACTCACTGGTTGCCGGGCATCGTAGGGCCTATTCCCTCCGCCGCTCTTGATAAGAGTAGAGTATGTGATTCAATTTCCATCGTTGTTACACAGTATAAACATAGACTTTTTTTCTGTCAACAGTAAAATTTATTTTTTTCTGAAACTTCTGTCTGCTAATTTACGTAATAAGAGCACATACACTATATAAAGAATATAAAATGAAAGGAGCATTTTTTATGGAAAAAGCCATGGTATTTTTTATTATTATAATAATTGGTTATTTCATTGGCTGTATTCACGGCTCTAAAGTGGCACAATTTCTATCAGGTGTAGATTTAAAAAAGACTGGTCATGGCAATGCAGGTGCTTCAAATGCAACGCTGTCTCTTGGCTGGAAATACGGCATATTAGTGGCCCTAATTGATATTGGTAAAGGCGTTGGTGCTATTCTCTGTGCTATTTACTACTTATCTTCTAATGCATCACAATTCACTGAAGTACAAATGTGGCTCTTAATCTATACAATGGCTGCTAGTGTTATTTTAGGGCATAACTTCCCTTTCCATATGGGCTTCAAAGGTGGCAAAGGAACTGCCTCCATTATCGGAATTTTACTTGCCGTCGATTGGAAAATTGCATTATGTGCACTTATCTTATTTGTGATTTTATCTTTAGCAACAAACTATTTAATTGTCGGTGTGTTAGAATTTTATATTGTATTTTGTACAGCTACCTATTTATGGATACCTGGCATCGGCCCAACGATCATTTCCATTCTCCTTTTATGCATAGCGTTCATCTTGCATATCGAAAATATTAAAAGACTATTCAACGGAACGGAACCGAAAGTAACATCTGCCTTTAAAAAAGCAGCATAAAGCAAGTGATTGAGCCTAAGCGATAACTGCTACGTTAGCACAAAACGTAGGCGTAACTGGCGGTGAAACAGCGAGGTAGCGGCTTATGATATCGTAGGGAAAACAATCGCATAGCAAAAAAGTGTTAGATTGATGGCAGTCAATCTAACACTTTTTTAAAATATATTATTTAGCAAATGATGCATCTAGCATTGTACCATTCTTTGCTAAATTCACATGCCAAGAAAGTGCTTTTTCTAAATCATGCGGTGTATGGTGACCACCTGTTGCTTCATTAGCGTCATTAAAGTACGCCCATAATTGCTCTTTATAATCAGGATGCGCACAGTTTTCAATGATTAGGCCAACACGCTCTTTAGGTGCTAAACCTCGTAAGTCTGCAACACCTTGCTCTGTTACAATAATATCTACATCATGTTCTGTATGATCTACATGTGAAACCATAGGAACGATACTAGAAATTTTCCCGCCTTTTGCATACGATTTTGTTACGAAAATACCTAATCGTGCATTACGAGCAAAATCACCAGAGCCTCCAATACCATTCATCATCTTTGTACCAGAAACATGAGTCGAATTCACATTACCGTAAATATCCAATTCAAGCGCTGTATTTACAGATATTAAGCCGAGTCGACGGATAATTTCTGGGTGATTAGAAATTTCCTGTGGTCGTAATACTAATTTATCTGCATATTTTTCAAAATTCCCGTAAACCTGGTTTCCTACTTTCTCAGATAGGGTAATAGAAGTAGCAGATGCAAAGCTTACTTTTCCAGCATCCATTAATTCAAACACTGCATCCTGTAGTACTTCCGAATAAACTTCTAAATTTTCAAACTCGGAATCTTTGAAACCCAATAAAACAGCATTCGCCACTGAACCTACACCTGATTGTAGTGGACGTAAACTTGTTGTTAAACGACCTACTTTTATTTCTTCTCTTAAGAAATTCAGTAGATGATTTGCCATAATATCGGTTTCTTCATCAGCAGGAACAATCATTGATGGCGCATCTAAAATATCTGAAATAACAATACCTTTAACTTTATCTAAATTTAGTGGAATCCCTATTGTACCAAGACGATCTGACACATTTAGCATTGGAATAGGATCACGTTTTCCTTGTGGTCCAGGTACAAAAATATCATGCACACCTTCTAATGCATCCAGCTGTGCTACGTTCAGCTCGATGATAATTTGATCTGCTTCTTGTACGAAAATCGGAGAGTTACCAACTGAAGTTGTAGGAATTAATAAGCCATCTTCTGTAATAGCAGCAGCTTCAATAATAGCAAAGTCTATAGGACCAATGATGCCCTGACGTACTAATTCAGCATTGTGTGATAGGTGGGCATCAACATACGTCACTTCTCCACTATTAATCATGTTTCGAATGCCTGCGTCTCCTTGGAAAGGTCCACGCTTGCGAATAACACCCGCTTCTGCTAAGTATTGGTCAACTTCTGGTCCAAGTGATGCACCTGTATATACATCCACCTTGAAACTTTCTGTTTTTGCTTTCTCAACAAGTGCAAGCGGTACCACTTTTACGTCACCTGCACGTGTAAATCCACTCATGCCAAGTACCATGCCATCCTTAATCCAAGATGCTGCTTCTTCTGCTGTTACAACTTTGTTTCGTAATTGTTCATTACGAAGCTTTTTTGCTAACTTTTCATCCATTCCTTATTCCTCCATCCCACATATATTTACTTCAACTCGATTATTTTCCTTTACATCGATACACCCAACCAATGTAAAAAAACAGGAGATAAATAACCTGTCGTCATACATAATTTTACACTATTCAGAACATTTAAGCTATATCTAACAAAATATTTTACTTAACGAGCGTATTTATAATTTGTCTTAATTATTTGAAAATAGTTTTATTTTAATAGTTACTCCATATTGGATTTGATTCGATTTTAGTCAAAAATCATGATATGCTCTTGGTATATATAATTGGGAAAAGGGGACTTTTTAGATGGTTAAAGAATTATTACGTAACCACTCTTCGGTTCGTATTTATGATGGAAATCCTATATCTAAGGAAATCGTTGAAGATTTAATTGCTACTGCCCAGATGGCAGCAACTTCTCACTTTGTACAAGCATATAGCGTAATTTGGGTTACAGACGAGGAGAAAAAAGAAAAACTAGGTTTACTTTCAGGAAATCCACGTCAATACGAAACCTCTGGTGGTGCTTTTGTATTTTGTGTAGACTTTAAACGACTACAAATGGCTGGCAAATTAGAGGGCGTTGATATCGTTGCAGATTCGGCTGAAAACGTTCTAGTAGGTGTCGCAGATGTCGCATTATTTGCGCAAAATTTTGTTATTGCAGCTGAATCTATGGGATATGGTATTTGTTATATAGGCGGTGTACGTAATAAGCCAGAAGAAATAAGTGAATTATTTAATCTACCTGATTATGTCTTCCCATTGTTCGGTTTAACAATTGGCGTTCCAGCTCGACGCAATGAGGTGAAGCCTCGTTTACCAGTTGCTGCTATACTCCATGAAAATGGATATGATACAGCAAAATATGAGGAACTGTTACCTGCTTACAATGAAACTATGGAAGCATATTACAATAGTCGCTCCTCAAATCGTAAAATTGACAATTGGACAAAGCAAATGGCTGATTTTTTAGTAGAACAGCGTCGTCCACACATCAATAGCTTCTTAGCACAAAAAGGATTTAATTGGAAATAGCATTACTAAAGTGGGGTTACTATCGTCTGATAATAACTCCACTTTTTTCATAATTTCGCCCTTTTTTTATTGCCAATCTAGTATATTTGTCTTGATGGGTATGTTAATTTTAGGTATAAATTAAACGAAAAGACTCTTCCCTTTTCCAACATTTCCATTAATACTATTAGAAGGACCCTATCTCGAAAGGAGTTATGTAAAATGTCCTTTGTTAATAAGCATCTTGCCCGTACCCTAGAACAACAACATAAGAGGAGCGTAAGAGGTTTATTTTTAAAAATTCAAGACTTAAATAATGAGTGCTTACTTTTAAGAAAGCGACTTGAACAACATATCGATCTCACTCACTACAAAGATGCCGTTGCATATGTCGATCAATTTGTTTCCTATACATCCATTTTAAATTTAAAATTTGTGACAAATACTCAAAACTTAGAAGTGGTTGTACTGCATGCACTTTTATTGGAGCATATTATAGCAAATGAAAAAGCTCATTCTTTGGAGTATGAAAGTAATTTGTTACAAGGCTATATTCAAGAGATTTTCGCTTTAAACGATCACGCCGCAACACTCTTTTCCAATCATAAAGAAAAGCTGCTACGCTACATTGAGAATCAAACTATATAAAAAAGACGATCAAGACAACAAAATTCATTGTGCTGATCGTCTTTTGTTTATTGAATACCTTTAATCATTAAAGAGCGCACTGGTAAAAATTGCTCTCCTGTATCGCCATAAGTTATTACTACTTCGTCACCTTCTTGTAAATAAATTGCAAGGGGTTCCGTTTCTGCACTTACTAAATAGTTCTCACCATTACTCAGTAAAAACGATACGATAGTAAAGTCACCAAGTCGTTCTTTATAAACGCGTAGTACTGTTCCACTTGCATTTTTCTCTTCTGCATTAGAACTACCATCAACCGTACTTCCACCGCGGCTAAGTGCAGTTTTATATAATTTCAACGCTTCTTTCGGTGTAGTTGCATAGGCTGAAATTTCAGGATTTGCTGCAGACACGATGAAATAATTTTGTAAGAAGCCATTCGCATCCAGCACTGCAGTTAACCAACTTGCCTCACCATAAAAGTTATACAATACAGGCATTTCTCCTGCCCACTTTTTCTCTATAAATTTCTTTTCAATAATTTGCAAATTCCCTTGTGAATCCATATAAGATTCATTCTGATTTCCTGTATAATATGTCGCTTCCCCAGTTCGAGCATTCGTTAATGAGTATCCGAGCATTGAATCGACGCCCTCTTTTGGACTTGTGAAGTCAGTGAAATAATACATATCGCCTGCCTCATCAAATATCGGGCTGACATTGGACTCAGTGCCTTCGTCTGAAGGTAGCTTAACATCCTTCTTACCAAACATACTGTTCCAGTAACCATGAACGTATTTTCCATAATAGCTATTTTGTAAACTTACTGTCTCAGGTGAAACAGCACCATCTATAAATGCAGGAACATCATCCAATTTTACAAGCTCAGATTTACCTGTCAATGCATCTACAAGTACAATGCCCTGTACATCAAAGCCATTTCGTGCAGATATAAATTCCCCATAAGAACGGATATAGTATGGTTTACCCTCATCATCAATTTCTAGCTGAACATCTCCATAGAAAATAAGGAATGGATGTTGCAAGCGTATATGACGCTCTAAATTAGCATTTAAATAAGCAGAAGGAACATATTTCATTTCCTGTGGGACAAATTTAGGATTATCAGCTGAGTCCGTGGCACTCATTGTAAAATAACCTGGTGTTGTCTTACCGTTCATCCATTTAAAGAAACCTGAAAATTCAACTGGTGCGATATAAACGTACTCACCATTCACCTTTTGAATTTGTAATCGTCCTAGCTCATAATAACTTGTATTTGGAACTTGCCCAAATGCTTTTTTCATTTTATTTCGGACAAATTTAGGCGGGACACTCGCTGGTGTTTGCGTCTCATCAAACGGCTTAATCTCCACCTCTTCTTTCATTTCCGCTGATTTGAATTTATCATTTGCGTTCCACAGTGGAGCGGACAATACATAAACCCCTACAACTAAGCTCGCTAAAAACAAAACACCTTTAATCTTTCTCTCAATACCACTTGCAAGAAATGCTCCACCTAAAGTTAGTAGTATAATTACTGGCCAGAAGACAAGCCAGTTCACGTCAATTTTTGTAACATATAGCGTAATACCCGACGCTATAAATCCTATAACAAAGACACCAATAAAAAAGTAACCGACTACTTTTTTCGATTCCCCATCTTCACGCTTCTTCGTTATTAGCGGTGTTAATAGTACACTCGCAATTAATGCAATGACTGCAGAAGCTATTAATAACTTCGTCATATCGTTCACCCTCTCCTCACTTACTGTCTACTTATTTACGGTTACATATTAAAAAAGTTTCAAACATAAATTGAAGTTGAACGGACTCCCTCCCTCTTAATAGCAGAACATTACAAGGTATAAAGAGCTTTTGCTGGAAAAAGGAAATTTAAACAACGATAAAGAATTGTAATGTAAAGGAGCTGAAAAATTTGGCTAGAAAAATTTTGTTAACGTTTACCGTACTTTTTGGTCTTTATTACATTTTTTTCTTTTCTCATATTGACCAAAGTTTGAAACTACTATTCAAAGTTATCCCTATGATTTTGATTATAGTAATGGCTGCAACCCAGAAAACAAAATCTATAAAAAAATATCAACTATTAATAGTTATTGGGCTAATATTTTGTATGGTAGGTGACTACACATTACAATGGTTTCTTATTGGTCTTACAAGCTTCTTAATTGGCCATATTTTTTATATTTTTGCCTTTTCAAGTACTAATGAACAACCTGTGCCAACTTGGGCAAAGGTTGTATTACTTCTATATGGAGTAGCGATGGCAAGCTGGATTGCCACTACAGTCTTTAAGTCTGGTGAAACAGTTCTTACTTTTGCAGTGTTAGCGTATATTTCAATTATTTTAACAATGGGCTGGACTGCCATTCGAACTGGTTCCGCTTTCGCTATTATCGGTGCAATATTATTTATCGCATCAGATTCCTATTTAGCGATAAATAAATTTGTTTTGCCCTTACCTTTTTCACATGAGGTTATTATGATGACATATTATAGTGCTCAAATACTTATTGCATTGAGTATCCTTCAATATTCCGAAATCCGAAGTAAAGTGGTACAATGAAAGTGCCTGGCACTCAAACAATTCTGAATTGTTTGAGTGCCAGACACCTACAAAGGAGGCCATATATTCTATGAAAGAACAAGTAATCGAGCGATTAATTCGCTACGCAAAAATCGATACACAATCAGACTTCACAAGTGAAACAACTCCTTCCACTCAAAAGCAATTTGACTTATTGCATGTATTGAAGGATGAGCTTGCCGCAATTGGCTTAACAGACATTACATTAGATGACAATGGCTATTTATTTGCAACACTTGAAGCGAATACAGATAAAGAAGTACCAACAATCGGCTTTTTAGCGCATGTGGATACAGCAACAGACTACACTGGTAAAAATGTACAACCACAACGAATTGACAATTACGATGGCGGTGACATTCAATTAAACGAGAATTTAATCATGTCTCCCTCTGAATTCCCTGAGCTAAAAAACTACATTGGGCAAACGTTAATTACAACAGATGGTACGACACTTTTAGGTGCGGACGATAAAGCGGGCATTGCTGAAATTATGACTGCTATGGAATACTTAATAAATAATCCTTCAATTAAGCACGGGAAATTACGTGTAGCGTTCACTCCTGATGAGGAAATTGGTCGTGGACCTCATAAATTTGATGTTGCTGCATTCGGAGCTGATTACGCCTATACAATGGATGGCGGACCACTAGGCGAGCTACAATACGAAAGCTTTAATGCTGCGGGTGTTAAAGTGATAACAAAAGGAACAAGCGTACACCCAGGCTCAGCAAAAAATAAAATGGTCAACTCTATCACGATGGCTATTGCCTTCCAAAATGAAATGCCTACAGATGCAGTACCTGAAAAAACAGAAGGCTATGAAGGATTTATCCATTTAATGGGCTTTAAAGGCGCTATTGAACATACAGAGCTTTCTTATATTGTACGTGACCATGATCGTCATAAATTTGAAGCGAAAAAGCAATTAATGCGTGATGCTGCTGCCAAAATACAAGCTCAGTTTGGGAAGGATGCACTGACAATTTCTATTGAGGACCAATACTATAACATGGGTGAAAAAATTGAACCTGTAAAAGAAATTGTTGACATTGCACGTCAAGCAATGGAAAAATTAGATATTACACCGAATACATTACCGATTCGTGGTGGTACTGATGGCTCTCAACTTTCCTATATGGGCTTACCAACGCCAAATATTTTTGCAGGTGGCGAGAACATGCATGGTAAATACGAATATGTATCTGCCGAAACAATGGAAAAAGCTACTCAAGTTATTATTGAAATCGTGCAATTATTTGAACAACAAGGCAAATAAGTCATTTTTACATTCGAGCGATAAGAAACAATTGAAAGCGAGGACTCTTTAAAAAGTCTTCAAGATACTAAAATCCGCTTCGCTCCCGATGGGTAAGGTACGACTAGTAAAGCAACTAGGCCCGTGCGTTTACTTTTTATTAGGAGTCAACGCGGATTTTTTCATCATTTATTACACCTCGGCTTACTACGTCCAGATATTTTTAATGTCCGCGCAAAAATATGTGAAGTCTGCTGAAGCAAGTTAAAGATGACTCCTTGTTAATTTCTCGATAATAATAACTGAATTTTCAAATTACATAAAAGTTAGGATGATGAATTTTGAAAGAAATTGCATTAGGCATTTTAGCTTCACTATTTTTTGCAGTGACATTTATTTTAAATCACTCGATGGAAATGCAAGGAGGCAGTTGGCTCTGGAGTGCATCACTTCGTTACTTTTTCATGTTGCCCTTTTTACTAGCTATCGTCTTTTATCGTAAAGGCTTTTCGCAACTAACAAATGAAATGAAAAGTAGACCTGTAGCATGGCTACTGTGGAGCTTCGTTGGCTTCGTGCTATTTTATGCACCAATTACCTTTGCAGCTGCGTTCGGTCCAGGGTGGCTCGTTTCTGGAACATGGCAATTTACAATTGTTGCGGGTGTTCTACTCGCCCCCTTCTTTATCACAGTAATTGCTGGAAAAACAGTACGACAAAAAATCCCGTTAATATCTTTACTTATTTCCTGTGTTATTTTAGTAGGAATTTTATTAATTCAAGTACCACAAGCACAATCTGTTCCAACAAAAAATCTTTTGTTAGGCATTTTACCTGTCGTTGTTGCTGCATTTGCTTACCCTCTCGGTAATCGTAAAATGATGGAAGTATGCGGAGGACGTGTGGATACATTTCAGCGAGTGCTTGGCATGACAGTTGCTTCAATGCCTGCATGGATTGTAATGGCCATTTACGCCATTTTAACAGTTGGACTGCCTTCATTAAGCCAAGTGCTTCAATCGCTACTAGTTGGGATTAGCTCTGGCGTTATTGCAACGATTCTATTTTTTATTGCCACTGATCGTGTTCGTGAACATCAAGGCAAATTAGCCGCTGTTGAAGCGACACAATCGACTGAAATACTATTTGTCATTATTGGAGAGGCGTTACTACTCGGAATTGCGTTTCCAGAGCCTATTGCGCTCGCTGGACTTGGTATTATTATTGTTGGCATGTTGCTGCACAGCTACTATACGATGGTGCTTGGAAAGAAAAGTGTTTCCCAACAATCTACCCCTTCTGAGCAGTCAACCTAACATAGGCTAATCAACTTTTACACATAAAAATGACGGCTCATTCCGTTATGAATAAGCCGTCTAGAGATTTTACGTTCCCAAAAAATGAGGGGGGTTTTAGGAGCGCTTTATGAACTAGCAAACTTCTGGAGAAAAGTAGCTAAAGTTCATCCTCTCTACACTTGTTTTGCAGAGAAGGAATAATCTTTACAATGATAATGATAATCATTATCAGTTAAATTGTCAACTACTATCTTAAAACTTTTTTTAATGATTACATGGCTTTCTTAAGTGAACGTCGATATTGCCATTGCTTTAGCTGAAAATGCAAAAAGCAACCAATACAAAACCCTGCAATTGCAACTGATGAAGCAATCGCTACCATCGTTGTAAAGACATAGCCTACTGCTTGCCAATTAAACATAAAAGCGACAAGACCACCAGCTAAACATATGCTTGCAATACTTGAATTAAACTTTTGCTGCTGTGCGTCCTCTGGGATATACGCAGCAGGTGCTTTTTTCAAAAATAGCTTTCCAAAACGAATGATGGGATTAAAATTACACAAAACACCGAGTAAATTTGCACTTAAAGGAATCGCTAATATCCATTCAACCCCTGTTACCCACGTCAGTATAACACTTAATAATATCGTCCACTGATTGAGTCGTACGAGCGGTCTTGGAATTGCAGTTGGCAATGCCATATAAAAACCTACCTTTCAGATATGTTTAATGTATTTTACTATACTGCATACCATTTGTGAAGTAAAAATGAATAACTTATAATTGAGGTTAATGATTGAAAAGAAAAGGTGATGACAATGCCCGCTTTAACGATGGATCAAGTCAGACAACTGAATTCCTACAGTATTTATACAACGGAGCCAAAACGAACGTTATTTACATTGGCTGATATACATAAAGACTTTTACCATCCTGATTTTTTAAATCTAATGATGGGCATTACAGATGCTGCAACAGAAACAGCAGCTATTTCCCATTTTGCACGTCGCTATGGGATGTTTTTCGCTATGCAGCTTTATATGCTTGCTGCCTACGATGAAGTATGGGATGGAAAACCAATTGAAATTCGCTTTGATGCAGCTAAAGAATTCAATAGCTTTACTGTCGCAATGTTCGTTAATCCTAACGATTGGCGTTATGTGGATGAAGAAGAGCGACAAGCTGTTATTGAAAAAATTTTATATGACGGGCATGTTATCGTTCAGCAACTGCGTAAAGTAACATCAATTTCACCATTAACAATTTGGGAAAATTTCTTTGGCTACCTTCTTTGGCATTACCATATACTGTTGTCTAATCCAGGCTTGGCTGATCAGGCAATGGAGGATATCGAGATTTTAGAAAACCCAAAAACATGGGCTCGCTTTTCACAAAAATCGTGGTGGGCAGAATATACTGGCGGTCAGAGCCCTACTAATTTAGTGAATGTGCCTGTCCGTAAATCATGTTGCTTTTCAAAGGATATTCCCGGCCTACTTGCATGCGGCTTTTGTCCACTAAAGAAATAACAAAAAGCCTTACTTCTCACATTCATGTGAAAAAGTAAGGCTTACTTTTTAAGTTAACATTCGGTTTATCTTTCAAAGACTACGAACCAATCATTTTGCTCTTCATACATGGCCGTTCCCGTATAGCCCTCTTTTAAAAGTTGTTGCTGTAAGGTTGTATCGCGCATTAAAACAGCTTTTTTTTCAGTATATACTGGCTGCTCTTGTTGTAAATTTTTATAAAAAATATAACGCAATTTATCAACATACTTAATCTTCAAGCCCTTAATTACTAGTCCCTGAGAAAATTTATCCTTTAAGCTTGGTATATTAAACGGTTTAACCGTAGAGCAAACATAGTCATAGCTATCTACATCAATTTCATTCATCACAATTGTTGCTAACGTTTTTTGTAGTCCGTAGCCCCGATAGTGTGGCGAAACATTGGATATCTCTTGATATAGCACGCGATGGAATTGGTCCTCCGCAATACCGCAATCATATCCAAGGTGCTCGTTATCAATAGGTGGATTCAGTAATGCACGAAAACCAATCAACGCTTTATCAACGTATGCCCCAATCATTAAACCATTTCCCTGTAAGATGAATTCAAATTCTTCTGTAGTTAATGGCTGTAAAATACTTTGGTCGGGCAATGCTGCATATACCTCTTGCTGTAATGTTTCTATCGCTAGTAAATGCTGCATCTGTAATTTCGTAACATAAAAAGGCGTTTCTCCGAGTATTCCTTCATAAATTCTTTCCATGTCGAAGCCCCCTTAAGCTGTTACCGTTGTTGAAAATTTACATAGTTCCTTTAGGATTTCTTCATCTACATCTACACCTAAGCCTGGTTTTTCTGTTAAGCAAATGAACGGAACATCATAGTATAAATTGCCGATGTCCTTCGAGAATTTAAGTGGACCTGTTAACTCGACACTTGTCATAATTTTTTTAGAAAATGCTACATGGAAACCAGCGGCAGAACCAACAGAAGACTCAACCATTGAACCAATTTGACATTCAATACCTGCCATTTCTGCCATTACAGCTAATTTCATAGCAGGGTAAATTCCACCGCATTTCATTAACTTAATATTCACTTTGTCTGCAGCGCGCTTCAGAATGATTTCACGCATTTCACGTACTCCACGAAGTCCCTCATCAATCATTAATGGTACATCTGATTTTGATTTAATTTCGACCATTCCATCAATATCTTCACTATCAACAGGCTGTTCTAACCAATCGATATTTAAATCCTTTAATGCACGTAAACCTTGTAAAGTTGTAGAAGCATTTCCCCATCCTTGGTTTACATCAACACGTATCGCAATATCCTCACCTACGCGCTCACGCACTGCTTTTATGCGCGCAACATCACGTCTAACTTCAGTGCCCACCTTCATCTTAAATGATTGGTAGCCCATTTCCACGCGTTTCGCTGCTTCATTTGCCATTTCTTCAGGTGTTCCGATACTCAATACATGGGTAATTGGGAATTTCTCATGATAGCGACCGCCAAGTAGCTGATATACAGGTACCTGTAATGATTTACCAGCTATATCAAAGCATGCAATATCAATTGCGGCTTTGGCAGCTGGTACATCCTTTACGATATGATTCATTTTATCGTGAAGCTTTTCAAAAGCCATTGGATTTTCTCCGATAATGGCAGGTACAAGTTGGTTTTTTAATAGTGCATACGTGCTTTCCCATGACTCGCCTGTAACATGTTCATCGGGTACTGCTTCTCCATATCCTACAATGCCAGTATCAGTTGTGATTTTCAAAATAATAGAAGGCATTGTATCATATGTAGCATAGCTAATAATAAAAGGATCAATAAGCGGTAATTGAATCGCAAAAATTTCGACTTGTTGGATTTTCATTTTTATCATACTCCTATATAATTTATAGTTGTCGTTAATACGTCGCTAATTATTTAAAAAATAATAGAAAAGGACAGATGCCTTTGTCTACTAAAATAGCAATTATATGTTCGAAAGCTTTTCAGAATCGTATACTTAGTATCGCACAAAACATAGAGAATATTCAATTAGAATTTTATCTTTATAACCAGCCTTCTGATGCACCGTCTTTGTTAAAACAAATTAAGCCATGTGATGCGCTATTATTTGGTGGAACATTGCCGTATTTACATGCGCAAACATCTTTAGCGTCATTTCCGATTCCCTGGAATTATTTAAAGCAGGATGAAATGACAATTTCTACGACTTTATTATCACTGATAGCGAACCAAGCAATTCCTTTACAAAGATTATCTATCGATGTCATGCACCCTATATTTGTCGATAATGTTCTAACGGAGATAGAATATACTGGTATAAAACCATATGTTCATTCTATTTCAATTACAGAAACAGCTGATGATGTTTTGCAAAAGCATATCGCCCTATGGGAGACCAAACAAATTGATTATATTATTACAAGCATTCACAAAGTATTTGATGAATTGCAGCTACGAAAAATTCCTGCTATGCGGATGCTCGATGCAACGAGTTCTATTATTCAATGTCTAGAAGAAACGAAAGCACAATCAATTCTTACTAAATCCGAATATGCAAAGGCAGCCGTTGGATTTTTAGATATTCCTGAAACTAGTCCTTGCGAAGATATTTTACAGCAAATAACTACAACGACACATTCAACCTATAAGCAAATTAGCTCTAACTATTTTGAGCTTTATACAACAGCGGGTCATTTACAAAACGCACTCGAAAAGGAAAATTTACAGCAACTTATACAACATATAGATGTGCCCTTTAGGCTTGCTTTTGGCTATGGACATTCAATATTTGAGGCAGCCGAAAATGCTACACACGCATTAAAGTTTGCCAAACCTTATGAAATTTATATATTGGATGAACATAAAAATTTATCTGGCCCATTTCCGAAATCAGAAAGCAAACTTTCTTTAAAAACAAAGGATCCTTTTGTTTTACAAATGGCTAAACAGACAAGCTTAAGCCCATTAAACATATCTAAAATTATGCAATTTAGTATTGAACGACAAGCATCACAATTTACAGCGCAAAATCTCTCAGAATACTTACAAGTTACGCGTCGTACTACGGAACGTATTATTAAAAAATTAGTTGATCATGGCTATGCTAAAGTTGTTGGCGAAGAAATGACCCACCAACAAGGTCGACCCCGTACAATTTATGAATTGGACTTTGCAACCTACTAATAAATAATGACAAGCCCCCACATAGCGCTCTACACTGGCAAGCGAAGAACTCTATCCGACCGCATCAAACATGCGCCGAGCGTCTCTTCACTTTTCAATAGCAATCTATGTGATGGGGCTTGTCTTGTTTTAGATGTACAGAGAACTTTTCCTACTTACGTAAGAATCCTTTGTGTTAGTCTGCCACAACCATATTATTCATCTCTTGTTCTTGCGCTTCCTTTTTCCGTTGCTTTGCTTCTTCAATCTCTTCTGGTGTCATTTTTATTATGGCAAAACCGATGTAACCATAAATGATTGAAATAATTGGCACAGCAAAGTTAAGAATTGCATAAGGTGCGTATTCCATAGCGCTTACACCCAATGTCGCTAATATAAATACACCACAAGTGTTCCAAGGGAAGAATACGGATGTTAATGTTCCTCCGTCCTCTAGAGCACGCGATAAATTTTTTGAATGCAAGCCTCGTTTTTGATAAACGTCAGCAAACATTCGAGAAGGTACAACAATTGATATGTACTGCTCAGAACATGTTGCATTTGTCGTAATACATGCAGCAATTGTTGATGCGATAAGGCTACCTGTAGATTTAGCAAACCTAACAACAACATCCATAAGCGCCTTTAACATGCCCGAATATTCTAAAACCCCACCAAATGTCATGGCAACAATTGTCATTGAAACCGTATACATCATTGAATCTAAGCCACCACGATTAAAGAGCTCGTCTACCATTTCATTGCCAGTAGAAATCACAAACCCTTCTTGTAATGCATGGACAGCCATAGTTGGTGTTCCACCTTGTACAAAAATCTGTAATAAGAAACCTGAAATAATACCAATAACTAATGCGGGAATTGCCGGAACCTTTTTTGCCACCATGACAATAACGCCAACTGGGACAAGTAATAGCCATGGAGAAATTACAAAGCTTTTTTCCATAACATCAAGCGTTGTCATAATTTTTTCGGAATCCATTGATACATCAGCGAAACGTCTTCCCATTAAACCAAATGCAACAAGTGTAATGATTAATGCAGGAATTGTCGTATAAAGCATATGTTTTATATGATCAAACAAGTCTGTATTCGTTAGACCTGCTGCTAGATTTGTAGTATCAGATAATGGTGACATTTTATCACCAAAATAAGAACCTGAAATAACTGCTCCTGCAATCATCGGTGCAGGAATACCCATACTTAAACCGATTCCCATACCTGCAACACCGATTGTTGCCATTGTGGACCATGAGCTACCAATCGCTAGCGACACGATTGAACATAATAGCAAAATCGTTACTAAAAACCAGGCTGGAGAAATTAATTTTAATCCGTAGAAAATCATTGTGGCAACAACTCCACCACCAATCCATGCTCCTATTGTCAAACCGACTAAAATGATAATGACAATGGCTGGAAGAGCTAGGCGAATACCTTTATACATCATTTCTTCGATTTCCATCCACTTAAAGCCATGCATTTTGGCAACAATCGCTGCTACAATTGTTCCAACAATTAATGGCACGTGAGGACTCTGCTCTAACACAACTACTGTAACAAGCATTGTAGTAATCATTATTGCGAAAGTTAGAAGTGCCCATTTAGCACTAATTTCCTTTTTCATTGTCCCATCCCCTTTTTTTGCACCCCATTACAATTTGCTATCTCACAGGCGCAAATATATTTTTACGATTTTTAGCTTAATATTCAAAAAATATAAAGTCAACGCAAAAA
Source organism: Lysinibacillus sp. NPDC097279 (assembly GCF_044761745.1). Taxonomy (NCBI): domain Bacteria; kingdom Bacillati; phylum Bacillota; class Bacilli; order Caryophanales; family Bacillaceae; genus Lysinibacillus; species Lysinibacillus sp. NPDC097279. The sequence continues at coordinate 119,604 of NZ_JBIWDA010000003.1, read as the reverse complement.
TTTTATGCTTCTATAGCAATTATGACTGTTAAAGGGAAAAAAAACGCTTCCAAATAGCTTTTAAAAACCATTCAAAACGGCGTATCTTTATGCATTTCTTCGAAATAAGGCAACTAAAAAAGGCTCTATCCAAAGTAAATCATTGGATAAAACCTTTTTCAAAATAATTTATTTATGTTCTGGCTTTTTTTCTAATACACACGCAAGTACTTTCGATGCATCGATTAACGCACTTCGTTCAAAAGTCATTTTCGGATGATGTAACCCTGGAACTAAATTTGCACCAATTCCTATCATCGTCGCTTTAAGCTCTGGTTTTTTAACTGTATAAAAATGAAAATCGTCACTACCAGGTGTTGTAATTTCCTCTGCTAAAAATTGCTCGCCAAGTGTTTCTACTATAGCATTTTTAGCCATACGAGCAGCTATAGGAGAAACTTCTGCACCAGGTGTAAAATCGAGCCATTTCCATTTCAGTTCAATGTCAAATTGCTGCTGAACTGATGTCAAACCAGCTTCAATACGGTTTCGAAGCAACTCAAGCTGATCATTATGCTGGGCACGAATATCCATTGCAAAGCTAGCAGTACCTGGGATAATATTCGTGCTACCACCATCTGCAATAATTTTTGTTAATTTTGCAGAATGCGGCTCGAACGGAGACAAATGGATGCTATTTAGCATTAATTGAATAGCCATAATAACATCAATCGCATTTTTCCCTTGGTGTGGTCTTGCACCATGTGCATCAGTGCCATGAATAGTACCATCTAAAAAATACGCTGCACCATGATGAATTGCAGGTGAAACCTTACCTAAAGGGAGCTCTTCAATCGGTCTTAAATGGACACCAAATAAATGTGAAACACCATCTACAGCGCCACGATCAAATGTTGCACAAGCACCATTCCCTACTTCCTCAGCAGGTTGGAAAATAAATCGTACACGATGTTGTAACGGTCTGTCTTTTAGTAACAATAATGCACCTAATACCATTGTAATATTGGCATCATGACCACATGAATGGTTTGCTTGCCATTTACCATCTACCTCTTGCCATAGTGCGTCAATATCTGCACGTACTGCAACAATCTCATCGCCTGTACCAATTTCTGCAATCAGTCCTGGTACATCACCTAACAAACGGTAAGAAACATTTAAATCATCTAATATAGATGCAATTTTCTTAGTTGTTTCATACTCCTTCCAGCTTACTTCTGGATAATTATGAAAATGTTCAAACCATTGATACATTGTTTCTTCTAACATTGCTGCACTCGTCATAACTACACCTCGATATACCTTTTTTCTCCCCCATTATACATGAAAGCTTTTTAGAAAAGTATATATGAAATTAGTACTATATTCATTTAAATATCATATAACTTAATAATATGAAAATGTTTAAATCCTTCTTCCTATTTTATGTAAACTTCTAAAAATTGTGTCTGTACAATTCTTTTCCATGATAAAGGGCTGTGTTAAAAGTCATTATTCCACTTTTAACACAGCCCTTTTAAAAACTGATTTATAAACTTGTAAAAAACCCCTCTGGATATTCTTCATAATGTATTTGCATTGGTTGCTCCTCAATTTTTTGGTCAGCAGTTTGTAGTTCTGACTCTTGATCCATCAAATACGTCTCGAATTTCGAGTTGAAAAGGTGCTCCATTTTGTTACCTCCTTTATTAATAGAATTTTCTGATAAAAGAATTATATACTAGCTTTTTATGAAAAATCAACAAATAATACTTATTATGCATAATTAATATTAATTCCATCTCTTTTTGAGATAATAAATCGTTAAATTTATTGCAACTCCACAAAAAATCATGGCATTTCACTTTTAAAATGTAAAATAGATAGAGGAAAAGGAAAAAGTGTTAGATTGACCGTAATCAATCTAACACTTTTTGCTGCATCGTTAATGTCCGCTACGGCGCGGGCTTTCCGCGGGCACATCGTAAGCCACAACCGTCGCTGTCGCGCCGCCTGTTGCGTCTTACGTTTTGTGCTGTTCCCGCAGGAGTCACTCGCCTCCGCTACCATCATTCACTTCTAATTTTTCACTGCAAAGGTTTTGCCCACTCAGTCTTCATTTTTATTACATTAGCGAAAAAATGCCATCAATCTAACACTTTTTGCTGCATCGTTAATGTCCGCTACGGCGCGGGCTTTCCGCGGGCACATCGTAAGCCTCAACCGTCGCTGTCGCGCCGCCTGTTGCGTCTTACGTTTTGTGCTGTTCCCGCAGGAGTCACTCGCCTCCGCTACCATCATTTACTTCTAATTTTTCACTGCAAAGGTTTTACCTATTCAGGTTTCGTTTTTATTACATAGCGGAACAATGCCGTCAATCTAACACTTTTTGCCGCATCGTTAATGTCCGCTACGGCGCGGGCTTTCCGCGGGCACATCGTAAGCCTCAACCGTCGCTGTCGCGCCGCCTGTTGCGTCTTACGTTTTGTGC
>NZ_JBIWDA010000003.1:0-117039 GCF_044761745.1 Lysinibacillus sp. NPDC097279 | reverse complement strand
TGTGCTGCTCCCGCAGGAGTCACTCGCCTCCGCTACCATCATTTACTTCTAATTTTTCCCTGCAAAGGTTTTACCTATTTAGGCTTCATTTTTATTACATAGCGGCCAATGCCACCAATCTAACATTTTTCACCTTCGTAGTTACAATACATTTCATAATTTTATTATTTTGATTAAGCAGTTACACTTTTATTATGACCGTTATCGTTATCAGTTCCGTTACCACCATATTTGTGCTGTGTTAAAATTTGAATCGCCACAAGCACGATAAAAATACCAAGCCCCGCCCAATCTGAGAACTTTTCAGGATAGATAAGCAATAAGCCCGCTATAATAGCAAACAAACGCTCAATCCAAAGTACTTTACGGTACCAGAATCCTATTACGCCAGCACCGATTGCTACCATGCCCGTAACAGCTGTAAATACGACCCATAAAATTTGCGGTATCGTCGTATCAATCATTAATAAAGCTGGGGAGAACACAATCATATACGGAATAATAAAGGCTGCAATTGCAAGCTTTGCAGAGTTAACACCAGTCTTAATTGGATCCCCACCTGAAATACCAGAAGCAGCAAATGCGGCGAGTGCTACTGGTGGTGTGATATCGGCTATAATACCAAAGTAGAATACAAAGAAGTGTGCCGATAATAAGACAACCACTGGCACTAATTCTTGTGGCGTATTTGGCGATAATAATGCCACAATAGCAGGTGCTGCTATCGTTGACGTAATAACATAGTTTGCCGTTGTTGGCGCACCCATTCCTAAAATTAGTGATGCAATCATAACGAAAACAAGCGTTAAAATAATGCTTCCTCCAGCTAATGCTACTAAACTATTAGCTAAGCTTAAGCCTAGACCTGTTTTAACAACTACTCCAACAATAATACCCGCACAAGCCGTTGCAGCTACAACACCTAGTGCCGTACGTGCGCCCTCTACTAACGCATCAACAATATCTTTTGGCTTTAAACGTGTATCTTTATTGAACATTGTAACAACAATTGAAATTACAATTCCATAAAGGGCTGCATGCATAACAGGTGTTCCAGTTAACATTAAAACAATAATAGCAATAATAGGTAGTAATAAATAAATTTTCTTGAATACTTCTTTCCGATCAGGCATTTGATCATCACGTAAGCCTCTTAAGCCCACACGTTTTGCTTCAAAATGCGTCATAATCCAAATACCTGTAAAATAAAGCAATGCAGGAATTGCGGCTGCTTTTGCAATATCCCAATATGTAATTCCGCGTCCTATAAATTCTACCATTAGAAACGCCGCGGCACCCATAATCGGAGGCATTAACTGACCACCAGTAGATGCTGCTGCTTCAACTGCACCAGCAAATTCTTTACGGTAACCAAGCTTTTTCATCATCGGGATTGTGTACGAACCTGATGTTACAACGTTCGCCACAGAACTTCCTGAAATCATTCCTTGTAGAGCACTTGAAAAGACAGCTACCTTTGCTGGACCACCAATTAATTTTCCAGCGAAAGCTACGGCTAAATCGTTAAAATACTGCCCAACCCCTGTTTTTACAAGGAATGCTCCAAATAATAAGAACACAAAAATAAATGTAGCAGATACACTAATCGGCGTTCCTAAAATTCCATCTGTCGTAAAATACATCAGGTTAACAATGCTTTCAAAATCTTGCCCTCTGTGCGCCATAAAGGCAGGGAAATAAGGACCAAAATAAGCATAAATCAAGAAACAAGTTGCGATAATCATAATCGGTAGGCCTACCGCGCGACGAGCAGCCTCAAGCACGAGAACGACAGCAATTAAACCTACTAAAAAGTCCAACTGTGTAATAGTACCATTACGATTAACAAGCTCCGTATAATTTAATGCCCAATATGAACCAACAACAACAGATAATAACGATAAAATATAATCAAACCATGCAATTTTATGCTTTGGCGCTTTTCTGCGAGCTGGGAATAATAAGAAAATAAGTGCTAACCCAAACCCTAAGTGGACAGTCCGTTGAATCGGTGCTGTAAATTGCCCGAAAATCGCAGTATATAATTGAAACAATGAAAATGCTAATAATCCAAAGAAGATTACATGCTTCATGATTCCTGAAATCGTACGCACATTTGATTCAATATCGTATTTTTCAAGTATCGCTTGTTGCTCTTCTGCCGATATTTGTTCAAATTCTTCTTTTACTTCGTTGTTGCGTTCCTTCAGTTTTGTCATTTCAACCTAACTCCTTTCCATCTTTCATAAAGTGATAATCGCTTCACCTCAAATAAATAGGATTTACCCCTTTGTAAATCTTTTTTTAAATCATATTCATCATTCTTGTAAACAAATACAAGATCCAAATCTAAATCCCCAATAAAAATTGTAAAATTATCAATCACTTCGTTGTCAAATTGCAGAAAATATTTACCATCTCGTTGTGTTAATGTTTGATTTTCTTCCGCGTAACCTGGCATACCAATCGCTAAGTCTTCGTACTCCATTCCTAACATTTGAATACACTTCTCTTCGACGCATTGATAATATTCAAGTACATCCGATTTATGGATTGAATGTGTGTACCTTATACGAAAAGCATCATCAGCAGCAAATGGTATATAATGCACTTTCGGGTTGTCTATACGTGTTTCTGTAAATGCGAATACCTTTTGAAGAGGAAGAAAAATAATTATGCCAAAGCATATACAACATAAGGCTATAACAAAAACTATTCTTCTCTTTCGCATCACATCTGTTCCCCCACTTTAAAAACTATCCGCCTTTTTTGTTTTATCTTAACGAAACAAAAGGGACCCGAAGCTTTACGCGATCCGAGCCCCTTTGTCTGTTTAGGAAAATGCTTATTCTTCTGCTGGAATAGTCACATCAGACAGTCAAACTTTGAGTAAATAAAAGTTTCCTCATTAGCTTGCAACTCGTGTATCCGATGTTTTTTTATTTTTGTTCATCAAAGTACTTTTGCGCACCAGGATGAATATCAATACTAATACCATCTAAAGCTGTTTCCGCCTTAATAAATGCACCTTTTGCATGCGAAATCTTATCCGTGTTGTCATAAATTGCTTTCGTCATTTCATATACAACATCGTCTGAAAGATCCTTACTTACAGCTAACATCGCAAGTACAGAAACAGTCTCTGTATCGCTTGCAATACCGTAAGTACCAGCTTTTACAGTATCTTTCGCATAGTATGGATATTTAGCAATAAGCTCATCTGCTTTACCAGCATCTACACCAATAATATTTACTTTCGTTGTTGCATTTAATGCCTCTACAGCTCCTGTTGGTGTACCAGCTGTAATAAACGCAGCATCTATTTGACCTGATTGCAGACCATCCGTAGATTCACCAAAATCAAGATTTTGCGCTTTAATGTCATCCATTGTTAAGCCATGGATTTCAAGTAATTGTTCCGCATTCGCATATGTCCCTGAACCTGGGGCACCTACAGATACTTTTTTCCCTTTTAAATCAGCATATGTTTTAATACCTGAAGCTTCTGTCGTCACTAATTGCACAGTCTCTGGGTAAAGTGCACCTAAAGCAGCAATCGAATCTATTTTTTTACCATCAAACATTAATTTTCCTTCAGTTGCGTAATAAGCGATATCCGTTTGAACAAACGCAATCTCACCTTTACCATCTTGCAAAGCGGTCATATTAGCTGCAGATGCTTGAGAAACTTCTGCTGTTGTTTTAATGCCTGTTCCTGTTGTAATTAAATCAGCAAATGTACCACCTAACGCATAGTAAGTCCCTTGTGTACCACCTGTTAATAAACTTAAAAAGTCTGGCTTTTCAGAGCTAGCTGCATCACCATTCGCATTTCCCTTGTCTGAATCCTTCGAGCCTGTACTACTATCCGTTCCACATGCAGCTAAAATTAATAACGCAATGGCACTGAATAGGATTAATAGTCTAAATTGCTTTTTCTTCATATTAACCTTCCCCCTTTGGATATAATATAAGAATCTATTTAAAATTATCAAATTTAGTATAATTATGTCAATCTATTTATAGTAAATTCAGATAATTATATTTATACCTTTTGTCCCAATTGATAAAATTATTAGATTCAAATAAACTCTCATTTACCCTTTATTTTTCTATTTTAAACTATTAATCATATTTTATCAGAAAATATAATTAATTTAAAATGTATACATTTTGTATAAAAGGTACACCAAACTTCTATGAATAATCTCGTTACATCGAAAAGACTGTATCTATATTTTTCATAGATACAGTCTTAATATGTCCCTTATTGAATAACACCACATGCAATTCTTGCACCAGAATTACCAGAAGGGTCCGTTTTATAGTCGTCTGCCGATTCATGAATAACTAACGCTGTACCCTCTCCATCAAGTAAGGAGTTTTCTACATTTTTTTGTAAAGAGACACCTTCAGCTACGAAATTCAAATCAACAGTACCATCTTCTCCAATTTCTAAATTCGGTAAGTCTCCTAAGTGATAGCCCTTTGGATTTAAAGTACCGTGCTCTTTGTTGGTCGGATTAAAGTGAGGACCTGCTGATTCAAACGTTGGCGGTTCACACTTTCCTACAGAATGAATATGAATACCATGTGTGCCTGCGGGGACTCCATTTAAAGCTAATGTCACTTTGACCCCATTGTCAACTTCTTCAAAATAGGCATTTCCATAGCTTTCGTTATTTGAACTAATTACTTTTGCGGTTGCCGTTAAAGATGAATTTGTAGCGTTTACAGCTACTTTATCCTCTTTTTTATCAAAGAAGCTGCACCCCCCGACAAATATGGACAAAGAAATAATTAATATTGAAATTTTTTTCATGTTATTACCTCCTCTATTTCTGATGGTGCCCAACTCACCCATTACTTATGCAATATGTACCGCTAATTTCTCTTCTCTTATCAAAAGGTAATAAAATGAATTACAATACAATATTAGCCATAATCTAAAATAGTTTATTTTATTTGGAGTGGACTATTACATTTCATATCAAGTTGATTGGAGGGAGAACTTGCCACTCCTGCGGGAACGCACAGTTCGTAAGACCAAAAGAACGCGTGTTAGTGAGGGTTGCGGCTTACGATGAGCCCACAAGCGCACGTTCGTAGCGGAAATCAATGGCAAGAGACATCTTTTTTATTTCAAATGAAAAAGGACTATACCTATAATAGATATAGTCCTTTACTATTTATGATTGAATTACGCCACAAGCAATTCTTCCACCTGATTCACCAGTAGGATCAGTCATATAGTCGTCCGTTGATTCATGTATAACAATCGCAGTGCCTTCTCCATCAAGTAATGAATACTCTGCATCTTTTTTTAAAGTGACACCTTCTGCCATAACAGTCATTTTTGCCGTGCCATCCTCAGCTATCTCTAAATTCGGCAAGTCTCCAAGGTGGTGACCATTCGGATTATCCTTCCCATGCTCTTTAAAAGTTGGGTTAAAGTGGCCACCTGCTGTTCCGAAATCTGGTCCTTCACATTTTCCAGCTTCATGTATATGCATGCCATGTAATCCTTTTGCCTCTGCAGGAAATCCACTTAAGTTCAATGTCACCTTGACTCCGTTATCCTGCTCTTCAAAAAAGGCATCTCCATAGCTTTCATTATTAGAACCTATTACTTTTGCAGTTGCCGTTAAAGGGGCGTCAGCTTCCTTTTTATTACTGGCGCAGCCTACCAAAAAGACACCTAAAGAAATAATCAATAAAGTTGTCAGTTTCATTAAATTACCTCCTTTTTTTTATAGTTTATCACCTGTTTAAACACTTTCGCAACTCATAACTAGGCATTTATCCTCATAGTAAAAAAATAGGGATTTCTCAGAAAATATACTGAGAAATCCCTATTATTTTTAATTCAAAATTTTCACTGTAACTGTACGTACACCCCAATTACGGGCTTGTCCATCTGATGGAATAAAAACATCAATTTTATTTCCTTTAATCGCACCACCAGTATCTGCAGCTACCGCTTCACCATAGCCTTCAACCCAAACTTTAGTACCGAGCGGAATAACTCGTGGGTCAACAGCAATGACTTTTAAATTTGGATTTGAGCGTATATCTGTCCCGTTTGCAGTAATACCTGAACAACCTTCACAGTAAGCAGTATAAGCTGTAGCGCGCATTGTATATGTTTGACCATCTTGACTAGGTGGTGCACTCGTGACTGTTGTTACGGGTTTTGTTGTAGTTTTTTTCACAGTACTTGGAGTACTTGGAGTACTTGAAGTACTCGCTACACTTTTTTCAGTTTTAGGTTTTGCTGCAGTTTCCTTCACAGCTAATGTTTCACCAACTAAAATTAAATCAGAAGAGAGGTTATTCCATTCCTGTAAATCTTCAACTTTCACGTTATAGACTTTTGCAAGGCTGAATAATGTATCGCCTGCCTCAATAAGATGGGTATTGTCGTTCGTCCCCTCTTTTAAAATCCTTTCAATACTTAAGGTTTGTTCTGGGTCAACCCATATGGAATCAATTTCATCTAACTCCTTCAAATCGGCTAAACTCAAATTGAAAATATTGGGTAAACCCCATAGTGTATCACCAATCTGACCAGTATATGCTGCCTCAGCAGAAGTGGTACTCCCGAACACCCCCATGCCAAGGGTCAATGCTACAGCTAATGCTATCGCTTTTTTCTTCATAAAAAGTAATACCTCCAGTTGTTTTATTTTTCAGCATTCTGTTGCTAGCACACTAGAGAATTAAGCTCTTAAATATGCACGCAATATTGTAGAATGCAACTAAATATCACAGGACCTCGGACCTGATATTACAAATTATTACTATTTAAACAAGAATTTATACAATTCCGTTCATTTTTTTAGCAAATCACACAATTAATTGGAAAATAAAGTGTAAATCACTACTAACTATTTGCATATTTTATATAATGGAAATACTGCTTATGTTACCGATAATATAGTAACGGGGGTATCTAATAGATTGAATTTCATAATGTGGAATTTGCTTATGAGGCTACTACTAAACGTAAATATGAAGTTGATTGCTAATTAATTATGTCGCTATACATACTTATAGTTTTCAATATCCCTTTTATTGTAAAATAAATCTTAATTATACTAATAATAACAATTTTAATATTATTAGTATTATTCACTGTACAACATAGTGAAGTTGTAAACTAATCTGAAAGTTGGTGTCCTAGTGTGATTCGGGTAATAATAGCAGACGATGAGCCGTTAGCTCTGTTAAACATGGAAAAAAAATTAGAAGAATTTAATTCAGTAGAGGTGGTTAAAGCATATTCAACGATTAACGATTTGCTGGATGAGGCACCGACATTAGATTTCCATGTGGCCTTTTTAGATGTGGAAATGCCTGGTATGAACGGCTTGGAGGTTGCTCAATTATTAAAAAAGTGGAAAAAGAATGTTCTTATTGTTTTTGTTACTGCGTATCGAGATTATGCTGTTCAAGCTTTTGAAATTAATACTCTCGACTATTTATTAAAGCCTATTTCTAAATCTCGCCTTGAAACAACGATTAATAGAATACATGAATTTTTCCAATTAGAAATACCAATCACTAAACAAGTACAACAGATTGAGCCCTCCCTAAGCATCCATTGCCTAGGTGGTTTTACCGTCTTTCATAATAAGAACATCGTACATTGGCGAACTGTTAAAACAAAAGAGTTGTTTGCCTTTCTTTTATCTAATCTCAATAGTCATATACCTCGAGACACAATCATCGATGCCTTATGGGCTGAAACTGAATACAAAAAAGCAAGGGTACAATTGCATACTACAATTTCATATTTGCGAACAACGTTATCATCTCTAGGCTATTTCAACGTGTTGCAATATGCAAACGGGTGTTATATTTTACAAATGGAAAATTTCCACAGTGATGTTATGGAATTGGAGCAACTGTTAAAAGACAAAGAAACGTTTGGCGAGCTCGATGTAGAAAAATCAGAATTATTTATTCAAAATTATCATGGAGAATACATGGCCACACTAGATTACTCTTGGATTCATAGTAAAGCGAATTTTATCCATAACCAGCTTACACTTTTACTAAGTTATTTAGTCGAGCATTATACAGCAAAACATAATGCAAAAAAAAGAGAGCAAACTTTACTGTTGATGATCGAGTATAATCCTTATTCTGACAATACTATGCAGCAACTTATTCAGCACTATATCGAAGAGGATAATCGTGCTAATGCAGTGAGAGTATACAACACCTTTAAGAAAAATCTGTATACAGACCTTGGCATTCTACCTAATCAAGAGACAATATCGTTATATGCTTCTATAGCACATGAATAAAAATAATGTAGCTGCCTCCAAACCATCGTTTTTCAGAGACAGCTACATTTTTTAGTTCAATGGTTAATTGCAATCGATAAATCCTCCACTATACGTATACAATTTCTCCCTGATTGTTTTGCTTCATATAATGCTTGATCAGCAATAGCAATTAACTGATTTGGGCTACTAAAAGTGGAAGTAAAAACTGTTACTCCTGCTGATAAAGTAACTGGGCGTCCACTAGGATTATCTGCTAATGCTTGTTTAATCCTTAAGTCTTCAGCTAAAGTGACAGCGTCTTCGATTGCGGTATGCGGTAAAATAACCATAAACTCCTCGCCTCCATATCGAAAACAACTCCCCTGCTCATGGACACTTTCCTTCATTTTATGTGCAAATGCTTTTAAAACTTCATCGCCCACAGTATGACCGTATGTATCGTTCACATTTTTAAAATCATCCAAATCAATTAATATGATGGCATGCGGCACTTTTTCTGTAATTAATTTATTTAATACATGATCCATACTTCGACGATTTGGAATACCTGTTAATGAATCTAATTTCAACTGGTCTGTCAATTCGTCAATTGCATTTTGTGAGTCTGCTAGCGATTTTAACATAGTATTTTTCAAGTTACTCGCCTCTACATACCAGTCATTTATGGATTGTAAAGAGCTGATTTTATTACCTTTGCGTCCACTTTCAGAAATTTCCTGTAGAGGGTGGGTAATTTTCATAGTTAGCCACAGCACAAACGAGAAAACGATTACAAACATTATTAATAAAGGCAAAAACACTTTTTTTAAGAACGCACTTAAAGAGAAAACGTTTTCCATTTGCACCTGATTGTCGACTTGTTTAACCTTTTCCTTTGCAAAAGTTTCTGTTTCAGCATTTTCTTGTACATAATTTACATCTATATCCGAAACTTCTGTTATATACTCTTCCTGCACGTCAGGTTTAGATTGTACAAGCATTTCGTTAAAACTTTGATAACTAATCCAAATACTAATACTAGATGTAACGAGTACAATAATAATCATCATACTAATAATGACAAACGATAATTTCAACTTAAGTTTCTCCACAATAGATCATTTCTCCCATTGAGATGATATTTTGCAAAAGCTATATACGATTTCAATATAAAAGTTTTTATTTTAACATCATACGTCATACCTCTTAAAAAATACTTAACAACTAATAGTTTTAACCTGTTTACGAAAAGGTTAATTACTCAAAAAGAACTAAAAAATTTCTTATTAGTTACATAAAGTTTTCTTTTATAGAAAAGTACATTTTCTTTTTCTTCAATCCATGGCATGGTAAAACAAGACAATAAATTATTATACTTACAGGAGGCTCTATGTAGCGTTGAAAAAAACCATGGTCAAACATTTATTAATTATTACTTTAATATTTATCGCCCTTACTATTTTCCGCATCCTTTGGCTAGTATATTTTATGCCTTCTAATGACCAACCAACTGCACAAGCTGGTATTTTAGATATGCGCCATCAATCTTTATCAGAGGATGAAGTTTTTCAAATGAATGGTGAATGGATGTATTATCCTGAAGTATTGTTAGATCCAACTAGCTCCACGCATTTAGAACAAACGTTTAGAACTGTTCCTATGCAAGCTTCGCCAGCAAAGACACAGCACTTTGGCACTTATCGTTTAAAAATTTTGTTAAATAATAATGATTTGTCAGATTACCGATATGCAATACAAGTTCCTGCAATCTCAACTGCCTCGGCATTGTATATTAACGGCAAACTTGTAGGACAATCAGGTGAAGTCTCAACAGATGCTACCACGCATAAAGGGCAGGCCGTTCCATATACTGTATTTTTTACAGAAGAGCAGCCTGAAATTGATGTCATTTTACATGTATCTAATTTTGATACACCATCGAATGCACTTATTACTAAACGACTTTCCTTTAGCTCAGCAGCAGCGATGACGCACTATCAACTCATTACGGAATTAGCATTAGTAGCGATCTCAATGTTACTCATTTTGTTTGCCTTATTTAGCATTCTTGTCTTTCTCTTTATTAATCGCAAAAAAATAGTATTGCTGTTCACAGTAGGCTTTCTTCTACCTTTGGCTGATGAACTGATTACAAATGATCGGTCAATTTTAGATTGGTTACACTTAGATTATGTATGGTCAATGAAGCTTTCTAATATTATTTATCTCGGTGCTTCATTTTTCTTTGTGCAATTTATTCGAATCTTGTTAGTTCAATATCAACATGCAAAATATTTTCGATTGTTCACAATGCTATATACATTAGGAGCACTTCTCATTTTAGTATTACCTATTCATATGCTAAGTACAGCTAACCTAATGTTCTTTATGCTCTATATTGTGTCCTTTTTATATGTCTTAACACTTGCCTTGAAGGAATACATAGGAAATCAGGAAAGTTCGGCTTTTATTGCGTTTACAGCCATTGGCACAACAAACGGTATTATATGGGGCCTTTTAAAAATGTATTTTGTTTTAACTATTCCGTTTTATCCATTCGATTATTTAATGATTGCACTTGGCTTTTCAGGGTATTGGTTTAAACGTTTTTATGACAACAAACAACAAATTAATTTGTTAGTTGCCCAATTGCAAAGAGACGGGGAATTAAAAGATGAATTTTTATTAAGCAATGCACAAAAATTATGGGATCCAATGAATAAAATGATTACCTTAGGTCAAACAATTTATGATAATCCAGACAATAGTTTTGTCAAAGAAGATAAACAAAATTTAAAATATTTAATAGATATTGGACGTAGTATGTCATTTACGTTAAATGACATATTGGATTATACACGCTTAAAAGAAGGGAATTTACATCTTCATAAGAAAAATGTTCGTATTCAAGGAATTGTTTCAGGTATTTTTGATATGCTACGATTTATTTCAGCTGGTAAACAAATTCAAATGACGTCTACCATTGCCCGAAACTTCCCGCGTGTACTAGCAGATGAAAAAAGATTAATTCAAATCCTTTTCAATCTTCTACACAGCGCAATTAAATATACAAACGCTGATTTAATAGAAATTGACGCTACTATTGAGAAAAATATGGCTGTTATTCATATTAAAGATACAGGCTCTGGATTAGATAAAAAGGATATGATACTTCAAAATCATCTATTTTCTTCTGATCAAAAGAATGCAGATAATGATAGAATGCATCTAAGTTTACTTGTATCTAAGCAACTAATCGATTTACATGGAGGGTCATTACGTATCTATTCCAGTCCAAATAAAGGCTTTGATTTATTTTTCACTATACCAATTGCCGAAGAGATGGAAAAAGAGGAACAAATGAATGATGGACAACAAGACAAGGCATTTTTATCAGCAAGTTCTTCAAACTTTGAAGCCACTCCTTCTGAAAAACAGTTTAAAATTTTAATGGTTGATGATGATCCTGTTAATTTAACAATGATGCGAAGTTTATTTTCCCCTACAGAATATGACATTACAACAGTTACAAGTAGCGAAAAGGTGCTTGAATTGTTACCTATGCATAGGTGGGATTTAATTATTATAGATGCTATGCTTCCTTATCTCTCTGGATATGCTTTAATCGAAAATATTCGTCAGCATTATTCCTTACTAGAGCTACCAATATTATTGTTAACTGCTCGAAGTAATCCCGAGGACGTTTACACTGGATTTGCTTACGGTACAAATGATTATGTTACAAAGCCTATTAATGCACTGGAACTAAAAGTTCGGAGTCGCGCTTTGATCGATTTAAAATATAGCATTACTCAACGACTACATTTGGAAACAGCTTGGCTTCAGGCACAAATACAGCCTCATTTTTTATACAATACGCTTAATACAATTGCCTCGCTTAGCACTATTGATCCAAATCGAATGATTGACTTAATGCACCATTTTGGCAAGTATCTACATGCAAGTTTTGATGTAAGGAATTTACAACGGGTTGTACCGCTTCGTGATGAACTAGAACTCGTCCGCTCGTATCTATATATCGAACAGCAACGATTTGGGGATTTATTACAAATTGATTGGGATATCGATGAACATATTCAAATAGAAATACCACCAATTTCATTGCAAACATTAGTAGAAAATGCTTTACGTCATGGCGTATTAAAACAAAAGGATGGCGGAACTGTTTGCATTCGAATCAAGGAGTTTTCGGACTACGTAGAAATAAGTGTTATTGATGACGGTATCGGTATAGAAGATAGTACATTAACACAATTGCTTTCTGATACTAACACAACAAGTAGAGGCATTGGCCTACGCAATACGGACCTACGCCTTAAAAGAATTTATGGACAAAGATTGCAAATTAAAAGTACACCAAATAAAGGCACAACAATCACCTTCCACATCCCTAAATAGTGTCAGGCACTCACACAATTTTAACTTAGAAAAATATCTGGAGGCTCTTGCGGGAAGGAACAGCACAAAACATAAGCCGCAACAATCGACGTATAAACGATGGTTGCGGCTTATTTGTGCGAGTGCCAGTCACTCACACAATTATTATTACATACATTAATTACCAAATAACAGGCTTAGCTACCATTAACCAGAGCATAATGAGCAATAATACAATATACATCCATGCTTTTCGATGTAACAGTGAGGCAAATTTTTGCTGATTGTAGGCTGGCGTATTAAATGTTCGAATCGTTGGTTTAAATGCTCGCGCCAAAAAGACGATGGAACCCGCCATCACGAGAAATGTTAAAACTACCCAGGAAGTTGTCCATGGATATCCTCCACGCCACATTAATAAAATGCCAGAAGCAACTAGAACATGTCCCGCATGTTTAACAATTGTAATCGCGCCTTGAAATACTTGGATATATGGTGACATTTCTTCATGTGAAGCTGTACGCATTTTCTTTACTATTGCTAAAACTACAAACAATGGCCCAATCGAAAGGACAGCACTTAAAATATGTATATATAGTAGAAGTGTATAAATGGATATCATAATGCATACTCTCCCTTTAATAAGTCTTACTAATTATAGCATTCCCCATTCTGTTCTCTCATTCTAATTGTGAATCCTTTGTAAACGTAGCGTGAATCATTGTAAAATTGTTTGAAATTTACACAAAGAGGGTATTCATTATAGTAACATGCACTTATAAAACAAAAAGGAGTGATTCTTATAGGAATTCATCAATTTTTTACAAATCTCAATGATCTAGAACGTATTATTCGTTGCCCAGGACGCTTCAAATTTGAAGAGCATAATGTAGCTGCCCATTCTTGGAAGGTTTCACAATATGCCATGTTTTTTGCCACACTTGAAGAAATGAATGGCGCAGCAGTTAACTGGAAGTCATTATACGAAAAAACCATCAATCATGATTTCGCTGAAGTATTTATCGGTGATATAAAAACTCCCGTTAAACACGCTAGCCCAGAGCTTAAACAAATGCTCGCACATGTGGAAGAAAAAATGATGGAAAAATTCATTATTAATGAAATCCCTAAAGAGTTCCAGGACATCTTTTTCGAGCGAATGAAAGAGGGCAAAGATGCAACACTTGAAGGACGTTTGCTTGAATTTGCAGATAAACTGGATCAATTTTATGAAGCATTTGCAGAATTAAAGCGCGGTAATACGGATATGGAATTCGTCTATATGTACCAAACAGCGCTGGCGAAGCTTTTAGCTATTCCCCTTCCAGCAACAGTCGAGTATTTCCGTACTGAAATATTAAAGGATGCTGTTAAGGAGAAAACACATATTGATATTCAAACGCTAACGAATGAAATTTTAAACCAAAAAAAATAACGTGCATGTACAAGTTTTCCGATGAATTGATCGACGGAAGGCTTTTTTTATTTCTTAAAAAAAGTCGTATAATAGGAGGGATAGGAGGGGAAAATTTTGTCACATGAATGTTCAATAGTAGAAGATTTACTACCTTTATATAAAACCAAACATCTTCAAGCTGATACAGCTGAATTTGTGGAACAGCATTTAGCTACATGTAAGCAATGTCAGCAGTTGGCAGCAACAAAGCTGTCATCTAATCAAAACTTATCAATGAAAAGCACATTAACCTTTTTCCACCTCGTTTTCATCGTGCTATCTTTTATGTTTGCCCTCAACTCATCTTTGCTTGGCGATCATAAAAGCTTTGTCGCGTTATATGCCCTTTTCGGTTGTCTTACTTATTTATTTTATAAAAATATTTGGATAGTCTTCGCCATAAGCTCAGTACCTGTTTTTGTCTGGGCCATCATTAATAATTTTAGCAATCCACTTTATATCCAGGGTCTCTCCTTTATGGATATTAGTGCACTTATCATAGGCGCTAGCTATATCGCTCTATTACATACGATTTTTGCCTTGCTTGGCTCTGCCTTCGCAATTATTTTACGTCGGTTTTAAATGGTAAAAGCATCTCTCATATGAAAGATGCTTGTTATCATTCCAGCTATTAGGCTTTTTTCACGAACTCTGATTTTAATTTCATTGCACCGAAGCCATCAATTTTACAATCAATATTGTGGTCTCCTTCAACAAGGCGAATACTCTTTACCTTTGTGCCCATTTTTAACGTTGAAGAGCTTCCCTTTACTTTTAAATCTTTAAGTACTGTTACTGCATCACCATCTGCTAACAAGTTACCATTTGCATCTTTTACAATAAGTGCATCTGACTCTTGCTCTGTTGCACTAGTGCTCCATTCATGCGCACATTCTGGACATACAAAATTTGTGCCATCCTCATATGTATATTCAGAATTACATTTCGGACAATTTGGATATGCTGCCATTTCCGCTTCCTCCCTTTCATTTTCGTTAAGTAAATGATTACGCTCCTATCTTTACACACTTACTTTAATTTCGCAAAGGTTGTTCGTATTTTCCGTTCGTATTTGTGAAAAATATATGAAGCCATTCCATATAATCCAAGCGCTTCATATGTATAAATTTCATGATTTATAGCGCATGCCCATTGACTTTTTTCTATAAACCATCTTGCTTGCAAGTTTGATTATCATGCCGTATTATATCTTTAAAGGCTGCATTGTTCGTATAATATTAAGTTTTAACCTTTAAGCTGTAAAAGGGAGTTTTATTATTGGAGTTGGAATGACGGGCCTCACACCAAGGTGCATGAGGATAAGCAGGAAAACTTCTGCGAACACCCACTTTGAGGAGTGGTGGTTTAAAACTTTCTATAATAACTACGGCATACGCGGCTTTTAAATTTTACATTAGAGCCTCAAGGCTTCAAAGCGACTCACCCTTCATTTATTGGAGGGTGAGTTTTTTTATGCGCTTTACTAGCGGTCCATTAGCACTTTTCTGTTGTTGATTATTTATCATTTCCTAATAATTTACCGACGAACCCTTTATGAAATGCCTTAAATTACTTCATAATCCCCTCTAGAGTAACTCCATCTACTTTAAAAATCACTCCTGTTTCCATGCTCTTTTTCCTCTTCCGAAAAAACCTTATCACATGTATCTTTCACGACCTACTTTTGAATTTGGCGTAATTAGCAAGTGATTTGTCACTATTCGCTAGTTACAAGACGTCATAGGAAAGATACTATAAATATTGTCCTAACAACAGAACAATACGAAGACCACATTTTCAACTAATAGATAGAGGAGGCATATGTGAATGACATTACAAACGACTAATCGTATTAAAATGCCATTAGGTTTTTGGGATAGCATACGCCAATTAGGGCTGACAGCTCAAGATGTAGCTCGCAAAGCACGACTACCTCTCACTATTATTACTGAACCAGTAGTCACCACTATCCAATACTTTGCGATTTGGCAGGCATATTCGGAGCTGATTGATGATACTGCACAAGGAATCATTAAGCTTGCGACTGGCTTTGAAACAGCTCATTATCCTCCTGCTGTCTTAGCTGCATACCATGCTCGTGACTATCGCGATGCTCTTAAGCGAATGACAAGGTACAAACAACTGTGCCCTCCTGAAAGCTTACACATTATAGAGAAAAGTGAGGATTGTACCATTGAACTAGACTGGCTAAATACCGAGCAGCCTGGCCCTCCTATACTTACTGGTATTACACTAGCATTTCTGCTCGAACTAGGACGTAAAGGAACAGGGCAATCTTTGACTGCGAAGTTTGTGGAATTTCCTCACTTCACGGGTGATGTCCAGACACTTGAAGCTTACTTCGAATGCCCTATTCAAATTGGGGCAAAGTGTAGCAAGTTAACGCTACATCGAGAAGATTTGGACCGCCCGTTTGTCTCATACAACGCAGAGTTACTGGAGATTTTGACTCCAGTACTAGATCAATCGTTGAATGCACAACAATACAATCGCTCAATCACCCATATGGTCAAGTGGATTATGAAGCGTAGCCTATCAGGAGGACGCCCTGACATTCATACTATTGCAAGCGAGTTAGGGATGAGTGAGCGCACCTTGCAGCGCAGGTTAACAGAAGAAGGATCGAATTTTAAACATTTATTAACACAAGTTCGGCATGAGCAAGCACGTGAGTATCTATCAGACCCCTCTCTTGATATTAAAGAAGTGGCATTCCTAATTGGATATGAAGACCAGAACTCATTCTACCGAGCATTCCGCGCTTGGGAGGGTGATACTCCTTCCAAATGGCGTACTGAACACTCAGAAGAAACTCGGTAAATTAATTTCGCAAAATAACTACAGGAACAATCAAAGGGGAATTTAATATGGATATGGGATTAAACAATAAAACAGCCTTAGTTACCGGATCAACAAAGGGTATAGGTAAAGCAATTGCCCTCGAGCTTGCTAAAGAAGGTGTTAATGTACTAATTAATGGACGAAATGATGAAGACGTAGAACGAACTGTAAATGAAATTAAGGCAGATTACCCGTCCACTAATCCGCAAAATGCTACAGCAGATATTGTAGATATTCAACAAAGAGAAGCTTTATTCGAAAAATATCCTAATATCGATATTTTAGTTAACAATTTAGGTATTTATGAAATTATGCAATACGAAGACGTGGATGATGAAGTATGGATACAATATTTCCGTACGAACGTTCTTGCCGCTAATGGATTATCTAAATTTTACCTACCTAAAATGGTGAATAATAATTTTGGTCGCATTATCTTTATTGGGAGTGAAGAAGCAATTATGCCTTCTGGTCAAATGCCTCAATATTGCATGACTAAATCCATGCTATTATCGTTGTCTAAAAGCTTATCTAAACTAACGATAGGAACTGAAGTTACAGTTAATGCAATTTTGCCAGGACCAACACTATCTGAAAATGTGTATCAAATAATCGAAGGCTTATACTCTAATGACGATATGACATTTTCAGAAAAAGAAAAAGATTTTATGACTACCAATCTACCGCAATCTGAAATACAACGATTTATCAAACCATTTGAAATCGGTAGAATGACTACTTTTGTCTGTAGTCCATATGCATCTGCATTTAAAGGCTCTCCAATTCGTATGGATGGCGGTATGGTACCGACTATTTTTTAATATTTAACGATCTCATAATTATCTGGATTCTTCTTACTATAAAGAAGAATAAGACTAGCTAACAGCTAGTCTTGTTTCATTAGAATCAGTCATATTTCCATGAAATTCAAAATAGATTTTCAGCTACTAAATCATCATATATCCCGTTCACCATTAGCTTCCCATTTAGCAATTTCCTCTCGTACACGAGGGGCAACTTCTTTCCCAAGCAATTCAATGGCACGCATTACTTGATCATGTGGCATTGTACTTAACGGTACATACATCATAAAACGTGTAATCCCTACATGCTTACGCAAATGGATGATTTTCTCTGCAACCGTATCAGAATCACCAACATACAATGCCCCTTCAAAACATCGTGCAGCATCAAAGCTTGAACGATCATAATAAGCCCAGCCTCGCTCCCTACCAAGATTATTCATACCAGCTTGAGTGGATGGGAAAAATGTATCTGCTGCCAGTTCCCTATTCTCCCCTACAAAACCTATCGAATGAGATCCCACCTTCAGTTTGGAGACATCATGACCTGCATGGGCCGCTGCTTTTTTATATAACTGTACAATTGGTGCAAATTGCATCGGGCTACCACCAATGATCGCCAGCATCAGTGGCAATCCTAGTAATCCTGCACGGATGGCAGAATCCTGATTTCCACCACTACCGACCCATATAGGTAAAGAATCTTGAACAGGTCTTGGATAGACACCTAAATTATTTATTGCAGGTCGATGTCTGCCCTCCCAAATTACTTTTTCCGATTGACGAATTTTAAGCAGCAATTCCAAGTGTTCTTCAAACAGCGCATCATAGTCGTTCAAATTATAGCCAAACAACGGAAACGACTCGATAAAAGAGCCTCGCCCTGCCATTATTTCCGCGCGACCATTTGAAATGCCATCTAGTGTAGCAAAATCTTGAAAAACGCGTACAGGATCAGCTGAAGAAAGCACAGTGACAGCACTTGTAAGTCGTATATTTTTCGTTTGAGGCGCAGCCGCTGAGAAAACCATTGCTGGAGAAGATGCTGCATAATCCTTCCTATGATGTTCACCAACACCAAACACATCCAGCCCTACTTGATCAGCAAGGATAATTTCTTCGACCACTTCACGTAGACGTTGTGCATGACTAATCACTTCGCCATTATAAACATCTGGTTTTGTTTCTACAAAAGATGTAATACCTATTTCCATTTAAATCTCCCCTAATCCAATAGATTGTCATTTCCAAATGCCTATCTTACAGTTAGCCAATGTTAAATTGACTACTCAAAACCCAAAAAAGCATAGCGACAGCGCTGACAGAGGCGCCAAGTAAAGAAACCCCTCCCCAGCCGAAATGTGCGTATATTTGCGTGGAAGCAATGGAACCACTCGCACTGCCGATAGAATAAAACATCATATATCCAGCAGTTAGTCGACTCTGTGCTTCCCTACGTAATGGAAGAATCATCGTTTGATTTGTAACGTGGATTGCCTGTACGGCCAAATCAAGTAGCATAATCCCAATCACTAATGCGACCAATGTCTGATGTAAACAACTGATGAACAGCCACGAAATTAACAACAGTAATAATGCAATACCAGTCGTTCGTTGTCCGTAACCCCGATCAGCGAGTTTTCCTGCGCTTGCCGCTGCTAATGCTCCCGCAACACCAATGAGACCAAATGCTCCTATAGCGCTATGGGAAAGAGCAAAGGGCGGTGTGCTAAGTGGCAACACAAGCGAAGTCCATAAAATACTGAAATCAGCAAAAATCAACATGGCTAGCACCGAGCGAACACGTAATGTTCGTTCTTGCATAAACAAAGTAAATGTTGACCTTATCAACTGGGTATAGGTCAATGATTTCACTTCACGTTCAACACTTGGCAGAACTTTCAAAAATAAACTGGCTAGCAAAAATAAGATGGCTGCAGTGACAAAATATACTGAACGCCAACCTGCTAAATCTGTTACAATACCAGCAAAAGTCCGTGCAAGCAGTATGCCGATTACGATTCCACTTGTTACAATGCCCACAACACGCCCTCGTTCTAAAGGAGAAGCAATATTTGCTGCAAACGCCACGAGTGTTTGTGTCACAACTGCAAGAATACCTACCAAAGCCATACCCACGAAAAGTACTACGCTCGAGAATGCAGTCCCCACTATAATTAAAGCTATTGTGGATAATAGCATGTGACCAACAATTAAACGTCGTGGATTTAACAAATCACCAAGCGGCACAAGTAGTAATAAACCCAAACCATAAAAAATCTGTGTGATCGTAATGACAACACCAATAATGGAATGATCCATACTAAAATCATTCGATAATTGATCGAGCAACGGTTGCGCAAAATAGATATTGGCCACTGATATTCCACAAGCAGTTGCAAACAATAGTGTCATCGCCGGAGACATCAATGACTGTTTATGCCCATTATTTTTTACAAGTTGATTACCTACTCTTGTCGCTGTTTTGTACACACCTTAACCTCCATTACGTTAAATTAGCAACTATAACATACCGAACGGTACAATATAATTATTGGTAAATATAGCTTAAACTTATTTTGATTGTCAACACTTTTTCATTTTCTACAAGAGCGCTTCATTTTATAGATTTGACTAAAAACACGGCTGACACTATACTAATTACATACTGTTCGGTATATAAATAACAATCTAATTGTTAACATACAAAACATTAATATCGAAAATTGAAGAGAGGTATTCTTATGGCAAGAACCCGAGAGTTTGATGAGGATCAAGTTTTAAACGCAGCAATGCAGTTATTTTGGGAGAAAGGATATGAGGCTACTTCATTAAGCGACCTTACTTCTAGAATGGGCATTCAACGCCCTAGTATTTATTCAACCTTTGGTGATAAGAAAGAGTTATTCGAAACAGCACTTCGCAAATATACAATGTCCCGCGCATCCGATATTCGAACCAAGCTCCAAAGTCACTCCTCTATAAAAGAGGCATTTTCTACTTTTTTTACAGATATCATCAATGACGAATATGGAGGTGCACTTAGTAAAGGCTGTTTTTGTATTAATACGATGGTTGAACTCGCACCGCATGATGAGCGATTTGAAATTTTAACTAGAGAACATCAACTGTACCTAACTGTTATCTTTCAAGAAACGATTGAACGGGGAATACAATCTGGTGAGTTGGAAGCCAACACTGATGCAAAATCTTTAGCACAATCACTAATTATCGCATTAATCGGTCTAACAGTTATGATGAAATCCCGCCCTCAACGCTCTTTTATCGACAATGCAATCGCAACGACTCTTACATTGCTCAAATGACATTTAACAGTCAAAATGACAACGACTGTTGCCTAGAATATAGAATATCCAATAGATAAGGGAAAACTCGCATGTTGATAAAACATAAATCAACATACGAGTTTTTCATTTTCCTTAATACGCAAAAATTTCTCTATATTTGATGTAATGCTCTGGCCAAAATTCTTTTTCTTACCGATGCTAGTCAGCAAAGGTCTAGTTTTTTTATCAAACTAATTTGCAGTAATAGTCGATTGGTGTCGAAATGTAAAACTTTCAAATTGATATAACAATAGTATAATTAAGGAAATTAAGAATGGAGGAACACGATGAAGAAACTCTTTTATGTATTTTTAATTTCTATATTTGCAATATCCGTCTACTCTTATAGCCCAACTGTATCAATAGCAGCTACTAAAGAAGATGAAGTCACTATTTTAAAAAAGCAATTAAAGGAAAAAGACCAAAAGATTAAAGAACTGAATGAAAAAATCAAATCATTAGAAGAAAAAGTAAAGGCCCTCTCTAATACGAATCAAAATAAAGAAACAACCGAGGATCAACTTTCAAAAACAATAAAAAACGTAACTGTTACAATCGATAAAGTAGTGCAAGATTCTGATTCGCTAAAAATTTATGTAACATATATTAATAATACAAATGATAAAATTAGTAACGGCAGCGATTTATCTAAAATAGTGGCAAATGGTAAACAATACAGCTATAGTTCAGATTTTAATTTCAAAAGATGGTATAAAAAAGAAAATGTCCCTCACGCTGATACATATATTGAGCCCGGTGTCACTGCACAAGATGTTATTTTCTATGCACCTGTTGATTCGGATTCAATAAACATTTTAATTCGTGCTAACTGGACTGATTACAGATTTAATAATGTAAAAATTACTAAATAAAAAAGAACAGTCACTAAAAATGAAACGACACCCCAAAAGTAGTCTAAACACTAACGATTGGGGTGTCATTATTTTGTTGTTTCAGCTATTTAAATAGACCCAACTTAATTGTTCTCAACACGTTTTCCCTTAACAAATAGAGATAACACAAGCCCAATAAGAGCAAGGGCTGCAATAAAGAAGAATGCATACTTTGTTCCTTCAGCCATTAATTCAAATGGTGAAGCATTTTGGAATTTCTCGAAATGCTTGTTTTGTCCACTGACCATTAATGTAATAGCCAATGCTGTCCCTGTCCCACCTGCAATTTGTTGTAATGTACTCATAACAGCTGCACCATCTGCGTATAATTCACGTGGCAACTGATTTAGCCCATTTGTTTGCGCAGGCATAATAATCATAGAAATCCCTATAAAGAATATTGTATTCGCTAAAATAATTTGCCAAACGGGTGTATGTGCAGAAATCGTAAAAACAAAAAGCACACTTGCAATGAATGTTAGAAGGAAGCCAAGAGGTAAAAATTTCTTTGCACCAAATTGATCGAACATCTTCCCTACAACAGGTGATAATACAGCATTCATGGCACTACCAGGCAAAAGAATAAGACCAGCTACCGTTGCACTGAATAATAAGGCACCTTTTAAATACATTGGCAATAGTATCGCTGTTGATAAAATTAAAAGCATACCGCTAAATAACAACACCGTCCCTAATGTAAACATAGGATATTTAAATGTCCGTAAATTAATCATCGGCTGCTCCATTTTAAATTGACGAATAACAAATAACGCAATTGCCACTAAGCCAATAATAAATGGAATATATACGCCTGCAGAAGCAAAGGATTTCTCTGCAATAGTACTTAAACTGTAAATGAAACCACCAAATCCAAGTGTCGATAATAGAATTGAAACAATATCAATCGCTGGTTTTGTAATAGTAGATACATTATCGATTTGTTTTAGCCCCGCTATAACTAATCCTGCATAAAAGACAAGGCTAATCCAGAAAATATAAGACCAATCTAACGAGTCTACAATTAAACCTGCTAAAGTAGGCCCTATTGCAGGAGCTGTCGTAATAACAAGCCCCATTAACCCCATGACCGCTCCACGTTTATGAATCGGAAAGATTAATAAAATCACATTCATCATAAGCGGTAAAATAATACCTGTTCCAAACGCTTGAATGATACGACCTAGCAGTAAGATGGGAAAGCTTGGTGCTAAAGCTGCTAAAATCGTTCCTACAATCGAAAAAATTAATGATCCAACAACTAACTGCTTTGTTGTAAACCATTGAATGAGAAGAGATGAAACAGGCACTAAAATACCTATCGTTAATAAATAGCCCGTAGTAAGCCACTGTGCAGTCCCCGCTGATACAGTGAAATCAGACATAATATTTGTCAGCGCCATATTTAAAGCTGTCTCACTAAACAGCCCTATAAAAGCGGCAAACATAAGTACAAAAGCCATACTTTTAGGTTTTCGTACGGGTACAACTTGCATTGATGGAGCCATAAAATACTTCCTTCTTTCTTTATCATTAATTAGACCGGTCTATATAATAAGCATTAAAATGAAAACCCCTTTTTACTTTGAAAGCAATAAAGGGATCATTTTGTTAATTTGAATTAAAGGCTCACCCGATTTTTTAGTTATACATAACGTAATGCCGCCTTCAATTAATGCACTTATTGATTTGCTAATTAAGTAAGCACGTTCTTCACTAAACCCACTACTTCTTAATTTCTCAAAGTAAAGATTTCCCCATATTTCAAAGGTTTCTTCACAAGCCTGCCGTAAATTCTCATTTACAAATGCTGTTTCCATTGCGAGTAAACCCATTGGAACGTTTTTTAATTTTGATATTGGTTCTACATCTTGAAAAATCCTAGAAATAAACTCTATATGATATTGGAATGCCTGAGTAGGATCATCGAAAGCTGCTAAATTTTGCTCTATCTCTGCTGCAATTCTTGTTGCTGATAAATTAATCGCTTCAAAAGCTAATTGCTCCTTACCATTAGGAAAATGATAATATAAAGAACCTTTTGGAGCCCCACTCTCTTGGATGATTTGGCTTAATCCTGTAGCGTGATACCCCTTCAAATGAAAAAGCTCTGTTGCAGCTTCTAAAATTTTCTCTCGAGAAGAATTTTTACTAGACATAGGCTGAACCTCCCTTAAAAAAATTATAACGAACGGTCTACATAATAATAAAAGTCTTTTTGATTGCTGTCAAATTAAATTTTTTCAAAGCATCTTCTAACACAATGGATACTATATTAGTTCACTTCCACTACAAATGTGTAGGATACTTCACCATTTGACCAGCTAGCTAATACCTCATAAATGTATCGACCTTCGTTTTGCGGGACAGTCATTTCATTATTTTTTATCATCATTTCCTTATCTCTACCGTTTTCATTCCATAGATAAACAACCATTTCTGGATTTTCTTCAACCTCAATATGGATGTTTGTATTGGGGGCTAACTGAATTGTATGTAACTGATCAGCTACTTGGTTTGGAGATAAATGATCGGTTTGAACAGTCTCAGTTGTTAGCCCTTTTTTTCTTTCCCACCGATAACCGCCCTCATCCATTTCATAACTTTGGCCATTCACTTGAACCCACCCTGCCATAGAGGGTGGAAAACTTTCTCTATTATTTTGCGTTTTATTTACATCATTCGAACACCCCGCTATTAAAAGTGCAATCAAGCCAATTATTAAAAATAACTTTTTCAATGCACAACCTCCTTTTTCTAAATTTGACTTATATTTCTGAAATTCGTTTCATTTATTTAAAATAAAGTTTAAAGAGACGATTGCTCTTATTGAACAATCGTCTCTTATTTAAAGGGAATTTTCTTCACTGATGAATAAATTAATTCTCCTGAATTAGAAAAACCGCAAATGTTTACAGGTAAAAAAATCGATCCTTCTTCTCTTTTTAAGAAAAAACGCTGTCCAGCAGACTCTATAAATGGCACATTTTCAAAAATCCCTTTCTGCGTTTCCACCGTTATTTTAACGATTTCTGGATCTATCACTTCACCAAAATAATAACTGATATTTTCTTTACTCTTTCCTGAAGCACTCCATGTAATTTGATCGTCTTCTAATGGAGGGTAATATGTTGAGGATAGCGTGTTACCATCGCTTAATATCCACGTACCAAACCAATTTTGTTTTAGCTCTGCAACGGAAGTAGATTGGCTCGTTCGAAATATTGTTAACCATCGTTCATCAATTTCCTTAATGAAATAAACTTCCTCTACAGATTCAGACCAATTTTTCGTTAGATGCAAAACATCCTTTTCAGTTGGTTGCTGAAGATGATTGTAGGGTATAATTAATGAGCAAATTATTAATGTAAAAACAATTCCAAGAATTATTTTTTTCATAGCAATTGCCTTCCCCCTTTGCTTTTCGTATTAACATATTCAACAACATGCAAACAAACACCTTCAATTCGAAATATGAATGCACCATCTCATTTTAAATGATAGTGGTCGATTCCTCTTTTAAACTTTGTTTTACTAAAAAACTATTTCGATGTAACATTATTAAAAACAAGCCTAGAACAACTCGATTTTGTGAGTCTCTGGACATTTTTGTTGGCTCCTTGTAACATTGATTTATAAACATATTGTTTTAGTTTTCTTCATGGCTCACTGAAATGTTAGCCAATCACAAGCAACAATTTAGACAAAAAAAAGCTTGGCTTATTTTTATTTTGTTTTCTTTACTCAATGAATATAGGATATACTTTTATAGTCCTGTTATTGGCACGTAAAATAAAAATTTAAAATTCAAGAAAGTTTTATTGGAGGTTTATTATGAATTACAGAATTATTAACAAACAAGTATTTGAACAAGCGCAGCTACGTTCGGTTTCGGATGTACCATTCACTGAGGAAGAACTTCAAAACGGTATGAAAATAGCAGTCTCTAAAGCGGATGATACATTAGCTTTATATTTACTAGATATCGAAGGTCATAAAAAGTTCGAAGTGCGTTGGGATGATTCATCAGAAGTTTTCAACGGTTGGTATTCAGCATGGGATAATTTCTCTTGGTGCCTTGATGTAGTAAGCAAATAAATAGAACCTGATGAAATAATATCAACTAGAAACAACATCCTTTGTTTTCGGTTGATATTATTTTTATTTAAGTACGATTGTATCGGAGGATTAGTTATGAAAAATGTAAAGATAATAATGACTATTTTATTTATTGTCCTATTGAGCATACTGGCCATTTTACTTACTTCTGGTCCTCCTAAGCCAATTGTAACGGTAGAAGGGACAAAAATAACACTTGTACAAGGATCATATTGTTGGAAAAGGATTGCTGGAACAGGGTGTGTTGATAAAATTTCACCACCAGAGCTCCTTGAAAACAAAAAAATTACGCCCTTACCTGTGTCCCCTAATAGCGAAATAAAGATCAAGTTTACTAAACCACCCATTGATGAAATAAAAGTAGAGTACTGGTTGAACAATAGCGAGAGTCCACTAGTAACAGTAGAAGATGATGCTTTTACTGCACCTAAAGAAGAAGGCATCTATATTTACTCTGTTTCAGGTAGATGGGCCAAGGGAAGTTCGTCTTTCATTTTTAGTATACGTGTTAAATAAGAAATCATATGTTTAATAAGGAGTGATATTTTTGAAACTTTTTAACAAGATTAAATTTATCCATCCTATAAGAAAGTACATACATTTCATTTTAATAATTTTGATGTTTTCACTTGTCATTCCCGCTGGATTCAATCCAAAATATTTAAATATAATCATGTTTATTTTTGGACTGGTAGTACTAAATCGTGGGTTTGATTATAAAGGAACAGATAAAAAAGCATTTTATCAATGCTTGTACACAGGTCTCACAATGTGTTTAGTATTTCTAATATTATTCATCATCTAATAACTTTGGGTAAACCGTAACGGGTAGAAATGATTTACTACATATCGATTAGAAAAAATAGTTTCGACTCCCTATAACTTTGTATAATTCATAAGCAATTTGAACATATATGGAGTAACAAGGGAGGTAATCATTATGAAAAAACTACTTTATTTCTTAGTACTATTCACATTATTACTATCAGCCTGTGGCAAAAATGCAGAACCGAAGGAAGTCGCAGTCGATCAAGACACATCTGTAAAGGATATCGTGGGGGCAGTGGTTAAAAATAAATTCACTGTAGAAGAAACAAAAGGAATTGTTACTATATCGATTCATGATACAGATATACGAGAAGGCTCGAAAAATCAGATGCTGAAAGATTCCGGTAAAATATTTGCCGAGCTGTCGAAGCTAAAAAGTGTGAAAACACCTTCGATTATTTGGTTTGCGCCATTGACTGGCGCTAATAGTAATGAAGAAATGACGAAAGTATTAAGCATTTATTTTGACGAAGAAGATTTTAGAACCGTCAATTGGGCCGACTATTCACAATTAAATATAGAATCCATTGCCACTGAATATAAGGAAAACCCAGCTTTAGGAGATTAACAAATCCAAGAGATATTAGGACAAAGGTGTTTGTAAATTTTCGCTATGTAAAATGAAAACTAGATTTTCTTGCTTTTGCAAAATTAAAATTTAGAAGAGCGCCCTAGTTGTTGGGAGCGGAGGCGGCACTTCTGCGGGAACGCACAAAACGTATGACGCAACAGGCCGCACGTTAGCGAGGGTTGTGTCTTACGGTGTGTCCGCGGAAAGCGACCACCAAAGTGGAATTACAAAAAGCGTTAAATTGATTGCAGTCAATCTAACGCTTTTTGCTTTTGTCCCAACCTCTTTTAATATTCGATCTATGTATAGTTTCCCTTCATATAAAAGTGAGGGTGATACATGTTGTCCTTTACCGAATATAAAAATTTATATGCCCATTGTATTCATTAATACAAGACGCCAGCCATCTGGATCTTCAATCGTTACACCTTTTTCTGCCCAATAAAGATTTTCTGGCTCCACTTCTGGATAACCCATTTGCGACAGTCGTTGTACAATGCGTTGGATTGCTTCAATGTTTGGCATGTAAAGCACAAGAAGATTATCCTTTGTGGGTGCGGGACACGGGCTTCCTTCAATGTGCTCCGTA
The DNA here is from genome assembly GCF_044761745.1 of Lysinibacillus sp. NPDC097279. Lineage (NCBI taxonomy): Bacteria > Bacillati > Bacillota > Bacilli > Caryophanales > Bacillaceae > Lysinibacillus > Lysinibacillus sp. NPDC097279. The sequence goes on along the minus strand of NZ_JBIWDA010000003.1, from coordinate 88,903 downwards.
AATTCTAAATGATAATTAGCATTCGGCAGACCAATCATCATTCCATTGTAGCCTCGATGCCCTGTAAACGAACCAATCTTTTCTAAACCTACACCTTCACAATAAAACCGTTCGATTGCCGTTAATTGATGAGTTGGTCTTGCAACACGAACCTGTACAACTTCTTTTGCCCATTGTTCTTTCATCGCCATCTCTCCTTCTAGGACGATTATATAATGGGAAAACTTGAGAGGAGAACAGTCAATAGTCTGAGTTCTATTCCGCGTGCCATAGTAAATCTGCTTTTTGTAACGGCTGTTCCTTTGTTAAGTAATAATCCTCCGCAACCCAATATCTTTCCTCATACTTCTTCCTTATTGCTGATACGTCCCCTATATATGAATCACGCTTTAAAACTCTTTCTTCCCTAACATGTTTTGGGCATTCTAAAAATATCGTGTAGTCATAAAATTCCCTCCACTCATTACGCTGAAGAAAGACGCCTTCTATTAATAAAATACTATTCGACACAAATAGCCTTTTACTATTTATCACTGTATTCGTTGCCCGATTATAAAAAGGCAGTGTTAATTCTTGGTGATTATTATGTATTTTTAAAAGGCACTTTTTTATTAACTCTATATCCCATTGTAAAAAATAATATTCAAACCATTCTTCATTGCCAGTATTGTAACGTTTTTCACTTTCTACAATGTAATCATCGATATGTAGCACATTGATGATATATTCATTTTCCAGCGTGCCCACTAGTTCCTTTACAACAGTTGTTTTTCCTGCCCCACCTAATCCGTCAATGGCAACAATAAGCGGCCTTTGTCCTCTATCTAGACTGTTAAATCGTTTTATTACTTCCGTTGTTACCTGAGACACCCTAAGCAATTATCTCACGCTCCTAAAATTAAAATAACCAGTCTACTTCTAAATAAAGTAAACTGGTCTTTTTTAAATTATTGGGATAAAGCAACATCGAATGAAGCAGCGGTTTTCGCCTTTACTTCCTCCAATGTTACACCTTCTGCTAGTTCTATTAGCTGCATTCCTGTAGCTGTAAAATCAAAAACAGCTAAGTCCGTTATTAATCTGTGCACAACACCTTTACCTGTTAACGGTAACTCACACTGCTTTTTAATTTTTGACTCTCCATTTTTATTCACATGCTCCATCACAACGACGACTCTTTTCGCACCGACAACAAGATCCATGGCGCCTCCCATGCCCTTTACCATTTTCCCTGGGATCATCCAATTGGCAAGATCACCTGTTTCGGAAACTTCCATTCCACCTAAAATCGCAAGATCAATATGCCCGCCACGAATCATGGCAAAGGACTCAGCACTATCAAAAAAAGATGCGCCTGGCACAGCTGTCACTGTTTCTTTGCCAGCATTGATGAGGTCAGCATCTACCGCACTTTCCTCTGGATATGGGCCGATTCCAAGGAGTCCATTTTCGGATTGTAAAAGCACCTCATAATTAGCAGGAATGGCATTGGCAATAAGTGTTGGAATACCGATACCTAAATTAACATTCATGCCATTTTGTATTTCCTGGACAGCTCTATTCACAATTTTATGTCTTGTATCCGCCATCATGCTTCCTCCTTCTTTTTAACAGTTAAACGTTCAATACGTTTTTCATAGTTTTCCCCGAGTAATACACGTTGCACAAAGACACCTGGTGTGTGGATATGATCTGGATCCAGTTCGCCCACTTCTACAATTTCTTCCACTTCCGCAATTGTAATTTTGCCTGACATCGCTGCTAACGGGTTAAAATTACGCGATGTTTTTCGATAAATTAAATTGCCTAGCTTGTCTGCCTTCCATGCTTTGACAAGCGCAAAGTCTGCAACAATTCCTTCTTCTAAAATATATTCCTTACCATCAAAAACCTTGACCTCTTTACCTTCAGCAATTGGCGTTCCAACCCCAGTAGCTGTATAAAAGCCAGGAATACCTGCTCCACCTGCTCGCAAACGCTCTGCCAATGTTCCTTGTGGTGCAAGTTCAACTTCCAGCTCACCACTTAAAAATTGCTGTTCAAATATTTTATTTTCCCCTACATAGGAAGCGATCATTTTTTTTATTTGTTTATTTGCTAGTAATAATCCTAATCCCCAATTATCTACACCACAGTTATTACTAATTACGGTTAAATCCTTTGTTCCCTTTTGTTGTAACGCAGCAATAGCCTTTTCTGGAATACCACTTAAACCGAAACCCCCTACTGCTAACGTAGCGCCATCATTTATATCTGCAACGGCTTCCTCAAACGAATTCCATACTTTCCCGTCCACCATATTGAAACCCCCTAAAATTGCTCGTTTATTAAAGAAAATTCTACCTCATTCCTGTTTTATAAGTAAAGGGATTAATTGGAATGGTATTTATGCTCATTTTGCATAAATCGATGGATACTATTCTTTTTCCGTTCGAATAGTCTTTAATAATTGTTTTAACGCATAAGATTGATATGTATTTTTTTTTGTAATTACACCGAGACGCCACGGCATATAAAAATTTTTTAAAGGGATGATTTTCACATTCCGATTCGTTTGCTTTGCTGCAATAGAGTATGGCAAAAGGGTCACGCCTAAATTCGAGGACACCAGCTCCACAATTAAATCCCATTGTGAACTTTTATACCCTATTATTGGTGTGAAGCCTGCACTTTTACATGATTTAATAACATAATCATGCAATGAAAATTCCTCAGTAAAAATAATGAACGTTTCATTTTTTAGCTCTTGCAATAAAATCTGTTCTTGATTGGCTAATGGGTGTTGGTCATTAATAAAAACATAAAATTGATCTTCAACGAAAGATTGAACATTAAATTTCCGTTCGTCAGTCGGTAAAACTACAATGCCCATATCTACTTCTCCACTTTCTACTAAAGTACCAACTAATTTTGCTCCACGCTCGACTAGCTCTAAATGAACATTTGGATATTGTTGATGAAACTTACGTGCAATGTCGGGGAAAAACAAAGTACCAATGAGCGGAGGGATACCCAATTTAATAGATCCCGTTTTGATGTTTAATAAATCATCGAGCAATATGTGCAAATCATGGACAGAACGCATAATTTTTTGGCCTTGTTGATAAACGATATTACCAGCATCCGTTAACTCTACATGTCTTGTAGAACGATTTAATAACTCAACATGAAGATTATCTTCTAACTTTTTAATGCTCTTACTTAATGAGGGCTGTGATACAAAGCTTTCACTTGCTGCTTTCGTAAAATTTCCATGTTCTACTACTGCCATAAACGCCTTTAAATCTCGTAACTCCATATGAAAACCCCTTATTTATTCTAATTTGTTATGGAAAAATTCATTAAAGTATTAATTAGTTATAAATTCTCCTCATAATTTTATAATCCTTCCTCGAAAGCAAAATACCTATAAATACAAGAATGATAAGGTTTTCTTATATATAAAATAATATTAATGTCTATTATTCTTGAGGGACATTATATTTTTTCATTTCTATTTAACGTTTCATAATCTGTCATTAATTCCATTTTTCTCTTTATTTACCTTGTTCTCTATGTAATATTAGAAATAAGGGATGGATGAAATAGAAAGGGGATTACTTAATTGAAAACGTTAACACGAATATCAAATGCTATTATGGAAAAATATTTACCTGACCCATACATATTTGTCACTATACTCACAGTACTCGTGTTGTTATTAGGGGTCACGTTAACAGATTCCTCACCTTTAAATATGGTTACTTATTGGGGAGATGGCTTCTGGGGGTTGTTAGCTTTTACAATGCAAATGGTCATAGTCTTAGCTGCTGGTCATATTTTAGCGAATAGTCCAGTCTTTAAAAGAGGTTTATCGTCCGTTGCTAGTAAAATTAAAACCCCAAGTATGGCAATTATTATAGTGACATTTGTTTCTTTAATTGCTTGCTGGATTAACTGGGGATTCGGGCTTGTAATCGGCGCACTTTTTGCAAAGGAAATTGCACGTCATGTAAAAAAAGTGGACTATCGTTTACTAATCGCAAGTGCTTATTCAGGATTTGTTATATGGCACGGTGGTTTAGCAGGTTCAGTACCACTATCTATTGCAACAGATGGGCATCCATTTGCAAATATTATGGGTGTTGTACCAACAAACGTTACACTTTTCTCATCGTACAATCTATTTATTGTAATCGTCATCATACTAACACTTCCATTTTTTAACCGTTGGATGATGCCAAAAGAAGAAGATGTAGTTGAAGTTGAGCCATCTTTATTAAAAGAGGAAAAAATAGAGCTACCTAAAGCAGATAACCATTTTGCAAGTCGTTCAGAGCGTAGTTATGTCTTAACAATCTTAATCGGACTTATTGGTGTTATTTATTTAATACATCATTTCATAACGAAAGGATTTGTATTAGATTTAAATGTTGTAAATACTATTTTCATTGTGCTCGGTATCATTTTCCACGGCACACCGCAACGCTTTCTAGCGGCAGCGCAAGATGCTATTAAAACTACAACAGGTATTGTTTTTCAATTTCCATTTTACGCCGGCATTATGGGGATGATGACCGCTTCTGGCTTAGCCGCTGTATTTTCTGAGTGGTTTGTTAACATCTCTAATGACCATACATTCTATTTATTTACATTTTACTCTGCAGGCCTTGTAAACTTTTTTGTGCCTTCCGGTGGTGGCCAATGGACAGTTCAAGCACCAATTATGTTGGATGCAGCAACTAAATTAGGCGCTGATTATGCTAAAACTGCTATGGCTATTGCTTGGGGCGATGCTTGGACGAATATGATTCAACCATTTTGGGCTCTACCTGCTCTTGCAATTGCTGGCTTAAAAGCAAAGGATATTATGGGCTTCTGTTTATTTATCCTTCTCTTTACAGGAGTTATCATCAGTATTGGGTTATACTTCTTCTAATGAAGATAGCCTTTTAGAACCTCATATTGAACGTTTTTAACGTTCTTGTGGGGTTTTTTGTTTATTTCAAAGACTAAGTAATGGTAAATTTCCGCAAAAGTCGATATATTTGACTAGTTGGGCGTTTTTGAGGCTTTAGCATACTATAAATACATAAGTATTTTGTCGCAATTTTATAAAAGTTAGGAGATAGTAGCTATAACTCTGGTCGCCACTGTTCTATTAAATAATATTAAAAGGGATTTTGCGGATGCTAATTTATATCATTATTTTTTGTGCCATTATATTAGGGGGATTCTTTTTAAAAAGAATGTTTCAAATTAAAAAAGACCGTCTAGAAAAGAAAAAGATTATGGAGGAACGATTAAAAAAGCTTATTTTTACGAATTCTAAGTAACTATTAAATAAATTTCTATACACCAATACATATGTGGAATTTAACGTTAAGACAACACTTGTGCTAGTCTTTATTCTAATTCTAGCCCAACTACATAAGCGAAAAAAATGACAACAAACTATGCTTTTTATTTCAAATCTTTTTAGTTTAGTGGTAAACTATCTATTGTCAATTAAATGAAGTAGTAATGAGTATGATTTATGTTTAACTGTCAATACTCAGTTTATCACTCAAACTAGGAGGAATTTTATTATGAAACGTGTTGAAAATAAAGTAGCACTTGTTACTGGCGGAGCGTCAGGTATCGGTTTATCAGCAGCAACTTTATTAGCTAAAGAAGGAGCTAAAGTTGTTATTGCTGACTATAATCTTGACGGTGCAAAAGAAATTGCTGATGTATTAGTAAAAGAAGGTTATGAAGCAGCTGCAGTATTTTTAGATGCTGGTGATGCTGATTCAATCAAAGCAGCAGTAGAATTCACTGTTGAGAAATTCGGTTCTTTAACAGTATTATTTAACAATGTTGGTTCAACAAACTTACAAAAAGATTTAGATGTTGTGAATATGGATTTAGAAGAGTTCGATCGCCTAGTTAACATCAACTTAAAATCAGTATTACTAGGTAGCCGTTTCGCAATTCCACATATGCAAAAAGCTGGTGGTGGTTCTATCATTAACACTGCTTCTATGGGTGGATTTGCAAGTGACCAAATCCGTACAGCTTACGGTACAACTAAAGCTGGCGTAGTTCACTTAACTAAATACATTGCTACTCAATACGGTAAAGATAAAATCCGTTGTAACGCTATCGCTCCAGGATTAATTTTAACTCCTGCTGCTAAAAACAGTTTACCAAAAGAATTACTAGAAATTTTCACAAAATACAATGCCCTACCATACAATGGTGAAGCAGATGATATCGGTTACGCAGTAGTGTACTTAGCTTCTGATGAATCTAAATTCATGACTGGTCAAACTCTTCAAATTGAAGGTGGCCATTATATTGCTAACCCAACAATTGCAGATACAAATGTTTGGGCTGCAAACCAACAAAAATAATAACCTTTTGAGCTGATTGAAGTTGAACTTACGATCAGCGTAAAAGGTGTTGAGATTCAGAGGCTTATATTTTCGGTATCTCTGGCTGTAGATAAACTCCAAAGAAATTTGGAATTGTCTACAGCCTTTTTTTAATAAATTGTTTAAGTGGCTGACAATCCATGCACCTAGCATTATATCAGCTTCTTAAAGCGTAAAAATCCATTTCGCTTTCCGCGGGCACGTTGTAAGCCGCAACCCTCGCTGTCGCGCGGTTTGTTGCGTCTTACTTATGCGTGCGTTCCCGCAGGAGTCTTCGTGGATTTTTCCTTTGTAGTTATAGAATGCATAGGAAATTGTTTGAGTGCCTGACAATCGTATAGGTATGCATCTAGCATCATATCAGCTTCTTAAAGCGTTAAAATCCACTTCGCTTTCCGCGGGCACGTTGTAAGCCGCAACCCTCGCTGTCGCGCGGTTTGTTGCGACTTACGATGCGTGCGTTCCCGCAGGAGTCTTCGTGGATTTTTCCTTTGTAGTTATAGAATGCATAAGAAATTGTTTGAGTGCCTGGCACCTATGCTTTTTCTAATGCTAATTTAATGCCAAAGCCAATTAGAACCGTTCCTGTTAGGCCTTCGATTACTGCCTTTGTCATAGGTTTTTTCATAAAAGTACTAATTTTATCTAATAAATATACATAGAAGATGAACCATAGTGCAGTCAAGGCGGTATAAATAAGCCCCATTAGTAGAAATGGGAAAAATGTGCTGTTTGAGCCATCTACAAATTGCGGTAAGAACGTTAAAAAAAATACGGCTACCTTTGGATTTGTAACATTCGTTAAGAAACCTTGCTTAAAGCATGATTGATGCCCATATTTATTATCAATTTGAGTGTCATCATTTACGACTGGAGACTGCGTGCGAATGGTCTTTAAAGTCCATAATGTTTTTACACCTAAATAGCATAAATACACCGCTCCAACGTATTTTAAAATAGCAAATATATAGGCTGACTTTACAATAATTGCAGAGAGTCCGATAACCGCTGCTAGTGTATGAATTAATAAACCGCAACATGAGCCAAGTATTGTTTGTAACCCACCCTTTTTATTAACTGTTAAAGTATTTTTCGTTGCAATAGCAGTATCAGGTCCAGGTAAAATTATTAATAAAATACACATCAATAAAAACATCGGAAAATTTTCCATGCTACTCCCTCCTATCCGTCTGAAAATTATAAAAATAATTCTACCATACGTTACCTCCTCAAAAAAGAGACCACTTAAAAATTTTTCCATCTCCTTTATGATTGACATATAACCATAAGGTGTTATATATTCGTAACACCTTATGGTTATATTTTTTATAAAAAGGAGACTATACAATGTCAGAGCAACTACAAAATATCGTTAAAACTGTTACACTAAATGCGCCTATCGAGAAGGCGTGGGAAACAGTTACAAATGCCGAAAAACTTGGTTCTTGGTTTATGCCAAATGATTTTAAACCTGTGGAAGGACATGAATTTACACTACAATCTCCATTTGGTCCATCCCCATGTAAAGTAGAAAAAGTAGATGCACCTCATTTTGTGCGTTTTGCATGGGATACTGATGGCTGGTTTGTCACATTCGAGTTAAAGCAAGTTGGAGAGCAAACAGAATTTACATTAACACATGGCGGCTGGAAAGAAGCATCTCATATTATTCCAAAAGCTAACATGTCAGCGGAAGCTGTTCGTCAAAATATGGATGGTGGCTGGACAATGCTTGTTGGTAAAAAGCTAAAAGAGATTGCAGAAACAAAATGACACAGCTCGCAGAACAGTATGATGTTTTCCAAGCAATTGCTGATCCAACAAGACGTCATGTACTTCAACTGCTAGCCGAAAGCGATAAACCAATAGCTCTTCTTTCAGAGCATTTTACGATTAGCAGAACTGCTGTCGTCAAACATCTACACATATTGGAGCAAGCCAAGCTAGTATCCGCCCAAAAAAAGGGGCGAGAAAAAATTTACACGTTACACATTGAACGCTTAAAAGAAATTGAAGATTGGTTACAATACTTTCATTTATTTTGGGATAATAAACTGGCACAATTACAAACGATGGTCGAAAACGATTGACCTAGTTTTTATGGCAGCAAAATAAACAAGCCGCAACAATTTGCATATGCAATCGTTGCGGCTTTCTTTTATCTCATATAAAATAATCCACCATTTACAATTTCGATTTTAATTTTTGCATCGTATTGTTCTTCTAATGCTTTTCTCTCTATTTCATAACACTCTGGCTTTTCTTCCACATCTTCATAAAAGAAGTCTAACACGCGTTGATCCCGTTGCCATCTCTTTTTAGCCTGTTCAGCCCATGTATGATCATCTTGTTGAATAATTGCATCAATCGCTTCATCCAAGCGTTGAAGCGCACGTAAAGGCTTAATTATATATTGTACATAAAAAGCATTTTCCGACTGCTTCATATCCCACTCAAAATGATTTATTGTTTCATGGAAATGATCATTTATTGTCCCTGTCAGTAAGTTAATACCAAAAGAATACAGCATTTCTTTCGTTCGGTCACAACAATACGACACTTTATAATTTACACCAAGCCAAGGAGTAAGCATGACTTGCCCTATACTCGCATCTACTTTTTGAAACATTTGGACATACGCTCCTAGCTCTCTCGTAGCTTGAAACAATTGATTGAGCCTTGGAGAACCAAAATGGACGACTTCCCCGATTATTTTTTCTGACAATGCACTTTGATCTGTAATAAAGGTTACTTGTGCAGGGTTAGGTTCGCTATTTGTCGCTTCTACGTATTGCCAGTAAAAGGGGCGATTCATAATTCTCTTATCAACAGCAATCGTTAATTGTACTGTTAAGTAATGGTCACTCTCCCATACCATTTCGCATTCATTTTCTAAAAAAAATTGTCGTAAATAACTGTGAACCTGTTGTGGATACATGCCCCTCTCCCCTTACAAATCAATTATGGCTTGGGATATTGCGTTTAGATTTGTCAGTCTGCTCGAAAAGCTCCTCTTCAAATCTGTGACATATGCCAATGCCTTTTTTTATTAAGAATAGCAATCCTCACTAGTAGAAAACTTCTATTAATCGGGTTATACAGACTTTTTGAAATTTGTTAAAATGGCATCTAAGTCTCCTACTACCTTTTCAAAAACATCGATTTTTGTATGCAGTAATGCCAAAATATCCTTTTCAATCGTATCTTCTACCGCAAGATTATAAATATGGACATCATGTTCTTGTCCTAAACGGTGAACACGACCTATGCGTTGCTCAAGCTTCATTGGATTCCAAGGCAAATCGTAGTTAATTACATGATGGCAAAATTGAAGGTTAATCCCTTCGCCCCCTGCCTCTGTTGCAATTAATACTTGCGCTTTTTCCTTAAATATATGCTTCATATAATCCCGCTTGTTTTTATTAAACTTCCCATTAAATAAAACACTCGTTATGCCATGTGAATGTAAATACCACTGTAAATAGATTTGAGTTGCACGATATTCAGTAAAAATAATGACTTTATCTTTAGCCTGCTCAATAATCTCTAGCGTCTTCTCAGCTTTAGAATTCACTTCTAATGACATAACTTTTGCAAGAATTGCTTCTAGCTCCTCGCGTTCTGAACTATTTTCAAGCATTTTGGACAGCGTTAAAGCTGTTGCCTCTTTGCTGCTACACATTTCTTTTTGCAATGTAATTAATGAGAAGGAGCCTGTTGAGGTTAGCGAGCCAAGCAAATGATAAACTTCCATTTCCTCAGGGCTAAATTGAATAGGCACTATTTGAACACGTCGACTAGTCCATTCGATGCCCGTGTCCTCTCTTCGATTTCTTACCATCACTTGGTTTACTAGTTCTTTTAAATAGTCATCGTGCTGTAAATCGTGCTTGCTTGCTGAAAACGCAGATTGAAACGTCTCATAATTGCCAAGATGACCTGGCTTCAGTAAAGAAATAAGATAATAAAGCTCAAAAACATCATTTTGAATCGGTGTAGCCGTTAATAATAAGCAAAACTTCTTCTTTAATCCTTGCACAAATTCATAAATTTGTGTTTTATGGTTTTTTAATTTATGTGCCTCGTCAATAATAATCATGTCATAATTTTGCGCATAAATTAATTCTTTATGTGGGCTTTTTTTTGCCGTATCCATGCTCATAATAACAATATCGTAACGCTCAATCGGGCAATTTTTTTTATACGCAATAGCTGGAATATGAAATTTTTGATTTAATTCTTCAATCCATTGATTAATAAGAGATGCAGGTGCTAAAATTAGCGCTTTTTTCACTAGCCCTCGTATCATGTATTCCTTTAGTATTAAGCCAGCTTCAATTGTTTTCCCTAGCCCCACCTCATCTGCAAGTATCGCTTTCCCATTCATTCGTTCTATAACGGTTTGCGCTGCTTCTAGCTGATGGGCAAGTGGTGTTAGCTTTGGTAAAAACTTTGTTGCTTGTAAACCTGTAAATTCCGGAATTAAATTCATTTTCACAATTTCATAGTTCGTTTTGTACAAAGTCCAACTATGCCATTTTTCATCGTTTTCCAGCCTATTTATCAATCCTTCTTGCCAATCGGACGACCTCTCCACAATCATGATCATCACCTCATGCTATTATTTCTAAATTAGGTTGTCCAAAAAAGAAAAAGCTATGTTAGATTTTGCTCATGAAAAAATATACATATTTTAAGTGACATGCAAATGACTTCTTACCGTTCAATAATTTAATTCGAGAAATAAATTTGGAGCATTGATTAAAATTTAATTAAAGAGGATTTAATGATTAAAACGAAGCATAATAATATCCAAGCTATATAGGAAGATAGAAGACGTTAGTTTTTATAAAAGATTTTCGCATAGTATTGAATCATAAAAAGAGAAGGCTTTTATGCCTTCTCCTTCTACTATTCACGTTACTTCACATATGCGACAGCTCTTACTGGCGATGCAGTTGAGTTTTTCAATTTAAGCGGCAGTGCCATAAAAGTAAAACGGTCATTTAAAGGTAACTGTTCAAGGTTAACTAGGTTTTCTACTATATAAATAGGAACACTTAGCAGCTTTAAATGTACTTCACGTTTCATATTGTCATGAACATCTATATTCGCTAAATCAAGACCGATGCATTTAACTTGTTTGTCAAATAACCAATCACCTGCACAAGTTGCAAATGCATGCTCTTCAAAAAAGTCTCCTTGGCCCCACTTTGCAGTGCGTGTTCTTACTAACACAATATCACCTTGCTGAACAGTAATTCCTTGTCTTTGCTCAGCCTGTGAAAGCATCTCTGCTGTAACAGGTTCAAATGGATCCTTGAAAGAGGAAACATCAAGTAAGACAGCATCGCCATATGTTTTTGTTAAATCCATTTCAGCAGTAGATTCCCCACCTCTTATAAAGTGAAGAGGAGCATCAATATGTGTTCCACTATGATCAGACATACGTAAAAAGCGAGATTCAAATCCTTCACATGGAGCTACGTAGCGATGACCAGAATTATCAAAAGTGGATTCTTCTTGTATCGCAATCGGTGGATGGGATGTGTAAGAAACTAAACCATCATAAATTTCTAATGTTAAATCAATAATTTTCATTTAAATTTCCTCCTTAAACTGAATCACAACTTTGCCATTTACTTTATTAAGGGCACTTTCAAAACCATCCAGACTATCTTTAAATGGAACAGTGTGTGCGATTAACTTATTAAATGGATAGTTTGCATCCGCAGCCATTTGTAAAACCGCTTCATAATTAGCTTGTGTAATGCCGTAACTGCCTTTTATCATTATTTCACCACGTACAATTTGATCCATTGGCACAGCAAACTCAGCAGAATTGATGCCGACTAATACAAGCTGTCCACCACGTTTAAGTAAACGAAGTGCCTCTTTCGGAATAGCTGGATGACCAGAGCAGTCAATGATAGCATCATAGCCTGCAAAATTATCGTGAATCAGCTCCTCCGTAGAAACAAATGTTGCATGTACTCCGATCTCTTGTGCTAAATGCAAACGATTTTCATCTTGTGGAACTCCTAGCATATGTGTTTCTTGATTACCCGCTCCTACTAATATAGCTGCTACCCCTAATCCTATCGGTCCAGGTCCAATTACTAAAATCGCCTTATTCTTATAATCAGGTACTTTTAAAACGGCTGTATAACTAACTGCTAATGCTTCCGAAATAGCTGCTACTTCATCACTTACTGCATCGTCAATGACAATAATATTATTTACATCGACTACCATATACTGTGCCATGCCACCAGCCTCACGGAATCCATATCGCAGTGCCTCCGTCGGTGTTTTGATTAATTTATAGTCATTAAAATCACAACAATTCGTTTCACCACGTTGACAATAATCACATACCCCACAGCTTTTATATGGATTAATGACCACTCTTTTATTTAAAAGTGCTTGATCACCACAATCCCCCATAGCTATTACTGTTCCCGTTACTTCATGCCCTAGCACAAGTGGATACGAGACCCAGTCATAGCCACCATGCCCGTCATACATATGCAAATCACTTCCACAAATTCCAACGGCACTTACTTTTAATAAACATTCATTACTATTTAATTCAGGAACAGAATAGGTCTTAAATTGAACATCCTTTTTCTTTGCTGAACACTTTACTAATGCTGTATATTCCATCACCAATTCGACTCCTATTCTCATTTCATATTTACTGCTTTTAATGGATCGCTACTGAACTAATTTAATAATATCTATTAGGATCTTTTCTTTTTCGGCTAAATATTGTTGTTTATCGATAGATGACCAATCATAGAAGCCCTGATTGGTTTTCATACCATATTGTTTGGCTTCTATTTTTGCATGATGTATTGCAAGTGGTTTCGTACCATTCTCTAAAGTCGGGTATACATGATCGACAATGGCATAATGTGTATCTAAACCATTAATATCCCGTTGCTCAAGTGGTCCTGTATGAGCTAATCGTACACCAAGGCTCATTTTAGCAATAAAGTCGAGCTCTTCAGCAGTTACAATTCCTTTTTCAACTAAAGACATCGCTTCCCTTGCAAGTGCACTTTGTAGTCTGTTTGCTACAAAGCCCTCAATTTCCCGTTGTAACAAAATAGGCTTTTTACAAACACCCTGTAAAAATTCCATAGTAGCATTTGCCCGTTCCTGGGCTGTATAAGCGCTAGGTACCACTTCTATTAAAGGGGTAATATGTGCGGGAGAAAAGAAATGCGTCCCGATTAAGCGTTCTTTATGCAACATATTCACTGCAATATCGCTAATTAAATAACTTGAAGTATTGGTACAAAACGTAACTTCTTTTCCATAAAATGAATCCAGCTGTTCAAATAAAGATTGCTTAGCCTGTAAATTTTCAACAATTGCTTCAAAAACAAATGTTAAATCATCAATTTGTTCTAGTTGCTGTAAAAAAGTAATTTGGTGTAAATCAGATTGCTGCTTCAATTGCTGTAATCTTTCCATATTAGGCTCATATAAATAAACATCCACGTTATATTGCACAAAATATTTCGCGATAGCCGAGCCCATAAAGCCTCCGCCTATTATCAGTACTTTTTGCATTGTTAGTTCTCCTTCGTTAAGCTTTACTTTCTTCATCATTCCATAAAGCTTTGATGCCAACCGCATAAATACATATTGCTTTTACCTCATCTAAAATATCGATACTCGCACCGAGTGAAATGGCATTTGTTTTATGAATCAGAATGCCTTTTTCATAGCCATCGCAAACGTTTATAGCATACAGCAATAATTCCTTCAGTAATCTAGATACTGCACCATCTCGTAAAGATGTTGTACGCAAATTGCTATATGTTAGTAAAGTGTCTGGTGCATAATCTACTAAATATTGAATCCATGTTGGTAATACATCAAACTCTCTTTGATAATAGTCAATACATTCCCGCTGGGAGGAAAATGTATCAACCTCTTTGCCGATTTTAGTGGCATGTGCGTCACCTGATAGCTGAATTGCATAAGTGATAGCTTCTATTCCAGATAACCAAGTTGGAATACCTCTCGAAATAATAGCTGATGCAATTAGTTCTGCTATTTCTGTGACAGCATTGCCCTCTTCCACTGCTTGCTTTACAAAATAAAGCATTTGTTTTTCCTCACGTCTTGCTGCAAATAATCCTACAAGTAACAATGTTTTTTCTTTTCTTGTTAAAGCCCCTTCTGTTAGAAGTGCTTGATACATGCTGGACATTTATATTTCCCCCTCAGGTTATGGCGATTGGACATATGTCGCTGTCCGCTACGGCGGATGCTTTCCGCGGGTTTACTGGCGATTCACGGGCTTTTATCGGTGATTTCCATTGTCTTATCGGCGATTCACGAGCTTCTATCGGCGATTTCCACTGTCTTATCGGCGATTCACGAGCTTCTATCGGCGATTTTCACTGTCTTATCGGCGATTCACGAGCTTCTATCGGCGATTTTCACTGTCTTATCGGCGATTCACGAGCTTCCTTCAATGCAAAAAATTCGCTCTCTTTCTGTGGAGGAACCGCAACCCCTTCTAAATGCTAAAGCATCTGCGGAGGCTCGCTTGGCTCGCTTTCTCACAGAAGTTTAGCGAATTTTTTGCTGAAATCCTATAACCTTAACTCATCATTTTCTAAAGTAAATATGACCAAGCTAACATTGCTATAATGTAAATAACACCTACGAAGAACATAATCATAACTAGGAAGCCCATAATATCTTTTAACTTCAAGCGAGAAAGTGCCAGTGCTGGTAAAATCCAGAATGGTTGTACTAAATCGTTCCAAGCATTCCCTAACATAACGGACATTGACGTCTCTGATAAGGATGCGCCTAATTCTTTTGCTGCCTCAATCATAAATGGACCTTGTACTGTCCAGTGTCCTCCTGCAGATGGTGCAAAGAAGTTAATGAAGAAGGAACTAATTAATCCCCAGAAAGGTAGTGTTTGTTCGTTTGATAGGTCAACGAATATTTTAGCAATAGTGTCCACTAAACCAGAAGCTGCCATGATCGCCATAATCCCCGCGTAGAACGGAAATTGCAGTATAATTCCTGAAATCGTTTTAACCCCATCAGCTAAGTGCTCAACATAACGAGCAGGCGTGCCTAGTAAAATAATGCCTAAAAATAAAATAATAAAGTTTAAAATATTTAAGTTTAATGAATTTCCTTTTGTGAAATAGATTACAATATAAATCAGCCCTAACGCACCAATTGCGTATGCTAGAATGCGGCTATTATTTAATCTATTCGCTAATGTATTGTCTTCCAAAAGGTTTAATTTTGCCTTTGGTTGGTCTGCATATAATGCGGGATCAATCTCCACAACATTTTTAGGATCTTTTGGATGCAGCATTGCATTAAATAGCGGTAATGTAATTAATAAAACAATTGTTGTAATAATCATTGGTAAGCTAAAAATTGTTTCTGATAATGTAACTAAGCCCATGGCACCTTCTAAGAAGTGACCAGGCGTTGAAATTAAAATCGGAATAGAAGCAGATATACCTAATCCATAGAAAGTGAATCCAGAATAGGCAGCTGCAATAATTAGCGGATAATGGACCCCTTTAACTTTTAATGCTAATTTTTTCGCGATAATCCCACCAATTACTAAACCAAATCCCCAGTTTAAATAACTACCGATACCTCCAACAAGTGTTGCCACAATAATTGCCATTTTTGGCGTGTGAACCATACTTGCAATTTTATTTAATAACTTATCTGTTATAGGTGCTGTAGCTAATACATAACCCATTGCAAGAATGACAGCCATTTGTGTTGTAAAGGCTAATAAATCCCAAAAGCCACCACCCCAGGCAGTTGTTAGATCCATAAAACTAATATCTTCAACTATTAGAGCCAATACAAACGTTAATAATGTAAGTCCAATTGCAAATACAAATGGATCTGGTAAATATTTTTTCATTACATTTGTGAAAAAATTCGTTAACTTTTCCATACAATTTCCCCCTTGATGTGTTCTCCTAAGTAATTTTTGGAATTAGCTCTTTAACGTGTAAACATGATAAAATGAAATCACAATCTTTACATGTTGGAGGGCATTTTCTTGCAAAAATTAACTAGTATTTTAGTGACCGCTTATGCTAAGGCACCCCAAGGCACGTCTATGTACGAGATGTACAAACATGCCGGCATTGTGTTAGAAATCGATCAACAAAGTCATAAAATTATTGATGCAGAATTTACATTTGTTACTGATCTTGCTCAAGATTTCTTTAAACGAATGTTAATTGGCTTTGATCTTACCGCCAATATTGATGAATTAATTGCTCGTGTAGATGAGCACTATTATGCTCCATCAAGTGGATCCGTCGTAGTAGCTCTAAAGTCTGCGCAAAAAAGATATCTTGAAAAAATTCAAAAAGATAGCTAAGTATTTTCACCGAGTCATGTACTCGGTGTTCACTATGCTTGGCAGTTTTCAACGATAGTTGAAACACCAAGTCCCCCTGCGATACATAATGTTACTAAGCCATAACGCTTGCCTGTTCGTTCAAGCTCATGAATAAGTTTTGTCATTAAAATGGCACCAGTTGCCCCAATAGGATGCCCCATGGCGATCGCACCACCGTTCGGATTTACTCGATCTATATCTAACCCAAGCTCATTAATTACTGCGATAGATTGCGCAGCAAAAGCTTCATTTAACTCAATAATATCAATATCTTGAATCGATAAATTTGCTTGCTTCAAGGCTTTTAATGTCGCTGGAACTGGACCGATCCCCATTATCGATGGATCAACCCCCGCGGCTGCTTGAGCAATGATTTTTACCTTTGGCTTATAGCCTAGTTCTAGCGCCTTTTCATTCGACATGATTAGCAATGCAGCTGCACCGTCATTACGCCCACTACTATTGCCCGCTGTTACTGATCCACCTTTACGAAATACAGGTTTTAACGTACTTAACTTCTCTTTACTCGTTAAAAATGGATGTTCATCTTTATCAAAAATATCTATTGATTTTCGCTTTTTCACTTCGTAAGGTACGATTTGTTTGTCAAAATAACCTTCTTGCATAGCTTTTGCTGTGCGTTCTTGACTACGATGTGCAAATGCATCTTGCTCTTCACGGGAAATAGAAAATTTTTCGGCTAAATTTTCTGCTGTTTCCCCCATCGTTGAAATGCCATAAACTTCAAACGGTTGTGAGCCTGGTTGGCTTTCTGTATTCGGATCTAACAGGACAGCATTACCAACGCCATATCCATAGCGAGCATTGCGTAAGTAATATGGAGCTGTACTCATGGATTCTGTTCCCCCTGCGATAATAATATCGCTATAGCCAAGAGCAATTTGCTGTGCCGCATTATTAATGGATTGTAGGCCAGAACCACATTGGCGATGTACTGTATAACCAGGTACGGTAATTGGTAGCTCTGCACGTAGAGATGCAAGACGCGCCACATTGGATTGATCCGCACTTTGTTTTGCTTGTCCCAAAATCACTTCATCAATTAGTGTGGGGTCTAGCTGTGTACGATTTAGAAGTTCGCGAATAACTGTTGAACCAAGAATATCCGCTGTCTCATTAATCAATGAACCGCCTAACTTCCCTATAGCTGTTCGAATACCTTCTACAATAACTACTTCTTTCATGCAATATCCCTCCTATTTCAACGCATTGACAAAGCTTGCTTCAGTGCTAGCCTCTACTTGCTGTAATGTAATGCCAGGCATTAATTCAACCAAATGTAACTGTCCATCCACATAGTTAAAAACAGCCAATTCAGTAATAATCGTATCCACGCTACGTGTTGAGGTAATCGGATAAGTACAATTTTTTATAATCTTACTTTTACCATCTTTTGATGTATGCGTCATTGTAACAATGACCTTCTGTGCACCGATTAATAAATCCATTGCACCACCAACACCAATAATATTTTTCCCTGGAACTGCCCAATTGGCGATACGTGCTTGTTCATCCACTTGTAATACACCTAAAATGGCGACATCTACATGCCCCCCTCGAATCATGCCAAATGATTCTGCACTATTAAAAAAGGATGAACCAATTGCTTCTCCAACTGGCATTTTTCCAGCATTCACTACATTCGGATCAATATCCTCCTCATCTACACCTACTACGCCTAGCATGCCGTTTTCTGTATGAAAGTGGACATTGTCATTTTCTACATACTTTGCAACAAGTGTAGGGATACCGATTCCTAAATTAATAATTTGTCCATTTGCAACTTCTTTAGCAGCTCTTTTTGCTATTAGCTCCTGAATTGGATTAGCCATGATCCACAACGCCTTCCTTCGTTAAAATCTTCTGTGCTACAATCACTCGATCAATGAATAAATGTGGCGTAATGATCTCATCACTGCTTAGTTCGCCTGCTTCTACAATTTCATCTACCTCAACAATGACAGTCTTCGCTGCAGTTGCCATAATCGGATTAAAATTCCGTGCAGTTTTGTAATACACTAAATTCCCAAGTCTATCTGCCTTATGTGCACGAATAATTGCGACATCCGCCTTTAATGCTTGCTCAAAAACATATTCTTCACCATTGATAAGTTTTGTTTCTTTCCCTTTCGCCAAATCTGTTCCAACAGACGTTTTCGTATAATAACCACCAATTCCTGCACCACCAGCTCGAATCGATTCAGCTAATGTACCTTGGGGTAATAATTCAATTTCGAGTTCTCCTCGTTGAAATGCTTCGCCAACATCTCGATTGCCAGTAAAGTATGAGCCAATTGCTTTCTTTACTTTCTTTTGCTCTAGCAATTTCCCAAGACCCTTCCCTTTTTCTCCTAAGTTATTGCTAATAATGGTTAGGTCATTAATCTCTAACTCTACTAGAGCATCTATTAAAGTAAGTGGCCCACCTACTAAGCCAAAGCCACCTACCATTATCGTTTGACCACTTTCAACACAAGATAAAGCCTGTTCTACGGATTCATAAATTTTCATTGTCTTCACTCCATTACTTTTGGATAAGCGCATCACTGATTTCAAACCAAGAAGGAATGCCAGCTGTTAATAGGCAAATATAGCCCAACTCTGCCAATTCTGCTTCTTCTACACCTACTTCACGTGATTGTTTAGCCCAATAATCTGTTTCCTCATTTTTCAGTACTGTTGTGTAAATGCCTGTCATCAAAATATGCTTCATTTGCGTCGAAACAACATTGCTATCAAGCAACGACACTTTTAAAGCGTTTTCATCTTTTTCAACAAAGAAGCTTACTAATCTCTCAAAATAGGCCTTACTTTGATTTGTTGAAGCAAACGTACTATAATAGCGCACAATCTCAATTGCTGAAGCATCATGTGAAATTTTATCAGCAGTCGTATTTGTTAGTTCTAAAGCATAGTCAAAGGACTGCAAGCCAATTTGTAAGGCTCTTTCTCCCCCATAGTTAAATGCTATAAGCAAGTACTCTATCAATTCCTCAAGTGTAGCCCCACCATCCATGGCGCCTTTTGTATGGTACACCATGCTACGTGCATAATGTCTTGCAGCATTCATGCCAACTAATAAAATGTCTTTGTCTTTGACAGATAGGACACCTGGTGCCATAGCTGCGCCACGTAGTGCTGTATAATGGTCTAGCATTGCTGGATTATAATCATGCATTTTTTGCACCCATTCAGGTACAACATCATAAACTTTTTTAAAATACTCTAATCCTGTATTCATCCAACAAATCCCCTTTTTGTTAATTTTGAATAAAAAAAGGCCACACTTCCCCAAAGACGGCATATACCGTACGTTTAGAAAAGTGTAGCCAACAGTCAAGCAGGGAAAGTAGAAAAAGGTCATTTTTCTACAGCTGCTTGATAGGCATTTAATATTTGTTATTTAATTATTCGCATAAAATTTTAAAAACTGCAACTCTTTTTTTCAAAAACGCTCTAAAAAGCGCGCTATTACTCGGTTAACATCTTTTCTCTCTTCAAATACCAAAGTGTAATGATTGCTATTTGAAGTGAATTTCCAAATATTTTTGGCATATTTAAGTGTTTCAGTATAAGATTCTGCTAAAAATAATGCGGGCATTGCTCCAATACCACCAGTTGAATGAATTAAAAGGATTGGGCAGTCCACTTTTTCAAAAACCTCTGCAGGCTTGTAGTCATAAAAACTTTGAAAATCTAAACGAATTTTCTCTTCATCAGACTTATTTCCCCAATGTCCATCTTGGGCTGCAATTTCATAACGACCGACACTAGCTAAATGATCCGTCCATTCCACACCTAGCCGACCATAAATTGCCTTTATTTCCTCGATATACGCATCTGCTGATTCATACGGCTTGCTAATTCGACCTAGTGATGGCTCAACAATTTGGCGTTGATGATCTGTACAAGTTGCTGCTCCATCAAGTAAAATGACCCCTTTTACATCTTTACGCTTACTAGCAACATTCGCCATAATAAATGCTCCCATTGAGTAACCCATTAATATTGGGCTCTCAATGTTTAATGCATCAAGCAAAGCTAAAATATCTTGTGTATGTAACTCAATACTTGTATTTGCAGGTGCTGGTGCACTATTACCACGCCCTTTTAAGTCAACCGAAATAAAACGATAGTCACCTTTTAAAAGCTCAGCATAGTAATGCATTTGCATATGGTTACCAGTTAAACCATGGACGGCAATAATAGTCCCTTTCTCGCCTGGATAATCTACAAAATGTAACGCACTACCATTCACTTCTATTGTTTGGTATTCCATTTCCATCATCCTCCCTTATAAATTATGCGGCGTGTAAAAGCACATTTGTAAGAGGAACATTCATTATCCCTCACCTAAACATTCGCCGAACAAAGATAAAGTTATTTTTACATTGTTATTTCAAAAAAGTCAAAAAATTTTTTCTAGAACGAATACATACATTGCACCTTTTTCATTGCAATATTTAGAAAAATCTACCTTACTTTTCTCAGAAAAAACATTATTTTAAAATAATTAATATCTCTTTTTAATTTCCATTTCACATTTTCTATATGGGCTAAAACTATTGTTATTTAGATATTTACCAATTATATACATTTGTATTACTCAAGTTATTTCCTTATTGAAATAAAACTATATTGCCATAAAAATTGCCAAACCATAAATTTACTTTTAATGGATTAAATGTACGGCAGAATTACTTTTTGTTACACTATTTGAAAAAGAAAAAAGGAGTCTCTTTTGAATAGAAAAAATAGAAAAATATTTATAATACATGAAATTTATGGGGTTAATGATTTTATTCGAGAACAGGCATGTTCCTTTATGGATAAGCATACCGAGGTAGTTTGTATTCATCTTTATACAGATAAAAGAAGCTTTACTTATAATCAGGAAAAGGAAGCTTACCACTATTTCACTAATGAAATTGGCTTTGATGCGCCTTTAGAAATGCTCATTACACAACTAAACACTGCCATACAACAATATGAAAAAGTAATTGTAATTGGTTATAGTGTAGGCGCAACACTTGCTTGGCGTCTTGCCGAACTGCCGTTGTATCGTGTTGTTTGTATCTACGGCTCCCGCATTCGCCAATATGTTGACTTGCAACCGAATTGCCCGACACTAATTATTTTCCCTAGTTTTGAAAAAAGTTTTAATGTCGAAGAATTGAGTCATACACTAAAGCGTCATCCCTTTGTACAAACGATACAATTTCCAGGGAAACATGGCTTTATGGATCGTTATAACGCTTCATTTGATCAAGAAAGTGCTATGCTAGCGCAGGCATCTATTAAAAATTTTTTATAAAACTAATTATGAAATGGAGGTTATCATTTTGAATCAACAGCAGCTTTTAGAAATTGATCCATACACGGAATCAGGAAATGTCATCTTTCCAAGCTTTCAACTTCCTTTGCATATAGGAACGATTGTAGGTATCCACACAGATGTAACGAAAATCAACACTTTAATGCATTGGTTTACAAAGCAAGAAAAGACATATACGCATATTCGTGAAGGTGCATTATACGAACGACTAACAGTGGATGAGTATATCCATTTTTCTATAAAACTTTTTTCACCCCATCTACATAATAAAGAGGCCATTTTAAAACTATTTGCTTTAACTGATCAAAGGAATACTAAAATTCTTAAACTTCAACATGGGGAAAAACAACGTTTAAAATTGTTATATACATATTTAAATTCAGCTCCTACTCAAATAATCGAAGAACCCCTTCAAAACTTAGATGAATTTTCGAAACAAAATGTGCTCAAGCTTTTAATGGCACTTCAAAAACAAGAAAAATCCGTAGTTTTACTTTCAAACAATTTGGAGGACCTAATTATTTCGTGCGGGAAAATATACAGATTGGATGCATTCGGTTTACATGCACTCGATGTTAAAGAGGAGGAAATGGAAACAGCTTCTACTCCTATTGAAAATGCACCTATAAGGCTTGATAAAATTCCAACGAAGAAAAATGACAAAATCATTTTATTTAATCCTCCAGAAATAGATTACATTGAAAGTGTGGAAGGTATTGTAAGTGTTTATGTTGCAAATGAAGCTTATCCATGTACATTATCCCTGAATGAATTAGAACAAAAATTGACACCATTCGGCTTTTTTAGAAGCCATCGTTCTTATATTGTTAACCTGCAAAAAGTACGTGAGATTATTACGTGGACGCGTAATAGCTACAGTCTTGCATTAAATAGCAACGAAAAAACAATTGTACCTTTGTCGAAAAACAAACTAGCAGATTTAAAAGAAATACTCGGAATATAGTAGATTTCCCAGGAAATAAACGACTCCTGTCAGCTGTATATTTCTCCATTGACGCTCAATTTTCCGCCTTTCACCAGTAATTTAATGTTTACTCCTCCATCGTGCTTTAAAGTGAGGTTATCAACAACCACAGGAGGTTTACACATGGAGACAGTAATTATTGATGTTCAACATTTAAAAAAGGTCTTTAATCGTGAGGCTGCATTGCAGGATGTTTCCTTTACTATTAAAAAAGGAGAAATATTTGGTTTTCTCGGTCCAAGCGGCTCTGGTAAAACAACTACTATTAAAATATTAACTGCGCAAACTGAAAAAACGGCTGGAGAGGTTTCATTATTTAATCGATCAGCTAGTGAAATGAAATCTAGCCAAAATCGTCAGCGCTTCGGCATCTTAACGGATAATAGTGGGCTGTATACACGGCTTTCAATTGAAGAAAATTTATTACTATATAGTAATTTGTATCAATTACCTCATACAGCAGTAAAAGAGGCGTTAGATTTTGTTAACCTTTATGCAGAGCGCAAAAAGAAAGTGAGTCAGCTCTCTAAAGGTATGATTCAACGTGTGACGCTAGCTCGTGCCATTATGCATAAACCTGAATTGTTATTTTTGGATGAGCCAACATCAGCACTTGACCCAGTGAATACTCAGCATATTTATAACGGCTTAAGAAAATTAAATGCGCTCGGAACAACTATCTTTTTAACAACACACGATATGAGCGAGGCAGAAATACTTTGTGATCGTGTTGCCTTTTTACACCAAGGAAAAATTCGAGCAATCGGTTCACCGAAGCAATTAAAAAGTGAATTTGGAGATGAAACGCTTACTGTAGAATTGAAAAATGGCCAATCTGAAACGATTCAAAATGGCGCTCAAGATGCAAAACAATTATATGATTGGATGCAATCAAATGCAGTGGCACGTATCTATACAAACGAACCAACTTTAGGCGATATTTTTATGCAAATAACAGGGAGTGATTTAATATGAATATATCAATAACACGTATTCAAGCTATTTTTATGAAGGACTACAAGGAATTCTCAAGAAATTATGCAGTGTCTGTTATGATTTTTTTACCCTTAATTTTAGCGTTTGCTTATAATAAAATCGGAACGGATAGTATTGATGCTTATTTTTTACCAATAAATTTAGTGTTTGCTGTTGTGACAGCCTATGTACAATGTTGCTTAATTGCAGAAGAAAAGGAGAAAAATACTCTTCGAAGTTTAATGCTTTCTCCTGCTTCACTTGGAGATATTTTAATAGGTAAAAGCTTGTTTGTCTCTATTGTTACGATTGTAGTAGTAGCTTTGTCGATTTTCCTTGTTGGCTACGAGCCAGCTAACCTGTTTATCTTAGCAATTGCCCTATTACTTTCTATCGTTTTTTATATCGCCTTAGGAACATTATGTGGGTTATTTGCAAAAACAATTATGGAAGCATCGATTATCGTGTTACCTGTTATGTTTATTTTCTCATTTGGACCGTTTGCCTTAACTTTAGCTTCTGTTTATCCTGTTTTAGAAATTGCAAAATGGCTTCCAAGTGCTCAATTAGTACTTCTAGCAGAAGCTTTGGAAGGTAACTACTCTTCGATGGACTATATCATCCCTATCGTTACTATTATTGCTTGGTCAGCAGTAGCTTGGATTGTTACTGGATTTGTTTATAAAAAAAGAATGGTAGATTAAAACCATTCTTTTAGCGTATTGGCAAGGCATTAAGATTTTCCTCTCAATGCTTTGCATTTGTTTGAGTGCCAGGCACTCAAACAATTTTCCATTAAAGCAATTGTTGTTCAAGTTTTTCGATTTCTTCTAATGTGTCTGCATACCAAATACCAACAAATCTCGATGGAACTTCGCTTTCAAAATAATCCCCATCATAAAAAGCTAATGGGAATAGAACATTTTGCTCTATCAGTTGCTCAATCTTTTGAAAAAATTGTTCATTATGTTCCACACCTTTTGATGCATAAGAGGCAAATTTATTAACTGGTTTACCTAATGCTTCATGAAACATTAACATAGAGGTAGAGCCGTTTTGGCGGAAGTTCAAATCAATCGCCTGCACATCTCCTGCCTCTGTGACGATTAAGTCAAACCCAGCTACACCAACGAAGCCTTCTGCTACACCTTGCTCCATTATATGGCGCCCTACTTCAATCACTTTATCTGGTACTTTTTCTACAATGACATTCCCCTCATAAATTCCATTTTCATCTGTCATTTGTTGAGATGCACCTAAATACTGTATACCGAGCTCTTCAGAATACACGTACTGACAACTATAATTATCTTTTGCCTGTAACAATTCTTCGATAATAATGCTTTCCGTTCCATTCATACGAAATTGGCGTAAACCCTCTGTTAACTCATCTTGATTTTGGCAAATGATGACGCCGTATCCACCAGAAGTAGGTGAATCATCTCCTGGCTTGAGCACAACAGGTGGCTTCCAATTTTTCATGGCATCCGATAATCTATATAGTTCGATATTCAAACGACTTGGTACGTATTTACTATCAATTAAATGGTCAATATAAGCTTTTGTATTTAACTCATTAAATTTGGCGGCATCCATCCAATAGCAATTACGGTTCATATGCTCTGCGTCATGTAAATACTGACAAACAATCGTCTTTCCTTCTTCACACCAAGCATCTAATTGCGCTAAATATTCTTCTTGTGTTTCATACGTATACGGCTGCTCTACCCATGTTAAACCCGCTAATTCATGTATTTTTTTAGCCTTCGCCGTTTGCGTCGCACGGTGCACTAAAACAGGAATATCCGCGATGGCGACTTCCCTTGCTGTTAATGCATCTAGTTTATGGCAATCATCCATCATCCACGGATTATCGCTATATGGTGTACGAGGTGTATACACAGCATTATCACCGTAAATTTGTCGTAATGTTAATTTCGGCTTTAACATACTATTCCCCCACTTTTCAAAAATAGATTTTAAGTAATCTACCCTTGATTACCACAACTCACACATAATTTTACAAAAACTAGATTATAAGACTAGCAAATATCCATTTTTTTACTTGTTTTTAGTAAGGAAATCGAATGTAGAAAGATTTTTAGTTAGGCTAATGCTAAAAATTGCTCAATTCGCGCTTTTACTTCGGGCCATTCTTCTAATGTCATACTATACATTACCGTATGCCGAATTGAACCATCTTTACGGATCATATGATTACGTAGAATACCTTCTTTTGTAGCCCCTATCCGCTCAATTGCCCTTTGAGAGCGTATATTTTCATGGTCAGTTTTAATTTGAACACGGTGTAAGCCTAGTACATCAAAACAATAGCTAAGTAATAAATATTTGCAATTAGTATTTACAGCAGTTCGCCAAAATGCTGGTGTAAGCCATGTAGTGCCTATTTCCAGACGTTTGTGCTTATGATCTATGTCCATATAGCGAGTTGATCCTATAATTTGGCCTGAATGCTTATCCACAATGACAAATGGAAACTCTGTCTGTCTATCTTTGTTAGATAAGGCGTTTTCCACAAAGTTATGCACATCCATTTCACTTTCTATCGCTGTGGGCAAATATGGCCAAATCTCTGGATAACTTCCTGCTGCAAGTAACCCTTGGATATCTTCTTTTGCTAGAGGTTTTAATAAGACGACTTCATTTTCTAAAACGTTAAATTTCAATGACCTTCACTCCTTTTTTAATATTTAACTGCAATTTTGATATGATGGATATAACCAATTTTGAATATATCGACCATACCAAGGAGTTGATAGACGATGGAACTTTCCATTTCATTCACAGGACTTATTCCGAAATATGTACAGATTTATGAAAGCATTAAACAAGCTATTGTTTTACATAAACTTTTAGCACATGAACAATTACCTTCAAAACGTATGCTTGCAACAACATTAAATGTTAGTGTTCATACTATTAAAGAAGCCTATGAGCAATTGCTGGCAGAAGGTTATATTTACAGTAAAGAGCGCTCAGGTTACTATATAGCACCGTTGGAGTTTGAATGGCTTCAACAAGGTCAAACAATAAATACAGTTTCCTTGCAAACGCATCACAAAGTGAAATTTGATTTTAGTAATGGGCATGTGGATAAAGCGGCTTTCCCACTACAAACATTTCATAAGCTAATGAAAAAACACTTTACAATAGATGTTTTATCCATAAGTCCGTGGCAAGGAGAGACTGCATTAAGACAAGAGATTGCCCACTATGTTGGACGCTCACGAGGCGT
Organism: Lysinibacillus sp. NPDC097279; assembly: GCF_044761745.1. Lineage (NCBI taxonomy): Bacteria > Bacillati > Bacillota > Bacilli > Caryophanales > Bacillaceae > Lysinibacillus > Lysinibacillus sp. NPDC097279. Next base: position 61,510 of record NZ_JBIWDA010000003.1, on the reverse strand, counting down.
TATTTGTGAACCATCGCAAGTATTTATCTACAGCGGCACTCAAAGTCAACTACAGGCTCTAGGGCATTACTTTGGGCCACAAACTAAAGTCGGTTTAGAAGAACCAGGTTTTAAACGAGTAAAGGCAACTCTACAACAATGTGGTTTATTAACTCACCCGATAATTGTGGATAACTCAGGCGTTACCGTACCTAAAAAAACTATTCACATGTTATACACAACACCCGCACATCAATTCCCACTCGGTATGGTAATGTCAATTGAACGCCGTGCATCACTGTTACAATGGGCAACCTCCAATAATACATTTATTATCGAGGATGATTATGATTCGGAATTTCGTTATAAGGGGCTTCCAATCCCTTCTCTCGCGAACATGGATCAGCTACAGCGAGTCATATATTTTGGTACATTTTCAAAAACACTGCTACCTTCTCTACGTATTAGCTATATGATTTTGCCCAAATCACTAGTGGCGGGATTTACCCGCTTCCATCAGGAACAAAAGTCAGTCGTTTCAAAGGTAGATCAGCTCGTGCTTGCTGATTTTCTTGGGCAAGGGCTATTCGATAAACATTTAGCAAAAATGCGCACTATCTATCGTAAAAAGCAACAGACTTTACTTGCAGCGATTCGTAGTCAATTCTCTGAGGAATTTGAAATTATCGGCGAAAATGCTGGTCTACATATTATTGTAAAATTACCTAAAAGATTATCCGAGCATATGGCTATCCAGCTTGCTTATGCGGTAGGTATCAATGTCTATCCTTGTTCTACTTCATATCAGCACCCAACTGAACATGGCATGATTATTATTGGATATGGTGGATTAACACTTGAACAAATTGAAGAGGGCATTACATTACTTGCTTCTGTATGGCAATAGATTATGTATGTACTTGAAACTTTTTAGATTCGTTTACGTATTGTAACTAAATGCACTCACAAGGGGACTAGATAATGGAGAATCAGGAGCAATTAAAAATATATTTACAAGAAATTGAAGCGTGGGAAAAAGACCAAAAAGGTCTATGGTTTTGGGAAAGATTAGGACGTATTCCATTTAAAATTTTAGATAAGATGACACCTACCTTTATTCAACAGAAACTAGCTTTACTTGTTGATGAGCTTGGAAGCTATGTTCAATCAGGTGGCAAATATTTAATCAATGAACAAACAATGATTCAAAAAATCCGTAACCATTCTTCGCATCAAAATATTTTTGCAATATCTGATATCGGTAACATTCCTTTAGAAGAGATGATTGCTCTAAGTGATAAGCTTCAAAAAGAACGCGTGAAATTGGCAACAGTTCAAGGTGCCTCTACTGGTTTTGGCGGCATTTTCACATTGGCAATTGATATCCCTTTTATTTTAGGAATGGCTTTAAAAACATTACAGGAAATTGCAATTATTCACGGCTTTGACCCGAATGATAAAATGGAACGTATTTTCATCGTGAAGTGTCTACAGTTTACATCCGCTGATATTGTAGGTAAAGAAGCTATTTTAGAAGAAATTTCATCCATGCACGACAATCAACAAGTTTCCGAAACGATGATTTCACAACTTCAAGGGTGGCAGGAAGTATTCTTCACATATCGTGACCAAATGGGCTGGAAAAAGCTTTTCCAAATGGTTCCGATAGCAGGTATGATCTTCGGTGCCTACGCTAATAAAGGCATGATACAAGATGTAGCAGAAACAGGAATCATGCTTTACCGAAAAAGAAGAATATACGAAAAATTAAAATAGTGCCAGGCACTCACACAATTCATAAACAATTTATATTTAGCTGCTGGAAAGCACGCAACGTAAGCCGCAACAAACCGTGCGTATGCAAGGGTCGCGGCTTACAACACACCCACAAAGCTAAGTGCCAGGCACTCACACAATTTTAATTAATATTTTCCCTTGATGCTGACGGCTCTCCATCAATTCATGCGCCTTTTCCATGTCCTCTAAAGCAAACACTGCTGCTATCGGCACTTGGAAGCTTTCATCCTGCAATAGTGTAAAAATAGCTGGAGCTACTTGTTGTAATAATTCAGGCTTCAAAGCCCGAGTCGTTCCTAAGCTAAAGCCTTTTACATTACGGCAACTACTATGTAAATCAGCAGTTTTAATATTGCCCGCTTTACCGCTACTATTACCAAACTGTACAAGAGTACCGTATGGTGCTAAACAATTTAAACTTTCTTCTGTAATCGTTCCTGCAATCGAATCGAAGACAACATCGACACCAAGTCCATCTATATATTCATTGACTTTGGCACTAAAATTCTCATATGTTAACACATGATGGGCACCTAGCTCATATGCTATCGGTGCTTTTTCTAAATTGCTTACAGTACCTATAATTTTTTTTGCACCACGACTTTTCGCCATTTGAATAAGCATTGTCCCCACTCCGCCTGATGCAGCGTGAATTAAAACACTATCCTGCGAGCCAATTTGTGCGATGCGATCAATTAAAATGTAGGATAAAAATAAAACAGTCGGTACAGCTGCTACCTTTTCAATAGGTACACCATCCGGTATGCGAAAGACTAGCTGTTCATTGGCAACAACATATTGTGCATACGCACCGTTCTTAGGAAAAGCAATGACGTAATCTCCCTTTTTAAAAATACTGCTATCATCAAAAACTTCTTCAATAACACCAGCTACATCTAAACCAAGTATCATAGGAAAACTAGCCTTTGCTTTATTTCCTGTGCGGTTTTTAATATCAGCAAAATTTACACTCGTAAAGGATGTACGTATTAGCACTTCCCCCTTCGAAATCATAGGTTTTGGGCATTCCACAACTGTTAGTACAGCTGGTGACCCGAATTCATTTATTGTCACAGCCTTCATAATTTACCCCCTTCCTGTTATAGTAAAATTATAACTAACTTTATATAAAAAAGTTACATATTTACATTTTTCAGTTTAAGATAAGGGGGATTATGATGACAATCAAACCTAGTAAAGAAACTTACAACTGTATTGCATACAATTATTATGATATGAATAGTGATAAAATTTGCTTTATGTTTTCAGGTACAGGCTATAACTATGATAAACCATTAATGCATTACGCTACTTCACTCATGCTCGAATTAGGCTATGATGTTGTCCAAGTTTGTTATACATTTGAGCAACAGCAATTCAATCAGCCACCAGAAGCTATTTCAGAAATGGTTTATAATAGCGTCGATTCTATCGTTACATATTATTTACAATCTAATACTTACAATGAAGCTGTTTACATTGGAAAGTCGCTTGGAACATTGCCGATTTCCGACTATTATTTACAACAAGAGGCTCTTATCCCTTCTCGTTATATCCTGTTAACACCATTACTATCCCTTGAACATGTTGTACAGAACTTAGGAAATCAACATAGCTTCATCGCTATTGGGACAGCTGATCCTCATTTCTCCAATGAAAGGATGAGTCTGCTAACATCTCATCATCTTACTATCGTGCAAAATGCAAACCATTCACTCGAAATAGCGAACAATACGCTAGAATCGATTTCTACGTGTCACACTATCATATCAAAGCTCAAAATTTATCTTCAAAATTAAGCTGATTTAATTAAACTATTCTACCAGTTAACAACTCCTAGCGATACCTTCTAGAATCGCATACAAACACTAATAATAAAATCTCAGCACAGGTCCAACTCAAATTTATATGTAATTATAAAAAACCCCGTAAAATGTTAGCTTTTACATTAACATTCACGGGGATTTTTTAGTTATTCAGAAATTAATACACTAAGCCGAATAGCGCTTTGATATGTGTAAGATAGCGAATATTAGACGCTTCTTTCATAAGTGTTGCAGGAAGACCTTTCAGTTGTGTGTTGCTAGCACCGATAGTAGCAACTGCATCTTTACGGCCTAAGCTTGCAAGAGTACCAGAGTTAACTGCAGAGAATGTTTTCATCTCTTGGTTTTTGTATTGTGCGAATAAGTTGTAACCAGCGCATTCGCCCATTTGCCAAGCAACTTGTGCAGTTGGAGCGTAAAGTGGACGTCCACCATCGCCTGGTAATGCAACAGAAGCATCTCCGATTACAAATACATCTTCATGTGATGTAGATTGTAGGAATTCATTGATTGTTGCTTTGCCACGATCAGCAGCCAGACCTGATTCAGCTACCATTGGAAGTGCAGCGACACCGCCAGTCCAGATAAATGTATTTGCAACGATTGGCTCACGGTCTTTCAGTGAAATAACGTTACCTTCAACACCTGTTACTGGAGTACCTGTGATGAATTCAACACCACGTTTTGCTAAACTTTCAGTTGCACGTTCAATAAGTACATCTGGAAGTACTGGTAAAATTTTAGGACCAGCTTCTACAAGTTTAATTTTAAGATCTGCAAAGTTTACACCGTGTTTAGCAGCGATTTTCGGGAAGTTGTCCACGATTTCACCAACGAGCTCAACACCTGTTAAACCGCCACCACCGATAACGATTGTTGCATCTGCTTCGTCTTTAGATTGTGCATATGCTTTAATACGATCTTCAATGTGTCGGTTAATTTTGTTTGCATCGTTAACAGATTTAAGAACCATTGAATTTTCTTCTAATCCTGGGATACCGAAGAATCCAGTTTGGCTTCCTAAAGAAACAACTAAAGTATCATAAGATAAAGTGTAACCATTATCTAGGTCAACCTTTTTAGTATCTACATTGAATTTAGTTATTTTAGCGATTTGTAAATCAATATCTAAACCTTTAAAGATTTTTTTAAGCGGTAAAGCTACTGCACCTTCTGCAATAGTACCACCAGCTAAACGGTGAAGTTCAGTGATGATTTGGTGTGTTGGGAATTGGTTTACTACAGTGATTTTAGCTTCATCAGCTGATAAATACTTACGTGCTGTTAATGCAGTTAATACACCCGCGTAACCAGCACCTAAGATGACGATTTCTTTTGACATGATTAATTAATCCTCCGTCCTTACGAATTGAATATATCTCGGGTCTTATTTAGATTTACGTTCAGCGTTTACTTGTAAAAATGCATTTACAAAACGGAAAACATTTTGAACTTGTGGGTCTTTGATCATTTTTACAAGACCAAATAAACCAATTACTTCATTGCTTTCAGAAGCGCGATCTTTTGCTTCAATAGCAGTAGCAGCAAGTTGTTTAGCTGATCCTACTACTGGTGCAGCCATTTCTGTTACAGCACCAACAGTATCGCTTTTTAATACATCATCTGTTGCAACAGCTTGAGCAAACTCATATGATTTAGTTAATAACGTCATCATTTCAGTTAGCTTTGGTAATTGCTCAACTAAAGTTGTTAGAGATTCTTGCACCTCAGGCTTTAATAGTTGATCTAGTACATCTAGTTGCTCTTGACTCACAGTTAATTGTTCAGACTGTGCTTGGTTATTCGTTTCTGACATTTTGAACTCTCCTTTGCCGTCACTAATACTATTTTTTATATTGCCTCCATGTAAAAAAGACCATTAAGCGATCTTCTTAACAGTCCTTACAGCGGATATCCTTCACACCAGTCACAAGGGCTGGAAAGCGAGTCTCATGATTTGTTATTACAATATTTACTGTACTTTGCACAAAGCGCATCACAATTCCATCCTTATCTCTTATCTTGGTGATATTACAACATCCATTATAAGACTGTTTACGCATTATTTCAATCAACTACAGCACAATCTTTAAAAAATAGTTTATTTGTAAACCATTTTTAGTTATCCGCGCTCTTTATTTGTTTGTTTTGGAAAAAATATACTGCAACATAAAATTCTATAAAAACCAGTTCGCTATAAAATATGTTATTACCTACAAATATTTTCACTTTTCGACAGATAACCAAAAGAAGTCAATTATCTCTTTTGCCGCTAAAGGCACTGTTTGAAATAATCTTTTTCCTTCCCCATCTTTAAAATAACCAACTGTCATAAGTGCCATAAAATTATGGGCAAAAAATTCAGCATTGCCATTACGTATCGTTCCTTTTTCCATTTCTTTTTGCATCGACTGCTCTATCGTTTTATACATTTCATTTTCAGAAGCATGAACTTCTTTTAGTTGTGTATTGGATAAATTAATTGTAGCTTCCCGCATAAAGTTCTTCATATCGATATCTACAGTTGCCGATAAATGGACTTCAATTAGTTGTTGGAGACGGTCTTTAAATGGAATCGACTGTTCTAAAATTCGTTCAATATGGAACCTAATTCTATGCATCATTTCAACTAATGCCGATGTATATAAATCCCCTTTAGTTGGGTAATAGTAATAAATCGTAGCTTTCGTAACATTACAGGCTTTCGCAACATCATCCATGGATACGTTTTTGTATCCCTCTTTAATAAATAGCATCGTTGCTGTTTCTAAGACAATATCTTTTGTAGGTTTGGCCTTGTCATCATGGCGGGGTCTTCCTAGAACACGCGGTGATTGTTTCAACAAGATCGCCTCCTTATAATGTGTTCTTTTAAACATATTATAACATATCGAAACTTCTTTATTGATTAATTAACCTTCTAGTATATATAATTAATATTAATTACACGAAACGGAGGTTTTCTCATGAAAAAACACCCTCTTGAGCAATGGGGCTCAATGGTAGCAAGTAAAAAAGGAAGATTTATAGCTCTCGGGTGCTGGGTTTTACTTGTTGTTGTCCTCTCGTTTGCTTGGCCACAAATTAACAGTATTGAAAGTGAATCAGGTAAAAATTTACCAGATACTGAGATGTCTGAGCAAGCGGCAGCAATTATTGCTGAAGAATTCCCTAACGATGCAGGGACACCACTATTACTCGTTTGGCATAGAGAAAGCGGCCTAACAAATGATGATTTTGCGGCTATCCAAAAGGTTTACGCAGAGCTTAAAGCGAATCCTTTAGGGCATCAAACACTAATTCCGCCTTATGATGAAATGCCACCACAGGCCTTTGCTGCATCTACATCTGACAATGGCTCCACTATTGTCACACCTGTGTTTTTTGAAAAAGGCGTTGCAACAGACATGTTACAAGAGAGTCTCGATTCCTTAACGAAAACTATGGACTCAAACAATGTGCAATTAGATAAAGACCTAACAAGTGATGCTCTCCATGTTCGCTATTCTGGTCCAGTTGGAATTGCAACCGACGCTGTTAGCTTATTTTCACAAGCTGATGTGAAATTAATGATAGCGACAGTGCTTCTTGTATTAGTATTATTAATTTTAATTTATCGCTCTCCATTACTTGCCATTATCCCACTAATTGTTGTAGGGCTCGCTTATGGTGTAATTAGCCCAACACTAGGTTTCTTCGCAGAGCAAGGATGGATTGATAAAGATTCACAAGCTGTCTCCATTATGACAGTATTACTATTTGGTGCAGGTACAGATTACTGCTTATTTTTAATTTCAAAATACCGTGAAATTTTATTTGAAGTTGAGGATAAAGCTACAGCGATGAAGCTTGCTGTTAAAGAATCTGGTGGCGCTATTATGATGAGTGCCCTAACGGTTGTTATTGGTTTAGCTACCCTTAGTCTTGCCCATTATGGATCATTCCAACGCTTTGCAGTTCCATTTAGCTTTGGCGTGTTAATCATGGGAATTGCAGCACTAATAGTATTGCCAGCTATTCTCGTTGTTATTGGTCGTGTAGCCTTTTACCCATTCACTCCTCGCACAGAGGAAATGGCAAAGAAAAAAGGCAAAAAACAACATAAATCTTCACATAAAGTTAGTCATAAAATTGGTCGCTTCGTAACCCATAAGCCATGGATTGTTATTGCTATTACACTCCTACTTCTTGGTGGTTTAGCATCATTTGTACCACGCATTCAATATACATTTGATTTATTATCTTCATTCCCAGAAGATATGCCATCACGTGAAGGCTTCACTTTAATAGAAGAAAATTTTTCACCTGGTGAGCTAGCACCTGTTCAGTTAGTTATCGATACGCAAGGCGCCGATGTTAATTTACAAGATCAACTTGCAAATATTTCATATATTGATAGCGTGTCTGATGTGCAAATTGGTTCGAAAAATGATTCTATTCAATTATATGAATTATCATTGAATGCAAATCCTTATGCAAAAGAGTCTTTAGAACATATTCCAGAGTTGAAGGCTGAGGTTGTTCAGTTGCTTGAAGACACTGGTATTAAAGACGCCGATACGCACGTTTGGATTGGTGGAGAAACAGCAAGCCAATATGATACAAAACAAGTAACTGAGCGCGATGAATCTGTCATCATGCCAACAATGATTGCTTTAATAGCTTTATTATTATTTGTTTATTTACGTTCTGTAACAGCAACTATTTATTTGCTCGCTACAGTTATTATTTCTTATTTTGGTGCACTTGGCGCAGGCTGGCTTATTTTGCACTATGTCATGGGGGCAGAGGCGATTGCAGGCTCTATCCCGCTATATGCCTTTGTATTTTTAGTTGCACTTGGTGAGGATTATAATATCTTCATGATTTCAGAGATTTGGAAGAAACGAAAAACGAAAGATCATTTAACAGCAGTAGAAGAAGGCGTTGTGCATACAGGTAGTGTTATTACATCGGCAGGGCTTATTTTAGCTGGTACGTTCGCAGTGCTTGCTACACTGCCTATCCAAGTACTTGTACAGTTTGGTGTAGTGACGGCAATTGGTATATTACTTGATACGTTTATCGTTCGACCGTTGCTTGTACCAGCCATTACAACCGTGCTAGGAAAATATGCATTCTGGCCAGGATCATTATTTAAAAAAGGTAATTAAATTATTTAGTAAGTTACTAGCAAAGAGCAATAAAAAATGCCACCGATACTTCGGTGGCATCAGAATATCGACAAAGGGTATTAAGAAGTTAACTTAATACCCTTTGTCTTTTTTTATCCGTATGCATAACATCCATGTTCAAAAAGCTAAAACGTAAGCCTAAACAACCCACACGTTAGCGTGGGTTGTAGCTTATACTGCGCTAGCAGAAATCAACTGCAGTCGTATGATTTTATAAGTTTAGTTGTCTACAGCTAAAAATCCCACCGATACATATCGGTGGGATTCTCTTTTATATTATTTTGCTGGTTTTTTTAAGTCCATTGTTGCAGCTGCACTTTCAACTTTTACACGTTTTAAGAAGAACGCAAGTATTAATGCGAGAACTGTAACGAATGCCGCGATTAAGAACGAATGTGTAATACCATCTAATAGAGCAGTTTGCATAATTTGATCTTGCATTTGTTGCATTTGCTCTGCTGTAGGTGCAGCACCTGATTGCGCTGCTTGTGCCTTCGCATCTGCAATTAAGTCTGCAGCTGTTGATTTTGTACGGTTATTCATAAATGTAACTAATACAGCACTACCAATAGCTCCTGCTACTTGTTGTAATGTATTATTAATCGCTGTACCATGTGGATTCATCATTTGTGGTAATTGATTTAAACCATTTGTCATAATAGGCATCATAACCATCGACATACCGAACATACGAATTGTATACATCGATACGATGAATGTGTAGCTAGAATCAAGTGCTAATTTTGTTAATCCAAATGTTGCGATTGTTGTAATCGTTAAACCAATGATAGCCAAAATACGTGGTCCGAACTTATCGAAAAGTTTACCTGTAATAGGTGACATAATCCCCATTACAAGTGCCCCAGGAAGCATCATTAATCCAGCTTCAAATGGTTCAATACCGCGAATTGATTGCACATACGCAGGTGTTAAAATCATCCCAGAGAACATCGCCATTGAAATAATTACTGAGATAGCAGAACCTAATGCAAACATCGGATATTTGTAAATACGTAACTCTAGTAAAGGCTGATCCATACGTAATTGTTTAAAGATGAAGATAATTAAGGAAATAAACCCGATTGAAATTGTACCGTAAACCCAAGGACTAGACCATCCTTTGTCACCTGCAGTACTGAAACCGTATAAAATACCACCAAATGCTACTGTTGATAATAATACAGAAGGAATATCTAAGTGCACTTCACGTGTTTCCATAACGTTATCTAATTTCCAAATACCAAATAGCAGACTAATAATCGCAAATGGTATAATCATTTGGAACAGCATACGCCAATCATGATGTTCTACGATATAACCCGATAATGTTGGGCCAATCGCTGGGGCAGCAATCATAACTAAACCGAAAATCCCCATTGCCGCTCCACGTTTTTCTTTCGGGAAGCTAGTCAGCATTACGTTCATTAATAATGGTGACATACTAGCAGCCCCTGCCGCTTGCACCATACGTCCTGCAAGTAACATACCAAAGTTTGGAGCAAAGCCAGCCATAATTGTACCTATTGTAAAAATAGACATGGCAGTAATAAATAAATGTCTATTTTTAAAGCGTGTCACAAAGAATGCTGAAGCAGGTACTAAAATACCACTTACAAGCATATAACCAGTTGCAAGCCATTGTACCTTTGCATACGTAATACCAAAATCTTTCATGATTGTTGGCAACGCAACATTTAACAATGTGTTGTTAAGAAAAGCAACAAAAGCACCCACGAACAAAATAGCAATCATGCCATAAGGGGGCTTTTTCATTGTTAAGTCATTATTCATTTATATCCCTCTATTCTTTCTTGTTGTTTTGCGATAAAACTTATTTTATACTCGCAGTCTACTTTTTTCAAGAATTAAGATTAAAAAATTTTAAAACGTTGATATATAAGCGTTTACATTGTAGAATACGAGTATAATAATTTAAAAAGGTGAGGTCATGAACAAAAAAAAACGACAAATTATCACTTCAGCTCGGGAGCTTTTTATAGAAAAAGGATTTTTAGATACATCCATTAACGATATTATTAGTGCAGCCAAAGTTTCAAAAGGGACATTTTACAATCATTTCATTTCCAAAAATGACTGCTTAATTGCCATATTAGATGAGGGGCGTGAAGAAGCTAGCAATCGCCGACATGAGCTTCTTTATGGAAAAGACCCTACTGATTTAGAAATATTAACACAGCAGGTCGCTGTATTGATGCATGTTAACCGTGAGCACAACCTAGTACAAATTTTCGAATCAATTTTCCATTCACGAGACAGTGAACTTAAGAAAATCCTTTTGAATTATCACTTACAAGAATTGGAATGGCTTGCAAATCGACTTGTACAGGTTTTTGGGGAAGAAATTAGACCGATGAGCTATGAATGTGCTGTACAAACACTTGGGATGGTTAACCTTTCCTTACGTGCAGTTTTAATAGCTGACTATAAATATATAAACCGCGAAGCAATTGTACGGGTAGCATTACGCAATATAAGCCTAATTATACCTGCCATGCTTGAATCGAAAGAAGTCCTTATTACCGCCGAAATGTTTAACGCTATACAAAATGTAATAAATTATCAACAAATAAGTAAAGATGTTGTGATTGAGCAATTGCTAGGCTTTACGAAGGGGTTAACAGAAGAAGAAACGATGGAAGGTTTTGAATTCGCAACATTCCTTCTCGAAGAATTTCAAAAGGAGAAACCAAAACTTTTTATTATTGAATCTCTTCTTACACCTTTCAGAAAAGCCTTTGTCGGAACCGAACATGCCGCTGAAGCGCGCGATATTGCCAATAATCTATGGCGCTATGTGAAAATGGGTCAGCCATCAGAGCATTGTAAAAAATAAATAGCTATATAAGAACCCCGATTAGTATGAGACTAATCGGGGTTTTATATTAAGTATTTTCGTATTGATTCTACAAGCCGAAATAAACGAGTTGCTATAGAGCTACGACAACCTTTTTTGTACTCCAAAACAAATTGATAATTCAAACAGACATTAATTTTTTTGCAATTTAGCAATCTGTTGGCTTTGTCCCCCGATACCATCCGCATTAGCTAAACCTATTCTGTGATTGACCCCATTCCATTCGTTTTCAATCTTTACCTGCTGTATACTGATGTTACATAAAAACTACTTAGGAGGCATTTGAGTGCTACAGCGAATTATTATCACAGGCTATAAACCACACGAACTGGGTATTTTTAATGAAAAACATCCTGGTATCCCCATTATTAAAAAAGCTTTAGAAAGCCGTTTAAGAGCCTTAATAGATGAAGGTCTGGAATGGGTCATTATTAGTGGTCAGCAGGGCGTTGAAACATGGGGTGCGGAAGTTGTAATAGCGTTAAAAGAAGAATTTCCTAACTTAAAATATGCAATAATCACTCCATTTCTAGAACAAGAAAAGAACTGGCAAGAACTAAAACAAGAAAAATATCAGTCGCTCGTTGCACAAGCAGACTTCGTAACAAGTGTGACAAAAAAACCGTACGAAGCTCCTTGGCAATTTACTGAAAAAGATAAATTTATTATTCAAAACACAGACGGCTTGCTACTAGTTTATGATGAAGAAAATGAGGGCTCCCCAAAGTATATGAAGCGTTTAGCCGAAAAATATATGGAAAATCACGACTATACTATTCTCACAATCAACTCCTACGATCTGCAAGTAATCGCAGAGGAAATACAACAGCAACAGCAGGATTGGTAGATAAACGAATATTTCCTCCTATAGTTGGGTATAGTAAAGCCTTTCATACAGATAAATATTGATATAATTTTCTGACAATTTTATAATAGAAGGAATAGTACTTGTAACTTGAAAGGAGCTGTTAACATTTGAATAGAAAAATCGAAATGATTCTTGAGCCTACTCCTATTAATGTCTCACACGATACGTATCGTCGTGAATGTCAGTATACGAGAGGGATCCATATTGAGGAACAAGAATTTAAAGCCATTTTAAATGCAATGTGTCACGATTCACGCTTATATTTTGATTTCCATAATCCACGAAAAGAGATTAAAAAGGGAACTTATTTAAATGGACACTCCGGATTAGCACGCAATATTTATGACTACTATAAAACGCAGTACGATATTGAGTTGACGGACATTATAAATGGTAAAGATTTTTACGTAAAAATTATTTAAGTGCCAGTCACTCAAACAATTCTGAATTTTTTTCGGCAAAACATGTTTCTAAAAACAAAAAACTACACCTCCCCTTGTCCAACAAGCGGGGTGTAGTTATTAGAACCATTAATTCAATTAATGGTGATATGACTTATTTCCACAAGCCGTCTTTCACCATTTTTTCTTTATTACGGAAAGCAACTAATACAGAAATAATGTTAATTACTAACATAATAACAATAATGTATAACACAGGAGTGTAGCTTCCTGTAAAGTCAAAAATATAGCCATACGCTGGTAGTGCGATAATACCCGCTACTGCCAAGCCGATCGAAACTGTTGAATAGATTTGACTGTAATCTTTATTACCAAACAATGCAGCAGTAATTGCAGGAGCTAGCGTTCCGATACAAGCTGATACGAAACCAAATAGGCCAACAGCCACAACAATTGCAATTGTACTTTGGACAAAGAATAACAGTAACAACATCGAAACTAATCCGATTAACATTGCGATAATTGTTGTACTTTTAGCACCAATTTTATCAATTAAATAACCAAATAGAATAGAACCTAAAAGTACGCCCACCATTAAAGCAGACATAATATTACCAGCAAATTTCACACTAAATCCTTGATTCACAAGGTATGTTGGAATGTGAATTGAAAAACTCGCAACAGACGTAATAATAAAGAAGAACAAAAGTAATAATGAAAATGATAATGATTTTTTCGCATCAGCAAATGAAATACCAGAATTGCTTGTATCTTTTTCTACTTTTTTCTCATTATTGTTAGTGTCTTCAGCACCATAAGGTAATAAACCTTTTTCTTGAGGTGATTTTCTTAAGAAGAAAATAATTGTCGGAACAATAATTACGATAGCTGCAACACCTACCATAATATAAGCACTTCTCCACCCTTGGTTTGCAATTAAGTTACCAATTATAGGAGATGAGAAAGCTCCAATTAAACCGCCTGAAGCAGTAATAATACCTAAAGCTAATCCACTGCGTTGTTTAAACCATTGATTGATTAATACTGGACCTGCTAAAACTGTGATTAAGACACCACCAACAGCTAGAGGAATCGCAAGGATATACCAGCCCCAAACAGAGCTCATCATACCGAATAGAGCGAAAGAACCTGCTTGTAAAATAATTGCAACAACAAGTAAAATACGAGTATCATATTTAGCCATTAACTTCCCGCCGATTGGTAGGAATATCATTGTCACAATGGATGAAATACTTAGATATAACGTTAAATTCCCTAAACCTACACCAATGTCTTCCGATACTGATGGTAAGAATAGTCCAGCTGAACTGTTTAATCCAGATTTAGCTAAACCTACTGTAATACATAGACCTATTAAAACTAGCCATGCAAAGTGAAACTTTTTCTTATTAGCACTCATTTCCCTATTTCTCCTTTTATTTAAAAGACTTTATTTTACATAAAACAACAAATTTCGCCTTTTGGATGTAATTTGTCATTTTTGTAGTGATACGATAGATTTTTTGTTGTATATTTACATTACTTAACTTGTACCATTAGACTAAGCTATATGCACAACGTTTAAGTAAGATCTACTTTATAAAAAGAATTTACGGCTTCCTTTAAATTAATCAAATGAAGTGGAATCCTTGCGCACTGAATATCTCAAAATGCTCCTACACTCTTTTTATTTAGATCTGCGGTAGCTTACTTTTGACATTTCTGCAAGCAATTTCGCAGTTGATTATTCCACCTATAAAACCGCGCTACATTAGACTTTGTCTTGCTTTCTTCCCACACAAACACCTCCAATAAATGTGAAACTTTTGTGACCTGTAATTTATTTTAACATTAAACTGTTTAATATTAAATTAATTAATTTCACAGAATATTTATTTATTCTTTGGAAATCACTTGACAAATTCTTTTCTTGAATTTTCCGTATTTATTTTCCACACTTCTTTTACTATTTTTAACTAGGTAGTTCTAACTAACATCAGAAAAATTCGAAAATAAGTCTTTACTACTTCCTACTAAAATTAATATAATCAATCTTAATCATTAGTTTAACGGGAAATCTTTTCCTTTATTAGTGATTAATAACTATTTTGAAATAATAATTTAACTAGGAGGTATTCAGTGTAATATGATTGAGCAATTAAAATTAATAGACTTGAAAAATAAAAACAAACTTATGCTATTCACTTATTTAGCTTCCACTATTTTAGGTCTAATCGGTTCATTATCTTTAAAGCCTGATTTTTGGATCATCTTTTTCTATAGCGCGCAAATTATATTTTATCCATTGATATACATAATCACTAATCGTTATAAGAAAGAAATCGCCTTCCCATATTTAATAGTTATCGTTATGAATGTATTTAATATATGTCTAGTAATGATACATGGCGGTCAATTATCCACAGCACTATCAATATTTTTCTTTGCAGTGTTTGCTGCTGTTCAATTTAATAATAAAATTTTCGGTGTTGGATATATTTTAGGTTTAATAACACTTATTTTAGTTTATCTTTTCCCTTCACCTGAATTTGAGTACTATACTGGACAAATAAGTTCATTTATTATCATTTATCTCTTTACTGGGTTCTTATTAACGATATTAATTCGTATGAATCAAAACCAATTTAAAAAACTACAAGAGTATAGTGAAATCGCAGAAGCAGATGCGAAAACAAAAGAAGAGCATAAAATTCATTTGGAACGTGAAATTGGTGTGATAGCTGACAGTATTAGCAAAATTAACGATAAAGTACAATTAAATTTAAGATCACAAGAAGAAATTCAAATAGCTATGAATGAAGTTTCAACAGGTAGCATGATACAAAGTGAACAAATTTCTAAAATAGCAGACAGTGCACAAAATAACTTAACAGCAATCCATTCTATGAATGAAATCACTGCCCTTTTAATAGATGACTCTGTTCAATCAAGCTCACTAGCAGATGAAGGCCAGAATAAAATTCATCATCTTACATCTGAAATGAATAGTCTTCAAAATGTTATTTCGAACTTAAGTGACAACTTCAAAACATTAACTGAGAAAATTGAAGAAACGAATCAGTTTGCCAATGATATTCAACAAATAACGGAACAAACGAATTTATTAGCCTTAAACGCTTCTATCGAGGCAGCTCGTGCTGGGGATGCTGGAAAAGGTTTCTCAGTTGTAGCTCAAGAAATAAGAAATTTAGCTGATTTAACGAATAATATTACTGTTAAAATCACTGAGAATTTAACTGATGTCAATACAACGAATAAATTAGCACAAGTAAATATGAACAAAAGTAGTGATACATTACATCAAAGTGTAGAGTCTACAAAGTTAGTAAATACAAACTTTATTCAGTTAAGCGAAATTTTACATTCATTAAAAACTAAATTTAATGAATTTGAGCATTTATCAAACGAAGTAGCAGTTAACAGCCAAAATGTCGACACGTCGACAAATGACTTTGCTGCGATTATTGAAGAAGCAACTGCAACATTACAACAAATGAATGCATCGATTGAAAACATCACAGCTGACAATCATAGCATCGCAAAATACATTAGTGATACAGCTATAAGCACTGAAAATATAAAAAATACTTATTAAAGTTTTAAAAAAAGAGAGTACGAGAACGTATAAACGTTCCGTACTCTCTTTTCGTCCTTAGCGGGTTTCAAGTGCCAGTCACTCACACAATTTTATGTATGTCGTAACGCAAGTAACGTAAGGCGCTTATATCGTGACTACAGAAAGCACAAGACGCTATTGAAGGCTTCATACTCTTTTAGAAGAAGGGCCTTTAGAAATCGCTTAAACCCTTTCCTCCCTCCCCTGAAATCCAATTTTACGCAAAAAAAGTATGCTAAGAATCAACTTAGCATACCTCTATTTTAAAAAGCCTATAAATCAGCTACTTGTGCACTAACTGCTTTATTATTATACACTTCTGTATCTAACTCTTTTGTTACTCGCGCAGTAGTAACACCTGCTGTCATTGAACCACTTACATTTAGTGCAGTACGACCCATATCGATTAATGGTTCAACTGAAATTAAAATACCAGCCAGCGCAACTGGTAAGTGAAGCGCTGATAACACAAGAATCGCTGCAAATGTCGCACCCCCACCAACACCTGCTACACCGAACGAGCTAATTGCTACTACTGCAATAACCGTAATAATGAAAACAGGATCTAGTGGATTAATGCCTACAGTCGGTGCAATCATTATAGCTAACATTGCTGGATAAACACCCGCACAACCATTTTGACCAATTGATAAACCAAATGAACCTGCGAAGTTTGCTATACCTTCTGGTACACCAAGTCTACCTGTTTGCGTTTTAATATTCATCGGTAAAGTACCCGCACTTGAACGTGAAGTGAAAGCAAATAATAATGTTTCAAGCGATTTTTTTAAATACGTAAACGGATTTAAACCACTTAATGAAAGAATTAGTAAATGCACAAGGAACATAATAATTAATGCAACATAAGAAGCAATAACAAATTTACCTAAGTTATAAATCGCTCCAAAATCAGATGTTGCGACTGTACGTGCCATAATTGCTAAAATACCATATGGTGTTAAGCGTAAAACAATAGTTACAACACCCATTATTAACGCATGTAAAGCATCAATACCTTTTTTAATCGTAGCTGCCATCTCTCCATCTTTACGTGCAACACGTAAATAGGCAAATCCTAAAAATGCTGCAAATATTACGACTGCAATTGTAGATGTTGAACGCGCACCAGTTAAATCAAGGAATGGATTCGCAGGGAATAATTCAATAATTTGTGTTGGTAAATCTGGTGCAGCCATACCTGTAGTTTTTTCTTCTAGGTATGCTCCACGCTCTGTTTCCGCATCACCTTGCATAATTTGTGTAGCATCTAAATCAAATATTGTTGCTGAAAGAATTCCGACCGCTGCAGATACAGCTGTTGTACCAATTAAAATTGCTAAAATTAATGCAGCCATTTTCCCGAAATTTTTGCCGATTGTCATTTTTGTAAAGGCAATCAAAATCGAAATAAACACTAATGGCATTGCCACCATTTGTAGCAGTTTTACATAACCAGTACCAATGATGTTGTACCATGGCGTTGTTTCGGCTAAAACTTCCGAATCAATACCATAAAATAATTGAAGTCCTAGACCAAGTGCAATCCCTAAACCTAGACCAGCAAAAACACGATTTGAAAATTTCACGTGTTTTTTGTTCATAATAACTAAAATCCCAACGAACACAAGTAACAGCGCCACGTTAAGAATAACCTGTAAAGTTGACAATAGAAGGCCTCCTAAGATGATTTATAATAATGTAAACCGAATTATATACCTATAATCCCTATTATTCAAGTATGTTTTATTAAGATTAATATTTTCATGAATGTAAGCGGTTTATTTTTTTTGATTAAACGGCTAAAAAGGAATACAATCAAACTAGTTTAAAAGTGAACTTGTATTTGGAAAAGGAGAATGTTCATGGGAAAATTACAAGATAAAGTGGCGATTATTACAGGTAGTGGAGCAGGAATCGGAAAAGAAATAGCACGTAAATATGCACAAGAAGGGGCAAAGGTTGTCATTGCAGACTTCAATGAGGACGCATTAAATACAACCGTTACTGAATTTAATGATGCCGGTTATGAGACATTTGGTGTCAAAGTAAATGTCGCTATAGAAGAGGATATCCAAAAAATGATTGCTAATACCGTAGCTCATTTTGGTCGTATAGATATTTTAGTCAATAACGCCGGAGTTGGTGACAATATGCAAGCAGCAGCAAATGTCGAAGATGCAATTTGGCAACGTGTCATGGACATTAATGTGAACGGTGTAATGCGTGCAATTCGTCAAGTGTTACCAATCTTTATTGAAAATGGTGGCGGAACGATTGTGAATATGGCTTCTATCGCTGGATTAACTGGCGGTCGTGGAGGTCTAGCATATACAACTGCTAAACATGCAATTGTAGGGATGACAAAAAATATCGCATCTCACTATGGACCTCAAAACGTCCGTTGTAACGCAATTGCACCCGCACATGTAGAAACAGGATTCGCAGCGACAATGACTAATGTAGACCCATTTGGTATGCAACAATCTGTGCGTGGCGTTCAACTTATGCCTAAAGCAGGTCAGGTTTCGGACATTGCAAATATCGCCCTATTTTTAGCTTCTGAGGAATCTGCTCTTATAAACGGTGTAGCTTTAGCTGCTGATGCTGGTTGGAGCGCTTATTAAAAATTCTTTTAACATAGTAAAGCATAATAAAAACTTACTACATTACTCTGTAAGATTAAAAACAAGTAATTGTATATGGCGTTTGATCAAATCATAACTTGTTTATTTGTTAAACATATTATAAAAATGTACATTGCTAAATAAAATTTTAGTATTGTGCATTTTTATTTTGTTAATTTTCAATCCAGAATTATTGAAAATCCCATCAATGTATAATTAAAACAAAATACACCAAAACAGATGAAAGTTCTATTAGAAGGAAGGAGTTATTAAGTGTATTGGTATGAATATTGTCCGAAAATGTTAAAAGTAAGTATCGGATTAGAGACAGCAAGTAATTTGGCCCTTTATATAGAGGAAGACGCATTCCTTATTAAAGAAATGCGCCCGATTGTTGAAAATCTATAAGTCACTAATAGTTTAAGAATATTATTATATTCTTTCCCATATTCTTTCTACGTTTTTTAGCACTTTACCATCAAAAGTTAATTTATATATATCTGGCATGTCGAGATTTTGCCAAAAGGAGAAATCATACTGTCTATCAAAGAAATTCATGATTAAAACCATTATATTTCCATGTGTTCCTATAACAACGTTTTCACCCTTGTATTTCTCTAACAAATTAAAAGTGGTTTCTATACCCCTTTTTTGGGCGACAATGTTAGACTCTCCACCCTCCCATGAAAAATTGAAATCCTCCCATACTTTTGCTATTGCAACAGTAAAATCGCTGGCCGAGACTGTGGTTAAGGTACGTTCTTTAAAACCATCTATAATTTCAACTTCTGCATGTATGTATTCTGCTATACCTTTGACAGTTTGAATAGCTCGTTTATACGGACTTGAAACAACAATACCGATTTCCTTTGTTTTTAATAACTTTGTAGCAAGTGTTGCTTCTGCAAAACCTCTTTCTGATAAAGGTCTATTTAATTCATCAAGTGTATATGTAGAGTGTGCGTGCCTAACAAAATATAAATTAGTCAATTTATCAACTCCTGACAACTTGTTATATTAACCTGCGCCGTTAGTTTAAGTAGATTTCTTCACAACCTCTCCTGGATTTCAACATAATTAACCAGATATATCTTATTGAGCGTTAAACAATTATATTGCCCTTTAATGAAAATGAGCGCTAATTCTTATTACAGAATCTCGCCCGATTGTTGAAGACCGTTATTGAACTTAAGCCTCTGTTAGTTCAATAAAACAGAAGCTGCCTGCTTATAAAAGCCACGCCTCTTAAGTAGATTTATTTAGTTTAGATATACCTTCAATGATTAAATAAATGAAACTTCTCAATTCATCGGTCCATATATATTAATTAAACTACCTGTATGAGCATCTATAACAACTGTGGGTTCAATACCATTATATTCTATTCTTACTTCCCATTGTTTTCTGTTTGTTAATTCGTTCAACAATCCATTTTTCGGATATAAAAATACGTTGATATTATCCATTTGAATCTCTTTTAAATCTAAATAAGAAATTGTATTTCTCCACTCCTTGGGTGGATTTTGTAAAATTTCTTCTGCCTTGATGATCGCTTCTCCTGAACTCATAATCGGTGACTTGTATATGTATAAAAAAATCATTATGGTTATAACAACTAATCCTAATAATAGCCTCTTCAAATGAGTACCTCCATCTATTATTTTCTTTTGAAAAATAACCAAGTGCTTATTGCCCTTTAATGGCGAAAAGCACATTCCTTATTGTTGAATAAGCCAATTATGAAATTTAGTTAATTCCAATATAACCAAAAAGAATTTCTTGCACTTGATCATTCCAATACCAAAACTCTATAAATTTATTTTTATCAACGAAAACAGTAATTTCTACGCCTTGCTCACTTCGTTTAATATCCCTTTATTTTCCACCAAAGTGTTAAAGCTCCTTCTAAATATTCTGTAAAATAGATATTGAATGATTAATATTAACGATACAGCATGGTTAAATTTTCTAATTACAACAATTTCCTTCTTCAATTAAATGGCCCTTTAAAGATCACGAGTGCTGATCCTTATTACAGAATCGGGCCAGATTGTTGTAGATTGGTCTTCTGTGTCCAATACTTTTATTTGGGAAAGTTAATTTGAATGATTTTGTATACTTTATAACGTTTTAATGAACTTAGACAGAAGTGCTTATTCAATAGTAGCTCACAAATGCGAAGAGCCAAGATAGTTGCACTGCTGTTTTTAAGCAATAAATCGTCTCTTTAACTGAGCGATACTAAATCTATATTCCTTACCACTCAAATCGTCATACACCAGATTTCGCTTCATACATATACAGCTCATCCCCTTCCAAAAATAGCAACTTACTCTCACGGTTATTCACTAATTGCGGTTCGAAAGGCTTACCATCCGTCCTCATCAGCTCGATTTTACGGACAGTCTTATATTCATTACCTTCACGATGTAACTCAAAGAGTGTACGTTCTCCTCTGCCTCGGTATGCAACGATCGTCTCCCCGTTCACCGCAAACGCCTGAAAATAAATATCTTCGGGTGAATAATACGATGTGAGACCTTCTTTCCGTACGCCAATATTCGAATCTAGGCTAAAGAAAAACCAAATTCCTCCATCTGCTACACCATTCAACGCCAAACACTCAAAAATAAAATATTCCTTATCTTCTTCAAGCGAATCCAATTTAGCACCCGAGGCGTCCCAGCCAACTAGCCCGCTGCGGCCAACTGGATCCTTCCAGCCGTAATTGCCGAAAACTCCTTCATCAAAGTACCCTGTCCAAATCTCTTGATTCTTTGTTACGTACACATGCCCAATACCATCCCCTAAACAAAATGATCGGATGAAACGCCCATTTTCATCATAGACACGTGCGTTTTCTTCAATGTTTTGCGCATCATGGTAATACGACCGTGCGCATACAAGCAGAAATTGTCCGTCATCAATCGGCTGTATGTAATGATAATTCCATGTCTCGTTCGGCAAATCTAGTACTTTCTTTTGTCCATCTTTTAGATGAATGACTTGATATCTATAGCTTTGTTCCGTAACGGTTTCAGGGAAACAACCATCGATTAGTGGAATTTGCTCTTCCTTCAGTAGGACAAATACATCGTTTTCATGTCCAAGTGCAATCGAAAGAGGCATCATTTGTTTCAACTCTTCGTTCAGATTAGCTATTGGATTCATAAGTATTTTGAGTATTGATTTCATTTTCTTTCAGCAACCTTTCCTCGATAGTTTGCATACGCAAAAAGAATTGAAGTAATAATGATTTTATTTCTTTTTCATTAAAACATTAATTAACTCTAACAAGAAAATTTTACCACTATTTAAAATACACCGAAATCGTCGTTAAGTAACATTTCTTAATAGATTGTTACTCAACAATCTGGCCCTTTAATGAAAAAAGCACTTTCCTTATTCAAGGAAAGCGCCCGTTTATTGAATACTGTTTTCCATTTAATTAATACTTTGGACACATAGTAATCCAAAGGGTTTAAACGGTGCAACCTTTTTGCGAACAGTATAACTTTATTCAAAACGGTACATCTTTTTTACAAGCGGTACGACTTTATTTTAGGCTGTTTTCTCAAAGATTGTTGCTCCTATAAAGAATAGGATACAACACAACAGAAAACCAGAGTTAATCTACAAAATAGGTACTTGTAAAGTAAACTCTGGCTTTTATTATTTGTAAATCCTAGAAAGAATATTTATTTCGAATGTCGTTGCATCAAGTTCTAGCTCTACTTTACTGTCCACGACTCCCAGTTCCTCGCAACTAATAGATAGCTTATTTTCTGACCAACCATTAAATTTAATCATATCCATTTGTATCGGAATATCTAAGAGTTTTCTATCGTTAATAGACTCCCTTATTATCTCGATATGGTAATAATCAGCAATGATAAAATCTCCAAAGGGTGTTACTGTTAAATCTTTATATGTGTTTGTTGGTTCATAATCAGTCATTTCACCACTTACACAATCAATTTGAAATAGATAATCAAAAGTAGCAACTAGAATCTTATTATGCTTACTAGATAATGCAACCGCTTGATGTGCCCCTTCAAATTGACCACACCATTCATTATAATTCTCATCTTCAAATTTGATCCAAGTGCAATCTTGAGAGTTCCACGAATTTGAAATACCATAAATCCTCTCTTTGAACTGTCCTGAATATGGCTGTTCTATTATTTCTGCTTTGGTTATC
The DNA here is from genome assembly GCF_044761745.1 of Lysinibacillus sp. NPDC097279. Classification (NCBI taxonomy): domain Bacteria; kingdom Bacillati; phylum Bacillota; class Bacilli; order Caryophanales; family Bacillaceae; genus Lysinibacillus; species Lysinibacillus sp. NPDC097279. The sequence goes on along the minus strand of NZ_JBIWDA010000003.1, from coordinate 38,128 downwards.
AATCCGTTCACCTTCCAAAGTATGTATGTGTTATCCTTATTCATTTTACTGTCCTCTATTGCAAAAGCAACAATCTTTGAGAAAACAGCTTTATTTTAAAACCATATAATGAACTAAGATATATTTAATTTGTTAGTTATTTTGATATTATCTCTACCTTTTCTAATCCGCGTTGAGGGGGATTAGAATCTAATTGGAGTCCACTCCAAAATACAATTACGTGGGCTCCTACTTCTAATTCTTCATACTTACCAATTTCAAAACTATAATATGCTCCTCCCTTTTCCTGTGCAAGCTTTATTAATTCATCCAGCTTCTTATTAGAAATTTCTTCATCAAGAGTATTTGGTACAACCAATATTTGATTTCTCCCATCTGGATGCTCCTTTATATCTACAATAATTCCGTCTTGTTGTTCCAAATTTGTTTCTTCTTGTCCACAACCAACTACTAGGAAACTCAATGCTATAAATAAAGCTAGTAATTTTTTCAATAATAATTCCCTCCCTATTGAATTAGTCTTTATGTAATAGTTTGTTTACGACTTATGTTAAACAAATTTAGTATATAAATAAAGTTTACCAAGCGCCGTTTGGTTACATATCTTAAAAAAACGTTATTCAATAATATGGCCCGATTGTGGAATAAGAAGAAATCCTTGATAATCAAAGTTTAAAAATGAACAATCTTAAAAATCTCATTAAAGTTACCATTTAATAAGTGCTAATAAAATAAAAAGACGAAACCTTTTTGGGTTCCGTCTTGAACAATCATAATGTGTAACATTATATTGTGTTATTGTTAAAATAATTATAGATAATAAAATTAGTGCACGAGGTAAGTTTTTTTATCATTAATTAAAAAACAGCTTCCATAAATTTTTTTACATTCTTTTTTTAAACGTGTTACTGCATCTGACAAATGATCGACAGAAGTAAATTGTTGATATTCATTTGTAATAACAGCTATAGATAATGATGTACATGTAAAACGCTCTAATTTCCCCACTCTATTCAAAACTTGTAATTGCACCAAATCTTCTAGCTCATAAAAATCAATTATTTGGGCATCAAACTCTTCAATAATCGTTTGGCAAATGCTTGCTACTTCATAATGTGGGAGAATTGCCACAAAATCATCGCCACCTATATGTCCTAAAAAATCTTCTATGCCAGTAATGTTTCTATTGAGGATATCTGTTAAATAGAGCAAAATCTTATCTCCTCTATTAAAACCATAGGTGTCGTTATATGTTTTGAAATGATCTAAATCAAAATAAATAAGGCTATATTTTTCAAGTTGTAATGCCTTTTCAAGTTTTTCTTCTATTAATTTATTGCCAGGTAAGCTTGTCAGAGGATTTAAAAAGCTTGCAATCGCTACTTGTGTCTCTACGAGCTTTAACAGCAGTTCTCTAATACTAACCACACCCAAATATAGACCTTTTTTAATGACAATGACATCATCATATAGGTCCTCTGCTCGTCGGTCCATTGCCTCCGTACTGACCTCAATAATAGGTGTATTACTCTCTACAATTAGAGGATTGTCTTTCATGATGAGTTGATTTTGCCGACCCATAAATAAATTATAACCGTAACGTGTACCAATTTTTTGATAGAAATGTGTGCGTGTAATATGTCCAATTGGTTTTCCATCTCTTACAACAACAACACTGCGCAATGATGGGTTGCTCGTAAAAAGTAAATCTACTTCTTTATTTTTTACAAATTCATCAATACTAAGAACGTTTTCTATGACTTCCCCTATCTGCATAGTCATCCACCCTTATTTCCCCAAAATGTATGTCTTTTGATGGCTTCCCTATCGCATATCCTTGTGCATAATGGATGCCAATTTCTTGTAAATAATTGAGCTCCTCTTGCCGTTCAATGCCTTCTGCAATAATTTTCGTTTCTGCTTGCTCAGCGTATGTCATAAGTAAAGTAACAAGCTGCTGCTGTTCACTGTTTTTATCGATAAATTGAATTAATGAGCGATCCAATTTAATAAATTCGGGCTTTAAATAGATAAGTGTTTTCAAGCTATTGTAGCCAGATCCCATATCATCCACCGCAATACGATAGCCCTGTGATCGATAATGTGATAATACTCTTTCAAACTCCACAAAATCTAACACTGCACTACGCTCAGTTAACTCAAATACTACTTGCTGCGGCTTAATGCCTAGCTCTTTTAACAGTTGTAATGTCTCACCACTATTATATTTTTTATCTAGTAATACGTTCGGATGGATATTAAGAAAGAGCATATAATCTTTATTCAATAATTCTCCATGGAGACGCTCTTTGAAACGTTGCAATGAAAGGTTACGACAAAAGCATTCAAATAAAAACACGCAGTCTGTTTGCCCTACAAATTCATAAAATTGATCGACACTACTAAACAAATCGGAAGGTGTCGGTCGATTCAAAGCCTCAAAACCCATTGTTTCTTTTGTTTGTAAGTTCATTATTGGTTGAAAAAAGGTATGTAAATCTTTAGTTTCGATAATTTTTTTCAATGTCTTTAACCGTTTTATATATAAAGTATTGTTTTGATGCTGTTCATATAAATGATTTAAATATAAAAAGAAACTGTTTGTTTTTACGTTTTGTCTCACAGCAGACTCCATTTCGCACCTCTTAAATTGGTTATTAGTACTATTGTAAGCTTTCTTTGTAAATGTGCTGTGAAGTCAGTGTAAAAAGAACAAAGTAATTTTGTCAGCCACATTTAAAACTACTGCGTACCTCCTAATTCGTAAAAATCTAATGCGCTTTCCGCGGGCACGCAGGAGTCTTCGTAGATTTTTACTTGGTTATCCAAATTGTTTGAGTGACTGGCACTTTCAAACTGTCAAAATTCAGAATTGTTTGGGTGACTGGCACTCTCGTTTTAATTGACAAATATTTTTGATAATTTATGATTATAATAGTGGTATTTTTCTTTCTTTTCTGAAAATTTAGTTTACTAGTAGATGATTTATTTTTTCTTTGGTCTTTATAGGACAACCTATTGAGATAAATTACTTTTCAAGGGAGGATCATGTTAATGAGTTTGTCTATTCAACAATTATTGGAGAACAAAGGAATTACAGCAAAATCTGAACACCTTGAACTACTCAAAACACGGTGGGAAAGTATGCAATCACTTCGCAGCAATTTAGAAGGCATTGCAATTGATGATGCGGATATTGCTATTCGCAATATACCTGGAGGTGACCACATTGAAAACTGATTTACATTTGAAATCTGTAGAAGAATTGGCGCCATTAATCGAAAACAAAACACTTTCTCCTGTCGAATTGACGAAAGAAATTTTGACCTTTGCTGAAGAAAGCCAACCAAAAATTAATTCTTACATGGCCTTTTATAAAGAAGAGGCTATAGAAAATGCCAAATTGGCAGAGCAAGAAATTTTAAATGGCCATTACCGAGGAATGTACCACGGAATTCCAATGGCACTAAAAGATAATTTATACTTTAAAGATAAAATAACGACGATGTCTTCAAAGATTCATAAAGATTTTGTCTCAAATTATGATGCGACTGTTGTTGAAAAGCTTCGGGAAGCAGGTGTGATTTTCACAGGGAAATTAAGTATGCATGAATACGCATGGGGCATTACAAATAATAATCCTCATTATGGACCTGTACGTAACCCATGGGATCTTGATAAAATTCCTGGCGGCTCAAGTGGTGGTTCAGGAGCAGCAGTAGCAGCCGGTGCTAGTGTAGCCTCATTGGGAACAGATACAGCAGGCTCTATCCGCATTCCTTCTTCAGCTTGTGGTATTGTTGGCTTAAAACCTACACATGGGCGTGTAAGTAAATATGGATGTTATCCGCTTGCTTGGAGTTTAGATCATATTGGTCCTATGACAAAAACGGTAAAAGACGCAGCAGTTATGCTTGAGATTATTTCAGGCTTCGATCATAGAGACCCTACATGTGTAGATGTACAAGTAGATAATTATGTAAATCAGCTTTCTGGCAATGTCAAAGATTTAGTCATTGGTGTGAATGAGGATTATTTCTTTAACCGCGTTGACTCAGATGTTGAACGTGCGGTTCGTGCGAGTATTCAAAATCTAGTAGATCAAGGGGCAAAGGTCGAAGTTGTTAAAATCCCATCCTTGCAATATGCAGAGTGGGCAGAGCTTGTAACGTCTCTTTCGGAGGCGTCTGCTATCCATCACTCCGATTTACAAAAGAGACCACAGGATTTCGGTGATGATATTCGTCTGTTATTTGAACTAGGTGAATTACCGTCGGCAGTTGATTATTTACAAGCTCAACAAGTACGTAGACAAATTAAACAAGAGTTTACACAAATATTTAATCAAGTAGATGTTTTAATTTCACCGACATTACCGATTGTTGCAAATACGATTGGTGATGACTTTGCAGACCTGAATGGGGAAAAAGTCGACTTAATCGACAACATTATTCGTTTCACAGGTCCAAGTAACTTAACTGGTTTACCTGCCCTTTCTGTTCCATGTGGATTTAAAGGCAATTTACCAATTGGCTTACAAATTATTGGACCAGCATTTAAAGAAGGTCGTATTTTAAATGTAGGCTATGCGATTGAACAAACAAATCCATTAAAAAATAGAAAGCCTAATCTTTTTGCTAACATTTAAACATATATAGCCGTCCATTCGTGGGCGGTTATTTTTTTCATTGCAAATAAAAGTCAACAACTATATTCATTTATCCTAAAATGATGGTACGATACTTAATAATAAATTACTGGAAAGGTTGCTAGATTCCCTAATGAACGTAAAAAACTTTTTGCAATTGCCTATTACAAAGGATTTTACAGTAGTTGCAGGTAGCAACGGTTTACATAAACCTGTCCAAAATGTTGAAATTCTAGATTTTGAATTTTCGCCTGATATAGAAACGGTTCGCGAAACGATATTCACCCCAAATAGTGTAATTCTCAGCAGTTTATTATTTGCAAAACAACAACCCGAGTATCTTTTAAATGCTGTGAAAAGCCTTATTCAGTTAAAAGCTAGTGCCTTAGCCTATAAGCCTGTTATTTATAATGATTTACCCGAGGAGGTAATCGCTTTAGCAAATGCACACCATTTCCCTATATTACGCTTTGGGGGAGATGAATTTTTCGAAAAAATCATTTTAGAAACGATGGCATACGCAAAGACACAAGATTATACATTCTTTTTAGAAACGATTATGAAACGTCTTATTAATGAAGAAGTTTCTGATGAACAAATTACATCTTTTTTACAGCAATTGAACAAGCCGTTTGAAAAATATCTATTCGTAGCCAATCTACAAATGCAGTCATTAACAAATCCCCAGTGGATGCAACCATTTTTACAATTAGAGCCACTATTAAAATCAGGAGTTATTTGTAAATATAAAAATAGCATCTTCATTTTAGTGACAAATCAATCAGAGCAGTTTCAATTTGAGAAATTTCTTAATGAATGGCTCACATTATATGATATTTCAACAGACAAGCTGATTGTTGGTTATAGCCAAGTACATGCCACACAAACTGAATTTCACCTTGCTGTGCGTGAAGCTTACTTCGCTCGTATTATGGCTGAAATTGAACTGACCCCTACTTGTCACTACAAGCATCTTGGATCAGATATTCTACTTTTAGAATTACATCGAAAAGATCCACAGTTCGCTAGAAACTATGTAAATGGCTACCTTGGACCATTACTTGATGAAAAAGCAGATGCAGATTTAATCAACACGGCCATCACGTATATCTCCAAAAAGGGTAACATTAAAGAAGTAGCGGTAGCCCACTTTTGCCATCCAAATACGATACGCTATCGCATGACAAAAATACGCCAATTAGTAGCACCGTTAGATAATGATTATGTATTTTATGAACGTTTATCAGCAGCCGTTAAATTGTACTTATTACATAGCAAAATAGCAGATTAAAGATTAGCTTTGGAATAAGTACAAAAAAACGCCTGAAATTTTAGAATCAAAGTCAAATTATTTCCTTTCTTCTCATGCTATTCTTAATGAAGCAAGGAGGAAGAAAGATGAAACAATACATAGCTGATGGCATGCTACTGACAACTGCTATCGTTTGGGGCAGTGGATTTGTTATAACAGCCATTGCACTAGAATATTTAACTGCTTATCAAGTGATGGCAGGAAGATTTTTATTAGCATCAATTATACTAACTGCCATTTTTGGATACAAATTAAAAAAAGCAACAAAATCAGTTATTTGGAAAGGCGTTGTACTAGGAACGATATTATATATTGCTTTTGCACTTCAAACTGTTGGTTTACAATATACGACTCCCTCTAAAAATGCATTTTTAACTGCTGTCAATGTAATTGTCGTTCCGCTTATTGCCTATGCTGTCTATAAACGTCGTATCGATGGCTACGAAATCATCGGCTCTATCGTAGCGCTTATCGGAATTGGCTGTTTATCATTACAAGGTTCCTTCACGATGAATTTAGGCGATGCACTTTCTCTAGCTTGTGCCGTTGCCTTTGCTTTTGACATTTTTTGTACAAACCTTTTTGTACAGAAAGAAGATGCAATCGCTCTAACAATTATTCAATTTATTACAGCATCTGTTATAGGTATTTTGGTCGTCGTAAGTCGAGGTGATATTCCCGCTTCCCTTGAAAAAGAAGCTATCTATTCACTCATTTATTTAGGTATTTTTTCAACTACTATTGCTTATCTTTTTCAAAACGTGGCCAATCAATATACCTCTGCAACAAAAGCAGCCATTATCCTGTCTACAGAGTCCTTTTTCGGTATGGTGTTATCGGTAATATTTTTACATGAAGTACTAACAAGCCGAATGGTAATAGGGGCAGTATTAATTTTACTAGCTATTTTAATTGCTGAAGTGAAGCCCGCCTATCCAAAAAAACGAATAATGAATAGCTGACCATAAAGCTCCCCCATAAATAGTTTCAGTTGATACTGAAGCTATTTTTTTATTTTGAATAGCTGGTTATCATACTTGTAGTAATACCGACTACTAATACTGTAATAATCGAAAGGATTAATGTATTTGAAGACAAAAGAAGCCCTCCTAATACAATAACGATTGAATCAATAAAAAAAATAAGTACCCCTACATTTATACCTGTTTTATCACATAAAAATTGCGCTACAAGATCTGTCCCACCAGTGCTTGTCTGGAATCGAAGCATTAAACCGATACCAAAACCAACTAAAACTCCTCCTAATATCGCACTATAAATGGCATCGATTTGAATCAAATTTCTTAAAGGCTTCAAAAGGTCAATGATAAAAGACGAGGCAATTAACCCATGCACACTATTGTAAAAATAAGCTCTGTATTTAAACCAAGCGATGATAAATATCGGAATGCTTAATAATATAATCATTAGCCCAATTTTTAGTTTATATAAATAGTACAAAATGAGCGCTACCCCTACTACGCCCCCATCTAATATTTGATAGGGTGTTAAAAATAGGTTAATGCCTAAAGAAATACAAATACTACCTATTATGATGACCAAGCCCTTCTTCAGAAAAAACATACAACCCCCCTCACAAACAAAGCATGTCTTATAGTATGAAAAAATTGAATTGAACATGTTTTAGACTTTACTCTATGTGAAAATACTTTTTTTTTCACATGCAGTTCCGAATGACTTGTAGTTGTACTACAATGGGTATTCAGCATGTACTTATGTAGACAGTTGCGAGAACTGTTGTAGAGCGTGCTGCCTGCCGCTTCGAACGCTAAAAACAGCAACGGGATGACTGGCTTGTCATATGCTATACGGAAAAGCTACATTGTCTAAACGTAAAAAGAGACACTATCCAAAATAGCAGGATACCGCCTCTTTCTTGTCATGGACTATTAACATTACCGTTGATTACGAACGAACAAGCTCAGAAATTTTTGCATTAAATTGCTGTTGAAGTTTTCGTGTCCATTCCCCTGGCTTTCCTGTACCGAATACATAATCGTCAATCTCAATAACAGGTGTAATTTCAGATGTTGTAGATGTAATAATGACTTCAGTCATTGCAGTTAACTGCTCTAAAGTAAACGCTTGTTCTTTTACTGGCAGACCAATTTCTTTAGCACACGCTAGTAAGACACTGCGAGTAATACCATTTAAAATCATATTATCCACTTGGTGTGTATATAGTACACCGTCTAAAATACCATGAACATTTGAAGAAGCCCCCTCTGTCACCACTCCATTGCGATGCAAAATAGCCTCATAACAGCCTTTTTCATATGCCTCTTGTTTTGCTAATACAGGGCCAAGTAAGTTCAATGTTTTAATATCGCAACGTAACCAACGAATATCTTCTAAAATCGTTGCCTTTACCCCGTTTTCGAAATTTGCTAGCGGACGAGGATTTTCTTTAACATTCGCTACTAATACAGGCGTCATATTTTCAGGAAAATGATGCTGGCGTGAACCACTCCCTCGTGTAATTTGAAGATAAATATGACCTGTGCCTATATTATTTTTTTGCACAAGCTCACGTAATAACATAAATAATTTATCTTTTTTATAAGGAATCATTAGCTTAATTTTTTCTGCACTTGTGTAAAAACGTTCAAGATGTTCATTTAATGTAAACACGATACCATCATAAACTTTAATTACTTCATATACGCCGTCACCAAATTGGTAACCACGATCCTCGCGGTCAATAATAACTTCCTTATCTAATACAATTCGATCGTTCCATAAACTATAACCCATTTGTGTCTCTCCATTTCTTACAATCGTTATTTTAATTGTCTAACCTTTCGCCTCTTTTGGATACTGGGGCGTTTTTTCCTACTAAAACAGTAATAACAACAATTACCGCTATCATAAGAGTGAACCAAGTAATGGTTTCATCTAGAAATACAGTGGCAACTAATATCATTAAAAACGGCTGTAAATATTGGATTTGACTTACCCTTGCTATCCCGCCTATCGCCATTCCACTATACCAAGCGACATATGCAAGAAACTGACTAACTATTGCGAGATACATAAAGCTAAACCAAGCTTGTAATGGTGCATGAAGCATGTCAGCTGAAAAATTAAGTACAACTGGAACGATAAAAAATGGAGCACCCATCATTATTGCCCATGCAATCACTTGCCAGCTTCCCAACTCTTTCGCCAATAGGCCTCCTTCTGCGTAACTAAGTCCGAGTATAATAACTGCTGCCAGTAAAGCAAAGTCGGCAAATTGTAATTGTCCGAGTCCGAGATAAATGGCATATCCAATAACAGCTAATGAGCCAATTACACTCGATATCCAAAATTTTAAAGATGGCTTTTCACCTGCTCTAAACATAGCAAATCCCGCTGTAGCTAAAGGTAATAAAGCTAATTCCACAGCCCCATGGGATACGGGCAAGGAGCCCATTGCCCAAGATGTAAGTAGTGGAAAAGCAAAAACGACGCCTATAGCAACAATCAGAAGACTTTTAAATTGGCGAAGAGTAGGAAGTTGTTGCTTTTTTAAAATAAAAACAACAGCAACTACAATAGCGGCAACAACAGTCCTTCCTAGCCCTACGACAGTCGCTCCAAAATAAGCTACAGCAATACTTGTAAAAGGAAGTGTTAAGCTAAAGCAAATTACACCTACTAATCCTAAGAGCAAACCGAGCTTCCCTCTATTCTCTCCTTGCATGCAGCCACTCCCCTTTCTTCATCTGTACCAGCTTCTGGTATAATCAAATATTAATAGGTACACATATAAGAAATAAACAGCTTTTTTATCCATCTGTCATGGTACAGATAAGGGGGGGGATGGAACGATGGGTTCAAAATATATGCAAATCATTGAGGAAGTGAAAGGGCAATTGGCAATAGGAAAACTCTACGCAGGCTGTAAGCTTCCTTCGGTTAGACATTTATCTGAGCAATTTTCTTGTAGTAAAAATACGGTTATTAGGGCTTATGCAGAATTAGAACAACAGCATGTGATTTATGCAATTCCTAAAAGTGGTTACTATGTAGTCAATGAATTTCAATCCAATGAGCATGCACAAAAATTTATTGATTTCTATTCTGCTGGTCCTGATATTAATGCACTACCCTACGTTGACTTTCAACATTGCATGAATCAAGCTATCGAACATTATAAAGAAGAACTGTTTACATACTCAGATCAGCAAGGTCTGTATTCATTACGCGTTCAACTAGCGACCTATTTGCAAAGTTTACAGGTATTCACCAAACCAGAAAGATTAGTTGTCGTTTCAGGCTCACAGCAAGCGCTAAATTTATTTGTTACGATGCCCTTTCCAAATGGCAGAAGCAACATTCTAATCGAACAACCTAGCTATTTTGGGATAATTGAATCCATTGATTTACATCAAGTTACTGCTTTCGGTATTGACTTAACGATGGAAGGCATCGACCTCGAACGTTTGGAGTATATTTTTCGCAATCATGACATAAAGTTCTTTTATGTTATACCAAGATTTCATAATCCACTTGGTCACTGTTATACAAATAGCGAGAAGAAAAAAATTGTGGAATTAGCAGAAAAATACGATGTATATATCGTAGAAGATGATTTTTTAGGCGATCTAGATCCAAACATGAAGGCAGACCCTATGTTTTCTTTTGCTCCGTCAGGAAGGGTAATTTATATTAAGAGCTTCTCAAAGGTATTCCTTCCTGGCTTAAGAATTGCAACGGTCGTGCTGCCTGAACGAATGGTTAACAGTTTTTTACGCTATAAATTTAGTTCAGATTTTAATAGCCCTGCCTTATCTCAAGGTGCATTAGAAATCTATTTAAAAAATGGGATGTTTCAGAGTCATCTCAAAAAAATTAAAGAACTATATCGTAATAAAATGCAAATGCTGCAAGAAGCATGTGATTTATTACTTCCTGCTAATACTTATTTTTCGAAGCCGACTTCAGGTTTTTATTTATCTATCTTTTTACCGGAAAATGTGACTGCCAAACAAATCGTTCATATGTTACAAGAGCAACAAATCTATGTGGATGATGCCTCTAGAATGTTTTTACCCGAATTTAAAAAGGACAATATTTTACGATTATGTATTTCTCAAGTGCATGAAAGCCAAATAAAACTCGGTATTGAACGATTGGCTCATTGCATCGATTTAATTAACAGTAGGAAGCATCGCCAAGCACCAAAAACCTTGTTACATCAAAACGTATAACAAACTACCCTCCCTGTTTTTTATATACAGGGAGGGCAAGATTTAATTTGTCCATGCCGTTTCAAGGTGCACATACATGAGTTTTTTTGCTTTTAAATTTTCTCGTTATTTTTTTGACATGAAAGCCTCTATTTTTCAGATTCGAACTGCATCTTCTTTCTGCATCGGCTCACTTCAAACAACTCATCGCTTATTTTATCAATCAATATTTAAGGCAACAGCTCACAAAGAATCTACTAAAATACAAGGATAAGAAAAATGCTTAGTATTCGAAATTTTGAATAAAAAAAATAAACTATTGAAATATGTAGGTATTGGTTATATACTACAAGCGATAGTGATAATCATTATCAATTATTTTCTTAATAGGAGTGTAATTCTAACATGAATTCAAAGCGATTTTATTCATTATTTGCAATGTTATTAATAGCAGTTTTTTCTTTTGCTTTAGCTGGATGTGCTGATAAAGAGTCTGCGTCTACAGATTCAAAAGATTCTACAGAAAAATCAGATTCAGAGACTTCTGATTCACAGTATCCGATCGTCATTAAACATGCATTCGGGGAAACTGTGATTGAAAAAAAACCTGAGCGTGTTGCAACGATTGCATGGGCAAACCATGATGTCGCATTAGCGCTTGATGTTGTACCAGTGGGCTTTTCGGCTGCAAACTATGGCGTACAAGATGATAGTGGCATGCTACCATGGACAGCTGATAAGTTAAAAGAATTAGGAGAAACAAATCCAAATATATACCAAGATACTGATGGCTTAGATTTTGAGGCAATTTCTGACTCAAATCCAGATGTAATTTTAGCTGCTTATTCAGGAATTACACAAGAAGACTACGATACATTAAGTCAAATTGCACCCGTTGTGGCATACCCAGAAATTCCTTGGGTAATTTCATGGCGTGACCAAATTCTATACAATGCAAAAGGTATGGGTATGGAAAAAGAAGGTAAACAATTAATTGCTGATACAGAAAAGTTAATTGCTACAAAGGCAAGTGAAAAACCAGAATTAAAAGGTAAAAAAGCTGCATTTGCTATGTTCAATGCAACAGACCTTTCTAAGTTTTATATTTATACAGAAGCAGATCCTCGTGGGGAGTTTTTAGAGGAATTAGGTATGGAATATCCACAAAGTATTCAAGATCAAATTACCGATAAATCTAGCTTCTATATTGAATTAAGTGCTGAAAATGCAGATGCTTTAAAGGATGCTGAAATTTTTATCACTTATGGTGACGATAAAACATTAGCTGCTTTACAAGCTGATCCAATTTTAGGAAAAGTGCCAGCAATCCAAAACGGGTCAGTAGTAGTAATCACTGATAATACACCATTAGCAGCAGCAGGTAACCCAAACCCTCTATCAATTCAATATACAATTGACGAGTATTTATCATTAATCTCTGATGTTGCGAAAAAGCTGAAATAATATGAATACATCCGTTTCAGAAAATAAGCATGTATTGATGCCACGTAACTTTGGTAAGCTTATCATTTTGCTTTCAATATTACTTTGCCTTAGTGTAATTGCATCGCTTGTATTTGGTTCTCGGATGATTACTTGGACGCAACTTCTGGATGGTTTATTCCATTCAGAAGTTGCTTCTCATGAAGCAAATGTTGTTCGACAAAGAATTGTTCGAACGATTTTTTGCTTTATGTGTGGTGCTGCTTTAGGTGTTTCAGGAGCCTTAATGCAGTCTGTAACGCGTAATCCTATTGCGGATCCAAGTATATTAGGCGTAAATACAGGGGCATCTTTATTCGTGGTATGTGGGATTGCCTTTTTCAATATTAGTTCTGCACATCAATATATTTGGCTGGCAATAGTGGGTGCAATGATTACCGCTATTTTTGTATTTACGGTTGGTTCCCTTGGTAGTGGAGGAGCGACACCAATCAAGCTCGTCTTAGCAGGTGCTGCTACAAGTGCCATATTATCATCGCTCGTAGTGGCTGTTATGATTCCACGTACAAATGTTATGGATCAATTTAGATTTTGGCAAGTTGGCAGTGTAGGTTCAGGCAGTTGGGATAATATCACCTTGTTTATTCCGTTTTTAATAATTGGTCTTGGTATAGCTATCTTCTCTGCACCTGCATTAAATGCGCTAGCACTAGGAGATGAAGTGGCGACTGGCTTAGGTGTAAAAACTGGGACAATCCGCCTTTTCGCTTCATTTGGTGGCGTTTTATTATGCGGTGTAGCAACGGCGTTAGCAGGACCAATCGGGTTTATCGGATTGTTGGCGACTCATTTAATTCGATTAATTATCGGTCCTGACGTACGTTATGTTATTCCGCTTTCTGCACTAGCTGGGGCAATTATTTTAACGATTGCTGATGTATGCGGAAGACTATTAGGGAGTCCGAGTGAGCTTGAAGTAGGTATTGTTACGGCCTTCATTGGAGCTCCCCTATTAATTTTAATTACAATGAAAGCGAAAATGCGTGCATTATGATGAATGATACAGTAATTTCCATTTATAACTCTAGAATGAAACGAAAACGTCGTTTCCTACTGATGACGTGTTTGCTAACAGTTATTTCTCTTATACTTATGGGTTTGATGCTTATGCTTGGCAATACAATTTATCCATTAAAGGATGTTGTAGCCGTTCTATTAGGTGAGGATGTCAAAGGTGCATCCTTTGCTGTAGGAACAATTAGATTACCACGAATGATCGTCGGACTATTTGCAGGCTTTGCATTTGGTGCTGGCGGATACGTTTTCCAAACGATGTTACGAAATCCTTTGGCTAATCCTAACGTCATTGGGATTACAGCTGGATCTAGTGCTGCTGCTGTCTTTTGCATTATCGTCCTGCATGCAAGCAATGCATTCGTATCCATTGCATCTGTCATTGGCGGACTTTTAACAGCTATCATTATTTTTCTATTGTCGAAAAGTAGCTCGTTCTCAATTGGTCGTTTAATTTTAATTGGTATCGGTATTCAAGCGATGTTAAATGCTTTTATTTCTTACTTAATGGTCATTGGTAATACGCATGACATCCCTTCAGCTATGCGTTGGTTAAGCGGCAGTTTAAATGGTGCAAAAATGGAGAACCTTTATCCGTTAATCATCACGGTTTGTATTTGTACACCGATTGTTATTTATTTTGCTAGTAGATTAGAAATATTAGAGCTAGGTGAACAAGCTGCAACATCACTTGGTGTTGATACGAACAAAACGAGATTAGTGCTTTTACTTAGCTCGGTTTTAATGATTGCGCTGGCTACAGCAGCTGCTGGTCCGATTGCATTTGTTGCATTTCTAGCAGGTCCAATTGCCAAGAAAATTGTTGGTGTAGGCTTTTCGAGTATCGTTCCTGCTGGCTTGGTTGGGGTTATTTTAGTATTAGCCGCAGATTTAATAGGTCAGTTCGCATTTGATACCAGATATCCTGTTGGCGTCATTACAGGGATTATCGGTGCACCTTATTTAATTTATTTATTAATTCGTATCAATCGAAAAGGAGATTTATAATATGAAGCCAACACATACATTTCGAGCGGAACAAATTACTGCTGGTTACGAAAATAAAACAATTTTACAAGACGTGAGTGTAACGATTCCTAGCAATAAAATTAGTATTTTTATTGGTGCAAACGGTTGTGGGAAATCTACGCTATTAAAAACGATGGCACGATTAATTAAACCGACTTCAGGGCAAGTGACGTTAGATGGGCAACCGATTCAAAAAATGCCTCCGAAGAAGCTTGCTAAAGTACTAGGTTTATTACCACAATCACCTATCGTTCCAGAGGGAATTACTGTTGCGGATTTAGTTGGCAGAGGTAGATTTCCTCATCATAGTTTTTTAAAAGGGTGGTCAAAAAAAGATTATGAGGCTGTAGCAGAAGCAATGGAAATGATGAACATTACGGAATTTGCTGACCGTCATATTGATGAATTATCAGGTGGTCAAAGACAGCGTGTATGGATTGCCATGGCATTAGCGCAGCAAACGGATATTTTATTTTTAGATGAGCCTACTACGTATTTAGACATTACGTACCAAGTAGAAATTTTAGATTTACTGACAGATTTAAATCGTAAGTATGGCACGACGATTGTCATGGTGCTACACGATATTAACTTATCAGCACGTTATGCAGATTATATTTTCGCCCTACATGAAGGGATGCTAGTAGCAGAAGGTACCCCATCTGACATTATTACAAATGCCTTAATTAAAGATATATTCGCACTAGACTGTATGGTTATCGAAGATCCTGTATCAAATTCGCCTTCAGTCGTGCCAATTGGACGACACCACAACCAAATGGATAAAATAGCTCTTTAAACAAGGCCAAGCTTACTGAACAGCAATTATACTAATTGCAATCAGTGAATTGAGCGGCTGTATACGCCATCAATTCTTCAAGACAAGGGAAATTGAACGGGAATAAGACTCCTGTTCAATTTCCCTTGTCTTGTCTCTAAAGACTTAAAAGGAAATTCACGCTAAAAGTACATAAAATGCTTTTCTTAAACCCTAATTAAACATGGTATTATAGTTTATAATTGGAATTATAAATAATTATTAACTTTTATCAAGGAGGGAAATGTTGAAATTTAAAATAGGGAACTTATTTATTTTATGTATATTACTATTGATGCTTACTTCCTGCATACAAACTGAAAAAGGTGGAAATATTCCCGAGAAAGAGCAAAAAATAGATTACAAAGAGTTTGTCTTTGCATTTGAACACCCTCAGACCAAACAAAAGTACAAAATCATTCATGTTAATCAACTGTTTGCTCCGTATATTGAAAAGGTCAAAGATAATCCGAATCTTTCATCCTCAGAAACCTTGGAACTATATAATAAAGAAATCATTCAACCCATCTACAAGGATTGCTTTGAAAATGGGGAATACTTTCATATGGCAGAAACCATTCTTAATACGGCTCCTACTGGATTAACAGATTTACAAGTGATAAGTGATAAGATGGACACTCGTAAAATCGAAATCAATCAAATCATTCAAGAATCTCTATTAAAATCCGCAGACCTACTACCCTCTCAAAGTGATGTAGCAGTTTGCGTATTCCCTTACTCCAGTTCTTATTTGACGCCGATCACAGTTGGTGCAGGGAAAATTATCCTCCCCTATCCAAGTGAAATGAATGATAGTATAAAATTAACTGTTGCCCATGAATACCATCACAGCGTTTGGGCAGAAAAATATTTCAGGAAGGATGACTGGGCTTCTATTTTGGATAATGTAGTCTTTGAAGGAAAAGCTGAGATGTTTAAAAAGTCCGTTTACCCAGATTACGGTTATACATCAGCGACTTTGACTTACGACAAGAAATTATGGTCTAAAGTTGAACCTGATTTAAATAAATATGATGTTAATCGCACATTAGAAATTTTATATGGCGGAAAAGGGTTACCATATGCTTACGGTTACAGTGAAGGCTACAAGATGGTGAAATCCTATCTTGATTTGAATCCTGATAAAACCCCAGAAGATTGGACAGCATTAAGTGCCCAAGAAATATTTGAAAAAGGGAAATACCTGGAACACTACAAATAACTTCGAGTATACGAGTTTAATGGGCTCCATTTTTGAAGAGTAAACGATGATAACTTACTAAAGTGCATTAAATACAACAAATAAATTATGTAAACAGCAAGCAAAAACGCTCAGATTGTAACACTGAGCATTTTTAGTTTTAACCTTCAAATTCAGATTAATGTCTAAAAGAATTTGGTTGCTTTGTGCCTTTAATGTACATAGTTTTTACTGAATTTCCCTTACCCTAAAAGTTGAATTATTGAACAGCCTATACTCATTTAACATAAAAAATGCCACCTTCTCAATCTAAGTTACTAGATAAAGAAGGTGGCATTGTGTTGTCCATTTTCCATGGACGTTTATTTAACTATTACCCATGCATCGGGTCATTTTTATGCTTTGGCCCAATCATGTTGAATAAGATGTTTAAGATAATCGCTGTTACAGAACCACATACGATACCGTTAGACGTTAAAATGGCTACGCCTGCTGGAAGTGATGCGAAAATATCAGGTACTACTGATACACCGACACCAAGACCGACAGCAATCGCTGCAATCATCGCGTTTTCCGCAGATTCATTCATCACAGGTACTAGCATGCCCATACCTTGTGTAATAACCATACCGAACATCGCCAACATGGCCGCACCAAGTACTGGTGTTGGAATAATTGTTGTGAGTGCTGCGATTTTTGGTAAGAAGCCAAGTGCTACAAGGAAGGCACCTGTTAGGTAAATGACTTTGCGATCTTTTACACCTGACATACGCGTAAGTCCCACGTTTTGCGAGAATGTTGTGTACGGGAAGGCATTGAAAATACCGCCGATAACAGAAGCAAGTCCTTCTGAACGATAACCACGTGCTAAATCTTTTGAATCTAGTTTTTTATTGCAAATATCGCTAAGTGCAAAATAAACACCTGAAGATTCTACTAAAGAAACCATTGCTACAAGCGTCATTGTTAGAATCGCTGTTGCATCAAATGTTGGCATTCCAAAATAGAATGGTTGCACCATGTGGAATACACCAGCATCTGAAACGGGCGTGAAATCCACTTTACCCATAAATCCACCTAACACCGTCCCTACAACTAATCCAATTAAAATTGAAATTGCACGAGCAAAGCCTGTTGTAAAGCGATAAACGACTAAAATAATGACTAGTGTAATAAAAGCTAAAGCAACATTGGAACCAGATGCGAAATCTGCTGCACCTTGACCACCTGCCATATTATTTAATGCAACTGGTAATAAAGAAATACCAATAATTGATACGACAGAACCTGTTACAACTGGCGGGAAAAATTTCACAAGCTTACCGAAGAAGCCTGCGATAACCATTACAATTAAACCTGATGCAATGATAGAACCATAAATATCTGTAATGCCTTGTTCAGGGTTTGTCCCAATTGCAATAATTGGACTAACCGCTGTAAAAGTACAGCCTAGAACTACTGGTAAACCGATACCGATAAATTTGCCTGAATACACTTGAAGTAATGTTGCGATACCACACATCATTATGTCAATTGCTACTAAATAAGTCATTTGCTTTGAATCAAAACCTAAAGCCCCACCGATAATAAGCGGTACTAAAATAGCGCCTGCATACATGGCAAGTAAATGTTGAATAGCTAGCGTAGTTGACTTAAAGGCATTCATTATGCACGATCCTCCGTGGCAAACGTTACTTTACCGTCTTCTAAAGAATCCACAATTGCTAATGATTCTACACGAATACCTTGCTCACGTAATAATTTACCGCCATCTTGGAAGCCTTTCTCAATAACAATGCCGACACCAATGACATTTGCGCCTGCTTGTGCTGCAATATCAAGTAAGCCTTTTACCGCTTCACCATTTGCTAAGAAATCGTCAACGATTAAAATATTGTCATCTTTATTTAAGAAATTACAAGATACTGAAATTTCATTTGTTTCGTTTTTTGTGAAAGAATGTACTTTTGAAGAATACAGATTGTCTGATAATGTTAAAGATTTACGTTTACGTGCAAATACAACTGGTGCCCCGATTTCAAGCCCTAGAAATACAGATGGCGCAATACCTGAAGACTCAATTGTTAATACTTTCGTAATAATGTCATCAGAGAAGCGATTTGCAAATTCATGTCCAATCTCTTTCATAAGTAGTGGATCGATTTGGTGGTTTAAAAAAGTGTCAACTTTTAATACAGAAGAAGATAATACTTTACCTTCCTGCTTAATTTTGTCGTGTAATAACTTCATTGCTATTTTTCCTTCTTTCTTAAAGTAATAAAAAGAGCGCTAAATACTTTGATTCCATTCATCTACGAGTGGAGCAAGGCATTCAGCGCATAAACGTCGAAATAAATAGAAAACATCATCTCAAGTATGATTTTTCTAAAACAATGCTACCCATAGTCGATTCATTTACGGTAAATCGGTAGAAACTTACGAGCCATATTCTCGCTATTATATGAGTGGATAGTATTAAGCTGTATGAACTTCCTTATTATAAATATCCATTTTTATAATTTCAATATGAATATGCATAATAAGCTGGTGCAGCACTTCATTCGGCAGATGCTAATATCTGCTACTGAAAAAAGTTTGAATTTTCGGAATTTAATGGTATTTACGCATTTTTTTTGCGTAAACGTTCGTGTTTTCAATCAATGCTCTGATTATATCAGACTATTTTAGACCTTGCTAGTCATTATTTCGATAAATGGAAAGGTACAGTCATAATGACGACATTTTTGTGAAATAACAGCGATGTTCGAATTAATAGACTCGATTGATTGTGTAGCATATGCTGCCAACCTTTCTTCGGTAAAAACTGTGGAATAACCACTGTTACTTGGTAGTCAGTTTTCGCATATTGGTGTTCCACCTTATCGATAAATTTTTTCAAAGGCTGCGTGATGCTACGATATGGCGAATAGTAAGTGACAAGTCGCACATCTGGCTGCCACGCCTTCCATTTGTCCTCAAAGGCTTTTGCATCTGCTTGATCGAATGCTACATAAAAGGCAATTATTTTATCAACATTTAAAGATTGTGCATAATGCAGTGAATTTTCCACCACTTTTGTAATTCCCGCAACAGGTACGACAAAGACATTTCCCTCTACTTTCGGTAATGCTTCACCATTAAGTCGTAGTTGTTCCCCCACTGCGTTGTAATGATGCTTAATGCGATGAAACATCCAAATAATAAGCGGTAAAAAGATAAATACCGGCCATACTTGGGGTAGCTTTGTGACAAAAAACATCATTGCTACTACAAAGGAAATAACTGCCCCTATTGTATTGATAACAAATTTCATTCCCCAGCCATTAGGTTTTTCACGCCACCATTTTCGCATCATGCCAGATTGCGCTAATGTAAATGGTATAAATACACCTACAGCATAGAGTGGAATTAACTGCTCTGTTGTACCATCAAACAAAATAATGAGCACAATAGCAGCTAGCCCGAGCATCATAATCCCATTGGAATAGCCAAGTCGATCTCCACGAATTTGAAATATTCTTGGAATAAAGCCGTCTTTCGATAAATTGACTGCCAGTAACGGAAAGGCAGAATAGCCTGTATTCGCAGCGAGCACTAAAATCATCGCTGTTGTTCCTTGCACAATATAATAAAATCCATTACGTCCAACACTCGCTTCAGCAATTTGAGAGACGACTGTTGCTTGGGCATTCGGAGCGACTCCGTAGAAATAAGCTAGACTGACAATGCCAATAAACAGTACTGCTAAAATACTCCCCATCGCTAATAGCGTTTTTGCTGCATTAACGGGGGCAGGACTTTTGAAATTTGGAATGGCATTCGATATTGCCTCTACACCTGTTAATGCTGAGCTTCCTGAGGCGAATGCCTTTAGTAATAAAAACAAACTAATGCCCGCAACAGGCGTCCCAATTTTAGGATGTAAATCTGCTGGCACTTGCCCCGTTGCTACATTATAGATCCCCATGCCGATAAGCAATAACATGACAACGACAAATAAATAAACTGGATACGCTAAAATAGAAGCTGATTCAGTAACCCCTCGTAAATTTAATATCGTTAAACAAATAACAAAAAACACAGCAATTGGAACGTTATAGGCATGCAAACTTGGGAATGCTGAAGTAATAGCATCTGTCCCTGCTGAAACACTAACTGCCACAGTTAAAATATAATCAACGAGTAATGAACCACCCGCTACAAGTCCTGCATTCACACCTAAATTTTCGCGGGACACGACATATGCCCCACCACCGTGTGGATAAGCGAAAATAACTTGTCGATACGATAAAGTGAGTGCCACAAGCAGCACCACTACCCCTGCTGCTATCGGTAACGAATACCAAAAGGCAACCGTACTGACAGTCATCAGGACAATTAAAATTTGCTCTGGACCGTATGCCACTGATGATAAAGCATCAGATGATAATATGGCCAAAGCCTTTGTTTTACTTAGCTTTTGTTCCCCCAATGCATCGGATTTCAATGGTTTACCGATAACATAACGTTTGAATGAATTTTTCATCCTTTACACCTTCTAGATTCATAGAATGTGTTTCGCATTTCTAAATCGATTACACCTTCGCATAATCGGTCTCTTTCTATCTACTGGGGCTTTTTTGTATAGAATGCCATCAAAAAAAACGTCTACAAGTCATCACTAAATACGACTTGTAGACGCTCTAACGTCTGACAAGCTCCAACTTTTCTGCTCTTAACGCTTACGAGGTTAGCTGTCGGATTCGGGCCTGAGTAGCCCTACTCTTCAAAAAGAGATTCACCCCAAGAATTGTTTGCACAATCCATCAAAATTGGGTCCCCCGCGTTTAATTGCTTCAGCGATTTAGAAATTTGAAACTTTTATAATGATGTCATATTACGCCTGTAAATAAAAAAAGTAAAGAAGATATTGCCCGCTTTTCGTAAATTTTTTTATATCCACATGGACAAGCTTATATCAGTGGTTTATCGGCGTTTCGGCGTGGTTTATCGGCGTTTCGGCGTGGTTTATCGGCGATTTTCACTGTTTTACGGGCGATTTCGCTGGCCTTATCGGCGATTTTCAAAATTTACAAAAAAAATAATGAGCAAACTTCTTCACATTTTTAAGTTCTAGCTATAGAATAGTAGTATTATTATTTTCCTATAGGAAACTTTATTTCATTTACGATACTTTTTGAAACGAGGGAACAAGATGGCCTATAAACAGATGACAAAACCAGCAGCAGAAGCTGTTTTAGATGGAGACATAAAAGGCTGGCGGCGTATTTTACCCTTTCTCGGTCCAGCATTTATTGCAGCGGTTGCCTATATAGATCCCGGCAACTTTGCCACAAATATTACGGCTGGCTCGCAGTATGGTTATTTACTACTTTGGGTTATTGCCTTTTCAAATTTAATGGCTGTGCTAATTCAGTCTTTATCAGCAAAACTCGGTATAGCTACCGGAAAAAACTTACCAGAAGTAGCAAGGGAGAATTTTTCTAAAAAAACTTCTATATTTTTATGGATACAGGCTGAACTTGTAATTATTGCTACCGACCTAGCTGAATTTATCGGTGCGGCCCTCGGTCTATACTTATTATTTGATATTCCGATGCTACCTGCCGCACTTATTACAGCAATTGGTTCATTTGCAATTTTAGAGCTACAGCGCAGAGGCTTTAGAGCATTTGAAGCAGGTATTTCAGGAATGGTACTAATTGTTGTGTTAGCATTTGCGTTCCAGACATTTTTAGCTCAACCAAATTGGGGTGATGTGACAATAGGCATGCTGACACCACAATTTGACGGTGTCGATTCACTGTTACTTGCAACAGGTATTTTAGGGGCAACTGTTATGCCCCACGCAATCTATTTGCACTCTTCTTTAACACAAAGTCGTGTCGTTGGTCGCAACGATAATGAAAAACGACGTATTTTCCGCTTTGAGTTTATCGATATTGTGATTGCAATGATTATTGCTGGTGCGATTAACATGAGTATGCTAATCATTGCAGCAGCAGTGTTCCATACGCAAGGCCTAGTAGTTGAAGATTTAGATATCGCCTATAACGGATTACGAGAGGCTCTTGGACCGATGGCGGCAGTATCTTTCGGACTTGGATTACTCATTGCAGGGCTTGCAAGCTCTTCTGTTGGTACATTAGCAGGCGACGTTGTTATGCAAGGCTTCATTCAACGAAAAATTCCTCTATATTTACGTAGAGCAATTACAATGATTCCACCTTTGGCTATTATTGCAGCGGGGGTCAATGCAACTTATGCGCTTGTTTTAAGTCAAGTAATCCTGTCATTCGGTATTGCTTTTGCGCTTATCCCGCTTGTGATGTTTACAAGTAAAAAGGACATTATGGGTAGCCTAGTCAATCACCGTATCACAACTATACTTGGGTGGTTTGTCGTTGTAATAGTAGTTACGTTAAATATCTACTTATTATGGGAAACGCTATTTGCTTAGGTTGCTGGGACATTAAGCTAGCGGAGCAGAGGTTAGGGTGGGTGACTGGCACTCATACAATTTCCTTGCTAGCCCTGTATTTTATAATTTAGACTCCTGCGGGAACAGCACGTAGCGTAAGCCGCAACAAACCGCGCGTTAGCGGGAGTAGCGCCTTACGTCGTGCCCGTGGTAAGCGAATTGGATTTTTACGATTGAGGGGCCGATAGTATGCTGCGTATTTATGCTGAGTGCCAGGCACTAAAACAATTACACTCTCCGTAGCGAACATCCACGGCATAGCAAAAAGTGATAGATTGACGGCAGTCAATCTATCACTTTTTCTCTTTGTCTTAGACTCTCGCTTTTAAGAAAGTGCCTTTAACCCTACGACACCAATGATGATACAGCATACACTTGCTAAGCGGCCTTTACTTTTTGACTCACCAAAAAACATCATATTGATTAAGACCGCCCCTGCCGTACCAATGCCTATCCATACCGCATAAGCCGTACTCGTTTGTAAAAATTCAAATGATTTATATAAAAAGGTAAGTGACGCAGCAAATCCCCCTACATAGAGCACCATGCTTATAAATCCCTTTTTTGTACTATATTTTTTCAGTCCTATAACAGATACAAGCTCACTCGATGCAGCTAAAAAAACAAAAAGCCATCCCATACTATATCACCTCTTTTGCACGTTTATGTTCTTCAACAGAGTCAGCAACTTTTAAACCAATAACACCTACAATTAATATAAAAATAAAGAGAAGCTTACCGATACTGACTACTTGATTGAATATTAAAACATCCATCAAGGTCGTTCCCATTGTGCCAATTGCTGCAAATATTGCATACACTGTTCCAGTTGGTAATTTCTCGCATGCCTTTGATAAAAAGTGCAAATCAAGCCCAATAAATATAACGATTAATAGCCACTCCCACCAATGAGCAGCCACATTGAAGCCATAAATCCAAATTAATTCAAAAAAACTAGTTAACCCTACATACAGCCAAGCTTTTCCCATAAAAAAACCTCCAAAATAATAATGACTGAACTTCATTCATTTTTACTGCAACAAGAACCTACTAGAAAATTTAGTAAAAATCCGCTTTTTAATTCGGATCTAAAGAAATGTATTTCCCTTTTTATAGCAACGTAATACTACAAATAAGAGCGTATATGGTTTGCCACTTATATATCAAAAATTCACTGTAATATGTTTCATCACTGTTTGCTTATTTTACAACAGCTTTGTTTACGACTAACGCATTACAAATAAATTCTAATAAATCTTTTTTATCCTCATCTATAAGCACTTCTTCTTTTGAATCAAATAAATAAGCTCGCTCTGCAGCAGCCTCTATTAATCCAAATACCATCTTTGACGTAGCATAAGAATCAATGGCTATTAAAATTTCACCTTTCGCCTTTGCTTTGTCCAACTCATTTCTTAACCAATTATAGTAAGGTGTATACGCATTTACCCAGTCCTTTAAATAATCAGAAGCTGACAATCCAGCATAAATAATGGCTACAAGTTCCTTATGCTCTCTCGTCATCATAAATATTGTATCTATTAATTGATTAAATTTTTCAATTAGTGGTGCTTGCTCATCCACGTTTTTTTGTATTGCCTCAAATATATTGTCGACCATTACTTTAGCAATGGCGGGCATTAAGGACATTTTTGAAGGGAAATACAAATAAAAAGTTCCTTGTGCGATACCAGCCCTTTTTACAATATCCGCAATTTTTATTTTGTCGATACCTTGTTCTTTAAACAATTGAATAGCAGAGGTTACGATACGTTTTTCCTTATCCATTATGCGCCCCCTAAAAAATCATGAATTTTTAAAAATTGTAATCTAAACAAAAATAGAATTCAACCTCTTTCTTTTAACGAAAAGGAATCATTTCCTATAATGGGCCTGAAAAATTTATTTAATTTTGGTAATTTTAAAAAATTAGTTTGACAAATGAACGAGATTCATTTAAATTTTATCCCAAGGAAGATGACTGAAATTCATTTTAAGAAAAAATCTCCCTCAGCTAGTATTTTCATAACGGTAAGTACCATTTTCCACCTTGACAAGGGGTGTGTTACAAGGTGCAAATCGGTATTATTTTTTAATCAAAGGGGCGGAATTGATGATGAAAACAGGTTATATTTTTGACGAAAGTTATTTCTGGCACGACAACGGTAGCGGAACATTATATTTACCTTCGGGTGGTTACTTAGAAACAGATGTGTTTGTCGAACATCCTTCAACAAAGAGACGAATTAATAATTTACTTAACCGTTGTGGTCTAATGAAAAAATTAGAACAAATTGAGCCACGTCCTGCTACACGTGAGGAAATTGAAATGTTCCATACAAAAGAATATGTAGATAAAGTGAAACATTTAAGCGATACAACTGGCGGAGACGCAGGAGATCACGCCATTGTTGGTAGAGGTTCTTATGAAATTGCTTTACTGTCAACTGGTGGTGCTTTAAAAGCGGTTGATGTTGTGATGAACGGTGAAGTCGATAATGTTTATGCATTAACTCGCCCACCTGGCCATCATGCAGAGGCTGCAAAAGGCATCGGCTTCTGTATTTTCAATAACGTTGCGATTGCTGCCAAATACGCAAAGCAAAAATACAATTTAGAACGAGTTATGGTGTTAGATTGGGATGTTCACCATGGTAATGGAACAGAAAGTGCTTTCTATGATACAGATGGTGTTTTATTCTTCTCAGTTCATCAGCATTTAAGTTTCCCGAATAATACGGGTTATGCAGAGAACGTAGGTGAAGCTGACGGAAAAGGATTTAACGTCAACATTCCACTTCCTCCAGGCACAGGAAATGCAGGCTATATTGAAGCATTTAAGTCCATTGTGGAACCTATTGTCAACGATTATAAACCTGAGCTTATTATTATTTCTGCTGGACAAGATCCAGGCATGTTTGATCCACTTGGACGCATGAACATGACTGCTGAAGGCTTTGCAGAGTTAACAAAAATTATGATGAACTTAGCTAATAAGCATACGGATGGAAAAATCGTCTTCTGTCATGAAGGTGGTTACAGTAACGCTTACGTTCCATTTTGTACATTGCGCATTATTGAAGAATTATGTGGCGTGAAAAGTGATGTAGAGGATCCATTCCAAGATTCACAAGGATATCCCGATTTTGTAAACGAAGTAGAAAAGAAAGCAATCAATGAGGTTATTTCAATCCAATCAGCTTATTGGCCATCATTAAAAGTTACTGTTTAAATTGTAAACACTATTATTATATTAAAAATAATTATTAAGAGGGAGGGTATCTATGAGCAATTCTATCGAGGAAATTAGTTATGAACATATTCCTTTAGAACAGCGTAATGGCACTGCCAAAGAGCTATTTTTTACATGGTTTGCCGCAAGTACCGTTTCAACAACACTTGTAACAGGATCTCTAGCTATCGTATTAGGGTTGAATTTTTGGTGGTCACTTGTTGCTATCCTATTAGGACACGGCATAGGAGCTGCAATTATGGCACTCCATTCTGCCACTGGTCCTAAAGCAGGTTTACCACAAGTAGTACAAAGTAGAGCACAATTTGGCTACTTCGGGGCTATATTGCCAATGTTAATCATTCTAATCATGTATTTAGGCTACGGCGCTACTAATACCGTTCTAGTTGGACAAGGTATGCAGGAAACACTTGGCCTTAATATGAACGTGACGGTTATTGTAAGTCTAATCCCAATGGTATTACTAGCTATTTTTGGACAAGGCTTACTTCAAAAGTCGATGAAAATCTATACAATTGGCTTTACAGTAGTATTTATTATTTTGTCGATTATGATTTTAACGAATGTTTCAATGGAGCTTTTAAATGCTGGTAATTTTTCTTTCAGCCAGTTTTTATTAATGACTTCCATTTGTGTAACATGGCAGATTACATATGGTCCATATGTATCTGACCATTCAAGATTTATCCATCCTTCACAATCTAAAAAGGTATTTACTTATAGTTACCTTGGAAGCTTTGCTAGTTCAGTTTGGTTGATGGTTTTAGGTGCAGCCATTGCCACTATGGTTGTGAATGGTAATGTTATGGCGCAAATTAAAGATATGGGCTCATTAGGTTTCATTATTGCACTATTATTATCTCTTGGTGTCCTCGTTATTAACTCCTTAAATATTTATGGAGCAGGCATTATTATATTATCGATTGCAAGTAACTTTTTAACGTTTAAAACATCTGCGAGACTACGGACAATTACTTCCATCGCCATTGGTATCATTATTGCCATTATTGCAACTTGGAGCTCAAGCAATTTTATGGCTAATTTCCAATTATACTTAGGGTTTATTTTATTCTTTATTATCCCTTGGAGTATGATTACATTAACTGATTTTTATATTTTAAAGAGAGTACATTACCCTCCAGATGAGTTCAACAAGAAGGATGGCATTTTCGGAAAAATTAATATACCTACAATGATTATTTACTTGTTAACTATCTTTATTCAAATTCCGTTTATTAATACGGAGTTATATGTAGGCCCTATTGCAAAAATGCTAAATGGATTGGATATTGCATGGCTTGTCGGTGGTGCGGTTTCTTTCCTATTATATATTAGCTTTTCTAAATTAACGGCACCTGCCAAGCTTTCTGTTGATGTTTATCCAACGGCTAGTGTGCCTGAGAATAATTAATAAATATGGTTCGTCAGGCTTCCCCAGGCCTTTTTAAAGCCCCTGTATAGGATTTTCATACAGGGGCTTTACTTATGTTATTAAACATCTACCTTTTCGATGTTGCGGATTGCTAAATAGGCAATGACTATCCCTATAATTGCTAATGTTATCGGGATTACGATAATATCATTCAATGAAAATGCACCCGTATTTGAAGAAACAACCATCACGATCAACAGAGAGGATAGTATTGTTGTTGGTACGGAGTATTTTTTCATACCAAAATACAACGGAATTAGTGCCATACTGGATGCCGCTACAGCATTCATTAATACGGAAGGAATGCGCTGCATAACCATTGTATTTGTTAGTGTATCGGGAATTAATTCGAAATTCTCACTAATCATAAGGAAAGTTATTGTAATGAAAATATTTGACAGGATAATTGCGCCAAATGTAAATACAATCACTATGGCAAGCTTAGCTGCGATTAGTTTTTTTCTATTTATAGGATACATAAATACGGTTGTTATTGTCTTATTTTTATATTCACCAATAATTAGTTTCGCAATTAATGTCGCTGCAAAAATAATAAATACACATCTTACAAAAGAATCAATAACAGTCAAAGCCATTGGATAGTTTTCTAAACCAGGATCACCTTCAATTTTTGAAATAACTAAAATCATAAACATAAAACCTAAAATAGCAAAGTTGGCGATTATAGCGGCTGTCACATACGAGCCCAAATGGTTTTTTTTCATTTCTAAACGCATTAAATTAAGCATGGATTCCACCACCATTGATTAATTTTAAGAAATAATCCTCTAATGAACTTGTTTTCCTACTAATCTCTTCAATCTCGACATCATGTTCTATTAACGTTTTGGATAATAATTTTTGT
The DNA here is from genome assembly GCF_044761745.1 of Lysinibacillus sp. NPDC097279. NCBI lineage: Bacteria > Bacillati > Bacillota > Bacilli > Caryophanales > Bacillaceae > Lysinibacillus > Lysinibacillus sp. NPDC097279. Next base: position 9,378 of record NZ_JBIWDA010000003.1, on the reverse strand, counting down.
GAAATGGACATATCGTATATTCGAATACAGCGTTCATCAATACATTTAAAATTAGTTATGTGTAATTGACTATCTAAAATAAAGGCAGCCTTTTTTCCCTCACTAACAATGATTTCAATAAAATCTGTTTGGCTATGTTTTACATGCTCCATGGAAACTTCCGCAATTAATCTACCATTATTAATGACTCCAATTGTATCAGCCAGTTGTTCTATTTCTGCTAAAATATGACTCGAAACAATAATCGTAATGCCGTATTCTTTGCTTAGCATCTTGAATAATTCTCTTAACTCTCTTATCCCAACTGGGTCAAGCCCATTAATAGGCTCATCTAAAATTAACAACTCAGGTTTAGTCATTATCGCACGAGCTATACCTAAACGTTGCTTCATCCCTAACGAAAAATCCCCTACTTTTTTACCGTCCACATTCGTTAACTTCACTAAATCGAGAACATGGCCGATTTCGTTTTTATCGTAATATCCCATATAGTCGCAATGTAATTCGAGGGTTTCTTTTGCTGTTAACTTTTCATAAAAAATTGGGTATTCAATGATTGTGCCCATTCTCTTTAGCACTTCGTAAGAACGATCTGTTAATTTTTCACCAAAAATTTCAATATCTCCATTTGTTGGTTTGGCCAGATTAGTTAACATTTTCATAATCGTTGTTTTCCCCGCTCCATTTGGACCTAAAAAACCATATATCTCACCTTTCTTTACATGCATATTGACTGCGGAAACAACTTCGTTTCCATCATAGACTTTTGTAAGCTGATTTGTTTTTACAATATACGCCATTTAAATCTCTCCCTCATTTGTGGCTTTCTTTATTATAAGAAGTAAAACTCTCTATTTTATTACTTGATTCTTACAAATTTCTTAAGAGAAGAAGAAAAGCCTGTAGAGCATTTTTAGCTCTACAGGCAGGGCTAGATTAGTACATCATTCTTTTTAATGAAATAGTAAAAACCGTCTTTTCATAAGGGATGCTTTTCAGTTGGATTGTACCATTCATTATTTCTACAAGTCGCTTTGTAATTGTTAAACCGAGCCCGCTACCTTGAAATGATTTATTTCTAGAATCTTCTAGTGTATACATCCTTTCAAATACGCTGTCTATATGATATTCATCAATACCTTTTCCACAATCCCAAACATCAATAGAAACATCAGTAGCGTCAGCCCTTACTGTTAGTCCAATGACACGCCCTTCTGCCCCATAAGCAATCGCATTGGCGATTAAATTGTTTAATATTCTATCTAATGCATCCTCATTGCCTAGAGCATAAATCGGTGTTTCAGGTATATGTATGTCAATATGAAGGCCTACCGACATCACCATATCGTAAAATGATAAAATATTTTTCCGGCAAATTTCATTTACGTTTACTTTTGTTATTGGGTAGTCTGTATCGCCTGCTTCAATTTTTGCTAAATCAAAAAATGTATGAATAAGCTTCAATACTTCCTCCGTTTTTAAATGGATTCCTGAAAGTAAACGGCTGTGTTCTGTAGCACTTACCGAATGTTGTAGTTGCAACATTTCTGTATAGCCTAGCACAACTGTTAACGGTGTTTTTAAATCATGCGAAATATTAGCAAGCATCTTTTTCATCGAACTTTCTGTTTTTCGATATCTAGCCTGCATTTTGTGCGTATCATCCAGCAATGCATTTATAGTAGTAAGTAGTGTTTGTAGTTCTTGATTCGATGTCGCAACTAAAATTTTCTCGTTTGTTTGTTCATCCCTAATAGCTTGTAGCTTTGTGTGCATGTATTGAATTGTAGTGTTTTGCTCTTGTTTTCGTTTCAGCTGTAAAATAATGATGGCTATGAGAAATAAAATAATGGTAACTAGCAATAGTATCATGTATCTAGCCCTCCAATTTATAGCCAATGCCCCAAAGTGTTTTAATATACTGAGGGTTGGATGGGTCATCTTCAATTTTTTCCCGCAATCTTCTTATATGCACATTAATTATATTTTCATCACCATAGTATTCATCATTCCAAATAAGTTGATAGATTTGTTGTTTCGTAAATACACGATTTCGATTTGTGATAAATAACTTTAAAATAGCAAATTCTTTTGAAGTTAGCTTTACCTGTTGCTGATCTTTTTCAACTGAAAAATTAACGACATCAATCACCAAGTTACCAATTGCCACTATCCCCTTCGCTTCCTCCGTCGGGCTAGAATATTGTGTAGCCCTTCTTATTGCAGCTTTCACACGTGCTGAAAATTCCAACATGGAAAAGGGCTTCGCAATATAATCATCCGCTCCTAATCCAAGACCTAGTGCTTTATCAACATCACTATCTTTGGCTGACATCATAATAATCGGTAGCGCTTCTTTTGCTCGGATTATTTTTAACACTTCTAAGCCATCTAGTTTCGGCATCATAATATCCAAAATAACTAAATCAAATGTATTACTTAAACAAGTTTGCACTGCCTCTTCACCATTTGTAACGGATGTAACGGCAAACCCCTCCATAGTTAAAAATTTTTCGACCATTTCTCGAATCGTTTCATCATCTTCTACTAGTAATATACGTTTGTGCATGTTGGCACCTCATTTCAAGGTATTCTCTTTATTTCACATTTGTTTTAACTGTTTTACATTTTTATCCTATCTCCTTATAGCTTACCATATGCTAAGTGCCAGTCACTCAAACAATTCTCAAACAATTTACCTTCATCAATGGCAAATAAAAAAAGCTGCCCTCTAATTGATAGGACAGCTTTCATTTCTATTTTTCTACTTTTAAATCACACTGTTGCAGTGGAATCATTTTCGTTTTATGTTTTATTTTATAGCCCAACCACAAGGCGATAAACAGTGGTATCCCGATATAAGAAACAAGGACACCATACCAGTCAACTGAATCACCTGTGAAAGCTGTATAATTTTGACCAATTACAACAATCATACACAATGTAAATGCAAAGAGTGGTCCGAATGGATACAGCTTTGCTTTATATGGTAGTAATTTTAGGTCTAAGCCTTGCGCTTCATACGCTCTACGGAAGCGATAATGACTAAATGCAATACCAAGCCATGCAATGAAGCCTGACATCCCTGAAGCGTTTAAAAGCCACATATAGACAACGCCATCACCAAAGAATGATGCTAAAAATGCTAGGCAACCGACTGCTAATGTTAGCAGTAATGCGTAAATCGGAATTCCACGACGGCTAAGCTTTGCGAAAATTTTAGGTGCGTGTCCATCTACTGCTAATTGCCATAACATACGTGATGACGCATATAACCCCGAATTACCTGCAGACAACATCGCTGTTAAAATAATGGCATTCATTAATGATGCAGCAAAGGCAATACCTAAGCGGTCAAACACTAGTGTGAATGGTGAAACAGCAATATCTTCAGATAATAAACGAGCATCTGTAAATGGAATTAACATCCCAATTGCTGCAATGGCTAAAATGTAAAATAAAATAATTCGCCAAAAGACTGACTTAACCGCTTTCGGAATATTTTTACCAGGATCATCAGTTTCCCCAGCGGTAATTCCTAATAGCTCTGTCCCTTGGAACGAGAAGCCTGCTGCTAGAAATATGCCGAATGTAGCAAGGAAGCCACCATGGAATGGACCATCACTTATAAAGAAATTCGTAAAGCCGACTGGTGCTTGTCCTCCTAAAATACCAAAAATCATCAATAGACTGACGATAATGAAAACAATAACAGTAGCAACTTTTATCATGGCAAACCAATATTCACTTTCACCATAGCTTTTTACAGAAAGTAAATTGAATGTTAGTACGATCGCAATAAATATGACTGTCCATAGTGCCGAAGAGCTGTCTGGGAACCAATACTTCATTATAAGAGAAACTGCTGCAATTTCAGCGGCAATTGTAATCGCCCAGTTATACCAGTAGTTCCAGCCAAGTGCAAAGCCAAGCGCGGGATCTACAAATTTTGTTGCATACGTACTAAATGAACCTGATGACGGCATATAAGCTGCCATTTCACCCAAGCTTGTCATTAAAAAGTACACCATAATGCCGATTAATGCATAAGCAAGAAGTGCACCACCTGGTCCAGCCTGTGCTATAGCACCACCACTCGCTAGAAATAGCCCAGTTCCGATAGTACCACCTAACGAAATCATTGTTATATGGCGGCTTTTTAATTCTTTTTTCAACTCTGGTGCTTTATGACCGAGCTGATTAACTTTAATTTCACTCACGTTAAAGCTTCCTTCCTTTTATAAGAGGCAAAAAAATGCCATCACATGAACGTTGTGATGGCTAAGTAAATCCTCTGTTTCTTCAAAATGATAGCACAACACGTTGTCCAACGTGACAGTTCTGTTCCTTTCGGAGACAGCCCCAGCATGAGGTTTTCAAGTCCCCTCACGCTTCGGCAATATTTCCTTTCAGCTAACATCTTCAATGCTTGTCATCTCCACTAGCTTACTTATAAATACCGCGACCTCTACCTCAATACAAACATGAGGCATATAATTATTAAATTTATGATGTGTCTTAGTTTAACATACGACCTAAGACATTTCAATAAAACGATTAATGTTCTGTATTTTATGAATATTCTACTATTTTTATTAATGTGATAAAGTGTTATAGTGGTTCGAATTATAACTGTTCTATCAGGGAGGTACTTATTTTGACAACTAACGAAGAATCTACTTATCCTAGCAGAAAGATTAACTGGAAGGGCACAACGCTCTTATTAGTTATCGGTGTAATTTTTCTTGCTTCGACATTACGTATGCCATTAACGGTTGTAGGCCCAATTATTTCCTTCATTCGTGAGGATCTCGGTATATCTAACGTACTTGCAGGCTTTTTAACAACAATTCCATTGCTTGCATTCGCACTAGTGTCACCTATTGCCCCAATCGTTGCAAGAAAACTAGGACTAGAATTAACTCTTTTTCTATCAACCATTTTATTAGCACTTGGGATTGTACTGCGCTCACTTGGAACAACAGGGTTACTCGTATTCGGTACAATGATAATAGGTGTAGCTATTTCATTTGGTAACGTCCTCATCCCAGGGTTACTTAAATTAAAATTCCCTTATCATGTTGGTTTACTAATGGCATTCTTCACAATGTCCATGAACTTAACGGCTGGTATTGGTGCTGGTATTAGTTATCCTATAGCCAATGCATCTCTTGGCTGGCAAGGTGCACTTGCCATCGCTATAGCTCTTGTCGTCGTGACTATTTTAATTTGGATTCCACAATTAAAATTTAATAAGCCTGAACCAACTGTAGCTACTACGAAAACTCGTATACCCCTGTGGAAATCACCAGTTACTTGGGCAGTCACTGGCGCAATGGGTTTACAATCGCTATTATTTTATACAACTGCAGCTTGGATTCCTGAAATTTATATTGCCCAAGGAATAGCAGCAGATCGTGCAGGTTGGATGTTCTCAATCATGCAAATTTCCCAAGTACCTATGGCTCTAGCCGTACCAATTATCGCTAGTAAAATGACATCACAACGACCTCTCGTTTTGATGTTTACTGCTTTTTATATTGTCGGCTTTACTGGCCTTGTCATGGAATGGACTAATCTTGCTGTATTGTGGATGATATTGCTAGGATTAGCAGGTGGCGCTTCATTTTCACTTGCAATGATGTTCTTTACTCTTCGTACTCGTACGGCATTTGAAGCAGCTGATTTATCGGGCTTTGCACAATCATTAGGCTATTTATTAGCCGCAGTAGGCCCTATTTTATTTGGTTACCTACATGATTTATTTGGCGGTTGGAACATCGCTGGCTGGCTATTCGTTGTCGTTGCAGTATTACTATTCTTCTGCTCATTTAGAGCTTCTAGAAACGAATATATAAATTAAAAAAAGCAGCTCATCCTACTATGAGCTGCTTTTTTACATTTTTAATAAGGCGGTTTTTGATAAAAGAAATTCGGTGTATTATAAACATTGACATAAGGCTTATGAAAAATATGCGTTGTTGCAGGTGATAATGGGGGAATCAACCAAGTCCAGTTGCCTGTTAAGTCGCGACCTGCCTTCTGCTCAGCTTCTTCAAATAACTTAAATTGCTGTGCAGCAGTATGATGATCGACTATACTTACACCATCTTCTTTAAAGGAATACAGTACAGCAATATTTAATTCAACTAATGAGCGATCACGCCAAAGCGATGCTTGCTTAGTCGTATCGAGCCCAAAAATTTCGGCGATTTTCGGCAACATATTATAACGATCACTATCAGCTAAATTACGTGCCCCAATTTCTGTCCCCATATACCAACCATTGAAAGGAGCGGCTTGAAAGTCGATTCCAGCCATTTGAAAACGCATGCTTGAAATAATCGGCACCGCGTACCATTTCAACGCTAGTTCCTCCACTTGTGGGTGCTCAGGATGGCGAATTACAACTTCTAGTACATCTTCACGTGGTATTGAAAACAATTGTGGTTTACGGTCATCCACCTGGATAACGAGTGGTAACACATCAAATGCTGTGCCCTCGCCCTGCCAGCCTAGCGATTCACATACTCTTGTAAATGGTACAGAATGTGGGTCACCAACAATGCCAGCTTCCGTCTCATAGCCTGCATAACGGATCAACTGATGATTCCAAATTTTTACTCTACCAGATGCAAATACCGTTATTGTTGGCCGAATTTTACCACCATTTGTCGCATATCGAATATGACATAACAACTTCTCAAATATCCCTTGCTCATCTAAAATATCACGGGCATCCTCAACATGGAGTGATTGCCAAAATAATCTCCCGATACATTTATTACTATTACGCCAAGCTACTCGCGCACCAAAAGTAAGCTCCTCTGTTGAAGGAATATATTGTCCTTCATTTTCAACTTGCTGTAATCTATTTGTTAGCCATTGTGCAGACTCATTTTGTTCCATTTGATAAAGTGTTAAAAAACGTTGTATCTCTTGTAGTTTCATGTCGTTTTCCTCCATCTACCCTCATATTAGATGAATAGAAATAAATTCTCCATGAAAAAATTCATCAGAAAACATACATCTTTTATATATGAAATACTTTGTTCAAATTTAAATCGATAGTCAAAAATTCTCCATCAAAATTTTATAAAAACTAAATGAAAAGCTTAAAAAATTACAAAGAAAAAGCATGTAGCAACAATATGCTACATGCTTTACTAGATGACCCCTACGGGATTCGAACCCGTGTTACCGCCGTGAAAGGGCGGTGTCTTAACCGCTTGACCAAGGGGCCATGGCTCCGAAGGCAGGACTCGAACCTGCGACAACCTGATTAACAGTCAGGTGCTACTACCAACTGAGCTACTTCGGAATAATTTTTTTATGGGCCTAAATGGACTCGAACCATCGACCTCACGCTTATCAGGCGTGCGCTCTAACCAGCTGAGCTATAGGCCCTCTTTGGAGCGGGTGATGAGAATCGAACTCACGACATCAGCTTGGAAGGCTGAGGTTTTACCATTAAACTACACCCGCATATGGTGGGTCAGGACGGAATCGAACCGCCGACACTTAGAGCTTCAATCTAATGCTCTACCAACTGAGCTACTGACCCGGAAAAAGAAAATGGAGGAGGTAGAGGGATTCGAACCCCCGCGCGGTGTTACCCGCCTGTCGGTTTTCAAGACCGATCCCTTCAGCCAGACTTGGGTATACCTCCGGAAATAAATATGGTGGAGCCTAGCGGGATCGAACCGCTGACCTCCTGCGTGCAAGGCAGGCGCTCTCCCAGCTGAGCTAAGGCCCCAAATTTTTAAAGATGGTCGGAATGACAGGATTCGAACCTACGACCCCTTGGTCCCAAACCAAGTGCTCTACCAAGCTGAGCTACATTCCGTTACTGTCTATCTTATCTTTTTATGGCGCGCCCGGCAGGAGTCGAACCCACAACCTTCTGATCCGTAGTCAGACGCTCTATCCAATTGAGCTACGGGCGCTTAATATATTGAAAATGGTGCCGAGGGCCGGAATCGAACCGGCACGGTAGTCACCTACCGCAGGATTTTAAGTCCTGTGCGTCTGCCAGTTCCGCCACCCCGGCACATTTGGAGCGGAAGACGAGGTTCGAACTCGCGACCCCCACCTTGGCAAGGTGGTGTTCTACCACTGAACTACTTCCGCATGTGCATAAGATTATTTATCCTGGCAATTATGTAATTTGTAATTAAAATAAATGGTGCGGGTGAAGGGAGTCGAACCCCCACGCCTTGCGGCGCTAGATCCTAAGTCTAGTGCGTCTGCCAATTCCGCCACACCCGCAAATATGATGAGCCATGAAGGACTCGAACCTTCGACCCTCTGATTAAAAGTCAGATGCTCTACCAACTGAGCTAATGGCTCATATTATTAATAAATGAAAAATGGCTGGGGTACTAGGATTCGAACCTAGGCATGACGGAATCAAAATCCGTTGCCTTACCGCTTGGCTATACCCCAATATTAATTATATGGGGCGACTGATGGGAATCGAACCCACGAATGTCGGAACCACAATCCGATGCGTTAACCACTTCGCCACAACCGCCATATGAACTATAACAGTAGTTTAATCTAAAAAAATTTGGCAGGGGCAGTAGGAATCGAACCCACACCAAAGGTTTTGGAGACCTCTATTCTACCGTTGAACTATGCCCCTAAAATAAAAAACTGGTGGAGGGGGACGGATTCGAACCGCCGAACCCTAAGGAGCGGATTTACAGTCCGCCGCGTTTAGCCACTTCGCTACCCCTCCAAGGGCTGATGCCGGCGATAGGAGTCGAACCCACGACCTACTGATTACAAGTCAGTTGCTCTACCAACTGAGCTACACCGGCAAATAAAAAAGACGGTCCCGACCGGGATCGAACCGGCGATCTCCTGCGTGACAGGCAGGCATGTTAACCGCTACACCACGGGACCATAATTTGGTTGCGGAGACAGGATTTGAACCTGTGACCTTCGGGTTATGAGCCCGACGAGCTACCACTGCTCCACCCCGCGACAATATAATACTTTGAGATTAAAATGGTGGAGGATGACGGGCTCGAACCGCCGACCCTCTGCTTGTAAGGCAGATGCTCTCCCAGCTGAGCTAATCCTCCACATAAAAAACAAGCGAAGCGACGTCCTACTCTCACAGGGGGAAGCCCCCAACTACCATCGGCGCTAAAGAGCTTAACTTCCGTGTTCGGTATGGGAACGGGTGTGACCTCTTTGCCATCATCACTTCACTTATTCAGTTGAAAGAACTTATTCTCTCAAAACTGGATAAACGTTTCATTGAATGTTTCAAACTTTTTTTGGTTAAGTCCTCGATCGATTAGTATTCGTCAGCTCCATGTGTCACCACACTTCCACCTCGAACCTATCTACCTCATCGTCTTTGAGGGA
>NZ_JBIWDA010000002.1:95722-735716 GCF_044761745.1 Lysinibacillus sp. NPDC097279 | reverse complement strand
CAAAGAAAACTAAACAACCAGTCGCCGGTTCAATACCGACAACTGGTTGGATAATGCTTTTTTGATTATTGTCTTTTATATGGGGGTCAGTCCCATTAGTATTAGGTAGCTTTTTTCTAATTTTTATTGTTCAACTGCTTCTTTTTGTTTTTCTGCAGTAGCAACAGGGTCTGGCTGTTTCACTAGCTCTGTCGCAATACGCTCTAGCTCTGGTCGCAATGTGTGCTTACCAGCGTAGCTTTCGATTAATTCCTTCACATCAATACCTGATGTTTCTTTTAATGTTTCTTGTAGTGTCGACATTAAGTTCGTTGCATAAGAAGTCACCTTATTGGCACCACTTCCACCTTCACCGCCACCAGTGTCCACAACTGTAATTTTATCAATATTACCAAGTGGGCTAGCAAGCTCTTTCGCATACTCTGGCATCATGCGTACAACCATATCAAGAACAGCTGCTTGACCGTAGTATTCGAAGGCTTCTGCAATTTTACGTTTCGCTTCGGCTTCTGCAAGACCTCGTAGGCGAATAATATCCGCTTCTGTTTCACCTTGTGCACGCTCAGCATCCGCTTTCGCGATACCATCTAAACGAATCTTCTCCGCTTCTGCCTTTGCTAACGACTCAATACGATATTTCTCAGCATCTGCTTGTGCAAGCTCACGCATTTTTTCAGCTTCTGCATTTTGTTCTATAGCATAACGATCAGCGTCTGCCTTTTTCTTCACTTCTGAATCGTATTGCTTTTCACGACGTAAAATTTCTTTTTCTTCTAATTCAATTTGCTTTTGACGTTCGATAATGCGAATTTGCATTTCTTGTTCCGTTACTTCCTGTTTCGCACGTGCCGTTTCTAATTCATACGCTTGGTCTGCACGAGCTTTTGCAACATCTTGCTCACGACGGAATTCCGCTACTTTTAATTGATTTTCTTTCTCGGCTTCAGCAATTTCTGTTGCACGTTCAAGCTCAGCTTTTTGCGCTTCTTTCGATGCTTCTGCACGTTTAATACGCGTTTCTTTATCTGCTTCGGCAGTCGCAATATCTGCATCTCGTTTCACTTGTGCAATCCTTGGCTTACCAAGTGAATCAAGATAACCATTTTTATCGCGTACATCTTTAATTGTAAAGGAAACAATGACAAGACCCATCTTCGCTAAATCTTGTGAAGCTACACGTTGTACCTCTTGCGAGAATTTATCACGGTTTTTATAAATCTCTTCAACTGTCATAGATCCTAAAATCGAGCGTAAATGGCCTTCCAATACTTCACGTGCTTCCCCTTCACGTTCTGACTTTTGCTTCCCTAAAAACTGCTCTGCAGCTGTAGCGATTTCTGAAATCGAACCACCAATTTTAATAATCGCTGTACCATCTGCCATTACTGGCACGCCCTGCTCTGTATACACTTCAGGTGTTGTAACTTCTAATTTACTTGATAATAAGCTTAATGGTTGCGCTTGCTGGAAGATTGGGAAGACGAATGTACCGCCCCCACGAATAATTTTAATGCGATTTCCTGACTCATCTTTATGTACATTTTTTGAGCCAAGATAGCTACCTGTTACAATCAGTGCTTCATCAGGACCCGCTGTTCGATACTTTGTTACATACAGTGCCACAAGAGCGATTAATATAAATGCTACAATTCCTAGAACGATCAAAATTTCCATTGACATATTAGTATCTCTCCTTTAAATAAACTTTTTTTCATAGGCTCTCACATAAAGAGTGCCTGCCCTCACTTCAACAACAAGGACTGTCGTATCATAATCAATTACCTCATTGTCAAAGCCCACAGCTCGCTTTGCAATCATACCGCTCGTAGTCTCAATAACTACTTCACCAAAGCCATCAGACGGTATTGGTACAATCACCTTACCTAACTGACCTTCAAGTGATTCTTCTGTATAGGCCAATGAGACATCTGCTGATTTTAGTGGAACGAGAATAAATAAATAAAAAAGGGCACTTAAAATAACTCCTATTACAGCAGCTACACCGATATTCCAAACGCTAGGGAAAAAGGCTAACTTCTCTAAAATAAAACCAGCTGCTGACATCAACGTAATGAAAGATAGAATGACACTTGGATTTAAAATCGGTAGACTTTCTCCTACGCCCTCGACGGCATCACCGAAAAACATAAACAAAACGGTTGCCAGTCCCGCGAAAATTAATACCACTAAATAAATTTGCTCCAATGTATAGCCAAATAGCGTCAAGTAGATCACCTCTTTTCAACGTATTACCTACTATACGGTTACACTTTGAAAAAAGTTTCAAAATTTTTAATAAATAAAAACATTTCGTATGTACTATCTTATTTACAACAACTTGCTTCAAGATAAAATATGATGGTTTTTTTATTAACTATGTACCCCCCTTAAATTAACTTTAAGGATAACGAATAATACGTAATTGCACATAATGTCTGCCATACTTTGTTGCTCGTTCTTCAGATTCTACTAGAATATCTAACTTATACCCTTTAATGGCCCCTCCAATATCAGCTGAAATAGCTCTAAATGTTTCATAAGGTGTCTTTATTTCCACGATTGTTCCTAACGGTAGTACTGTAGGATCCACCGCAACAATCCTTAAACTATTATAATAAATGGTTTTACGAACATTAATGCCTGTTACAGTAATGCCACTACAACCATTGCAATCTGGACCATAATATGATGCATTAAATTGCAACCACTTTTTAGCGGTTGGTTCTTGTCTTTCTTCGTTGCTAATCGTTTGTATTTTCTCTTTAGAAGACGTATTCATATTTTGTTTAACTAGCAAGATTTTTTCCTTTTTAATCATTGTTTCATATTTTAACCTCTGCTTTTCCTCTTCTTTCAGTACTCTTTCTTGCCTTATTGTCTCGGCTTTACTGCGAATCAATTTCATTGAGGTTTCTAACCTAATCTTTGATGAATTTTGCAATACTTCTTCACCATTAGGTATGCTTTTATCTAGTTCTTTTTCTTCCAAAGTAAAGTTAAATAACATAAAAACTAGTACTGCTATAAACATTACTTTATATACATTCATTAGAATACCTAGAATTCTTCAAGAGAAAAACCCTTGTGAAATTCTGTCCTTTTCAATTATTTCATCTAATATAGGTTTTATTTCAGTTCTTATTATGTATTTATGTACTAAATCTTGTGTGCTAAGTATTTTTTATTAATATATTGATTGTCTTTAAAAATGCTTCTACTGTTTTAATTGTTTCTATTTCTAAATGTTCCATTTCCGCTGAAATCGTTAAATTTAATTTACCCATTTCCTCGTATGCTAAAGCCATTGCATAACGATCAATTTTATTTCTATTCAAACTTCTATTGTTGGAAGCCTTCATTTTTCTCCTTCCCTTCACTTTAGCTTTATTCAAATCATTCCATATATACCTGTTTTTCTATAAAATCAATAAGCGTATTCAGCCTTTCTAATGTTTTTTCTTTTTCAGTTTGAATTTTTGATTGTTCAATGTGCTTTGTAATATTCACTAGTTTTATTTGAAATGCTTGACTTTTATGTAAAAAGTCTTTCATGTTAGTGTCACTTTCAAACACTCTTCCTTGATTAATAGCACCAAAAATATAACCAAAATCTAACGTCAATTCTTTTAATAATTTATTTATTGTATCCATATGAATCCCTACCTTATATATTTTTAATGTATTTTTTTAATTATTTCATTTAAATAATTCTTTATTAATCACTTTCACTTTACTAAGCGCTTTTAACTTATTTTCTCTAATATTTTGTGATTTGGATAATAGCTATTTAAATATTCTTTAAGGCTTTTTAAACATGTAATACTATTATCAATAATCGACTTTCTCAAAAAGCCATTATATAAATAAATTAAATTTTTTAGCTCCACAACACAAAATATATTTTCTGGATTATCATCTAATTGAACTAAACTATCATATTGAATATTAAAACTTTGTGATTGTTGATAAATAAATTTCGTATCATTATCACCTTTAATTAATTCTAGTTCATCCTCATTACATGTATCCATCAGAATTAAACTAGATAAAGAACTATCCATACATTTACATTCTAAAATATTCCCTCCCTCATCGCTTAAAATAACATTTGTAATTCCTCCGTTAAAGTCTCTCAATAATTCGTCTGAAATATTACTTTCATTGAAAAGAACTAGCTCTAAAATAGCTGTTGTTTGTATTTCATTCACAATAAAACCCCCTAGTATTACACTAAACTAACATATTTTTCTCAACCATATTAGATTTGCTCTTATCTTATCACGAACAGATGTTCGTTTACAAGTTTATTTTAGAGAATTTTTACATTTTATCTATGTTCAATAAAAAATTCCTTCAAATTAAAGGATCACGCTATTTTTGCTTAAGAAATGGTATTAATTGCGCTCTAAAATATAGATCTATTCAACTCTATACGATAATTAAGAATTACTTTGCTTAAAAATCGACAATAAAAAAAACTGGTATTCGCACCAGTTCTATAGCTCTATATTAAAATGACCATAATTTTTTTTCATAAAATCAAAATCTAATTTATGTTTAAGAACAGAATAACTTATATACTTATTTTCCTTGTTCGCAAAACCTGTATCATATTTTATCGCGACGTTCTCAAGTAGTTCTTTATTAACTATTTTTATTTCATTATCTTTTATCATGTCCCATATATACCACATCATCCCCGATATTTGTATTGTACTGGCAATTAAATTATTATTATCGAAAACTATTTTTGCTAATTCTAATGCTCTATTTCCGAAAGAAGCTCTCAGTTGAATATCGCTACTTTTTACATTTGCCTTTTTAAAAATATAGGTATTATCAGAGAAGTATTTTTGCCCTTGTTTAGGGATTAAACTAGTAGAAAATACTTTGTCTAATTTTTCAAGCTTCCAATAAAGCTCTTCTGTAATATTTATTTTTCTTTTATAACCTTTATTACTCGTCAATGTTGCAAAATATTCGTCATTCTCATGGCTTAAATCTCCCATTTTTAAATTTAGTATTTCGCTATAGCCTTCTCCTTTTATTCCTTCGAATAAACATAATAAAAAAACCGCATGTCTTTGGTCATCAAAGAAACGCATATAAGTTAACAATTGTTCTCTTGTGTATCTGACAATTGACGCTTTAAAAACGAATCTACCACAATATTCCATATCAATAATACTTGGTAACCTCTGTGACCGATTTTTTGTATGCCCGTTCATTATAGCCCAATCGATATATCTAGAAATAAAACCTATGGATGCACTTAGCGGTTGTGGACTTGGGGATTTTAAACTATAAAACAATTCTTCTAATTCCACTTTATTCATATCAAAAATATCTTTATTTTTTTGATTTTCAATAAGAGTCGCTTTATTGAAGAGCGAAAAATACGTAGTTAGACTATTATCCTTTACATCTAAAGTTCTTAAATACCATTCCTTAATATCCTTATTAAATACATTATCTTTCAGCATCAGTTGTACCCCTCATTTTAAATTAAATTCTCAAATACTTTCTGAAGTTTTTTTCTATTTTGAACGCTTAGTCCACCATATTGAAGAATGCCAAGCTCTTCCCATATCGAATTTTGTATAGAGAAGTCTAGCTGATTTAAATAATTTCTCAAACTTTCGAATGGAATATTTTTTTTATACATTTGAGCAGCTAATTCAATATGGCCAATGAACATTCGATTTTTAAACATTAGTGAGTTTTTATCATGTAAATGTTCTTTATAATACGCAAAAAGATACATCATATATTCATTTATCACTTTAGCTATCTTTACTACCTCTATACGATTTTCTAATTCAAAACTATTATCTATAGCATTTGATAACTCTGAAAAAGTAACTACCTCACCATATGAATATTTAATATTGGAATTAGAAGTAATTCTTCCCTTCAATTCCCCTTCCACCTTTAATTCAATCACAACTTCATCAGATAACTTATCCTTAGCCAATTCTTGCAATCTTGGTTTTGGAATCGGATTAGCTTTTGCCATATCTACTTGAACTCTTTTACATTGTGCTTCTGTCATATTAGAAATGATGACAATCATATTACCTTCTAGCTCAGTCTTTTTCATGTAGGCATTATAGATAGAGAAAGTTCGATGTGCACCATCTAAAACGTCCAATATAGTTCCTTCTAACAATGTCAGTGTTTTTTCTTTTTCATTGTAAAATAATTCTAATCCTTCATTTCCAGTACCAACTTTTGCATTATATCTCAAAGTTGAAGTAATCAAATCTCCATTTAATGTTTGTTTTTCAATCTCACGTAAGGATTTCGGATTTAGATTCATCACTTCTATAATTTCGTTTTTTAACTTTTTCTTTTTTGCTTGCCGCTGAATATTGGGGTTATACATCGTAATGCCACTCATCCATAGCTTACCGATAATTACATTTGGAATAACTACTGTAAATTCGTTATGTCCTGTTTTTATTACATTTTCAAAAGAATAAGGTAACGTAATAATATCTTCATAGGGAGATTCTCTTTTATATAATCTTAATTCTTTGATTTCAGAAGGATTTAGCCATTCTTCAATCCAATTACTATTAGTTTCTTCAATTTTTAAATTAAATTGTTCACCTAATAATAATAACTCAAATAAATTTGCTTCAATTAGCACATCTTCCTCGTTAATCATTTCTAAAATATTTCCTATATTTATGTTATGTCTATTAAGATGAATGGAAATCTCATCTAAAAATAAATCATTTTGAACGATTAATGGAATTTTAGCTTTAATATCTTCAACTAATAATTCTCTGGTTTTACCGATCTTCAAACTTTACACTCCCTTGTTTTTCCATTAATTATCTAATTATTTCAATAGTACCATATGCAATATTAAAATGTAACTACAATAAATGAATTAATTAAATTTATATTAATTTATTTCGTTTGATAATTGCAATTTCTTTTATCTACATTTATATAGGAAGAAACAATTTAAAATTGTATATTCTAGATTTTTATAGATTAATTAATTTAAAAAAACATTGAATTATTAATCAATGCTATTATAATTAGTTTATGTAAGAGCTATTATTTTACATTAAAGGAGATGAGGGTGTGGCCCATCAAACAGTTAAAGATAATAAATACACTCAGTTAGTTTTATCAGATGAAACAGTTATTAAGGAATTGTTGACATTTAGAGGTTCGATTGATGATACGATGTTAAATGGAAATCAAGTAGGATATACATCCAGCACTTTAAAAATGAATACAGAAGTGATTAGTTTATTTGCAGATTTAGATGGATTAATAAAAAATTGTTTGAATGAAGAACAGATTGAATTACTTAGATACATAGCTAAAGACTTTTCTTATCATAAAATTGGACAACTTCTAAACATACCTATTAAAACGGTTGGACGAAGATTAAATACAATTTGTTTACGAATAAAACAAGAAAACGATCGACAATGGAGAAAAACCATATATACACAGAAATTAAACTTAAAATCAAAACGATGTAGCAAATGTAAAGAAGTTCTTCCTGCTACTGATGAATTTTATAGTATTAATAACAGCAGCAAAGATCTATATCATTCACAGTGTAAAAAATGCAAAAAGTAATACAAAATATATTTGGGCGAAAAAAGTAGTTTTTAAGATACACTAATCAACTTAATAAGTAGAAGGAGCAATCATATGAAACTACAATTACCTCACGCTACCGTAGAACTCAATATAAATCTTCCGATAAAGGAAAGAGTTCAATATGTAAGCTTTATGTTAGAAAATGAAAAAGTGGTATATAAGGGTGAAGAAATCTCTTTAGAATTATATTTTAGTCTCACAGCAAATACATACAATACGTTAATCTTATTAGACATGATAGGCTATTATATAACTAAAGGATATTTTACGAAAGAGGAATTATTATTAGAAGAACAAAATTTAATATTTATTAAAGAAACGAAAAAGCGCAATAAGAGACGTAGAGAAATTGCCAAATTACTTAAAAGTCATGGAGCACAGCACCGCTTGCA
This sequence comes from Lysinibacillus sp. NPDC097279, assembly GCF_044761745.1. Classification (NCBI taxonomy): domain Bacteria; kingdom Bacillati; phylum Bacillota; class Bacilli; order Caryophanales; family Bacillaceae; genus Lysinibacillus; species Lysinibacillus sp. NPDC097279. Next base: position 727,692 of record NZ_JBIWDA010000002.1, on the reverse strand, counting down.
AGATAATTATGTATTGTCTCATTATAAACAAAAAGAAATTAAAAAAGGCTCAATTCGACATAATACATTTTCTAATACTTCTTATTTAGAAGCAATCTCATTTGGAATCGAAGAAGTAGAGGAAGATTAAATCTGATAAATAAATTAATACAAAATACATAATGAAATTTTCAAATGTATCTATGCACTTGCATGGATACATCATGAAGGTTTCATATTAAAAAAAGTTTATCACATTAGTACATATCGTAAAATTGGAAATTAACAATATATAGTAGGTGGTGTTAATTAAATGAAATAATATAAAAAACAAATTGAAACCTTCGGAATAAACCTCTTTAGGAAGTGAAGACAAAGGAGAATGAAAATTGTAAATAATTTATCTAAGTTTTATCAACGATTGAAAAATGATGAAAAATTACTTCGTTTACTGTATTACCTACCAAAAGATTCATTAGACGACCCGCTTGATGAGTCAAAATTGGAAATCTCTCAATTACCTAATAAAGATTTAATTTTAAACAACATATTAGTTATTGGGGATAAAACAAGCGATTTAATAATAGATTCTGCGTTTTGTCGTATTTGTTTATATACTGGTCCACGAACACCTCAAAAACATTATCTCAAAACAACAAATCATTTTACTGAAAATCCCTATTCTAGCACGCAGCAATATATTTTTGATATTTATACACCGAATACCATTAATAATGTAGATTTTCGACTTGATTGGCTCGGCGAATCCTTGAATGAAGCACTCTTTCATGAGGATCTCATAGAGTTTAAAGAGTTAAAATTCCACAGTGGGATGCCGCTTTTAAATATGCCTGACGGTTTTGTAGGATATCGTTGGATTTTTACTATCCCTTCCAGCCAAAAAACACGAGGTTTAAAATGATGAGCATTTCAACAATAAAAGCATTTGGCAAGCCAACCCCCTATAAGGGACTCCATCTTCATCCTATCCGAATGATAGATGCTGATGAATTTTATGATTGCGTGCAATGTTTACTCTTGCCTAAAAGCGACTTTCAAGAACCCGAAGTAATTCGAATGTCGTATTTCATGTTTCTCCTCGCCCTCTCCCAAAATAATGATGGTAAGGATTTAGTAGTTAAGCTAATTGCTCTATATCGCTTAATCTTTAAAACAGAAAATATACAGTTAACCGTCAATGAAAAAGGCATGGCATTTATTATTGTCGACGGTATTTCATTACACGAACGTGATTTTGATAAAATCAAGACCATTATTAGCGAGCAAAACCTTATCGATTTAGATGATGAATTCATTGATCCAGGTACTAAAAAAGCGATTCAAGAGGCTCGAGCATTTATGGCTAAAAGGAAAACACGACAAGCAGATATAGAACAGCAAATAGTTGCCTACCATTGTAAATCTGGGCTCCCCTATCACGAAATAAAAAACTTAACCCTGTATCAATTTCATAAAGGGTTAATAAGAATGGATTATATGGTTAGTAGTGATGCAATCTTAAATGCTCGTTATTCTGGTATGGTTGAATTTAAAAATGAGCAAGACCTTCCTCACTGGTTAGGACATATAGAAGAACCGAAGAAAAATGAAGATGTCATTATGACAAAGACAGCATTTGATAAGCAAATGAAACAACTAGGACTTAATCCTAGTTTAAATAAAAAACAATAATCTAAAAGGATGGTAATTTATTATGACACAACAAAATCAATTTTTAACTTCAGTAGCAAATGTACGTTTATTCGATCGTTTAACGGATGAATTAATTCTTAATGGGAAAACATTGTTAAATTCATCAATGACGCAAGCAATTCAAACACAAGCAATTCATGCAGGTAAAGGCTCTAAAAAAGTTTATGAACTTAACTACCAAAAAGAATTAACATTCTCTATTGAAGACGCTGCATTCGATACTGCTTATATTGCATTACAAAATGGGACAGAAATTAATCACCAATTAGCTGAATTCTATACAGATGAAATTATTTTACTTGATGACAGTGGTAAAGGTTCATTAGCTAATACGCCTATTGGTAAGGTCCATGTGGAACAATTGAATGGAACATTCTCACAATACGCTCCTACGGGCAAAGATATTTCTGTTCCAGCTTTAGCTGGCAAAGAAGTGCAAGTTGTCTATGCAGTACAGGAAATGATGGATACGATCGAAATCTCAGCAGATTCATTCCCGAAAGCTGTGCGTATGGAGTTAAATGTTGATATTCGTTCGAATAATGGAAAAACAGGTGAAGTCATTATTGAAGTGCCTAACTTTAAACCAAATGGTGCAGTTGAAATTTCAATGACGCATGAAGGGGTAGCTTCTTCTTCCCTAGCAGGTAGCTCACTAGCTGATAAAAAAGGAAACTACGCATACATTAAGCTTCGTAATTTAACGGACGAAAAAGTACAAGTAACAGCACTAGCTTCAAATCCTTCTCGTCTAATTCTTGATTCAACGGTTCCAGGAGATTCACAACAAATCACTGTACTAGGTATTCGTGGTCCTGGTTACAGTAACGTGCTGTTACAAAACAGTGATTTAACTTGGACTTCAAAAAATTCAACTATTGCAAGTGTTGATACAAATGGCATCGTAACTTTAGGCGCAAGTGCGACATCGAATGATCAAACAATTATTGAAGTAACAGATGGTACATATCTTGAAACAATTACAGTTGATGTAATTTAAATGAATTAATGAAAAATGGGTAGAGAATAATTCTCTACCCTTTTATTTCAATGAAGGAGTCGAGAAAATGACTAAACGTGAAACGAAACTAACACTAGCAGATATTCAAAAAAATGCTGATGAATTAAATAAAAAACAAAAGTTTTACATTGATAAAAATCTTGGGAAATTTATTTATTACTACCCAAAGTTCAGTAAACGTAAAAAAACAATGTTAATAAATGATTTAGCAAGTACATTTGAATATGTTCAACAAAAAAACTTGGATTTCTTTAAAAATGACCATGAGCTTCAACACTATATCCTCTTTTTAATTATCAAACATTTTACTGAACTAAAAGCTGAACTGAAAGATAAATCAATTGAAACTCATTTTGCTACTATGCATAATCTAGTAGAAATTGGCTGGTATGACGTATTCCTATTGGAAATGTTCTCAGTACAAGAAATTTCAAGTGTTCTCGAAGAAATTAATAAGCAATTAAATATCAGTATTCAGTTTTTAGAACTTGAAAAACAATTGATGAGTAAATTAGAACCCGATGACAAAATTCAATGAATTTAAATAGTTAAAATTTTGAACTACTCCCCTACCTTTTTAGGTGGGTATTTGAACATTTTAGGATATTTATATATTCATAGAAAATTTGATAAAGAAAGAATGCAGCAACTTTTATAGGCGCTGTATTTTTTGTTTATCTCATAATAGGAGGGAAAAACAATTGAGTACTAACGGTACACAATCAAATGAACCAATGGATTTATTAGTCGCACTAGGAGTCAATGACGCGGTTTCAAAAAAAAATATTAATACATATATAAAGAGATTAAAAAACATAAATACGCTTACGATAAACTTTGACGTAAAAGGTTTTAATACGACTTTATTTATCGAATATGAACAGCAAATGAATGCCCTTCAACAACATTTAGATACGTTAAACGTACAACTGCAAAATGTTGGAGCTGGATCATCCCCTACCCTTTCACAATTCAATGAATTCAAACAACAAATAACCACAACAGTAAAATCAATAGACAAGTTAAATGAAGCTATTGATGATAGCAAAGTAAATGTGAAATCATTTTATAAACGTTTAGCAAGCATTCCTACTGGTGACCTACAATCATTAGAACAACTACTAAAGCAACTTAAAATAGAAGTAGAAAAGGTTAATTCCAACCAAATTCAATTAAACGGCTTACAAGAAACACAACAAAGTCTGCAAAATCTCGAAACAACGTTATCTAATTTTTATGCTTTATATCATGCCTATGCAAACAATACTGACTTCGAACAATTATCTTCCCAAATCTCAGATTTAAATACGCAGATCAATGACATCCAGTTCGGTGAAGGTTTTAATATTGCAGGATTATCAGAAATCTCAAGCCAATTAGAAAACATTAACCAAGGTATTATGGGCTTTAGCAAAAATACGAAAGAGGCCTCACAAAGTTCTACTTCACTTGGTGACACATTCTTAAAAGCAATAGATACGACTAGCACACTTAAAGAGATCTTTGAAAATACGGAGAGAAGTGTTGGCACATTTGGAAAAACACTTTTATCAGCAACAGGTATCGGTTTAGGCTTTATGGCGGTAGATTTTGTTATAGGGAAAATCAGTGAGAGTATTGCAAAAGCAAAGCAGAAGGCAGAAGACTTTGAAGCTGCTCAAAAAGAAATGTTGAATACTTATGACCACAATTCAAGTACAATTGATAGTTTAATTCCTAAATATGAAAGGTTAAGCGAAATTGTTAATAATGGCAATGCTGATAATATAACACTTGCTGAATACCGCGATATCCAAAATGAATTGGCTACGCTTCTCCCCTCACTTGCCACAGGTGAAGAAGAATATGGTAAGAAAATGGTCGGCTCAGTTGAAGCTATTAAAATAAAGACAGCTTTATTAAAAGAGCAATTAGCAATTGAGAAGGAAAATGTTAAATCTGCGGAAGATAAAACTAGAAAAACTCTCATGGAGGATAAACTAGATACAAATCAATCAAATATTAACCGTAAACTAATAATGTTTGCTAGAGCAAATGATACAACAAATAGAATTAACAAAAATGCAAGTCCCGATTATAAAGTGAATTTTCTAGGAAAAAAGGAACACTTTTGGAATGACGATATACCCATTTATAATTCCATTGAGAAATTGCAAAAATTACTACCCGAACTAAAAAATAAACTCGCTGATGCAAAAATATCAGGAACTGAAGACGATGTAAAATATTTAAATTCATTAATATTAAGTACTGAACGCTATATAAATATATTACAAGATCCATCTCTTAAATTAACTCAACTAGCCCCTGAAATAAAAGTAAGCTATATTGAGAACTTAGATTCTATAATCAGTAAGAATGAAACTATAAAAGGAAGTACTGTAGATTTAGCCCAAACACTTAGCTCTAAATTAATTTTCTCATCGAATGTTGAAGAAGTCCAAAATTTACATTCAGCATTGGAAACTTTATTTCAAAATACAAATGCTTCAGAGTTTATTAATAATATTAATTCTCAATTTAGCAAACTAGAATATGCTTCTCCAGATAAATTTACAAAGACTCAAAAAGAAGTAGAAGATTATTTCGACGATATAAAAGGAAAATTAAAACTTGCTTATCCAAATATTGATGATACTAAACTAGCATCCATTCAAGAAGGCCTAAAACAACATCTTGGAAGTATCACAACTAATTACAAACAATATAAAAATGTAATGGATGCCACAGGATTGTCACTTCATAATTTCACTACAAGTGCTGTTGTATCAGGTAATGAGCTTGATAATCTAGCATCTAAAATGACAAACTATAAGGATGTTACTGAGAAAACGTTAGGTATTTCAAGCTCTTATGTAGATGCGTTAGATGATTCTTTATTTAGTTATGAAGCTTTAACAAATCAATTAGCTGGTTATTCTCAACAGACCTTAATTGATATCTTTAATAAAGAACAATTAACTGCTCAAGAACAAAATATAAAAGATCTATTAAATAATCGATACGAAATAATGCAAGATTTAGCTTCCGTCTATCCAGATCTTTTGAACAATGATTCTAAATTTATTGGCCTTTCTTCAGAAAAAATAAAAACAATGATTGCTGAAAACAAAGCAAATGATGCATTGTTATATGCCTATAAGTTATATCGTGAAAATAAACTTACTGAAGAACAAAAAGCCACCCTTGATCTTGCACTTGAAACGAATAAACGTATTGCAATCATTAATTATGAAATTGCAGCACTTGAAAAAATAAGTAAAAAAATTGACAATCCAACTTCTTCATCGGACATTACAAATCTACAAAATGAAATGAGCTACCATAGAACAGCAGCGAAGGTGGACCCTAAAAAAGCCGAATTAGTTGATTTAACTAACTTAAAAATAAAATATGGTGAAGAATTAAGCAAGATTGGTAAAAATGTTTCTTCAGTTAACACAGCTGAAAAAAACGCTAATAAAACAACCCAACAATCCACCTATATTACAGATACATATAAACAGTCACTAGAAAATTTAAATCTTGAAATTGAAAAGCAAGTAAAACTTCAATCTACCCTACCGAAGCATTCTGAAGAATATCGAAAATCATTAGAACAGCAATTAAAACTAGAAAAAGATAAATTATCGATTATAGAAAAACAAGCTAACTCTATTCAATCCCAAGTCTCTTCATCAAAAATCAATAAAACGGGGATGATTACAAGCAATGAATCGACATCAAGTACTGCCAAAAAAATAAGTGGATGGTCGGGTAAAATTACAAGTTCCTATGGAGGACGTCTAGATCCAATTACTGGTCAACCAGATAAACATTTAGGAATAGACATTTCAGCTAAAAAAGGGACAAGATTAGAGGCAAACGTATCTGGTACAGTCGTAAAAGCAGGTAATGCAGTAAAAAATAAAGAACATGAATCATATGGAAATATTGTAGTTATTAGAGATGATTCGGGCATTGAACACCTTTATGCTCATTTAGATAAAACAGTAGCAAAGGTTGGAGAATACATTCAGGCAGGAACTTATATTGGTGACACTGGAAAAGAAGGGCGGACAACTGGTCCCCACCTTCATTATGAAACGCGTAAAAACGGTCTACAAATTGACCCTACGGCTTATTATAATAATGCAAAGTCGGGCACTATACCTGATTCTTCTAACGTTGTTGCAACAGGACAACAAGCTATAGATCAAGCAAAATCTGAACTAATCAATTTGCAAATGGATATTTTAAATCAAAAAGAAGCCATTGCCAAATTAGAAAAGGAAATTATTGATGCGTACTTACTTCCGTTTGAATATAAGAAATCAAATTATGATAAATTTCTAGAAAATAGCGCTAATCGCTTAAAGAAATATAAAGAATCATCAAAGGAATACCGCAATGAATTAGACAAGCAAGCACAAGCATTAATTGAAAAAAAGAAAATTAATGTTGCTGAAATCGAGCAATTAAAACAGTTTATTAATAGTGGCCAACTATCAGCCGCTGTCGTTGCAGAGTATACTGAAAAACTACATGAATTAGGTAAAATTAATAGCGAAATTGATTTTGCAATTGTTGATGTTGATACATCGAAATTAGAATCATATGTAAGTCTTGTTAATGATTTAATCAATTCCTTTGAAGATAAACGTAAAACGAAAGATTCCGTCCTTGATTACGAATATTTGGTTCTAAATGAACTCGATACTGCATCCCTCAAATATCAACAATCACTTGAAAAAATTAATACAACCATGCGTGAAAAGCAAAATATTAATCGTCAAGAATTAAGTGATATTCAAAATTTAATGAATACGGGACAATTATTTGGCGAGGCATTAACGACAGCTAATGACAGAGCCACCGACTTAAAAAAGGATATCAAACAACTCCAGCTTGATATTCAAGATAATAATTATGAAATCATTGTCAATATTAAAACCCAATCAAATGTAGCTATTGCTGATATGCAATTTGAGAAAGACAGAGCAGAAGGAATTCGCAAAATGTATGAAGAAGGTTCTGCTGACTATGCCAAATATACTGATATCATGCTTAAGCAGCAAGAAAAGATTGCAGAGAAACATTTAGAAACAAGCAATAATTTAGCTAAAGAATTGAAACAGCAGGATATTACCATTGAGAAATCCAAACAAATTGAAGACTTATTAAAAGCGGAAACTTTAGCTTATATTAATGCCACATTAGCTGTAAAAGATTATACAAAACAGCTTGAAGAAGCAAATAAATCCAAGTTAGAAAAAATTGCCAATGATTTAATTTCCGCATATAAAGATTATGTTCAAGAACGTAGAGATGAACATATGAAATTAATTGAAGATGAAATCAATCAAGAAAATGAAAAACATGAAAAAAACATGAATAATCTTCAAGATGAAATGGATTTATTTCGAAAGAATGTAGAGGATAAATTAAAACTTCTAGATAGACAGGAATCAGAACGTGATTATGAAATGGAAATTGGCGATATGGAAAAAGAAAGAAATAATGTCCAAAGTCAATATAATCTATTACTACTTGATAACTCACATGAAGCAAAATCTAAGCGAAAAAAACTGCAAGAGCAATTAGATGAACTTGATAAACAAATTGCCGAACGTAGACATGATCGAGAAATTGAATTACGTAAAGAGTCTTTAAATGATGCGCTTGAAACAAAAGAAGAAGAAATAGACGAAAAAACCAAGCTTCAAGAAAAAGAACATGAAAATATCATCAATAACATTAATCGTGAAAAAGAATATTGGGAAAAACATTATAATGATTTACTTAATGATGAACGAAAGTTTGCACAATTAAGAAAAGACATTATGGCAGAAAACTTTGATAAAATTACTGCGGATTTTCAAGGATATATTAATGAAATGAAATTAACGATGCCAGGATTAGCAGATACAATGAATGGCACGATGAAAACAGTAGGTTTTTCTATTCGTCAAAATGTTATAGATCAGCTAGAAGAAGCATTAAATTTAATTGCTAAATTTAATGATTCCCAAATTGAATCAAATGTTCCACCAGAAGGCTATAATCCAGATATTGATAAAAATTATGGCAATGGTACATCATCAAAAGGTAATTTATCTGAAGCAAATCTCAAAGTTTTACTAGGAAAATTTTTAACTGATAATGTTGCGAATATGTTGACAGGCGCTGCAAAGGAACAAGCTCATTATAAAGGTAATATTTATGGAGAAGCAGGTCATAACCAAGGTGCTACTATTTCTAAAAATACTAGTTTTGACTCAGCAATATCAGGGCTAACTAATGCGGAGATGGAAACTTTAAAAGCATATTTTAAAGAACAATCTAATATAAGCGGCGGCGCATACAATGAATACTTTAATCAGTTTGTAAATGGTGGAGCTATAGGTGGAAATTCTGAAAACTCTTATAACAATGCTTCTAAATATGGTATTGGTACTTCACTTAGCGTAGGCGATTCTAGAGTGTTAACTGCTAAATACTTTAAAGATGTATTAGTCAACCAAATTAGTGACCCTACACAGCAACAAATATTACGCAATACAGCTGATAATATGGCTAAAGCAGGTAGAGATCAAGGCTCAAAAATACAGACGAATGCAGGTTACAAAGAGATAACGAATACTTTAAATTCAATGCAGATATCTCAATTAAAAAATATGATGCAAAATTACGTGGAATTTATTCAAAACCCTAAATTACAAGATTATTTTCGAAGTCATATAGCATCATTAGATTCTGGTGGCTACATGAATTGGTCTGGTAGTGGTATTGATGGTAAAGGTGGCAAAGCCATCATCGCACATCCGAATGAAATTATGTTAGATTCTGCAGATACTAAAAGTTTGTTTAACTCCATTAATGTCATGGATAAAATTTTTAGCACCCTATCCCCTCTGCCCGAATCATCCATGTTAAAAACTTATCTTTCTGAAGGGACTACATATGGCAATATAAACATCGAATTCAATATCGATAAAATGAATGGGGATATGAATGATCTCAATAAGTTTAGCAAAATGATTAACGACAACTTACTACGTAAGAAAGGAATGAGACCTTAGTGTTAGAATCAGTTCATTTTATGTATGATAATATTTCATCAAAAGATATGGGCGTTTATATTGGATGGTCTTCAGGTAATTTATTCGAAGAGAATTTTTTACCACAACGGCGTATTATCGAAAAGAAAATCGCTAATAATGAAACACCTTACTTTCAGAGAGTGGAACATGATCCACTCTCTTTTAAATTGTCTTTTTATCTTGATGATTGGGTAAATGAGCATGACTTAAGAAAAATTGCTCGTTGGCTCTTTCAGCCCTATTATAAACCACTAGTGTTTGATCATAATCCTAATCGAGTCATGTATGCACTTGTAGAAGGAGATTCTAGACTAATCCATAATGGCCTCAAACAAGGTTATGTCGAGTTAGCAATTCGTTGCGACTCACCTTACAGCTATTCGCATGAACAAATACTAGATAAAATCGAGTTCAGAAAATCGAATAAGGGCTATTTACTTCAGGATGACATTACTACATTTGCGGAAGGTCAGTGTCATAATATGAAAATTACTTCAAACGGATTAACTATTGATGAACTAACGAATACATGGGGCATCTTGTATGCCAATACTTTAAAATGGAGTGACATTTAACATGGAAACTACAACTAAATTAGACTTAAAAATTGTAACCGAAGATACCTTTGAACAGGATGATATTAAAGAGACCATTATTAACTATGGGGGAAATTTTACAAAGCTTGAACAATACTTAAAATCATCTACACAATCTATTGAGGATTTAAATGAAAATATTTTCTATTCAATCGGTCATGTAATATGGAATAAAACACCTGCAATCGGTAGCCATATTGGATGGGTTGCAACAAGAGAAGGCATCCATGCAAAATCGAGGAAAACGAATAAGGATTATATTGTTGGCGAGTTAATAAAAGCTGTACCTGACAATGGTGGTTTATATGAATGTGTAGTGGATGGCAGAAGTTCAACTACCTCCCCTACTTTTCTTACTGTATTAAATCAAGAGTTCTATGATACAAACGGCAACAATTGGCGCAGGGAGTATAACTATGAAGTTGGCGATATTGTTTACCCTACTAATGGTAGCAAACAATACTACTACATTTGCGAAACAGCAGGATTATCTTCAACAGTTGAACCTGAATGGGCTTCAATTCAAAATGGGGTCACTTCCATTGATGGCTCTGTCGTTTGGCGTAAAGCAAAAACAATTAAATGGAAACGGATCGGCAGCAGTTGTGAATTTAGACCGTTTGGCAAAATAGAATAGAGGTGGTGCTTACATGAAAAAATGGAGTTCAATTGTAAACGTAAAGGGCTCTTATATCTCTAAAATTCATTCAATTACAAATAACGCCCAAAAATATTTTACTACAATTGCCACAAATATTTTAAATGTCCATGCACAACAAGTCGAATTTTATTATTCAGTTTCATACGATGCAGTCAATTGGACAAAATGGCAGCCATTAAATTTATATAGTACAGATTTAGTAGATCAATACGGACTTCAAGGTTTGGCATTTCGCTATAAAATTGTTATGAGTGCTACGCAAGAATATCAAAAGCCATATATTCAGGCATTTTCTATTAATTTTGACCCATGTGCCGTTGTAGAAAACTTAGGTGATTTTAATATTAAGCCTAAGCTATGGATTACAAAAACAAACGGCAATGGATCAATCGAAATCATAAACACGATGACAAATCAAAAAATGCAATTAGAAAATCTAATCGATAATGAAGAAGTTTATATTCATTGTCAGAAAGAAGAAATCGTGTCAGATAGACAAAATTCAGGTGTCTATCGCTATGATGATCATAATGATGAATTTTTAGAATTACTAGTCGGAAACAACTACATTAAAGCAAACGGTGATTTTGATATGCGTATTAGGTATCAGCATCAATTTATTCAACAATAATTTCAGTGAAAGGAGGTGATAAAGTGAATATAGGTGACATTAATTATGATTTAAAAACAGTTAAACCTAGAGTTTTCCTATGCCGCCCTGATAAAAAGACAATCGCACCACTAAGTGAAGCCTATGATATTAGCTATAGTACAAAACTATCGGTATTAAATGAACTATCATTTAAGATTCCAACTGTTATTTTTCAAGACGGTGTGCCAATGGACAATAAAAATATACAAGCGATTAAAAACCGTTATTTATTTAAACTGAAATTTGGTCCTATTACGGAATACTTTCTATTAAATGAATCGAACAAATCGTATAGTGATGATGAATATATACAGTATTCTGCCCTATCGTTAGGTGTACAATTAAGTGACAAAAATATTAGAGACTTCGAGGTAGTTAGTAAAACACTTGCACAAATAGCTACAGAAATATTGTCTTCTACTAATACGAAATGGAAGATTGGTTATGTCGATAGCTTTTTCGAAACGTATCGAAGCTACGAAGTTTCCTCAAATAATATTTTAGAAATCATTTATGAATTAGCAAACTTATGGAATGCACTTATCGTATGGGACACGCTTAAATGTGAAATAAACTTCTATAGACCCGATAATATTGGCAACAATAAAGGATTTTACATTCGGGATGGCAAATATTTAGAAAGCTTTAATTTATCTACTAATACGATTGATACCATCACTCGATTAAAAGTATATGGCCAAGAAGGACTTACCATTCATCGTTTAAATCCAACAGGACAGTCTTATCTGGAAGATTTCAGATTCTATCTCTACCCCTTCAAACAAGAAAATGGAGTCGTCGTTAGCCATTCAGAGTATTTGAGTGATGAGCTTTGTATAGCGCTAGAAGATTACCATACATTAGTTGACTCATTAGCAGAAAAGTTTACACATTTAACGACAACCATCACAACACAAACAGCTATTATCCAAACTGAAAGTCAACGCCTTAGTACTTTAATTACTCAAAAAGTGATTATAGAAGATGAATTAGATTTATCTAACGCCAATTTTCAATCCAACTCCCCCGCTCACTTGGATATTATTAATCGATTAGAAGTAAAAAGAAATGAGATATCCAATCAAGAAGCATTTATTAGAGAGTTAAATTATCAACTAAAAAACTACGAAGATGAGTTAGAACAATTAAGAAATCAATTACAAAGAGAAAATAATTTCTCAAATGAACAGTTAACTGAGTTATCTAATTTTGAAATTGAAAAAGAATATACGAATGACTCCATTGTCGATGATCAAGATTTATTAGAAGAAGCGCAGGAAGTTTTCAGGAAATACTTAGAGCCTAAAATTAAATTAGATATGAATATCATTGATTTTTTAACAGTTGTAGAATGTCAAAATGATTGGGATAAGCTCAATTTGGGGGATATCGTTTCTGTTCGTTACAATCGATTACTAGTAGATATAAAAGCTAAAATAACGGAAATTACATATGACTTTGAAAGAGAAAGCATTTCGGTTATTATCACCAACGAAATTGATGAAAAAAACACTTGGTTAGAGCAGCTTAGCAAAGCTGGTAATACCTCTACCCTCGTCCAAATGGAAAAATGGAAATGGAATCTTTCCGAAAAAAACAACGGGGCCATCAATGACATCATTAATAATAAATGGGATTCATTAAAAAATGCAGTGATGGCAGGCTATAATCAGCAAATTGAAATCAATGAACGGGGTATTACTGTAAAAGATTTAACGGATCCTTTAAGCTGGCTAGTCATCCAAAATGGATTTTTAGCAATTACAAACGATAATGGAAACTCGTGGAAACATGCTATTTCGAAAGATGGTATATTTGGCGAGCGAATTTTCGGTAAGATTATTTCTGGTGTGAATTTAATCATCGAGGATGAATCAGGTATTTGGCTGACACAAGGTTCACGTACAACAATTTATAATCGGAACGGTGATGAAGTAATGCGTTTGGGGCTAGTGACAGATGAGCCAGACCCAGAATGCTTTGGATTAACTTCATGGAATGATATTACGAAGGTTGCTATTACAACTTGTGAAGGATTTTCAGTTAGTCAAAAAGACGGTGACGCATGGAAGAAAATTTTATGGGCGCATACAGACGGAACATTATATTCTCGAAATATGGTAGCTGAAAATATTAAAATCGTTAACAATCTAGACCAATTAATTTTAGATGCTGAAAATAATTATTTTGATATTGGTTTATTTGACAAAATTGTTGCAGATGGAAAATTAACGACGCTTGAAAAATTGGAGCTTATTAAAGAATTATATAAAATTCACTCGGACTACCAGCTACTACTTCAACAAGCACAAAAGTATATACGAAGTGAACGAGATAATGAGACAGATGTAAATGGCCCATTTGATACAACTACCCAAACCTTCCCTACTGTCCATTCGATAACAGATCGATACTCAACAAGTAAAGTTAAAGAAGTATATTTGACATTAATGAACTACATAGCTAGCTACATCAAAATCTTAAAGAACGGTTATCTTGAGTCTCAAAACTTAGAAATTGATATGACAGACCCCCTTACTGAATCCACGAGCCCCATTGAAGATCGTGGCTTTTTTGTGCAAAAGTTTAAAGACTATTACGATGAGGCAACACGTTTACGACAAGCAATCGAAGACTCCTTGTTTTATTCAGGCATTCATATGGGTTCTTATAATAATAATTTAATCATGAATGAATTTGGGTTTATCGCTGTTCGAAATGATGGCAAATACCGCGCTTTCCTCAATGCGACAAATGGTCTTGCCCTGCAAAAGTGGGAAAATAATCAATGGGTAAGTAAGCTATTTGCTACACTTGGCGACAAAAAATGGGAAGACGGTACCCTCTACGCTGACGGACTAGTCACAAAAAATCTTCGTATTGTAGACGGTGATTTAGGTGATGCCATTACACTAAATTGGGAAAATGGTATTACAATCTACGGAAAAAATGGCGAAAAAATTAAGCTTAACGCTAATGAAGCAATTTCTATTTATGTGGAAAATGAAAAGAAATTTTATGTTGGCACTGATGGTAGACTTTATGCAAAAGATATAACCACGCACAATCTAAAAATTGTTGACGGGTCTTTAGGAGAGAAAATCATTTTCGACCAAACTAAAGGCATTACGATCAATGGGGATAACGGTGAACAAATACGTTTAAATGCTAATGAAGGAATCGCCATTGATGCCAAAGGTGACAAGCGTATTTGGATTGGTAAAGATGGGCTTATTTACGCGAAAAAGCTTCTAATTATGGGAAGTGATAGCGAAGAAATTATTAAAGATGTGGATGGCAGCTATATTTCAGATTTAACCGTCAATAAATTAAAAACACTTAATTCCAATCAACCACAAGACTTTATTCATATTAAGGACAATTTCTTTAAAATTAAAACTAATTATGGAGGTGCCGAAAAAGATAAGCTTACGATTACAGTAAAAGAAACAGGAGATGCCGCTTACCCACATATGACTTGGGGGGCTGGCGGTGATACAGGCTCTGGGAATAATGTTGGCTACCAGTACAAAAAAAGTGATGGTTTTTATTTTGATTATGTAGGCACTGATGGCCAAAAACGAGAATTTGCCCTTAAAAATGGCGATGAATCTATTTTAATGAAAACACCTCATTCTATGAACTTTGATGGAAAAAACATCAATTTCAAAGCTTCCACTGCAATTACTTTAGCCGTAGGAGAAAACAAAATCATCATAAATGGTGAGGGCGTTAAAGTGAATGGTACTCGAATCAACTTAAACTAAGGAGACGATGGCATGCCTGAAGTAGCAATAAAAGGCGCAAAAATACAAAATAGTATTGCACCAAATCATATCGTAATAAAGAAACTGAATCCTGATACTCTTCCCCCTTACTCCTCCTACTTTTATGATTACATTAACGCAACCATTGTAGGAGAAATTAGCGAAGGCAGTACCAATGTATTTGTAAATGGAAAAGAAGTGGCGTTCTCAGGCGCCAAAACAACCGAAAGAGATGATTATCAGCTTCCTAACGGTTGGTCTTATGATAGCGGTGCTCATACAAGTACGAATGGTTCAGTTAAAAATGGCAGCCCTACTGTTTTTATTAATGGGAAACCATTAGCGAGAAAAAGCGATGCGATTGAAACGCACGCAGGCTCTAGCGCAATAATTATTGAAGGCTCCAGCAACGTCTTTGCTAATTAAAAATGAAGGAAGAAAGAAGGTGATACATTGTCATTACCTATTAACTATTTAGAATTTAATAACCCTATCCATATCGTTTGGAGAAAAGGTTCACCTAACGACCCTTTTATCGATAGACTAGATATTGCCCGAGTAGTAAATCAACGTGTGTACTTATTAGAAATTCCTGATGAAATGTTTAAAGTACGTATTGCGGATATGCTTGAAATAAACTACGAAGCATTTATTAAACATAACCTTAGTCAAAATGAATTTTATGTTGACTATACGAATGGCTTTGTATATTTCCATCAATCAAAAGAAGCCGAGACACTTTCAATTATCTATAAAGGAAGAGGCCTTATCCTCTACCCTTCCACACGTATCATTCATTATGATGGTACAAATGCGATTGAATCATTGCATGACATTATAGAAAAAAGCAAATCACAAGTACAAGAATTAATTGATCGTACAGATACTTATGAAAATTACTTAAAACGTCTTGTGATTGCCATTAACGATGCTAATAGTGCAACAGACCAGGCATTAATCGCAACACAAAAAGCACAGGATGCCACAGAATTAGTCAAAGATGCTTATGAAACGACCGTTTTAATCTATCAGCCTTATGTTCCTACATATAATGATATTGCAAAGACCTATCCTTACCCTGAAGTTGGCTGGACAACACAAGTTTTTGATACAGGTATACGCTATCGTTGGAACGGAAAAGATTGGATTCCAATTGACGCATTAGGGGGCAATATCCCATTAGCAAGCGAACTATTAAATGGATTAATGAGTAAAGAACATTTTATTAAATTAAAAAATATTACGGAATTTGTTAATGATAAAACGATGGTATTTGTTATCCCGAAAGATATTTTAGAAGGTGTACAAGACCCTCATATTGTTTTTGATTATGCTGGTGCAATTGTCGAAATCAAAGCTTCTGTTACATCAAAAGGCTTAGAACCTACACCCATTTGGGTACAAAAATCAGCTAACTTCACGGATTGGTTTGATTTAACCGATACCCCAATAATGATTAAAGAAAATAATAATCTTGATAATCAATCTCATACTTTAACAGCACCTACCGTGGAAAAAGGTGATATTTTTAGATTATATATCCCCTCCTTTTCTGTTGATGCCCAAAATTTATCAGTCAATGTCAAAATCATGTTAAACGACTCTTT
This sequence comes from Lysinibacillus sp. NPDC097279, assembly GCF_044761745.1. Lineage (NCBI taxonomy): Bacteria > Bacillati > Bacillota > Bacilli > Caryophanales > Bacillaceae > Lysinibacillus > Lysinibacillus sp. NPDC097279. The sequence goes on along the minus strand of NZ_JBIWDA010000002.1, from coordinate 710,614 downwards.
AAACTCTTAGTGAGGCTTAAAGAGTTTTTATTATATAAAAAACAAAATGAACTAGAAAGAAGGAATTTATTTATGTCTAACTATCCGATCGTATCATGGTATGAAGGTACAAATGAAACATCAAAAGAAGTCAACTACACAGTAGACTACAAAACTGTTGATGCTGCTTCCCAATCAGATACAAAGATATTCTATATTTGGAACAACCGAGGGGGAACAACCGATGCACCTAAAATGGAAGAAGTAACATTTACAACACGTGACCGAAGTGGTGGAACAGGCGATTTAGAGGGAAAGATTGTAGAAGCTGTAAAAGACAATTGGTTCCATGTCCGTGTTGATAGCCTATCAGAGTCCCGTTTCTTACCTGTTGGTAAGGGTGGAAATCCTCTTAATCCCTCTGGTACTAAGGATTTAGGCACAAACGGTACTACAACAAATATACACGCTGCAACTGCACAAGTTTGGTCTGCAGGAACAGAAATGACACTAGATGCTTACGTTCAACCAACGTCAAATAATAATTATATTTATAAAGTATCGAAAGCAGGAACGACAGGCGCAACACAACCTTCCTGGCCAACTGTAGAAGGCAACGCTATTATGGATGGGACAGTAGAATATTTGACAATTAAAATTGATAAAACACCAAAAGCTAAAGAAATTTTAGGTTTAGCCAATGTTACCAATGATGCAGGAACAAACGCTGACCTGGCTGGTGGTAACTTTGTTAAGATTTCTGTTTATGCTGATGTTCCGATGAATGCGTCTGCAGGTAAAAATCAATTAATGCAACGTGTATCTTATCGTTACGTATAAAAAGCTTAAAAGGGTAAGGGTCAGTCCCCTACCCTTTTTTCATACAATAAAAAACACTTCAATGCAATGAAGGAGATAGATAAAACATGTTATTCACAACTGCCGAAAACTATCAAGCAATTAATCTTCCCTTTAATTGGAACGCTGATTACGCCAATGGTAAAAACTTCGCTGAGTATGATTTACTTACGCATAAAAAAAATGATTTTTATTTAATTCAGAAAAACCAGGTCATTCGTTTTGGTTTGTTTGGGCAAAGGATGAAATTTTATTTTGAAATGTCAGATGGCTCCTTCAACATAAACGGTAGAAAAATTGAAGTTGCTTACGTAAAGGAAGATGGCAAAACTTATCCTTTAACAACTAACTTCGAACAAAAAGACCTTATCACATATAAAGAAGCCTTTACTGATTTTAGTAATCAACAAGGTGTTCAACGTTCGAATATCAAATCGATACATTTTGGCTATAAAACAAATTATAAAAAAGATGATATACAACTGTTTTTCCAGCCTACTGTAGCTTTGCCCTTTAATGAGCGTGCTTTCATTGAAGTAAAACTCACTTCGAATAAACCAATGAACGGTTATTTGCTATTCCAATCAAACGGAACAGAAGTGGGACGCTTTTACGCTCCATTGGCAGCTAATAGAGTTGGGCAAATTAACTGGATCATTAAATAATTCACGCAGAAAGGAAGAATGTAATGAAACGATTTTGGCTGCAACTACCTGAAAAAAGCGATGTTTTGGAGATTACGGCATCTAACAATAAGTTTTCATTATTTGAATCATCCACTGAACGTAGCTACACAATAGCCGTAGGAAAATACACATTAGAAAAGCTAATCGAAATGTTTACACATGAAGGCTTAGTTGCCAGAATTGGGCAGATAAATGCAGATATGAAAGCTAAATTTCTTGTATTGTTTTTAAATCCATCATTTACGAACATTAATGGAAACTTTATTTCGTTCATTGGAGGAATAGAATCGATTGATACTGGAGATAGACAAGAAGAAAGTATCATTCATTAAGAAAGGAGGATGCTCTCATGTCTTTAATAGGCGGTAATTTAGAGAAAAAAGAAATAGGTCTAGCCCTCGGTGTATCTGGAACTTATAAAAATACTGAAATAGACAAGACAACTGGACATTTGCGATTAACACAAATCGATGTGGATAGTACAGAAAACCCAATCTATGCAGCAGAAGGCAGCTGGACTTCAGATGTAATCAATCTCGGTGATATATTTAACAGCTACGAAAAAGTATTTACAACAAATACTATGAATGGTTCAAGTTCTTTTGCAGTATTAACAAGAGTTTCAGATAACAGTGTCCACTGGTCCGATTGGTTACCTATCGCAATGGACGGAACAATCCAGTCTGAAATGAAACAATACATTCAAGTAAGAATCGATTTATTTGCGGGTTTTGTGTCGGATGTATTTGTTATTGCTAAGGGGGATTTTGAGGCTAACCCATACGTTAAAGAACACTCAAAAATGGTTGGGGACTATGTTATTCCAAAATTAACTTCCAATACATCATCACAAACAGGTTTAGCGTTCTCTGAAACAATATATAGTACAACATATGCAGCCTGGAAAGCATTTAGTGGAATTGATAACTCCGAAAGCTATGTTACAAAAAGTGGTGTTATTGAAGGTATTTTAGGATTCTATTTTAATAATAAAATTAGAATAAATAAATACAAAGTTAGAAGTATGGCAGGAGCTTACTTAAGTTCTATGCCCAAAAATTGGATGATAGAAGGCAGTTTAAATACAACTGATGGTATTAATGGCACTTGGATCGAACTAGACAAAAGATTAAATCAATCCTGGTCTACAAACAATACGGACAAAGAATATGAGTTCTTCAATAATAAAAAGTACAGGTCATATAGAATAAAATGGACTGCTAATAATGGCCATGCAAGCTACACTGGAATTGGTGCATTAAACTTCTATCAACCTTCTGAGTCAACATTATCACTAAAAAGAGACTACGTTTTTAACATGAATAATGATTCAACATGGTTAGAGGCAGGTAGTATTCACAGACAGCAGATAACTCGTAGTCCGTGGATAAGCATTGATAGATTGGATGTGAAAAGACAATGACAACATGGAATCCTATTGAAAAAGGCGCAACTATAACTCTCAGCAATGAAAACTTAACAGCTAATAACATACTTCAACAAAGCTCAGTTAAATCAACTGATCCAAAAACTAGTGGTGTATGGTTTTGTGAGATTAAGGTTGATGCATTAAATTATAACTGCATAGGTATAGGTTCAAATGACCTTCCTATGACTAGTGCGATAGGTACAAACGCCAATTATTTTTTCTACTACTACAATGGGGCAAAATACAACAGTGGTGTGGCGACTACTTACGCCCCCGCCTATGCGGTTGGGGATATTATTGGAATCTTAGTAGATTTTAATAATGGAGAGCTTACATTCTATAAGAATGGTGTCAACTTAGGAGTAGCATATAACAATATTAATAAACTCTCGAATTTCTGTATTATAGCATCAAGTGGAACTACAACAGGTAATGGTGGCTTTACTGCTAACTTTGGCGCAACACCTTTTAAATATCCACCTAATTCAAATGACTTACCTTTAGGGGTTAAAAGTTATGATGATTCACAATTTATTTCATACGAAAGTAAATCATTTATTTTACACAACGGAATTTTCAAAAAATACAATAAAAAAATACCTTCTGATGGAGGGGTAAAATTAATTGCACCAATGACCAAACCTACACAAGATGGTATCACGATTACACAATCTAGTAGTGATGGCGCTAACTATGGCTATCTTGCTACTAGCCCCACTAGTGGTTGGATTTCTAGTAGTGGAGCAACACCTACTAACCCTGAATGGATAACTATTGACTTTGGTTTTGGGAATGAAAAAGTAGTTACCTCATATGAAGCAAAAGCTTATCTGGGAACAGCGTATATAACAAAACATAAGTTTCAAGGCTCAAACAATGGTGTTGATTTTGTTGATTTATTTGACACAACAGAACCTATGACGGCTACCTTAAAAAAATATAGGTTCTCAAACGATATAGCATATAGATTTTACAGAATATATGCGTATGGAAGCTCAGGAGGAAACGGTAGGGCTTCATTAGGAAATGTTCAGTTAATTCAAAAACCTACGCCTATCATAAAACCTTTTTGGGCAGATTTTTCAATAACACTTCCTAACGCTGCTCAATTCTCCAAGAATGGAATGGAAAGTCTATCACCTCTCACTAGAACAGTAACAACCTTTGAACCTATGGTTATGTCAGAAAGAAATGATATTTTAGGTGTGGATGAAGTTGGAAAAGTGTTTAGTAAAACTATCAACTTAAAGAGATATTTTGATATTAGAAGTATTGAAGTTGAGGTGAAATAAATAAATGAGCAACAAAGTAAAAGTAACACTAGACCCTCTGAATAAAGGTAGTGGTATTGTTTTATCTAATGACAACCTAACTGCCCTTGTTCCTAACTTAAACAGCACTACTAGAGCAACACTAGGTAGAGATAGTGGGAAATGGTATTGGGAAGTATCATTTTCTAGTATAACATATTCTCAAGTAGGTATATCTAATGACCTTGCAGGTGTTGGCGATACTCACCTTAATAAAAATGCAAGAAGATATAGTAGTGGCGCAAACAAAGTTCCTGAAAATACAAAATTTGGAACTTCATACACTAAAGATGATGTGATTGGTGTGTTCTTAGATTTAGATAATGGCATTTTAAAATTCTATAAAAATGGTATATCACAAGGTATTTCTCACACAGACATAAAATCCTTAGGTCTTGTTTATCCTTCTATAACAAGTGGTTCAAGTAGTGGTGGATGCACTTCTACTATAAATTTCGGTGCAACACCTTTTAAATATCTCCCATCTGACCTACCTATTGGAACACATTCTTACGATGGAAATATTACTACAGCAAACTTATTCCTTCTTCAATCTAACAACAAGGTATACTCAACTAAATATACTAACACATTCGAACCATTAGCCATGACTTCATATACAGCACCGTCACCATTCGAAATAACATCTAGTGGTGATTTCAATTCATCCTATGCTTGTTGGAAGGCTTTTAATGGCACAAATAGTGGCTCAGGTGACTCATGGCTTACTACAAATGGAAGCCCTTTAGGTTGGATTCAAGTTAATTTTGGCTTTAGAAAAATATATAACAAAATATCATTCACTACAAGAGACTATTCAGATAGTAACCTCACTGCACCAAAAGAATTTAAAATACTATCTTCTAATGATAGTCTAAATTGGAATCAACTAACTGTAATCAGTAATCAAACAGGTTGGAAAGCAAATGAAACTAGAATATTTGAGTTTAGTAATTTAAGAGCTTATCAATACTATAGACTTCAAATAACAGAAGCGAATTATACAGCTTACTCTGCTATTGGTGAGCTAGTATTTGGTTACAAAGGCTTGTCTCTATTAAATCTAAATAATAAATCAGCAAATAGTTTTATTGATTATGGACAAATAGCGAAGCTAGAAGGTCTTAATCTACCTATAAGCATAGTGAAGTATGTTGTGCAAGTTACTAAACAGTATGATGCAACAACAAAACAGTTAGATAAGAAACCACTTAGCATTAGTTTCAATTAACAATATAGAGAGGCGACAAAATGACAGTTACAGAAATATCTTTTAAATGCACTAAAGCAAGCAGTTATTATGCTATAGGTGGTATCAGAATCTATGATTCATATGGTAATGTTTACCCAATAAAGTTTACGACAAAAACCAATACAACCTTAAATACTTTCTACATTCAAGGAACAAATTTAACAGGTACAGTAAGCACGAAGAACAGTTGGGGGACTTATTATTTTGTTGATTCTCCTTTCGATACTGATAAATCAATAGTTACTAGCTATCCTAGCATGAATTATTGGTTAAGTAGTTCAGCAGATACAATAAGCATATCTTTTGATAGACCTATTGCTATAAGTAAAATTGATTTCATTCCCTATTGTGCAGATGGTACAGATAGAAAACAAAATTCAATTGAAATAACCGTATTAGATACAAAAAATAAAATACTATTTCAAGAAAAATACAATACTTCAACCTATTTGGTGAATCAAATTTACACAGTATTAACACCAAAGTTATCTTATTTCAGTAATATATTATTGAAATCGAATAGCCTTATACATACTATTTACTCAGAACATATGAAATATGAAACAAAAATGACAGGCTCTAATGTTCCTGCTCCATTTGTTGCAAGTGCTAGTACTATTTATAGCACAAGTTATCCTGCATGGCTTGCTTTCAATGGTGTTATTACAGATAGCAATAACTGTTGGATTTCTTTACTTAATAACATAGCTAATCAGTGGGTTCAAATTGATTACGGTAAAAAGACAAGAGTGAATCAATTGGAAATAACAGGCATGGGTGTTAATGCAAACTCAAGCCCTAAAGACTTTGAGATTCAAGGTTCAAATGATGGGTTTAATTTTAATACAATAAAAAAATTCAGTGGTGAAACAGATTGGAAATTATTCGAAAAAAGAGTGTATTCTTTTAGAGCGTCCAATTATCGCTTCTTTAGATTGTATATTTACAATAATAACGGTTTTGCCAACTACATAGGAGTGGCAAATCTTTTATACTCTGCAAATAATATTGGAATCTTAAATAAAATCCCTGTTGTTAATCAGGGTAATTTCGTAAAATATGGTGTCAACAAAATAGAAATTCCAGCTACCCTATACAATGAAGATTACGTTTTACAAGACACTGTTTCAGAAGATGTAGTAGATGGACTATGGAAAAAACAATTAGATAAAAAACCACTCAGCATCGGTTTTAACTGATACTGAGTTTTTATTTGAAAAATAAATTAGATAAAAGGAATGGTTAAATGAGTACATTAAACAATATAATCCCTATAATGACTTCTGACACATCACCCTATGGGCAAGCATTTTCTAGTGGAGTGTTATCTACAGCGTATACAGCTTGGTACGCTTTTAATGATAATCTAGGTCAGTCATGGGTTTCTTCTCAAGTAGCATACCCTCATTATCTAGGGTATAAGTTTAACAAAATCAGTAAAATAGATGGGTATTCTATTACGAGCAGAAATTTTGACGGTAATGACTTAACAGCAATGTTAAAAGATTGGGTGCTAGAAGTTTCAAAAGATGGAATTAGCTATACTGTTATTGACATACAGATAGGCGTGGTTTGGACTTCCAAAGGAGAAGAAAAAACATTCTTGTTGAACAAAGCTGTGAATTGTAAATATGTTAGATTAAGGATTAATGCTAACAATGGGTATTCTCAAACAGTTAGTACACTAGGTAGGCTAAAGGTGTTTGGCTCAGAAGGTGAAAATAATAAATTAATCATCAAAAATCCAACAACAAATGAACATTATTCCCTATCAGACAATACTCTAATTCCCCTTCCTGACCCTTCAATTAAAAACATGCTTTTATATGGTATTGAGCAAGGTAAAGAGATTCAATTAGATGTGCCTTTCACTAAACATAGACACTTTAATGATACACCTGTTGTTAATGTGAGTGGAAAAGTATCCACACATGATATTGGTAAAGTTAACACTTTAAATATTAAAGAGCTTAGAGAGAACGAGGATTTTGAACCTATTTTTACTTGGTACAATACAAACATGACCTCTAATACTGCTCCATCTCCCTTGGTAGCAAGTGGTAGTAGTCTTTTTAATTCTAATTATGATTATTACAAACCTTTCAATGGAACAAATTTTGATTGGTCAGATTCATGGACTAGTAATAAACCTAAAGCCTATGTTCAACTAGATTTTAACGAGATTAAAAAAGTCAACATGATTAGTATTACCACATGGAATGAACCTAATAGCACGACTTCCCCAAAAAGATTTTCTATTAGTGCATCAACTAATGGAACAGATTTCGAAACTATCTTAAATGAAATCACACTTTCAGAATGGGTTTATAATACAGAAAAGGTGTTCTTTTTAAATGAAGATAAAAATTATAGAGCATTTCGCATTAATGTAGAAGAATCGTTTGGAGCTCCCTATGTATCTATAGGTAAAATTAAATTAGGCTATAAAAGAGAGGTGAACTAATTTGGCAACAACAGAGCAATTAATGGTGCAATATGGTGTCGCATGGTTTGGATTCGATGAGTCTAGTGGCAATGTTATTGATAAGTTAAATAATGGATATATTGGTGCAGTGACAGGAGCTTCTAGAATGCAAGGTTGGGATGGCGAAGGTCAAGCCCTAAACTTTAGTGGTGGACAGTATGTTCTTTTCAACGCTCCTATTATACCCCTAAGGGAAAAAACTATTAGGTTTAAATTCAAGAAAAACACAACTGCTATAATGGTCAATAATGTTGTTTTTTCAACTACTGGCACTTCGACTGGCAACAATGGGTTTTACTTGGCATTACTAAACGACATACCAACATTTTATGTTGTCCATAATGGCGTTTCTGTCTCATTTCCTTTTCTAACCTCTATTAAAGATACTCTTTGGCACGAAGTTTATATAACAATAGAAGATAAAATTCTAACGCTATACTTAGATGATGTTCAAAACGCTGTGTATTCTAACTACACAGAAACCTTCACTTCTCAAACTTATGGGTTATATTTAGCTAGATATAATACATCTGCCCTATATGACTTTAATGGTCAAATTGATGACTTACAAATCTTCAACAAAGCCTTATCTCCCTCTGACTTCACTCAAAAACGTTTAGTGGTAAAGACAACAGACAATAAAAATCTTGTGTTCACCCCCACATCAACTCGTGTGAAAGAGATTCCCAACACAGTAGAATACATGTTGTTAGCTCAAGGTGGAGTGATAAAAGAAATTGACTCAGCAGTTGATAGACCACCAATTGATTTCACTAAAACTACAACTGAATATGAGATTCTGACAATTAACAGAACCCCACTAGGAAAAGGCAGATTGTTTACAATTCCTATTAGTTCTGATTTTAAAACCACAATGATTGAGGACAACTATTAATTGGTTGTCCTTTTAATACGGAAAAATATTGGAGGTCAATACAATGGCTAATAGTAAAGATAATTTAAGTAAATATGGTAAAACATTTATTAGTTTTGATGAAATTAATGGAAATGCTATGGATTCTATCGGTGGGTATACATGCACTATATATAACACTCCTACTCGTGTAACAGGTTGGAATGGTAATGGAAATGCAATGAGTTTTAATGGCACAAGTCAATATGCTCAGTTTAGTAGCCCTACACTTCCTTTAGGCGCTATATCTATAAGGCTTAAAATTAAAAAAGATAGCAAGCCAACTAGTACAGAAATTAATGAAGGTCTAGTTTCTAACGTATACGCTACAGCACAAAGAGGGGTTAGAAGTTGGGTAGAATCTAACGGAACATTGTGTTTTGCAGGGTGTTTAGGTGTAGATGGTAGCTATAACTTTAGAATATTCTCCACAGTAGATATTTGTGATGGGAAGTGGCATGACATACTCTTTACTTGGGATGGCACGACACAACCTAACCAAGCGAAGATTTATGTGGACAATATGCTTACACCTAGCGCAACAACAACAGCAACGGTAGCAAATTCATTTGTAGGAGCAGACCCTCTTACTATTGGCAGAGCCTCAGATAGAGCAGAGAGTTTTTTTAAAGGTGAGTTAGATTCAATTGAAATCTATGATAGAGTAATCTCCCCTATTCCTGATAAATATTTTGTTGAACACAATTCTGATTATAAATATCATGATGGTACTTCATGGAAGTTAACTACACCAACAGAAGAAAACTTCATCCAATATGGTATGAACAATCTAAACCATATTTCAGAATCTCAATGGAAGGAACTTTCAGGTAATAAATCAGTGATTATGTGGTCTGATTTCGAAGAAAAACAATTTACATCTGTTGTGTTAAACAAAGAGAGTTTCAAAGTACAAGATTTACTAGGTGATACAGCTCAAGCAATTTACTACACTGATTCAGACACTACTAAAATCGCTGTAGAAACAGGTGTTGAGCCTTATAGTGTTTACGACTATATCGGTGAATTTCCAGAGATTCTTATATACACAGAATCAACAGATGATATTGTCGTTTCAACAACTACCGAACCATTCGACATTTATGATGAATTCGGTGATAGTGTCGAGGTGCTTTACTACACAGACGATACAGAGGTTACAAATGCTGACTTAATTTTAGAAGCAAACTACTCCCCTCTCGATGAATTAGAAGGCGATTTCGAAGTTGTGACGTGGACTGATGAAGCACCTGAGACTGCACAGAGAGTGCTTGAAATGCAAGCTATACCTAAACCTCAGTTCATTAAGCTGGTCAACCCGAAGCGAATTTATGGTGCTTTGGATGATGTTCTCGTTAATGATATATCTCAATCCTATCGGGATGAAGCTCGTTATTTTGTTTCTGGTACAGACACTACAAAGTGGTATGTATGGGATAGTATACTCAAAAAGTTTATTATTGCAGATGCTTCTAGTGAAGAAGCTATTATTGCAAATGGCATGAAACATACAGACTTAAATAACATTACTGACACAGAATGGCGGACATGGAATGAGCAGCACTTAAACATTGGGATTTTCTTAAAAGACAATCCTCGTGATACGATCGTTTCTGTTGTTGAAAATGTTTCATATGAAGATTACCTTCCTCGCCATACAGCAGCAATTCAGGACACAAGTTTATATATTTTAAATACAACAGCAAAAATAGATATTGCTTTCAACGGAAATGTTCTTAAAGGTGTGTTAAGTGATGATGATTTAACACGGGTACAATATCGGGTATTGCTGAACAACCGCAACTTCTACCCTTCTGATGGTAGCTTTACTAAGCTAGGTGAATCTCCACAAAACATTGAATTAGTAATCCGAAGTAAGGACATTAAAATTGACGATTGGAATACTTTAAAAGTTGAGTTTAAAGACTACTTTGGTACTACAGATTATTGGTCAACAAACTTTATGGGTACGTACTCTGGACTTATGTTTAAAGATGTCTATGGAGAATACTTTTCTAATGAAATAGGAGACGTATTAAAGTATCTTGATTTTGGAGTCATTATAGCTGGCCAAACGACAATCGAGCACGAGGTAATCCTAAAAAATCAATACGGCTATGATGTTAAAAATGTTCACTTGTATGCAAATACAGCTAATTTCCCAACCGAAATGACAGTTGAATTCAGTCAAAGTCAGTCACCTTTTATACCTCATTCAGATTTAAAGCTGAGTGGTGTGCTTGCAAATAATGCTGAAATGCCCTTCTTTATTCGGTTAAAAACAAAATTAGGTTCAACGCCTGACGCAAATGGATCGTTTGACATTATCGTGAGAGCAGATAAAGCCTAATCACAATACAATGTGATAAGGAAGTGAAAATATGAATGAGGACAATAATAATGAAATAGTTAAGGAGCCTCCACTACATCCAAAAACCGATGAAATCGTTAACGGAAGCTTGCATGGTCATTTGTTAGGAACTGAACCTGCTCCTAACCTTAGTAATAGTTTTAAGGCAAAGTATAGTTTAATTGCGGTTGATAACGCTGATATTCATACAGAAATTATTTCAAGACCTGAAAAAAATGCAGATGTTGATACGGAAATTATCCCTCGTGCCTATAATGAAACTTCGAAGGAAATACACATCAACATTATGTACCGGGGTAATGCTGAAGTGCTAACTGAGATTCAACCAATTGGATATAACAACCTTTTAGCTGAAATTGAAGTTCCACCACATAATAGAATGTCTGCCATCTATGAAGTTCAACAACCGCCAATTATTAAAGATATTTTCAACCCTACTCAAGACGCTTTTACACGTGAAAAAACAGAATATCAAACTATTAACTATGGTGAGTATAAATCTATGTTGGCAGGCCAAAGTCGTGATGACATTTGGCGATCATTTATACAATTTGATGTGACTTCAATCAATCCATCATATGTTTTAACAAGTGCATATGTAAGGCTGTACTACAGTGGTAGTATTCCTAAAGGAATTACGCTTGAGCTTTTAAATGCTGGTAGTAAATGGTCTGAATATAGTATTACGCACTTAAATCGCCCTACACCTATTCAGTTAATTACAAATGAATTCACTATCAATGAACAAGCAGGCTACTTAGAATTCAATGTTTTCGATATCGTAAAAAGCTGGGTTGCGCTTCATCAAGTGAATAATGGTTTTATCATTCGTGTCTCGAATGAAATTACCGATGGATATGTGACCTTCCTTACAAGAGAATCACAGTTACCTCCTGAGCTAGTAGTAGAGTATTTTGACTCTACAATATTTAGTTTTGGCAGAAGTCAGCACATTACTGAAATCTTTGTTTATAAGTCCCTGCCTTCAGATAAAGACACAGAAATCACCGTTGGTTCAACATTTGATAATTCTGAGCATCCAACATATCTCTTTGTTCATCGCGTTGAAGTGCCTCTCGATGAAGATATTTTCGTAGAAATCAAAGTTAATAAACCATCTATTCCTGCTGAACTAGTGGTAGCAATTCCAGATGAAAGTAACATTTTGACTGAGGTTAGCGTTAAAGTCTCAAAAGATTGTACCATTTGGTCGGATATAACAATTAATAAACCAAGCATCCCAATTGAAATAATAGCATCCCGAATAAAAGATGACGAGCATGATACAGAATTAGTTATTAATAAACCTTTCATAGAAGCTGAAATCATTATTCCTACACATAGGGATAGCGATATGATAACTGAAATTGATATTAATACTATTTTTTCAAGTAATGTACATACAGAGATTCTTCTAAGTAAAGATACAATACCTACAAAAATTTCTTCTCGAGCTCTTAAAGACCACAATTTATATACAAAAATTGCTGTTTCTAAACCAAAGATTGAAGCGGAAATCGTGGTAAAACATCGAGACGATATTTGGGTTGAAATTGAACCCAATATTATTAGTGATCTTACAACTGAGATTGTTGTATCTAAGCCTGAAGTTGAAGCTTGTATTACTATTAGAGTACAAAAAGATTTTGATTCAAATGCAGAAATTTTTGTCTCTTACGTAAATGAAATTAATACTGAGATTATAGCTCGTAAAGTCAGCCAATTACCTACAGATATTGATATTAAAGCTGTTAGTCAAACAGACACAGAAATATCTGTATCAAAGCCATCTATCTCTACTCAAATTACAATTCCAACTTGGGATGAATCAGATATTTTAACGACAATTAAACCTAGAATATTAACTGTATACAATATTTATACTGTCATTAGGGTAAATGGCGGCGTTTCAGGCTATGCATTTATTATGTAAACAATGGAGAAAAAGGAGAAAGAACTATGATTATTAAAAATTACGAAATTAGTGAATTATATGCTTTTCTATTTAACCTCATTTTAAAAGGGAAAGAGTCACGAATGCGCACGCGCTTTCTCAAACTATTAGAAGATCAGCTAAATCTTGTAAATCAAGAAAGACAGCAATTAGTTGCTGATTATGCCGAAAAAGATGAAAATGAGGAAATTTTATATACCAAGGAATTTATAGATGAAAAAGAAATTGAAGTTCCTATCTTTAGTACAGAGGCTGAAAAAGAAGTGCAAAGCCAAATTTCAACGTTACTTCAGGAAGATTTTATTATTGACGAAACTGCAGATAAAATTGAAATGCTACAGGTTTTACAAGAAATACTTTTGAATTTAGATTTAGAGTTCACTGGTAAAAGAGCAACTTTATATAATAGGTTTTGTGAAATTTTCGAGGACATACAATTACTTGAAAATTAATTGAAGCATTCTTTTAGGATAGTTGTGGACATACAATCCACTCTATCCTTTTATAATTTTTTAAAGTTGGTGATGAATGTGCAAAGCGAAAAACATGGGGAACGATTGGCTTCTGTAGAAGTAGAAATGAAGAATCATGAAAAACGAATTTCAAAATTAGAAGGTAATCATGAATTATTACAACGTTTAACAGTCGTTTCAGAACAGCAACAAGAAATGAATAAATACCAACAAATTCAATTAAATCGAATGGATAAAACCTTCAATAACATCAATATTAATCTAACTAAACTCAACATGTCACAAGTAGAGCTGCAAGATGATGTAAAAGGTATTGCTAAACGAGTAGATAGCATTGAAGAAGACTTAAAATATGAATCTGCAAAGGATAACCTTTCAATTAGTGACACAATCAAACAATATCTACATTGGTGGATACTTATCCCACTTACAATTATAGGTGCAGAAATTATTAAGTGGCTAGGTTTATAAAGAAAGGAATGGTATACCATGAAAATCAATTGGAAAGTCCGTATTTGTAATCCTCAATTTTGGATTACATTTGGATTATCAATTATTACCCCTTTATTCGCCTATTATGGCATCACTGGAGCTGATTTGACCACTTGGGGAAGTGTATGGACATTAATGGCTAACGCGCTTTCTAATCCCTACGTACTAGCTTTAATGGGCGTTAGTATCTATAACGCCGTTTTAGATCCTACAACGGCCAATCTCAGTGACTCTCAAAGAGCATTGGCATATGTAAAGCCGAAAAGAGATGATTTTAATGACAATAAATATTAAACAACTTTTAGTAACACCCTCAAAATATAATCTTAAATGTCCATATACTATGGATGCTCAATATTTAACGATACATAATACAGCGAATGATGCATCAGCCGCAAACGAAATCAATTATATGGTTAACAATAACCATCAGGTATCCTATCATTTTGCAGTAGATGATCAGGTAGTAATTCAAGGATTGCCTTTAAACCGAAATGGATGGCATTGCGGAGATGGTAAAGGGCATGGAAACATGCAATCAATTGGTATTGAAATTTGCTATTCGAAATCTGGAGGTGAACGTTATGTAAATGCTGAAATATTAGCTATTCAATTAATAGCACAGCTTTTACATGAACGTGAATGGAAAATTGATAGAGTAAAAAAACATCAAGATTGGAGTGGTAAATATTGTCCGCATCGTATTCTTGATGAAGGAAGATGGGCATCGTTCTTAAATAGAGTTCAAAAAGAACTGGATAAATTGAATGGCAATAAAGGGGGCTTCACCATGTCACAATATGAAGAATTAAAAGCTGACTGTCAAACAATATTCCAACAATTAGCATTCATTAATACAATGTTAGGAATAGTAGATCGACCTGTAAACAAATCTCACGAAAAAGGATGGGCATGGGCTCAAGAACAGGGTTTATTAAATGGGCAAAACCCACAAAAACCTCTTACAAGAGAGCAATTTTCTACAGTTCTTTATAGATTAAATAATCAAAAATAGATCTATATTATTTTCTCTAACTGTTCTCTATAGAATAGTTAGAGTTTTTTCACTTTCATTGGCTGAACACTGAATAAACAACTGTGCATATTCAAACCATGTTACAATAGAAAAGATTAAAGGCATCAAAGGAGATATTGCATGAAGCTATCCACCGTTTTAAATGTTTGTATTTTCTTATTTTTCACTTTACTGTTTGTCAATGATTTTTTCCCTGCCACGACGCTAGCTGAGCTATTGTCGAAGAAAATTATCCTTGTCATATTAATCGTGCTTGTATGTATACAAATGATGACTTCAAAAGGTACATATAAAAAGATATCCAAAAAGGCGTATGCTGGATTAACGCTCTATACAATCGGCCTTTGGATTGTGCTCACATTATTAGGTGGGGAATCAGAAATTGGTCTATCCTATAATAGCCCTATTTTCTACCTTATTGTGATAGTACTTGGCTTTGATTTGCTACGTGTTTATCGTCAATGGAAACGTGAAGAAGCAGAAAAAAATAACGTAAAATAAAAGCATGTCAGCCGATTGGGTTTTAAACACAATTGGCGACATGCTTTTATCTTTATGCTTATGGATATTAGTCATATCACATTAAACAACATATTCGATTAAGATTCTAATACATTTAATATAGCATCTAGTTCCAGAACAGCGTTATCTAAGCGTTCCTTTGCCTGGATATTTTGTTGCTTCAACTGACTATATTCCAATAAATTTTTTTCATGCTTTAACTTAATAGAAGATAAGCGTTCAATGCGTGCCTCTACCTTGTCAATTGCTTGCTCACAAACTGTAGTCCATAACTTTTCCGATTGCTGCATTTCTGTCGTGGACGGATTGTGTTGGCGCAAAATGCGCGCGTACACCACTTCAATTTGTTCAATTATCTCTGAGTAAAAATGACGTTCTACACGTGTAGTATGGAATGTTGAATTCTCTACATCTTTAGCATAGGGCGTAATTTGACGAAGTATTTTCCCCGCATTTTCGCCAAAACTATGCGATAAGTTCAATACGTTCATTAATTGCAATAGTAAGCGAATTTCCTCGAGATTAATTAGCTGTGAATCGATATTTTCCTTAACTTTTAGTGATTCCATATATCGTCGACCGAAATGCTCAATTTCACCATTATGTTGTTCAACTAAATGTAAATTCGCATTTTCTTTTAAGCTTTTAATATATCGAATCGCATGACTTCTTAGCTCTTCCATCGAAAGCATGTTGTCATTCCCTTGTTGTGGCTTCCCTCGTTGAACATATGCAAATGCATCCACTTTTCGTGGCCATGTTGCTTCTTGGTTTTTTTCTGAGACATTGTAGCGTATATAAATTCCGTGCATTTCATATCCTCCAAGTCCATTAAACAAGTATCTCTAAAGACAATAAATCGAATACCACATTTTTTCAAGTAATATACTTTTAAGATTCAAAACTTTTTTTACAAATGTTTATTTTTCTTGAATAAATATAGATGATGATTCATATCCCCATAAAAAATTACCCCTTACCCCTATGCTCTCATCGCTCGTGCCCAAATAGATAGCTGACCGATATGGTGGACTTCCTGTACAATGACATGACGTAAAATCTTTCTATGTGCACATTTGTGCACATTCTAAAACTCGACGTCTAATAGGTTCATTTTATCACTAATCTAATCTTTAAGGATATCGGTTTTGGGAAGTTTTTGAGTGACCATTCATTTGTCCAATATATTACAAAAGGCTTTAATCTTTCATCTTACTTAATTTGAAAGGTTTTCACTTTTTTAGCTCGCATACCCCTCGAAGAATGATGCCTCAAGCACTCGTTCCCCCACAGTGAAAAAAATGTGCAAAATAGTGTGGAAACCCTATAATATTCAACCAGTTTTAACATTACAATTGCCTTCTTCGCTTTTTTTTAAACAACAGTAGCATTCATGCATGGTCCGATTCCCCTTGCAGCCACTTCTCATATAGTGTTTCTAGTTGTTGCTCTAGTTTTTGACGTTGTTCCTTAACGAGAGTCGATTCTGTTAATTTACACTCTAGTTTTTCAATTTGTTCTTCGATTGAGAGATCTTTATGACTTTGTACAATCGACTTTGTGGTTTTCTCTACAGTTGGAACTTGTTCTACAAGTATATGTTTTGTCTTCGCCCATTCATAATCGCCTTCATATACATGAATCGTATTACGGTCAATCCATGCAATTTTTGTAAAGATTTTTTGTAAGAAATAACGGTCATGGGATACACCAATTATTGTCCCTTCAAAAGATTCGAGTGTTTCTTCTAATACTTCTCTTGCCTCAATATCTAAATGGTTCGTCGGTTCATCTAATATGAGTAAATTAATCTCTTCGTGCATTAGTTGCGCTAGACGTAGACGCATCTTTTCTCCACCACTTAAGTCCTTCACTTTCTTAAAAACGTCGTATCCATAAAATAAAAATTGTGCAAGCATATGACGTGCTTCTGCCTCAGATACTGCTACAGACTCTCGAAAGGCATCAATTAAACGAGTTGTTGGGTTTTGATGTTCGAATTGTTGCGACAAATAACCAATTGTTACACTATTACCTACTTTACAAGTCCCTTCATTGGGTACAATTTCACCTAATATTATTTTTAACAATGTTGATTTACCACTTCCGTTATTGCCTACAATCGCCAAACGTTCGCCAAAATAGACCGATAATTGACTATCCTCTAATAATGGCTTGTCAAAAGCATGACTTAACGCTTGCATTTGTACGACTTCCTTGCCACTACGTTCAGCCATCGTTAAAGCTAAATTCATTTTCTTTTTCGTGATTGGCTTTTTAACACGTGCTATGCGGTTTAATGCCTTTTCCATACTTTTAGCACGACGAAACAATGCAGCATTCGGTGGATTCGCTTCATTTGCCCACTGTCTTAAACGTTTAATCGCCTCTTGCATTTTTTTAATTTTCTTTTGCTGTTCTTCATATTCAGCAAATTGCTGTTCAACTTTTGCTTCTTTTTGCGCAATAAAATCATCATAATTCCCCTTGTACGTAAATGCTTCTCCATCCTCAATTTCGATAATTTTTTGCGCCATTTGATTCATAAACTGACGATCGTGCGATAAAGTTATGACTATGCCATCAAAATATCGAATATAATTTTCAAGCCACTCTATTGCCTGCATATCTAAATGATTTGTCGGTTCATCTAATAATAAAATAGAGGGGTTACTTAGTAGAATTTGACCTAGCATAACCTTTGTTTTTTCCCCTCCGCTTATACTTGCAAAGGGTAATGGAAGTAATGGCGTAATGCCAAGTCCATTTGCAATGGTCGCTAGTTGAGCATCCATTTCATAGCCTCCCAGCAGCAAAAATTGTTCTTGAACATGCCCATATTGTTGTAAAACTTTGTCCGAAACGTTTATTTGCATTTCCAGTTCCAATGTGTCCATTTTTGCTTTTAACGCAAATAGGTCAGCAAATGCTTGCTCCAGCACTTCTTTTACTGTAAGTAAAGGGTAATCCGGAATTTGATGTAAGTAGCCAATTGTTGTTCCCTTACTTTTAATAATACGACCACTATCCGGCACATCTATACCCGCTAATAAGTGCAGTAAAGTCGTTTTACCACTACCATTTACACCGACAATCGCTACATGTTCCCCTTTATTAACTTCCAGTTGAAGCCCTTCGAATAATACATTTCCACCAATTACCTTTTGAATTTGTTCAGCCTTCATTTGCATTGTTTTTTCCTCCATAAAACGTGCGAAAAAACATCTTTAGACAACAAAAAAAGACCGCTCGATTAACAAGCAGTCTTTTCCTTCATTATTTGTGAAAAAGAATGGCTAATCCGCTACGTATAATATTTGATTTTGCTTAAAAATAGACAGACCTATCCCGTTGTTGGCAAAATCGAAAGTTTGAACACGTGCAAAATACATAGCAGTATCCACTTTTACACCTGTTCTCGTAGCGTTTTGATTCATTCCTTTTCACCTCCGTTCTTATAATTAGAGACATCATACCATATTTCATAGAATTTAGGAATGTATAATTTACTCCAATTATTGGAGTAGGAAGTGATTTTTCAAATAGGTCATTCGAATACAAAAAAGAACTTGAACATCAACTCTTTTAGTAAAAATTCCTTAAAAAGTGCTACTTAAAATTCACTAATTATATTTAATTTAGAAATATACAAAAAGCGTAAGTAATTATATACTAATAAAAATAGAAATGTTTTCCTTAAACATATACAAAACAGCAAGTATTTTACAATCACTTGCTGTCTATTTATGTGGATTAAAATGTGGAGGGATCTATGAAAAACTTACGTATGCAAACGAAAATGAGCTTGCTAATTGTGACGATTATTTTATTTGTTTTAATTGCTGTTGGAATCGTAAATATTAGTGAAATGAAAACAACCCTTGAATCAGAAAATAATACACGTCTTACTCAAATTTACGATTTAAGCGTCTACAATTTGGAGCAAACCTTACCAGGTGAATGGCATTTGGAAAATGGAGAACTTTACAAAGGAGACGCAAAAATAGCTGACGAAACTGCATTAATCGATAAATTAGGAGAGTTATCCGAAGCAGCTATTACCATTTTTGCGAATGATACACGGGTTAATACAAATATTATGGTAGATGGGCAGCGTGCAATCGGCACAACTGCTGATCCGAAAGTAACAGAAGCTGTTATTACCGAAGGAAACATATATAGTGGAACAGCTGATGTAGTCGGAAAACCTTATTTCACTCAATATGGACCGATAAAAAATGCTAATGGAGAAACTATTGGTATGATTTTCGCTGGAGTTCCCTCCTCCGAAATTAATGCGGTAGCACAAAAAATGATTATCAAAATGGGGATAGTAGCCTTTTTAGCTGCCATTATTGCTGTAATTGCAGGAACATTACTTGTGCGCAATATTGTAAAACCTTTAAAACGCTTGAATACCCAGCTTGAAACTATCTCTGCTGGCGAAGGGGACTTGACACAACAACTCGTTGTAAACACAAAAGACGAAATTGGCGATCTTGCAAAATCTTTCAATGCCATGCTTGAAACGCTACGAAAAATGATGAAACAAGTAGATGAAACAGCTAATCAAGTTTCTGCTTCATCCGCTGAGCTTTCTGCTACAGCAGGCTCTACAACAAGAACGACTGAACAACTAACAGCGAATATGCAAGAATTAGCAAGTGGCGCAAGTACGCAAAAACAAAGTGCCAATGAAAATGCTGAAGCTATGCATGATATTGCTGGAGGTATTCAACATGTAACAGAAACCAATATGGAAGTTTCATCGCATGCGACAGAAGCTTTTGATACGGCGAAACATGGTGAGAATACGGCACAAGCTATGCAAGCACAAATGCAGGCAATGACAGAAGCGGTGTTAGAAAGTGCTAAGTCAATCGTTGCCCTTGATGCACATGCAAATACTATTGGTAATATTGTCGAGGTCATCCATGCAATAGCTGACCAAACAAACTTACTAGCTTTAAATGCATCCATTGAAGCTGCACGTGCAGGAGAACATGGTAAGGGATTTGCCGTTGTAGCGGAGGAAGTTCGTAAATTAGCTGAGCAATCTAAAACATCTGCTGCGCAAATTACCGAGACCATTCATACGATGCAGCAGCTAGCTCAAGAAGCGAGTGCGCATATGGAACAAAGCGAAAAGGAAGCCGCTTCAAGCGTAGATATTGTTCGTACAACAAATCTTGCCTTTGAAAACATTACAACTAAAGTGGCTGTTGTCACAAATAAAATTCAAGAAGTTTCAGGCATTGCTGAAGAGTTATATGCTCGTATTGAACAGGCCAATGCATCTACCCAAATTATGGCAGAAATAGCTGTCGATGCACGAGAGCAGTCAAAAGTCGTTTCACAGATTGCTGAAACAAACCTCTACTCGATGGAGGATATTAATAATGCGGCAACAACCCTTACTAAAAATGCAGAAACGCTGCAAAATTTAATTCATCAGTTCAAATATTAAGGAACGCAAGATTGTTCATCGGTAAATCCGTATGAGCAATCTTTTTTTACGTCTTCGCTTTTTTCACAAATATTTTCACTAACGGTACGAGGAAAATGGACACAATTAATACACGGAATAGCTGAAATGCCGTCACTATGGTCACATTTGCATGAACAGATGCAGCTATAATTCCCATCTGATCTAGCCCTCCAGGTACGATGCTTAAAAAGCCTGTGCGAAAATCAAGCTCGTACAAATTTTTCATAATGAAGGATAATGCATATGCAGCGCCAATAAAAAGCCCCGCTGAAATAAAAGCGTAAAATACATGTTTCTTTGATAAATGCAAATCTTCTTTTTTTAGTAGCAGGCCGATATAAATACCAATTACGAGCTGTGCGAGATGAAGAAATGATATGGGCATTTTAGGCACTTCAAGCCCTGTAATATTTAAGCCCATTAATAAAAAAACGGGACCTAGCATGTAACCAGTTGGAATTCTCACCTTTTGGGCAAGACACCCTGCCACTCCACAAATAAGTAGTAAAATGAATAATGGCAATGAGAGCGTTCCATCCACAGTGACGATATTTTCTCCAGTGCCTGTCACCAGTAATGGTACGAAGCCAACAATTAGCAATACTCGTAACACCTGATAAAACGTAATGACAGCCATATTCATATTTCCCTGCTCCTCAGCAAAGGCAACAATTTGTGTCATTCCTCCAGGGACACAACACGTTAGTGCAGTAGGATAATCTAATTCCGTACGTTTTGCTACTAAAAAACTAATAGCAAAAAATAACAAAATAAAGATTAAGTTAAGAACAATGATACTGCCTAAAAACTGTTGAATATCCTGTACTGCCTCTTTAGTGAAAGCAAACCCAATGGAGTATCCCGCCACAATTAGCCCAACATTTCGGAAATATTTATGCCATTGCAATTGTATCTTTGTAAATAGCTGTACGCATAGAACAGCTGTGATTGCGCCTAGCAACCATGGCATCGGAATATGTAATAATTGAAATAACAGCGCTCCTAATAACCCAATACATAGTGTTAAGAACATCTGCTTATAAAATGTCAACATTGCTAGCAACCCCTCAAGAATGATAGTTCTATTATGACCTCAACCGAACCAATTTGCTACCCTCCCCCCTTCCATACCGAGTGCCTGACACCAAAACAATTATGAATTTTCAGGCATTTTAAAAACAGCAGTTATTATACAAAACTAACCTGTTAATCATTAATTTTAACCTCTTATCAAACAATTTAACGTAACTAAAAATTTCTATGCTACATTAATATTAACCTGATTCAGTAAATAAATGCCTTTTCCTTTTAGGGAGTTGAGGTAATACGATTACCAAAGGAGGCCTCCAATGAAAATTCATTTAATGATTAATAGCGCGCTAGAAGAAACAGAAATCCATATACATGCAAAGGAGTACAACGAAAACATTGAAAAATTAATGAAGCAGTTGCAAGCAGCCCAAACAACAATGCTAGACGGCTATTTACAGCAAGAAATTCATTTACTAAAAATTACAGATATTTATTCCATTTATGCTGAAGGCGCTAAAGTCTTTTTACAAACAGAGGAGCAAGAATTTGAATCAAAACGCAAATTATATGAGCTCGAAGCGCAATTAGCAAAAGATTTTGCACGTGTGAGTAAATCGACCCTTGTCAACATTAATAAAATTGCTTCTATTCAGATGGGCAAAATCGGCTCAACGGAATTACTGTTAGACAATGATGTGTCGATTCATGTTAGTCGGAAGTATTTAAAAGACTTAAAACGGCAATTAGGTATTGGGAGGGATTTTTAATATGAAAATATTACGCATGATGATTATTGGTCTACTGTTTTCACTTAGCTCATCCTATATTTTAGTGACGTTAAGTATCGTTTCTAATCATGCAATAGTGACAGGACCTGAATTACTCGAGCAAGTAATCATTGCAACCATACTTGGGATTGTAATTGGTACGCTCTCCCTTATCTTTGAAATAGAGCGTTTATTATTTTCTGTCCAGCTAGTCGTGCATTTTATTGCCGTTACGCTGTGCGTGATGATAGCAGGCTATTTTGGTCGTTGGTTCGAACATGGCGGTATTATGTACGTGCTCGTTTCAGAGCTTATTATTTACTTCATTGTCTGGTGCGTTTTATATATATTACAAAAAAGCGAAATTGAAGAAATCAATCATGTAATCCAAAAAAGAAAGGAATAGACAAATATGACGTTTGCGATTCAAGTCGAACATTTACAAAAGCATTATGGCGAACATTTAGCGGTCAAAGGCATTTCCTTTAAGGTAGAACAAGGCTCGCTTTTTGCTTTTTTAGGTGCCAATGGTGCTGGTAAATCGACCACTATTGAAATTTTATGTACATTATTACAAAAATCAAGTGGAACTGTAACGATTAACGGCTATACGCTCGATGAAAAATCGATGAATGGGGAAATTCGTAAATCAATCGGCGTCGTCTTTCAGCAAAGTCTACTAGATGAACGGTTAACGGTACGTGAAAATATTATCCACCGCGGCAAAACATATGGTTTATCGAGAGCACAGCTTGCAGAAAACTATCAATTTGTCTCGACCTATTTACATTTAGAAGATATTGAACAGCAAAAATATGGCACATTATCTGGAGGCCAAAAAAGACGTGCAGATATCGCTCGAGCACTTATTCATCGACCGAAAATCTTATTTTTAGATGAACCTACAACTGGGCTTGATCCACAAACACGCCAATTTGTTTGGCAAACGATTAAACAACTACAGGAAGAAACAAATATGACAGTGTTTCTAACAACACACTATATGGAAGAAGCTGCCGTTGCGCATCAGGTCATCGTATTAAAGCAAGGTCGCATTGTCGCTGAAGGAACACCTGATTTCTTAAAAACACAATATGCCTATGACCAAATGGCACTTGTATTTCATGATCGTTCGATGGGGTTAAAGTGGCTTAAGGACAACACATTACATTTCACCGAAAAGCACGGCATTTTCTCAGTTCAACTAGACTCTACTATGCATGCACTTTCCCTTTTAAAAAGTGCTGAGTCCCTACTAGCCTCGTTTGAAGTTATTAAAGGAACGATGGACGATGTTTTTCTTCATATTATGGCACAAGGAGATGCGATGTAATGGAAGCAATGTTTAGCTTAATTCAACGTAATAATAAGGTTTTTAGGAGAGATAAAACCCAAGTCTTTTTCTCCCTCCTTTCCGTAATCATTGTTATCGTTCTTTATGCAGTGTTTCTGCAAAAAATGCAAGTGGACGCTATTGAGCAAATGACAGAGGCAACACCAGAATTAATCGCAATGGTCAATGAATGGCTTGTGGCAGGTTTATTATCCATGATGGCTGTTACCACAACACTAGCCGCATTTGCTATTGCCGTTCGTGATAGTGAATCCAAAGCGACAGCAGATTTTTTAACTGCCCCTATTTCCCGCGCAACAATTCAGATGAGCTATGTTATGAATGCTTTTATTATCGGCTGTATCTTCTCACTCATTGCCCTTGTCGGCTGTGAAATTTTCTTAGTGGCCACTGGCGGTCATCTACTTAGCTTTGGCTCCTTAATTACTGTGATAGGTATTCTATTATTGTCTGTGTTATTGGCGAGCGTATTTAATGTTTTTCTCGTACTATTTGTAAGCACTCAAAACGCTTTTTCAACACTGAGTACAATTGTCGGTACGGTATTAGGCTTTTTATGTGGTGTATATGTACCTGTCGGTGTACTACCAAACTTTGCCCAACAGCTTATTATGTATTTCCCTATTAGTCATACGACACTTTTATTACGTAATGCGTTTATGGATAGCTCAATAACAAAAGTTTTTGACGGTGTTCCCGCTGCACAGGTGGAGAGCTATAAGCTGAACTATGGTATTGTTTATGAGCTCAATGGGCATTCTCTTAACCTATCAATAAGTTATATAGTGATTCTAGTAACAATTTTCATACTTGCTATTTTATCAGTTATGATTTTCAAAAAGAAAAATCATGAATAGTCATTTTATACACATCGCCAGCAAACGCGATGTGTATTTTTATTGCTTTTTACCAAACACTTTGTTATTTTAAATATAAATAAACAAACAAAATAAATAATCGTTTGTTTTTCAGGAGGTTTCACAATGGATGTAAATCAATTATTTTGGCAGGCTTCTATCGAGGACATAACACATGGCTATACAAATGAAGCTACACACTACACTTGCCTTCTTTGTGGGGAGAAAATCGAAAAGGGTATTATTTATCCACATGAAGATGTCCTATATGAGGCAGAGAAATTTATGCAGCACCATATTACTGCTTCACACCAATCAGTTTTTCATTACTTAAATGGCTTAAATAAAAAAATGACAGGTTTAACAGAACATCAGAGTCATATTTTGCGCCTTTTTTATGAGGGTAAAACCGATCAGGAAATTAAAGAGGAGCTAGAAATTGGCAGCGCAACGACTATTAGACATCATCGTTTTGCTTTAAAAGAAAAAGAGCGTCAAGCTAAAACATTTCTTGCCATGATGGAGCTTTTAAAACAACAAGATCAAAAGGAAGATTCTTTTGTACCGATTCACAAAACGGCTACGATGGTCGACGATCGCTATAACATCACCCTTACGGAAGAACAACAGCTGCTTGCAAAATACTTCCCGAATGGCATCGATCAAGAGCTCGTCCGCTTCCCAAAACGAGAAAAGCATAAAATCGTTGTACTACGTGCGATTACAACGCTTCTCGATGAGTCAAAACAGTATACAGAAAAAGAGCTTAATGCAATCATTCAACCAATATATGAGGATTATGTACAAATTCGTCGCTATTTAATTCAATACGGTTTTATGGATCGTGTAGACGATGGCAGTGCTTACTGGGTAAAAAAATAAGAAGGTAGGGTTAACAATGGACCACAAAAAAGAATTAAAAGAAATGTATAAAGAAATGAAAATTGAAGCAGGAGTTTTTACAATGACAAACAAACAAAATGGTAAAGTGTTTGTCGGGAGCTTCAATAACTTAAAACGATTAAACGGATTTCAATTTATGTTAAAAACAAATACTTATACGAATAAAGCGCTACAGGCTGACTACAATACATTTGGCAAAGATGCTTTTCAGCTCGAGGTCGTGGAGTATTTGAAGGAAAAAGAAGAAGGCTATTTTGACGCAAAAAAGGAACTTGAAAAGCTAGAAGAAAAGTGGCTTGAAGAGCTTCAGCCTTATGGTGAGCTGGGCTATAATTCTTAATTATATTTAAGTGATTAGCACTTCAAAATTCAGAATTGTTTCGGTGACTGGCACTTAGGGCACGACGTAAGCCGCAACCCTCGCTATCGCGTGGTATGTTGCGGCTTACATTGCGTGCGCTCTCGCAACCAACTATAAAAATTCAGAATTGTTTGAGTGACTGGCACTTAATTGTGCTTTTTTTGTTAACTTTGCGAACACGAGGTCATAGGAGTGCTGGATTAAATTTTCAAGTAAGCCTTCTGGAATATTTGCATCCATATAAATCGAATTCCAATGAGTTTTGTTCATATAGTACCCTGGAATGATTCCTTCGTAGGTTTCTCTTAATTCTTCTGCTCGACTAGGTTCACATTTTAAAGTGATAATGGGCTTCCTTGTAGCATCTCCGCCCATCATCGCAAACATTTTCCCCCCAATATGATAGCGGTCTGCCTGCCATTCTTCTTTGTAATCATGAGTCGTTCCGCGTAGCTTTAAACAAAATGCATGAATCGTATCTTTTTGCATCGTTACCCCATCCTTCTATCCTAGAAAATAAAAACACACGTTCGATTATCATTATAATCAATAACGCGTGCTTTTAAAATACATTTTTTTCTAAAGTGACTATATTTAAGGTAATCATCAATACATGTTTTTATTATTTAGAACCACGATCAAACACCCCGATTACTTCGGTCGTTTGCAAAATATTTACAAATGCTTTCGCATCTACTTCTTTTATTAAACTTTTCACTTCCGCAAGCTGGTAGCGTGTAATAACGGTAATGAGTACTTTTCGTCCTTCACCTGAATACCCACCTTTGGCATCCATCATCGTTATGCCCCGTTGTAATCTCGTTAATAGTTGTTGTTTTACATCCTCACCATTACTCGTAATAATCATAAGCGTTAGTTTAATATTACTTGTATGGATTGTATCGACAACCTTCCCTGTGGCGTAGATTGACACGAGCGTCAGCAAGGCTGCATCCCAACTAAAGACAAATCCTGATATTGCCACTACAATACCATTCATTGCTGAAATCAGTGCACCAAGCGGAAAGTCTCTTTTACGGCTTAAAAGCATCGCTATAATATCAAAGCCACCTGAGGAACCCGATGCGCGAAAAACGAGACCGACACATAGACCGACAATAACTCCACCAAATAAGGATGCTAATATCGGTTCCTCTGTTGCCTTATAAATTGGAATGATTAACAAAGAGATAGACATTACCGCAACAGATAGGATTGTATAAGCAATAAAGCGTTTCCCCAGCTTCATCACACCTAAAATTAGCAACGGTAAATTTAATAAAAGGTTTAATATACCTGTATTCAAAGGCGTCACAATACCAAGCATAATGGCAATCCCACTTAATCCGCCACTTAAAATCTCATGCGGTATTAATAAAAAATTATATGCAAATGCCATTAATATCGAAGCAAGCGTGATAATCACAATATTGCGCATGAATTCCCCTACCATTCTACAACGAACAATTTTGATAATCTTCTCTTTAGAATACCCAACTTATTCGCCCTAAAAACCTAAACCTTCATGAATTGTAGTAACTTACTACACATTCTATTTACCTTTTTTCTGTTCTTCTTTTAGTGGCTTTTCATTTTTCGGTTCTTCTGTTTCTGCCACTTTCATAATTCGATCAAGCATCGTCGGATGGGTATAGCGGAACCATTTAACAAGAAGCGGCGGATTAACTTCACTCAACCCTGAGATTGTAAGTTTTTGGAATGCAGTTACCGCTGCCGTACGATCATTCATTAAAGATATAGCATACTGATCCGCTCTCATTTCCTGATATCTTGATACATAATTAGATAAAGGGCTTGATGCAAATAATAAAAAGGATGTAATTAGTAAAAATAGTGGCAAGGAATGAATGTCGCTCATTTTCGTAATTTTTATTGCATGTCCGTACCGAGCAATCGCCCACCTCATAGTCTTTGCTGTTATCCAAAGCCCTACTAAGGTCAACAATAAATAACCTGCAATGCCAAAGTAAATATGTTTCTCAACATAATGTCCCATTTCATGCGCCATGATAAATAAAATTTCATTATCCGTTAAGCGATTTAATGTCGTATCCCATAGTACAATTCTTGAATTACTACCGATACCTGTTACATAGGCATTTAGAGCATTGGTCTTTTGCGCCATATTGACTTCATAAACATGTTCTGCTGGAATATCGGCTTGATCAGCGATTGCTAAAATTTTTGTTTCAAGCTCTTTATTTTTTAACGGATAAAAATCATTGTATAGCGGATCAATGACAACGGGCTGAAGAAACATGACAAAAATCGTAAATGGTATTGTTAATAGCCATGCGTATAGCCACCATCTCTTTGCGCTCTTTTTAATTAACCAATAAATAACTGATACGACAATAAAGGTCATGCCAAAATTGACCCAAAAATCAACAACTCCATCTCGCATCCATGAAGTAAATGCTTGTGTACTTATCCCATAGCTTTTACTTAAATTGTAGCGATAGTATTCAATTGGGAAAAGAACGACATAAAGCAAAAATGATAACAAAAATAAATAAGCAGCATTTTGCAGCAGTTTCCATTTTGTTTGTGAGGTAGCCACTTTTTCAAAATAACGAGAAACTCCCATTAACAAAATGACGATATAAACGAGCCATTCAAACGGTGTTACTACGAAAAATAGGAAATTTCGTATTTTTGAATATTCACCACTTAAGTTTAGCTCTTTTTCAGACATAAACATGACTGGGTCCGCAGCTGTTCCTTGAAACGCCCGCGGAATCGTGCCGCCACCACTATGGAAAATATACCAGTACATGCAAAGAACATACACACCAAATAAGAATAGCGCAATAATTCCCATTTTTTTCGCTATGTTATTTCCCCCTTACTCCACACAAAGTTCGTCCTATAGTAAGTGTAAGCTAATTTGAAAAAGTTAGAACAAACTTTATGTGTTTTTATTTTATCTTAAAAGAGTTGGACCATTTTACTTCATTATTTGATCAAACAGCTGTATGTAAACTATCTTTTACTGTGTCACAATATTTATTACCCACTATGCTAGAAAAATAAAAAAATCCCGTGTACTTCTAACGATTGCTTTAACAGCAATCTGTAGAATCTTCACGAAATTTTTTTATAAAATCTTATTGCATCTGTAAATAAATAACTATGCAAAGAGTGTTATTTACTTATCCATAACAAACGCTGTTTTCCCTCTCTGATCCTCACTTAGATAACCTGCTGCTTGAAGTTGTTCACGCCATACTTTTTCAATCGTGGCAGCTTTTGCAGCATTATTTTCTTTTGTCGATAACTCTGTCATGATTTCACCTTGATAATGCCAAACTTCAATATCTGCCTCATAACCTGCAAAGCTTCCTTTATATGTTGTTGCCTTGGCAGGTCCATACACGACTGCCTGTGATAACGTATTGTTATACCAAGTAGCAGAGTCCCAATTTAAAATTTTCTTTGGCACATTTTCTAAAATTAATTTTTTGGCTGCACTTGTATCCACCGAATTATAGTTAACTTTAGTAGTTTCCTTCAATGACTCTTTTCGACTAATAGTAAATGTACGATTACCACCCTTAATATCCATTTCAAATTTATAGTTGGATTCGTCACCAGTAAAACCATGGCTTTCAGTTATTGCAAGTGCTTCTTCAAGTGGTGTATTAAGAAATCTCTTTTTATACGTAATGTCGATTTTATTGCTATCTTTATAAACGCGTAAACGATTGTTATAGTCTGTACTTAAAAAATCTTTACTCTGTGTATCGAAGTAGTAAATTTTCACTTCATCTTTTTTAGTAGCTGCAAAAAAGTTTAAAATATCTGACTCATTGAATAGCTCTGATTTCAAATTATATTTAATCTCATGCCCAGGCTCGATGGCGGCTTTTGCTTGTACGGCACCCATTACTCCAAACATGCTTAATACTAATCCTATTACGCCTAATTTCAATGCAAGCCTCTTCAAATAATATTTCATATATTTTCACCCTCACTTCCGATTATTTTTAATAGTGTCGTTTCTTTATTTGTTAATTGACTATGAAAATAGATGGTTTGATGAGCATTAATATACTTTGATAGCACGATAGTATCCTCATAATCAGGATGTGTTTTGTAGAAAAAATGTTTTAGTTGATTTGGTGCTAATTGTTGAATGTAACTACCTTTATTAAAGTACCCCGTAAAGATGACATTGGCTGATGGTAAATCCGTAAGTAGCTTCGATATTATTACGTCATCGCGCTCTGGAACAAAATAAATGGCGTTCTCTGCTCTTGTCCGCTCTTGTAAGCATTCTTTTTTGAATGATGACAAGAGCGGAGAGAATATAACATTATCAGGTGCATCGTAATACTCTTCAAAAAAAGGTAAAAAATCTTTCGCGATAGACACCTTTCTAGTCGTATGCTCAAAAAGGTAAAATGCAATATCAGCCGTTTTGCCAGAAAAGGAAGAAGGAAAAAGTATTGCATTACGATCGTTCGCTTCGATATAATCCGCTAATTGCTGTAATACTTCTTTGTTGTGAATACGTTTCTCAACATGACCACTATCTATGAATGCTACGTCATACTTTTCACTATGCTCTATCGGAAGATTTGCCTTTAATAGATAGGAATCCATCACATAATCGCCTGAAAAAAATATCACCTCCTCTAAAAAGCGAATACTGTACCACACACTTCCTATTAAATGCCCACTATAGCCCCATAGAAAAGAAAGATGATCGTTAACATTGACCCATTTGCCTAGCGATGCTGGCTCAAACGTTCTAATATTTTGAAAAGATTGTTGTAATTGTTTTGCGGTTATTTCACTCATAATCAATTGCCCATCGTAGCCCCATTGTGCAAGTAAAGGAAGCGCTCCTACATGGTCAATATGGGAATGAGATATAAACACGGCATCTAGTTTTGCCACATGAGCAGGTGTTAAATTTGGCTTTGTCTTTTCACGATTGTTCATAACACCACAATCTAGTAAAATGGCATGGCCATTCTTTTCAAGATAAAAGCAGTTACGGCCATACTCCCCAACGCCGCCTAAAATTTCTATCTTAAGCACCTACATGCCCTCCCCGCCTTTGAAGCCAATCTAATAGGAACATAAAAACAACTGTCATAGCGACTG
This sequence comes from Lysinibacillus sp. NPDC097279, assembly GCF_044761745.1. Classification (NCBI taxonomy): domain Bacteria; kingdom Bacillati; phylum Bacillota; class Bacilli; order Caryophanales; family Bacillaceae; genus Lysinibacillus; species Lysinibacillus sp. NPDC097279. Next base: position 678,959 of record NZ_JBIWDA010000002.1, on the reverse strand, counting down.
TAATAACAGCAACAGCCATTCCTAGCCCTACATTGCCTTGTTCAAATTGGCTGTAGATAAACGTTGCTCCTGTTTCCACTGAAGGTGGCAAAATAAGAAGACCTGCGACTAACTCACGCATTGAAATAATAAATGTCATCATCATACCAGCAAGTATTCCCTGCATTAACAGTGGGATGAAAATATATCGATACATGTCCCAACTATTCCGCCCAAAAATAGCAGCTGATTGGAAAATAGATTGATCTAACTGTGAAAATGTCGATTTTGTATATTGCACAGAGTATGGTAGGAAAAGCACACAATACGTCACCACTACCATTGTTTTTGTATTGTAAATCGTTGCTGGTAGCCAAGGTGCATTCCAAAACATAATTAAACCGACGACAAAAACAATTCCTGGAATAATATTTGGCATTAGGCTAAAGAAATCTAACATTTGTTGCTTTTTCGTTTCGCCCTTTTTAACGTATAGTGCAATAAAAAATCCAATAATCGCTGTAATAACGGCAGTGACAATTGAAAACACAATACTATTCAAAAATGCGGCTAACCCCGCGCTACCGCTAGTAAACAAAGCCTGATACGACGCAAAACTGAAATTGCCAGCACTTAAACCGTCTCCTCGCACCTTTTGTAAAGAAGTTACGACAATTGAAAAATACGGAATTCCAATAGCAAGCAATAACACAATCCCAACATAAAACCATGACCCAAACTTGATATACCATTTATCTTTTATTTCACGAACAGCAGGTGTTTTTCCTGAAAGCACGCTATATGTAAACTTTCGTCCAATAAGATTTTGAAAGTACCAAACAACGAGGCACACGGAAAGTAAAAATAATGATAGCGATGTTGCCATCCGAATATCAACTGGCCATCTTGAAAGATAAGAGTGAATTTCTGTTGTAAACACTTGAAATCCAATACGACTGCCAAACGTTGCAGGCGTCCCAAATTCCGCTAGCGTTTTAATAAAAATGAGCAATACTCCTAGAACATAGCTTGAAACGAGTAAAGGCAATATAACCTGCAGCCAATTTCTTAATGAGCTGCGGCCAAAAATAAGGGCTGCATCTAAAAATGAACCATTAATTCTAAGTAGCGTATTTTTCAGCATTAAATATAAAAAAGGAAACAGGTGCAGACTCATAACCATCACCATGCCAAATAAAGAAAAAAAGGCATTGGATAACCAAGCGGTACCAGGTACTAACTGCTGTAAAAAACCATTATTTTGCATAAATAAAATCCAACCCATAGAACCGATATAAGGAGGTGTCATAAATGGAATCGTTAAAATAATATCTAGCCAACCATATTTATGTAAGCTTGTTTTTGTGCGAATAAATGCCATAGGTAATGCCAGTATTGTAGTCCCTAAAATCACGAAAACTCCTAATAATAAAGAATTACCCAATGTACGCCACAAACGATCATTGTCAAACATTCTACTAATTTGTGAAACATCAAAATGACCATCCTGGACAAATGTATAATAAACAATGGCTATTAATGGCGCGATAGCAAACGTTGCGACAATCGTTAATAAGAAGCTAAAAGTGCGTCTGCCTTCCATTATCATCATTGCATCATTCCTTTCATAGAAACCTAGTGTAGATATTCCTAATAAAATGATGCGTTTTGTATTTAGAAAAAATCCGCAATCGTCAGTGCTGTTCTTCAAAGTCTTATGACTGAAAGCGAATTTTTTCTTTACCTATTTATCGCATCTTCTAGTAGGAATGAGACTTATAGACTCATTGCCTCTTATCGGAATATATCGTTAAACTTCGTTAAAATATCAAGCTGCTTTGACTCTGAACCTTTCCAGTTCACCTTTAACTGTGGAATCTCATCTAATGCCGCACGATCTTTTACAGCAATTTCGTTATTACCTGGCAGTAAATATGCATCTGTCACTAGCTTTTGTCCTTCATCTGAAAGTAGGAAATTGACGTATGCTTTTGCACCTTCCACATTTTTAGCATCTTTCATAATAGCGACTGCTCGAGGGCTTACAACCGTTCCACTCTTCGGATAAACAATTTCTACTGGCTCCCCACTCGCTTTTGCTTTATAAGCCATATAGTCTACACCTGAGATTGTTGCATTTTTATCACCTGTAATAACTGCATCTAGCGCTTCCTTATTTGCGCCATTCACTTGGAGTCCATTGTTTTTCCATAATTGGATTGTATCCCAAGCTGTCTTTTCCGCTTCTGTATAACCGTAAATAAAATCGACCGCAGAGCCTGACAAACTCGGGTCAGGGATATTCATTTTCCCTTGCCACTCTGGTTTAGCTAAATCTGTCCATTCAGATGGAATGTCTTTTGTATTTTTCGTATTGTACGCAATGCCTAATGCTGAGGCACTATAACCATAATAATAGCCCTCTCCATCAGACCAATCGCTATTCATTTTCGTCGCATTTTCTGCTTCTTGATAGCTAAGTAACTGATTGGATTCCTTTAATCCATCCATTGATGCGACGGAAGCTAATACAACGATATCTGCTACAGGATTATTTTTCTCCGCTTCTAGACGAGATAAAATTTTGCCTGTTGTTCCTTGGAACATTTCTACTTTTATGCCCGTTTTTTCTTCAAATGCTTGCTGTATATTGGCAGCTAAGCCATCTGGACCAGCTGAATAAACCGTTAATGTTTGCACTTCTTCTTTCGGCTTTGCACTTGCTGCCTCATTATTGACACTGTCGGCTGATTTGTTATTGCCACACCCCGCTAATGTTAGTGCTAAAAGAATCCCAGCAGTTGCTAGTAATTTGAATCGTTTTTTCACGATAAGCCCTCCAATTGATATATTTGTTTTGTATCTACAAAAACCTCAAGTTGTTTGCCATGTTCTAAAGGCATGCTTTCATAAAAGCTCCATTGTTTTCCTTCTACTTGTGCCTGAACCAAATAGCGATCTCCAATGAAAGTACTTTTTACAATCATCGCTTGTTTCGCAATAGTTCCAGGATATTGTTTTCTCGATACCCCCTCGGGACGTACAATCCGATTCCCTTTATCGAGCCAATTGACCTTACCTATAAAATCCGCTACATAAGGAGTTGCTGGTGCATGATAAATTTCCTGTGGTGACCCTACCTGCGCAATTTTTCCTGACTCCATCACAATAATTTGATCTGACATCGTCATTGCTTCCGTTTGATCATGTGTAACAAATATAGCTTGGCAATCGAATTCATGGATAATATGCATAATTTCATCTTGCATTTTTTCTCTTAGCACCGCGTCTAACGCTGATAATGGCTCATCAAATAAGATTAACTTTGGATTCGTTGCCAGTGCTCTCGCAAGTGCTACTCGCTGTTGTTGTCCACCCGATAACTGTCCTGGCTTGCGATTTTCATATCCCTCCATGTTCACCAAACGCATCACATACGCTACCCGTGCTGGTATTTCCGCCTTTGGTACAATCTTTTTTAAACCAAATGCGATGTTCTGGAAAATGGTCATATGTGGCCAGAGCGCGAAATCTTGAAAGACCATAGCGATATTGCGTTGATTTGGTTTAACATTTTTACGAAGTTTAGAAGAATAAATAATTGTGTCATCGAATGCAATTTCACCATTCGTTGGTTTTTCAAGACCAGCTAGTAATTTCAATAATGTCGTTTTACCACAGCCTGACTGTCCTAAAATTGTAATGAACTTACTGTTTAATTCCACATTAATAGGCCATAGCGCTTGTGCATGTCCATATTTTTTCTCTAAATTTGTAATTGAGATTTTCATCGTATCCTCCTCGTCTATCTCTACTATAGTTTCCAGATATTTAGAAAATATTAACCTACTATTAATATGTCGTTAAAAAAAATCTAATAAACTAAAGTAAATGCAATAGTTTATCGAATTTCCTTTAGGAGGCTAAAATGAATTATCTAAAATTACAGGCATTTTGCTTACTCGTCGATTTAAAAAAATTAGCTCCTGTCGCTAAAGAGCTAGGTATTACACCGCCTACTGTCTCCTTTCATATTCGCTCCATTGAAGAAGAATACGGTGTACGCTTATTTCGAACAAATGCTGGTGGTTATCGTTTAACCGAAGCAGGGGAAGGGCTGTTTCACTATGCACGCCAAATCGTACAATTACAAAACGATATGGACCGCTTCATTGAAAATCTACTAGCAGGAAATGTTGGCTCCATACGTTTAGGAGCAAGTGCACTCCCTGCCCATATTTTTATGCCTGAAATCATTAACCAAGTTTCCACAGCTTATCCTGACATTCGCATTTCCTTAGAAGTAAAAACCGCACCTGAAATCGAAAAAATGGTAGCCTTGCAGGAGCTTGATTTTGGCTTAATAATGGAAACGAAGAAACAAAATTCAACACTTTGCTATGAAACGATTGGCGAAGATTCACTCGTTTTAGCATTAAGCCCTAGTCACGAACTGGCAGCAAAAAAGGACATCTCGCAATCAGATGTCCTTAAAAACAAAGTATTATTACATACGTCTTCGAGTTCAACCAACCATTTTATTGAAAAATGGCTAAACCCTTTTCAACCATCTTTCAATACAATTGAACTCGATTCTGTCAGTACGATTAAAAAAATGCTCACCTTTGGTAAAACAATAGCCTTTCTGTCCGTATCCCTTATTGAAGAAGAACTGCAATCAGGCTTATTGGTACAGAAAGACTTACATGATATAGCACTGAAACGAAAAATTCAGCTTATATATCCTCAGTCCAGACTAGATAATAAGATTGACGCATTCGTCAAAAAAGCCATTTATAATTTAGCACGAAAAATCCAGTCTTAATGCTGTTCATCATAATCAAACAACAAGACTCACAGATACAAACATCTGTGAGCTTCCCTCTTTCTTCTAGCGGATTATTATGTATTCCCCCCTTTTCAACAATTTCGTTAAAAACATTCGACAATTTGACATAATTTCTTAGCATGCATTAATACCTTGGATAGAAGACATGTTGATTTCTACTGAAAGGAGGGATAACAACTTGCTTACCGAGTTACTCAATATAGAGACGATTCAAATTGTTAACGAAGTCGCTAACTGGCAAGATGCTATACACGTCGCTGCAGCACCCCTTTTACAGCAAAACAAAATAGAAAAGCGCTATATTCAAGCGATGATACAATCCATCGAACAACATGGTCCATATGTCGTGCTGACACCTAAAGTGGCAATACCACATGCTCGTCCATCTGATGGAGTAAAGGAATTATCGATGAGCTTATTAAATTTACAAAACCCTGTACTATTTGGAACAGATAAACCTGTATCACTAATTATCGTTTTAGCAGCTACTGATCATACAACACATTTACAAGCCTTAGTTGATTTAACACAAGTGTTACAAGAACCTAGTCAAATTGACGAGATTATTGGATGCCAACATCCAGATTGCATTGTTGAAAAAATTAAACAATATGCGACAAAGGAGCGATTATGATGAAAATTTTAGTCGTTTGCGGAAATGGTTTAGGCAGTAGCTTCATTATGGAACTGAACGTAAAAAAAGCACTACTTGAACTCGGAAAAGAAGCAGAGGTAACTCATACAGATTTAACATCTGCAACGGCAGAGAAGGCAGATATTTATATCGGTGCAGGAGATATTGTAGATCAATTAGATAATGGTGTTAGAAAAATCGTTCGTATCGTCAATATGATGAGTATTCAAGAAATCAAATTAAAGCTTGAGCCATTGCTTTAAGGAAATTTATTTGTACGGCTAATAGTCTGTGGTATTAACTATTTATAAAGTTTGAAAAACTGAATAGGATGAGGTGTTGGTATGTTAGATGTTATGATGAATGACATTTTAGGTACACCAGCAATTTTAGTCGGCCTATTTGCTCTTGTTGGCTTACTAATCCAAAAAAAATCCGCTTCAACTGTTCTTTCAGGTACATTAAAAACGATAATGGGCTTCGTCATTTTAGGTGCAGGTGCAGCAGTTTTAATTGGTTCTTTAACGCATTTTAGTAAAATGTTCGACCATGCCTTTCAAGTTCAAGGGGTAATCCCTAACAATGAGGCTATTGTAGCTGCAGCGCAAACGACTTTTGGAACATCTACTGCCATGATTATGGTATTCGGTATGATCATGAACTTATTGCTAGCGCGATTTACGCCTTTAAAATATATTTTTTTAACTGGGCATCATACATTATTTATGGCGTGTTTAATCGCGGCTTCACTCTCAGTTGGTGGAATGAGTGGCATCCCACTTATAATTACTGGATCCATCTTATTAGGTATTTGTATGGTTATTTTCCCAGCCATTTTACAACCTACTGTGCGCCAAATTACAGGCAGTGATGATTTTGCAGTTGGTCATTTTGGAAGTATAGGCTACTATATTTCTGCTAAAATTGGTCAGCTTTTTGGCAACAAAGCTAAAACAACAGAAGCAATTCAAGTTCCTAAATCACTAGGATTTTTAAGAGATACATCCGTTGCAATTTCCTTAACAATGACCATATTTTTTATTGTAGTGGCATTATTCGCAGGTCGCTCTTATATTGAAGCACAACTATCGGGTGGTTCTAATTTCATCGTTTTCGCAATTATTCAAGCGATTACTTTTGCTGCTGGTGTTTATATTATCCTTGCTGGTGTCCGCATGCTAATTGCTGAAATTATTCCAGCATTTAAAGGCATTGCCGATAAGCTCGTACCAAATGCCAAGCCTGCATTAGATTGCCCGACAATTTTCCCATTTGCTCCTAACGCTGTTATCATCGGCTTCCTCTTTAGCTTTTTAGCTGGTTTATTATCTATGTTTGCACTCCCACTTATTGGACTAAAAGTTATTATCCCAGGTCTCGTGCCTCATTTCTTCACAGGTGCAGCCGCAGGCGTTTTTGGAAATGCAACAGGTGGTCGAATCGGCTCAATGGCAGGTGCTTTTGCCAACGGTTTAATCATCAGCTTCATCCCTGCTATATTACTTATTTTCATGGGTGACATCGGCTATGAAGGAACAACATTTGGTGATTCTGACTTTGGCATTGTCGGTATTGTCATTATCAATATTTTAAAATTATTTGGTGCAGTGTAATAGCATCTCTCTATACTAAAAGTCTCGTTCTAAATAAATTGTCAGAATTATTTGCGTGCCTGGCACTTCTGACAGACGTAGTAAGACCGAGCACAAATATACCAATAAAAGAATATTTGGCCTGTATCGCAACAAATGCACCACTTATGGCGTATGCAATCATGCCAATGATGTGTAATACAGTACAGGTCACATAATCCAACCCCCTTTTTATATACAAAAAAGCCCGCCCATAAAATAGTTGCGCATTAACAACGCAAGCTATTTTATGGCGGGCTAATATCATAGCAGTAATACCTACTAATTTATCCATCTCACCATATATCGTGAAATTTACATAGAGGCTGTGCAATATCCAAATGACACAACGACCATTAAATTTACTAGTTAAAATTGAATTGATTTTTATCATAAACTCAATATTACATTTTATGATAGCGTTTCATACATAACTTGCCCCATTTGAGAGACGTCATAATCTCCTAACGCAGCCACTTCAGATTGGAAATCAGATGCATTTAAAATCTCCTTCACCGCATCAATTAGTGGTCGGTTTTCGGGCGTTTTTAATAACACAATATCATAACGCTCTTTAACAACTGGAATAAAATCGACATCAATGAGCTTGGCGATTTTTTCAATTCCTATCCCAACATCAGCGTGTCCATTGGCAACAGCAGAAGCAACATCAAGATGGCTCATTCCTTCACGGGAATAGCCTTCAATAGTGGTCGGTACAATATTATGAATACGCAATTGCTCATCTAACAAAGTGCGAGCACCTGAGCCTTTCTCACGGTTGATGAAATTAAATGACTTTGTTTGAAAATCTTCAAATGTGTGGATTTGCAATGGATTTCCTTTTTGAACATAGAAACCTGCTCTACGTGATACTACATTCATGAGGATAAACGGATGGCTCACAAAGATTTTCTTTACATAAGGCGTATTATAATCTTCTGTATCCCCATCAAACATATGTAAACTCGCAATATCACAGTCTCCATTATACAATGCCATCACACCATTAAAACTACCTTCATGTGAACGCAATACTTTCGTAGACTGCCTTTTCTCAATATTTTTGGCTAAAATATCTAATACTAAATCTTGTCCACTTATAATTATTTTTGAATAATTTTTAGTCGGAGTAGCTACGGATGTCAATGATGCACTACCTGTTTTTCGTTTTTGTATATAGGCTTGCAAGTCAGCACGATCTACCCGCATTTGCCTTCCTACACGGAAGACTGGCAATTCTTCCTTTTTCACTAAATCATAAATCGTCAATTTCGAAACTTTTAATAATTGTGCAACCTCTTCAATCGTATAGGATTGTTCTTGTGACATAAAAATTCTCCTCCTATATGCCTCTATTTACATGGTAACGTATTTATAGCTTTATGAACATCTTGAAATTTTCTACCAATTCTATCTTTCTTTTTTACTTATAACTGTTTATAATTTGTTATGTCTTGTTATAACGAGTTATAAAAGGAGTATTATCATAGTGAAAAAATTTTATAGTTTATTTGCGACACTAGCATTACTAGTTGGGCTACTTGCAGCCTGTGGTAACCAAGAAAAAGAGGTGACAGCAAACGAACCCGTTGAATTAACGATTTCTGCGGCAGCTAGTTTACAGGATGCCTTAGAAGAACTTAAAACAACTTATGAAAAACAACACGATACGATCAAAATCCTCTATAACTTTGGTGGTTCTGGTGCATTACAGCAACAAATTTTACAGGGTGCTCCTGCAGATCTTTTCTTTTCAGCCGCGGAAGATAAATTCGATGCGCTTGTAGAAAAAGAAATGATTGATCAAAAGCAAGGAACGGATCTTTTAGCCAATGAATTAGTATTAATTGTTCCTAAAAATAATGAAAAACAAATCAAATCCTTTGAAGATTTACAACAAGCAGGAAAAATCGCGCTTGGTACACCCGAAACGGTTCCTGCTGGGCAGTATGGCGTCGACACATTAAAAAATATGCAACTTTGGGATTCACTTGAATCGAAAGTGGTGTATACAAAAGATGTGCGTCAAGTACTTACTTACACAGAAACAGAAAACGTAGATGCTGGAATGGTTTATAAGACAGATGCCCTTGTCTCCGATAAAGTTGATATCGTTGCGACTGCGGATGAAGCTATGCATGCTCCAATTATTTATCCTGTAGGTGTCTTAAAAGCGAGTAAGCATGCTCAAGAAGCGGAAGATTTTTATCAATTTTTACAAAGTGACGAAGCAATGAATATTTTTAAAAAGTATGGGTTTAAAGGAGCTCACTAAAAATGAGTACCGATTTTTGGTCTCCACTTAAACTTTCAATTGAAATTGCCTTTGTTGCGGGGATTCTCGCTATTATAGCAGGAATTTTACTTGGTAAATGGATGACAACCTATCATTTTAAAGGGAAGCTATTGCTAGAAACCGTGTTGCTCTTACCTTTAGTATTACCTCCTACTGTAGTAGGTTTTCTGCTCATCGTTATTTTTGGGAAAAATAGTTTTTTTGGAAATCTAATTGTGTGGCTTTTCGATCAGCCAGTCATGTTCACATGGTGGGCGGCTGTTATCGCTTCTACGATTGTTGCCTTTCCTTTAATGTACCAATCAGCTAAAACGGGCTTTGCCTCTGTTGATCGTGATATTGAAAATGCAGCACGTGTAGATGGGGCTAACGAATGGCAAGTCTTTCTTTATGTGTCCATACCCCTTGCTTTAAAAGCACTTGTATCTGGCGGGATTTTAAGCTTCACACGAGCTTTAGGCGAGTTTGGAGCGACATTAATGTTCGCGGGGAATATTCCAGGGAAAACACAAACAACACCGCTAGCTATTTATATGGCAATTGATTCGGGAAACATGACCCTTGCCTGGACATGGGTTTTGTGTATGATTGCTATTTCCTTTCTTTTGCTTCTTAGTATCCATATCCTAAAAGTATAAGAGAAAAAGTGTTAGATTGACCGCGATCAATCTAACACTTTTTTTGCTGTGCCGTTGTTGTTCGTTACGGCGGGTGCTTTCCTCACTTAGCACACTGTAAGACGCAACCCTCACTTGTTCGCGGAGTGTACACGTCTTATGTGCTGTGCGTAACTGCATAGCTTCTTTCATGTTACATAGCAAAATTTATAACACCTATTAAACTTAACGTTGTATGCCGTTCTTTTGTCTTCATCCCCCACTGATGGGTGGGATAAAGGCGATAGTGTCGCCCGATTTGACGATTGTAGTATCCGTTGCAAATTCCTCATTTACTGCCGTCATTATTTGTTGTAATGATAGCTGTGGATAGTGCTCTTCCATCCACTCTTTCAAGTGAGCAACCGTCACATCTGACAGCTCTACAGTTAGCTTTGATTCACCAACCATTTCCTGTAGGTGTGCAAATAATAAGATGTTAATCACACTTTTCCTCCTCCTCCTGAATAGCTGGTTCCCCTTGCGGATAAGGGATATTTTCTAATTGATCACCAATCCATTCTGTCCCGTCTTCCCAATGTTCTTTTTTCCATATAGGAACAATTTGCTTAATACGGTCAATCGCATATTCATTTGCCAAATATGCGATTTTACGATGTGGTGATGACACCGCAATTACGACCGCAATATCAGAAATAGCTAAATGCCCTACACGATGGGAAATGGCTATTTTTACTTCTGGCCATTGCTCTTCTATTTCCTTCGCAATCTGTTCAAACATTTTTATCGCCATCGCAGGATAGGCTTGATATTCCAAATGCAATGTTTTTTTACCATTTGTCATTTCACGCACTGTCCCAATAAATAGTGTAATAGCTCCTGCATTTCGATTAAGTACTTTTTGTCTTACTTGCTCTACATCAATCGGTTTATCAATTATTTCAAACAACGTTGCAGTCATCATTTTCCCCTCATTTCTTTCAATAAAAATTCCATATATTGTGTTTCATCATGTATCGAAAATGCTGGAATCGTTAGGGACGAATCGAGTGGATAGCTTGGCCAATAAATTACACAAATAATATTGGTTACTCGCTGTAGTAGCACATGATCCTGTGCTGTTCGTAGAAGCACAGCCTTTGGATAATGTTCGCATTTATACCCTTCAATCAAAATGATATCCATTGGAAAGGAAGCATATATCGCTAGTATCTCAGCCAGTTGCCAGCTTTTTTGGTGAATACTCATCCGTAAAGTACCCTCCCCCTCCACTGCTGTAATCATCGCACCCGCCTGCTCATGCCGACTACTATCTTTCGAAGTTTCAACCATTGGCACACCACCATGTCCGTGATGCTTAATCGTTCCTACTCGTAACCCTTCCTTTGTAGCTTGTTTAATCAATTGCTCCATCAGCGTCGTTTTTCCACTATCTTGATAACCAACTATCTGTAAGATTTTTCGATGTTGTCCCAAGGCCACTCACTTCCTTGCAAATCTTCTAACAATAAAACTGCTACTGACATGTCCTTTTCATAGCCTCGTGAACCACCAGGTAAGACGATGAAAGCATTGGCTGACGCCAACGAAGAAACTGCGCTCGATTTGTCAAAGCCAGATGGTACTGCAACTAGCTTACCTTCTTCATAATAGGCTTGTGCGCGTACAAAACGTGTAAAGGGATTTGGCTTTGTAAAATCCGCCCCTAAAATCGCTTGCGCTCTACGTAAATGGGGTTGAGCATTACTATATGCAGTGCGAATAATCGGGCGTACAAAAAGCTCAAAGCCAACGTAGCAAGCTGAAGGATTACCAGAAAGCCCAAACAATAATTTGCCGTCGCGAGCTGCCACCGTTGTCACACTACCTGGACGCATCGCCACTTTATTAAACAGTACGTTTGCATGAATCGCTTCATAAATGGCTGGTAAATAATCATAATCACCTACAGAAACGCCTCCCGTTGTAATTAGAATATCTACTTCCTGTAAGGCGTTTTCAACGTTTTTAATACATAACTCAAGGTCATCGCTAAACTTGCCGTAATATTTCACTTGTGCTCCAGCCCGCTCAATTTGCGCCATCATCATATAGGCATTACTATTTCGAATTTTACCAGGTTGTAAAGATTCGCCTGGCTCTAGTAATTCGCTACCAGTTGCAATGACACCAATGACCGTTTTACGATAAACAGGTACTTGCTCATAGCCAAAAGTAGCGAGTAATGCCATTACACCTGGGTTAATATATTGACCTTTTTCAATGAGAACAGTGCCTTGCTGTACATCTTCCCCTTTATAGGAAATGTTTGTCCCTGCTTCAAAAGATCGTTTAATCGACATATACTTTTGATGATTTTCTTCAAAAGTATGGGTTAATTCTAGCATGACCACTGCATCACAGCCTTGTGGTATAGGAGCCCCTGTCATAATGCGGACAGCTTGTCGTTCGCCTACTACTTCGTTATAAATATAGCCTGCGCCAATTTCCCCAACAACCTGAAATGGGACTGGATGCTGCGAAGAAGCTTCTTTGCTATCGACGGAGCGAATAGCATAGCCATCATATGGTGAACGGTCAAAAGCGGGTACATCATGATCGGCCCTAATAGCTTCTGCAATAAAGCGACCATGGGCTTGCGTTAATGACACAAGCTCTTTTTTTGCTTGAAAAGCATGGTCCATTACACGATGAACAGCTTCTGCTACTGGAATTGGTTGTCTTTTTTCTAGCATTTTACACACTCCTTTAACCTAATAAACGATAATAAATGGTTTTAGCTTTTTGTATATCTTGTACACCATGAATTACAACTCGCCCATCTTGGAAAATGACGATTCGGTAATCGTCAGCCTGACAAGAAAGCAAATAAGGATTCATCTGAATTTCACCATAGGCGCGAAGCTGGTTTGCCAGCTGCTCGAACTGATAGTAGATTGGCTTTGGTGGTCGAATTTGTACCGCATCTCGTCCACAAAGTATCTGTAATTTAGTTTGATTTTCATAGGATAAGTAAGGATATGTTGGGTGATTACCACAAGATGGACAATCGGACTGCCTTATTTTATCTACATTGATTTCATAGTGTTGATTTTGCCAAACATCAAACGTTAAGTAGCTTTTTCTTAACGCTTTCTCATCACCAACAAGCAATTTTAAAACTTCTGCCACTTGATAGGCAGCAACAATTTGGACCGTTGGGCTAATAATTCCTACCGTATCGCAAGTCATCCCTGTATGGGGCATTACTTTTAATAAGCAATGTAAACAAGGTGTTTTGCCAGGTACAATCGTATAGGTCGCACCATAACTTCCAACACAGGAGCCGTAAACCCAAGGAATACCATATTTTTGAGCAAGGTCATTCATAAAAAAACGAACATCAAAATTATCAGTCGCATCGACCAACACATCTACACCTTTTAACAATGGTAGCAGCGATTGTGTACAAGCATCCATAATGACCGCATTGATTTCTACTTCTGCATTAATTTGTTGGAGACGATTTTTAGCTGCAATAACTTTCGGCATTTTCTCTTGTGCATCTAGCTCTGTATACAATTGTTGTCGTTGTAAATTACTCCACTCTACATAATCACGGTCAATGAGTGTCAGTTTGCCAATACCCGCACGCACAAGCGCTTCAGCACTAGCACTCCCTAATGCACCCGCACCTATTATTAGGACATGTTTTTGTTGGATGGAGGCTTGCCCTGTTTGTCCGATAGGATTAAATAATTGTTGTCTAGAATATCTATTTTGCATAAGTATATGGCCTTTCTTTCTATGAATTTTCGTTTGACCTTTTCATTTATAGCATTATAATAAAGGCAATGTTTTTAAGTAAAACATGTTCGAAGGAGGTCTTTACTGTGCATCCCACACATCATCAGCAACCAATACAAGTTGCTATTTTAACGGTCAGTGACACACGCACAAAGGCAGATGATCATGCTGGACAGCGTATTCAATCATTACTTCAAGAAGCTACATTTGACGTTGTGGACTATCAACTAACAAAGGATGAGCCATTGGATATCGCTAGTCATGTAAAAAAATGGTGCAGTGATTCAACAATTAATACCATTATCGTCACGGGTGGAACAGGTTTTACACCAAGAGATCAAACTTACGACACCATTTTGCCTCTTTTTGAAAAAGAAATGATGGGGTTTGGTGAATTATTTCGAACACTCAGCTATGAAGAAATTGGCCCAAGAGCGATGTTTAGTCGTGCTACTGCTGGGAGTCTTCAACAAACAGCCATTTACGTTTTACCAGGCTCCACAAATGCGGTGACACTGGCTATGACGAAGCTCATATTACCGACTGTCAAACATTTTGTTGGTGAGTTGCATCGCTTATGAAAATGAAAATTGCTGGTATTGTATTAGCTGGCGGTCAATCCTCTCGGTATGGTAAACCTAAAATGTTTGAGATGTTTGCTGGGCAACCTTTATATAAGCATAGTCTCATAGCGTTGCAAAAAAATCAGCTTTCCCCTCTCATCATTGCTACAAATGCGCACTTACAATATCAGTTTGAAGAGGAAAACGTCCACTGGGTCATCGAAAAGCAGCTACATCAAGGGCCCCTTTTTGCCTTGCATCATATTATGACAACCTATCCTGATGTGGAATGGTTTTTTGTCGTAGCAAGCGATATGCCTTATATGAATGCTGATTTTATCCAAAAAATGGTCACCTTCATTCATGACGATTATGATGCGATTGTTCCTTTGCAAACGCTACGCGATCAACCATTAGCTGCATTATATCGCCGTACAGCTTTATCCAAGGCACAACAATTAATGGAACAAAACAAACGAAGTATGAAAGTGCTGTTAGAACAACTACGGGTTTGTTATGTCCCTTTTGATGATGATAACTCGACATTTATCAATATTAATGCACAGCAAGATTGGTTAAAAACAAATAAAAAGGAGTCTAACAATGAATAATTTTACACACTGGAACGACGAAGGTCGTCCTAAAATGGTTGATATTTCAGAAAAGGAAATCACGACACGTACTGCAATTGCTCGTAGTATCATAACTTTATCTGATGTTGTCTATGAAGCCATCCAACAAGGTGACATTAAAAAAGGTGATCCAACGCAAGTTGCTCAAATTGCAGGGATTATGGGTGCAAAAAAAACCGCAGATATCATTCCCATGTGCCATCCCATCATGCTACAAGGCACAGATTTTCAATTTAATTACGAAAAGGCAGAGAATGGCTATGAGCTCCATATCCAAGCTACGGTCAAATGTAGTGGGAAAA
Organism: Lysinibacillus sp. NPDC097279; assembly: GCF_044761745.1. Lineage (NCBI taxonomy): Bacteria > Bacillati > Bacillota > Bacilli > Caryophanales > Bacillaceae > Lysinibacillus > Lysinibacillus sp. NPDC097279. The sequence continues at coordinate 663,667 of NZ_JBIWDA010000002.1, read as the reverse complement.
CTGGTGTTGAAATGGAAGCACTTACTGCTGTGTCTATTGCTGCATTAACTTTTTATGATATGTGTAAAGCAGTTGATAAAACAATGGTCATTAAAGAAACCTATCTTGTTGAAAAAACTGGTGGGAAAAGTGGTACTTTTGTGCATAAATAAACAAAAAAATTCGGCATTATTTTGCCGATTTTTTCTGTTTTTTTATACACTACCCTCCAATATGAGACATTTCAATTTTTGAATTTTTCCTTTTTGCCATTGTTTGCTCATTACGTTCATCTGAATAACGATCATCTCTTGTTTCCCATACCTTTGTAATACATTTGATGATGGTAGCATCATCTTGCCCTGACCGTAACAGCTCTCTTAAATCCGTTCCTTCTGTTGCAAATAAACAAGTGTATAATGTTCCTTCTGCCGAGAGACGAGCACGTGAGCAACTGGAACAGAAAGAATCTGTAACAGACGATATTACGCCAATCTCACCTTGTGCGTCCTGATATTGATAACGTGTTGCCACTTCCCCTTTGTAATTTGGCGCTGCTGGCTGTAACGGTGAAAATTGATGAATTTGCTCAATAATGTCCTTTTTGGACACAACATCATCTAAGCGCCAACCATTTGAATTTCCTACATCCATATATTCAATAAAGCGTAAAATATGCTGTTTTTCTTTAAAAAATTGTGCCATTGTAACGATATCTTGATCATTCTTTCCTTTTTGCACAACCATATTAATTTTCACTTTTAAACCCGCTTCTGCAGCCTTTTCAATTCCTTCTAACACTGTTAATACTTTGCCACGGCGACCATTCATCTCAGAAAAACGCTCATCATCCAGTGAATCGAGACTAATGGAAACACGAGATAAGCCAGCTTGTGCCAATGGTTGTGCAAATTTTTTTAATAAAGAACCATTTGTAGTTAATGCAATATCTTCTACACCTTCTATGCGATGAATGCGCGCAATTAGTTCAGGCAAATTACGACGAAGTAAGGGCTCTCCGCCTGTAATACGCACCTTTTTCACATTTAAAGAAACAAAGATTTTTACTAATCGTTCAATCTCATCAAAAGTTAATATTTTATTAGACGGTAAAAATGCGTAATCTGGACCAAATACTTCAGCTGGCATACAATAGCGGCAACGAAAATTACAACGATCTGTTACGGATATTCTTAAATCTCTTAAAGGTCTATTTAATTGGTCTTGTAGATCATGCATTTAATCTCCTTCTTTCAGTGAATTCTGAGTAGGTAATAGGATGCGTTTCGGATGTGTATAAATATTCAGTGTATGTTGTCGGATAAATCCTACCGTCGTAATGCCAAGTTGCTCTGCTAATTGCAATGCTAATTCAGTTGGTGCTGATTTAGATAGCACAATTTCACAGCCTATTTTGGAGACTTTTAGTAAAATTTCAGACGATATCCGTCCGCTAAAGACGATGATTTTATCTTGCATACTAATATTGTTACGGAGGCAATAGCCGTATATTTTATCTAACGCATTATGACGTCCTATATCCATGCGGCTTAAGACAATGCCATTGACATTACATAGTGCGGCATTATGCACACCACCCGTTTTCTTAAAAATGTTTGCACCGTCCTGCATCTCATGCATTAAACGAAAACAATCCTCGGTCGTCATTTGCACATGAACATCATCCATTTTTTTCGCTACTAATGCATCATTGGTAAAAACAAATCCTTGCCGACTCATGCCACAACAAGAGGTAATATAACGTTTATTTTGCGTCTGTTGGTAATAGGGATTGACATGTTTTGTTTTAATATGCACAAAGCCCTCTTTCTCTTGGTGCCAAATGTCCTCAATATCCTCAAAGCTACGTATCACTCGTTCAGAAGCTAAGTAGCCGATAACCATATCTTCCACATACTCTGGTGTACAAACCATCGTAACAAACTCTTGCTGATTAATTTTTACAGTCACAGCGTATTCTGAGACGATTAAATCATCTATTTCTTTTACTTGCTGGCCTTCGACACGCGTAATTTTCCTTGTTATTGCTCGATCCATAAGGCATCTCCTTTACACACTAATATTTTTTTCAAAAACAAAGACGGAAATCGCAAAATCCTCTTCAATTTTTATATCTGAAAATAAGTGCAGTAATTTGCTGCCTATCAATTCTTCCATCCCCTCGGGTGGTGATTGTGTATATAAATCCTGAATCATACTCGTCCTTGCAGCATGTACCATCTTTAGCCCTTCGGGTGTACTGGCAATAAATTTTTCCGTCGGTGTGATATTTCCGTATAAAGTCGATACAGCCATATTCTCGACAAAAACAGTATGAATACGCTCTGGCCCTTTTCCAAATACTTCTTTTCTTAACTTTCGAATCATATCATTAAATTCATGAATTTTTTTTGACATAGCAACGATTCTCCCATCGTAAATAAACTTTTTTAGGCAAATTGATATGAGGTCACCCTTACAGTTTGTTAATGATATAGCAACTTGAAAAAAATTAAAAGAGATAATATTTTTTGATAATCATTCTCATTTAATAAATTTTATGATTAATATTGTTCATTTTGAAGGATAAGTCTATAATAATACATATCACAAATGGAATTGATTTATTTTAATCCCTATCTCACGATGTTGCATAGTGTTTTTAATATTTGAATTCTATTGTTATTAAAAATAAAAGTAGATTGAGTTTTTAGCAAGACCTGCTAAGAATTTTATCCACCATGAATGATTAGCATGTTTTGGACATGTAATTTCATGGTGGATTTTTTTATTTTAAAAAACGAGACATGGATAATTTGTTATAATCTAGAATTTACACCTATTTCGAGGTAGATTAAAGAACAATAGGGAATTACAATAATAACAAGACAATCGCCTCAAAAATAACCAACTCGATTTGTTATTCCCTTTTGTCTTTAGCCGTAACAAGTTGTCCTATAAGTCTCAAAGTGAATAGGAGGAAGTTACCTTGACTCAAATTAAAATTAATGGCGCTCCATATAATGTAAAAGAAGGAGCTACAATCCTTGATACCATTAATCAACATGGCATTCCTCATCCTCAGATTTGTCATGTGCCAGCTGTAGACCCAATTGAAACATGTGATACTTGTATTGTGGAGGTGAATGGCCAATTAGTTCGTTCCTGCTCCACAAAGGCAGTAGACGGCATGAATATTTTATTAACTTCTGACAAAGCAAAAGCTGCACAAACAGAAGCAATGGACCGTCTACTCGAAAACCATTTATTGTACTGTACAGTATGTGATAATAACAATGGAAATTGTACATTACACAACACAGCCGAATTAATGGAAATCGAGCATCAAAAATATCCGTACACGCCCAAAGTTGAACCACATGAATTGGATATGTCGCATCCATTTTACCGATATGATCCCAACCAATGCATTGCATGTGGGCAATGTGTAGAAGTTTGCCAAAATTTACAAGTTAACGAAACATTATCACTCGATTGGGAAGCAGAACGACCACGTGTAATTTGGGATAAAGGGGCTGCCATTAACGATTCTTCCTGTGTAAGTTGTGGTCAATGTGTAACCGTTTGCCCATGTAACGCCTTAATGGAAAAATCCATGCTTGGAGAGGCTGGATTTATGACTGGTTTAAAACAGGATATGTTAGATCCAATGATCAGTTTGATTAAGGAAGTGGAACCAGGATATAGCGGTATTTTTGCCGTTTCTGAAGTAGAAGCAGCCATGCGTAGTAAACGCACTAAAAAAACGAAAACAGTTTGTACTTTCTGTGGTGTAGGCTGTTCATTCGAAGTATGGACAAAAGACCGAAAAATTTTAAAAGTACAGCCTTCCGATGGTCCAGTAAATGCGATTTCGACTTGTGTCAAAGGGAAATTCGGATGGGATTTCGTCAATTCAGAAGAACGAATTACAAAACCACTTATACGTAAAAATGATGAGTTTGTTGAATCATCATGGGATGAAGCACTGGATCTAATTGCAACAAAACTTGGTGGTATTCAACAACAATATGGTCCTGGTTCTGTTGGTTTTATCTCTTCTTCTAAAATTACAAATGAAGAAAATTACTTAATTCAAAAAATGGCTCGTCAGTTATTTGAAACAAATGACGTCGATAATTGTTCTCGTTATTGTCAATCTCCTGCTACTGATGGTTTATTACGAACAGTAGGTTTAGGCGGTGACGCTGGGACAATAAAAGATATTGCCAAAGCTGGTCTTGTCATTATTGTTGGTGCTAACCCAGCTGAAGGTCATCCCGTTTTAGCAACACGTGTGAAACGTGCGCATAAATTACATGGTCAGAAATTAATCGTTGCCGATATACGTAAACATGAAATGGCTGAGCGTTCGGATATCTTTATGCGTCCGAAACAAGGTACTGACCAAGTTTGGTTAATGGCAGTTACTAAATATATCATTGATCAAGGATGGCATGATGAAGCCTTTATTCAAGAAAATGTCCTTCATTTTGATGATTTCAAACAAGTGCTTGAAACATATACACTTGATTATGCACAAGAAATGACTGGTATTACGAAAGAAACATTGATTGAAGTTGCTGAGATGATTCGTGATGCAGACGGTACATGCGTTCTTTGGGGCATGGGTGTAACACAAAATACTGGAGGTTCATACACATCAGCAGCTATTTCAAATTTACTATTATCAACTGGTAACTATCGCCGTCCTGGTGCTGGGGCCTATCCTCTCCGCGGTCATAACAATGTTCAAGGTGCTTGTGATATGGGAACATTACCAAATCTATTACCAGGCTATCAAAAAGTGACTGATGATGTGGCACGTGCAAAATTCGAAAAAGCTTATGGTGTTCCTATTCAGTCCCAACCAGGTCGTACTAATATGCAAATGTTAGATGCCATTATGGAAGGTAAAATGAAAGCGATGTATTTAGTGGGCGAAGATATGGCACTTGTTGACTGTAATGCCAACCATGTAGATGAGGTCCTTTCACAAATAGAATTTTTTGTAGTACAGGATTGTTTCCTATCACGTACAGCACAATATGCAGATGTTATTTTACCAGCTGCCCCTTCCCTTGAAAAAGAAGGTACATTTACAAATACTGAACGTCGCGTTCAGCGCCTGTATCAAGTTTTACCAACACTTGGTGAATCAAAAGCAGATTGGGAAATCCTTCAAGCCGTAGCACGTCGATTAGGAGCAGATTGGCATTATGATCATCCAAGTGATATTTTTGATGAAATGGCGAGCCTGTCTCCTCTATTTTCACAAGCCAACTATGATGTCTTAGAAGGCTGGGGTAGTTTCTGTTGGGGTAGCCACGATGGTAAAGATACACCGTTATTATATGAAGACGGCTTTAACTTCCCTGACAAAAAAGCCCGTTTTGCTTTAAATGATTGGGTACAACCAGTTGAATTTGAGGCACAATACGATTGTCATATTAACAATGGTCGTATGCTTGAACACTTCCACGAAGGAAATTTAACAAATAAATCGAAAGGTATTCAATCAAAGGTACCTGAAATTTTCGTTGAAGTCTCACCAGAATTGGCTAAAGAACGAGGCATTGAAGATGGGGCCCTACTCCGTTTAGTATCTCCATATGGCGCATTAAAGCTAAATGCCCTTGTTACAGATCGCGTACAAGGAAATGAATTATTTTTACCAATGAACTCTGTTAGCAAAGATTCAGCTATCAACTTCTTAACTGGTCCTGCAGCAGATGTTAATACATCAACACCAGCTTATAAACAAACAAAAGTACGAGTAGAAGTGCTAAAAGCAAAAGGCAAAACACCACTTCCTCGCACTAACCCTCGCTATAAAAAGCGTCATCCTCAAAATGGTGTTGAGGTACAACGAAAATGGAATCGTCCTGGCTACGTTCACTTAACAACCATAAACGAAAGAGAGTGAGAGCATGGCTGCACCCATTACAAATATAAAAAAACAACAAGTAACAGAAGAACAGCTAAAGGAACAAAAATTAGATAATCTCAAACAACTACTTTCTGATCAAGAAGAAGCGGTCAATCAAGTGTTGCTTATTATGGCTGAATTAAATGATATCGGTGCATTAGAAGCAGCAATGAAGCTACTAGAAGCTAAAGAAGAAGTCGCCCATGTTGCACTTGGACAATTAACACGTAAACCTGTAACTAATATCATTAATAATTTAATGGGTGTTGCGGGAGCATTGACGGAGCTAAGTCCTGAAACAACGACAAAGCTAATTGATGGCTTAAATTCAGGTGTAGAGGAAGCCAACAAAGCACTTGAATCCGATGAAAAAGTAAGTGCCTTTAAGCTTGTAAAAATGTTAAATGATCCAGATGTCAATCGTGCGCTCAATTTTGGGGTCCATTTCTTAAAGGGACTTGGCAAAGGTTTAAAAGAATAAGGTGGTTCTGTTATGTTAGTACAAGAAGATGTAATCAACGCATTACAACAAGTTCAAGATCCTGAGCTTCATCAGAGTATCGTCACATTGAATATGGTGCGCAATATTCATATAAACGACACCGATCTATCACTGGATATTATTTTAACGATTCCAGGATGTCCGTTAAAAGCGAAAATCAAGCAAGATGTGGAGGAAGCATTACAAGCGATTGGTGCCTCCAGTGTTGCCATTACCTTTGGGGCCATGACAGATCAGGAACGTCGTGCATTAACGGCCTCTTTACAAGAGAAAAATGTTGATGCACAAGGCATGCCTCACATGTTGCAGCTTAATTCTGGTGTGCAATTCATTGCTATCACAAGTGGCAAAGGCGGTGTTGGGAAATCGACTGTTACGATTAATTTGGCGGTCGCTCTTGCCCGTCTTGGTAAACGTGTAGGCATACTTGATGCTGATATTTATGGTTTTAGTATTCCTGCTATGATGAACATTGAGCAAAAACCTACCATGATTGACCAAACAGCTATTCCAGTTGAAAGTCATGGGGTTAAATTGATGTCGATGGGCTTTTTCACAAATGGGAACCAGCCTGTTATGTGGCGCGGTCCTATGCTTAACAAATGGATTCGCAATTTCCTTGTCAATACGTTATGGGGCGATTTGGACTATCTCTTGATTGATTTACCTCCAGGTACTGGGGATGTAGCCATTGATATGGCAGCGATGATTCCACAAGCACAAGAAATCATCGTGACAACACCGCATCTTGCCGCGTCTCATGTCGCATCACGTGCAGGCTTGATGGCACAACATACGAAGCATACTATACTTGGTGTAGTAGAAAACATGGCTTATTTTGCAGGGGCAGATGGTCAAAAAAACTATCTGTTTGGACAAGGTGGAGCCGAACATTTGGCAGATTTACTGCAAGCCCAAGTAATAGCTCATATTCCTTTCGCCCAACCTGAAGAAAATACAGGCTCCTCGGTATATGATGAAGATACAATTATCGGCGAAATATTTACTCAGCTAGCAGAAGATTTACTACATCAATAAAACAGAAATCCCTTGATTTGCTTTTACACAAATCAAGGGATTTTTTCTGTTACAAATAACCCGCCTTTTTTAGTACTTGCATGAAATAAAAACGATACGTATTTTGGACGAATGAATCTAAAGGTAGCCCTACATTCACCTGATATTTCGTAAAAATAAAATAAAACCGTTTATCCCATTTTAAACGTAATAACTCTCCTGCATCTTCACCATACTTCGCTGTAAATTCCGCAATTAAAGGCTCAATCATCTCATAACAATAGTCTTTTAAATTCGCTAGTGCTTCAATATCTTTATCCCTTTGAAAGCGAATAATCCAATTCACTAATTGCTCATTCATGTCCGAACGTCATCCTTTTATATAGAGTTTCTTCCTATTTAATAATACTCTTTTTTTATGGAGTCGAAAAGTGAACAAAACATAGCCTATTGAATTATCAGAATTGTTTCGGTGCCTGTCACTCTATTGGAGTGGCGAAAATTTGTTTTTCTGCTGGGTCCCATAAAATAATTCCAACATCTTGTTTTTGATCGATAATACGAATTGTTACAGGAACATAGTCAAATAAAATGGCATTTAATTTTGTACTAATAAACTGCAAAAGACCAATCAATTCCGTATCATTTATTAGAGGTGCATGTACTTCTATTTTAATATCTGCTAATTTTCCCTCTTCATATCGTAGCTTCCCAAAAGCTTTAGGGTTTAAATGCTTGAAATTCTTTTGAATTTCTTCCTTAAAACTTAATAATTTATTATATGTATCTTGATCCAAACTATATAATGCATCAGAAGGAAATGTATAATCTTTTTTATCTATCTCCGTCCATTTATCTATTCTATCCTTACTCTCCCCAATAAAGGTTTCAGCTAAAAAAATACCTGGCAGTATATCATTTTTATTGGATTCTTGATACAACGTTAAATAGATTGGAACATTCGGCATTGCTTCATGATTTCTTATATTTTTTACTATTGTTTCTGCTATTTTTTTACCGTAATTCTCTACATCATTGACATCATCATCGGTATTATCAACTTTCACTTGGTCTGTATAAATTAATCCTTTATCATCAGATACTCGTATGTCATAATATTCATTCAACGATATAGCTAATGACATCCCTTCTATTTTCCCACTTTTTTTGTTAATGTAATTTTGTTCTAATATATGGGATAAAAAAAGTGGATTCTGTTTTTCATCCTCTAACACATTTCCAGTACTATTTTTTATCGGTGGATTTAAACCTAAGCCTTCTTCCGTTTTTCTTGCCAACCATTGATTAATCATATTTTTATCTAAATATTGGCCTTCTTGCATATAAAAACTATTAGGTGAAAAATAATTAACTGATAAATTCATTAACCCTTTTTCTATTTCATTGATATTTATCGTATTATTCATATTACTAACAATTAATCCTCTTGCTACATTCATTTTAGCGGGTTGTTGAATTTCGAATGTTTCCTTTTTCTGAATTGAAGATATATACATTTTCTCATTATTATTTTTACTTTCTTCCTCATCACTACAAGCTGCTAAAAAAAATAAAGGTGATATTAATAAAAGCGCACTTTTTCTTATAACCATGACTTTAATGCTCCTTTCATATTTTAATAACTATTTATTATAACCATCGTTATACCTAATATTACCATAAATATACTTACTCATGTAGTAATGTATATTAGGGTGTATAGCAGTTTGAAAGTTGTTTTAAATGTATGCAAAAAACCCTGTGAAAACAGGGTTTTGCAAATTGTTTATAATTGTGTGGGTGACTGGCACTTATTTTGTGCCGCTTGCTCCAAATCCAGAAGCTCCACGAACCGTTTCTGATAATTCATTTACTTCCTGCAATTGAATAGAAGGAACCATCTGGATTACCATTTGGGCGATGCGCATTGATTTCTCCACGATAAATGTTTCTTTACCATGATTAATTAATATAACACCAATTTCCCCTCTGTAGCCTTCATCAATTGTTCCAGGACTATTGAGAACCGTTACACTATGTTTTAGTGCTAGTCCACTTCTTGGACGAACTTGTGCTTCTGTCCCTTTTGGTAATTCTATTTGTAAGCCTGTTTTTATTAATTTGGCTTCACCAGCAGGAATTTCTACTGCTTCAATTGAATAAAGATCCATTCCAGCATCACCTGGATTTGCTTGCAAAGGTAGCAATGCATCAGCATGAATTCTTTTGATTTTTACGTCTAAGTTCATTTTTTTCATCCTTAACGATTAAATTTAAATGTGTCATCTGTAATTGGCGCTACTTTTGCTTTTGCGTAAGTAGAACCCTTTTGTGAAAAGAAGTCATATGTTGAACCTTCATTGCGAATACCATTCATTACGATTGGATTCACTTCTTCTTCAGGGAACATTGGATCAAAACCAACATTCATTAACGCTTTATTGGCATTATAGCGAACATACGCTTTTACTTCAGGTGATAACCCTGTTTCTGCATAAATATCTTCTGTATAATTCATTTCATTTTGATATAAATCCAGCAATAATTCATATCCCCATAAAGTCAGCTCTTCTTGCTTTTCCTTCGAAAATTGCTTATATAAATTTTGTGCGAAGAAGCCTACTGCCACACCATGGATGGATTCATCACGTAAAATAAGAGAAATAATTTCTGCACTATTGCGAAGAAAACCCTGTCCGCCTAAGTACAATGGATAGAAGAAACCAGAGTAGAATAGGAACGATTCTAGCATTACGGACGAGAACATCGCTTTCCATAAACTTTCTGAATCCCCTTCTTCAATGCCATTATAAATATCCGCAATTTTATTTGCCTTATATTGTAGGTATTCGTTTTTCTTAACCCATTCAAATAGCGCGTCAATTTCTTCATTTGTACAAAGCGTTGTGAAAATATAAGAATACGATTTTGCATGGATTGCTTCAAAAGCATCAAATACAGTAAGAACAGCCTTTTCTTGAAGGTCCGATGTATATGCAGCAACACGGTTCATCCCAATATTCGTTTGAACTGTATCAAGTAATGTTAAGCCTGCAAATACTTTCTTATACGTATCTTGGTGTTCGAAGTTTTTCCACTGTTGAATATCCTTACTTACAGCAATTTCCTCTGGAAACCAAATTTGTTTCCATTGTTGGTCCCAAAATACTTGTGCGAGTTCACTCGTTGACTTATTCCAATTGACCGCTTCGTAAATTATATTTGACATGCGACACACTCCTCTAAGCTTTGCAAACGTTGACGGACATAATAAACTGACTTAATCCCCTTTACCCAAGCGTAAATGTAAATTTTCGCTAACTGTTCCGTTGTCCAGTTATCCGTGACATACAGCGTCATCGAAATCCCTTGGTCTACGTGTTTTTGAGATGCTGCGTATAAATCGATTAAATCATATGGATTCACATCATATGCTTCCACATATAAATGACTGTTGTCATTTGTTAAATGTGGCATTGGATAAATTGTTCGACTATCCGCATAATCACGCACCTCTACACGCTCAGTACTTGGTGCAATTGAAGCTGTACAGCTACGAATATATGAAATACTACCAGTTGGTGCAATAGCTAGACGATAAGAATGGAATAAACCATATTCCATAACATCCTGCTTTAATGTTTCCCACATTTTTGATGTCACGATTGGAATATTTCCTAATGCTTTTAATACAACTGGTGAAAGCTCTTCTTCAAGTTTATTAACATATTGATCAAAATAAACGCCTGACGCATAATCACTATCCTCAAAACGGTAGAAAGTTTCGCCTCGTTCCTTAGCAATCTCCATCGATGATTTAAGTGAATAATAGTTCATCGCTTCCATAAAGCTATCCATAAAAGCAATTGAATCTTTAGAGCCGTACATAATCCCCTCTGTAACAAGATGACCATGTAGATTCATACATCCAAGCCCTACAGAATGCATTAACTTATTGGCTTTAGCTACAGGCGGTACATTCGTAATGTTCGTCATTTGTGACACATTCGTTAAAAGATGCATTGCTGTATCTACTAATGTACCAAAATCACTTACTTTACTTGCGGCATGTATATCAATTGAGCCTAAGTTACACGATACATCTAGTCCGTATTCATTTGATTCATTTTGGTCAGTAATGATACTTGTTTCTTGTACTTGTAAAATTTCTGTACATAGGTTCGACATTTTTACACGACCTATATTTTTGAGTGGATGTACGTCGTTGACATTATCATCAAAGATTTCGAAAGGATAGCCTGATTCAAATTGCGCTTTTTTCACTTCTGTATATAATCTGCGCGCATTCAAGCGTTTAATCTTACGGATATTTGGGTTATCTAGTAACTCATAATACATCTCTGTAATGGAGATTTCAGACATTCGTTTCCCATATTCTTTATAAATATCATATGGACTGAACAACACAATATCTTTATCACGTTTCATAAGTTCAAAGAAAATACTTGGAATAATAATACCTGTTGATAGCGTTGCAAGTCGGATTTTATCATCAGCATTTGGCTTTTTCGATGAAATAAAATTCTCTATATCAGCATGGAAAATATTTAGGTAAACAACGCCAGAGCCGTTACGTTGTCCAAGCTGATTGGAATAGCTGAAGGAATTTTCTAAAAGTTTAGCAACTGGAATCACACCACTTGCACGATTTAAAATTTCTTTAATTGGATCTCCTAATGGACGTAAATCTGTTAAGTTTACCCCTACTCCACCGCCAAGGCGTGATAGCTCTAAACAATAACCAATATTTTCAGCAATACTATTCATTGAATCGTCCATTGATAGTTTAAAGCAGCTTACTAATTCGCCACGCGCTTTTTTTCCACTATTTAACGCGGTTGGCGTTGCTGGTTGGTACGCCTCCATCATTGCTTCAACGGAACGTTCTGCTAACACCGTGTTCCCTTGTGCTAAATATAAAGCGATGATAACAATACGATCTTCGTATTTTTCTAAAATTTCTTCCCCGTCACGACTTTTCATTGCGTAACTATCGTAAAATTTACTTGCACTCATAAAAGATGGGAAGCGGAAATTGTAATCGTATGCTTTTTTGTATAAGTGTTTAATAAAATCTATCTCATACATGTCGATAAACTCTTTCTCGTAATAACCCTCATCGACTAAATAGCGTATTTTCTCCTCAATATCAATAAAATAACGTAGACGCACATTTACATATTCTAAAAAATAACGGCGTGTTGCCTCACGGTCCTTTTCAAGCTCTAATTGACCCGTCGTGCTATAGCGATTAAGCACCTCATTATTAAGCTTTAAGTATGTTTTCATCCCTTCACCCTCGTTTCATAAAACGTTTGTATTACTTCATAATCAGCCTGGTATCCACGTAAATCTAATTTACGCACTAGCGGGACCTGGTAGGTTTCTGCAATTTTTTCGCCAGCTCCACCAAACACATGGTGCCCAAAATTACTATTACCACTGACAGCTACTCCCTTGCAATACTCCCTGTTTTGCTCTAAAAAGCGAGCTACTTTTGCAGGAATATCACCTAAGCCGTCCGTGTATGTAATTAATAGAAAGGGCTCAGTCAGCAACAATCCATCATAAATTTCAATAGATTCCCCATCTAATTTCGTCACAATACTTCGCACATTACCTGTACGACTAGCATAAACGATCATATTGCAATCATCTCAATTTGAGAAACAATTTCTTTGACATCTCCTATAAATGTGTCATTTACTTCAAGAACAGGCACACTTAAAAAACCTGCGTCCATAATTTTTTGTTTTGCTTGCTCATCGTGATCAATATTCACAATTTCTGCTTCAAGTCCTGCACGTTGTAATTCCGATTTGACCCAAAGACATTTTGGGCATATAGTTTTCGTATAAAGTTTCATTTTAAATTCCCTCTTTTCATAATATAAAAAGGCTATCTCTTGGGAGAGACAGCCTAAGTTAGAAACGTAAAAAAACAAAAAAATCGTCACGTCCCCATTTCTTATTCCCCGAAGAAAGGTTGAATTGTTTTATTATAGGCAGGTCTCCTGGCTTTGCTTCATTCTCTGATATCCTTCCCATACGAATGCACAGTGGATTAAATCATCGTCAGCTTAACAGTTGCGGGGACAGCGTCGGATATACCGAACTTCCCTATTAAACTACATATAGTAGTACCTATATAAAACTAACACAATATATTGTTGTTGAACACAATTAAGTGTACCATCCTTCAAGTAAAAAGTAAATCAAGAAAAGCGAATTCTTTATAGTGTAACTTTTCACTATTTTCTTTAGGAACAACAAACGGTTAATAAATGAAAAATGACTAGCTAGGTTAGTATAATTAATAATATCGTCAATAGTTCTAAAGAATGATAGACGATTTTCCATGATAAGCTTTATCATATGTTAAGCAATTATTATTCTACCTACTGAAGCCTAAATTAAACTGCGTATTATATTTAATATGTACTTATATAATTTTATAGCTGTTATCACATTTTAGCCACTATCGTAAGCCCTATAACTTCTATTCAATTTTTCATTATACACACAAAAAAATATTAAAATAGATTTGCCGTTTATTAGATATCATTAATGCTAGTTCAGAGTAGAATGTAGTGTCTTTATTCATGGCTGTTCTGTTCGCTATATTGATATAAAACAAATAACCATCTGACATCAATGGAATATCGACATCAGATGGCAATATAGATTTTACAATAGTTACTCGTAATTTATTAACCTGTTCAGTTATTGTGCGGGAATAAATGATTCGACAATGGCAGCTAAAGCTTGAATGGTATCATAGCTATCACCTGGAAACTCTGATTGTGCAAATTCAACTTGCAGTTCCTCACACAATCGATGACATTCATTTCCAACTTCAAAATAGGACTCAATATCCGCTGAAAGTGACAGAAGCTCACATGTGACGATACCTTGAGCACCCTCGCCTTGCAATGAATTAATTTTATCTTTTACATTTGGACCTAGCCAGTCACCTTTCCCATGGCCACTTCGATATGTAACATGCCAGTTCGCTATTTGTGCTTCTTTAGAAATGGCTTCGGCTAATTCGGAAAACTGGCGCACATAGTGCTCATTTTTTTCAGGGTCAATAGGCTGACTATGGACTGTATATAAAACATGCGTCTGTGCTCGTTTTTCAACAGGAATCCATTCAAATGCACGTTGAACACGGTCTTTATAAACAGCAAGTAAATCATGATTTAAATGCCAATTTTTCGCATGAATGACCTTAACGTCATGAGAAGCTAATAACGTACTAACTTCATCATGAAACGCTGCTGCCCCTGTAGACATAATCGGATTTACAGGTAATGTAATAAAAGTTGTAATACCTTCTCTAAGCATTGTGTCGACAACATCTGGAATATAAGGTTCTGTATGTTTGTATGCGTTATATACTTTTACAGGCTGTGTTACACGTTGCTGTAAAGCATGTTCCAGCCCTTTAGCAATACGCCCCGTATTTGCTGCTAATAGATCAACACCACCTAATTTTTTAAATTGTGCCGTCACATTTTCAATTACATGAGGTGGTGGTGTTTTACCTTTCATTATATGTGTAAAATAAGGTGTTACATCGTCTAAAGATTTCGGTGCGCCATATGCGTAATAAATTATACCAATCATTTTTTAGTCTCCTTTTCTTCAATAGATTAATGTATATAGTGTTGTAGTTTTAGTTCTAATTTCTTTTTAAAAATAGCCTACGATTTTTCACAAGAACTTGAGCACAATTTTATCGGCGTAAAGATTGGATTTCCGTCTTGCATATAAATTTCCGCATCTATTTCAAAAATTGATTGAAACATTTCTTTACATAATACACAATGTGGTGAATCATCGTAATAGATTTTGCCTTTCTTTAATACAATCAGACGTTCGCTATTTTGTGCGGCTTGGTTAATATCATGTAACACCATTATAACGGTCATATTGTATTTTTGATTTAACTCTTTTACAAGCTCCATCACTTCTAATTGGTGTGCAATATCTAGATATGTTGTTGGTTCATCGAGAAGTAACACTTTGGGATGCTGTGCTACAGTCATTGCGATCCAAGCACGTTGACGCTCACCCCCAGACATCGAAGGTAGTACCCGATTTTGTAAGTCTTTCAGTCTAGTTACGTCAATCGCCCAATCAACAATTTCTTTATCCTCTTTTGACAGGACCGTCTTTCCTCCGCTATGTGGATGACGCCCAAACTCTACTAACTCACGCACTGTTAAATCTAATTGATGATTATTCATTTGCGGGAGCATCGTTAATGTTTTAGCTACTTCTTTAGACTTCATTTCATGAATGTTACGCTCATTTAAAAAAACTGTCCCACTATTCGGTTTTAAAAGACGTGATATTACACGTAATAATGTTGATTTCCCAGAGCCATTCGGACCTATTAAACTTACAACTTCTCCTTCATTAATTTTTAGGTTTATATCATTTAATTGAAAATGAGTGAACTCATGTTGATACTGTATGTGCTCAGTTCGTAGCAATGGAATTCCCCTTTCTATGAATTAAATAAAGGAAATACGGTCCACCAACGAATGCTAGCAAAATGCCTACAGGAAACTCAATAGGATCAAATACGGTTCTCGCTATTGTATCAGCAAACACAACAAGTAAGCCACCTGCCAACGCGGAAGTAGGTAGTAAATATTTATGATCTCCACCAATAATTAGTCGCAAAATATGTGGTACAACTAAACCTACAAACCCAATTAAACCAGCAACACTTACTGCAATTCCCGCCAATAACGTACTTAAGGCAATTAAAAAGAATCGACTGCGTTCTACATTGTGCCCTAAAAGGCTTGCCATTTCATCTCCTAAACGCATGATACGAATATGTTTAATTGCATAAATTGAAAATATAAGTGCTACAAGAACATAGTAAATAATCATTTTAAATTGCACCCAACCAACACCTGTCAAGCCACCAGACAACCATGGTAGGACAGATTGTACACGATCGCTATACAAAATCATAAGTGCATTTGTTCCTGCACCACAAAGTGCATTAATGGCTACACCCACTAAAATTATTCGCATTGGGGATGTACCACCCTTTTTCACCGACAAAGAATACACAATCATTGCGGCGACAAAAGCACCTAAAAAGGCTGCAATAGGTAAATATATGATATAGCCAGGAAAAACAACCATTACAGCCACCGCCATAATGCCCGCGCCAGATGTAATTCCTATAACCCCTGGATCAGCTAATGGATTTTGCATAACACCTTGTAAAATCGAACCTGCAATAGCCAAACAAACGCCTACAATCATACCTGTTAGTATACGGGGCATACGGATTTCCCACACAATTCGCCGTGCCATTGTATCTTCAGAGCTAATAATTCCATTAAACACTTCACTTACTGAAAACGAAACTTGCCCAATCATAAGGCTACCGACACTCACTATGACCAAAAGTATTGGTAACAAAATTAACGCCATTCTTCGTTTTTTAGCAAGCGGGTGTACATATTTTTCCTCTTCTATTATCATCGTTATTCCCCGCTATAAAAGAATTATTTCACAGCTTCTTCAGCTGTCTTTAAAACTTCTCGCATATAATCAATGGCTTCAACAACCTGTGTACCAGGATTGTCAAACAGCTCTGCTGGTAAAATGATAATCTGATTATTTTTTACTGCATCTAAATTTTTCCACGCTGCATTTTCTTTCAATTGTTTTTCAAACCCTTCTTTTACTGTCGCTGGATTTGCATGCGTAATCAGCATAATTACTTTTGGGTTACGCTCCACAATTTTTTCAACACTTAAAGTCGCATAGCTGGGAAACTTTTCTGTAGCTGGTAAATCGGCTGCGATATTTTTACCTCCCGCTTTCTTTAAGATATCCCCGTATAACGAATTATCTAGCGCTGCTAAATATGTACCTGGTGCTCCATAAACAATGAGGGCATCTAACGTTGATTCTGTAGCGCCTTGTGCAATTTTCTCATCAATTTGTGCAACTAACTCATTGGCTTTTGCCGTGTTATTAAATAATTCGCCATACTGAGTAATTGTTTTTTTAATATCATCTACTGAATTCATGTTCAGGTAGACAATTTTCGTACCAGTAGCCTCTACCGTTGTAGCGAACTGCTGGAAGCTTGGTGGGACAATAAGTATTTCCGCATTCAATGCAGCAATCTGCTCAAATGACGGTTCATGTGGGTTACCTATTTCTTGAATAGCTTTTACGTCCTCCTTCATTTCTGTTGTAATCGTAGGTCGTCCAGTAACATTTGCTCCTAGCGCAAGCAAAATGTCCATCATTCCTGGATTTAACGTTGCGACTGATCTCGGTGTTGCTTCAAACTCAAGCTTATTTCCAAGGTCATCTATGAATGTTACTGCCTCTCCTGATTCAACTTGTTGTTCCATTTCTACTTTATCTTTGGAAGAATCCATCTCCGCTTGTTTACTTTCTTCTCCACATGCAGCTAATGATAATGCCAACGCACCTACTAATAGAAATTTAAACTTCTTCATGTTAACTACCAACCTTTTCTTTTTATTTAAAAATTGAAATGAAATTGATAATCATTCTCATACCATTGTTTATGATTCTATTTTAAATAAAAAAAATTGTCAACAAACGTTTTTAATGTTGTTTTTTTAATTTTTTTATTGCATAGCCAATTAATGTATGTTTTAATTGATAATGAAAATCAATATCAATTAAAAACTGTTATAAAGGGGTCATGAATATGATTACAGTTACTAACCGCTTTTTAGTAAAAAAAGGCTTTGCGAATAAAATGGCACCATTGTTTATATCTGATAAAAACTTATTGAACTGGGAAGGCTTTAATAAAGTTGAAGTGAACGTTTGCTCAGAACCAGAAGATCATGATGAAATGAACGTTATGATGTTCTGGGATACAGTTGAGCAATTCAAGGCTTGGCGTGATTCTGATGACTTTAAAAATTTACACCGACGTGAAGCAATCGGGAACAAAGAAAACAGTGAAGCATCCCCAATAATAGGTAATCGGGTTGTGATTTCTGAAATTGCTGCTACATTAATAAAGTAATTTCATATAAGATTCTTAAAAGGCTCTACTAATCTTAGTAATTAACAGTACGCTATTCGTAAAAATACAAGAATATAAACTTTACGTTCTCAGACGCTTTTTCATTGAGTTACAGGCTAAAATTCTAACTCAATCCGTTTAAGAACGCTTTTAAATTTCTCTTTTCTAACGACCCACAATTAACTATTGTGGGTTCTTCTTCAAAGTCATTAGTTTTAATAGCCATGTAAAGTAGGCATTTTTTACTTTTAATAGCATCCTTTTGGCCAAATTTTATATTTAGAACGCTGCCCCTTCTCAGTTAAACATATACAATTAATAACTCATAAATTACTAAAAAACGACGAGCTTGCATTAATAATAGTTGGCTGTTTAATAGTTTAAAAAATGCAATTCAAGTTAAATTTGAATTGCATTTTTTTTATTAGAGAAGGATTCTATAGCGATAGCGGAACTACTTAACTTCTAAGAAGCGTAGTCACCACATCCAACTTTAGAAAAAGCTTAAGGGATAGTAATAGTACCTTACATACTTAAATTATTAATCAATTAAATGGACGTATTCTAATGAGCGTTTTAAAATTTTTGCCATTTGAGCACGTGTTAAATTACTTTGTGGGTTTAAATAACCATTAGATCCCGTCATAATATCTAGTGCTTGCAGTTCTGAAACTGCTTGTTTAGCGTAGTCAAATACTTTATTAGCATCTTTATACGTTAAAGCATTTTCATCAACTGTTACTTTATAGCCTTTATATTCCAGCATACGCAATATCATTGCAGCTGCTTGCTGACGTGTAATATTTGCTGTTGGGTTAAATGTCGTTGCATTGACACCTGTTACAATACCGACCTCTGCCAGTGCTTGTACCTCATTTTCATACCACTGACCTTTAACATCCTTAAAAGCAGTAGCTTTAGCTGATTGAATATTTAAAGCTCTAGCAATCATCACTGCAAATTGTGCACGTGAGATATTTTTATTTGGGCTAAATGTTGTGGCTGTGGTACCTGTTGTAATGCCAGCTGCATATAAAGCTAATATTTCATCCTTACTGAATACATTATCGATATCTACAAAAGGATTTTTGATAGTAGTATTAGGGTTATTAGGATTATTCGAGTTATTTGTTTCTTCCTCTAAAGCTGGTACATCAAAAGTAAAGAATAATGTGTACGCCCCATAACCTAAACTGCCTGAATCAATAAATATTTTCGTAATTCCATTGCTATCTTGAACGAATGGTAAACGAACAACTCGTACTTGATCCATTTTCTCACCAGTAGAACTAACCACTTCGATATTTTGTTGTTTACCATTTTCATCAATATATGCAAGTGTTTCAAAACCATAAGCTTTACCAACTAGCGTCATTTCAATATAACGTTTACCGTCTATCGTCACTAGTTCAGCTTTCGTAAAGTATGGTGCTAAATAGTTTGTAATAAAATCAGCCATATTTCCGTTTGGATCAGCCACCATTTTATACGTAATTGACTGACGATTATTCTTTTCAATTGTATTTGTATTTGTCGTCGTTGCTGTGACATTTGAAGAAATTGTCTTATCCTTCGTTACGGCCTCAAAAACAAGATTATCCAGTGTATCCGCTTCAAATGATAGTGTTGTTGTTTTTGCAATTGCAACTGGTACTAATGAAGCTACTTGATTTGACCATTTCGCAATTTCTTTACCATTCTGTTTAACAATAAAATTTTGTAAGTTATTTTCAATATTTAATGAAAGCGTAACCTTATATTTGTTATTTTCAAATACTGTTTTTGCTTTTTGTAGGAATACAGCTATCTCTTTTGCATTGTTAGCAAATTCAAATTTAGCTATTCCCTCTTGACTAAAGTTCCCAGTAGTACCTGTGTTTGTTCCGTTATTAGTCGAACTACCATTTGTAGAATTACCATTTGTAGAACCACTATTAGATGAACCACCTGTACTTGGGAATGTTGTACTATCATTAATCTTTGAAAGTGACGCTTCATCAAATTTCAAAAGAACATTATAGTCATGATGATAGTTAAGATCAGCAATATCTACTTTTACCCACGCATTTTGAAGCGCAGTTAGACTTGATACTGTAAATTGCACTACTCGTACATCGTTTGAATCGCTAATTGTACTAGGTGTTGCACCATTCACTGTAAATCCAGTAATCCATGAACTATTTTTTAATGTTAATTGAACCTGGTAAGAGGAACCATTTTTCACGACATATGCTTGATTATCTACATATGTGTTCATAATAGAACTACCAGTACCTGATTCATTTAAAAACGTAAAGTTTACTGTATACAGCCCATTAGTTGATTGTTCATTGTTTTCAGTGTTAGAATTGTTATTGCCACCGGTATTTGAATTATTATTGTTCTCCCCAGAACCTGATTCACTGCCGTTGGTATTTTCTTCTGAACTATTATCCTCTTGTTTAGCAATTTCACCTGTTAATAGTACTTTTTCAACTGTCGTACCCATTGTCGAAGCAGACCCATTTCGCTCAGTTGTTAACGTGAATGCTAAATTCTCTAATGAATCAACTGTAAATTTAATTACACTTTTCGTGCTTCCTGCTGCCCATTCTGCAACTGTTTTATTTCCTTGTTTTACAGAAAAGCCCTTCGTCGTATCATTTACAACTAAATTCATTGTTACAGCAATTTTATTGTCTGTTGTTTTTGTTGCATATGCTTGTCCTAAAAGTGATGCGATTATTGTATGAGCTGGTGCACCAGCGCTGACAGGCGTTAGTCCAAAATCAATCACTTGATTGTTCGAGTTAAAATGCTCGGGTAAATAAACAATAGTTTCTTTTACAGGTTTAAAATCAAATGTAAAAGGCGTTGCTGGATATTTGTCACCTGACATGATAACTGTTGCTTTTAAATCAGCATCTAACTTTACTTTGATAACACGTACTAATGAGTTGCCTTCTCCTTCAGAGCTTGCGATTTCTACGTCTTCCCCATTTTCACTGCCTACTTTTAGTGTCGTAAATGCATATGTGTGACCTGTTAGTTTAATATATGCATATTTTTCTAAACCAGCAGTAGCTAAATCAGCATAGTTAATATAGCTTTTAAAATAAGTATCATATGACTTATTATTTGTTAGAAATGTGAAAGGAACGTTCTTTGTGATAACTTCTTCTGTGTTATCCCCTGGTTGTTCTGGTTGTTCTGGTTGTTCTGGTTGTTCTGGTGCTTCTTCACACACACGATTAACTTCCGTAACATCGGCAACTTTTAAATATACAATATAGTCATGATCATAATTTATCATCGGAATGTAAACATCGACCCATGCTTTTATTGTTTGCTCAAATTGGTCAACTACGAATGTGTAAATATCGTTACCATTACTATCTGTTGTTTTATTGATCGCTGCTTTTAATTCGCCACCTGATTCAACTTTAAAGTCCTGATACCAAGTTGTATTTGCTTGTGGCACCGTAATGTCTATTGTATATAGACCATTTTCTTGTTTAACAGTAGCTTCTTTTTGAACATAGCTATTCATCATTGAATCTGCTGTTTGTTGTTCATTAAGAATTTTGATATTTGCTGAATAGTTAACTGCACAACTCGGTACGGTATTTTCTTCCGCCCTTACTTCCATTCCAAAGCTCGGTAATATTGCACCTAACATCAGCACTACCATAGCTACATATTGCAAAAATTTCTTCAATACACTGACCTCCTGAATTTTCCTAAATATTTTGACCTACCTTGGCTGGTTCTACCTCCTTTGTATTAAAAGATTTTTTAATACTATCCCTTAACTCGAATAATTATCATCTCAATTAAAATTCATAAAAAAACATCTATTTATTACATGGATGTTTGATAGTATACTACTCTTTTAATTGATTATGATTCTCATTCTCATTCATTATAACCCACATACTATTATTGTCAAGAAAGTGCAGATATGTTATGAGATAACTTTTTTTGTTAATAGTCTAAAGAAGTAAGGTCAAAGGAAAATATTAAGAGATGAACAATGTAGCTTATAAAGTAATTAATAATATGATATGTCTAAAAAACTCCTAAATTCTTACTGGCATCATATAAGTACCAACACTTTCATGCTTTTGAATAATGACTTCTACACCATATACTTCTTTCATACGTTCCGCTGTTACTGTTTCTATAGGTGTGCCTTCACATAAAATTTTTCCGTCTTTCATCAAAATTATATGGTCACTATATTTTATTGCTTGATTAATATCATGCAACACCATGACAATTGTTAACGAATTTTCTTTGTTTAATTTCTTCACTAGCTCCATTAATTCGATTTGATAAAAAATATCTAAATATGTTGTTGGCTCATCTAAACATAGAATGGATGATTTTTGAGCAAGTGCCATTGCAATCCAAACACGCTGACGTTCACCACCTGACAAGGCATCCAATTTACTCGTACGTTTTTGTGTTAAATTGGTTGCTGCCAATGCCCAATTTACTGCCGCCTCATCCTCTTCCACATTTTTTTTCATCAATTGTTGATGAGGTACTCGTCCATAAGCAACTAGTTTTTCAATTGTAATATCTTGCGGCACGATGTTTTGTTGATAAACAATCGCTAGTTTTTTCGCAAATTCCTTTGCCTTGTACGTCATTATATCTTTCTGTTCTAACGTTACTGATCCTTTTTGTGGCATATTATTCCGGGAGATAACACTTAGTAATGTGGATTTCCCACAACCATTCGGGCCAATAATCGTGGTGATTTTTCCCTTTTCAATTGTTGTTGTAACTCCATCTAAATGATTTTTCTTCTGATCATAAGATAGTTCAATTTGAGATACTTTCAATGCACTCACCTCCCTTTACTTATCTTTTCGGATTAAGAATATTAAGAACGGCCCACCGATTATGGCCATTATTGTTGATGCTGGGACTTCTAATGGTGCAACCACTATTCTGCCTAGCGTATCAGCAGTCAAAATCAGTAATGCACCAGCTACTGCTGAGAATGGAATTAACCATTTATGGTCGGAACCTACTAATCTTCTTGAAATATGCGGAATTAATAACCCAACAAATGCAATAACGCCTGCTGTAGCAGTTGAAATTGCCGCTAGTAATACCGCTATTGCTGCAATAATTAATCGTGCACGTGTCACATTAAAACCTAAGCTCTTTGCTGTTTTGTCTTGTAAAGCCAATAAATTGCACCACGAAGCTATTAGTAGCGAGGCGAGTAAGCCGATAACACCATAAAATGAAATTAAACGTACATCACTCCAAGTTCGCATTGACAAATTAGAGCTCCCTGCTCCACCAACCATTATATTCATGTAGCTACATAGCGTAACAAACGCTTCTGTTAGACCAGTAAACATCGCATTAATCGCAATACCTACTAAAATAATTTTCAAAGGATTTAAGCCTGATTTCCACGACAACATAAATACTAAAAAGCAAGCAAATGCTCCACCCAAAAAAGCCAATATTGGTGTGAAGAAAAACGTCATTGGGAATAATGTAATGACTAATAATTGTACAAATGACGCCCCTGCCGAAATACCGATTACACCTGCATCAGCTAATGGATTACGCATCACTGCCTGCAATAATACCCCAGCAACTGATAAGCCTGCTCCTGCAAAAATTGCGACGATAATCCGTGGAAACCGTAAATCTTTAATAACTGCGTAATTTGAATTTTCTTCACCAAATATGGCTCTAATAAATTCCGCAATCTCCATTTTAATAGAGCCTGTGATTGCAGAATATATAATTACAACTAAAAGCAATATGCTTACAACTATAAAACTACTAATTTTTTTATTCATCTGAGCCCTCTACATTTCTCATTATGGATACATAATGTTAATCAGTTCTTCAAGTGCTTGAGGTACTGCAAGCGTTGCTGTTGTTCCAAATAAAGGTTCCTCTAAATCATATACACGTCCATTTTTCACTGCATCAAAATGCTTCCATATATCATTTGTAGCAAATTCCTCATTAAACATTTCCACAACTTGATCGGGCAATCCATGTGCCAGACGAATAATAATATCTGGATTACTTTGTTGTAAAAACTCTGTATTAGACGGTAAATACTCAGGTTCTTGCCCGCTCATGACATTTTGACCTCCAGCCATTCTCACTAGGTCCCCAATATACGAATTTTCTGTTGCCACCAAATAGCTACCTGGAATACCAAGTAAAATTAAAACTTTAGGGGATTCTTTTGATTCTATTTGCATTCGAAGGGCCGCAATCTTTCCTTCCAGCTCTGACACTAACTTTGTTGCCACATCACTCCGATTATACTTTTTCCCTATTTCTAAAATGGCAGCTTTCATATTATCAATGCTTTGTAAATTTACATAGGAAGCATTAATACCAACCTCATCAAATATCTTTTTTAAATCTGTCTCCAACGTGGTTACTGAAAAGACCTCTGTTGGGTTCAAAGATTTTACAATTTCCATATCTGGTGACATTGGACTACCAACCTCGGGTAAACCTTCATATCGTTTAGGTAAATCATAAACAGTCGTAGGAACAGCAACGACGTCTAAATTTAGTGCATCTAAAATGTGAGCAACTGCAACTGTCGTTGGAATAATTCGATTTTCATCTTGAACCGTTGTATTATTTTCTTCTTTATCTTTTTCTACCGTATTTTCATTTTCCTTATTTGAACTAGTACATGCTGAAAGAACGACAAAAATAATACATAGCGCCACAATATGTAACTTATTAAAATTAACTTTTGTAGCTTTTATCATGGTCATTCACTCCTTTTAAAAAGCACCCTACTCCTACCTTAGCGAAGTAGATGAGGGTGCTTCCGAAATATTTCAATTGATTTCTTCCTTCATTCGTTTTTTAAAATTAAATAAGATAAATCCACTAACACCGAACAATAAAAGTATACCTATTGGAAAAGCATCACTTGTTTGAGGATTTGCTTCTTTTTCTTTTACTGTCGAAGTATTTGTTACTCCAGTATTAGCATCTTTTTTAGTCGTGTTAGTGTTATTTTGCACTGTTGTAGCTGTTACTGCACTACCATCTTCATTTTTTAATGACGCTGCATCCCACACAAAATCTACTGTATATTCATGATGATAATTTAAGTCATCAATATCCACCTTCATCGTAACAGCCGTTTTTGATGTATAAGAAGGTAATGCAAATTGGACAATACGAGTATCCTCTGCCTTATTTTCGCTTACGACTTTATTACCGCCTGTACTCGATTCAAATTTCGTTATCCACGCACTTTTTTTCATCTTCAGTTGTACAACCGAAGTGCCATTTTGAACTATAATTGTCGCAGGCTTTAAAAAATAATCGTTTGCAATGGAAGCAGATGAAGAATCTGGTTTATTCACTTGATAATTAATTGTGTATTTCCCATCTGCAAGTGCGGCAGACGCATCTAAATAAGGTGTTACAAAAATTGCTAATAATGCGATTAACATTACTGAAACTAACCTTTTGATAGTAAAACCTCCTTTCCATTGATAATCATTATCAACACTATGTAAATAAAAAGGGATATTAAAAAATACCCCTTTTTATTCTGCGTGTTCGACATATTATTTAATGATAATGATAATCATTATCATTATCATTAAATAAATGATAATATGTATTTATTAAATTGTCAATACTAATACAAAATAGATTATTTTCCCTTAATAAATTTATAAGTAAAATCGGAATTTAATATAACTTACGAGCAAACAACAAGTGTATGAATTCTTATATAGAAACTTCTTTTTATGAAGATTCCTTTTTCTTATTTAGTGCATTTCTCCATAACTTATCATTTTATTAAAATCAATAAAAAAAATTTCATGCACCAAAAAATCGGAACTTTTTCTTTGGGAATTTTATTATCCTCTTCCCCACTAATCATTCCGTTGGCTTTTTAAGGTATTAAATCCTTTAAACATTAATTATTGACAGTTTACTAACCAATGGTTATTATATAACCATTGGTTAGTAAATATGGAAAGTAGGTCCTATAATGAAAAGTAAACAGGCGGAACGGTCTGAAGAAACAAAAAAGCAGATAGTCGAATCAGCAGGCAGGTTATTTTCCGAAAATGGATACGATTCAGTGACAATACGAGCAATCGCGAAGGATGCAGGGTGTTCTCATACAACCATTTATCTTTACTTTAAAGATAAGGAGGAGTTATTACATCAGCTCTCTATGCCTCCTTTGCAAGAGCTACACAAACAATTTCTGTATCTTTCGGACGTAAGTACTTTATCTTCAGAAAGCAAATTAAAACAAATCAGTCTTAAATATATTCACTTTTGCCTACAGAATCGAAATTTGTATGATATTTTCTTCAATGCAAAGTCTACAAGAGTAGATCAAGAGGACCCAAAACTTGAGATTAATAGATTGCGAATTGAAATTTTTGAAATAATGAAAAAAATAATTCAAGAATGTCTTGCTATTTCAAATGAAGAACAATTATTAGCTTTTTCACGTATTTATTACTTCAACCTCAATGGCATTTTAAGCACTTATTCGTATCAACACGAAACGCTTAACGTTTTAATGGAAAGATTAACACCAACTTTTGATCTTGCAATTGAAATTCTTCTATTAGGCTTTAAAGAAAAATTACAAAGGGGAAATGAAAATGAAAGCTGAAAAAATCTCTGAGCATATTTGGAGCCTAAAATCGTGGATGATTGTTCCGATTCATGTGTGGATAGTCATTGAGGAAGATGGGGTCACTTTAGTAGATGCAGGAATGCCGATGATGGCAAAAGGAATTATCAAATTTATAAAGCAATTGAATGCTGGGCCTTTACGTAGAATTCTGTTAACACATGGCCATTCAGATCATGTAGGTGCAATACAGAAAATATTATTGACTCAAAATAATGTACCTGTATATGCACACGATATAGAAATACCTTATATGGAAGGTACAGTTCTTTATCCAAAAAGAAAGAAACTTGAATACAACTTGCCTAAACAATTAGCCCAACCTCTCACAAAGAGTACGCATGGAAAGTTACAAACTATTGCAGGGCTTACACCATATTTAACACCCGGTCATTCTCCAGGACATGTAGTTTATTACCATGAAAACGATAAAGTACTTCTAGCAGGTGACCTTTTCAACTCTAAAAAAGGAAAGCTTCATCCACCCATGTTCACCCCCTATATGGATGAAGTATTACAGAGTAGTTTAATTGTAAAAGAATTAAAACCTGAGCGATTAGAAGTGTGTCATGGAAACACGGTATTTCGTCCTGCAGAACAACTAGAGGAATATGTTCAAAAAACGACAAGAAAATTAGAGAGCTTATATATAGGAGAGTTTCATGTTAGTGAGAAGAAAATGCCTTGACCTAATGTGTGGGTGTTTCCTTCTCTTACGTTTATGTCGTTTTCCTAAAGTGGTCATTTATTTATCTTTATACTAGATATAGTCAAGCCACGAATGGCCAGTTGGAAATTGTTTTTTCAATGTAGTTTTTAGCCAATCTCTTTGTTCAGGCAGTAAAGAAGCAAGCATAATTTTTAGATCTTTAATATCTTTTTCTCTAACGTTTGCACTACCACCTTTATAAAGGAGTTGGATCTCAGGCCTCAGGTAAGGTATCTCCTCATCTGTTATTAAAAATATATCCTCTATTTCTCTTCTAATAGATTTTTCTCTCCTGTATATCCAGGATTGTTGCTCTGTCTCTACTAACATCATTTGAAAAGCCCAGGGAGAACTATTACTTTTGCTAGCCCAGATGTCATTTGTGGTTTTTAAAAATTCACCTTCTTGCCATCGAACTAGTTTCCCATTCTCTGCTTTGTATAGCATCCATTCATCTGATAAATGATTATAGATAGTTAATTGTTCCTCTCGAAGTATTATTACATCTATATCATCATGTACCCTTGTCTGCTTTCCTAAATGTAAATCTAAAGCCCATCCCCCTGCAATACCCCATTTAATTGGAATAGTTGAAAAGAGCTTATAAATAGCTGTTACGGTGATGGATTCCCAATTATCTATATCTGTCCTCAAATACATGTCCTCCCCAAAATATGCTGCAAGTAGTTTAAAGCACCACCGTTTTCAAAAAATTTATCTAATCGGTGGGATTTAATTGATTTAATAGCTATTTAAAGTAGACTAAAATAAAATTCCAACAAAGGTATCTTATATATTTTTTAAATGATTCGTATCATTTAGAAAGTGAATTACCTTTTCCTTATCAGTAAGTTCAATTAAACTAATTCCTGTATCTCCGATTTTAAAATAAAAATCCATGTTCATTGGCATTTGGTAAAAAGCACGTAATATATTATTAATTACGCCCCCATGAGCAACAATCGCAATTCGTTTATATTTATTTCCAGTCACAATTTTAGAAAATATCGTTTCAATTCTCATTCGAAATTCTATGAATGATTCTCCATTTTCGAAACGCTCATGAAAAAATTTTGGCTCTGGATACTTTTTTGCTTCTTCAAAGGATAGTCCAGCTTGAACACCATTATTAAACTCCATTAATTCTTCTTCCAATTGCACTGGGCAACCAATAATTTCTCCTAATGTTTCGGCGGTTTCACGTGCTCGTTTTAACGTACTCGCCCATATAAAATCTGGTGGGAAATCATTTTTTACTTTTTGAGATAAGCATCCCACTTGCTTTCTCCCTCTTTCTGTTAATTCAAAATCAGCTCTTCCTTCATGTACGTTTAAAATATCTGCTTCTGATTCTCCGTGTCGTATTAATAGTATTTGCATAACTTTTCTCCCAACTCTATTACTTTCAGTAATCCTTCAACTAATTGTAAAGAATATGAAATAAAACGGTAGCCAAGGAATTTTTGCAATGGCAACCGTTTAATTTTCATACACTATTTTCTATTTTATAGCAATCATTGAAAAAATGTTTGTAAATTACACTCATTCATTTTATATCTTCTCAAATGTTTGGACAACTATGATAATAAAAAATATAAATAGTTTATGTTTTCATTTTTACTCTCCAATAGTGTAGAGCACATAGTGAATTTTTGTATTGTCCATATCCTTAACCATTTTAACAACGTTCACCACTCAAATGTTGATAGCAAGTAAATTTGTTTTCAATTCTTAATATTTTGCAGCTTCAGAAGATGGATTTAAAATGTCTTTTATTTGTTCTTCTGTCACATCATAATTGTAAAATTTCGCGTAGTAATTTTGAATTTCTTCGTTCATATTATAGTCGAAAAGTTCTGGATGATTGTGAAGTGCCATCCATTTCAACATAAGTGGTGCATCTCCATTTGGTGGATACCAGCGATAAATACCTAGCGGTACTTTATACACTTGTTTATTTTTCACTGCTTTTAGCTGACTCCAATCTTGGCCATTAATCGTATTATTGAATAAGTCTTCTGGCTGTGTTTCAGTAAAGTTAGTAATGTAGATAATATCTGGATCCCAGTTATATATTTGTTCCATATTGACTGCCTTAATACCTTGAACATCCGCTTCTGCGACATCTATACCACCCGTAGCTTTAATCCATCGATTGCCATGCATATTCGAACCTGCTACCGATATTTCTTTATCGTTATGGTATTGAAGAATCATTACTCGAGGCATATCCTCTTTTTGTACATTGGCTAGTTTATCGTTAATTTCTTGTTGATTCTTTTTCCCTTCTTGAATGATTTGGTCAGGGCGATCTGTTGTCCCTGTGATTTCACCCGTTAATGTTAACCA
Source organism: Lysinibacillus sp. NPDC097279 (assembly GCF_044761745.1). NCBI lineage: Bacteria > Bacillati > Bacillota > Bacilli > Caryophanales > Bacillaceae > Lysinibacillus > Lysinibacillus sp. NPDC097279. The sequence goes on along the minus strand of NZ_JBIWDA010000002.1, from coordinate 633,435 downwards.
ACGATTTAAAATTTCTAATGGATCATCAGAATCGGCTGTTGCTTGGAGTGCAACTGTCGGAACCCCTGCTTCTTCTAATTTATTAATAGATTTTTCATCCGATGCAATCTCAAAATAGACTTCAGGATTCACTTTCATCAATTCTTCAATATTTACTTCCCCATTTTGAATAAAGGATGTATCTGCTTTCAATATATCAGGTGAAATATCTTTTAGGATTGAATGCGAAGCTGCATTATAAGAGTTCGGATGCATACCAACAATTTCTTTCGTCGAATTTGTTGCAATATACCATGTTGAGAAATATGGTAGAATGCCTCCTACTACAACACGGTCAGGATTCATGGGGATTGTTACTTTTCGATTTAGCTCGTCCTTAATAATGGCCTCTTCTTTCGTTTCCATTGTTCCATTCGATGCAGATTTATTTGCATTGCCTGACTGATTACAGCCGACTAATAATGCAGAAAGGGCTATAGCTGATAATGGGTATTTCCAATTCATTTGTTTACACTCCTAAAATATTTATATTCGACATAATTGATAATGATTATCAATATCATTATATACTCTACAGGATAGTAGTTCTAAGAGTCAACACCTTCTACTAATATTATATTTTTCTATTAATGCCCTCACCTAAAATTTTTTCAACATACCTTTAAAAGGAATATAATGGAGTGAAACATTAGTTGGAAAGAGTAAAAGCCCCCCTGTATGATGCATACATGTCAAAGTAATTGACTCTACATCAAACAGGAGGACCCTATTTTTAATTTGTCCTATAGACGACTCAAAAGCTCAAAATCCACTGAGTGAAAAGAAGTTCGCAAATGACAATCCCTTGTGCACACTCTGCTACTGCCCATTCGGTTTTCATTTCGATGTAGCTGCTTGAATTTCAAAGAAAGCCCAATGTTCTTTAGGAATATCGATAAAGATTTGTTCCTTTTCTTCAGTTGGTATTGGTCGGTTAAAAATTCGATTTAATACCTTTACTGCCTGCGCACGTGTTAGATTCTCTTCCGGTCTAAATTGACCGTCTCCTGAGCCAACCATAATGCCCATTGCGCTGATGCGGTCGATTTCTTTTACTGCCCAATGCGTAGACGCGACATCACTGTACGTTTCGCCATTCGCCGCAAGCTGACAGTACGGGTTATCTTTAGGTTCTTCTGCACATTGCTTATCGATCCACCTTACAGCAATAACCGCCATTTGGGCTCTCGTCATCATATCATTCGGTGCAAATGTACGATTGGAACGTCCTTGCATAATTCCTTGTGTCCGAATATACTCAATTTCGTTTTTTGCCCAAGTAGCAGCCGTATCCACATAAAAGAGTTGAGATGCTACTGGTACATCATTATCACTCAAATTTCTTGCGAGCATTGCTGCCATTTGAGCACGTGTGACATATGCATTCGGACGGAAAGTACCATCTGTGTAGCCTTGTATATATGAAGTAAATGTCCTATCTACCTCTTCTGGTTGTTGCTCTTCTTCCTGCCCTTGTTCAACATATAGTAAAGAGAAAGTTGAAAAATGCTGTACATCGAAGACAATACCTGTTTGTCCTTTCGGAAATTCTACAATACGCCCACGAATTAATTCGACTGTTCCATTGCTATGCTCTACATAAACCATGATTCGTTCTTGTTGAGCTGATGTTAGGTTTACGGGTATAGGCAATAACAACGTCACTGTACGATTTTGAAGGTTTGTGTCAATTGTTACTGGTTGACCGATGAGCTTTACATTCGCCCCATGACTTTGTTGTAAAACTAATTCTGCTTGTTTAGCCCGATCTTCGATAGCTTTTTGAAGTAGTGCATTCTTAATCGGCACAATTCGGAAATAAATATCGTCATTAAAAGCATTCATTGACGCAAAAGGAACATCTATGTTGATTATTCCCATATCTATACCAAAATTAGATTTGCCTTCTACTAATCGTTTCGCAGCTTCTCGATCAAGTATGACCTTTGTTTCACTAGCTGGTTGTTCCACATCGGGAATTATAAGTCGAGTTCTCTTTTGTTCTTTGTTCGCTAATTTGCGAAGAAACTCGTTTGCGTTGGCAACAGTAAAATTCACTCTGTCTTGGAAACTACCGTTAACATTTACACGTGTTAATACTGTTTGTATGAGTACCTCATCTGGCATACTTGGGTCTATAACATTCACCATGAATTGATTATTTGGTTCAACAGGGTCTGGACTTGAGGTTGATGTTCCTCCATCTGCTGGTACATCGTTTTTAGACCATATAGCATACAATAGTAGATTTCCTTTGGCCATTTGAAGCGTTTGTCCAGCTTTATACGTAACACCTTTGCCATCAGCCTTCGTATTCCATCCTACAAATGTATAGCCTGTTTTCCTTAAATCGTCTGTATTTCCTAGTACTGTAATTGTTTGGTAACCTTTATACTGCTTAGAGTCTATTGGCACTTTCCCTCCATCAGCTCCGTTACTGTCATACGTAACGGTGTATGTTGGTATTGCACTCGTCGTAAAACGCCAAGTAGTATTATTCGTAATTCCATCATACATATTTCCAGCTAAATCCTTAAATGCTCCTGCGTCAATTTGAATGCTGTAAACGGTGTTATCGTCCAAATCCACTGTAGGATTTATTGTCACAGTTTCATTAGTGATCGAAACGTTTGCTTGTGAAATACCGATTGTTTCGATAATTTGATTAGTTGAAGCATTTCGAATGAGAATGTTTTTACTAGCTACAGGTAAGATTTTTTCATTAAACTTTAACACGAGATTACCTGTAGGCAGCGCATTAGTTGCAAGGTGTGCTGGGTAATAGGTTGTTATTTCAGGAGCCTTTTTATCAAACTCCACCACTGCTCCTGTTGAAATCTCTGTAACCTGTGAGCCATCATTCCCCGCTAAATCTTGAACATCAATTGTAAAGTTAATAGGTCCATCTGTATCTACTGACTTTAGTGTATAGTTTGCTAGCCATGTTTTAGCATCGCCATCACCTTTATCACTTACATTTACTTTTTGTCCTAGAATCGTAACATTTGGTGATTGAATGTCCTCACTTGTCTCAATATCAATTGTAATAATATCGCCTACTTTAGCAACGGCAGTGTTGGCATTAGTTGAAGTCATTGTCACCTTCTTTACAGTTGGCTTTATACTATCCACTATGACAAAGCTTCCATCCGTTACGTCCGTTACAGTTGTTGCCGAATTTCCTAGTAAATCCTTAAAGTTAATTGTAAAAGGTGCTGTACCTTCAATATCACCATTGGCTATAACATATGTCGCTTGCCAGTTCTTTGCATTTCCGCTTACATTAGCTGTTTTCCCTACAATGGTAACTGTTGGTATTTGGATATTTTTATCTGTTTTTATTGCTAATATGATAGTGTCGCCTGCCTTAGCTTTTGTCGAATCGAAATTAGTCGATTTGATTGTCACCTCTATAGCTTGTGGCAGAGTTTTATCAATCACAAATGAAACCGTTGAGGCATTACCGACCCTATCTGTTACAACCAACGTATAACTTCCAATTGACGATACAGTGCTGCCACTTGTAAATGAAGATCCATTCAAGGTAGCCGTTCCTTCATTAAAGCTAATGGTTACATCCGTGTTATAAATACCTCCATTTGTAACCCCTGTTATGAATGGAGGCGTTGTATCTACCCCAATTGTATCTGAAAATGCATTCGATATATTACCTGCTGCATCTTTTAGTTGCATATATACGGTTTTACTACCATCCCCGCTTGATAATATCCAACTTTTTGTAGACACTTTTGACTCCCAACTGGACCAAGTAAAACCATCATTTGAAAAGCGCATATCTATCGCTTCTCCTTCTGTATCCGTTGCCGTCATTGTTAAAGTAACATTCGAAGAACTTGTATACGCTGCTCCATTATTAATTAGTATAGTACCTGTAGGAGCGTTATTTTTAGTAATCTGGATAGTAAACTCCTTATCAGACGAGTTGCCTGCCTGATCCGTTACGCTTATCGTAATCCTGTAACTATTTTTAGTATCATAGGTAAATAGCGCATTTGTCTTTAATACATTGCCATCAATCGTAAAGAAATTTGTATCCCCAGACTTTAAAGCATACCTGAATGTTTGTGCACTTCCTGAATCAGTTGCTGTCAATATCCCAATAGGTGTCCCTATAGGCGCCTTTTCTTGGACTATCGTATTAGTAAGGTCAATATTAGTAGGCGGTGTAGCATCATAGAATATTTGTAATTCATTGGATGCTTTATTGAATGAACCACTACTGTTCGTCACAACCTTTTCAGGAATTTTGATTTTCACCGTTCCATCAGTAATAGGTGATATTTGTGCCGTATATGTGGTACCACTTCCTGACACAGACATAACATTTCCATTTGTTACATTTATATCGGAAGTTGTTAAGCCTATCACTAGCTCACTGAAAACAATAGTTATAGAAATTGGATTGCTATTTGTTGGATTAGCTTGAAATAATGCTATTGTCACGGTTAGATGTGCATTAACGTTTAAAGTCATCGTATAGCTTGGACTAAGATTAAGACCATCACTTACCATAAATGTAAAAGATGATGCGGTGCTATTGTTGGTAATGTATTTTAATTTACCTGCATCTATGTCAACCTTACTAATCGTCATACCATTTGTAATCGCTTCGACAGCATCAAACTGTTCATTAAGATTGCTATCAACAAAGAGCTGCCCGCTATTTGGGATTGTAACGATTTGTATGGCTTGCATCGTATCTCCAGCATCTTCATCAGAAAATGCAAAAGAAGTACTATTAAATGTATACACTTGACCTTCATTTACATTTACGGTTCCATCACTCGATGTTGGAGGTTTATTTAATCCAACGGTTGTTACCTGTTGCATCGAATAAGCACTCTTATTGCCATCAGCATCTTTGACAATGACATTAAAATAATAGGTTGTATTGGCGGTAAGACCTATAACATTTAAGGAAGTAATGTCTTTGGTATAACCGCTTCCTAAAACTGTACCATTCGATTCAATAGTACTAACCGTATCAATATTATTACTACTAGATTGATAGACACGGTACTGTAAATCCCCTTGAGTTGTTAGATCGTCAGATGCTTTAGCCCAGTCCAACTGCACGCCTGTTGCAGTAATATTTGAGGCTGTAATCGCATCATTTGTAACGATTGGTGGATTATTTGGGGTAGGAACATCAATTGTAAATTGAGTAAATGTTAAATCCCATATGCCCGCAGAAATAGTAGGTATATATAGTACACTCGCAGTAATGACAAATGAGTTAATGCCCTCTACATTTATAGGGATATCATAAATAGGGTCATGATTAGCAATTGTTTTAAAGGTTACGGGATTTCCCTTTGGATTTCCGGCTATATCATACCCTTGAATCGATAAGCCGAACACATCATTTTCCGAATGTTTATATATCGTATCAATCGTTAATGATTTTAAATCGAAGATACCACCCGCAAAACCTTCTCCAGCAGAAATTTTAATTGATTTTGGTGGTGAATGTTCATCTGCATCAATATAATAACCTGCTGGATATGATGAACCATCACTATACTTTAATAAATCAAAACCATCATTACTAGGAATACCACTTACAATAAAACCATTCGTTGTATCATTTAGCCAGGAAGCTTGCGTTAAATCTTGTGTACACTTTGGAAAATTCGGCGTATTGCAAGTTGCCGCCTCCACTTTTAAAGGAGACATTAAGCTTATGCCCGTCATTTGGCTAAAAGTAATTAGCATTACACATAGTGTTATAATTAAAATCTTTTTCCCCATTTTTGTACTCCTTTTTAGTTGTCTCACATCCTTCGGTCAATGCAGTCTTAGCTCCTAGAAGGCCACTCTCCAACTAAACAAATAATGAAATTTACTCCCAAATACGGTTGCATATTATTATGTGCTTGACTTCCACCTGCTTGCCCAACCGTTAAAGCGTTCATTGTTGTATTCCCTGAATCAGAATAGACAGGGCGAGAACCTCTCCCTTGTTGTTCCGTCCATAATGCTCCTGCTGGCTCAATATTGGTTGTTTGGTCATTATTGCAAGTAGCGTGATGATTATGACTAGGCATTTGTGTTGTTAATAATGTAACAGTTGCCAAACCTCCAGCTGCGCCTATATTCCTTGTCGTTAATCCTGCACCTGTTCCTTGATGAATCGCTGCCCGACCATTTAAATTTGGTAGAGCAAAGGTTGTCTTTCCATCTCCTCCATACATGGTTCCTAAAATGGCAAATAAGGCACTGTTCGACGCAATATTTACTAGCTGACCATTACAAAAAGCCCAGTTTTGAGGTGGGAAATTACCACTAAAAATTCTAATTTCTCCAATATACGCTTCTGACATTTTTTTCACTTCCTTTGTTATTAATTTCTTGGAGGATATATGCCTAATAAAGCAATGCAATAATTTGCCACAATAAAGGGCTGCATATTTTGATGTGATTGCCCATTTCCTGCTGGCGATAACGCTTGTGCATTCATAATCGTATTCAATTGATTAGATGCATACATATTAATATCGGTTGAGCCCCATACATTACCAGTAGCCACTTTCGACGTAGCACTTTCCGAGCTAGCAGTCACAACATGGGTATGTGCTGGCATCTCATTACTTGTTAATGCATGTGTCTCTTGTCCAGCTTTTTGTCCGAGTGCCACACTGTTCCCTACATGAACAGGAACCCTTCCTCGTAAATCAGGTAAAGCAAAAGTTGTCCTTCCATCCCCTCCATAAGTTGTGCCCAATAAGGAAAACAAAGCTTGGTTTGTATTAATTGACAATATTTGCCCGTTACATAATGCCCATCCTCTTGGAACGCGTCCAAAGCTAAATAATCTAATTTCACCTACAAATGGATCCATTTTACATTCCTCCTATTCAAATGACGGGTAATTACCGGAAAGCGCGATGATATAACTAATTGTTAAAAACGGCATAACATTGTCATGCGGTATATTTCCTCCAACACTTGAAACGATTGTTGTATCCAATGTGGCTGTTGGTGGTTGCGTCGAGTATTGCATATTTTTTGCCCATACCGCATTTTCTGGACTAGGTGTTGTGCCTTCTAGTGAAGAAGCATTTACTTGGTGCGTATGAGCTGGAAGTTGTGATGCTTGTAACGTCACAGACTCTACCCCTCCCATTTGACCTATTACGTAATTAGTGCCAGTTCCTGGATTTTGTCCTTGGTGTAAGACGACCCTACTTTGAAAATTAGGCAAGGCAAATGTCGTCTGTCCATTGCCTCCATACGTAGTACCAATTAGTGTAAATAGCACTTCATTATTAGCAATAGATAATATTTGCCCATTGCACAAACTCCATCCTTCGGGAGCATAATTCCCTGCAAACATGCGAATTTCTCCGATGTATTGTTCCATTACTAACACCATCCTTTAAAATTTTTAACTTAAAACATTCCTTACTGTAAAGATATAAAATTAAGTACTAATTAAGCGTGTTTTATACCAAATACGCTACTATAATGTAGCGTTGATATCAGCCACATTTCACAACTTTATTTTGAACTAAAATAGTATCTCTAGACTTTGATTGATATGTTTGTGTACAATCACTTCCTTAATAGAATCAATATATAAAATGTATATATAAGTAAATGAGTGCTGTAAAATATGTGATTGTAATCATCATTACAAAAAGTATCATTATATTTCCTTTCAAAAAGTACACTCAAATTAAAAATACTAAAGAAAGATACCGAATAATACTGACAAATGTTAATGGTTTGAGAATTAACAATTTTAAAAATACCCTTCATTATCTATAGGAGATTCTATCTTCTTTCATTGTTAAGAGAATTACAAAAATGAAGGAATACCCGCTTTGCCTAGGGATTCCTCTATTAGGTTTCTCGAAAAAATATCAGCAATAGATGTATCAAGTGATCAAAGTACCTTTGCAATACTACATTTAAAAAACCAGGGACCCATATTTCATGAGCACCTAGTTTTTTATGTGTATTCCTCTACATTATCTTGTTTTTCAAAGTTTAATTTCCTTATAAATCATCTCGATATCTTGTGAAAAAGATTTTACTTGGAATGCTTCTGAAAAAATTTTATTCTCAGATGATGCCACTACTTGTCGCAGTTTTTCTTCATAAGTTTGTACAAAATGATCAAGCGTTGGCGTTTTCAATTTTAGTGCATTGGCAATCCCTTGGATGATTTTCACACGATAATAATCCTCTTTTGGCATTCTAGGAATATCCCATTCTCCATCGTGATTTATAAAAATTTCTCTAAGAGGGACTGCTGAAAAATCAAAGTACCTTCCTTCTTCATTTGGTATAGAAAATGGATCAATTAATAAGGAGGCATAACGAATATAAAGTAGATATTCTTGATGGATGGGCTCAAGATGATTAAAATTCTCTATGTCTTGTCTGTCGATACTTTTTGAGTGTAAAGGATAATTATCATCTATCATAAACTGTAATAGATTGAGTGGTTGAATGTTGAAGTGTTGCACAATTTCCATCAACTCTTTCCAATAATTTAATAAATGACGAATCATTGTATAAGTAATAGGTCCTTCAGGATAAAGTTTATAAACATATTTCGGTATAGTATTGTCGTCAAATATTGCTTTTAATGAAAAATCATTCATAAATAAGGGAGGATGGACGTACAACGAAATGTTTCTTGTCTCTGCTTCAAGAGGTGATGCTAATTTTATTAATTGAATCCCTAAATGACGAAACAGTTTAGTTAATTTAGCCACTCTATTCGATATTGAGTAAGTTGATCCAATATAAACTGTTTTCTTTACGCCTGTTGTCAATACTTCATTTGAGGGTATATTACCTAGCCATCTAGTATCTCCGTAATAGGTTGAAAAGCTAATTACCTCAGCCTGAGGTGATATTTTTTTTAAGAAATGAGTTATTAAATGACTAGAGCCAAATGTAGGAGAAATCAAGATAAAACAGTTAGCTCTCTTCAATACTGTAGAATCGATTTGCGCTAAAACTGATATATACGAATCTGTTGTAATGCTAAGCACAATGGTATCCCAATTACCAGATACTAAATGATAACCTTTAAAAAAAGCATCAATCGTACATTGTCCTGCAACTGACTGATGTTGTTGATTTTGTACATTTACCTTAAATACAAGGTGATGCTGTACGACTGCTTTAAAGAAAGCCTTGGAGCGTAAAGATTCGCGACCGCCGATTGCTACTTTACTATTAAAATAATTTTTGAAATTTACAGCTAATTGAATTGCTGTTGGCCCAGTTCCTAACAGTAAAACATTATTAAAATCAGTCATTGCCTTCACCTCATCTATATAAGTCATGGTACTTTTTGATATAAAATAACATCAAATACACTTTGAGGGTGTATAATTTCCTCAACTATATGCCACTTGGTTTCGTCTACTTTCTGCATTGGATAATTAAAAAGAGACTTAACCCCATTACCATAACGCATAGCAATGAGCACATTTTGATTCGTTAGCCCATACAATTGATCTAATATGTCATATTTATTGCTAACAGTGGAACTAAATATTATATGACTAATCTGTTTAATAATTTCTAATTCCCCTACGCTCTTCTTATCAATTTGAATCGCTAAATGACTTCCTAACTTATTTACTACATGCCTTCCTAATTGAACCGCTTCATCATCAATATCAATTCCAAAAACTTCTGCGCCTGTTCGTTCTGCAACCATTAATAATGTTAAAGGGAAAGCCCCAGAACCTACCATAAGTACTTTCGACTGACTGTTAATTTGAAAGTCTCCAAATTCCTTTTCAATGCAATCCCCTATATTACGAAAATAATCGGACATCCCTTTTTTTTCATATGCCAATACTAACGCTCGGTATTTTTCGATAATTTGGATACAAACAGCAGAGTTATTTCTGAGATTTTCGATTAATGCTATTATTTCAATCGATTGCTTTAGTTGATTCCAATGTTTTTCATTGTCTCGATTTGTAATAAAAGAAGAATAATTATCGATTAACTCACACAACTCTAAATACGCTATATTTAGCTGATTATTGTTTTGATTGATTATTAACGTAAATCTTTTATCAAAATAATGTAAGTTCTTTAAAAACAAATCTACATCTGTCACTTGCCCCACTCCTATGTTTAAGGATTAAAGTACAATATATGCCATATCATTTAATACTATTGCATCGCTTCCTCGGATATGTTAAAGCTTCGTCAGTAAAATTATATTCAATCAATTACGTTTAGCTTCTATACATTTCAAATAAGAAAGGGCAAAGTGGCATATTTGAAGGTTGCTAGAACTCAACCTATCTATTTTTGGAAACATCCAGAAAATTATGCGTCTCAAGTTAATCGAGCGATTTCAAATAGAGGGGGGTTTTAAAAAAATTAGAGTCAAGGAGTAGATGAGGTTATCGAGGTTGTTACAAAAAGAAGAAATCCAAATTATTATAAAAGCTAAAAAATGCAATTCAGTTTTAACTAGAATTGCATTTTTAATTGGATGAGGTAACTGCGAAAGGCTAAAATAGTTTAGCGATGTATATGCAAGCACAATCACCTCATCCACCTATTAGAAAGAGTAGTCGGGATAGTAATAGTACCTAACTTAAAATTATTAATCTTTTAGATTAAATTTACTAACTCTAGTGACCGTTTTAAAATTTTCGCCATTTGTGCACGTGTTAAATTACTTTGCGGGTTTAAATAGCCGTTGGATCCCGTCATAATGTCTAGTGCTTGTAATTCAGACACGGCTTGCTTTGCGTAGTCAAATACTTTATTAGCATCTTTGTATGTTAAAGCATTTTTATCCACTGTTACTTTATAGCCTTTATATTCAAGCATACGCAATATAATTGCTGCTGCTTGTTGACGTGTAATATTTGCATTTGGGTTAAATGTTGTGGCATTGACACCTTTAACAATACCAATCTCTGCAAGTGCTTGTACCTCTTTTTCATACCATTTGCCTTTCACATCCGTAAACGCAGTTTCTTTATTGGATGAAATATTTAAAGCACGAGCTATCATCACTGCAAATTGCGCACGCGTGATATTTCTATTTGGACTAAATGTTGTGGCTGATGTACCTGTTGTAATGCCAGCAGCATATAAAGCTAAAATTTCATCCTTACTGAATACATTGTCGATATCTGTAAATGGATTTTCAACAATAGTATTATTCACAATATTTGTATCCTCTTCTACAATCGTTGCTTCTTCCTCTAAAGCTGGGACATTAAACGTAAAGAATAATGTGTACGCCCCATAGCCTAAGCTTCCAGAATCGACAAATATTTTCGTTACGCCATTTTTATCTTGCACTAATGGTAAACGGACTACGCGCACTTGATCCAATTTTTCACCTTTCGAACTAATAATCTCGATATCTTGTTGCTTACCTTCTGCATCAATATAAGCAAGTGTTTCGAAACCATACGCCTTACCGATTAGTGTCATTTCGATATAACGTTTACCATCAATCGTCACTAATTCTGCTTTCGTGAAGTAAGGTGCTAGATAGTTCGTAATAAAATCAGGTATTTTACCATTTGGATCAGCTTCCATTTTATATGTGATTGGCTGGCGAGTAATCTTTTCATTTGTCATTGTCTTCATTGCAGTTACATATGAGGTAATTGTCTTATTAGCAGTTACCGCTTCAAAAACAAGGTTATCAAGTGTCTCCATTTCAAATGAAAGTGTAGCTGTTTTGTCATTTGCTATAAGCACTCGTGATGCTGCTTGATTTGACCATTTTGCAATTTCTTTACCATTCTGTTTCACAATAAATTGTTGCAAATTGTTACCTGTATTCAATGTAAGCGTCACTTTATATTTGTTATCTTCAAATACAGTGTTTGCTTTTTGTAAGAATGCCGTTAGTTCTTTTGCATTCTGTTGAATCTCAAATTTCACTGCGCCCTCTTGAATAAAGTTACCTACCGTTTGGTCTAGCTTTGTTTCATCTTTAGGTAAATCCTTTTTCATCTGAGGAATTGGAATAATTGGGCCACCTGTAATTAGGAAGGTTGTACTATCACTTATTTTTGAAAGTGAAGATTCATGAAATTCTAAATAGATATTATAGTCATGATGATAGTTCAAATCCTCAATATCTACTTTTACCCATGCATTATAACGCCCAGATATGCTTGGTAATGCAAATTGAACTATTCGGATATCATTTGTATCAGTAATTGTAGTAGGTGTTACACCATTCACCATAAACCCTGTAATCCATGAACTATTTGTTAAAGTTAATTGAACTTCATATGAAGAACCATTTTTCACGACATACGCTGGTTTCCTTACATATTGGTCCATCATTGAAGTCCCAGAACCTGACCCCTTGATGAATGTATAGTCCACTGTATACAGCCCATTAGTTGATTGCATTGCACCACCACTAGGTAATGCTCCTGCATTCGGAACATTTGCATTATCATTAACTTTTGGAAGTGATGCTTCATCAATCTTAGTAGCTATTACGTTTGCTGTGATCGTTTTATTATTCGTTACTGCTTCAAAAACAAGGTTCTCTAATGTGTCTATTTCAAATGAAAGTGTAGAAGATTTTGTATTTGCAAAAAATACTAATGAAGCTACTTTTGGATTGGACCATTTTGCAATTTCTTTACCATTTTGTTTCACAACAAATTCTCGCAAGTTATTGCCAGTATTTAAAGCAAGTGTCACTTTATATTTGTTATCTTGAAATACTGTACTTGCTTTTTCTATAAATGTTGTGATCTCTTTTGCATTTTGTGGAATTTCAAATCGAACTTGTCCTTCTTGAGTAAAGTTCCCTGTATCCCCTTCTATCGTAGTTGTCCCATTACTTGTTGTTTGTTCAGAGTTTCCAGTGCTAGAGTTGGAATTGCCATCGGTATTTGAATTATTATTGTTCTCCCCAGAACCTGATTCACTGCCTTTGGTATTTCCTTCTGAACTACCCTTTGTTTGTTCTGTTTGCTGAGTTTGTTCTTTTTGCTCAGTTTGGCCTGTTTGCTGAGACTGTTCTTTTTGCTCAGTTTTTCCTGTTTGTTGAGTTTGTTCTTTTTGCTCAGTTTTTTCTGTTTGTTGAGTTTGTTCTTTTTGCTCAGTTTGGCCTGTTTGTTGAGACTGTTCTTTTTGCTCAGTTTTACCAGTTTGCTGAGTTTGTTCTTTTTGCTCAGTTTGGCCTGTTTGTTGAGTTTGTTCTTTTTGCTCAGTTTTTCCTGTTTGTTGAGACTGTTCTTTTTGCTCAGTTTTACCAGTTTGCTGAGTTTGTTCTTTTACTTCAGTTTGGCCTGTTTGTTGAGACTGTTCTTTTTGCTCAGTTTGGCCTGTTTGTTGAGTTTGTGCTTTTTGCTCAGTTTGCCCTGTTTGTTGAGTTTGTGCTTTTTGCTCAGTTTGCCCTGTTTGTTGAGACTGTTCTTTTTGCTCAGTTTGCCCTGTTTGTTGAGACTGTTCTTTTTGCTCAGTTTGGCCTGTTTGTTGAGACTGTTCTTTTTGCTCAGTTTTTCCTGTTTGTTGAGTTTGTTCTTTTTGCTCAGTTTGGCCTGTTTGCTCAGTTTGGCCTGTTTGCTGAGTTTGTTCTTTTTGCTCAGTTTGGCCTGTTTGTTGAGTTTGTTCTTTTTGCTCAGTTTGGCCTGTTTGCTGAGTTTGTTCTTTTACTTCAGTTTGGCCTGTTTGTTGAGACTGTTCTTTTTGCTCAGTTTGGCCTGTTTGCTGAGATTGTGCTTTTACTTCAGTTTGGCCTGTTTGTTGAGACTGTTCTTTTTGCTCAGTTTGGCCTGTTTGCTGAGATTGTGCTTTTTGTTCGGGTTGTTTTGTTTGCTCAGTTTGGCCTGTTTGCTCAGTTTGGCCTGTTTGCTGAGATTGTTCTTCTTGCTGTGTTTGCTCTAGTTGTTGTTCTGCTTCCTCACAAACCCGTTTGCTCTCCTCAACATTTGAAAGGACTAGGTAAACAGTGTACCTATTGTCGTATGTGAAAGGTATAGGTTTTTCCAATTTAACGTATATGTCAACCCATGCTCGGATGGGGTTATTATATTGGTCGATTGCGAATGTATATACTTCATTGCCATCTGTGTCTTTTTGTCTTTTAATAGCTTCCTTTAATTCCCCACCTGATTCAACTTTAAAACCTCTATACCAAGTTGAAAACCTTCCTGGCACCGTAATATCAACTGTATACTGACCATTTTGTTTTTTAATAGCAGCTTCTGTTTTTACATAGCCACTCTTAACCATAACTGAAGTTTCTTCCGTTACGGAACCAGTTTTTGAATCAGCTTTTAAAACATTTAAACTTGCTGAATAGTCAATTGTGCAACTAGCTTCGGTATTCACCGCCGCCTTTACTTCCATGCCAAGGTTAGGTAATACTGCACCAAAAATGAGCAACACCATTGCTACATATTGTATAAATTTCTTCATACCTACTCTGACCTCCTGAATATTACATTATTTCAATCGCAAGGAATCCAGAATTTTTGATTAGTTAGACCTATCTTGAGCGTTTCTACCTCCTTTTAAAGCTTTTACTACTACTACCCCTAAATGATTACCATTCTCAATTAACAACAAAATAAAACATCTATGGTTTATTACATAAATGTATTAAAGTCTTTAATTGATAATGATTCTCATTATAATTTAATTATATATTTCTCATTATTGTTGTCAAGAAAGTTAAAATATTTGATTAAATATCCTTTTGTATCAATAGTCCGACGCTTAATGTCCTCCTTAAAATTTAAAAAGATCGGACACTCACTTTTATGGGTGCCCAATCTTTATATTTAGAGTATTAATGTAACGGAATTGCTAATACCTCTTGGTTTGCGTTAGGAATTGGTTGAGGATAGAATTCAACGCTTTCTCCAGCAGATTGATTTATATACTTTTCTGCATCTTTGTATTGTTGTCTTAATCGTTTTTCAAATTCTTGTAGTGTCATATCTTGGACGCTATTTAAAAATTTTTCTTTATTTTTTTCTGGAATATACATTCTTACCCCATATTCATTACTTAAGTTTTCTAATATTTTTTTGTAAGGTATGAGTAATAGGTCAGGATCGTTGTCATATGTTGACTCAGCACGATAATGAGTAGTTGAACAAAAAACAGAAACCATTAGACAAATTAATGTGATATTTATACCTTTCCTCATTCGTTTCCTCTCCCTTATTTTATCTGTCAAAATGCAACTTAAAATATAATAGATTTATTTTACCTAAATGCTTCAATTAATTTGCATAAAAAGTATGTGATGCAGTTAAAGAAAGTGCAAGTGCAATTCCGTAAGCATTTTCAGGATGACCTCTTAGATAGACTGTACAACTTTTTGAATCACTGCTTAATTTATGTGAAGCATGATCAACTTTCCAATGATAGTCTGTATAATCAGATGGCTAAGTTTGATTTTATACTTTGGTATGTGTAAGTGCCTGGATTACCTGTTGCACTAAAAATTTTGGAGTTCAAGTACATTGATGAATTATTACGTAAGGCTACTTGTTGCGTAATATCTTCACTTATAGATAATGTCGAAATTAAATAGTTGCTATTTGAGTTCATATCCTTATAAGAATCTCCTAAAAACTTTTTATACTGTTCACTTAATATATTTTCTAATTCCTCTGGACTCATATCTCTTATGGAGTAATAAACTTTTCAAGTTTTCCATCTTCACTCGCAGAAACATTGGTGATTAATGATAAGGAAATGCTAATACATAAAAAAGACGTAAACAATAACTTTACAATCTTTATCATAGTATTCCCCTATATTAGATTTACCTATATTAAAACATGAATTATCTAGTTTTTAACTTAAATATCTTACGCAAATTCTTAAATAAGTTGTGATTTTTACCTACTGCTAAATACAGGGATGTCCCACCTCATTTTCTTGCTACAAAAAAAAGCTGCATTATGCAGCTTTCTTAATTTATATTATTTTTTTCTGTATGTGTAATAGATTCGCCTTCTACATCAATATTCGGAAGAATCCTATCTAACCACTTAGGAATATACCAAGCCGTTTTCCCCATTAGAGACATGACAGCAGGAACTATGGTCATTCTTACTATAAATGCATCGAAGAATACTCCAAAAGCGAGGGCCATTCCTATTGATTTAATCATCGCATCTGGATTCATCATAAATCCGAAAAATACTGCCATCATGATGAGAGCTGCAGCAGTTACTACTCCGCCACTATCTCTCATGCCATATAAAATAGCTTTCCGACTATCTCCAGAATGGATATAAATTTCTCTCATTTTACTAACTAAGAATATTTCGTAGTCCATAGCTAATCCGAATAATATTCCGATTGTAATAACAGGTAAAAATGCTAGTATTGGAGATTGTGCTGGGAAGCCAAAGAAATGGACGAAATGTCCGTCCTGCACAACGAATACCATAAATCCTAATGTTGCTCCTAAAGAAAGCAAGAAACCTAAAACAGCTTTTAACGGTACTAATAGTGATCTAAAGACCATTACTAAAAGTATATAGGCAAGCCCGACTATCAAGGATGCAAACAATGGGAGAGCATCATTCAATTGTTGTGATATATCAATGTTCATGGCCGTTGTTCCAGTTACCATTAGTTCAATACCATGTTCATTTTTGGTTTCTTTAGATTTGTCTCTTATAAGATTTACCAAATCCTTTGTCTTTATATCATCTGGTCCAGACTGTGGTGTAATTTGTATCATAAAGACTTTACCTGAAGGGCCTGGAATTGGTGGTGAAACCGTTTTTACATCTTTTAATTCACTTAATTCTTGAACTATCTCACCTGCAGCTAGTTGCATTTCCTCTGTCAATGCATCTACTTTTGCGGCAACAATTAATTGTGCATTAACACCTTCTCCGTATGCTTCGGTTAGTAAATCATACGCTCTTCTTTCCGTCATCTCTGTTGATTTAGCTGTCCCATCAGATGGCAGACCCAAATTCATATGGAAGAATGGAATTGTAAGAATGGCAAGGAATGCAATAGCTAATAACGATACAACGATAGGGTGTTTAGTAACTAATCTCCCCCACAAGTCCGCTTTCGTTCCATCCTTTTTCTTGCTATTACCAGCAATCTTTTTCGATAATAAATTTTTCTTCGCAGGCGACAAACGATGGCCTACCATACCTAAAATTGCTGGTAACGTGATAATTGAAATAAGAACAGCTGCAAATATACTTATAGCTGCTGAAACGCCCATAAGCGTTAAGAATGGTATTTGGGCTACTGATAACCCTAGTAAACCAATAATAACAGTTAACCCCGCAAATACTACAGCACTCCCAGATGTTCCGATAGCAATTGCAATTGAATTGTTTACAGTATGCCCCTTTGCTAATTCCATTTTAAATCGTGTAATAATAAATAGGGAGTAGTCAATCCCTACTGCTAAACCTAGCATTGCTGCTAGAATTATAGAAATAGAATTTAAATTAATAAAATAAGCACCAAACATAATTCCTAATAAGCTAATACCTAAACCTAATACCGCTATAAGAATTGGTAGGCCTGCTGCAATAAATGATCCAAATGTTATTGCTAATACGATAAAGGCAACTACTACTCCGATAACTTCATAAATTCCCTCAAACTCTATATCAGAGAAAACTATATCTCCACCTTTTATTTCTGTTTGGATACCTGCATTTCTTGTGATATTAATACTATCTAAAATATGTTCTTTCGACTTCTCTGAAACTTTATCTGCTTCTACTGCAAATGTAACTTGTGCGTAACCAATCGTTTTATCCTCATTTAGATTGTTTAGTTCTAGCGGTGATAACACACTTGCTACTTTAGTATCTTCACTTATCTCCTTTAGAAGGTCTGAAATACTGCTTTGAGCATCTTCTGATTCTAATGTTTCATTATCGGGAGCCTTAAATACAATGTTTAGGGTAGATTGTTTGGCAGCACCTGCAAATTCCTCTTTAATTAGTTCAGCTGCTTTGTCAGCTGGCGTATTTGGAATAGTAAGTTCTCCATTAAATGATGGTTTAAAATACAATACTAAGGCTACTAGTATAATCAGTATCCCTAAAGTACTAAAAAGAACAGATTTTTTATGTGTCGTTGACCAATTTGCTAATTTATAAAGATACTTTGCTATTGTAATCTCCTCCTGTTGAATGTGCTAAAATACGTAAAATTACTATAATGAACAACCGTGAACATACGTTCATTTTTGTTTTAAAAAAATACCCACATTAGTAAATGTGAGACATTTCTTTAAATCGTCTTTCAATACTGTGAAATGATAAAAATATTAACTGATCAATGAGCATACCAATTTTTTCACCATTTTCTTGGGTCTTCAAAATGGTATATATTCCATCTATAAAGTTTGCTGAAAGGACATAGAAAATAAATGGTTCTTTCACAACGCTTTTATCTTCAAAACGAGAGAATGTTTCTTTTTGAAGAATTTTATGTAGTACATCCACAAGTTCGTCCTTAAAATTCTCATATTTAGAACCTTTACTTTTACCAAAAAGTATTAATAGTTCTTTACTGTGCCCTTTGAAAATATCCAAAATCTTATTTTTAATTTCAATCAATTTATCATCCGGGTTAACTTCAGTCATTATGATTTTATTAATGGCAGCAAACAAATCATTATAGACGGGGTCTACTATCGAATTAAATAAATCCTCCTTGTTTTTAAAATATTTGTATACTGTACCTAATGCAATATCAGCGTTACTAGCTATATTTCTAATGGATGCACTTGAATAACCCTTTTCTTTAAATTCATCCAATGCAGCTAATAAGATTCGATTTTTTATTTCCTCTTTTAAATATTGCATACGTGAACCTCCGTTCATTTTAGGACTTTTTTAGCTTATCATGCGAAAATCTATTTGTAAATTAATTTAATTATTTTTTTCAGTATACTACACAAGCTCGCAATTGCACTTCTCTCTCCTATCCAAAATGCCTCCCACACCAATTATGTAAATGCTAATCATAAACGAAATTTTTCAATTTCAACTACAATTAATGAAACTTTATGAGAAGTGCAAATTCTCAACATGTAAAAAAAGCCTGCTTGAAAGTTTTATTTTATTAAACTCTTAATATCATAAATTTACAAAACAACTCAATGAAACCATATTTTAATAATTGATATCGTTTACTAAAGTAATAGATAATAAAGTGGATAAAATCTATTACAAAGGAAGAAAGTAATGAAGAATCCATTAAAAAAATATTTGATACTACCAGCTTTGCTCACTACATTATTAGCTACTCCATTTAGTGCTAACGCCTCAGCGAATGATATACATATGTCATATTTATATAGCGGCAATACTAGCTCTTTCATAAAAAATATAGATATGACTCAAGGTGCGTTAAATACGGCAACACCCGGCTTTTTTGATTTAAATGCAGATGGAAGTTTGAGTGCTACGATTGATAAAAGTTTAGTCGATGCATTACATAATAGAGGATTAAAAGTTGTGCCATTCATTTCTAATCATTGGGACCGTAAATTGGCACAAATCGCAATGACAAATCGAGAAATATTGTCTACTCAAATCGTTAATTCAGTTTTAAAAAATAATTTAGATGGCGTCGATATTGATATAGAAAATTTAAACTATACAAATAAAGAAGAGTTTACAGATTTCATCCGATTATTACGTGAAAAAATGCCTAATAATAAAACAATATCCATAGCAGTAGCTGCAAATCCAAATGGGTGGACAACTGGGTGGCATGGTTCTTATGATTACATGAAACTAAGTGAGTATAGCGATTATTTAATGGTGATGGCGTATGATGAAAGCTATAATGGTGGTTCAGTTGGTCCTGTCGCAAGTTTATCATTTGTTGAAAATTCGATTAAATATTTATTAGATAAAGGGATTAATCCCAATAAAATAGTATTAGGCCTCCCTTTTTATGGACGAATATGGAAGGATGATGTGGCAATAGGAGGCGACGGCATTGCTAATAATGCAGTAAAATCTATTGTGAATAGCCATAATGGAAAATTTCTTTTTGATAATACTTCAAAATCAGCATTTGCCAAATTTACAGTAAAAAGCAGTGACTCTCCTACTTATATCGATGGCAAAAAGCTTGTACCAGGAAAATACACGATATGGTACGAAAATGATTTATCTTTAAAATATAAGTTAAGACTTGTAGAGAAATATCATTTAAGAGGAACAGGTAGCTGGGAGTTACCTCAAGCGGATAATGGTATTTGGAAATTTTATTCTTCTTGGGCGAATGGGGAACATAACTTTATAGATACGGAAAACCATTGGGCAGAACAGGATATTATGGCCATTTACCAAAAAGGTTGGATTAGCGGCAAAAACGAATACACTTACGATCCAAATGGTAATTTAACAAGAGCTCAAGCTACTGCTATCCTTATTAGTGCCATCGGTTTAGACAAAACAAACGAAACTGTACCTAATTATTTCAAGGATGTGCCAGCAAATCATTGGGCAAAACGGGCTATTGAAATTGCCTATAAGTATCATATTGTGAATGGAACAAATGAAAACATTTTCGATCCAAATGCCAATATCACAAGAGCACAATTAGCAGGTATATTATCGAGAGTGTTACATTATCCATTGCCTACAGATGAGTCCAGTTTTTATGATGTTCCAAAAGATTTTTGGGCATATGCAGATATTTTAAAATTAAGTAGTAAAGGGATTATTCAAGGAAAAGATGATGGAGGATTTTATCCATTTGATCATGTCACGAGAGGTCAAATGGCAGCGATGGTAAACCGGGCAAGTGCAGATTTAGAAAAGTATGCAGTAAAAAAATAAATTCCTTCACAATAGTTGATAATAACTCAACTTGTTTAAATAAAACAGCTATTCACCAAAAACGAGACAGTTAGTAAACGATTTAATCCAACACCTGCAAACAAATCTGTATTATTAAAGAAAAGTAATTGTTCTTGATGGTTTCTTACATCATAACTTGTTAATAATGTTGCAAATTTATTAAAATGTACATTACTAAATTCAATTTTAATAGTGTACATTTTTTTATTTTGTTTAACATTGCTACTAGGGTTTACTGGCATAACTTACTACACTTCCTGAAGTACGATTCACTACAACCGATTGACCACTCTTTTTACCCGCTTTCTTAAGAAAATGCAATACTGTACGAGCACCAATAGGAATGGCAGTAACTTCTCCATAAGTTATGTTGAAGGCTTAATAGCGACAGGTCCTAGTTTAAACATAATTCTCACGATATGAACTAGCTGTGTATTTTTATCATATCGACTCCCACATTTTATTTTCGCAACAAATCACCATCTAAATTTCCTCTCATATTCTATAATTAGACCTATTTTGAGGGGGAAAAATTATGGGGATTGAACTTACTGCTCTCCATTGGATTTATGTTGTGTTTATTGTCCTAATCATTGGCTTTATGGTTAAACGTCGGGATACTACCCTCATTTGCATTCTAGGCATATTCCTACTTGCGATTGTCGCTACTGGTGATCTCACTTCTTCTATAAGTGGTGTTTTTAACAGCTTTATTTACGCGATTACCGAACTGTTATCTACCATACTAATTATTTCCATTATTGTTGCAATGAGTCGTGTATTAATGACTTCTGGTATTAATGAGGTCATGGTTGCACCTTTTACAAAATTCATTAAAACACCAACTCTTGCCTATTGGACAATTGGGATTTTAATGATGATTATTTCTTGGTTTTTCTGGCCATCTCCTGCTGTTGCACTATTAGGAGCTGTTCTTTTACCCGTCGCCATTCGTGCAGGATTACCAGCATTAGGTGTCGCAATGGCGATGAATTTATTTGGTCACGGAATTGCTTTGTCTAGTGATTTTGTCATTCAAGGGGCGCCGAAGCTAACTGCTGATGCTGCGGGTATCCCAGTAGGAGATGTTGTATCCGCAAGCATTCCACTTGTCATTACAATGGGGCTTGTTACAACAATTGTTGCTTTTTACTTTTTAAAACGTGATATGAAACGAGGCACACTTCATTTTCATACAGCACACGAAACAACTGATGGTATCGAGCAAGTGAAAGATGAACATTTGCTAACATCTGGACAAAAACGATTTTTTGCCCTTCTAATTCCGATCACCTTTTTACTCGATGTTATCGCTATGTCCGTATTGAAATTACAAGGCGGTGATGCCACTGCCCTTATTGGTGGAACAGCTGTCTTTATTTTGTTAGTGCTCTGTCTTGTGGCACACAAAAAACAAGGATTTGAGAAATCGACAAGTTACTTAATTCAAGGATTCCAATTTGGATTTAAAGTATTTGGACCCGTTATCCCAATAGCAGCCTTCTTCTACCTTGGTGACTCAGGATTTACGAAAATTATCGGTGACTTTCTCCCTGCCGCTTCTCATGGTATTGTGAATGATTTAGGCGTCGGTTTAGCCGCTGTTGTTCCATTAACGAAGGAAATTGCAGTCATTACCCTTGCAGTTGTAGGTGCCATTACAGGTTTAGACGGCTCGGGCTTCTCTGGCATTTCATTAGCTGGTTCTGTCGGTAGTTTATTCGGCAATGCTATTGGTGGAGGTACAGCAACCCTTACCGCACTCGGACAAATCACTGGCATTTGGGTGGGTGGCGGTACACTGTCACCAATGGAA
Source organism: Lysinibacillus sp. NPDC097279 (assembly GCF_044761745.1). Taxonomy (NCBI): domain Bacteria; kingdom Bacillati; phylum Bacillota; class Bacilli; order Caryophanales; family Bacillaceae; genus Lysinibacillus; species Lysinibacillus sp. NPDC097279. Next base: position 610,743 of record NZ_JBIWDA010000002.1, on the reverse strand, counting down.
GACATATGATAAAGAGGCTTCTAAAAAAAGGCAACAATTTAAAGCAATACGTAAAGAATTCGAATAAAGTAAAAAAACGGCTTGAAATTATCAAGCCGAAAATAAAAAGAGAGAGTTAAATTATTAGTGAATTTATTACATTCACTTCTAAAGATCTTATTCCCACAGTTGTTATTAGTTCAGTCATAGCTTATATAAAAGAGAAAGACTACAAATCTGCTACGTTAAGATTACAAAGAGCCGGAAAGAAATGCTGTGGGTATTGCAGCATCTATGGGAGGAATTTTCTTTACTTGCCTCTACCAATAACGTACATGGCCTTAAACTAGATAAAAAAAAATTAAAATAAAAAGCCCAGGCTCATTGAAGTTCTGGGCTTATTTGTTGTATAGTATGCATTCCTATTAAGCACGTTAATAAATCGGCTTTAATATCCCTACAGGAAGCCAAGTACATTGGTCGTCATTAGCTTCCAAGTCTTCTTTTACACATAGAAAAGCATTAATGGAATCACTCACTGAATAAACCATGCTTCCTTTTGGCATCGCTTTTTCCGTTTTAGAACCTTCTAATGGATAGGTTTTCGCTTCAGAGTCTTCCGTTACTTCATAACGTACACCGGTTTTTTTAAATATTGTATCGGCTACTTTCATATCTGAACCAGGATAATGCTTTTCGCACTTTAAGCCATTTCCTGTGTCCCTACAATATCTCAACATTTGATCACCGTTCATATCCGTGATGGAAGTGTCACGCCATTCCGTAAAGAGTTTCCCATACTCGCCACTATTTCGATTGATATTAATATACGTTACATTTGGATAGAAAGATGCGCGAATTTTCATCGGTACTTCTTTAAAAACTACTAGATTTGTTGCTTGTACACGATATGGTCCCATTTGATAAAATGTTTTACCATCATACTTTTCAATTTCATACGTTCTAAAATAATTATTGCGCTTCACTACTAACGAATCAAACGTACCGTCTTCATTTTTCTTATAAATTTTAATATCTTTTGTAAACGTCATTTTCCCCGTTTGGTCTTTATGCACCTCGGCTCCATCAAACCTAATAGCCTCTGATTTTGTTGGATTCACGATTGCAAATATAAATGCTGCTAATAAAACGATAAATAATTTTTTCATTATGCTCCTCCTAATCATTTTTGTAGCTCATTTCTTTGCCTACTAATATCGTATTATTTTATCAACCGAATACAAGAATGTCAAAAATATAACAAAATTAACTCGTTTTTCCACAACTTTTCGTTGACCATTTTTTAGCAAACATTTGAAAACCAATATCAATAATAGGCTTTAATAATATAAAATTGTTTATTTTTATATATAATTTTTCCAATTTTACCAATAAAATAGTCAATAAGGAGCGTGGATATATTCATGGATAATTTATTTTTAATTGTAGCAGTGTTAAGTTTTTTAGCTATTATAGTTTTTGCAATTTTGACTATTATTCAATTTATTAAAAAGGATGTTTCAAAAGCTAAAAAGCAAATTAAGTTTACTGGAATATCAGTAGCGGTAATGATTGTTTCCTTTATTGGTTTTGGCATGACAGCAGATCCAGTAGAAATTACAGAAAAAGAAGATACACAAAAACAAGTAGAAACTGTAGCGAAAGTGGAAGAAACGCCAGAAGAAAAAGCTGCCCGTGAGGCGAAGGAAGCAGAAGAAAAAGCGTTAGCAGAACAGAAAGCTAAAGAGAAAGCAGAAGCACAAGCTAAGGCAGATACAGAAGCTAAAGCTAAAGCAGAGGCCAAAGCTAAAGCAGAAGCGAAGGCAAAAGAGGCAAGTGTCCCACGTGAGCATAAGTCGGCGTTAAAAAAAGCAGAGCAATATGCTAAAACGATGCATATGTCAAAGGCAGGGATTTACGATCAATTAACATCGGAATATGGGGAGAATTTCCCTGCGGATGCTGCTCAATACGCTATAAATAATATTGTATTTGATTGGAAAGAAAATGCATTGAAAAAAGCAAAATCATACGCTGATATGATGAATATGTCAAATTCGGCTATTTACGATCAATTAATATCTGAATACGGAGAAAAATTCACCAAAGAAGAAGCTCAATATGCTATTGATCATTTAGAATAATCTCGACTGCATTTAATGTGTAAGACACAATACAAGTCACTCACCCGAGTGGCTTTTTGTAATAAGGAGATGAATCATTGAGATATATTACTGGATTAATTGGACTTATTTTAGTCTTCTTCGGCAATTTATTAATGAGCATAACCGATAGTGACATAACCACGAATATAACATTAAAGACATTTGGGTTTATTTATTTTATAATCGGATTAAAAATTTTATTTTCTAACATAAACTTTTTAAAGAAAAGTAATAACCAAGATGACGATTAAGCTATCTTGGTTATTCTAAAGCAACTCCTTAAGTTATTTAAAAAAAGCTTTATTTATCTCCGACTAACTTTAATACATTATCAGGTAGCCAAATATAATAGCCTTTTTCCGTTACAAAGACTAATACATACCCGTTAATAATCAACCCACCTGTGACAAAAATGCTTCCCTTTTCATACATGACATCTGGTTGCGATTCTTTTAATGGAGCGTGTTTTCCAATTGTATTTTCTATTAGCTCATAACGCTTTTCTTCTCCTAGTATCGTGTCAGCAATTTTAAGATCTGTACCAAGATAACGTCTACAAGAATCGTAAGTCCCATCATTAATGTCATCGCAATATTCCACTATTTGTCCATTTGGGGTATCCTTAAAATAAATAGAAAAGGAGTCCTCTTTTCTGAAGTACCTTCCATAATTTCCATTCTCACGATTTATATTAATATACGATGGATTTTGATAGAAGGAAGCACGAATTTTTAATGGGACTTCTTTGAACACTACTAAATCTGTTGCTTGTACCCGATATTGCCCCATCTGATAAAAAGTTTTACCATCATATTTTTCAATATCATATGTTCTAAAGAAGTTATTTCGCTTTACTACTAACGAATCAAATGTGCCGTTTGGATTTTTCTTATATACCTTGATATCCTTTGTAAAAGTCATTTTACCTGTTTGACCTTTGACAACTTCTGCTCCATCATGCATTACTTTTGCTTCTGTTATTGTCGGATGAATTACTGCTACTATTAATGCAGCTAAAAACACCATAATTAATTTTTTCATTATTCTCCTCCTTCACAGCTTTATATTAATTTCTTTCTATACGAATATTGTAGTATTCTATCAACAGCAATGAATCATGTAAAAAAATATAAATTTAACTTGTTTTTCCATAACTTATTTTCATCCATCTACCCATTCCCTCAAGTTTTTAAACAACGGTACATCTAATCACAATATCTCGTTTGACATACTAATTTATATAAGTTACTATTTCCTCATTAAATGTGAGAGGTTGAGGACGATGATACGTCGTTTAAGAAAACTTAAAAACGTCGCTGTGCGATTAAGCTTCTAGGTAGATACATGAAAACTAATTACTTAGAAGCGAGGTAAGCATAATGAACAATCAAAAATATAATCATTGGTCAGAAATTAAATATATTAAGGATTTAGTGACAAATCCGCTCATTGAAGTTGGAGACTATTCATACTACTCGGGTTATTATGGAAATCAAAATTTTGAGGACGGGTGTGTCAGATACCTTTGGGGTGACCATAAATCTCGTGAACTATTTAATCCTATTAATGATTTTGGTTGGCATTTAGATAAACTGATTATCGGAAACTACGTTTGTATTGCCAGTGGTGTCATCATTTTAATGGGTGGTAATCATAATCACCATTCAGAATGGATAACAGTGTATCCTTTTACGGAACAAATAGAACGTTCTTATGAGCCAAAAGGAAATACGGTTATTAAAAGTGATGCCTGGATTGGTATGAATGCAATGATTATGCCTGGGGTTACTATCGGTGAAGGTGCGATTATTGCTGCAGGATCTGTTGTATTAAAAGATGTTCCGCCTTATACGATTGTCGGAGGAAATCCAGCCAAAGAAATACGAAAACGTTTTTCTGATTTAGAAATAAATAAATTATTAGAAATGCGTTGGTTTGATTGGGAACGAGAGAAAATTGAAAAGGCTATTCCTTTGTTATCAAATGGTTCTATCGATCAATTGTATGATTTCTATTTAAATGAAGTAAAATCTACTAAATAGTGAGGTCTATCACACCGTAAGCGCGGAGTGACCACGTATTCCAAGTCGCTGACATTCGCTCCAATCAACAGTATAAAAAGTATCTAGAGTAAAACTACTTGGTACTTTTTTTCAATACGCTATAACTACATCTAAATTAGATATAGTTATAGCGTATTTCTATTTTTTAATTAAAAAACCAAATACTCTTTTAAAATGTCTATCTAACTTGGCTCTATATTGAATTGAAAAATCTCGCATTATGAAATACCCTTTTTCTTCAATATTTTATTAATAAATACCTCTTTTAAACATCTAAAATATGGTATAATTTTTAATAAAAGGAGGTTTTATTAATGAAAAGACTATCATTACCTTTAGTTACAAGCACTTTTCTTATATCAATGTTATTTACCCCCGTACTAACGGAAACTGTAAACGCTAAAGAAGTTGATCAGAAAGTAGAATCTACAGTTAAGTTTAATAAAAACCAAAAGAAAAAAGATAACACTAATGAAATGGAAGCTAAAAAAGTTGATACTAAAATTGAATCAGCTAGTCAGTTAAAATCATATTTAAAAGAAAAGTACCCAGAATTAATAACCGAAATTGTTACAGTAAAATTTGAATACAAGGTAATTGAAAATGATGATTTAAAATTGCCATATGATTATTTTATAAACTATCATTTGTCTCTTTCGCCGTGGGAATTAAATTTTGAATCTGCAATGAATAAACACTTAAGATCCATTAAATATCAAGATACTGCCAAAGAGGATGTAGCTAAAGCTAGACAACAGCTAAATGATTTTATAGAAACAATGGCTAAAGATGTAATAGAAAAAATGCCAAACAAAAAAATACTAGGGCAAAATTACGAGGATTGGTATACATACCCTAATATAAAAATAGGTTTGCAGTCATTAAAAAAATATAGCTGGACTAATTATGAACCACTTAGTATGAATCATGTTTGGGTTGAACGACCAGAAGATTATGATAATATAATGCGGTCAAACAGTGATCCGTCTTCCCCAACAGTAATTCAATATAGTCGTGAAGAACTAGAAAGATACAACTATACTATTGATTATTTTCTTCTAAAATATAATGACTTCAAAATTACTGAATTTGGTTGGAGGAAATTTTTAGATGGCTATAATAAATATTAATAGTTTAGTTATTATTTAGCACCTAATTAGGTGCTTTTATTTTTTTAATAAAAGTATTTAAACTTGTATTAAAATCTTTAAACTTCGCTACTTCGCGCAATCATTTTTATAAACTGTAATGCCCCCCACTGTTAAGTCTTTTAGCGTTACCTTCCTTCCGTATTCACGAGACAGAATGCTTTCAATAATCGGAAATAATTTCCTTACTTTATCTTCTGTCATTTTGACTATCGTCATTCTCCACACTCCTTTTTATCAGAATATGTCGAATAGGCTTGTCACTTTCGTTAAGACATATTTCAAATTAGAACCTTGGCAAGCGCTCCTTCTTTCTTACTCATTTCAGACTTTTTTTCACAACATACATTTCCCCCAAATACAGATACTGCCCATGGATGCTGCATACCAACTAAATCCAATTTACTATCTCCATTTGAGCCACTTTCTGTTAAAATGATTTTAGAAAGGAAGGTGATTGAAAATAACGACAGTGGAAAAGGAGAAATTGTCTGTCGGTTTAACACAATTCATTGATTTCACAGTTAGGCAAACAATGTTGGCAAAGATGAACAAAATTACTGAAATTAAAAATCAAGGTGATTATCACCCAGTAAAAGATCATTGGAAACAATTAAGAGAACGGATTAAATTTTGCTATGAGAAAAATCAATCTCTAGAAAATTTAGATGCTTTACTGTCTGAAGTTCATGAAAGAAAAATTAATTCCTATACCCAAGCAATAAAGGCATTTAAAAAATTTACTCGTAACAAAGAAATCGAATGGTTTGATCCACCAAAATCGTTATGGACATCTAATAATGGGTTAATTGTTCGTTCGTCTCCCGAATTAGGTTTAATTATTGATGGCATTCCTCACTTAATAAAATTGTTTTTTAAAGGAAACACTGAAAAAATTAATGAACGAAACATTCAACCAATCCTCACTTTAATGTTAGAAGCACGATGTAACGACTCTATCCCAGAAAACATTGTATATGCTGTGTTAAACGTCAAAACAGCTAAATTACATGTAGCTTCTCAAACAAACTCGAAAATCCTTCAAGCACTCCAGCTAGAAGCACAAACATACGAAAATATTTGGCGAAATTAAGCGTCCAATTCATTTCCATTTTAAATTTTGTGCACATTACTCATACTTCCCTCATTACACCTATGACTTAATTTGAACAAATGCAAAATCCAACCTTTTTTCGTGTCTTGCTAAAGCTGGCATCCCTACCATACATGTTGATTAATTAACTAAAGGCTAGAGCCTGAACATACAACAGGCTCTTCCCATCATCAAAAATAATACCCAGTTATTGAAAAACGGCTCGTTCTTTTTTAATCAATTTTTTTAATCAACATCCAAATCCATCTACATATAAAGTATTATTTTTATAGTTAGTAAAATATATAAAAGAAAGGAAGTTTAGAAGGAGTGAAATACTGATGAAGTGCGTCATCTATGTTCGAGTCAGCACAGATGAACAGGCTAAACATGGATTTTCGATTGCTGCACAAATCGAAAAATTAGAGGCTTATTGTGTTTCACAAGGATGGGAAATTGTTGAGGAGCCCTACATCGATGATGGGTATTCTGCTAAAGATTTAAATAGACCCCATTTCCAAGCAATGCTACAGCGCATTCAGCAAGGAGGTATCGCTGTCCTTCTTGTGTATAAGCTAGATCGCTTAACTCGCTCTGTCCCTGATCTCCACACAATTTTAGCTGAGTTAGATCAATATGAATGTAAATTTAAATCCGCTACAGAAGTTTACGATACGACAAATGCGATGGGTCGTTTATTTATAACACTTGTTGCTGCGATTGCCCAGTGGGAGCGAGAAAATACAGCAGAACGTGTCCGTTTAGGAATGGAAAAGAAAGTGAAGTTGGGTTACTGGAAAGGTGGCACGCCCCCCTATGGCTATCACGTAGTGGATGGTGAATTAGCTATCAATAAAGAAGAAGCCCAAATTGTGAAGGATATCTTTAAATTAGCCAAGTCATTAGGTTTTTTCTCACTTGCCCGCCAATTAACGAATAAAGGAACCCCTACTCGAAAAGGCGGACAATGGCATGTCGATACTGTGCGAGATATTGCTAATAATCCGACATACGCAGGTTACTTAATGTTTAGCTCTAATCCGAAAGACATTAAAAAGCCTCCTCGAGAACGTGTGCTGTTTGAAGGCAATCATGAACGGATTATAGATCGTGATGAATTTTGGGAGCTACAAGATTTGTTAGAAAAACGCAGAACCTTTGGAGGAAAGCGCGAATCAAGTAATTACTATTTTTCCTCACTTTTAAAATGTGCTCGATGCGGGCATGCAATGTCTGGTCATAAAGCTGGCAAGAAAAAAACATATCGATGTTCTGGCAAGAAAGCTGGAAAAGCTTGTACTAGTCATATGATTTTAGAAAGCAATTTAGTGCAAACCATCTTTGCAAAATGGGATGACTTGGTCGGTGGCCATTTTCAAAGTAACGAAGGCGACGCAATATTCCCAATGGCACAACTGTCGTCATTACAACAGGAATTAGCTGTTGTGCAAAAGCTTTCACATAAGAAGAAAACCATGTTCGAACATGATATTATCGGCATCGACGAGTTAATAGAAGAAAGTGAAAAGCTTCGTCATCAAGAAAAGGAGTTATACGCAAAGCTAAAAACGTTACAGCAGCAGGATCAGCGTCAACATGTGGAAATCCGAACTGTTATCCGCAATATTGATACACTATGGTTGAATGCCGATGATTACGAACGCAAGCAATTAATGACCACTATCTTCGAGCAAATTATCGTTGATACAAAGGATGATTATACGAGCAGTAAACAAGCCAGGGAAATTATTATTGTTGCAGCTAAATAATATGTCTTTTATTGGTGGCGGTACACTTATACCATGGGCACTCATTCCCGCTGCTGCTATTTGTAACGTCAGTCCCTTTGAGCTTGCACGGCGCAATTTATTGCCTGTAGCGATAGGACTTATTGTTACGACAATTGTTGCTTTATTTTTAATTTAAAAACATCTGCTTGTTTATATTTTTCTACACTAGGCATCAAGAAGTTCACCTTGATGCCTTTTCATCTGTAAATTTACGTAGAGAGCTTTGACCTTTGAAAGTATTAGCCCCAAGTTCCGCATCCAAAACAAAATGGCAACAATTATCCCTACACATTACACCCTAATAAAACGCAAAGTTTTTTAACAAACGAATAATATTATCATATTCATATAATAATTTCATTGGCTTTTTACTGTACATCTGTTTAAAAATATATTATATTTTTTGATAATGTTCTCACATTGATAACATTTGCGTTTTCCATTGATACCATCTCTTTTCTACAGATAGGGGGCTCGATAATGCTTAATAAAGCGGAGGTTTTAATGCATCCAGTGAGAATGAAGATTTTGCAGGCACTGATGCATAATACAGAAGACGGTTTAAGTACGTTAGAGATGATTTCTTTAATTAAAGATGTACCGCAAGCTACATTATATCGCCATATTCAAATATTAATGGATGAAAACATTATTAAAATTGTGAAAGAACGCAAAGTACGTTCTGTCACGGAAAAATTTTATGCTTTAAATGAGGGAGCAGCAAAAATAGATGCGGAGGAGTGGTCCAAGCTTACGAAAAAGCAAAAGCTAAACTATATTTCTTACTATCAATTAGCACTACTGTCTCAATATCAAAATTACTTAAACTTATTTGAAGAAGAATGCGTCGAGGATCAAGCTACTTTTTCATTACTCGACTTATCTTTAACAAAGGAACAGTTTAACAACTTTCAAAATGATTTAAATGATTTATTAACGAGATACTATAATATGTCCGATTCAAGCAATAAAACGGAAACAAAAACGATCGCATTAAATATTATTCCAAAATCTTAAGTAACAATATGTAGGTACGATTACTGGATTTAAATTGTAAAGAAATGGAGAAGATTTATGAAAAAAGGCAAGTCAGTTGAAAATATAAGAAAATTTATCATGATTATTATAGGCGCAGTCATCGCAGCATATGGACTTGAAGCGGTATTAATACCGAACAATGTCATTGATGGTGGCGTAACAGGTATTAGTATTATGGGTGCCCATTTATTCGGAATTCCGTTAGGGGTGCTACTCTTTGTACTTAATATCCCATTTATTTATATTGGCTACAAACAAGTAGGAAAAACTTTTGCATTAATGAGTAGTACTGGGATAGCGGCTTTATCGATTTCCACAGTTCTATTACATGATGTTAAAACAATTTTAGGTCCAAACGATCCTTTATTAATTGTCTTATCAGGTGGTATGTTACTTGGAATTGGAATAGGAATTGTCTTGCGTAACGGTGGTGCATTAGATGGCTCTGAAGTGTTAGCCGTACTATTATCACGTAAAATTCCGTTTTCAGTCGGAGATATTATATTATTTATTAATGCCTTTATTTTCTTAGGGGCAAGCTTTATTTTCGGATTAGAAAGCGCATTATATTCAGCTTTAACGTACTATATTGCGAAAAACGTTATTGATATTATTCAAGTAGGTTTAGAAAAATCAAAAGATGTTCGTGTTGTCAGTGCAAAATCTGAGGAAATTGGTGACGCCATTCAAGCTCGTTTAGGACGTGGTGTTACTTATACACAAGGGCGTGGCGGATTTTCAAACGAACCAACTGAAATTTTGAACTGTGTCATTAACCGTATGGAAGAAAATAAGCTTGTGACAATCATTAAAGATATTGATAGCGGTGCTTTTGTTGTTATTTCTGATGTTTCAGAAGTTCGCGGTGGTAATTTCAAAAAACGTGATATTCACTAATACTAGAAGTAAGCAAGTATCATTACTTGCTTACTTCTTTTTATTTACCGTATTTGTTGGAGTTCACTATTGTTTTTTTCATATTTTATTCCGTTTATTAGACAGATTGCTCCTACTAGTACAACAGCAGATGCACCTATTAGCGCATATTGATAACTGTTTGTATAGTTGGCCAATATTCCCGCTAGTGAAGGTCCAAGCAATTGCCCTAGTGCATAGCCTGCTGTTAAAACACCTAATATTTTATGACTATTTAAAGGGACAATTTGCTTTGCTAAAGTAGTTGCAACCGTTGTAATCCCCATAAATGTCGCACCGAATATAAAAGCACTTGTGTAAATTGTAAAAGTATTTGTGGACAATGCTGGTAACACAATCCCTAATGACTGCAATAACATAGCTATAAATAATGTCATTACATAACCCCAACGCTGTGCGAGTTTTGACCAAATAAAACAAGATGGAATGGCTGCAATGCCAACGACAAACCATACAAAGACTGCATCCCCCTGAAAGCTTGTTGATTCATTTGCAATGGATACGATGAAAGTTCCAGTAATAATATAGCCAAGTCCTTCTAGACTATAGGCAAGTACTAGCCATTTAATCCACCTTGTCGGTAAAGCTTTACGCAATATTGGTGTTTCACTAGTATGCTGTTGTGTTTTAAGTGTGTTTGGCTTTATTAAAATGACAATAAATATTAGTAAGATACTGCTAAATAATGCTAAGGCAAACCATGTGCCATACCAGTTAAATAAAGCATGTATTGGTGAAACAATTAAAGCACTTAATGCAATTCCTATCCCCACACCACTATAAAAAATCCCTGACAAGTGTGATTTCCTGCTCGTAGCTAATTGATCGAGCACTAGACTTGCAGCAATGACAAAAATAAAAGCACTCATTACGCCAGAAATAAACCGAAGCACATACCAAACAAAAATCACCTCAGTGCACCCCATTAAACCAGTAGTTACAATACTTATAACTAATGCTAGTTGTAAGAAGGGAATCCGTTTCTCTTGTATTTGTAGACGCCCAATAATAATAGCACCTACAAAATAGCCTAAATAATTGCTCGTAGCTAAAAATCCTGCAGTTGCTCGACTAAACGCAAAAGCTTCTTGCATGTAAGGTAAAATGACTGTATAGGAAAAACGACTAATGCCCATTGCAACAATGAATGCAAATACGCCTCCAATTAAATATCGAACTGTTTGCTTATTCATAGTTCCCCTCCCCTTCACATTTACTATAACTAATATTTAGATATCACAAATAGATCCGATTATTTATAATAGATATCAAATAAATTGATAGCAGGAGGGAATATCTTGAATTTTAATGATTTGCTTATTTTTCGGACGGTCGTACAAGCAGGAAGTTTTTCTAAAGCAGCCGCAGAACTTAATTACTCACAATCTAATATTTCAATGAAAATACAAAATCTTGAGGAATTATATAATGTAACCTTTTTTTATCGAGGACATCGCGGAATCCGTTTAACAGCTAAAGGAGAACAATTTTATGAAATCGTATTAAAAATGCTATATTTGCATGAAAAATCCTTTGAAATACTCCATGATACGGGAGAAAAAAAGGGTGTTTTACGTATTGGTTCAATGGAAACTACCGCTGCGCTCCATTTACCAACGCTCTTAACTAATTTTCATAAGTCGTATGCACAGATAGAGTTAACAATTTCAACGAGTACATCGACGGAAAATATTGAACGATTAGAAAATTATGAGTTAGATGGTGCTTTTGTTGTAGGGCCTGTTTATAAAGAGCATATTATAGCAAAGGAATTTATCAATGAGGAGCTAGTAATCATTTCGTCAATCCCGCATAAACCAATTGAAAACTTGCGAGATATAGAAAATTGCACACTTATTACTTTCCGTCATGGCTGCTCTTATCGGGCAATTTTTGAACACTGGTTACATGAAGACGGTGTGCAACCAAAGAAAAGAATGGAGTTTGGAACACTTGATGGCATTATCGGCTGTGTAGCAGCAGGACTTGGAGTAACGCTCCTGCCACGTGCAATCGCAGAAAAATATATCGCTTCGCAACCACTCGCTATTCATGTATTGGCTACAAAGCAAACGCATATCCCTACTTGGTTCATATATCGTCAAGATGATTTTCAACCACCTGCACTAACATATTTCATTGAATCGATTCTAGCGTACCAACAGCTTCAGAAGTGAACGTCAGTTTTCAACAGGCAACAAACATACGATGGTTGCAAGCAACACAATATCAATACCTAAGGCTCTTTCACGACATTCTGAGCAGAAAAAGCTATACTTAAAATAGTTATGAGACATCTTGAATTTACAAAATGAAGGAGATTTAAATGGACTTATTTATAGCGAGTGATCGACAATTGCCAATCCGTTATTATGTAAATGAAGCTATTTGGATTCGCCGTGGCTGTTTTTCACCACCACAATTAACATTGCCCTTTTTTGTGGAAGTAGAAGTTAAAAACAACGACAATTTATCAATTATCACGCAATATATTCGTGAATTCCAATGTCAATATAAGTACACTGAAATGCAGATACTCGTTAAGGACAACGTTATATATACTGAAATGGAAGTCATGCTTAACGACCAGCTTTTGAGCAATCATACGATTACTATCCATCCACTTTCAAAGTAGTTATTTTTAAAAGTTAGTGGATTTCTCGGCTAACTTTTATCGTACTATCGTTAGCTATTTTTTAAGCTTGAGTAATGGATTATTTCTCCTGTCCTCTCCTATTTTTAGGTGTCCATCTGGGTCATTACATCTATTTCAACTGTATAATCATTACAGGAGTACTAGTCGATTAATCATTTCATTCATTAATCACCGCATACAAATGAGTTCTACATTTCCACAAATTCGGTAGCAGGATAACGATTAATGTAAAGAGCAGTTTAGATATTTCAAACTACTATCTTTAAAGAAACATTAAAATATTAAATTATCCTTGTCTAAATATGCATACAATTGGGTTAAAAAGAATAGAAACCTAATAGAGAGATAATGCGAAATTTAGCAAATGAAAAATAAAGTGGGGTGTAGAAGGAATGCTTGAAATAAGTGATGCAAAAGAATTAGTACTCGGAATTGTGCAGCATGATCCATTGTTTGTCGTTCTACAACATACACCATTAGAAGAAACACTTTATGGTGATGCCTATTTAACACACATCCATGAAAAAAAATATTATAGTATTTCAGAAGTTGCAGGTTGGTTTGAAATAACGGATGCTATGCTCCGTTACTACATTAAGCCTTTTGACCAGTATATTTTTGATAGTGCCTCTAATCATCAAATGACAAATATTCGGTTGGACCTCCCTGCCATTTTACGACTTCGTATGATACTACTTCTAAAGGACGAATACCGTGTAAAGGGCTTAAAACTTCTTCTAGGAATTGATGATAGCAATCAGCAAATTAAGCACCAAATTACTGCTACCACTCTTGTCTCATCTGATGATTTAGCCAATAAAATCGATGTTTTAGGTAGTGTCCTACAGCAAATGATACAAACAGGGCTATTTCATATGGAACCTAATGAAAAGCAAGGGACATTGCACATAACGATTAACGAAGATTTTTTAGCTCAAAATGCGCTATCTTCCGAATCGAGTCGCAAAATCGAAGACATCCAAAATGAAACAAATGAACTGAGACAGATAAATGAAAATCTCCAAAAGCAAATGCTAGAGTTACAAGAAGGTAGCGTAAAGGATATTGTAAAAAAAATCCGTGAACGCCATATTGAAAATGAAATCGTTTCAACATTACGCACCGAAGCACTGCAACAATTTTCACTCGAAAATAAGTCAGGATTTTTCGCAAAAATTTTTAGGTCCTCACAAATTGAGATGGAAAAGGAACAGTTTGTTTTTGGCTATATTTCACAACATTTAGAACAACGCTTGGAAGCAGCACTAAATACGTATTACGGTGCCTGACACGCAAACAATTCTGAATTGTTTGCGTGTCAGGCACCTCATAAGGAGTTGTTTTTTTGGAAGAGCAGGCAATTACATTAAATGCTGTCGAAAAACGTTTTCATCATAAACAAGTTATTGCCCCACTTTCCTTGGGTATTCCAACTGGTCAGTTAATTGGTTTACTTGGCCCATCTGGTTGTGGGAAAACAACATTAATTAAGCTAATCATGGGCATGTTGAAGCCAGATAGTGGCACTATCCATGTATTCAATTACGTAGTTCCTCACGAACAGTTGTTAATGGATATTGGATACATGGCACAATCCGATGCGCTATATACAGATTTAACAGGTGCAGAAAATCTCCATTTTTTTGCAAAGCTTTATCAATTATCAAAAAAAGAACGAATGGAGCGCGTCGCGTACGCTGCACATCTTGTTCGTTTAACCGACGAATTAAATAATAAAGTAATAAATTATTCTGGAGGGATGAAAAGAAGATTGTCACTTGCAATTGCTCTGATTCAAAATCCAAAACTTTTGATTTTGGATGAACCAACAGTAGGGATAGATCCTGTATTGAAACAAGAAATTTGGCAGGAGCTTATTCGTCTTAAAGAGCAAGAGAACAAAACAATTTTAGTGACGACACACGCAATGGATGAAGCAGAGCGATGTGATCAATTAGCAATACTTCGTAGCGGCCATATTCTTGCACAAGGTACACCGAACGAGTTGAAAACAAAATATCAAGCTAAAGATTTTGATGAAGTGTTTTTAAAAGCTGGAGGAACAATACTATGAGAATTGGCGCCCTAGTGTTAAGAATTATTCAGCAAATGCGACGCGATAAGCGTACACTTGCATTGCTATTTCTTGCCCCCCTCCTCGTGCTTTCATTAATGTATTTTATTTTTAATAGTAATGAGCCTGTAGTAACGCTAGTTGTATCACATAGTCCAGCAGAGCTTATTGAAAAACTAGAAGCTGCCGATTTTGATGTAATTGAAAAAAATGATTTTACTATTGCCAAACTAAAAGAGCAACAATATGACGGTTGGTTAGCACTTCACAACAATCAAGTGAAGCTTACCTTATTAAATGACGATCCTACTACTGCTAGAGCCGTTATGATGAAGTTGTCACAAGTTTTACAACCAGAACAAGTTTCTAATATGGCGATAATGACCGACTATGTATACGGTGACAAAGATACGGTTATTTTTGATATTTTCAGCCCAATGCTTATCGGTTTCTTTGTTTTCTTTTTTGTTTTCTTAATTACTGGTATTGCCTTATTAAAGGAACGTATGTCTGGAACATTAGAGCGATTACTAGCAACACCTATTAAACGTGCCGAAATT
Organism: Lysinibacillus sp. NPDC097279; assembly: GCF_044761745.1. NCBI lineage: Bacteria > Bacillati > Bacillota > Bacilli > Caryophanales > Bacillaceae > Lysinibacillus > Lysinibacillus sp. NPDC097279. Next base: position 595,241 of record NZ_JBIWDA010000002.1, on the reverse strand, counting down.
GTAGCAGGTTATCTGATTGGTTACGGTTTTTTTGCCCTTATTCAAACCATTATAATTGTTCTATTTGGAATTTATGTTCTTGATATCGTCCATATAGGTTCCATTTGGCTCGTGTTTCTTATTAATATTTTGATTGCACTTGTATCTTTATCATTAGGTGCACTTTTATCTAGCTTCGCCGCTTCAGAGTTTCAAATGATGCAATTTATCCCAATTGTTATTGTGCCACAAGTATTCTTTTCGGGTATTTTCCCACTAGATCATATGGCGGAATGGTTACAATATATTGGTCGCATCATGCCATTATACTATGCTGCCGATGCCTTAAATGGCGTAATGTATAAAGGATTTTCCTTTAATGAAATTCTAGTAAATTTAGTAATTCTAGCTTGCTTTGCTATTGTCTTTATTATGTTAAATATCATTAGCTTAAAAAAATATCGTTCATTGTGACTTTTTAAAAGGGTCTACTCTTTAGTATGAGCAGACCCTTTTATTTTTGCTAAATTAGAAAATAAAACCATTTTAAGAGGTATTTTGTGTAGGATTAATTTATAATAGAATCATTAGAATTATCACTTACAAAAAGGTGTGTCCTTATGAATACGATAATGGTAGTCAAAAATATTTCTAAACAATATAAAGCCACAAAAGTTTTAGACAACATTTCATTCTCCATTGATAACGCAGAAATTATAGCATTCGTCGGAAAGAATGGCTCTGGAAAGAGTACGCTACTCAAAATTATCGGTGGCATAGTGGATACAGATAGCGGGACAGTGAACAAACATTTACCATCTTTAAAAATCGGCTACGTACCAGAAGTCACTCCTTCGCATCTATTATTTTCCCCTGAAGAGTATCTTTTTTATATGGGCAAAATTAGTGACATCCCCAAAAAAACTTTAGAGCAAAAAATAGATCAACTACTAAAGATATTTAATATGGAGGAGTCTCGTTCAACAAGAATTACCCATTTTTCAAAAGGGATGAAGCAAAAAATTATGATTATGCAGGCGATGCTTGAAGATACACATCTTCTCATCTTAGATGAACCTTTATCTGGACTTGATCCCCGCGCTCAAATTGATTTAGAAGAAATTCTTTTGTCATTAAAGGAAAATGGATATAGTATCATTTTAACTTGCCATGAAACAAAATTATTAGAAAATCTTGTAGACCGAGTTTTATTAATTCAAGAGGGCCAAGTGTTACAACTGGAATCATTTAAGGAAAACCATATTCCATACAATCAAATAATTTTTGAGTTATCAAGTCAAAAATCACTTGATGCACTTTCTTCTCTTATGCAAATTAAAGTAATGCGTACATTAACGAATGGCAATCAAGAGGTGACTGTAAAAGTTAGTAGTCCAGATAGTGATAAAATCCTTCTGACATTACTTCAGCACCAAGCGTCCATTAAACAGCTCATACCTCTCAATCCAAAGAAGGATCAATTCCATACCCATTTCTAGGAGGTTTACAAGGGAAATGATGAGTTTATTGCACTATCAAATAGTTAACTATATAAGAACGTATAAGTATATTCCGCCTTTTTTCATTTTCATTTTATGTATGGTAGTCAATTATGCATTTGTGCCAAATCCAATATTAGATAGTTACTCGTTTACTTCGACATTTCTTTTTATGTTAATGGGATGGTTTACCGTAACAATATTTCATGGGGAGGATGAAGGACAAAAAGTAATTACTATACTCCATTCTAAGGGAGAAAAAGCATATTTTAGGGCGCTTTATTTGATTTGTATAATGATTGGCTTTTGTTTAAGCTGTGTTGCAGTATTCTATCCGATAATGATTGATGCATTTGGTGAAAAACCAAGGGCCTTACATATAATATTAGGCTTTCTAGCTCACTTTAGCCTTTCGATCCTTAGTATTGCACTCTCTTCCCTTTTCACAAGGGAACTAGTCCAAAATAGACAAAATTCTTGGTGGGGGGTACTTAGTATCCTAATCATTTCTTTAGCCATCGCTTCGTTAAAAAATGTCATCGTGCAAGTACAAGGACTTATATGGCTTCTACCTCCTGTACATCTTTCTTTAAAAATGATGAGTGCAGATGATAGCATCCAAACAATACCTGCTGTTTTTTATTGGCAATATATATGGATTTTTATTTACAGCATGCTAGTAATCAGTTTGTACTTCTTCATTTCAAATCGTAAGAAGAAAATGTAATAAGTGCCAGTCACCCAAACAATTCTGAAAATTACGAGTGTCTGGCACCTAAAGAATTAATCAAGTAATTCTTTTAGCTGTTCAATTTCAGTAACTGTTAGTCCAGTTAATTCAGCAATTGTTTCAACATCTGTATTTCTTTTTAATAATTTCAATACGATTTCCTTTTGCATCTTATTTTCTCCCTGTTTGATACCTTGTTCAATACCTTGCTGAATACCTTGCTGAATACCTTGCTGAATACCTTGCTCCATTCCCCGTTCTATTCCTTTTAATAGCCCTTCCTGCTCAGCTATATATTTTGTATCTTCAAGCTTCGCCGCCTCATCAAGAATATATTTCAAACGAGATTGGTAAGCATAATAATCTTCAGGGGATTGACTTAAATCTTGCCAAACACTGAAAGCATTTAATAACTCCTCATCTTTCATGGCGAGCTCCTCCAATTCCAAATAGATTTCTTCATAGACTTTACCTTTACGACCATCAACCATTGCCAGCAACATTAACCATCTAGCAAGCACATTTTCCCAAGAATTTAATTGCTTTGCGTACCATTGCTTTATAAATTTATTTATTTCGATAAAATGAATTTCAAGTACATCGTCCATTTTAAACTTCTCATCAAAGTCATATAGTTGGAAAAGAGAATGGTAATTATTTGTTTGTTCAAATAAACTAAAATTACAAATATTGATAGTTATTGTAGGTCGAAGTTTATAATAACCCATTCCTTTTCGAAGCTGAGAGGTATAAATTCGAGACCAATAATACAGCGTTCGTTTCATCATGTCGTATTTATTTGTTAGTTGGATTTCAACATTAATAAATAAATCATCTTGGGTTTTCACTAAAATATCCAAGCGTGACTGCTTATCATCTACATGCTCGCTACCGAATTCTTGCCGCATAAAAGAAATCTCTTTTATAGCATTACGGCCAGTACGCTTTAAAATAGCATTTAGAAAAACCACAGTAATATTTTTATTCTGCTCTGTACCAAAAAATTGTTTAAAAACATAATCTACCTTTAAATCTACAAAACTCTCAAGTGGGATTTTACGTAAAGTCTTTACACTCATTCGCATCACTCCAATTGATTGATTTACTATCTATAATTATAACATTTTGTCGATTTAGGGAAAAATAAAAAGAGTGCCTGACACCCGAACAATTCAGAATCTTTCGAGTGTCAGGCACCCTCACTATACACTACCACTAAGGTGTGGACTGCATGTTTAGATTGGCTGCTTTTTCTTGTTGTTTTATGACGATCCATTTACCGCATAACATCACTATTAACGCTAAAAATACGATGACTCCAGCAAAGATGAGTGCTGCTTTATAGCTGCTGTATACTACTACTAGTTGTCCAGCAATTATTGGGCCTATTATTTGTCCAAATGCATAAAATGTTGTTAATACTGACACGACTGGACCACTCTGAGTTGGAAAGAGCTGTCTGGCATATGCGGTTGTTAATGTTACAATGCCCACGAATGTTAAGCCAAATAAAAAGGAAGACAATAAGACACTCCACACTGTTTGTGAAAATACCGGCAACAAAATCCCTAGCACTTGTAATATGTAAGCCACAAACAATATTTTTATTGCAGAAAACTTTTCTAATAATACTGTCCAAACTGGAGCAGACGGAATAGCAGCTATACCAACAATGACCCAACTATAGGAAGAGTAAGATTGGAGCGATGGTATGTTATGAATAATATCTACTAAAAATGTTCCTGTAATAATATAGCCAAGTCCCTCAAGACCATACGCAGCAATAAGCCAAGGCATAAAACCTCGCGACAATTTTGTATCAGATGATTTGGTAACTTTGGCACTGTCTTGAACTTCTAAATTTCTCCATAAGAAAAATGTAATACATAATAAAATGGCTGATAAAATTCCTAACCCAATCCAAGTACCTTGCCAAGCAAAACGTACTTCAATGAAAGGTACGAACAAACCTGATATGGCAATACCAAGCCCTATACCGCTAAATAAATAACCTGACCACTTTGTCAGTGACTGTTTAGCTAAATAATCCATAATAATACTAGAAGTTAAAACAAATATAAGTCCTCCTGTAATTCCTGCAACTAAGCGCAGGACAAGCCAAACACTATAAATTTCAATTAGCCCCATAAGAACAACAGAAATGACGTTTAACACAACACTCAACAGTAAAAAATTTTTCTTTTGGCGATAAATAAATCCAGCCCACAATGCGCCAATAAAATAACCAATATAATTACTGGATGCTAAAAAGCCGGCAACATTAAACGAAAAGCCGACATCCTCCCGCATAAATGGCAAAATGGGCGTAAAAGCAAAGCGGCTAATACCCATTGCTACTACGAGCAACAATACTCCTCCAAATAATACCCCTATATGTTGACGATTCACCGCATCCCCTCCCCTTTTTATTGTTAATAAAAGGATACTTAATGAATATTAATAAAGCAAACATATATTTTATAAAATTTTTCCAGTAATCAATTTATAAAACAATATTTTATATATGTTTCACCGATTTTTTTCACAAAAAAAGACTCTAGTATTTACCTTGAGTCTTTTGATAAATCTATTTAATTAATAATTGGCTCTTAAACTAATAATGGTAAATAAAATGATCAAAAAAACGAAAAGACATAATCCCACTATAACGATTGCTTTCTTACCATGCATTTCCATTCACATTCCCTCTATAATCAGAATTTAATTGAATGTTAAAGGTTCTTGGACGCACGCCAATAATATTATCTCCTATTTTTGCACCTACAAAAGCCGTAAATGCTGCACTCGCATAGAATTTATCATCACTTACATACGCATCTAAGGAAGTTCTTTCAAATCCACTTAAAGGAACAAAATTCTGAACAATGTAAGCATTTTTATACTGTACTGAGATTACCTTTTGATTACTATATTCAAATCTACCTTCTAATCTTACTTTCACAAAAGTTATTCCGAACAATCTAAAATCTGCATCAAATGATACAGGTCTATTACCTACTGTTGCTCTAGTATACCTGTGTTTTTCATCGCTTTGCAAACTGCTTTCAGTTAGCTCTACATCAAAATTTCCACCATTTTGTAGAACATCTAAAATTATTTCCTGCTTTTCTTTCGATAATTCACTATACTGCTGAATGAATTCATCATAAGTATCACCAAATGACTTTAGATAGGACACATATTTTTCTGGCGCTTCAAATGGATTTTCTTGTCCACTCTCACTTGCTGCCAAAGCAAAATTAGGAATTACTGATCCTATAATAACTACAAATAGAATGAATACCCTACTTATTTTTTTCATAGTATGCTCCTTTCTCCGTTTAGAAATATAGTGACTCTAGCAGTGACAGTTATAATAATCTAATCTCTATTTTTATGCCTTGCGGGATTCAATAAACTATACGGCTACCTCCCTTTTTCGCAAGATATTTAAATGATAATGATTCTCAACTATATTTTATTCAAAAATTTTTAAGTTTTCAACCCTTATTTTCATTCCTCTTCCGCCTCTCACTATATATTTCCATTCCATAAAATTGTTGTAAAACTCTTTTCATTTTATGTTAATTCCCCTTAAATCTCTATTAAATCAAAAAGCTTTTATTCGTTTTTTTATAGACTTTACAGTTTAATTGTCCTATAATATTCCCTGCTGATACTAAAATACGAACGTTGAGGTGTAAACCATGAGTGAATATACGCAAATTTTTAAAGGGACTGCTTTTTCAAGTAAGTCACCAAAAGAAGTACAAATTTTAAAAGATTATCTATTTTGCATTAACGCTGACGGTATGATAGAGAAGGCTGTTGCTCCCGAACATCTGGATTATCAACCATTACTTAATACATACGAAGGGAAAGATAACTTCCACCAACTAACTGATGGACAGTATTTCTTCCCAGGCTTTGTCGACTTACATGTCCATGCACCGCAATGGGCGCAGGCTGGAACTGCTTTAGACATTCCTCTTAATGACTGGCTGAACACATATACCTTCCCTATTGAATCGAAGTTCTCGGATTTAGCATTTGCCAAAGAAGTGTATGAAGATTTAGTTAGTACCCTCCTTGCGAATGGCACAACTACATCGTTATACTTTGCAACTGTCCATAAAGAGGCGAGCCTATTATTAGCTGAAATATGTGCTACAAAAGGACAACGTGGTCTAGTAGGGAAAGTTGTCATGGATGACCAAGAACAAAACCCAGATTTTTATCGAGATGCGAACACAGATACAGCGTTAGCAGATACAGAAGAATTTATTTTAGCTGTTAAAGAATTAGCTAAAACTACAAAACAAGGTGTGTATCCTGTTGTAACGCCTCGCTTTATCCCAAGCTGTACAGATGGTGCTTTAAAAGGTTTAGGAGAATTAGCTGCTAAATACGATACACATATCCAATCTCACTGTAGTGAGAGCGATTGGGAGCATGGTTATGTACAAGACCGCTTTAACAAAAATGATGCCTATGCTTTACATGACTTTGGTCTATTAGGTGATAAGTCTGTTATGGCTCATTGCAATTTTTTAAGCGATGATGATGCAGCGTTATTTGCTGAAACGGGTACAGCAATTGGTCATTGTCCAATTTCAAATGCTTATTTTGCTAACAGTGTCATTCCAATTGCCCATTTCCATTCAAAAGGGGTGGATATTGGTTTAGGATCAGATATTTCGGGTGGTTTCTCTCCGAGTCTTTTCGATAACGCAAGACAAGCTGTTATGTCATCTAGAATGTTAGAAGATGGCGTTGATACAGCTCTTTCTGCAGACAAACGTGGGGTGCCAAATTCACGCATAACAATCAATGAAGCATTTTATTTAGCAACAGCAGGTGGTGGCGAAAGTTTAAGCCTTCCAGTAGGTCGCTTACAGGAAAACTATACGTGGGATGTTCAAATAATCGATACAAAAATAGCCTCTGCCAAACTTCCAATCTATGATAACAATGAAGCATTGAATGATATTTTCCAAAAAATCATGTATCTTGTTCGTCCTGAAAATATTCGTGAAGTGTGGGTGCAAGGCACTAAAGTTCATGAAAGAGCTAAATAATTTAACGCAAACAATGCCCTCCTCTTTGCTCTAGCAGCAGTAGGAGGACACGAACGAACCAATGTAAGATTCAACCTAATCATCATATAAAAACTTAAATTTTGAGGTGTACGTCTTAGTGGAAACGCAAAAAAACAATCTAGCAAACGATAAAAGTAATACCACGCATTTAACCGTTTTACCCGATGAAAAAGTGCCATTCGGCCAATCTGTTCTTCTAGGTTTACAGCATGTTATGGCAATGGATGTTTATGTAGTTCCCTTTCTTATTGCAATGTTAATAGGTTTGCAATCAGGTCAATCTAGTGCATTGATACAATCGACTTTTATTGCAGCAGGGATAGCGACAATTGTACAAACACATTTCTGCATGAAGCTACCGATTGCACAAGGGCCGTCTTATGTACCACTAGGAGCAATTGTCGGTATATATGCAGCTAGTGGCAGTGGCGAGCTTGGTTGGAGCTCTGTGTTAGGAGCAAGCTTAATTGGTGCCATTTTTGTCATTATTTTAGGCTACACAGGTATTTTCAATAAAATTGTCAAAACTTTTATTCCTCCAATTGTAGGAGGTACAATTATTTTCGTTGTTGGATTATCGCTAATGCCTATAGGTATAAGTAGTAATATTTTTGAAGGCGCTGGTGCGACGATTAACCAAAATATTTATTTAGCGCTTATTTCAGCTATCGTTTTAATTGTATGTGTAATGCTAGGCTCTGTGTTCCGTCAAAAAGGTCGTGCATTTCGTATTGCATCTGTTATTATCGCGTTACTTATAGGCTGTATCGCTGCTAATATAATGGGTGTATTAGATTTATCAGCAGTTGGAAAAGCAAAGTGGTTTAGCTTACCACAAATTCCTTTTGCAGACTTTGGCTTTACATTTAACTTCTCAGCAATTTTAACAATGATTATTATTTATATTGTATTACTGGCTGAAACAACAGGTACATGGTTTGCAGTTAGTAATGTTATTGAAAAACCATTGACAGATAAGCAAATTAATCGCGGGGTTATCGGAGAAGGTATCGGCTGCTTCATCGCCTCATTATTAGGTTCTACTCCAGTAACTGGCTATTCAACGAATGCAGGTGTGATTTCCATTACAGGTATTGCAAGTCGTCGTGTCTTTATTGCTGCAGGTGCTTGGTTTATTTTGTTCGGTTTTTCTGGTAAATTAGCTGCATTAATTTCTGCCATTCCTTCTGCAGTTATCGGTGGTGTCTTCGTTATCGTTTGTGGCATCATTGCAATTAGTGGGTTACAAGTAATGAAAAATGAACGTATCGGTGAAAAAGAAATGTACGTTATCGCTGTGCCAATCATTTTAACATTAGCACTAACGTTATTACCGAAAGATTTCTTATATTCTTTACCAACAACGGTTCAATATTTATTTGGTTCTCCGGTAGCGACCGCTGCAATAGTTGCCATTCTTTTAAATAAAATTTTACCGACCGTTAAATAGATTAATAATAAAGCGTGAGACTGTAGATAAACTCAGTGTGAGTTTGCCTACAGTCTCTTTTTTGTTCTACTAGTATATAGTAAAATTTTACAAAAACGGTATAATAGTATTGCCTAATTCGTAAAAAAGGAGAATGGTCAAATGAATAAAGTAATTATACCAATACTAATTGTCATTCTTATGACCGGATGCAATGTGTTTCCTAAGAGTGTTTTTAAACAACCAGTGGGCCAAGTTATTTTGGATGGTGAACAATATAATATGCTTCCAAGTAAATTTGAATGGAAAGAGGACGATGTTGAAATGAGGCTGAAAGGTTCTCCTGATATTAATGAAATAGCAGATAACTTCGAAACATTAGATGTTAAAAAAGGAGAGATACTAAAATTTAATATTGAACAGAGTCCAATCGCCATTACTGCAACTAAAATGAATGAAGATGGCACAATTGAAAATGTTGAAATTAAAGAGGATAAAATAACGATGCCTTCTAAAGAAGGATATTATATTTATGAACTGAATGCCTTATGGAATAACGGAAAAGAATCATTTATTTTTGATGTTCATGTAGAATAAATAGGATCGCTTCTTACGATTTATAGAAAAAAGACAAAATACCTTAAGAGAGTGGTACTCTCGAGGTACTTTGTCTTTTTTAGATTGACTCTTTCGTAGTTTGTTCAAAATCACATAAATCAATCCATTTTTGAATAGACCGTATGACTTCCTGAAAAGCTAAACCGTTCGGTGTTAACGCATATTCTACTTTTTTTATCGATGAATCAATGTATTTTTTCTCGATTAGTCCTGCTTGAACAAGCTCATTTAGACGTTCGGTTAGTAAACGATCAGAAATTCCAGGGATCGTGGCATGGATTTCATGATATCTTTTTGGACCAGGTAATAACGTATAGATAATCATGCCCATCCAACGTTTTCCTATAAATTCAATTGCCTGATGGTAGCTACTACATATATGTGAACAATTTGATTTAGTCATATAATAACCTCCCATTTTTTCATTCCTTATTTCTATTGTAACACATACAAATTTTTATTTGACGTATAAACTTACTAATGGTAAGATTCTATTATCAACTTACCATTAGTAAGTTTATTAGGAGGAAATTATGTCAACAACGAATAACAAATCAGATCTATATACAATTATGCAGGATCGAAAATCCGTGCGTGTTTATGATCCTACTTTTAAAATACCTCAAGTAGAACTTGAAGAAATCATTCAAGAAGCAACAAGTGCACCTTCATCAAGCAATTTACAAGCATGGAGATTTCTTGTTATTCAAGATGAAGCGGTGAAAACAGAGCTTCGTGCGATTGCCAATAACCAAGAACAAGTTGAAACATCATCAGCTGTTATTGCAGTATTAGGAAATGCCGAAATGTATCAACAAGTTGAACAAATTTATACACAAAATGTTGCAGAAGGTCATATGGGGGATGCACAAAAGGATTTAATGATTGCGAATACCCTACGCACTTACCCACCAGCACCATTAGAAGTACGAAAAAATATCGCAACATTTGATGCAGGTCTTATTTCAATGCAACTTATGCTTATCGCCAAGGAAAAAGGCTATGATACTGTCACAATGGGCGGTTTTGATAAAGCGAAATTTGCTGAACGATTTGACTTACCAGAGCATATTTTCCCTGTAGTCCTTATTGCTATCGGTAAAGGTGCGGCACCTGCTTATGGCTCGTCTCGTTTACCGTTAAAAGATATTGCTCGTTTTATTTAATAGGTAAATACTTGACCACCCCCGCACATGTACCCCTGTGTCAGCTTAGCCGCTGCTTAAATAATAACAACCAAGAGAACATATTGTCTCTTGGTTGTTTTCGTTACACGATAAGATTAAAAACATTACTCTCAGTATGTGCTAAAGTCCGATTGTTCATGGACTCAAAAAATGTTTGTTGGGGACACCTCCCCGCTTTATACAGTTGCATCATAGGACGATTTGTTCCAAAACACATTGCTATTTTTCCATCTCTTATCACTAAGAATATACGGGCCATTTTTAAAATCTTGAAGTGTTGTAGAAATCTGTTCTAACAATTCAACAAAGATTTCATTATTCATTGGATAAATCGTTATAAACTTTCCAGATGAAGCACGATTTGCATTTTTTGAATTTAACGCTAACATACTATATTTGTCTTTAAGATGCTTAAACTCAATATTTTTAGCTATGCATAATCGCGCTACCTTTTCTAATATAATATTTGAATCCTCTAATAAGGACGTTACATGAATTTTCCAACCCTGTTCTGGAAGTATCGCGTCTTTCACATGATAAAATTTCCAAATTGAGTCACTATCTGATATAACAGAATAATTATCTGGAATATCACTCAATTGGTATGTATCTTCCTTTTCTTTTATCTCCATTTCACCGTAGTATTCAGAATTGGGCTTCAAATACTTGAAATAGTGCAATAACCCTTCCATTTAAATCCCCTCCAATTAGTTTAATACTACATTGATACATACTCACTATTTAGATTTTTTCATATAAAGTAGATTATGGTATATTTTTCAATGGTCTAGGATAGAATTTAGGAACTATAATTCCTCTGCATAGCACTTTATTATCCATATATAAGGAGCGCAATAAACCCCTAAATATTATGTTAAGTAGCTTAAAATTCTTTCTTACGATAGATGCAGAGTGATATAAGAGAAGATAGTATAAATAACAAAATGCCTACTAGAAGCAATAAAAATGGCAGATATATTGATAGATTTAAATTAAGATTTGACAACGGTGGACGTTCCAACAAATAGTGTATCTCGCTTACATTATTTATAGAAATAAACGATCCAAATACCCCTGCTATTATAATAACGTCAGACTTTTCTACTCCATAGTTATAAAGAAGGGGGAATACTATTGCTCCCGCTAAGAGCAAAGCAACAGCATCAACAGCAATCAACTCAACAACGTTATTACTATTAAAGGGAAGTTGGAACAATAGTGTATATATATATACGACGCCATAGGATAGTATGACTCCGATAATGATAAATAAAAAGTAGAATAGATAATAACTTTGTACAATAGTACTTCTACGCACTGGTAAAGTAAGCACATACTTATCATAACCGGACTTAGCCTCAATTTTTGACAATTCTAATATTGGTAACATCATAAGCAGCATTATAAACCGAATGGCTAACCACTTACCGCCCTCACCCAATACGAAAGACTCTGAGACATCTGAAATCCACAAAGAAATACCAGATAATACTATACTTGTTGCTGCGTACATCAACACACTTCGATAAACCATAAAAAAGTTTGTATATTGAAGACCTAGCATATGCATAATCTCTCTTCACACTTCCTTTTTTTAAAAGTATGACTTAAAATTCTTTCTTTTTATTGATAGTTACGGAACAATAATAAGAAAGAATATAGATTAATAAACCAATTAAAATAAATATTACAGAAAAACCAATAAGTATATTAAATTTATGTAAATTTATATTCATTAAACCAGCTGTATACTGCATTGCCTTACTTATTAAACCAACAACATAATACGAAGCAAAGAAAGTTAGCAAAACAAAAATATCTGACTTTGCTGTACCAAACAGATAGATAAGTGGAAATGTTACCGAACCAGTTAAAATAAATATAGTAAACATAGATATCACCTCTTGATATAAAATAATATCTAGCGATATCCAAGAAAGTAGACTGAATATATAAAGAGCACCCAGAGCCACCATTATCCCTACAACTGTAATAAAAGCAAGAAAAATATATTGACTTTTCACAATAGTACCTATTCGAACTGGGAAGGTAAGTACATACTTATCATAACCTGACTTAGCTGCAACTTTTAACACTTCAAATGCAGGAAGTATACTTAATAGGAATATAACCCTAGGAACAAAGAACTCTGCATCAATTCCAAAAAATGTATCATCTCCAATATACATAAAAAGAATAGCACCTGTTACTATTGCTCCAACCATGTATATTATCAAACTTCGATAAACCATATAAAAGTTTGTCAATACCAAACCTGTCATTTTCATTATTTTAATCACCTCTAATATAAATAGCATAAGTCAAAATTCTTTTTTACTATAAATAAAGAAAGAAATAAAAAAAGATATAAGAAAAATTAAAATACCTATTAATAAGAATATGAACGGAACTTGTTTTAATGGATTAAGATTAAACTTTAACAACGGTAGTTGATCTATTACGTAGTCCACACCCAAGCGGAGTGAATTTACTACTAAACCCATAAATAATAGACTCAGTAGTAAAATAAAATCTGACTTCTCTTCCCCCAGAATAAAAATTAATGGGAATATTATTCCCCCAAGTGTTAACATCGAGAGAATAGTATAAGCAATAGTTTGAAATAAGCTAAGTTCAATTGAAACCTCTGAAAATAAACCATAGATATAAAGGATACCGACAAATAGTATTACACCTATAACTACTACTAAGAAATAGACTAAATAATAACTTTGTATTATATTTTTTCTACTAACCGGTAAAGTGAGTAAATACTTGTTATAACCGGACTGAGCCTCAACTTTTAGGATTTCCCATACAGGCATTGTTATTACTATACACAACGTAATAGCACTAAAAACTGCGTATGCCCCTCCAGTTAGCTTTAAATAAAAAGCAGTGAGCCCTATTCCTATCAATGTGTACACAAAAATACTTCGATGAACTAAATATAAGTTTGTAAACAATAACCCTTTCATTATTTCGCACTTCCTGTTAAAAATACACTGATTTCTTCCATAGAAACTTTTCGGGCAATCAACCCACTCGGCAATTTTTCCTTATCTGATATAAGTAATGTGAAAGAAGCACCATGTTTTCTTCGAGCGACAATAATATCCTTATTTAATAGTGTTAGTTGTTCACTATCATCTATATCTACAAAAGCATATTTCTCAAATACTATGTCTTTCTCTTCATTTAAAGTTATTTTACCTTCACTAATAAAGACTAAATGACTTGCTATTCTCTCAATATCACTCATAATATGAGATGAAAGTACAATACCATGATCCGCTTCTTTCGCAAAATTTTCCAATTCATCTAACACCACTTCTCTTGAAGAAGGATCAAGACCGCCGGTTGCTTCATCTAGGATTAATAATTGCGCATTATGTGATAATGCCACAGCTATTGATATTTTCATCGACATTCCACGTGAGAATGAACTGACTTTTTTATTTCTAGGTAAAGCGAAAATATCCACTAAGCGATTAAATTCATTTTGATTCCAAGAAGAAAATAACTTAGAAAAAGCTTTTCCTAATTGCTTTATTGTAAGGTTAGACGGCAGATTAATCGCGTCAAATACCACCCCTATCTTTTCTTTAAGTTTGACTTCTTTATTTAGATTTTCTTTACCAAATAGCTTCACTGTACCACTCTCTTTATGAACTAATTCCAATACCGCTTTAAATGTTGTCGATTTACCAGCCCCATTATTTCCGATAAATCCAACGATTGCGCCTGGTGGCACATTAAAAGAAACATCGTCTAAAACAACTTTGTCACCATATGACTTTCTAAGATTATTAATTTCTAAAAGATTTGACATTATTTCGTCCTCCTTTATTAATATTAAAATTAATATGTCAACAGTTTAGCCACATCTAATTAGTTATAATATTCAGAAAATTAAGCCTTTAATTTTTAGTAATGGTATTAATTACCATTATTATCTATATAAACAGAAATAAATCTTAGGTGTTGCACAGATTTACACATTGCTAACATTTTAATCGTTGTCGTCGTTTTATGAATGGTGTTTATTTCCGAAAGGGGGGTGACGGTGCTGAATAATATAATTGTAATTGCTAAAAAGACTTCAGCTTTATAGTGAATTGAGGTATTATTTCATGGAATAAAAGACCTTGATGTTTCCTCCTATTTAGAAAACTATTTAGCCCTTTTTTCTGTCTAGAAGTATTTTGCAAAAATGCGAAGTATGTCGAATCTCGTTCTATTTGTTTCATTGCATGGATGTTTATATGATGTGGGAGAATCGACTTCTGATATGTAACGGAATAATCGTTGCGTTACCGATTTCTAGAACAGAATCACAGTATTCAAGTCCGTCAGTTTTACATTATTTCAATAAATTATTTTACAAGTGCTCTCGTTTATAGAGAAATATAGCTATTTTGTTTGTATCATAATGATAGGAAACCGCTATATCTCCACTTACTATTTAATGTTATTACTAGTTTATCATCCCCATAACCGCCATTTCAACCGACATTTTTTCTGTCGGTAACCGTCGTTTTTCTGTCGGTTGATGTGTAATATTTTCTCTTCTTGACTGAAAAACAACTTAGAATAAACGTCTCTTATATTGAAATAAAAAATGATGGTACATCAAAAAAATGTCATACTTTGCAATTAAATAGGGTAGGAAAGCTTTTCTTTAAAAGTATATGGGGACAGAATTGATATCTTAAGTCAGAAGTACACAGCTATGACACCTTTATAAAATAGATTCATTAAATCTTGCAATCAACAATACATCCAATTAGAAAAGCACTACTAAAAATGATACTCGAATAGTAACTAACAATGAATCCATCTTATCCTCGGCTAACTCCATATTTCTTTAAATTCATATAATTACATTACGAAAATAATCAAAAAAAGGATCGGTACAACGAAACTCGTTATACCAATCCTTTCAGTCATTAATTATGCCTAAAAACTCATGCCAATGATTTAAACGTGGCAATGCTACAAGCTGATTATACGATTGATTTTTTAATATCACTTTTGTGTTAATGCCTTGTAGCGTTTCTAACACTGCTGGTTTGTCATCAACGTAAACATCTAAATCAAGTTCTTTAATAATAGCTACTTTCTCCACATCTTGCATACCACAATAGAAATGCCCTTCTTCCACTGGGAAACCTTGCGCTTTCATCCATTGTTGCGTTTGTTGACAATGTTGTTTTGGACGTGACGTAATATAATAAATTTCATGTCCTTGCTGATGTAATGCTTGCAATGTTTCAAGTGCAGCTTCAAAAATCGGACAATCCGTAAAATAGATTTCATCCAAAGAACTGTTCCACATGGCAGAGCCTTCTACGTCCGTTAAGCCAAATGGTTCGTGAATCTCTACTCTATCCAATGCATGAAATGCTTCGATTGTAATATTTTTGCCTAGTTTTTTATTATAAAGTGAAAAGGCATGTGCACGTAAATCGATCAACGTATCATCTATATCAAAGCCAAATTTCATTTATATCTTCTTCCTTTCAAGATGCCTGGTCTATAAAGTGAAAGGCAAAAGTTTGTTCTTTTTCAATTTGCTGCGCTAATACTTCTTCAATGGCCTGTTCTCGCAGTTGTTGAAAATCTCTCACATTAAATTGTTTAATCGAATCTTCATTTATTAAAGATGCAAGACAATCAGCATCCTTTAGCGCGCTATTTAAGCCGAATGCGCCAGTAGGTGTCATCGTATGAACGGCATCGCCTAAAAGGACAAGCCCTTGTGTCCCCCAACAGTCACAATGACTACTAAACACATCAAGTAAGACAAAATCTTGCCAAGAACGAATATGGTGAGGAACGGTTTCCTCTAATTCTGGAAAAGCCTTTATAAGCTGGCTAATAAACGGAGTAATTGCCTGTTTTCGAAGCTGTGGAAAATCACCCTGTTTAATATTCCAACCAATTTGAATATAGCCCCCTGTCTGTGAGAAAAGAGACAATTGCATACCATCGATTAGCGCCATTTTAATAGCGGGCTCCCAGCCTTGAGGAGCAGGAATTTTTGCCCAGAGTAAATCAAAACCATGTTTCTGTTTTTGAATGGCGATATGTGCTCGTTTTCGAATAGTTGAGTATCGACCATCCGCTCCTATGATAAGCTGGCTCTTGATTTCAATCACTTCTTCATCCTTTGTTGCAATAACGCCGACATATCGTCCTGTAGTATCCGTCACTAGGGATGTCACCTTTGTATTTAGGAAACACTTAAAATTTTGAAAGTGCGCTGTATGTTGGAGTATGCCTTTAAGCAAATGTGCTTGAGGAACATGAATCCCTAAATGTCCTACAGTTGTATTAGGAAAAATCGTTTTAAACGCTTCGCCCTTCGCATAATATTCTAGTTTTTCCATTCGTAATAAGCCAAGTGCTTCTATGGCTTCAAAAAGATGATGATTTTTGAGAACAGCTTCACCTTCTTCATTTAAATGTTCACCACGAAAAGCCTGCCCAAGTGCTGCGCTTTGTTCCAGCAGTATCACAGACAGACCCTTTTTCGCTAGCAAATGCGCGAGAAGTGCACCACTTGGTCCAGCCCCTACTATACATACATCCGCTTGAAAATTCACTTACCTTCACCATTTTTCGGATAAGCAATAATGCGTAAATCTTGCCCTACCTTATCAACTGAATCAAATACAACATCCCATGCCTCATCCATTGTTGGCGCATTATAGCCCGCAAAAGGTGTTAAAGATAAACTCCCACCTAAAACTTTAGGCGCTACGTATATAACGTATTTATCGATGGCGGCATTTTGTAAAAATGAAGCATTGATTGTACTTCCACCCTCTACTAAAATATCAGTAATACCAAGTAAATATAGTTTTTCTAACATATCATCAATATGAAGACCTTCATTACCTTTTCGAACAGGTAAGACAGTGACACCTTTAGCCTCTAACGTGTCGATTTGCGCTTGCTTAACATCCTCACTGCAAACAATAATCGTTTTCGCTTCTTCTACATTCAATACATTGGCATCTGTCGGTGTACGAAGAGAGCTATCCATAATGATGCGTATTGGATTTTTGCCCTGGCGATCGTGAAGTCTCGTCGTTAAAGATGGATTATCAGCTATTACTGTTCCTACACCAACTAATATTGCATCTACTTCGTGGCGAATATGATGGACATCCTCTCGAGCTTCTCCACCCGTTACCCATTTAGAATGCCCTGTATGCGCTGCGATTTTCCCATCTAATGTCATCGCATATTTGGAAATAACAAAAGGTCGTTTCGTAAGCATATTATGGATAAAGCGCTCGTTTAAACGGCGCGACTTTTCCTCTAATACACCTACCTCAACTTCAATGCCTGCATCACGCAATAATTGGATACCATTACCCGCTACAGCTGGATTAGGATCTTGCATCGCTACTACAACTCGGCTTACTTCTGATTCCTTAACTAAATTAGCACAAGGAGGCGTTTTACCATAATGTGAACATGGCTCAAGTGTTACATAAAGTGTAGCACCTTTTGCATGCTCTCCTGCCATGCGAAAAGCATGCACTTCCGCATGAGGTTCTCCCGCTTTTCGATGTAAGCCAGTGCCTACGATTACATCATTTTTTACAATAACAGCTCCGACAAGAGGATTGGGGTTCGTATTCCCTCTTGCACTAGCTGCTAAATCTAATGCTAATTGCATATATTTTTCATCTGTCGTCATCTTTGTACCCTCCACTTACTTCACTTCCGTATATGACCAGATTTCTCCACTTTTGTATCTAAATAAAAACGATTTGTTTCCGTTATACCTCCCCATAAAGGGATATGTCCGTCTGCTGCTAAGCCGTGCAACTGCAAAGCAGTAAGCTTCTTCGGATTATTTGTAATCAATGTGACAGGCTTCGCACGAAGAGCTGTTAAAACGGTAACCGCATCTTCATATGAACGCGTATCATCTTGGAAACCAAGTGCAAGATTTGCTTCTACAGTATCTAATCCTTCTTCCTGCAATAAATAAGCAAGCGATTTAGAAAATAGACCGATGCCACGTCCTTCATGATCAGCTAAATAGAAAATCGCTCCACACCCATGTTCGACAATCATTTTCATAGATTCATGTAATTGATAGCCACAGTCGCAGCGTTGGCTACCGAATATATCGCCAGTATGGCAAATGCTATGCATACGAATTAAAGCATCTTCTTCATTGGCGAAATCACCGTAAACTAGTACGGATGATTGCTGAGAAAAAGCTAAATTTGCCGTTGCTAGCCCATCCATTATTTCTTCTTTCGTTAAATCGCTACCAACTTTTAACCAGTTATACCATTGAAAAGTTGCTGAAAAATCACCTTGCTTAATAGGTAACTTTACTGGACCTACTAGACAAATATTTTCTGTTTCAGATTGCTTAACAATTGTCATTTTGTCCTTCACTATATCCACTACTTTAGTAGTAATTGTCATATTTATCGCCAACTTTCTATTCTAAACATTTAGTTGTATTTTCCAAATTAATGCTTCTACATACATAACTTACTTAACGTAACTTAGTTTATAATAATAACTGAAAACTGTCAAACAACAGCTCTTTTTTATTAAAATATCATATCTAAATAAAAAGCTGTTAAATGATGCTTAAATCATATACTAATAGCTTATGGAGGTGCTATTTTTTCTGTGCAGGCTAGTCTATAATAAGCGAAGGTAGGTTTGTTATGATGAAAGGAAGTTTAAGCATGAACTTAGAAAAAAATGTACAAGTAAGGCAGCCCAAATACCAGCAAATTGCGGTGGATCTTGCCTCAAAAATTGTAGAAAAAAAATATCAAATTGGTGATAAAATTTATGCAAGATCTTCGTTAGCTAGCCAATACAATGTTTCAGCTGAAACAGCGAGAAGAGCGATAGCCGTTTTGCAAGATTTAGAAATTGTCGAGGCTTCTAAAGGTAGTGGAGTTATCATTAAATCGTATGAAATGGCTGCACGCTTTGTCCGACAATTCCAAGATGTCCAATCCGTTCATGAGCTACAAAATGAACTTTTATTAAGTATTCAAAAGCAACAACATGAATTGTTGCATTTACAAGAAAAAACGAAACAACTTATTAGTCGTACGGAACATTTCCGCTCGGTCAATCCCTTTATCCCATATCAAATTGAAATGACAGCTGAAAGCCCATGTATTCATCAAACTTTGCAAGCATTAAATTTTTGGCAAAATACCTCTAGCACAATTGTTGGTATTCGTCGTGGAAATGAATTAT
The DNA here is from genome assembly GCF_044761745.1 of Lysinibacillus sp. NPDC097279. Lineage (NCBI taxonomy): Bacteria > Bacillati > Bacillota > Bacilli > Caryophanales > Bacillaceae > Lysinibacillus > Lysinibacillus sp. NPDC097279. The sequence goes on along the minus strand of NZ_JBIWDA010000002.1, from coordinate 575,439 downwards.
TACTTTCACCAGGCCCATATGCTTCATTTGAAGAAGGAGATATTATTTATTTTATCGGCAATGACGAAAGTTTAGGCCGTGTTCAAAGTTTTTTATATCCAAATTAAAATCCGCATAAGCGCTGCTATAACAGCGTTTATGCGGATTTTTTCTAATTTCTCAATTTGACAAAAGTAACAACCTTTTGTTAGTGTTAAGTTGTTACTTGTTTATTTTTGGTATCATTATCCTCAAATAGTGTAATAAAAACGAAACAATTGTCATATGAAATTTCTTCATCCATTTGATGTTTCTTTTTAAGAGTAACTAGATTCAGCAACACTATTCGAGAGACATCTCACGCTTTTACAAGTGGGATTAGAGCACGAAAGGAGTGGTTCTATGGAAAAAATAAAAGTAGAACATGTTTCTAAAGTATTTGGTAAACATATTCCCCAAGCTTTAGAACTCGTCAAACAACAAAAAAGTAAGACAGATATTTTAAAAGAAACAGGTGCAACAGTTGGTGTATACGATGCCAGCTTTACTGTAAATGAAGGGGAAATTTTCGTCATCATGGGCTTATCAGGTAGTGGTAAATCGACGCTGATTAGACTATTAAATCGACTTATCGAACCTACAAGTGGCAATATTTATATTGATGGAGAAAACATTTCTAAAATGGGGAAAGAAAGCTTACGAACCGCCCGACGAAGTAAAATGAGTATGGTTTTTCAAAACTTCGGTTTATTCCCTCACCGTACACTTCTACAAAATACCGAATACGGCCTTGAAATTAGAGGTATCTCAAAAGAAGAGCGCAAATCAAAAGCGGAACAAGCTCTTGCAAATGCAGGCTTACTTGCCTATAAAGATCAATATCCAAACCAACTTTCAGGCGGGATGCAACAACGTGTAGGCTTAGCACGTGCACTCGCAAACGACCCAGAGATTTTATTAATGGATGAAGCCTTTTCCGCTCTCGATCCTTTGATTCGTAAAGAAATGCAAGATGAATTGCTAGATTTACAGCGAACATTGAAAAAAACGATTTTATTTATTACGCATGATTTAAATGAGGCACTTCGTATTGGTGATCGCATTGCCATTATGAAAGATGGTTCCATTATTCAAATTGGGACTGGGGAAGAAATTTTAACGAACCCAGCTAATGATTACGTAAAAACATTCGTTGAAGATGTCGATCGCTCTAGAGTTCTAACAGCTGAAAACGTGATGGTTCGACCTGTCTATGTCAATGTCGACCTTGATGGACCAACAGTAGCGCTGAAAAGAATGCGCCAAGAAGCTGTAAGTTTACTAATAGCTGTTGACAAAAACCGACATTTGAAAGGGTATATTACCGCTGATGACGCACTAGCGGCTGCTAAAAAACAGGAACAAACGGTACATTCAATCGTTCAATCTGAGATGTTAACCGTTCCACCAGATATGCTTTTACAAGATATTTTAGGTTTAATTCATAATTCCCCTACTCCTATTGCAGTTGTTAAAGATGAACGCTTGCTTGGTGTTCTCATCCGAGGTGTTGTTATCGAAGCACTTTCAACATTCACTGAGGAGGAAGTAACACATGAATAAATTTTTAGACAATATTCCAACCTTACCACTTGCCCCATGGGTAGAGTCAGCTATGGACTGGTTGACGAGTAATTTTTCAGCATTCTTTGATGTGATTCAAAAATACGGAAAACTACTCATGAACCAGGTCACTGATTTATTAATTAGCATACCAGCTATTATTCTCATTTTGCTTATCGTTATATTAGCGTTTTTCGCTGTAGGCAAAAAATTGGGGCTTGCTAGCTTTACACTAATAGGCCTGTTATTTATCTATAACCAAGGCTTATGGGATCATCTCATGGAAACCACAACGCTTGTTTTATTCTCTAGTGTAATTTCTATCATCATAGGCATACCACTTGGTATTTTAATGTCCAAGTCAAACATTGCCGAAAATATTATTAAACCAATTCTTGATTTCATGCAAACGATGCCTGGCTTCGTTTACTTAATTCCAGCAGTTGCCTTTTTCGGCATCGGCATTGTGCCAGGTGTATTTGCTTCCGTTATCTTTGCATTACCCCCTACTGTTCGTATGACAAACCTAGGAATTCGACAAGTACCAAAAGAATTAGTGGAAGCAGCTGATTCATACGGCAGTACTGCTGGACAAAAATTATTTAAAGTAGAAATTCCGCTTGCTAAATCAACAATTATGGCTGGCATTAACCAAACCGTTATGCTATCACTTTCAATGGTTGTTATCGCTTCTATGATTGGGGCACCAGGTCTTGGTCGTGAAGTATTAACAGCATTGCAACGTACACAAGTAGGCAATGGTTTCGTTGCAGGTTTAGGACTCGTGATTTTCGCGATTATTATCGATCGCTTAACTCAAAGCTTTAATAGAAAGAAAGTGCTTTAATTGAGCATTTAAGGATATACATGAACGCACTTCGACGTTTTGTGTATTACTAGAATGCTAAATAACCAGAGAAGAAAGGAAGATTTGATGAAACTGAAAACATTATCTAAATTAGGGATGGCTTTAGGGCTTGGCTTTATGCTAGCTGCATGTAGTGAGAGCGATTCGTCTAAAAGTGAGGACTCGAAAGATGTAAATTTAACCTACGTTGAGTGGGATACAGAAATCGCTTCAACGAACGTTGTCGGCCAAGTTTTAGAGGACTTAGGATATGATGTTACATTAACACCTCTTGATAACGCTATTATGTGGGAAGCTGTTTCTAAAGGAGAAGCAGATGGCATGGTCGCTGCTTGGCTTCCACATACACATGCAACACAATATGAAAAATATAAAAAAGATTTAGATGAGCTAGGTGAAAACCTTGCTGGTGCGAAAATTGGCTTAGTTGTACCGAGCTATATGGACGTCAATTCAATTGAAGATTTAACAAATGAAGCAGACCATACAATTACAGGAATCGAGCCTGGTGCTGGCATTACAGCGGCAACTGAAAAAGCACAAGAAGAATATGATAACCTTTCAGATTGGAATCTATTAACTTCATCTTCAGGTGCTATGACAACTGCTCTTTCAAAAGCAATTAAAAATAAAGAAGACATTATCGTTACTGGCTGGTCTCCACACTGGAAATTTGCTAAATATGATTTAAAATATTTAGAGGATCCAAAAGGTGTATATGGCGGAGAAGAAACGATTAATACATTTGTACGTAAAGGCTTAAAAGAAGATCAACCAGATGTATATTCTGTATTAGATAATTTCCACTGGACATCAGAAGATTTAGAAGCAGTTATGTTAGATATTTTAAATGGTGATGATCCTAAAGATGCAGCAAAAGAATGGATTAAAAATAATCCAGATAAAGTTGCTGAATGGACGAAAGATGTAAAAGAACAAAAATAAACAAAATTGTTTGTGTGCCTGACACTTAGTATGTGCACCTAGCAAAATATAAGTTTACTATGTAGTAAAAATCCACTTCGCTTTCAGCGGACACGATACAAGCTGCAACAAGCGCTAGCGCGGTTTGTTGCGACTTGCGGTACGTGCAATCCCGCTGGAGGCTTCGTGGATTTTTACTTTGTTATACATAAAATAATTTACAGAATTGTTTGTGTGCCTGACACCTAAGATAATAATTTCAAACAAATGGCGGCACCTAAAACGAGGGCAATACAAACGATTCGTCGCCAATCTTTAGACTCGTTGAAAAACAGCATACCTAACAACGCTCCACCCGCTGCCCCTATTCCTGTCCAAATGGCATAGGCCGTCCCCATTGGTAATGTTTCCATTGCGAAGGCAAGCCCTAAAAAACTAACCGTAAATGCTACAATCATGAAAGCTAAATTTTTTATGGATTTTTCATCATTGTATTTACTAATCATAAAAACACCCATCATTTCACAAACTCCTGCAATTACTAATGCTACCCATGCCATTATGCTTTCACCTCTTTATCCTTCGGTTCACCTGTTACAAGCTTCAAACCAACAACACCTGCAAGCAACACGACAATACATAAGATTTTAGCGAGCTTCCATGGTTCTCCGAACAGCAGGCTATCTGCGCAAACCGTACCAGCAGTTCCCAGTCCTACAAATACTGCATAGACCGTCCCAACAGGTAAATGCTCACCAGCTTTAATTAATAAATAAAAGCTAATAAAGATGGCAATTGCTGTTCCAAGCCATTCTAATATGCTTGTTGCATGCTTTAAGCCGATTACCCAGCCTACCTCAAAAAAGGCGGCAACTAAGACACTAATCCATTGTTTGTTCATTTGTATTCCTCCATTTCATTTTAGATATGAGACACAAAATAGCTTCAAAGTTCTTTCCTAGTTTGTAGCAAAATCTAGGGCACTAGCATTGAGGGCAAATAAAAAAAGCCTTAAGAAACACTGTTTTTCAACAGTATCTCCCAGGCTTTTATCCTTCCGTGTCACAAAAATGCATTTTGTGGTTTTCTCTCGGACCAGACTAGCTATCGCTACGGAACCCTAGAAAACTATCATATCTAGTTGTCATTTTAGTATAGCAAATAATTTAAAAACTTTCTACTGGAACATAGCCCACCTTTTCAACTAATGCCTGCCCCTCTGGTGACACAATCCAATCAATAAACTGCTTAACATTAGGATTTTCTGTCCCCGTCGTCACTGCATAAAATTCAGATGTAAGTGGATATGTACCATTTCGAATATTTTCCTTTGTTGGTGCAATACCATCAATGGACAGTAATTGAATTTCTTTATTGCCGACCATTTCAGTTGAATAGTACCTAAATGTAAAACCAATTGCATTTTTATAATTACGATATTGAGAAACCTCATGGATAATGCCGCCCATTCCAGATGCTACATCTTCTGCTGGCGCCTCCATTAGTGCAGTATCACCCATCATTTTTTCTAGTGTCGTTTGACTACCGCTATCAGCAGGACGTTGGAATGCACGAATCGAGTCATTGGCTCCTCCAACCTCTCGCCAGTTTGTTATTTCTCCAGCGTAAATTTGTTTAATTTGTTCTAGCGATAAATTTTCAACATTATTTTTATGGTGGACAAAAAAGACAAATGCTTCACGCCCAATCGGTGTCATTTCAAATGTCAGCCCATTGATCTCCGCTATCTTAATTTGTGACTCAGAAGGAGCCGCAGCAAAAATTACATCAACATCACCTGAAATTAAATTTTGATAAGCCTCTGGCGTTCGACTTACTTTAACCTCACTATCATAGTACGGGTATTCCTTTTTAGGATATGTCGCTTCTACAAAAGCTGCATATAATGGATACATTGCCGTTGCACCATCTAAGCGCGGTAATGGGTCTTTCAATTGTAATGAAGCTTTTGTATCGTTCTTCACAACCTTATTGTGGTCTACGAATGGTTCGTAGGCATACTCATCAATTTCAGCATCGACAGTAGCCATACTCATTTTATAATGATACTGAATCGGTGCAATAGAAGCGATTAAAACAGCAACACCAATAATTGTCGAAACCACTACTTTGCGCTTCTTTGTCTTAAACCAATCTAAAAATAGAAACGTATAGAGTAAAAAGAAGCTTATCGATAGCACGAAGAGTAGATATAAATAATGAATAGCACCATTTAATAATAAAGTAAAAGCAATTATTCCAGTAAAAAATAACACACCGATGAACACGAATATTAATTGCAAAACTATCATTGCCTTGTCCTCCTCTTATATAAAAGTGTAAATTTACACTATTTATATTTACCTTATAAGATTTTAGAGAAAAAGGCAACAAAATATTGGAAAATTAAGTGAATGCAACAGCAAAATGCATACGCATGGCTTATACATTATGTACAGAAAAAGGAGCTAATAAAAGCTCCTCGATTCGAAACTGTTGCTTATCCAGTGTAAACCCCTTCACATGTATCTGGTGCTGGTTCATAGAAACAATGATTTTTAAATTGACCAGTGAACGGTTGGCCATACCATGTTGGAGGGCACGGTGCATATGGATTAAAGTACCAGAGGGCAAATTTCGCTGGGTGCTCTCTCCAATAGTCCAAGTTCTGTTTCGCCAATCTTTTCTCGGTTTCCCTTGCTCGTTGATAAAACATATTCCCTTTTTGCACCGCTTCAAAAGAATAATTTCCACCCTGTACTTGAAAAATTACATCGTCAATCGATCTTAAATCTTTAAAATCTAAACAATTTGATACAAGCCGATTAACAATGACATTTCCAACATACAACATACCTTGTTTACCTTCACCTTCGGCTTCTGCTCTCATCATCCTCGCCATCAAAGCGACATCTGCATCACGGTATTTTGCTCTTGGCAATTTAATCACCCCACGATTATTGTATGACAGGAAGACGAAAATAGTGTCACAGTGAAAAATGAACAATGCTTATTAGCTTATCGTTGGACATTGTGACTATTTTTAAAATAAACGTTATATTTGCTCGCATTTGTAAAACCTAATTTACTACCTAAGCGAATAGAAGCACTATTATCAACATCACAATCCCAGCGCGGTTGAATTTGGTTTGCAAGGCAATAATCTATAAACTGTTCAGCCACAATGCTTGCTAAGCCTTTGCCTCTATAATTCAAATCGGTAACGATATCAATTTCTGCATATCGTGTAGACTTAAATATCGAAACACATTCACTAATTACCTTTCCTTTATCCTTCACACAAAATCCAATGCCATTTTCAAAGAAATTATCTATAGAATCCCAATATTCATTGTAGTATTTTTTATCAAACTCCAAACAATGTTGCATATCAAATTGCTCTATTTTTGCTACTTCATACTCGTAAGTATCGCTTCTTCTCTTTTTATATTTCATTGCATCAAAAGAAAAAGCATATCTTTGAATTTTCCCTACATTCTTATGAAGGCATTTTTCAATTGCCTGATTCCAACAAGAATTAGCAGAAAATAATGTAAAGCGTTTCGCTTGATTTACAGATGCCTCAAAAAATTTAACAAGATTCTGTATTAATAGCTCATCTATTGTCTGCCCTGCAATATAGTACAATCCAGAATCTGTTAGAATAAGCAATGATTTATAATCGGTAGAATCAGCATAAACAGTACCTTTAATAGTAAAATCCAAGACACTAAATACAAACGTTGGTGCGTCTTCAAGTTTGTTCTTTATTAAACGATAATGCTCTTTTGGTGCTACAATCATTTTCCTATAACTCCTCTATCTATATTTCAAATTGAATTCATAAACGTACATTTTGAAATGTTGTCTGCTAATATAATGTTAATAAGAATAATAAAATCGATAATGTAAAGCAAATGCTCCAAAGAGAACCAAGTATTTTTTGATTTTTTATATTTTTATTTAGTTTAAGTTTTTCTAATAACTGAACTAAATTCATAAACCATAAAAAAGAAAATAATAACGGTAATAAAATAAAAAATGTATAATCCATTGCCTCCTCCTTTATCCCTTTAATTAATAGTTTTCTTTTTTCTTCTATACCTTACGAAAAATAAAATAAGCACAATGCACCCTACAATCCCGATAATGTCATATATACCTAAATCAATAACGAAGAAATAGCTATCATGTATCTGATATTGCTCACTCCCTAAATGCATTCAATCACTCCTAAATTAAACATTCCCTTACCCTCATCGTTGGAGTAAAGCAACCTTAGTTAAAAAACCTTTTAATTCACAATACCTTGGGCTGCAACGAATAACATGAATAATGCAATGCCTAAAAAGAAAATTCCCCACCAAAAATTTTTTGTTCTTTTATATTCTCGTAGCCCTATTATTAGGAACATAACTCCCATCAAAACAAATAAAAGCGGGAATAATTGATAACTTTCCGTAACATTGACGTAAATACTAATTCCCAAAACGAGGAGTCCAAACATTAAGTGCAATAACAATAAAATATCAAACTTTTTTTCTTTCATTTTTTATACCTCCCGCAAAAGCCATCCCATTTTTCTTTTTAATATTGTAACAATTTGATATCCGTCAGTTGGCAGACTAGTGTAGGGTTTATACAGTTTTGGATACTTCATCAAAACAAACATAAAAAGATGGAAGTTATTTAATCCCATTTATAAAATTATGAATAGCAACGGGGCAAGACCTAGCGCCACAGTACTACATAGGCATACCTATTAAAAAAGAATGAATGAAATCATGCACTGACCCCGTAATGAAAATTGCACATAGCATTATTTTAAAAATTTTTTCAAAATCGCTAAATTCTTTTCAAAAAACAAAGCATTTTCTTCCATACCACGACGTTTACACCATCCGATACTATTGAAGGCATCTGTAAATTGATAAAAAGGTAATACAACTTCTAAATCAATTAATGGTCTAACACTGTTATAGCCCTGTTGATACGCATGGTACAATGCCGAATCAAAGCGTAGAAAATCCCGATACAATTTCGTAAAATCGATTTCTGTTGAACCAAATCGTACGGACTCAAAATCGATGGTGCCTGTCACTTTATGACCATCAACAATGATATTTGCTGGACGAAAATCCATATGTATAAAGCTAGGTCCATCAGGAGAAGGGAGCTGTTGCTTCAATCTTTCGAATTTTTCAATGGCATATATGTATAAACGTTCATCTAAAACATCTTTTACATCCTCGGCAAAACTATAAAATTGCCGTTGGACAAAACTAGACCAATTAGGAAATTCATTTTGAATACCAGTAAGCTCTTGTGTTGGCGGTTCAATGGAATGCATTGATGCTTGAAGAACTCCTACTTGATACGCTACGGATGGTGAAGCATCCGAATGTAATGGCTTTCCTTTTAATTCGGATAATACAAATGCACCTGTACATACCTCATCACCTGACCAATAATCCAACATTTCTGGAATGGCTACTTTTCCTTTTAAAATTTCATAAGCTTCTAATTCACGCTGGTACTTTAATTTTGAATAAGGAATCTTCAAAAAAACATTTTCTCCATTAAATAATGTGCATTTATAAACCGTAGAACTATGGGAATCTGCCACCTCATTAACTGATTTTATTGGCAATCTAAATTGTTCAAGAACTCGATTTAACATATATAGCCTCCCTTTTATTAAGGACGTTAGTTTGACTAACTCGAACAACAACTAAAAGTACGTATGGAAACATTTAACTTTATTCTATTATCTATTAACACATGCTATATCGACCTTTTTTTGTTTATTAAGGGGTATCGGCGATTCTTGCTGATTTATCGGCGGTTTTTTATATTTTAGCGGCGATCCATACGATTCTATCGGCGATTCTTCATTTTTTATTGACCCCAAGGCTGTTCGCCATATCTTTTAAGTGCTACAACTTCACCCTCATTATTTTTCAAGCGATTATAGACATACTTAATTTTGTATTCGTTGTATTTATCTAATTCGAGTTTATCGTAATACTTCTTCGATAATAACAACTCGCGATTATCAATGAACAAATAGTGTTCGCCATTTCTTTCTATAATACTTTGCTCATTAAGTTTATAGGTGCTTTCAATTTGTACATCATTAATAGTGTAAAAACCCGCTACAATCAGTCCTCCAAAGATGACTAAGAAAAAGATTGCAAAGATTTTCCTTCTACTCATGTGCCTTCACCCCCATTAACTTCTGTAGTTACTATTTATACGATTCAACCTATTACAAAGTTTCAAAAAATAACCAAATATGCATAAATACTGATGAAACTTTAGAGATAACATACCCCTCAAGAAAGCTCTTAATCGCAGTACACACAGTCAATAATCCATCTCAAATGACCTACAGCGTTCGCTTTGTCTCTCCGTCAATTAAATAAACATGTACATTAAAAGATGTTCCACTTTCAATATGTTTAGGAATTCCTGATAAATCGAGTAGTTCCTTTATAAAAATTGATTTTTCTTGATTTGCTTCGATTGTTACACTATATGGACCAACTACATTCATAAGTGATTCCATTCGTACACCATCTTCCATGAAATAGGAGTCTAAAAATTCTAATTCAAATGTCACCGCTTCGTTGCTTCGATTATGTAATATCAAGTTACATTCACCATTTATTAAGTCTTCACTTACATTTTCAAAATTACACTGGCCCTCCCCATCATATGAGATGGCCATAATGCCACTCGCTAATGTTTCTTGGTAAGTCATAATGAGGAGCTTTGGTAAAAATGTATAGACAATGACGACTAGTACGATAGTCCGAAAATGATATTTCTTCATGCCTATCACCAGTAATATAATAGCAATTAGAAACATTGCAGAACCAATTATTCCAAGCACTATGTATCCATCTTGATTGCTAATAGGAAACGACATGAATGTAGAATAAGCATCTAACATTTCATTGTTAGGAAACGGGAAATATAAATACATGCATATACCTAAAATAACAATTGAACAACTAAGTACGATTTTATTTCTTATCATCTAATCCCTACTCTATTTACGTCTTTTAAGCATTTAACTGTTCAGATAATGATTGCAAATCCATTTCTATTGTTACAGGTCTTGATAACTCCGATTGCCTAAATCACACATAACCTTTAAATAAATTCATATCCAACCATAAACATACAGTATGCAATTTCCTTTATTTTACCATAAAGCACATTTTATGATTAAAGAAAAGAGCTCTACTCTGGATCAGAGTAAAGCCCTAATTTTTAATCTTCGTTATCGTTATTTTTTAAGGAAACGTAATCTGCACAGATGATAAAGTCAATTAATTCCATATCTCTATTTTGAAGTAAAACGTGAAATTCGTATTTGTCATTTTCTTTATATATTTCGTTATACAGCCACCAAGAATCTTCCAACAAACCCTCTTGTTTTATAACCTTATAATTTTCAAAAGTGACTTCCTCTATATTTGTAAAACCCCCTGAATTATCTAGGTATAATGTTAAGGACATGTCATGCTGCACTGATTTTGTAATCGTACAATCATGAAATCCAAAGTGTTCAACGATGTCTTTTTCAAATGAAAGGGAAGCTTCTTTAAAATATTTTCTATACGCGGCACCTGTTGCGGTAACAGACCGTTCATTTTGCTCACAAAATTTCGTTAAAGCATTTATAACTTTACGCGTTGCTTTATATAAAGCAAAAACTCGTATATCTGCTATCTGTTTCAGTATCGTTTCTGGTAAATCGTTCTGTAAACGATGCTGATTATAAATGAAACCATCATGGAATTGTTTAATGGCCAAATTTCTATTAAAAGGTTCATATTCGTTATGATCATCATTTGTTGCTAATATAGAAGAAATTTCTTCTTGTAATTCAAGCCAGTTATTTAATTCGTAATTGAAAAGTTGCTGAAAATATTCTTCAGAGAATGTTTCCGCTTGCTTTTCTTCCTCCAAATTCAAATGAAAGCTTGTTTTTTGACACAGCTCGTACCATTCTTTTGTGAAATATTTCATTGAAACTCGCCTCTCTCAAATGGAATAGGGGTAGATTTTTTATCGACGATTTACAATGTTCCGATGTACTTATTATACTTTCTTACATGTTATCATAATAAATTTTATAGGCGGTTTATTTTCCGCATGCTTCGTTGGCTCGTCCATTTCTGTAAACTCTACGAGCCCATATTGTTCAAATTCTTGTTGTATAGAGTTAGCATCATAAAAGAACATTTTAACGCCTTCCATTACCTCGTAATAGTCTTTGGCTAATTGTTTCCCCTTTCCATACATAGGTGCTTTTTGAGAAACTGTTGTAAAAATCATATATCCATTTGGCTTTAGCTGATTATAGCAATCTTGTATAAACTTCGCACGCTCTTGAGGATTCAATAAATGAATTAGCGCATAGCAAAATATCCCATCATATTGTTTATGATTAAAAGGCATATCAGTTACAGAACCATGAAAAATAGTAAAATCAATTCCATTTTGTCTCGCCAAATCAATCGCTGTTTGTGAAATTTCGATTCCTGTTACATCAATCCCATTGTCAGTAAAAACCTTTGCATTTCTACCGTATCCAACACCTGGTATTAGTATCTCCTTAACATTTCTTTCAAGGAATAAATCCTTTACGATGATTGCTGAGTCAGTCGGTTCAAATCCCCACATCGTTTGCTTTTCTATAAAACTCAATTCCCAAAATTCTGTCATCTCGCATCTCCTAGCTAGTTTCATTTGTAAACTTAAGTTTCCCTCAGCTATCCCGTTAATTCAACTAATTAGCTTTACAGTATTCAATAAGATAGATCCCTCTTTTTACTATTGATTAGAAAAACAGCCCACCAAACAAGTAAATAAAAGAATCCTGTTAGGACATAAATAGTCCAAGTAGATCCTTGTTGTAAATGTGTAATAAAGTGTTCGAACTCATCCACGCCTTTTTCTCTACCGATGCTATTGAGAATACTAATTATCGGTATGGTCATTGTAAGAATTATTGTAATAGTAGATCTAATTATTAATTTCTTTTTTACTATACTAACTATTGCAGTTCCCAATGTTGCTAGTATAAATGTGTAATAAATAATCCAAACCCAATTAGGAAGGGTTTCCCAATACATGTTGCCACCTCATCGATTAGTTAAATTTAAGTCTGAATTTAAATAGCTTTGTAACGTATTTAAACGGTAGTTGAATTCTAGCCCAGAGGACAAAAAATACTGCACTTATCGTAAACAGTCCAATCGGGAATACATAAAACCAATCGGGAAAATAGCGATGGACAATATAATAATTTCCTGCTTTAAATCCTTCAATGCTATAAAATGATGTAGTTAGCAAATTCGATTTATTATCCGCATTGAAAGGAAACACATGTTTCGCTTCTTTAAAATCTAAATTTAAATATTGAACATTCTCAATGCCGTCTCTTTTGTCGTAAATTGCAATGCTTTCTGACGTATGAAATTGTTCATTCATCGCTTGAAGCGTCTGCTCGATATTTATAATATCCTTGTCGCTAAGGTTTTTTCCATTAAACTCATTGATAAAGTGATTACGAGCATCTCTATAGTTCGATTTAGCATAGTCTGCCAAATTCAAACTTATGAATGCCAAAACTAAAAACAAAATAAACCCAAAAAATAAACGTTTTGTTTTCTTATTTATACCAATATATTTCATTTTCACCCCTCCGCTTTTACTATTCAAATAACGTAACCTGTAAATCGATTCCATAACAATGTACAAGCATGGCATGTAGTTGTCCTCTGTGATGGTAAAGGTGAGCAACGATTTCTATCAACCATTCATAGCGTGAATAAGTAACACCCCAATAAGAAGTCACTTCCTCTAGCAGTTCTTCCTCAGTAAACCTCTCGTATTTTTCTTCTAAAATCTTATAATTTTTTATCAACCCGTGTTTTAATTCATCCAGACTGTTATAGGAGACATTCGTATAATATTCATCCATCTTGGCTTTGGAAGATCCGTCTGAAATAAGAGAATCCGCTTCACAAATTAAAGCAATATGTGTTAATAACTCACCAATAGAATACTTATTCTCTGTAGGCCTTTTTTGCAAGTCTTGTACTGCTAACCTATCTATCATTTGAACAATTGTCGTGACAGCGACTTTGGTTTGATGTAATGCGCTCTTACAATAAATATTCATCTAAACTCCCTTAACTCTATAAACCATTGTCATAGACGTTCCTAATAATTCATAATCCTCAAAACCTAATTTTTTATAAATATGTACCGCCTGTCTATTTTCAAGGTCTACACTTAAAGAAATGGATTTATAACCATCATTAATTGCTTGCTGAATGATTGCCTTCATCAGCAAAGTTCCTATTCCTTTTCCCCTAACTTCTGGAGTCAATGCTATTCCTAATTCAGGCGTATGATTATCTACATAGCCATATCCTTTATTACTCTCGTTAAACAAGCGATACCAAACAGCGCCAACAGGTTGGAGATTCGTATTTACTGCAATGAATGCTGTATCTCCTTTTCGCCCCCAGCTTTCATGATATTTTTTAATAGGACTTGAGTTGATTAAATCCTCTTTTTTAGGTTTGTTCTCAAGAATATGGATAGATTCATAAAGCATATCCGTCAAAAAATCCAATTCACTTTTCTCAACAGTTTTAATCGTAACCATGCCAATCCCCCTGATACTTTTTATTTTATGTACAATTGCTTTTTTCCCTCAGCAACTAAAATACATTACGTAAAAATCGAAATATTATAAATATTCCCTTACCTATATTTAGTATAATAAATAAAGAATAAAATTTTAAGTGAAACAGGAGGAATTTTTTATGCCATTATCCAAAACAAATGTTTGCATTTGGAAGCCATTTTCAACTTCACCACCACCGTTTACTCCAGCTGCTCAGGCAGCACTGAACAAGCTTATATACAAAACAGATTAAGAATCTGCGAGATATAAGCTGTTTCGCAGATTCGAAGGAGTAAACGATGCAATCTAAAATTCAGTTTATTTTATCCATGATCATTTTCGGTACAATCGGTTTAGTTGTACGAAAAATTGATCTTTCTTCGAGCGAAAGAGCTTTACTAAGCAGTCTTATAGGATGTTTATTTTTAACCGTACTTTTCTTTATGATGAAGAAAAAAATATCATGGCATTTAATGAAATCCAATGCATCCATTTTATTATTTTCCAGTATTGCATTAGGGGGAAATTGGATTTTTCTCTACCAATCCTATGACCATACGACCATTGCCAACGCAACACTTGGCTACTATTTTGCACCAGTGTTTGTGATGATTCTTTCTCCAATTATACTGAAAGAACAATTGTCACTGAAAAAAGTAGTTTGTATTATGGTGGCGATTTTGGGGTTAGTTTTAATTGTAGGGGAAGGTCTGAGTGCATCTAAAACGGAGGATCTCCTCGGACTTTTTTATGGATTAGTTGCCGCTGCTTTTTACGCTGCTTTATTGCTATTAAATAAATTTATTAAAGGGATGGAGAAACTGGAGCTGACAATTATTCAGCTCGGTACAACTGCTATTCTTCTTATGCCCTATGTTTTCTTAACTTCTGGCTTTGGCATGTTTAACGTATCGAGTGCTTCCATTCCCTTTATTTTTATTTTAGGGATCTTTAATACGGGTATTGGATTTTGGTTATTCTTTTCTGGTATGGAGAAACTTAAAGGGCAAAGTATTGCGATGTTAAGCTATGTTGATCCATTTGTAGCTATCTTGATTTCGGCTTTAGTACTGCAAGAGCAAATGACAATGCTTCAAATGCTCGGTGGTGCATTACTATTAGCCTCAACCTTCATTGGCGAAATTAAATCACTTACATTTTTGAAACAATAAATATCGCCCTATACAGTGGGAAGTATTGATTTCCCACTGTATTTTTATTTTTACGTATTTCTATTGATTAAAAATTACCAAAGTAAATCATTTAAAAATGTCAGAATATCTTCGTTCACGTCGTTTTGGTCAGTGCCTAATGTCATTAAATGCTTAGAGTTCGGATACCCTTTCATCGTTTTATGCGGTGTCGCAACGTTTTGAAAAATTACCTCTGCACTGTCTTTATATAACGCATCATCTAATACACCATATAAAATACTAATTGGTGAGGTAATAAGTGCTAATTGTTCAATCGTTCTTTGAATGAGGTGCTGGAATTCAACTAATGAGTTGATAGGCATCTGTTGTAGACGTGTTATTTCTATATTTATTGCGTCTTCATTTTTTCCTTCGAGCTGTTTATATCCTTTTGCATAATGAAAAACACGCTGTTGTAGAAAAGTTGCTTCTCTATGTATGGGTACAGACATTGTCACAACACCAGTTACGGATAACTGTTGAGCTACTTTTAATGCAAATACACCACCAAGCGAAAGACCAACTACAGCTATTTTTTCATAGCCCTCATTCTTCAAAAATTGGTAACCATCTAGTACATCTTGCCACCAATCAGTCGGTCTAAAAGTGAGCAGTTTTTCTGCTGTTAAACCATGTCCTTTGTACAATGGTGCGTAGCAAGTATAATTGTGCTTCTGTAAAAACTTCCCTAACTTTTTCATATCAATCGTATTACTTGTAAAAGAGTGTAATAGTAAAACAGCCTTGTCTCCACCTTTATAGAAAAAAGGCTTAGGGGGTATTATTTTCATCACGTATTTATACCTCGCTAACATATGCTTTTTTTTAATTTCATTTCGGAACGTCCAATTTTTTTAAGGATAATTTTCATGCTTATTTACCAAGTCTATCAGCAATTCCAATTTTATTTCAACCTACTAAAGGAAATCGAGCAGGCGAGCAATTTAAAACTTTGATATAATTTATGCGTACTATTGGAAATTTCAAACGTTAGAAAGAAGGAATAATAATGTCAGTAAGAAACAACGATAATTTGGTTAAATACCCCAAATTATTAGTTGCTGCTATAGTGTTAGGAGTCGTTTTAAACCCATTAAATACAACTATGATTACGGTAGCTTTGCCAGCCATCCAACATGAATTTCAACTTACAGCACATGATATTTCTTTATTAATATCTTCCTACTTTATTATAAGTGCCATCTTTTTACCTCTTGCCGGAAAATTTAGTGATCATTATGGTAGGAAAAAAATCTATCTATCAGGATTAATCCTAGTTTCTATTTCTTCCTTATTAGCACCATTGTCCCCTAATCTCATGTTTCTAATAGGAATGAGAACCATCCAAGCCATTGGAACCTCAGCTCTTTTTCCCGCTGGAATAGGGATTGTCCGTTCATATATTGATAAAAATCAAAATAGAGTAATCGCAACTTTAGCTGTATGTTCCACTACTTCAGCAGCACTCGGTCCAACAATTAGTGGATTATTAATTCAGTATGCTGGTTGGTCGGTTATTTTTTATGTTAATTTCCCTATTATCATAACTTCAGCAATATTCGCTTTAGTTTGTATACCAAAAGATAGTAAAATGGCCAGTCAACCTTTCAAATGGGATTTACTTGGCATAATCTTATTTGGCACATTACTGTCATGCTGGATGATGTTTTTCCAATCATTAGAAAATAGTTTTAATGTAGGAATGTTAGTCTTATCGATTTTAACTTCACTTTTGTTTTACTACTACGAAAAAAAGAAAAAAGAACCATTTTTAAATGTGGTGTTTTTAGCAAAAAACCCAAAAATATCATTAGTTTATATTCAGTTTATACTAGTAACACTGGTCTTTTTCTCTTTAATTTTATCTATGCCTACTTACTTACAAAATGTGATTATGCTTGACTCCAAATCAGCAGGAATCATGTTGCTCTCTATTTCATTGTTTGCCATGATGATGACACCTATTGCAACGCGGTGGATTGAGAAAGTAGGATTTAGAATTCCATTAATGTTTGGAGCAATTGTAGGAATTTTAGGTGTTGGATTATTATTTGCCTTTAATCACACTTCAGATTTACTATGGGTGTTCACCGTGTTATCAATTATAGGGATAAGTAATGGTGCATTATCAATTGGTACACAAAATTCTCTCTATTCGATTGTTTCAAAAGAACAAAGTGGCATTTCTTCAGGTTTACTACAGACCTCCAGATTTATAGGAAATATTCTTGCATCTAGTTTATATGGTGTTATGTTTGCTTCTGGGGTAAATGATGCAAATAAAAATGCTATTTCCTTCGTTTTACTAATTGTTTCTTGTTTGATAATACCCGCTATTCTTTTTATTACAAAGCGAGATAAAGGTAATCCGATAAATGAATATGTAGAGTAAAAATTTTAAAATAGATCTATAAATACCATTAACTCTAAGCTTCTCTCAATAAAAAACCAATCTCCTGTCTCAGGAAATTGGTCAGTGTATTTCTATTTTTACATTTCTAAATCTGTAAATGCGTATGGTAGTAATTCCTTTAAAGTCAATTCTAAAATATCTTTATTTTCGTTTGTTAAATATACAGGCATGTCAGGTAAACAAAACTCTGCTAAAACTTGTCTGCAAATGCTGCAGGGCGGAAGAAAATCAACCGTATCACCTGCTACAGCAATAGCCTTGAAATCACCTTTTTGATAACCATTTGCTACTGCCGTAAAAATAGCGGTTCTCTCTGCACAGTTAGTTGCACCTAGAGAAACATTTTCTACATTTACTCCATTAATTACAGTATCATCTTTTAGCAATAGTGCTACTCCAACTGGGAATTTGGAATAAGGTACGTAAGCATTTGCCTTCATCTTGCGCGCACTTTCCATTAATACTTCTTTATTCATAATATCCACCCTTTTTTCTAAGAATGAACTTTTTAAAGTTCCCTTTACGTCAACATATAGTTGACAGGACTATTAATACTATATGTGAAATAGGTATCTGTCAATATAGTAGATGTAACAAAAAATACTTTTAAAATAAACAAATATTTAAGTAACCTTAAAAGTGAAAATGCCTCGATCAAATAGACAACGAGGCATTTTCTGTGTAAAAATTAATTACTTTTTAGGCTGTAAATCCTCTATGGAGTCTATATCCATATATTCAGGTACTACAAATCCATTTTTTGTCCCTTTTAAGTTCTCACCTAAATCATCTAGGTCATCCTTATATTTTTCATAAAATGAGCTATGTGTTGTTGGTAACCAAGCAGCTACTGTTGCATCAGCTACCCCTGTAGCGATTGCTTGAAACATAATGGCAGGATCTACGGGTGTAATTGTGACAGTGTATCCTAGTTCTTCAAATACTGCCTGTAGTACACTACTTGAAGCTCTTTCTGAATCCCATGGCGTAGAAGCTAATTCAATTTCTGTTCCATCTACTTTTTTCGCATCTTTTGTCCAATCTTTTACCTTGTCTTGGTTTTCTTCTATCCATTTGTCTGCTGCTTCTTCAAATGAACTCGTTTGTGCTTCAAACATTACAGCTTCCATATCTTCTGGTTCCCAATAGAAATTGTCGAGGATTTTATACGCATCAGGTAAATCTTTTTCCAAGTCTTTACGTGCAAGTGTATTAATGTTTTCCTCTCCACCTAATGTCCCTTGAGGATCTTCTAAAAATTTCAAATCATAAGATGAAAACATCCAATGTGGTGTCCATCCAGTAATAATAATTGGATCTTCATTGCGAATAGCCTGCTCTAAAGAACCTAACATCCCAGGTGTTGAACTTTGTTCAAGTTCCCATCCTTTTAAGTTATCATATTTCTCTAAAGTTTTTTCCGCAAGATCAGTCAACCCAGCTCCTGGTTCAATTCCAATAATCTTATAATCTACTTGCTCCCCTATGCTTGGCGCATTGCCTGTTGCATTGCCCTCGTCTTTTTTACTATCTCCATCACCACACCCCGTTAAAAGTAGCATAGTGGCTAATCCTAAAGTGAGTCCTACCGATTTCAATTTCATCTTTTTTCTTCCCCCTAGTTTGAAAACTTAGAGTTTCAGTATCTTCCTAAGAAACCCTTTATTTTAATTTTTTTACTCAGCTACCAAAAGTAACAACTTGATTTTAACAACAGGTTGTTACTTTTGTCAAACGACTCCCTTTCTAGAGATACCCATCTTTGCGTATTTACTAACATCATTTTTCTTCAAAAAAAATTATCCTTAAAAAATAAAAAACGCATTTTTAAGGCTCATTTTTCATATTGTATTTCCATAATTTATTTAATAAATGAAATGAATGTATTAAAATTAAGGTAAAAGTTGGTGTGGAGAAAAGTGAGGTGCGGAAAATTTGAATAAAAATTTATTAGCAAATATATTTTTATTTATGGGAATCATTTTGTTGTTATTAAAATTATTCATTGTAATGGGGTATTTAAACGAAGTTCGCGGAAACTACGATACGTATATTGATGTATATTTGTTTTTCTTTTTCATTGGGGTCGTCTTGAAGTCATCGAGAAAGGGGAAAGGAAGCAACGCTTAAGGAAAATGCCCCGATATAATATATCAAGGCATTTTCATAGCTAAGGAGCCTATCGGTAAAACATTTATTATCTACAGCCATGTCATCCCCCTCCATTAAAATGGACCACCTTCAAAACCAATAGGCCAACCATCTTCTTTGAATTTTACTTTATACTGATATTCTTTCGGATACTCACTATAAAAAGCTATACTAAAACCTGTGAAAAATCGATCATCAAAATTAATGATCTTGCCAAATGTTATGGTGGATAAATAGAAATCATCCACTTCTAGAGCAGGAAAGAAATTTTTTAAATACATGAAAGCACTGCTAACATGTTGATGAAGTTGATCGAATATTCGTTCCGCTAAGTCAATAAATTTTGTACAAGGCTTATCATTATCTCCTTGTACAAATATTTCAACATCTTCCCATTGCGCTATAGCCAAACTGCAAAACCATTGTTTTGGAAGGAAATTTTCTTCTTCATCTTCTAAATAGGTATTAGTAAGGTTCAATCGTTTCGCATCATTATTAGTTAATCGTTTAGAAAGAATAAGATTCTTATGTAAAAAATCTTTCACATCTTTTATTACGAAATAATCCACTTTTTCACCTCTTATTTCTTATTGTAAAACAGTTGACCATCTTATCTCGTGAATACTCAGCGAGCCAATCACTGTATTTTTCATATACGGGAAATATCGTTTTCTTATTTGTTGCAATAACTTCACAGCCTCTATCATCATAAATAAAAAAGATAACATTTTTAGTGATGTTTATAAAAAACACATCTGGATAGCTCGCAGCCGATCGAAACTTTGGTTTTAGCGGGAAATCTTCGTTACACGCTGCTTTAATAAGTAATGGATATTTAATGTCTTGTTTACAGCACTTTAAGGAAAATCTGGAAATAAAATAATTATCCGCTTCCTCATCATCAAATACATTTGGCAATGTTTCTTGCCTCAAACTGAGTTTTAAATCTTTATTTTTTATATATTGTTGATAAACATTCATTTGCTTCGATTCGAAAGACTTGTGCTGATAAACATTCGTAACAAGAAACATCTCATCTGAATCAGAGAAAAGTTCGTTGAAAATAGCCATCGCCTGACTATATACGTAGTCGAACATCTCCAGATGGAGACGACCATCGTCTTTAAATTGATACATCCCCGCTCCTAGTTCAAAGTGCATACCTATATGCCATTGATGATAAAGACTAGGCACCAACGTTAGCCCTGGAAATGTATTCGGTAAATAATAATCTAAATCTATCATTGTTCACTCCATTCTTTATATCTTTTAGCCCTTCGTCAGGACAATAAGAAAGGACCGATAATTGGTCCTTTCTTGTCGCAAATATTTACAACTTGTTACACTGTAATATGTTTAACTACAGCCATTTCCTTACCGAACCGATGACCTTCATCGATAAAGCCTAGACTCGCGTATAGCTTATGTGCTCCCACATTTTCAGGATGATAACCAACAACAATGTGTTTGAAGTTCGGTAATGTAGCCATCTTTGAAATCATTAACTTAGTTGCAGCTTTACCTATACCTTTGCCTTGGAAGTCCTTATCCACCATAATTCTATATATCCAATAACCATCAAGTTCTTCTTGAACAGAATTGTACATTAAAAAACCGACCACTTTTTCTTCAAAGTAAATAGCATATGGCTTTAAAGAGGGCTCAAACTTTGATTGAGCTATTGATATGGCATTCGGTTCAATGTATTTTTGTTGCTCCATAGAAATCTCTAACGTGCAACATTCGTACCAGTTTTCTGCATTTAATTCTACAATTTTTACATTTTCATTCATCATTATTTTCCCCTTTCAAAATACGGGGAAACGCCAGTTAATGAGTCGTTATCCCCTTGTTGCCATTAAGAATATAAAATCTTGTATTTGTCATAATGAACGCCTCCTCTAACAACGATTACCTAAAATAGTATGCGTGCATTTTTAGGCTTTTTAATTATACCATTTTTTTCATAAAAAACCTTTTTGGAGTATACCTACATTATTAATTCCTAGAAAAGAAATCTATTCTTCTTCTTCATATTTTTCAAAAACTAAATCATTTGCTTTAATCTGACCATATGACCCGCTACTTTTAGGAATAGCAGCAACAAATCTCCAGCCTTCTTTACTATATTTATCGATTAATTCTCTATGACTCTCCATTGTTAATAAACTAGCAACCTTTGCTTCTACATACTTATATTTATACATTTTTATACACCTCATCTTTTATGTAATTATAAACATGAACAATGTGAACTATAGTTTAATTATTTTGCTCAATACATAAAGAAAGAGCACAATTATGTATTCGAGAATTGCGCCCATTATTTTTTTACAATTGGTATATAAATATCAAAATGCGGATGATTCGGGTCATGGTCAACTGGATAATGTTCATGCTTAATCGGCATGTTAAGATCATAGTAAACTACTCCAGCTTCTTTGTATGCGGTATAGTCACTATCGAATAACCATTGATGTAAATCCGTATAGGTTTTTTGAACATCTTCCCCTTTGCAATGTGTCGTCTTCACATACGTCCATTCAGGAACCCGTAGTTCAATCATGCCAGCAGGAATTTCCTGCTCTTCACTCACTTGATACACCGAGTAATGTACGAATCCATTCTCAATCACATGATAAGATAAACCTAATAGAACATGAGGGTTGATCTTATTCCCTACCTCATCAGCACAGTCTTTAACTTGTTGAATGACGTTTTTTAAATTCGGCACAATTTCAGAAAATGTCCCCTCCCATTTTAATCCTACTGTCCGATAGGCTGGTAATGTTACAATTTCATAACTCAATTTATTTTCTCTCTTTTAATTGTTTGGCATTAATAAAAAACGTTGATCCAATTAAAAATAAGCCTAAACAAATGAACATCGATATCCCTGAATATTTATCATCAAATATTGTTGTGCTTACCAAAATAACTAGCATCATTAGTGCAAGCGTTACATATAAGCCTTTCATATATTTCATAAGTAATACCTCCTCATAGTTTTAAAGAGTACCCCTATTGTGCATGATTTTTTCTAGTTTGAATAAAGATAATAAATCCGACAATTAAAACCGCAAATGCTCCCAAACCTCTATAGATATAGTAGATGTTACTTTTTTGGTAAGTATACTCGCCTTCTCTAATTGCTTTTATATAAAGACCATTTCCTATGTGGATTGCAATTGCAGTGTCTGTATCTATCCCATCAATTGAATAATATTTCGTCCCTTTTGGATAGACATTTGAAAAGTTGCCTTCATATTGTTCCATATCTGAATACTTCGTGACTTCTCCAATTTCCTTATTAATCTTTTCTACATATTCATCACTAATGACATAAATATAATCGTCCCAAACAACGAAAGGATATGCCCAACTTGTTGCCATTACATGACATGGAAATAATGAAAAAACGACAATTGCAGTAAATAAGAAAAGTCTTGTATTCCTCAAGTATGACACTCCCTCAATATATTTACTGATTAGACGATTAAAGTCCATAAATACAATTAATAGTTATATATCGTAGGTTAAATAATGCAATTATTATAGGTATTTTCTCCATCTTCCATCCCTCATTGATAATGTTCGATGTAATTGCCCTTTTCAAAAATTTCTTTTGCGGTTAGGGCGGTCCATTCCTCTGGCGTTACATTCGGGTGTAATTTAAGATAGGATTTAACCATTTTATAGCCCTCACTGTAACCATATGAATATGGTAGGTCATCCCCTCCAAAATTAATTTCTTGTGACCGCTTTAAGTTAGTACTATTTAAATCTCCTACAACTTTTGACCAGTTAGCTTTGTCGTATGCAGAGTACAATATATTATCATAATCATTAGGATAATCAGGATAAACTAAATTACTAAACATAACTGCTTTCCCTTCCAAAACCATGTTATCCAAAACCGTGAATTGCATACCTTTTTTCACATACTTCTCAGCCCAAATACTATGATGATATTCGTGAGATATGCCAATTCTTATATCCTCTTCTGTATAATCTTTATTGTATAGCACTGTGATCTTCCCCGCCCCCACCGTTACCATATAAGCGTTTACATTAGTGGCAGGAAAAACACATACAGTCATTTCTTTTTCGGATGGAATAAGAGATGAAGATTTGAAAAGAGCTTCTTTTATAAGCTTTTCTGTTTCTTCCCTATCAATTTTTTTACTCAATAATTGATTTTCTGTTAATTGGTCGGGCGCTACGTTTAGTGCATAATGTGCCATATGAAGATATTCGCCCTTGTCAAAACAATCACTATAGATAGGTTCAATAACCTCATCTTGATAAATTTCTCGTTTTGATTGGTTTGGGTTACTTTCAACCTTATCTTGATAGTTGTCATAAAGTTTAAAGGCATTGATTATTTTATACTTTTGCTTTGATTGAGGGTGTTCAAAAGATGTAACGATACTTTCAACATCTTCTTTTTTATGAGATTCCTCTGTTTGTGTACAGGAAGCAAGCGTTAGAATTGTGCATATTAGTATAAATACAGCAATTATTTTTGGTAATTTTATCAATAAAATACAACCTTCCCAAACTTATATTTTACCATATTTTTCATATAATTTTATTATTTCTTATGGGGAATTAAAATATATTCCGAATATCTTCCCAACCATAAACGAGTTCCGCGAGTTTTTTGCCAGCAATCTGAATTTCAACAGTATCTATCATCTTCCCTCCAAGTGTTTCATAAAAATGACGGGAAGGATTATCTTTCAAGACAAGCACAAGCATAGAACGCAATCCCAGCCCTTTCAATTCTTCAACGATTGCTGTAACAAGTGCTCTCCCAACACCTTGTCCTTGAAATTCTTTTAAAAGATAAATGGCATATAATTCACCCTCGAAATCAATATAGTTACCGCTTCTTTCTTTACCGCCCGAAGAAAAACCAATAATTTGCCCTACGTTATTTTCCGCTACAAATACAGCATCATTTGAAATATTTTTTATCCAATTCTGTTCTCGATTTTCGTACGATAAATTTGTTAAGTATTCATCGGGAACGATGTTAGCATATGTTGTTCTCCAACTGTCGACATGTACTTTCGCTATTCCTTTTGCATCTGATGCGACTGCTTTTCTAATTTTAAAATTTTTATCCATACGATACGTTCACTCCAATGGAGGTTGATATGTTCTTATAGTGGTGATTTGCCCAATTTTTGTGGCGATTTGACCACGGGTATCGGCGATTACTCCTGGCTAGCGGCGATTCCCGACGCTTTATCGGCGTTTTATTCCGAGCTAGCGGCGATTCCCGACGCTTTATCGGCGGTTTGCTCCGAGCTAGCGGCGATTCCCGACGCTTTATCGGCGGTTTACTCCGAGCTAGCGGCGATTCCCGACGCTTTATCGGCGGTTTACTCCGAGCTAGCGGCGATTCCCGACGCTTTATCGGCGTTTTATTCCGAGCTAGCGGCGATTCCCGACGCTTTATCGGCGTTTTGCTCCGAGCTAGCGGCGATTCCCGAGGGTTTATCGGCGGTTTACTCCGAGCTAGCGGCGATTCCCGACGCTTTATCGGCGGTTTACTCCGAGCTAGCGGCGATTCCCGGGGGTTTATCGGCGTTTTATTCCGAGCTAGCGGCGATTCCCGACGCTTTATCGGCGTTTTGCTCCGAGCTAGCGGCGATTCCCGACGCTTTATCGGCGATACACTTTAGCCGTTAGCGAAGTTTTTTCACTTTAAATCCAAACATCATTTTCAGCAGTCATTTCGCTATTTGTATCTCCTGTATTGACAACGCCTCTAGGCTCCACTAGCATTATTTGGCATTCCTTCTCAGCAAAAGGCTTATGCTCTACGCCCTTTGGTATGACGTACATTTCTCCTTTAGCTAGTTTGACCTCACCATCTCGAAATGCGATTACCATCTCTCCATCCAGTACGATAAATACTTCATCTGTCTCTTGATGTTGATGCCATACAAAATCCCCTTGAATTTTGACTAGCTTAAACTGATAGTCATTCATTTCAGCAATGACTTTAGGAGACCACTGCTCAGTAAACTTTGATAACTTTGCACTTAAACTAATAGGTTGATAATCCATGTAAATACCTCCTTTTTTTCCTTATATTATATTTTATCAGATATTCTCGAATTTTAATTTCAAATTTTCTATCTTTTCTCATATTAGCAATTAGATGCCTTAAATTCTGAAAATTATGTTAAAATAGACGAAGACTGCAAGGAGGTTTTACATATGGCAATTGAAAAAGTACGCGAACATTTCGCACAATGGAATTTACAGCATAAAATACAGGAATTGAGTGAAAGCTCTGCAACCGTTGAAATGGCAGCACAGGCACTTGGCTGCGAACCAGAGCGTATCGCTAAAACATTATCTTTTCTAGTGAATGACGGCGCTATTTTAATTGTAGCTGCGGGCGATGCTAAAATTGACAATGCAAAATATAAGGTCGTATTTGGAACGAAAGCTAAAATGCTGGCTAAGGAAGAAGTCAATGAACGGATTGGTCATGATATCGGAGGAGTTTGCCCGTTCGGTATCAATGAAGGGGTTGCTATTTACTTAGATGAGTCGCTCAAACGTTTCGCAACGGTATTCCCTGCCTGTGGTAGCAGCAATTCTGCAATTGAACTTACCATTCAGGAACTAGAAGCATATACACCTTACCAGCAATGGATTGATGTTTGTAAAGGGTGGAGCGATTAATAAACTAAAAAATCCACTTAGCCTCCTACGTATATGGAAAGCTAAGTGGATTTTTACTTAAGGGACAGCTAGTAAAAAAGAGAAATAGAAGTCTATTGTAATATTCCATATTTATTTTTTATCCGCTCTAGTTTTTCGGTAATCGGTTTAGTTAATAAAAGTAGAAAAATCACATTAGAAATAGCATAAATTATTGTAAATGGAACTGCTGAAGTTAATGCCAGTGAGTAAGCCTCCCAGCTGAAAACACCATATATGGATACAGTCCCCCAAATATCCATTCCAAACGAAAAAAATACACCCGCTGAAATACCAAATATAATAAGAGGGATTTTTTTATGCATTACGCCTGTTTTACCTAACAAGCCCGCAATAAACCCAATCATTCCCCACATAAACATTTGGAACGGTGTCCAAGGACCTTGTCCAAAAAACATATTCGATACTAGTGCAGAAATAGCCCCTGTTAAAAAACCCGCTTCTGCTCCGAGTGAAAAACCAGTAATAGCTGTAATAGCTGCAACAGGTTTAAAGCCAGGGGTAACTATAAATAAGGCACGTCCTGCCACAGATATAGCAGACATTACTGCAATGATTAAAATTTCACGCGGCTGAGGCTTTCTACGTTCAAAAGATAGAAAAAATGGAATACACGCCAAAATCATAATAACCAACGAAATAAAATAATATTTTCGGTCAGCCATTACCGTAATACCAGCAAGTAATGTTATTGGAATTAAAATAAAAATAACAATGAATGAAATAATTATACGTATGTTTTTTTGCATAGAGTTACTACATCCTCACATGTAATGGCATTGCTCAATAAATCTCTTGATATTCGATGAGCAGCAGTCGTATAAAAATTATTTCCACTGTAAAACGCGCGCGGTTCACCCTCAGATACAATACTACCGTCAAAAAATAGAGCGCATCTATTGCTGTGTTGTGCAGAAAATTCAATATCATGCGTCACCATAATAATTGTCATACCTTTAGCTTGTAAACCTTTTAATAAATCTGCGAGTTCTTCTTTTGCATGTGCATCCAGCCCCTTTGTCGGCTCATCTAGCAACAGAATTTTAGGTTCTATTAACAAAAGTTTTGCGAGAGCTAGTTTTTGCTGTTCTCCCCCACTTAAATCATATGGATGTCGATTTAATAAATGAGTTAATCGAAACAATTGGATAGTTTCCTGAACTTTTTTATCTGTAACCTTATGTAAACGCACCATATCATCTAACTCTTGTTGTACAGTTTTTTGTACAAATAGTGTTTTTGGATCTTGGGGTAGTAAAGTCAAATATTGGTGATACAATTGATGATTACTATATTTTTTCAAAGCTTTATTTAATAACATCACTTTGCCATGATAAGGCTTTTGTAGTCCAGATAAAATAGAAAGAACTGTAGATTTCCCTGTTCCATTCCCTCCTATTATAGTTAAAAATTCTCCTTCCCTCACTTGTAAATTAAAATGATGAACAATATCAAGATCTTTCTTTTCATAACGAAACGCAACGTCGTTTGCCTCTAAAACAATCTCTGTTTTATGTTGCGATTTTGTCGGAATAGTAAGCAACTGAGCAGAAGTGTATTGCTGGCTCTGAAGCCAACGTTGGCCCTCGCGAATAGTAAGTGGAATATGCCCTGAACCATTCAATAAGTGAAAAATTTTAGTAGCCGCTGGTAATGCCGTTATCATGGCGTGTTTCTCTGGGAGAGAATTTAAAATTTCCTTAGGTGGACCGTCAAACAATATACTTCCTTCATCCATAATAAATACTCGATCCGCAAGGGGTAACACTTCTTCTAGACGATGCTCAATTAATATAATTGTAATACCTAATTCTCTATTTAAACGATGCAGTGTTTGGATAAACTCCAATGCAGCTATTGGATCTAGTTGCGATGTGGGTTCATCTAACAGTAGTAGCTTCGGCTGCATAACCATTATGGATGCTAAATTTAAAAGTTGCTTTTGGCCGCCTGAAAGCTCAGTCGTTTTATGATGGAACCATTTTTGAATACCAAAGAAGTTTGCCATTTCAGCTACTTTCCTGCGAATTGTTGAGGTATCGACACCTAAGCTTTCAAGTCCAAAGGCAAGCTCATGCCAAACTTTATCAGTAACAATCTGGTTATCAGGATTTTGAAATACATAGCCTATATCCGCTGCAGCCACTTCAGCAGTTAACTGTTCTAAGTCACAATCTTTATAAAAAATATTACCTGTCATTGAACCATGCGGTCGCAAATCGCGTTTAAAATGGCGGAGCAAAGTACTTTTTCCACAACCTGATTGTCCTATTAGCACGATAAATTCACCTTGCTGAATATTTAAGTTAATATTTTTTAATATAGGATTTGCTTCATTAGGGTAAGTAAAACTTACATTGTCGATTTTAACGATCGCCACTTTAAGGCCCCCCTTATTTCGATTGCTAATGGAATAGCGAGTAGAATGCAATAGCTCATATAAAACAAGATACTTGTAGTATCCCATTTAACTATTCCGAAAGTTGGATAAAAATAAAATGTTGTTGTACCTATGAAACTCGCCACTATATTACAACTAAAGAGCAATATAATTATTGCCAAAACATAGCCATCTCTACGTTCAAAAATAAAAATAGAAAACGCAGTCCGCTTAGTCACACCATAGCCACGAGCTTTCATTGAATCAGCAGTATCAATAGCATTTTCTAACGCCCAAGTAATTAAAATAGATAAAATACGAATTATACATTTGATGCGATGCCATAGAGAGCCTGCCGTATAATCCATTCCGATTACTTTTTGCGCTAGGACAATTTGCTTTAATTGCCGCCTAAAACGTGGCACTAATCGCAATGAAATCGACAATGTTAATGAGATTACTGGAGACACTTTTCCAAATAAATAAATAAACTTATCTGACGTCATTAGGGTATTATAACAGCTAAACCACAGCATAATAGAAACAATCATTGTAGATATTGCGATACCATATGTGATTGCCTCTAACGTAAGTGGATTGCCATTTATATAAAGTAATACAAGTTGACCATTATGGCTGATCAGAGGGTTAATAATCGCCATTATGAAAAACAAAGGTACATATATTTTCCAATCCTTAAAAAAAAGCTGCCTGTGCAAAGCTAAATTTAAGCTTATCGCAAAGAAAATTGTAATAGCTAAATAGACTGGATGCATAAAAAACATGGATAAGCCAATAGTAGCGGCAAAAAAAGAAAAAAGAACAATAGGATGATATGTCTCAAATGTCTTCATTAGTTACCATCCCAACGATTTCCTAAATCGCGTCCTAAATCAACCGTGTAGTGCCATTCAATTACATCGCCATCCTTTAATACGTACTGACTGCAGCCATAATTAGGATAAACTCCGTTTACTTTATACATCCAACCACTTAATTCTCCCGCACTAAATTCATATAAATGATTAATCCCCTCTACATAGACACTATTATAAATATTTTCGTTTGCTCCTTGGAACTCCATCTGAATTTTATATTCCTTCGTTGCACGCTGTAATACATCCCAAACAGTATCCTTTTCTGAAAGCAGCTCGTATGTTGTTGGCTTCAAAATAATTCCATTCTTAGGTACGTATTTCTCACTTTGGAGATTAGCATCTAACATATCCCAATGCTTTAGTAATGTATCAACGCGAATCGCAATAGTTACAGTGCGTTTTTGTGAAACTGGTTGTTGTTGAACTTCATTTGGCGGTGTAACTGTGTTTGTTTTTTCTTTATCGTCCGTTTTATTAGTAGCTGCTTGTTCAGTTCTTGTATTTGGAGTTGTAGTGACTTCTTGCTTTTTCTCAGCTTCCTTTTTTGGTTGTTCCACTACTTCTTGGTTGTCTTGCTGTACTTCTTCCTTAGACTTGTCCTGCTTTTTCTCATTTTTGGAGTTCTCATCAATTCCTGACTTCATTTCAGCTTGTTTCTCTTCGTCAGCTGAAGGTGTTTCATCTAATACTTCTTGTTGTTCAGTATTAGAATGGGGTTCAACACTCCGTTCCTGCTCTTGCATTTGTTCAAATTTCTCTACCGTTTGAATATTACATGCGGTTAAAAAGAAAGTGAGCAATAATAATAGTAATAAGGGTAATTTTATTTTCATATTACTCTTCGACAACCTTTAAGAAATTGACATACATTTTAGACGCATGGGCGCGAGTTATAAAGTTTTTTGGATTATACGCACCATTGGAGCCTTGCGCAATTCCAAAATCATATAAGAATGTAATTGCTTGTTGCGATTCCTTTGATAACTTCGCAATATCATTTAAAGGTGCCATTACATTGGATACATACGGATTTCCTGTTTTATGTGTATAAGCATTTGCTAGAATTATTGCTAATTCCTCACGAGTAATTGGTGAGGCAGGTAGAAATTTATTTGACTTAACTATTAATAAATTTGCCTCGTAAGCAGCAGCAATTTCTTGTTTTGTTTCAGTATTATATGAGTTTATGTCCGTGAATGGTGCATTTCCGGAACTTGTCAGATGAAGAGCGCGTACTAAAATTGATACCGCTTGTACACGAGTTAAATTGTTATCTGGTTTGAATGTATTGTCTTCATAACCTTTTAATAAGCCTTTGTCTACTGCAGCTTCAATATCAGACTTCGCCCAATGCGATTGAATATCCTTAAAACTTACCTTAGTCGAAGGAGCTGTAGGCTGGTTTGGCTTGCCTGGCGTTGACGTATTATTTGGCTTTTTATCAGATGTATCATATAGCTTTGTTTTGCTTAAAAGCAGACGGTTATATGCTGCCAATGTATAAGAGGCCTGCTCTGTTGCCATACCATTGGCTACTGATTCAGTTAAAACATGTTTAAATCCACCATCTTGGGCATTGTAAAACGTAAAAAAGCTTGTAAATAGCTTATTAAAGCGTTGGTCTTTGTTCGCATCAATATTTAAGCTAGCAAGTGCTGTAATTACCTGGGCAACACTTTCTAAATTTGTAGTACCCCAGCTTTGATAACTACCATTAGCTCCTTGCAAGTTTTTTAAAGCATCCAGTGCTTTATTAATAGAAACCTTCACATCTGATCTATCTTTATAAGTGGAAAGCGCTTGAATAGCCATAGCTGTCATATCTGGATCAGCTTTCACACCAGATAAATCCCAACCGCCGTCAGGCAATTGCTTTGATAAAATATGCTGGATAAGTTTTTCTCGTGTAGTTGTTGCTGTTTTGGAAAGCTCAAAGCTCCACGTATCTAAAGCAATTAGTGCAAAAAAAGCCCCATTCGGACCTTGCCATACAACTTTATCAAAGTCGCTCAATTTTTCGACTAAATTGTAGCCACCGACATTAGTAGGGTCTTTTCCAATAGCAGTAAGTGCAATAATTAAACGTGAGTATTCTGTATATTTACGGTTGTGTAATTCTCCTTTTACAGATTTTACATGCTTCTCGACGTTTTCATAATATTTTTCAAAATAGCCTTTTGGAACATTGTATTCTCCCCTTGCAAGTGCAATAACAAACCACTCATCACCAAAAGCGGGGTTAGGTGCT
Source organism: Lysinibacillus sp. NPDC097279 (assembly GCF_044761745.1). Taxonomy (NCBI): domain Bacteria; kingdom Bacillati; phylum Bacillota; class Bacilli; order Caryophanales; family Bacillaceae; genus Lysinibacillus; species Lysinibacillus sp. NPDC097279. The sequence continues at coordinate 543,342 of NZ_JBIWDA010000002.1, read as the reverse complement.
TTGTTAACTAAAAACTGACCAGTTATTTTATAACTATCCAATGTTGATGCTTGCTGTGCGGAGACTGGTGCTGCCATAGTAAGCAACAAAACAAGTACCAGTATAAACTTAGATATTCTTTTCATTAGAGAACCTCCATCGATAAAAGGGTACTAACCCAAATACAAAATGCATTTGGGTTAGTGAAGAAATTTACATAATGCCTGAGATATTTAACGTACGTTTTAAAATTTTCGCTGTTTGTCCACGTGTAATTGGAGAGCTAGGGTCAAATGAACCATCCAGCTTACCTGTCATTATATCAAGGCTATTTAATAGCTTAATATAAGGTAAGTATTCAGCGCTAATATGACTAGCATCATTGAAATTAATCTCTTCTGCGGTCTTCACATCACTATTTAAATATTCTAGAATACGTGCCATAAATGCAGCTGCTTGTTGACGTGTTATTGGCGCATCAGGTTTAAATGTTGAAGCAGTTGATCCTTTTGTAATACCTGCCTCGTATAGGGCTTGAATATCAGCCTCATACCATTTGCCTTTTGTATCATTAAATGGATTTTCACCTATAGTTTGTAAACCTAGAGCGCGGCTAATTAATACTGCGAATTGGGCACGCGTAATTGGTTTATTTGGCTCAAACGTCTCTGGTGTAGTTCCTTGGATTACGTGACGACTCGCTAAAAATTCTATTTCTTCTTTGTTAGCTAACTGTGCAATGTCTTTAAATGTTACTGTATTTTCTGTTAATACGAATGTACCACTAGTTTTTGTAAACAGAACAATTTCACCATTTACTATTTTATGTGGAACAGGTTTATATTCCCCATCAACTAGCTGTAAAATGACAGTATTAGAGTTGATTTCGTTATCTAATAGTGTCACTTTCAAATATTCTTTTCCTAAAGTAATGGACTTTGTTTTACCGTTAGTAGACTCAATACCGAATGCAACAGAGAATTTTTTGTTTTTAGTATCCCTTGTTACTTCGACTGTTATCTCCTCATTTTCAGCAAGTTTTATGCTATTAAAGATTGAAGTAGGGACTTCTAACTTGAAATTCTGTTTGCTTTGGATAACTACCTTTTGAATGTTCTTTTTAATATAATCTTGAATATTTTCAGATTTAATAATTGCTTTGTTACTACCATCTTCAATAGTAATCTCAGCTAATGAACTATCTTTATTTGTTTCTTCAGACACTGCATCATCGTCTTTATTATCTTTTTCTGTTTCTTCAGTACATTGTTTATCATCGGCTTTACATTTTACTTCTTCTTTACATTTATCTGTTTCTTTCTCTTTACATTCTTTATTTTCTTCACCTTCATCTTTACCTCCACTTTCGATACCATCAACGTATCCACCGATATCTTTACCTAAATCAAGTGTGTATAGCCATTCCACAGAATCCCCAGATGATAATTTATAGAGTCCTGCAGAATAAGAAGGGAATTGACCATTTACACGATACATCCAACCACTTAAAGGGCCGCGGTCAAATTCATAAAGACCCGCAATACCATCAATATATGTGCCATATTGTGTTTCTCGATAGCTTAAATCGATACCATTTTCAGTTGTCACACGTTTTAATGCATCGAATACTGTATCTCCAGTATTTAGTTGAACAGTAGTTGTTCTTAATGGAATCTCGGAAGAAGAAATTCTAATTAAAAATGTTGCATGACCACTTGGGATACTTCCCCCTGGGTTAGATGGATTTCCACCTTCTCCTGGGTTTGAAGGGTTTTCTCCTTCTCCTGGGTTAGACGGGTTCCCTCCTTCTCCTGGGTTAGATGGATTATTAGCCTTGGTATCGGACGTATCATAAAGTGCTGTTTGACCGTTTAGCAGACGATGATAGGCTGCTAATGTATAGCCAACCTGCTCGGTAGCCATGCCGTTTGCTTGCTTTTCATTTAAATCGTGTTTAAAGCCACCATCTTCAGGACTGTAATAAGTCATAATATTAGCAATTACTTTATTAAAGCGAGGATCTTTATTCGCATCAATGCCTATGCTCGAAAGGGCAGTAACAACCTGAGCAGCGCTTTCAACATTTTCCATACCCCATGATTTATAGCCACCATTCTCTAATTGCATAGCAGCCAACGTATCTAATGCATTATTAACAGCTATCTTAACTTTTGAATTGTTGTTATAGTATGGAGCTAGTGCTTGTATAGCCATAGCTGTCATATCTGGATCAGACTTCGTTCCTGATAAAGCCCAGCCGCCATCAGCTAATTGCTTGTTTAAAATGTGCTCCATAAGCTTTTCAGGCGTTGTTGTAGCTGTTTTTGGTAGCTCAAAGTTCCATGTGTTAAGAGCAATTAATCCAAAATACGCACCATTTACACCTTGCCAAATTACTTGGTCAAAATCAGACAATTTTTCAACTAAGTTATAACCACCGACATTTGTTGGGTCTTTACCAATAGCAGTAAGGGCAATAATTAAACGTGAGTATTCTGTATATTTTCGTTTATCTAGTACGCCATTTTTGGCAACAACATGGTCAACTACATTTTGATAATACGTTTCGTAATATTCTTTAGGTACTTCATAGCCTCCGCGAGCTAATGAAATTATCCACCACTCATTATTAAATTTAGGGTTAGGTAGTTTATCTACCATGTATTGACCAACAGTTTTATAAGCCTTTAAAGTTGTTGTATCCGCAGTAGATTTTATTCCAACTTTTTTCGCTTCATTAAATATCGCTGTGGCCTGATTTAGTGCTAAAACTTTCGCATCAATACTATCTTGTTCCGCTGTATTATCTGCTATTAGTTGTTGGGCAGAAATAATTATATTTGTATAGGCATCTTGTACAGCTTGAGTAACCCAAAAATCAGCAGGGTCTATATTTTTCCCATCGGTACTTATTTTTACAGAGCCCTTGTTTTGTTCTGCTTTCTCAATGGCACTTTGTAATACTGATTTATCAATCACTGCTTGTTCATCTGCGATTATTGTGATTTCAGGGAAGATGCTGTAGTAACCTTCTCGAGCTAAAGCATTAAGATTAGGGCTAGTTCCAGTTATAGGGTTAATATTATGATGTTCACCTATTGGACTTCCATAAAAACTCAGACGAATATGTCCATCACGTAACTTGTATTCACCTTCATGTCCTTGTGGAATTGTAAATGTAACACTGTTTGCCTGCGTTGCCATATTGTATTGTCTTGCATCGCCCGAAACAAGTGTATTTTCAGGACCCGCGAAAAATCTCAGCTGACCTTGGAAGTTATAAATACCAGAAAGTTTATTCGCTGGGAAAGACAAACCTTTTAAAGTAACTTTTACTTTATTTCCAGGTACTATTTTTTCATTTGCAGCTGTTAAGTTTTCAATTGTTACATCAAGCGGACGTGCTGTCATCACGTGATATTCAGCTTTTCCATCTTTTTCAACCTTAACTATATTACGTCCTTCAGTTAATAAAATTGTGAAAGAACCATTTTCACTAGATTGAACACCCTCTGTTGAAAATTCACCATTTCCATAGGATGCTGTCCCTAGACTATGATTAATTTCTGGACGTAAAACGCTTACTGAGCTTCCAGAAGTTGGAGTGAAAGTGTAATATGCTCCCTGTTCACCTTGAACATAGTAGACACTATCGATATCAGCATCAAATACACCGTTTTGTAAGTTTAAAAGGTCGCCACCATTTTTACCTTCATTAACTTTTTGATTACGTTCTTTGTTACTTTCTATACCTGTAATAATACCTGTGTCACCTTGACCCACAGTCACAACAAAGAGACCAACATTTTCTGGCCAAATAGCACTGAATGCATCATTTGCATCACTAATGTATCCAGAACCATTAACCTTCAATGCGTCATACGTCACTTTTACAACAGCTGTACCATTTTTCAATGCTTTGACTGTCGAATAACTTCCTGGCTTACCAGGATCAATTTGAATTACATCATCACCTGTTATGATTTCAAAATGAAAATCAGGCTCAAAGAAATAGTTGTTAATTCCTTCTATTAATGCTTGCCAGCTACGTAATGTTAGTAAATTGAAGCTATCTCCTTGGTTTAACTTCAAATGATTTTGCTCATTGATATTTAAATAAATATTACCTTCAAGATATGTTCCTTTATTTAAAATTGCTGTTGGCGATTGAACTGAGAGCTGTTGTTTTGTAATTGCCAATGATGCATTTTGAGCATTTGCTTTAAATGTACCTACATTTGTAAGTTTTCCTGCTTGGCTAACTCGGTAGTTATAATCACCATTGTTTATTAACTTGAAAGAAAAAGTTTTTGTACCATCCGAGTTAATCACGGCTACCCCTTCAGGCAGGACTTCTTCAAATGCAATAAAGTGTTTGATTTTTTTCCCTACAAATAATTCAGCATCTTCAGGGACTGTAAACTTAACATCCCCAGAAAACGGAATAGCTGCACTAATTGTTTGAGCTGAGGCCGAAAGTGATACAGTAGTGCTATTACTAAATGGAACATATTGTGTATGCTTTGCATCTGGCTCAAACGTATAGTAGATTTTTTCCCCTACAAGAGCTAATACTGGAGTCTGTCCTTGTGTAGTTACATTCCCTAGTTTTAATGACGTCTCGTTCGGTATTTCTTGCCCAACTTTTACAGAGTAATCACTATCAACATTCCAACTTGTATTACTAGCTTTAAAATTAAGCTGGCGGAATTGAAATTCTTGATTTGATTCTGCTTTTACTGTTAGCTGACCACCGCCAACACTGTTATGATTGCTATCAAATCCTTCGTAGCGATAACTTCCTACTGGTATAGTTGCTGTATAAACATTGTATGTTCCTTCAACACCAGAGCCTAAGTTTATTTCTTGCTCATTCGTATTATAAAGCTTTAGTATCACAGCTTTTGGTGCAACAGTAAATTTCACTGTGCTAGTAATATCTGTTTGTAAACCAGGTTTTTTACTAAATGCATTTGTAGCTTGATTTAGTGCTAAAACTTTCGCATCTATTTCTTCTTGACTGGCATTTTCATCTGCGATTAGTTCTTGTGCTTCTATAATTTCATTTGCATATGCATCTAATTCAGCTTGAGTAACCCAATAATCAGTAGGGGCTACATCTTTTCCATCTAAACTTACTTTCACAGATGCTTTTGTTTGTTCAGCTTGTTGAACCGCTGTTTGCAAAGCTGTTTTATCAGCTTTAACGATTTCTTCCCCTTCTCCATTTAAAGCAGCATTTAGATGAGTAAGTGCTGCATCTACATTTGTTTGACTACTCTCCATATTTTTAAGCTGCACATATGCGGCGTCATAAGTAGACTTTACTCGTTCATTTGCTAAAATTTCGTTTTTATTTGGTGAGCTATTAATTTCAGCAATTTTCGCTGTTAACTCATCTTTATTCGCTGGAGTAATTAAACTACTTCCCTCTAAGCCCCCACCTAAATCTGCTCCATATCCCCATACTGTAAACTGCCATCTAACGATATCACCATCTTCTGGGAACCATTCAGAAGCTCCACGAGGAATAAAGTTATTATTTACAGCTACCATCCAACCTGACATAGTTGTATAATCCATTTGATTTAACCAGTCGGATTCTATTCTTCCATTAACTGGCCCAGATTCATCAAGAATGTATTTTGGGACGCTCACTTCTCCAGGATTAGGATCAAAGATACCTGATAAGTAGAAGCTTTCTTCTACAGAACCTGTAATGTCATAATTGCCTTCTCCTAACAGGTTAACTATAACTTTAGCTATATTATCCCCTTCATAAAAAGGAACACGAACAGGTTCCTTTATGTAGCCCTGCCCCAACGTAAACTTCTCTACGGAAACCGTCACATAACCTTTAGGTTCAGTATTATTAAGTATCGTCGCACTATCATTACTGGTAATAGGTGATAGTTCACTTTCCGTTTGCTCGGTCATTTCTTTCTCTAATGATTCTTCATTAGATTGAATAGTAGAATTTGTTTCTAACTCACTTGTATCATTTTGCTGCGTCTCAGCGAATGCGACTGGTGATAATAACGAAAATGATAAGATAAAGACAATCGCTATATTCAACCATTTTTTATAAAAGCCCATTTCTTTCCCCCCAATTATTTTATAGGTGAATGCGCTTGCAATAACTAGAAAATAAAAAAAATGCTTCTCTAATAAAAGAGAGAGCATCTAAGGAAAACAGAAAACGGCTTCAAATACTATTTGCCTGTTCGTCTATTTGCCGTAAGTTCTCCTAGCTTCCGAAGAGATTTAATACGATAAAATAAAGGCAGGTCTCCTGGCTCGTGTACCCTATTCAGAACCTTCCCATCTACTTGAGGCATTTTTCCTCGTTTGACAGTGGTATTTTCTGGGGTCATCTACACATACAGTTGCGGAAACAGCTTCGGATTTGCACCGAATTCCCTATTAAGCTCTTAAAAGAGCACCTTTATTCTGCATTTGCTATTCACTTAATGCTAAGTTTAGCATAGTTTCCATTTTTTCAAAATAGTTTAAAAAAACAAGCATTATTGATTACCTATTAATATTGGAGTTGAATATTTTCAAAAGTAAAAGCTATATTTATTTTTCGATATCGCATATCAAGTTCTTCTTATTTGCAATTCTACTTTGCTATTATTCTATATTTCACAATACTATTCCGATTAAAAAACGCCAAAGCAATGGTGCTCTGACGTTAAAATCATTATTTTGTTGGTATGTTTTTTCCGTATGTCATCCATCTCCACATTTTTTCCAATGGTCCTATTTTAAAAAACTTAAACCAAATGACACTAAAGAGGATTTGTATTATAAAAATCATCATGGCTATAATGACAATATAGGAAGTCGAGGGCACTTCAAGCCCCAATAGAGCGATAATAGCTAACCCTATAAAACTTTGAGCAATATAATTTGTGAATGCCATTTGTCCGACACGACCAATCGGCTTTAAAAAAGTTACTATTTTTCTATTTTCTAAAACAAGGAATAAACAAGCTAAATAAAAGTACGTAGTCGGGACTACGCCTAAACCTAATAGTAAATGAAGTTTCGGATCCTCATTTTGAGATGCAATCCAAATCCAACTAGATATAGCGATAACTATAGGAAAAGTTACATAGAGCACCGTTTTTATTTGTTTAGCATGCTGTCTTACGTTGCTTATCCAGTCTGCTTTTGCAACTAGAAAACCTGTTAAAAACATAATAAAAATAGTTAAGATATCATTTCCGAATATATTAAAAACCGATGAAAGGATACGTAAGTTCGGCCAAAACATTTGTCCTAGTATGCTGATAATATATACAGCAATAATGCCAAAAAGCCAGTTGCGAATTGTGGAAATCTTCGCCCGATAAAATGGTAATAAGAAAAGACCAATGACTGCATATATAGACAAAATGGAGCCCCAGAAAATAAAGATATGAACAACCCCAATAACAAATAGCGCTAGTAAACGTCTTGCGAAACGCAACCGAGGCTTATCACCTCTTGCTTCAGCACGGGAAGCAAAAATATAAAAACCAACACCGAAAAGAAATGAAAAAATGGAAAAGAATTTTTTCTCAATGAAAATATCAATAAGCGTATCAATTATACTATTGAATTTACTATATGGAGGCAACGCTACGCCCTCAACTATCAATTGGTAGGCACCTACATTAATAAATAAAATCCCAAACAATGCTAAACCACGAATAATATCTAAGGCTATAATTCTTTCTTTTTGCGAAACGGATGGATTCATGCTGTACAACTCCTTATTTTTACTACTTTAATTTCATTCGTCTTGGCTATTATAGCTACGCAACCTTACAGCAGTTTTTTGATTAGCTTACAAAAACCTTAACTGTAGGATTTCATAATTTTAACGATTTATGTAAAATGGTAGTTTCTTGTTCAAACAATAAAAAAACATTTCCATGACCCTGCGCTAATTATTATCAGGCAAATACGAATACCATAATGTGATAAAATGAATAAAATATGTATTTACTACTTACATGACTACATTATTATAAGGAGTTCTTTTATGCCCATTTCATTTCATCATATTCGACACGCCACATCCATTCTAACTTTAAACAATAAACGAATATTAATTGATCCGATGTTAAGCGAGGTCGATGAACTTGCACCCGTGCCCTTTACTCGAAACTATCGTAAAAATCCATTAACCCCATTACCTGTTGCGTTGAACATTTTTGAGGATATTGATGCAATACTATTAACACATCGTCATTTTGACCACTGGGATAAAAAAGCTATGTCCATCCTTAACAAACACATTCCTGTCTTTTGTCAGCCAAAAGATGTCGCTGCGGTGCAGTCTGCAGGTTTCAAAAAGGTAATACGAGTAGAAGATTGTTATGAATGGGAAGGGATTCAGATAAGACGTGTTGAGGGGCCCCATGCACCTGGCCTTACTGGCAAATTACTAGGAAAAGTTTCTGGCTTTTTCTTAAGTACTGTAACAGACGGCTCTGTTTATATTGTTAGTGATTGTATTTTTACACCCGCAATTGAACAGGCATTCAAAGATTTAAAGCCTGATATAGCGATTTTAAATGCATCAGAGGCAGAAATGATATGGGGCACTGTGATCACAATGACCCGCAAAGATGTTGTAAATATTGCCCATATATCACCAAAAACTAAGCTTGTTGTTGTACATCTAGAAACCATCAATCATTGCAAATTAAGTAGAGCGCAACTTTCGACATTCCTAAGGGAGCATCAGTTAGAGCATTCCATAGTAGTGCCAAATGATGGTGAAATTCTCTCCCTATCTTTTTAGTGTTTCTATTAGTTTTTCATCCCTTTTCAAAAATTAAGACAACATATTTTATAGTATGTAGACTATTTTGAAAAGAGGTGACCATGGTGAAGAGGAATAGAAGATTAAGATTTTGTTATCCTGGCTATAAATATTGCGGACCTGGATGTTCAGGACCTGGTTCACCAACAAATGCTGTTGATTCTTGCTGTAAAAAGCATGATGAATGTTATTCAAGATACGGTAGAACAAAAAACTGCGATGAATTGTTTCAGCAATGTTTATTAGCACATATGAACACAAACAGTAAAATGGGGAGAGATGCTAGACTTTTCCACAAAGTTTTTAATTTACGCAATAATTTTTTATAGGTGTTTTGTTTTCAGAATTGTTTGCGTGCCTGACACTGCCACGGGCACACATGAAAGCCGCAACCCACGCTAATGCGTGGTATGTTGCGGCTTTTGTTTTGTGCTATTTTTGTAAAAAGTCCACTAATTGTTTGCGTGCCTGACACTCCACGGGTACTTTTACTTAATCGGGATCCAAATTTCCGAATAAAGATTTTCGCTTGATGGGTCCTCCTCCGTATAAACCTCTAATTCTGCTGTACCAGCAGGCTCATACGGATTGGATGGGAACCATTCAGAGAAAATTTGCTTCCATGCATTTTGCATCGCATCTGGCATCGGACCATGTACTTCAAACACAACCCATTTCGATGCTGGCACTTCCATCGCTAATAAATTTTCTGGAACATCCCCTATGTGATCTGTCCCAATCCAATAATCCATTAAATTATTTTCTTTGTAGTTTTCGTCAGGAACACAAACACCAAGTACCCCTTTAATTTGTCCGTCATTCAGTGCAAATAATTGCTCGTCTATTCCTTGACGATTCACTTCATCCCAAAATAGAGGTATGCCCTGCAAATTCTCGCCATTTTGGCAATTATACGTTCTTTTCATTCCTACAACTTGGAACTTCTCTTTTTCTACAATATTATATTTCATTGGTTCTGCTCCCTTCAGACTCACCTGGATTACGAGGCGGTTATATGATTGTAATGGTCCTTGCTGTTTTCGTGCTTCACTCGGTGTTACATTATGTTGCTTTCGAAATGCTTTTGTAAAAGCTTCAGGAGAGTCGTAGCCATATTGGAAGGCGAGATCGATTACTTTGATGTCAGTATTAATTAACTCCTGTGCTGCTAATGTCAACCTTCTTCGTCGAATATAATCTGCAATTGACATATCCGTTAAAATAGAAAATGTTCGTTGAAAATGAAAAACAGATGCATTCACTTCGTTTGCAATTTGCTCCATTGTAATCGTTTCTTGTAAATGCTCTTCTATATAATTTATTGCCTTTTGAATCGACTCAATCCAACTCAAACTCAAATGCTCTCACTCCTTGTCTAAAGATTACCGAATTCTAGTTTTTTCTTCCTGTCTTTTTATGCTTTCTTTGGACTGGTTCACTCAGTTGTATGCATAGTCTACTACATATCGCCCATTTTCCAAACCTTTACTTAATAGTGCTACTGCTTCAATCATAATTTTTTATAAGAACCAATATATAAAAATTTTAAGTAGAAGGATAAACATTTTAGTGAGCCGAAAGTGACAGCCTATCGCAAATCACTACGGTTTAAAACTTTTCAATGTTGATATTTATTGAGGAAAGTATATAAATGAGCAATTTTATTAATTATTAGTAGATTCTTAGTATTTAATTAATTTCAAATAAACAGTATTATTAAGTATTATAGATATTTCATCTAATGACACAATACGCGGAGGATATGACGATGTTAGAGATAACAAAAGAAATAACAACAAACCCAAAAGAAAAACCAGCAGTAGACCAATTAGGTTTTGGTCAATTTTTTACAGATCATATGTTTATAGTCGATTATACAGAAGGCAAGGGCTGGCATGATCCACGCATTATCCCGTATCAGCCGCTTTCAATAGATCCTTCTGCAGCAGTTTTCCATTATGGACAAGCTGTATTTGAAGGATTAAAAGCATATGCAACAGTGGATAATGAAGTACTTTTATTCCGTCCTGACCGTAATTTTAGCCGCTTAAATCATTCGAATGAGCGTATTGTCATTCCAGCAATTGATGAAGAATTGGCGTTAGAGGCGTTAAAGCAGTTAGTAGCATTGGATCGTGAGTGGGTTCCTAAAGCACCAGGAACATCTCTTTACATCCGTCCATTTATTATTGCTACGGAGCCACACTTAGGCGTACACCCCTCTAATAATTATAAATTTATTATCATTATGTCTCCATCAGGCTCTTATTATAAAGAGGGCATTAATCCAGTAAAAATCATGGTGGAACAACATTTTGTACGTGCTGTTGCTGGTGGAACTGGCGAAGCAAAAACAGCTGGTAACTATGCGAGTGCGCTAAAAGGACAAGAAATTGCCCATAAGGAAGGCTACTCTCAAACATTATGGTTAGACGGTAAAGAACACCGTTACATCGAAGAAGTAGGAAGCATGAATATTTTCTTCAAAATAAATGGAACAGTTATCACACCAGCATTAAACGGGAGCATTTTACCAGGAATTACACGTAATTCAATGCTTCAAGTATTAAAGGCGAAAAACATTCCAGTTGAGGAACGTCGTATTTCAATCGACGAAGTGGTAGAGGCTTATCATAACGGCACGTTGGAAGAAGCATTTGGTACTGGAACAGCAGCGGTTATTTCGCCTGTCGGAGAATTAAAATGGCGAGATGAAAAAATAGTCATTAATAACGGTGAGATTGGCGAAGTTTCACAAATGCTATATGATACATTAACAGGCATCCAAAATGGCACGCTTGAAGATACATTTGGTTGGACGATTAAATTATAAAAATATAAAAAAAGTGTTAGATTGGCCGCGGTCAATCTAACACTTTTTTACTGTCGTTTTTGTAGCGCAACATAAGCCACTAATATAATCATCTCCACTTTTTTTGACCTTTAATGATATTGAAATAATACCAAAATAGTTGTACCTTTTTCGCTTTCCCAAAGCTCAACAAAAAAGCAATATCCATTTGGGAAATCATTTAAATATGCCTCATCATCAAGGCAAATGTTATTTTTATACTTAGTATGCCATTCTGACTTAACATCCTGTATGAATAAACGCTCTAATGTACTTTTTCGTTCCGTTTGATAGTTACAGATAAATATGTCTTCTACTACGCCATTAAAAATCATTTGTCCAAGTTCCTGTAACGTAATATTATTAGAGTAAATTTTACTTGCCACAACTACTTCATTGTTATAAATCTGATTTTTTTCCTTGTCTATAAAGTAGCCTTTTCTTAGCACAATGTTCACCTCTTCTAGTTTATTAATCGTCTAAGAAAAATCAAACATTAACTTTATAATTTAATGCTAACTCATCCCCTGGTAGTCCTCTTATCCCCCAGTTATGCTTAGGTGTTTCAAAAATAGTAATTTCTATATCTTGAGGAGCTATACTCAATAGATTGTTAATTTTTTCAAATAGCAATGCGAGTAATTGTTTTTTCGTTTCCATCGTTCGACCTTCAAACATACTAATTTCAATAATGGTATAGGCTTCAGTTCTTTCACTTGGAAACAAAAAATCCTCCTTATCCATTGGGAAAAAGCGATGAAATTTCTTATCTGCTGGATATGCTAATGCCTCCATCATACAAGAATGAATAATAGTCGATAACGTTTCCTTAATCGGATTTAATTTGTCCTTAACACCATAAATCTTAATTTGTCCCACCCTTATCTCACCTTTCTATTTTAACCTCCCCATTTCTATTCTATAAAAAATTAAGATATTCCTTTATTCCCTTTTGCAAGCCATAGTGTACTAATTATTGTTAAAATAAAATTACGAAATAATTTATTAAAAGGGGAAATAGATTTGTTATATTATGTAATCGATGCATTTACTGAAACAATGTTTAGCGGGAATCCTGCTGGTGTCGTTATCCACGAAAATTTAAATGAAGTGTTTATGCAAAAATTCGCGACTGAAGTTCGCTTTTCAGAAACAGCCTTTATCAAAAAATTAGACAATAAAAAATTTGAAATAAAATTTTTTACTCCGACTTCACAGGTGGATCTTTGCGGGCATGCAACAGTTGCCTCCTTCAAAGCACTACTAGATAGCAAAGCAATTGAAGATAACAATACTTACTACATGAAAACACTCGCTGGCACTCTTGCGGTTGAGCTAAAACAATCATTCATTATGATGGAGCAAGCTGAGCCTAAGCTTGGAAAAATATTTGATGATTACGATTCCTTATCAGCGCTTTTCAAAATAAATAAAAGCCAAATAGGCGATCAAACGTTTAATTTAGTACCTCAAGCCGCAAGTACAGGACTTTGGGATATTATGCTTCCAATAAAAACAAAAGATGCTTTGCATGCGATAAATCCTGATTTTAAAGCACTTGCTGATTTTTCAAAAATTAATAACATAGGAGGAGTCCATGCATTTACGCTCGACACAGCAGAAGGAATTGCGGAGAGTCGAAACTTTTGCCCACTCTATGGGATTGATGAAGAAGCTGCTACAGGTACTTCAAATGCTGCATTAACCTATTATCTTTTCCATAACCAAGTATTAAACGAATTTAATCAAGAGTACAAATTTTTGCAAGGGGCAAGCATGGGCAGACCTTCTACGATTATGACTAAATTAATACATAAAAATAATCCACGTGTAATGGTCGGTGGGAATGCAGTTATATTAACAAAAGGTAAGCTATACTAAGCGGTAACTATTTGGACTAGAGAACGCCTCTAAACTGCGTAATGGAATTTGCAGATCGACTCCATTACGCGTTACTTGGTTGTTTACCCAATCTTGAATAAATCGAGCTTGATGGCTGTTTAAATGCGGGAGATTGGTACGATCAAAGAATCGATGCTCGTGACTTTCTTCAGAGCGTTGAATGAATTCCCCTGAAAAATGGCTTGTATGAAAAAATAAGACCTTTAACCCTGTAGAATTACAAACTGAAGTAGTCATGATTCCTGAGAAAGTGCGAAATTCTATGCAGTAAACGATGGGGCGTTTATCCAAGAAGGATTAACGCTCTTTTTTGTGGTTGAATTCATTAATCCAAGAGCACAGGTTACTTCAGTAACTTTACTTTTTTGTTTTTTGCATTGAATATACAGTCATAATTTAGGGCAAGAATAACTTATCAAAATCTATTATGAGGTGAACTATGAAAAAATTAATTATCGGTACTTTTACAGCAATTTTAACAACAGGATTACTGTTCGGTTGTGGTACATCGAAAGAAGACAAAACAGAACCCAACGATACTGAAGCACCTTCAACACATAAAGATCACATGGATGACGAAAATAAAACGGATGACACTTCAAAGGAGTAAGACTTCCTTAAAATTCATTAGCCATAAAAACCAGCTCTAATATAATAGAGCTGGTTTTATCATATTCCAACTGTAGCTTTTCTAAATCCAATAAAAACATACCTAGCGATTCCTAACCGCCATCCATCAATGGAGATTTGGTTCAATAGGAGGCTAATGAATAATAGTAACCTTCTCTTTTTTTACTAAACGAACTAATAATTTCTTTTGTATAATACATTCTTTAAAACGTCTATTAATAATGTTTTGCATAGATGTATTATCTCCATCAGTAAAAAATGTCACGAACATGTTTTCTTCTATTGCCCTTTTGACAACAGGCGCATACACTAACATCCCCCCTCCTCCCGCTCTGGTAACGGGCAAACGCTTCACATAAGAGTGTGGTAAAAGTATCATGTTCTGTGCAACTCTCTCAGCAATACACCACCCCACTAAATCCTCTTCAAGAAATAAAGCAAAGCTAAATTCTTCATCGATAACGCCTAAATTCTGAACAAAAGGATAGACATGATCATCAAACTTATTCTTATTAGAAATTGCCTTTCTAAATATCTCACTCACATGCTGACTCCAAGGTACTACTGTTAAACTAGTTGGGATTTCTAAATTCCATAACCACTCATTTTGTTGTATTCGCTTAAAATCCAGCACATATTTATCTATGCCTTGTACATTCCCATGCCATCCTTGATTGGTTAATATATTTATAAAGTCATCAGATTTACTATTCATCGTAATCGTTATTTCTGTTATCAAAAAGCCGATCCTTTTAAAATAATTTTCCGCTTCATTATATAGTTGCATAACAAAATGATGGGCATTCTCCTTATCATTTACAACTAAATGTGTAATCGCCGCTGACTTATTATCAAAATTGATGTCTGCAATAAGGATACCTATTGGATGTGTATGGTTCACTAAACCTATTCCCCATAGACTTGCGTCCATTAATTGCAACCTTTTAAAATGATTAGGGTTCAAAAAACTTAAAAACAGACTATAATTACTCGAAGTAAGATTTAACATTTCCATTAATTTCACCTCTTAAAAATAAGTAGCCTAAGTTTAGGCTACTTGCAAATACTACACTTCATCAAATGATTCTGTTACTGGATTAAATACAAGATTGGCAAAATGGATATTTTTATAATTTTTAGTTAAAGCATACTTATTCTCAGTTGTTCTTAATTGATAACCTGCAGTTACAGCCGTTTCTACACCATTAGTTGCTTCAATGAAATAATAATATGTCGTAAATGGTGTTGCTGTATCATCATTCCAGTGTTGTGTACCACTCGCAATGCTTGATTGTAAAACAATTGCCCCTACTAAACTATTGCTTGTGTTACGTTTTATCGTATAAGTAACCGTTCCTACAGAAGATTGATTATCTGTCCAAGTAATTGTATTTCTAACACCACCTGGTGATAAATCTATTGAACTTCCACTCACATTTGTTACAGGTAAAAATACGCTATTCTCGTTTTATCCCTCTCTATCTCTCGGTTTTATGACGAGCCTTCACCGTGCAGGCAACTTTCATCGCACACGGCGATCCGTCAGCGATAGATCTTCAAAATTTATTTCCCCGTAGTAAATATATATTATTTTAAGTCGTGCCAATATTGACGAATGTTAATATTAATGTTAATTTTTAAAATTTATTCACTTCTAAAACTTATAATATGATGATGCTGTTTGCTGTCAAATTTCTAAAAAGCAAAATGAACTTATTTTTAGAAAAAAAAAAACCCCGAATAAGTTCACTTTTTAAGGTGTCCATTATTCGGAGTGCAGTTCAAACTAACGGGTGCTTTAGTTAAATATTAAACTTCATATATCAAAACAAAACAGAGTTCATTACTTCTTTCCTAATACATTGTCAAATATTCATCACGTTCCCAGTTGTGGACGCGTGTGCGGTATTTGTTCCATTCGATTTCCTTCGCTTCTGTGAACTTCTCAAATATATGATTGCCAAGTGCGTCACGTACGATATGATCCATCTCTAGTTCAAGTAATGCATATTCAAGAGAAGATGGTAAACTATCAATGCCATTTAATTCACGATCCGCGCGATTCATTTTATAAATATTTCGATCGACAGCATCTGGTGGTGTTAAGCCTTTCCGTATCCCATCAAGTCCAGATGCTAAAATAACGGCCATCGCTAAATAGGGGTTCGCTGCTGGATCAACAGAACGTAATTCAATACGAGTTGAAAGTCCTCGTGCTGCTGGGATGCGAATAAGTGGTGAGCGGTTTTGAGCTGACCAAGCTACATAGCATGGTGCCTCATAGCCTGGGACTAACCGTTTATATGAATTTACTAAAGGGTTTGTCACTGCTGTAAAGCCGTGAACATGCTTCATAATGCCTGCCATAAAGCTGCGAGCCGTCTCGCTTAATTGTAATTCTGCATGTTCATCATAGAAGGCATTTGTATCTCCTTCAAACAATGAAAGATTGAAATGCATCCCTGAGCCATTCACACCAAATAGCGGTTTTGGCATAAAGGTTGCATGTAAACCATGCTGTGCTGCGACTGTCTTTACTACTAGTTTGAACGTTTGAATATTATCGCACGCTTCAATAGCACTTGCATATTTAAAATCAATTTCGTGCTGACCAGGTGCGACTTCGTGGTGAGACGCTTCAATTTCAAAGCCCATGCCCTCTAACTCAAGCACAATATCACGCCGACAGTTCTCGCCTAAATCAGTAGGTGCTAAATCGAAATACCCTCCGCTATCATTTAATTCAAGCGTTGGATGCCCTTTTTCATCTAGTTTGAATAAGAAAAATTCTGGCTCTGGACCAAGGTTAAACGAGGTAAAGCCTAACTCTTCCATTTCCTTTAATACGCGCTTAAGATTGGAGCGTGGATCACCTTCAAACGCTGTACCATCTGGTCGTGCAATATCACAGATAAAGCGCGCTACCTTACCTCTTTCTGCTGTCCAAGGGAAGATAACGAATGTATCTAAGTCAGGGCGTAAATACATATCAGACTCCTCAATACGGACAAACCCTTCAATTGATGAACCATCAAACATGACCTTATTGTCTAATGCTTTCGCTAATTGACTAACTGGTACTTCCACATTTTTTATTGAGCCTAATATATCAGTAAATTGTAGGCGAATAAATTTCACATTTTCTTCTTTCACCATGCGGATAATATCATCTTTTGTATGATGTTTCATTCTTCACCACTCCAATTGTCATTTTTCTTAACGTGTTTTTTTATAACTGTTTTTAAAGTACACTAAAACCATAAAAATGCGCAATGGGCATGTAATGTTTTCTTACATACATTTTTTCGAATAAAATTATCTTTATTTTAGATGTATAAATATATTATATTAGACCTATATATTCCCTTCCGTCAAAATAAAACTTAATGATTAATTAAATAAAACTTATGTATAACATTAGTCTTGCATTATTTAAATTTTACTGGTACATTATAAACGAAATATAATTTAAATAGTACCTAATAGGATATTTTTACTATTATATCTATTAACCCCTATTAAAGTATTTGAATATTCCGAACTTTAATTTTATAATAATGACGTCAGTGGATAAAGACCTATTGATTCCATCCAGTATAAACTAAAAACTCCGTTTCAAATGGTCTTAATCTACCAAATTGAAGCCAAACTTCGCAAACTCCAGGCAAATGATTGAGCATCGTCTTAACATTCCTATACAACGTGCTGTCACCAACATTAAGGATGAACATTTTCAGAAGATACATAGAGTTACAAGCATTTACTACTATACGGTGACAAAACCATAGGGTGAAAACCGTCATAGTCAACGATATTCATTCCTTTATCACACATAACTTTTGTATAGCAATGACATAATTTTTTGCGTTTTCATTCCTATTCTTTCTCAATATAATGGCGATGACCTTTAACTTTGCTTATATTTTACTGGTTATTTCAAGTGATATTGTAAATGCAGTACAAGTTAGGCGATTGGTAATGGAATTTACACTGCGAGTTCAAGCAAATCGACAAGCAGTTCATTTTATAGATAATGTGATGGAAAACTATACAAATATTTATGGTATACCCTTCAGTCGAGAATTAAGATTCGTTTTACACGAATTAGTGATTAATGCCATTGAAGCGATGGAAAAAATCGATTCTCCCTCTCCCGACGGCAAAATTCAAATTCAAGTTTTACATAGCGATGAGGAGATTAAGCTAACTGTCATCGATGAAGCACAAGGCATTACTGAAAATGATATAGAGAAGGCTTTGCAATTCGACCCTAACGTACATAACTACACAGATCGAGGTCGAGGATTATTTTTCGTCAAAAATATGGTTGATTCTATTTGGTTTAAACATCTTTCAAGGACCAAATTTTTAGTCGGTGTTTCCAAAAAAATTCATGGATAAAGTACATCTGTAATGAGGAGGGACTTTTGGTGAAATGGACAATCCGTAAAAAAATGAATTTACTTATTCTTACCTGTATTTTGTTAATGGTTACTCTTATAGCTGTAATCGATTTTTTTGAAGCAAAAAAGAATTTTTTAGAAAGCGCAAATGCTAAACTTTTATCGGATTTACAATTAAGCTATCAATATTTTGATGTTAAAATCCCTGGCGATTGGGACATTCAAAATAATGAATTGTATAAAGGAGATGTAAAAATTGCTGGTAATTTCGATATTGTAGATGAAATTGGCAATTTAGCAGACGGTAACTTCGTGACAATCTTTCAGCACGATACACGCATTAGCACAACAATAGTGGAAAATGGTATACGTCAAGTGAACACAAAGGCTCCTAAAGAGCTTACTACTGCTGTTTTAGAGCAAAAAGAACGTTTTATCGGTACAACAAATGTATTAGGTAGTATGTATCAAGTGGCAACAGAGCCAATTTTTAATAGCAAAGGCGACATCATCGGCATGTGGTCGACTGGTACACCATCCGCACCCTATATTAACATCGCCACAAAATATGTACTTGAAAATGTTGCAATATCATTAGGCATTGCCATTTTAATGTTTGTTAGCATTAGTTGGTTTTTACAGCGCCAAATTATTGCACCAATTAATCAACTAAGTTTGAATGCTAAAGAACTTGCTAATTTAAATTTAAACGTAAAAATAGTAAAACCTAAAGGAAAAGATGAAATCGCCAATTTAGCACAAGCCTTTCATCATATGAAGCAGCGTTTAACAGAAACTATGACCATTGTCTCGCATAGCGCAAATCAAATAGCTAAATCCTCGCAAACATTAGCCGAATCATCGCACCAAACAAGTGAAGCTTCAAACCAAATTGCTTTAACAATGAACGACATTTCAAATGGTACTACCATTCAATCTGATCAGGCTGAACGTATTGTCATAATGATGAAAAAAACGATTGAGGAAGTAACCAATAGTTTAAAAAAGGCAGAAACAACTTTAAATAGGGCGATTCAATCTACTTATATCGCTCGAAAAGGAGAAGATGCTATCAATGAAGCAATCAAACATTTAAATACAGTCACTCATACGGTTTCATATGCTACCGATTCGATTCAAAAACTAGGCAAACGCTCTGAAGAAATAGGTGGTATTATAACTGTCATAACTGGTATTGCGGAGCAAACAAATTTATTAGCCTTAAACGCCGCCATCGAAGCTGCTCGAGCTGGAGAGCAAGGAAAGGGCTTTGCTGTAGTCGCCTCTGAAGTTCGTCAGCTCGCTGAACAGTCGAGTATGGCTTCTGGTCAAATTACAGATTTGATTAAAAACATACAAGCCGAAACCGCTGTGACCGTTCGAACTATGGAAAGTAATTTACTTGCAGTAGAGGAACAAGTGAATATCATTAGCAAAGGTGGACATGCCTTACAAGAAATTGTTGAACATGTTGTTGAAACAGAACAAGGTGTGAACCAAATGAAATCCGCATTCACGCATGTCAATGACAATTCATTAAATGTTCAACAGGCAATACAAGATATCTCCCGCATTCTTGAAGATTCTGCGGCAGCTTCTGAAGAAATGGCCGCTACGTCCGAAGAGCAACATGCAACTGTAGCAGAAATCTCATTAAAATCAGAGGAATTGGCAGAAATTTCTACAAAGCTACAAAACGAAGTGAATAAATTTAAATTTTAATCGATCACTAAATAATATGGAGGAGCATTGATATGAGTAAGAATAATATGATAAATATTAATTCGAAAGCCGATTACATTTCAATCGCCTTTACAGGTAATTTAGAATACGGATTAATCGATGAGCTAAAAGATGAGCTTCATGCTATTAGTTTAGAACCAAAGCATGGCTACGTAATTGATATGCAAAATGTCACGAATATTGATAGTACCGGTTTTGGCATGATTATTAATTTCGCAAAAAAAGTTACGATTGCCGAACAGAAAATCGCCATTATTGTGACGGATGAATTTATTCGAAAACTGTTCGCGATCTCCCAATGTGATAAAGTATTCCCTATTGCAAAAAGTGAACTACAAGCACAGCAAATGATTAAAGAAAAAAGCTGGTTAGGTGAACTCGCACTAAGTGAATATTAGATTAGGTACCTGGCACGCAAACAATTCTGAATTCTTCTATTCCTCTGTGAGAACTCAAAACAAAGCCGCAACAAATCGCATGATAGCGAGTGTTGCGGCTTTTGTTGCGCGCACGAGTGACAGGCACTCACACAATTTTACTCTTCAATTATTTTTGTAAAAGCATATTTAATAAAACAACGATAATAACGATCGGTACGACCACTAGCATTAATATGCGATATGTCTTATAAAAACCCTGCCCCATTTGACTGCCCATTAACAATTCCTTTTTTACAAAGCTTTTATCGACCACATAAGCAATAAAAATCGCAATCAATAAGTTGCCCATTGGTAACATTAAATTGGACACTAAATAATCAGTAGCATCAAAAATCGACTTCCCGAAAATGGAGACATCTGCTAACAAGCTAGAAGATAAAGCCGACGGAATGGCAGCGATAAAGACAATAACTCCTAGTAACAACGTTAAGACTGAACGTGACATATGCCACTTCTCTATAAATGCCGCAACAATAATTTCATATAAACTAAATGATGACGTTAACGTCGCAAATAAAAACAGTAATAAAAACAGCGCTAAAAATACTTCCCCAAAAGGCATTTGACTAAATGCAGTCGGTAGCACCATAAATAATAAGCCAGGTCCAGCTTGTGGCTCTAAATCAAAAGCAAACACTACAGGGAAAATAGCTAGTCCTGCTAAAAATGACACAAGCACCGTCAGTATAACTACTGAACCTGCAGAGTTTGGTAAACTAACATCCTTTTTCAAATACGAACTATATGTAACTAAACAAGAGAACCCGACTGCCAAACCAAAGAATGACTGCCCTAATGCTTCTAAAAGCGCCTTACCCGTTATATTTGTAAAATCTGGCCATAGGAAGAATTTCACACCTTCCATTGCCCCATCTAATGTTAATGCACGAATAACAAGAACGATGAACATCACAAATAATAATGGCATCATCCACTTATTTGCTTTTTCAATACCATTTTGCACACCGAGCGAAATGACGAGTACATTTACCAGTGTAAATAACGCTAAACCTAGTAACGTAATCCACGGTGTACTAATAATTTTTCCAAATAGCTCACTCGGATTAACCGTCGAATCAATAACAGCCCCTGATACACCTAGGCCACTATATATAAATATCCAGCCCCCTACAACACTGTAAAAGGTTAATAATAAAAAACAGCCAAGTACACCCATGCGTCCAACCCAAGCCCAAGCAGGTTTCGTTGGAACAACTTTTTTATAAGCAGTGACCGCCTCCGATTGCGTACCACGCCCTAAAATATACTCAGATAATAACATCGGTAGGCCAATTAACAAAGTGAATACCACAAATATAAGGAAAAATGCGCCTCCCCCACTTTGACCTGTGACATAAGGTAGCTTCCAAATAGCCCCTAGCCCAATTGCAGCACCCGCCGATGCTAAAATAAACCCTAACTTACTGGACCATTGTCCATTGTTTTCACTCATCTCTTCAATCTCCTCAAATCTAACTAATCTCACATTAATTGTACATTAAAATAGTAATTTAGACTAGTCAATTTCCAAAGATTTCACATGCTAATGGATCTATAAACAAAAAACCCCGAGTAAGAATAAACTCGAGGCTTAATTTATTATTTTGATAAATACATTGTACGTTGTTGCTCAATCCATCTACGCATCGTTGTGAACAGTAACGCCATAATCGCTGTTAATAGCACACCTTTGACGATATTAAATGGCAAAATACCTGCAATAATCATTTTATATAATGAATCGCCAACTACTGGCTCCATGCCTAAGAAATACGTGTACATCGGTAAAAATACTGCGTAATTTAAAACGCTCATACCTACTGCCATAACGATTGTTCCTGTTGCCAAACCTCCGACAAGACCTGCAATTGTTTTAAAACGATTAAACACAAATGATACTGGTAAAATAAATAATATACCTGTTACAAAGTTTGCAATATGACCAACTGGAACCCCTGTAGGCGTACCTGAGAAAATCCAATCCAATATATTTTTAAATAGCTCTACTAAAATACCCGCTACTGGACCCATTGTAATAGCAGCAAGTAATGCTGGCATATCACTGAAATCCACCTCTAAGAATGCTGGGAATGGCGGAATTGGGAAATTAAAAAGCATTAATAAAAACGAGATACTGCTCAGCATACCAATCGTAATAAACGATTGCAGTTTGATATTTTTCTTCATTGAAAACTCTCTCCTCTTTGCTGATTCAATCTTGCAAGAAGAAAGGTTACGACGTAATCGATTGTTTTTTCACGAAAAAACCCTTATGCACATCAGCATAAGGGAGAAAAGGCATGATTAAATAGCGCCATTACTAGCTTTTTTTGTGCAAACAGTGCAATCCATAGACACACTGAAAAAACGTTCGCACATAGCTTAATTCGTAACAACGAATGACGATCGTACCTTCATCTTCTCCCATCCAGACTATACTGTCGGCCTTGGAATCACACCAAGTCAGCCATGCAAAAAAATCTTTGCACAGGTCGCGGGCTGAAGAGCCATGTAGTAAATCTTACGAGCTAATGTAGTTTGTAGTACACTAGCGATTTACAACTCTATTACCGCCGGTCGGGATTTTCACCCTGCCCCGAAGATGAATCAATATTATTTTATAAATTAACTATAATGTTTTATCGCACAAAAGTAAATACTTCTGCTTAAAAAATCCCGATTAAATTTGTATGTTTTAAACTTTGTGCGATGGATTCCGCTTTAGCATAAGGATTCCGCTTTTTAGCACTGGAATTCCGCGATTCAGAGCTTGATTTCCGCGTTATAGCACTCGAATTCCGCGCTTCGACAACAAGATTCCGCGTTCCAGCACCAAGATTCCGCGATTCAGCCTCCCGCATTATTCCGACACGGAAACACACAAAAAAGCAGCTATCTCCCAATAGATAGCTGCTTTTTGTTGTTACTGCATCGTTTGTTTATTTGCCCCTACAGGCATGGGTAAAAACTTTGTTAAATCAAAGCCTTCCCAGCTTTCCTGTACGACGTTATCTAAGCGTAGTTTTTTATCGAAGCTTGAAGCTGTCAGCATCATGGCTTCGATTAATTGCGTAGCTCTTACTGCTTCCATTGTCGTCAAATCAAGCGGTGCGTCAAATGTGATGACAACACCCCCCTCTTCTTCTTTCACTGTATATGTTACATTTTCAGGGACAACGGGTACATAAATATCATCTCTTTTATCACGCATGGCAATAAGTGCCTCTGTAACAGTTGGATACGTTTGGTGGAAGTCGGGCGATAAATATTCTGTCCCATTTTCTTCTGTATATAAATAATAGTTGTAATGATCTTTCGTTAACTGAATAGGCTCACTTGGCTCACCAGCCTGTGAGAATTCATAAGGAGTACCATCTGCATTTTTTAACGAGATCGCTTTATATTCTGAGTCGGTAAACGTATCCTTTAACGAGCTTAAATATTTTGTTACGGAAGCTGACGCTACATCGTAATCGTTTTTTTCTGGTAAGACGTGAACTAGCGTCTCTCCTTCTTCTTTCAACTCACCTTTGTATGGATGATAGTTAGCAAAACCTAGCGCTTCCTCATCAATTTGTGGTGCGTATTTTTCATACATTTGTAGTGTTGTCGGCTTTTTCTTTCCAAAATCAGCCGTTATTTTTTCATTCGGGATAACATAGGTCATTGGTATGCTATCAGCATTGCCACCTGGTAAGCCGATTCTAAATACGACTGCATTTGCTAAATCTTCTTCGTAAACCGATGTACGAAGGGATAGCATTCGTGCATGTTCGGCACCGATATTTGCTTTCATCACACCATCTGCATTTTCACTTTCTGTTACTGCTTGATCCTCTTGCATCGTAGAAAAGTTTTCAGGAGGGGCGTTTGCCTCGTCCTTCACTGGATTATTATTTGATAAAAACACGTACCCTGCTACGGATAGTACAAAAACTGCTGCAATACTGCTAAAAATAGGTAGTTTACTCTTTCTACGCTGCTTCACAGGCTTCATACTTTCATTTTCTTGAACAGCGATAGACTGCTCTTGCTCTTCAAGCACTTTTGAATCTGTCGGTTGTTGCATTGCTTCTTGAAGATGTATATTATCTTGCAGACGGGCATCTGCAAGCAATCGCTTCAGCACTTCTTCTTTCGAACGGTCATCAGTCAGCTTCGGGGCATTCTTCAACATTTGTTCTAGTTGTTCATCGTTGTCAAATTGTTTATGAGTCATTGCCTTTTCGCCTCCTGTTCCCTTACCTGTTGTAGCTGTTGCCTTAAAAACTTAATGGCTCGATGTTGCGTCGTTTTAACCTTCGCTTCAGTCCAATCAAGTATTTGCGCCGTTTCAGCAATCGATAAATCTTGGAAATAGCGCATAATAATAACCATTTTTTGATCTCCTGTACAAATTTCAAGCGCAGACTCTATCTGCATTAATTCATCACTGGCCTGTAGCATTTCTTCCGGTGATGGTGTGGTTGAATGTAATTGTTCCGTTTCCCAGTCAAAAAAATCGAGCGAATGTTTTTTCCGCACGGCCTGCTTTCTAAAATGATCTATTGCGACATTTTTCGCAATGGCAAAAAGCCATGTTTTTTCACTGCTATTTCCTGCAAATTGTTCATAAGAACGCAGAACACGAACGTACACCTCATGTGATAGATCTTCAGCAAGTGTACGATTTTTTACTAGATAAATAAGAAACTGGAACACATCTTGATGGTATGAATCGTATAATCGATGGAACACGGAGTCATTCAAAGCACTCCACCCCCGTTCTCATAGTATTTGTCGTCTAACGCTCGCACAAGTTACATCGTAATTAATGTTTTGCTTTAAAATTTCACTATGTGCCAAATACCTGTATAAACCTCCATGCAAAAAGCTTACAGGCATTGGCATAAGTCAGCTAATACACTTTTCAAATCAATGGGTTTTTAACGGACAAAGTTAGTCAAATGGTAAATAGAAAGTAAAGGTTGTACCTTCTTTTAATACGCTGTCGACCATAATATTCCCAGAATGAGCTTTTACAATATTTCGAGCAATGGCAAGCCCTAAACCCGTTCCCCCTTTAGAACGTGTACGCGCTTTATCTGCCTTGTAAAAACGCTCAAAAACATACGGCAAATCTTCCTGTGGAATTCCATGGCCCGTATCCTGAACAGATATTTTGGCAAAAGTCGGCTCCTGCTCTACTTTCACAAAGACAGAGCCCTCATCTGTATGACGCAGTGCATTATCTACTAAATTCGTTAACACTTGTTCAATACGATCCTCATCCATGCTTATTACCGCATCTTCATCAAACTCACTATTAAATAGGAGCTGCACATGCTTCTCTTTTGCTACTTGAGCAAATTTTTGTGTAATGCGCTCAAATGTCGCGTTAATTGGTACTTCATCTTTGTATAGTGTCATATGTCCAGATTCCATGCGTGCTAAATCCAATAAATCTGTAACTAAACGTCCCATACGCTTTGATTCATCATAAATAATTTTCGTAATCTCATTGCGCTCTTCTTGATCTTGAATAAAATCATCATCCATTAGTGCTTCTGAGTAGCCCTGAAGCATGGAAATAGGTGTCCGTAGCTCATGTGATACATTGGCAATAAAGTCTGAGCGAAGCTTTTCTAGACGATGCTGCTCTGTCATATCACGAATAACAGCAACAGCTCCTCGTATCAATTCCCCACTATAGAGCGGGCTAATCGTAAATGTATAATAATTTCCATCCATCTCAATTTCTTCTTCTAGTTTATCCTCAAACATTAATACGTGATCAAGCATATGATATAGCTCAGGCGGAATAGGCTTCGCACTTTGAGAGCCTTTATTGACAAACCATTTTTGCATTAAGCGTTCCGCAGGTGGATTGCTAAGTAAAATAGTACGATCACGATTAAACGTAATAACAGCGTCAGTCATAGAAGTTAAAATATTGGACAATTGCTCATTCTCTTGATTGATTACCTCTAAATTGTGCTTTAATTGGCGTCCCATTTGATTGAATGCAACTGCAAGCTGCCCAATTTCATCGTTTTGCGTTGTCGGCATTTTAGCCTCGAAATTCCCTTTTGCAATTTCGAACGCAAGCTCGCGCATTTTTCGTAGCGGCGAAGTAATACGTGATGATAGGAAAAAGGCAAAGAATGTCGTTAACACAAAAGCAATAAACGCCGCTAAAAAGACAATTTTCGTAGTCTCTTTTGACGTTTTATGTAACGCATCTGGACTTTGGTAAATAAAGACCGCACCATGCACTTCATTTTCCACATTTAATGGGAAACCTAGCACGACATACGATTCCATTTTTTCTTTATCAGTCGACGATGGCATCATCATTTCCTTAATGATAGGATCATCTGATTTAAATACTTCGTGGAATGCTTTATTCGCTAAAATTGCATCTTGTATTTCTTCTTTATTAACGCCTTCTTGCATCGCAAATGTTACTTCCAGATGATTAATGGCAATAAGTGCATTTGTCCCATCAGGTAAAATATCTGTTAATAATTGCGAAGTCGATTCTGCTGTCTCATTGTCGTCCACTATACTCGCTATTGTTGCAGCCGTTTGACGCAATGAAATTTCCGCTTGCTGCATGTGATAGTTTTGAAGAAATTCGAGCATTAAAACCGTGAAAACAAATAATACAAATGAAACGAGAAGCAATATGGTTACCCATAGCTTCCCGACAACACTGTTCCATATTCTATTCATTGACAACCTCAAATTTGTAGCCAACGCCCCAAACAGTGACAATCATTTTTGCAGCGTTTTCTGAAACACGATTAAGCTTCTCACGTAATCGCTTCACATGTGTATCTACTGTACGTAGATCGCCAAAGAAATCGTAATGCCAAACCTCTTTTAGTAATTGTTCACGGTCAAATACTTTGTCTGGAGATTTTGCAAGGAAATACAATAATTCATACTCTTTCGGTGTTAAGTTTACTTCGATTCCCTCTGCAGTTACACGGTGAGCATCATGATCTATCATCAAGTGTTGGAATACCACTAAATCTTTAGATGAAGATGCATTTGTTGTAGGTGAAAATGCTTGTGAGCGACGTAGAATAGCTTTTACACGTAGCACTACCTCGCGAGGACTAAATGGCTTTACAATATAATCATCTGCCCCAAGCTCGAAGCCTTGTACACGGTTTGCTTCCTCACCCTTTGCAGTTAATAAAATAATTGGCGTAGCAGCACGTTCTCTAATTTCTGCACAAACTTCTAGCCCATCTTTTTCAGGCATCATAATATCTAGTAAAATACAGTGATATTCTTTTTCTAAAGATTTCTCGATCGCTTCTTCACCATTCTCTGCTTCGTCGACTTGGTATCCTTCGCGCTCCAAATACATTTTTAATAAGCGGCGAATACGATCCTCATCGTCTACTACTAATACTGAAATATTCTCTGACACTTTCACGATCCCTCTCTTCCAAACTTTCTCTACCCTCTATTGTACATGGTACACAACGTCTTGAAAAGAAAAGAAAGCCCTTTCGCCGCAGCGAAAAGGCTTTTCGTTCCCATTGTTACGCGTAGGAGTGTAAACCTGCAAGAATTAAGTTAACAGCTATTAGGTTAAATAAAATAATACCAAAGCCGATTAATGCTAACCAAGCCGATTTTTCACCTTCCCAGCCCTTAGATAGACGTAGATGTAGGAATGCTGCATAGAATAACCATGTAATAAGAGCCCATACTTCTTTCGGGTCCCATCCCCAGAAACGACTCCATGCAAGTTGTGCCCAAATCATCGCAAAGATGAGTGCACCTAACGTGAAAACTGGGAAACCGATAATTACAGATCGATAACCAATTTCATCTAATAATTGTAGATTTACACGTTTAACAAGTGGCTGGAATATTGCGCTAATTCGTCGACGTGCAATCAGGCGAATTAATAAGTATAGTAATGACCCTACTAATAATGACCAAACGACCGTTGTTAATTTTTTCGCATTAATAAGTGCAGGCATTTCTACTAATGGCGACATGCCATGTTCCTCTACTGCCTCATAATCGTGCATACCAAAAATCGGTGGCAAATTGTAAGTAATTTGACGAGATACACCTTCTTTATCAAGATACGTGTATTTCGATTCGTAATGCATAGCACTAAATGTAGATGACACAATAACAAACCCAATAACAACAACTAAACAGTACATAACCGCTTCAAGCCAGAAACGTTGCTTTGAAGGTTTCTTTAAATCAACTACTTTTAATAAATAAATTAATCCTGCAACTGCACTAATTGCTAATATTGATTGCCCCATTGCAGCTGTAATTACGTGAATTGTTAACCAATAACTTTGTAATGAAGGTACTAATGGACTTACTTCGCTCGGGAACATCGACGCATATGCAATAATTAAAAGCGCTACAGGTAACGCTACAAATCCTAATGCTGTCAGACGATAAATAAAGTAAATTAAAATGAATGCTGCAACGATAAACATCCCAAAAGCAGTCGTAAATTCAAACATATTACTTACAGGAGCGTGCCCTGTATGAATCCAACGTGTAATAAAATAACCTAGTTGTGCTAGGAAACCAATAATCGTAACTGTGATTGCCAGTTTACCCCATTTATCAGTATTTTTACCTGAAGCATTGGATTGTTTAATTGCACCGCCAAATAATAAGGTTGCTACTAGATAGGCTACAAATGCAACAAATAATAGATTCCCACTTAAGTCAATCAAACTCATAAGGTGTTGTCACCTTCCTTTTTATTTTTGCCACGGCTTGTGGACGCTTCGTCCTCTTCTGCGGTATCTAACTGATCTTGATATTGTGGTAGACCAGCAAATGCAGTCACGGCATCTAAATCTTTTTTCATGCTAAACATGTTTTTGTTTACGTGGGCAGCCATCAGTAATTTACCATCCGGCTCTACTTGTAACCAAAGACGACGGTGGTTCCAATATGAACCAATCGCAACGCCAATCATGAAAATAATACCACCAACAAATAAAATAGGGATTGTGCGGTCTTTACGTATCGTAAAGCCTGACAAATCTCGTGTTTCTACACTTGTAAATTTCATTTTGTATTGATTTTCGCCTAGTGGTTCTAGTGTTTGTTTAATAGCAACAAAGCTTGTTTCACCCTCTGGTGTTTCTGGTGTCGTCATTTTAAATAGAAATGCTGGATTATTAGGAACAGACGTCGCAGTTTGCGGTACACCATTTTCAAAACCAGAGAAGTCTGGTGTGTAGACAAGTAGTTTAACAGATGTACCATTTCCTAAATCGTAGTCCTTTTTAGGATTTGTTAAATCGATTTCTACTGTACCAAGTGATTGCTCAGTTGTTTTATTAACTAGTTCAAAATTCATTTGCTTTAATTCATTTAGACGATAATCCATTTGATATAATGCGTAGCCTGCTTCTTTTAACGGATGGTTCACTCGAACAGAATAATCTTTTACCTTCTCTAGATTATCTATATCACCTGCGATGGCATCTTCAGGCTGTTTGTATAACGTTACATTCGTTTGGAAGTTTTTCGCAACGACGTTTACACCTTGTTTCAGCTGTTCGCCTTGTGGTGTATTATCATGTGTTTCTAAAATAAATTCATGATTTTCAATAAAATAACCTTCCATGCCAGTGATTGCACGTTTTTCACCTTCACGCACCCAAATTGATTCATCGACATAAAAACCAGGAACTAAACGCAACATAACCCCTGCTAAAAAGATAATGAGGCCTACATGATTTATGTACGGACCGTAACGAGCGAAACGTCCTTTTTCTGCTAACAAAGCACTTCCATCTCGACGAACTTTATATTTCATCTCAGTCATTTTCTTTTCGACCTTATTAAGCGTCTCTTCAGGGCTTTCCGTCACTTGCCCTTCAGCAATAATACGTTGGCGCTTCATAAAGCTTTCATGGCGCTTTACTCGTTGATTTTTCAATGATTTATAAAGTGGTATACCACGGTCAAGACTTGCAACAATAATCGAAACTGCAAGCATCCCTACTAAAATTTGGAACCACCAAGAGCTATATAAATCTGAAAGACCTAATGTATAATAGATTTTCCCTACGAAACCATAAACATCCTCGTAATATGCTCCTTTTTCTATGTCAGAAGCTTTTACGTAAAATTCTTGCGGTAGTAACGTACCGATTGAAGCTGCTATTAATGTGATAATAATTAAAGCGATTCCAACTTTAACACTAGAGAAAAAATTCCAAATTTTATCGACAATTGTTTTGTTGTACGTTTTTGAGCGAATAGCCGTACCATCATAGCGCATATCGACAACTTTATTTTGTTTTTCTTCTTCGGTTAAAGGACGACCACATTTCTCACAGAGCTTCGTGCCAAACGGATTACTATGTCCACAAGCACAAATAATATTCTCCATCGTCAATTACCCCTCATTTTGGCTTTATTAATTCCATGTAAGAAGCGATATTCGCCTCTGTCATTTCTCCAGTAGTAATTTTAACTACCTTGCCATCTGGATCAATTAAAACAGTTGCAGGTAAATTTCCAACATTATAGGCAGTCATAACACTTTTTGTTTTATCAATTACTACAGGAAATGTAAGACCGTACTTATCGACAAAATTTTGCACTTCAAAATCTGTTTGTGCAATATTGACAGCTAATGTTTGAACACCTAGGTCTTTAAAGACTTGATATTGATTGTTCATCGCTGGCATTTCTTTCTCACATGGCTTACACCAAGTTCCCCAGAAATTCAAAAATACCCCCTGCCCTCTATAATCAGACAGTTTGTGTTTCTCTCCATTTAAATCTACTAACGTGAAGTTCGGTGCCTCAGAGCCAACTGCTACTAACTCTACCTTATCCTTTGTCGCTGTCCCGTAAACAGTGTACCCTATGGCAAGCGCCAAAATAACTAAAATAATGGTACGGGTTACAAGACGTTTTTTCTTTTTCTCCAAGTTAATAAACCCCCTACTCAAATACGCCTCGAGGTAATGATGTCGATATTTCGCCTTTTTGCAAGAAACATCTGTTATATCTCCCCGAGACTTACTTTGTTCAGCGTCTGCTGGATAAATTTAAAACTGGTGGACTATTCTCACCTATTATAGCAAAATGATACAAATTAACTTAGTTATTAATTATGAATGATTTATGAACGTTTTCACACGTGGAAAGTGAAAAACTCACTATACGGATAACCGTATGTTTACTTCCCATCGCAAATGTGTCAATTTAGCCGATTTGTCCCGTTTCAGCTAACACACGCAGTTGCTTGACTTCATGTTTCGACAATTCACGGTATTCTCCTGGTGTTAAGCCATATAAATCTAAAAATGCAAAACGTTCACGTTTCAGTTTAACGACTGGTGTACCGATTGCTTCAAACATACGACGCACTTGACGATTTCGCCCTTCGTGAATCGTAATTTCACAAATCGCCTTGCCCGCTTGCTCATCAAAAGAAGTCATACTCACTTTTGCTGGTGCTGTTTTACCATCTTCTAATTTAATACCACGTTGTAGCTTTTTTAGCCCCTCAATTGTAGGTATACCTTTTACCCGTGCAATGTACGTTTTATCAATTTTAAATT
The DNA here is from genome assembly GCF_044761745.1 of Lysinibacillus sp. NPDC097279. NCBI lineage: Bacteria > Bacillati > Bacillota > Bacilli > Caryophanales > Bacillaceae > Lysinibacillus > Lysinibacillus sp. NPDC097279. The sequence continues at coordinate 511,003 of NZ_JBIWDA010000002.1, read as the reverse complement.
TTGGATGCGTCAACATATAAGAAAACTCTCCATCATTTGTCAGTAATAATAATCCAGATGTATCATAATCTAGACGACCAACAGGGAAAATACGTTGCGGAATATGCTTAAATAAATCTGTGACAGTTTTGCGTCCTTTATCGTCTGTTACAGCAGAAATTGTTCCGCGTGGTTTGTATAGTAGGTAGTAGACTTTATCTTCTTTCTCAAGCTTTACACCTTCTACTTCAATTGTATCCGAGTTAGATACTTTTGTTCCTAGCTCTCTTACAACAACACCGTTTACCTTTACTTTACCTTCTACAATTAATTGCTCTGCTTTACGCCTTGAAGCGACACCAGCATAGGCAATAACTTTTTGTAATCTTTCCATTCTTTCACCTCTAGTTAAAAATGTAACCTTTTTAAGATTATTTTTCCCGTCAATCTGTGAAAATTATGTCATACTTTTGTGTAATATAAAAGAGAAACTAATTACGCACTAGTAATACGACAATTCTAAATAGTGTATTATTTGCTAGTTTATCAATTATTTTTCTGTACGTAGCCTAAAGATTCTTCGATATACACTATTTATTTCTAATATAGACCAATCAACAAAATGCAAATCGTATTTAGTCCGCATATTAAAAAAAAGTGCCAGGCACTCACACAATTTTTCCGCATATAGTGTATTTTATAACCTAATTAAAAAAGCTGCCCTCCTTGGGCAGCTTTTTAATTATTCATTTTCACTATATACATTTTCGATTGTCATGCCTTGTTTACTTAATTCATAATTAATATATGTTTTCGCTTTTGATAACTTCGACGATAAAGATTGTTCGATTGAAGAACCATCTTTTACCGTAAAAATAAGCTTATCTGGTTTTGTAACGCCATCTTTTTGTACATTTATTTGTTCGACTTTAACAATCTCATCCCAGCTTGTCGAGTCTTCTTGTAAACTAAAAAATTGATTCATATGTAAGCCTTTTTCGTCAATAATTTGATAATGATTGATACATAAAAATAAGATTACAAGAACGAGCAGCCAAGATGTTCCAACAATCGTTCGTTGTACATATCTTCCCTTTTTCGTAGTTGTAGAAATCAAAATATTTATTAATAAAATTATGGCCATTGCAATTAAGGCAAACATTAAAATAATATATGCTTTAAAAACGGTCTCAAAAAGGTAAAATTCTTGCGGTCGATAAAGTAGCTCCTGAATGGGGAATAACAAAATAAAGGGTGCTGTAAAGCTTGAAAGAAATAAAATAATGATGATAGCGATTTGCGTTTGCTTACGATTTTTTTCACTAGTAGCGATAATTGTTTACCTCCTAATGCTTCTCTATTACAACTCTCATTATTTTACACTATTTACAATAAATATAAAATACTTTCAAGTAAACAATTCTCCCTATCAGTCATTATAAAAAATCAGCGCATCGCTTTTAACGATCCGCTGATTCTACTTTTACAGGCGTTGCATAAATACGCTCTTCCCCAATAAATATCGAAAGCACTGCTTCCTTTCTTTTTCTGGACACCTGAAGTACTTGCCTAACTATCTTTTTTTCCTCTTTGTTTAATTGCAATTGAATTGGTTGCTCTAGACGGATAGCCAGTTTATTGTTGACATTGTATTTGCCCTTTTTCACAACTGTCTCCATATCATAATTTTGCCAAACCTCATTTGCTAAGCCTCGATGGATATTCCAGTCATCCGATGCATTTAAAGTGACTACAATACATGTTTGCCCATCTTTATGAAAAGCGGTTGCCAATGTTCTTCCTGCTACCTTTGTAAATCCAGTCTTTCCAGCAAAAGCCGTGCCCGTTGCTGATTTTAACGAACTAACAGGTTGCTCTGTTTCATCATCTATATCTGCCGCGACTCCTGAGCCTTCTCGTAATAAGCGGTGTTTATTTTCCCAAAGCATGCCGTTTTCTGTGTCAGCTCGATAAAGGATAGTAGATGCAATTTTTTCAAAGGTTTTGTTTTGAAGTGCTAATCTCAACATCTCAGCCGTATCCCTTGCAGATGATAAATGCTCGTCATGATGCAAGCCAGATGGATTCATAAAAACTGTATTTCTGAGACCAGCAATAACCGCTCGTTCGTTCATTAATTTGACAAAGCCTTCAACTGAACCGCCAGCATGTTCGGCTAATGCTGTTGCAGCGTCATTGCCCGATCGCAGCATTAAGCCATAGAGCAAAGTTTCAACTGTTACCGTCTCACCCGCTTGCAGATAAATAGAAGAGCCTTCAGCCATTGCAGCCCTTGGAGAAATGACTACCTCATCTTGTAAATCACTGTTTTCAATAGCAACGAGAGCTGTCCAAATTTTTGTTAAGCTTGCGATTGGGAGCCTTGCATCACTATTAGTCCCTGATAATACACGACCTGTGTCGCCGTCTAACACAACATGGCCGCTTCCGCCTCTTGCCAAACCGTTTTGTGGAAAAACTAAAATCCCCACTACAATCATGCACAACAATACTCGTAGTAACCGTAGCAACAAGCCACTCCTTATTATAAGTGATAGATAAGTATAACGATGAACCTAAAAAGGAAAGCGATTAGCACATTTCCTCAATTACTTAACGCCATTAAAAGTTTCTTGGAATTTGGTCATAAATAAATCCGTTTCTTGCTCTGCATCTCCATTTTCCTCCTCAGGTAATGGAGGCATTTCTTCAATACTATTTAAGCCAAAGTAATTTAAGAACTCTTTCGTTGTACCATATAAAATGGCACGTCCAGTTCCTTCTGAACGGCCAACCTCTTTCACTAGCCCTCTGGAAGCGAGTGTTTGCAGTGGTCGTTCACATTTTACGCCACGTAAATCTTCAATTGCCACCCTTGTAATAGGCTGTTTATATGCCACTATAGCCAACACTTCTAAGGATGCCTGAGATAATGATTGTGCAGTGGGATTCTCAACTAATTTTTGAATCGTATCTGCAAGCTCTTGCTTTGTAATTAACTGATAAACACCAGCCATTTCTTTAATTGTAATTCCTCTATTTTCATCTTTCTCATATGCTGCACATAAAGCATCCATAGCTTGTGCAACTACTTCCTCCGCATCACCAAGTAGCTGTGCTAATTGCTTAATCGTTAAGCCATCATCTCCTACAACAAATAATAAAGCTTCAATTCTACTTTGTAGGATCATTGTTTTCGTCATCATCCCATTCCTCCTTCTGTAATGTGACCGTTAGTTCTTCAAAATTACCGTCTTGCTCAACAAGGACAATCTGACGTTTCATCAGTTCAAGCAGTGATAAAAACGTTAAAATCAATGTTGGTTTATCTTCATAGGGAAAAAGCTCGAAAAATGACGCACGTCCACCTGTAGAACGTAAAGAATTCACAACAGAACGCATTTGATCCTTAACGGAGCGCTCCTGCCTCGTGACAGTTGTTTTCAATGGCTTTTTCAATTTTTTTCTGCGCATCAGCTTTTGGAAGGCGCCAAGCATATCATATATATTGACATTCATATCGAACAACGCCATTTGCTCATCTGAAGCCAATCCCGATAAATCTGAAGGTGGTCTTGTAAACACCTGCGCTCTATCCGATTCAAGCTCCTGTAGATTGCCTGCCGCTTCTTTATATTTTTTATATTCTATTAAACGTTGCACCAGTTCCTCACGAGGGTCAGGTCCATCGACTTCAATTTCCGCATCCTCTAGCTCTCCTTCATGTATCGGTAGGAGCATACGGCTTTTAATGGCTAAAAGTGTAGCAGCCATCACTAAATACTCACTCGCCTCATTTAATTCCAGAACCTGCATTGCATGGATATGATCTATATATTGTTGCGTAATTTCTGCCATTGGAATATCATAGATATCAATTTCCAATCTGTGAATTAAGTGCAATAATAGATCAAGAGGTCCTGAAAAGGCTTCTAATTTTACTTCGTAAGACATTATTTTACCACCCTGATATTCAATGTTCTTTTAGTATAGTGGAAAGGAGTCCAAAATGCATCCACAGCACCATACTTTATTTATAGATTACTGTGCCTATTTCAATGGCAATGGGGATTTTTTTGAATGCCATGAAGTACTTGAGGAATATTGGAAGGACATCGCGCCTGGCAATAAAAATCATCCTCTTGTAGGTTATGTTCAATTAGCGACAGGATTATATCATTGGCGTCGCGGCAACGCAACGGGTGCTTTCAAAATCCTACATAAAGCACTCAACAATTTTCAACTTAATAAAGGCAATGTATTTTTTAATGAAATAGACTACACCACTCTTCTCGCACAATTAACGGAAACTCTAGACCATATTCAAACGGGCAAGTCCTTTCAGGCGTTTCAATTACCGCTAATGCCTGCTTTACATGATTTAGTGATGGCACGCATATTGCTTTTACCTGAAAGTAGCTCTGACTATCTTCTTCATAAACATATGCTACGTGATCGCTCACATATTCTTGCTGAGCGGCAAGAAAGCAAACAAAGAAAAAGCAGACGTTAATTTTCGTCTGCTTTTTCTTCATTACATTTTATACATTTTTGCACAAATTCACGGGTTTCATCCGTTGCACGTACTTGTTCGTACTGGCCAAGATCTGCTACTTCTTGTAGCATCTCTTTGGCTACACCTTCACCTCTATAGGATGGAACTACAGAGACGTGCTGAATAGTTGCCGTGTTATTGTCAACTACAAGCCCGACGATTCCAACATACTCATCGTTCTTTTTCCATAAATATAATACCCAATTCTCATCATTTTCATAAGATTGGATTGTCTCTGTGAGCTTTTTAATGTCTTTTTCGTTAGGCATAAACGAGAGTAGCCCCATCGCTATTTTCTCGAAAGCTTTTTTATATCGAATTAACATATTTGTCTATTCCCTCTTTTTCTAGCTGTACATAATCTTTGACTATCCTACACGATTTGTACTATTACCGCAAGCCAATTTCTGTCTTACGAACCAGGGCCGAGAATACCTTTTGATGCTAACACCCAATAGACAACGCCCCACAATAAAATAAATGTCGTCATGGACGCTAATAAAACCCATTTATTTTTTCTCAAATTCATTCACCCTTTTTTAACGTTAACGGGAGATCATTTTGTACAATATCTTCATAACTTTCACGTTTAATGGCTAATTGGTGCTGTCCATTTTCTACAAATACCACCGCTGGACGTGGTAAACGATTGTAGTTACTCGCCATCGAATAGCCATATGCCCCAGTACAGAAGATTGCTAGTACATCACCTGAAGCTGCTTCTTGTAATTTTGCATCGATAATCAATTTATCGCCCGATTCACAAAGCTTTCCAGCTACAGTGTACGTCTCTTCTTTTGGTGCATTGGCTTTACTTGCAATAACCGCCTCGTATTTCGCATCGTAGAGTGCAGGACGGATATTGTCACTCATTCCGCCATCAACTGCAATGTAGTTACGTACATCTGGTACTGTTTTTTGAGAACCAATTGTATAAAGTGATGTGCCTGCATCGCCAACAAGTGAACGACCTGGTTCGATCCAGATTTCTGGCATCGTTAGTCCAAGTACAGTTGCTTTGTTTTTCACAACTGTAATCATATCCTCAACATATACTTGTGGCTCAAGCGGTGCATCTTCTTCTGTATAGCGAATACCAAAGCCCCCACCTAAGTTTAACACAGTACACGTAAAACCGTGAGTCTTGTTCCAACTAGAAATTTTGTCGATTAATTTTTCTCCCGCTAAACCAAAGCCCGCTGTATCAAAGATTTGAGAACCGATATGGCAGTGTAAGCCTAGAAGTTGTAAGTATTCATGTTTAAATGTTTGCTCAAACGCTTCATCTGCTTGGCCGTTATTTAAATCAAAGCCAAATTTAGAATCTGCTTGCCCTGTCGTAATGAAATCATGTGTATGTGCCTCAACACCTGGTGTGACACGCAACAAAATACGCATGTTTTGCTGACGGCGCTCTGAAATTTCTTTTAAAAGCTTAATTTCATAGAAGTTATCTACTACAATACAACCAATTTTTGAGTCAAAGGCTAGCTCTAATTCTGCAATACTTTTATTATTGCCATGGAAGTGAATGCGCTCTGCTGGGAATCCTGCTTTTAATGCTGTAAATAATTCTCCACCCGAGACAACATCCAATGATAGATTTTCCTCTGCTGCTAATTGGTACACCGCTACACATGCAAATGCTTTTGAAGCATAAGCTACTTCTGCCTTTACACCTAGTTTTTTAAATGTATCGATAAAGCCGCGTGCGCGTTTACGTATAAGCGCTGTATCGTACACAAAAAGTGGTGTACCGTATACTTTTGCAAGCTCTAGTGTGTCTACTTGTCCTATTGTTAAATGTCCATCTTCAGAAATCGCTTGTGTTCCATATAAATGCATTTGCATCTCTCCCTTTTTCACGTCTCCATTTTGTGAATTTGCGCCTCGTGGGTGTCTAAAAACCTAGTTTAAAAACATCTCCATCGAGGCATTATTTTTCATTAGCATGACCATTACATATTGGCCTGCTAACAAAAGTAATTTTTGCAAAAATCACAAAATACTATAGGTGAACTTTATCACATGAAAAAAGTGAGTGCAACGGCTCCTATGATCTTTTTCGCTGTTTGGAATCGACGATAAATGGTCTTAATGCATCCGACGTCATTGGGAAACGGATAATTACCCGAAGCATTGCTGTCGGGAAAAATGGTACGAGCGGCCATAAATACGGCGCTTGTAACGGACGCAATGAACATAAATACGTGAATAATATAAATATCCCAATGAATAATCCATCCGCCCCCCAAATGCCAGTCATAAGGAGCAAGAAAATTCTAAAGAGCTTAATGGAAATACTTAGCTCATAAGATGGAATAATAAATGTAAATATTGCTCCTACGGCTGTATATAACACAACTTCCGATGAGAAAACGCCAACATCGATGGCGATTTGTCCAATGATGACCCCTGCTACTAATCCCATTGCAGTGGATAATGGCGTAGGGGTATGAATGGCGGCCATCCTTAAAAATTCAATCCCTATATCAGCTATTAGGATTTGCAGTAATATTGGAATATGTGATTTTTCCTGACTACCTAAAAAGGACAAGGAATCAGGTAATAACGATTCGTTCGTTACAAATAAATACCACAATGGTAATAATAGTAACCCCATAACCGTTCCGAAATAACGCATAAAACGAACAAATGTCCCAACAATTGGCGCTTGTCTATATTCTTCAGCATGCTGCAATAAATGAAAAATTGTAATAGGTACTAAAATAACAGAAGGTGACGTGTCCACCATGATGGCCACATGCCCCTCTAATAAATGAGCAGCGACAATGTCAGGTCGTTCTGTATAACGCACAAATGGTATGGGGTGGAACTTTTGTTTAAATAGCCACTCCTCTAGAGATTTATCGGCCATCGTCAAACCATCATGATTAATTTGACCAAGACGCTGTCGCAATTTATCGAGCATTTCCTCATTTGCAATATCCTTCATAAACGCAATTGCGACATCGGTCTGACCGATTTTGGATATTTTATGTAGCTCGAAGCGTAAATTACTGTTGCGAATGCGTCGACGCACTAAAGCTGTATTTTGTGAAATCCCTTCCGTAAAGCCATCCCTTGAACCACGTATTACCTTTTCATTATCAGGCTCCTCAGGTGATCGTCCTGGATAATTTCGCAGCTCAGCAACATAACAGTAACCACTTTTCGTAATAAATGTTACTTGTCCACTTAAAATGGCGAGCAGGTAGGCTTTACGCTCTGTTTCTTCAGAACGGCCATGGAAGTTGAAAAGTGTTTCAAAATATTCTTTCTCATCGTCAATATCGATGTCTTCTTCAGGTAACATACTTGATAGTAACTGTGTTAAGGTTTCCCCATCTACAAGTCCACTTATATATGCACAAAGAACCGGCAAATCTTTGACAAATAAATGCTTAATGCCAACGTCAAATGATTCGCCGTCCCCAAATTGCTCTTTAAGAAAATCTTCGGCTTCTTCTAAGCTGTTAAATAGTTTATTTGTCATGCTGTCACCATTTTCTTAGATGTCTTTTTCTACTCCATGCTCCACTGTGGCACTTGTGGCCATCCAGCTTTTTAACTGCGCTAAAATCTTTTTCTCTAAACGAGATACTTGTACTTGTGAAATACCAAGCCTGTTGGCTATTTCCGTTTGTGTACAATCTGAAAAATAGCGTAAATAAATAATGGATTGCTCTCGAGGATCTAATCTTGTAAGCACTTCTTTGAGCGGAATATATTCAAATGGTTGCTCAGACTTTTCATCCTTCATTTGGTCCATTAACGTAATGGAATCCCCTTCACTTTCATACAATTGCTCATGTAAGGAAGCAGGATCCCTTAATGCATCCGAAGCCGTGACGATTTCCTCCGTCGTCACCCCAAGTACTTGTGCTAAATCTTGAATGGTCGGTGGATGCTCATTGTTCTTAATAAATTCGTCAGTTGCATGGCGTATTTTAAAGTTGAGCTCACGAATAGAGCGGCTAACCTTCACCATGCCATCATCCCTTAAGAACCGCTGTATTTCGCCGATAATCATCGGCACCGCATATGTGGAAAACTTCACATCGTATGCTAAATCAAACTTATCTACAGATTTCATAAGCCCTATACAGCCAATTTGAAATAAATCTTCGAGCTCCACGCCCCTTGTAGTGAAGCGTTGGACGATGGACCATACAAGTCTCGTATTCCCCTCAATCATTCGTTTACGAGCTTCATGGTCGCCCTGTTGTGAACGCGCAATTAAATCACGCATTTCCTCCTGTGACAAAAGCTTATCGGACGACTGTTCTATCGGCTTCACGATAGCAACCTCACATTACCGCTGTGCGAACCGAGTAAAATTTTTTCGTAAACGTTACTGTTGTGCCTTGTTGCCATTGAGACATGACTGTCAGCTGATCTGAAAAGCTATCCATAATTGTAAAGCCCATTCCCGAACGTTCCATTGCACTTTTCGTTGTAAACAAAGGTTCCATTGCTTGACTTACATCTGCAATACCAACCCCTTTATCCATTACAGATACGGTTACAATATCATCCTCACGTTTTGCATGGACTGTAACAACACCTTTACCATCCTCTTCATAACCGTGGATAATCGCATTGGAAACAGCTTCCGAGACAACTGTTTTAAATTCTGATAGCTCATCAATTGTTGGGTCTAATTGTGCGATAAAGCCTGTAATGGCTACACGTGCCAAAGCTTCATTTTCGCTAATTGCTAAAAAAGTTAATGTCATTTCGTTATCCATTTACAATCCCCCTAACTCGATCAATCGCTTCTTCCTCTGTTGCATCCATCATCCACGGCCCTAAACCAGAAAATTGAAATACTTTTCGCATTGTCGGCGATGGATTTAATAAAATTGTTCGTCCAGCCACTGCTTCTAATTCACGCATTCGACCAAGGACAAGGCCAACACCTGAACTATCCATAAACGATAGTCGTTCAAAATTCCAAATGATGGTCGTTACTGCGCCTTGAAATATTGCTGCAGAAATTTTAGCTCGAATTTGCTCTACTGCATGATGATCGAGCTCCCCAAATAAACGTACAACCACTGTCTCTCTTGTTACCATTTCTAATTGAAAATGCATGAACATCGCCTCCTCCTCGTGCAATTCCACATTCCTTTTGACAAATCCTTGCTGTTGACAGAACTAGTGCCAAGTCTTTCGAAATAGTGTAAAATCGACATTCTTATTGCTTTAAGGTTATGTGCAGTATGGGATAAATAAGAAAGTTTTAAACGTGGTCTACATTTTTTGTAAGTGTAACTGTGAAGGACGCCTTTTTATGTAGTTATTTAGTAAAAGGGCAGCCGAAAAACAAAAGAAAAAGTGTTCGATTGACTGCCGTCAATCGAACACTTTTTGCGTTGTCGTTGATGTTTTCTAAAGGGGATGTTCCCGTATGGCGTTCCGCCTTTTTTATCTTCAACTTCTGTATTCTTTTTATTTGATTAATTATGCAATTGTATAAGCTTGCTGTACTTTATCAACTGTTTCCTCGTTGATTTCACTGTTTGAATAAAGATATGCTATCGCTTCGCCAGTTGATACACGGTCACCTTTTTTCGCAACTAGCTGGATGCCCGCATCATAATCAAGAGCAGATTCCTTCGTTAAGCGACCTGCGCCGAGACTTACGCTTGCTTCACCAATCATCAATGCATTAATAGACTCTACAACGCCATCAGAAGCCGCTGTGACAGCAATTTTATGAGCAGTATCATTTTGCACGATATCCGCTAAATCTCCGCCTTGTGCCACAATAAACTCCTCAAACTTAGCAGCTGCTGTGCCATCTTCCAGCACTTTTTTGACTGCCGCATTTGCTGTTGTTTCATCTACTCCTGCTGCAATCTGGTACATAAGTGAAGAAATAATGATACACTCCTCTAGTAAATCAGCATGTGTCTCTTCTAAGCGACCACTTAGTAAAGCATAAGCTTCTACTACTTCTAGCTTATTACCAATCATTTTTCCTAGTGGATTATCCATATCACTAATATGTGCGACTACTTTACGCCCTAGTTTTTCACCAATTGCTGTCATCGCCTCAGCTAATTTTTTAGCTTCTTCTTCCGTTTTCATAAATGCACCAGAGCCACATTTCACATCTAGCACAATGCCATCTGCGCCACTTGCAATTTTTTTACTCATAATAGACGCAGCAATTAACGGAATAGAATCGACTGTACCCGTTACATCACGCAATGCATAAAGTTTTTTGTCCGCTGGCACTAGATTACCTGTTTGACCAGCAACAGCAATTTTATGTTTATTAACATTATCAATAAATTCTTGTGAAGACAGCTCTGTTTTTAAGCCTCGAATCGATTCTAGTTTGTCAATTGTACCACCTGTAATACCAAGGCCTTTACCACTAAACTTCGCCACTGGAATGCCTAGTGAAGCTATGATTGGCGTAACGATTAACGTTACTTTGTCACCGACACCGCCTGTTGAATGCTTATCTATTTTAAAGCCTTCAATCGAAGTTAAATCAATGACATCTCCAGATTCAATCATTGCCTTCGTTAAATAAAACGTTTCTTCATCTGTCATACCGATTAAACGAATGGCCATTAGCAAAGAGCTAGCCTGATAATCTGGAATAGAACCTTTTGTATAGCCTTCAACAAAGTATTGGATATCTGCCTGCGAAAGCTCCTTACCTTGTTTTTTCTTTTCAAATAGTTGCACCATATTCATCGAAAATTCCTCCTTATTTTAAATCGTTTAAGAAACTTTTACCGAATGGTGGTGCTTCTACATTGAAGTTTTCAGCGACAGTTGCGGCAATATCTGCAAAAGTCTCACGTAGAGCTAGCTCGCTACCACCTTTAAAACGTGGTGAATAGATAATTAATGGTACATATTCACGTGTATGATCTGTGCCAGGGAATGTCGGATCATTTCCGTGGTCAGCCGTAATCATCAGTAAATCATCTTCTTTCATTGCCTCTAAAATTTCAGGAAGGCGTGCATCAAATTCTTGTAATGCATTACCATAGCCAAGTGGATCACGGCGATGGCCAAAGTTTGCATCGAAATCTACTAAATTTAAGAAGCTAATCCCGTGGAAATCACGATGTGCAACTTTTGCAAATTGATCCATACCGTCCATATTATTTTTTGTGCGTACTGCATCCGTAACACCTTCACCATTGAAAATATCAGAAATTTTACCGATTGCAATGACGTCTAACCCTGCATCCTTTAATGCATTCATCGTTGTGCGACCAAATGGCTTTAACGCATAATCATGACGATTTGGCGTACGTGTAAAGTTGCCTGGTGTACCGATAAATGGTCGAGCAATTACGCGTCCTACTAAGTACTCTGGCTGCAATGTTAACTCACGTGCAATTTCGCAAATTTTATATAGCTCTTCAAGTGGAATGATTTCTTCATGTGCTGCAATTTGTAATACAGGGTCAGCAGATGTATAGACAATGATTGCCCCTGTGTCCATATGTTCCTGTCCAAAGTCATCAATCACTTGCGTGCCACTTGCTGGCTTATTACATAGAACTTTTCGTCCTGTACGTTGCTCAAGCTCCGCAATCAGTTCAGCAGGGAATCCTTCAGGATACACTTTAAATGGTTTATCAATGTTAAGACCCATAATCTCCCAGTGCCCTGTCATTGTGTCTTTCCCAACAGATGCTTCCTGCATTTTCCCGTAGTATGCTTTTGGTGCATCTACTGCTTGCATGCCTTGAAGTGGCTCAATATTCGCTAAGCCAAACGATTCCATGTTGGGCATTGTAAGCCCATTCATTTTTTCAGCGATGTGGCCTAATGTATGTGCGCCTACATCTCCGAATTGAGCTGCGTCTGGTGCCTCACCAATCCCAACTGAATCCATTACAACGACATGGATTTTTTTAAATGGTTTATTCATAATTGTTGCCTCCTAATCTCACGACTCCATTTTACCAAAAACAAGCTAAAGGATAAAGGTCAGACATCCGACTAAGGTAAATATTTATTCTTTTATACAGGGTAGAGACTCTATCCATCACTTATTTTTGCGTTAAGCACGTGGATGGTACTGCTTATATACTTCCGATAGTCTCGTTTTACTAATGTGTGTATAAATTTGGGTTGTAGAAATATCTGCATGACCTAACATCTCTTGTACTGCACGTAAATCTGCCCCATTTTCCACTAAATGGGTAGCAAAGGAATGTCGTAAAGTATGTGGTGTTAGTTCATGCTGGATGCCTGCCTTTAATGCGTGCTCCTTCATTAATTTCCAACAACCTTGTCTAGTTAAACGTTTTCCACGTTGATTTATAAAAAATGCATCTGTTTTTGGATATTTCCCTTGTAATGTTCCTCTTGCGCCATCTAAATAAACACTTAAAGCAGAAAGAGCGCTTTTTCCTAGTGGAATGATACGTTCCTTGCCGCCCTTTCCAAACACACGCACAAAGCCCATTGTCAAATGAATATCAGCTAAATCAAGTGCAATTAGCTCACTAATACGCATACCAGAGCCATATAACAGCTCTAGCATCGCCACATCACGAATACCCTGCGGCTTACTGCGGTTCGGTGCTGCCAGTAAAGCTTCAATTTCTTCAATGGAAAGAATGTTCGGAAGTTTTTGTTCAATCGTTGGCATTTCTAAATGGACTGTAGGATCAGACTCTGTTCGCTTTTCTCGAAGTAAAAATTGGTGAAAACTACGAATGGACGAAATATGGCGTGCAATTGTACGGCTTGTCTTTCCTTGCATGCGTAGTTGCTCTAAATGGCGTAATATAGTTGTCCGTTCTACTTTGCGAAAATCGGACATTCCTTCAGCTTCTTGTAAAAAATGAACATAGTTTTCTAAATCTCGGCGATAGGATGCTAATGTATTAACGGATAATTGCCGCTCTACCTGGATAAAATGGATATAATCCTCTATTGCATATTGAAATTCATTCATCACAACGCCCCCTAACTGTCAATTATTCTCTATTTTAGCACGCCTATAAAAAAAGTGCGAAAGGGCTCACTTCAATCGAATTGACTAGTTTAATAGAAAGTTACAGCAAACAAACTAAAAAACAAAAAACTGCCTAATGCAATCTATACATAAGATTTCATCAGACAGTTCCTCGTTATTGTTCTTCATTCGTTTCGTCGTTTTTATCATGACAACGCCAGCAAATACCGTGGAAAGTTAGTCGGTGATCTTTTATAATAAAGTTCCAACGTTTCTCAACAACGGCTTCCACATCTTCAAGTAAGTCCTCTTGAATTTCATCTACAGCACCGCACTCGATACAAACTAGATGATGGTGGAAATGTGCAGCTCCTTCTTGGCGCAAATCATAGCGTGATACGCCATCACCAAAGTTGATTTTGTCGACGATTTTAAGCTCTGTTAGTAATTCTAATGTTCTATAAACAGTAGCCAGACCAATTTCAGGTGCCTTATCTTTTACTAAAAGATAGACATCCTCTGCACTTAGGTGGTCCTCTTCGTGCTCTAGCAAAACAGCAACTGTTGCTTCTCGCTGCGGCGTCAGCTTATAACTAGCACTATGCAACTGTTTTTTTATACGATCAATACGGCTTTCCATGTGACGCCCCCCTAAACTCATTTCATTATACCAAAGGAGTAAATCCTATTACAAGATAGTGATTAGATTTCAAGTACATTTCTGCTTTTAGCTGTTACATTACTTGAGTACATACGATATTACGATAAACTCAGCAACTATTATGATGAAAAAAGCGATAAAATTCAACAAAATTGTCCGTCCATTCATCTTTTTCCCGATTTTTCGCTTCGACCAGGAGGGTACAAGTAAATTACATAATACTAGCAACAATATACAATAGATAAGCTGAAATGGAAACCACCAAATCGTATATAGCCAAAACGCCTCAAGTTTTTGTAGTAAAAATACGGAGCTAAATCCAAAAAAAGTTGCGCGTATTGCGACTGTAACACGTACTAAAACTTTTAAGACACTATGTGTAGCAAGTAACAATACAATGCCGACTGAAGCGGCGACAGGTAGCACTAAACGAAAAATAGATTGCCTGTCCACATCTGCTAAACGAGGTTCTATAAATAAAATAAAAGGCTCTGCGTTCGCCCCTCCAATAATATGAAAGCAGATGACGCCACAAACGAAGCTCACTGCAACAATTGATGCGTGATAAAATAGAGAAACCGTACGAGACATTAGCATGCTCCTTTTCTATCAAGGTTTTTACAGCTTATGCTCGTCCGCTTCTATTATGCTAAACTTTATTTATCTTGTTGCAAAGCAAACCAAAGTACTGCAAACGCTGTCTTGGCGTCATAAATACGGCCATCCGCGACCATCGCTTGTGCCTCTTCCAACGAAACTTCTAGTAATTCGACAAATTCATCTTCATCGAGTTCTGCTCTATTTTCAATCTGATATAAATCGGTCGCAACAAATAGGTGAATCACTTCATCCGCAAAGCCTGGTGAGGTAGCAAATGCTTGTAAATACTCAAATTGATGTGCGCCATAACCAGTCTCTTCTTCAAGCTCTCGACGTGCAGTATGAATCGGTTCTTCCCCTATTTCAAGTTTACCAGCAGGAATTTCTACAATAGAACGCTCAAGCGCTTTACGGTATTGTTCAACCATTACAAGCTTACCTTCGTTGGTGATGACAATGACAGCTACTGCTCCTGGGTGCTTTATAATTTCACGCTTAGCCGACTTGCCATTTGGTAATGTGACATCATCGACCTGTAACTTTACAATTTTCCCATCATAAATGGATGTCGTTTGTGTCGTTTTTTCTTCAAACTTTTTCATTGCCTATAACCTCGCTTGTTCTTCAGATATGTTCATTGTACCATTACAAGTAGAGAAATCGAAGGAGGGGCATTCGTATGAAAAAAAGACAGCTCGGTTCAAGTAATTTATATATTTCAGAAATTAGTTTAGGAGGTATGTCTCTTTCGACAAACAAACAAAAGGCAGCAGCCATCGTTGATATGGCTTTAGATGCTGGTATTAACTATATTGACACTGCCGATTTATATGATTTTGGTGCCAACGAACAAATTATTGGTTCCATTTTGGGCAAACGTCGACAAGATGTAATTGTAGCAACAAAAGTAGGCAATCGTTGGACAGAAGGTGTGGAAGGCTGGCATTGGGATGCCTCCCCTGCTTACATTCAAGAGGCGGTTTATAAAAGCCTAAAAAGACTCGGTACTGATTACATCGATGTCTATCAACTACATGGTGGCACAATAGAGGACGATTGGGATGGCATTATTGATACTTTTGAAAACTTGAAAAAAGAAGGTGTCATTCGTGAATATGGTATTTCCTCTATTCGGCCAAATGTACTTAAACGTTTTTTACCTGCAAGCTCTGCAAAAAGTGTCATGATGCAATATAGTGCGTTAGATCGTCGCCCTGAAGAATGGCTAGATTTTATTGCGGGTGAAGGTGCTTCGGTAGTAACACGCGGTACCGTTGCAAAAGGCTTACTAACAAACACTTGGAAAGAACGCTTGCAAGGCGTTGACGGTTATCAAACCTATACAGCAGATGAATTAACAGCGACATTAACTGACTTAGCAAACCACTATGAGGATTTACATGCATTCGGGCTTGCCTTTAATTTGAAGGAACCTACTATTGCTTCCACTGTAATTGGTGCTAGTTCACAGGAACAACTTGCCCAAACACTGACAGCCTACGAAAAAGTCAATGCCATTACCAACTTTGAAGTAGCCAACACGCTGACAAAAGCGGAACAATACGCAGATTACCGATGAAAAAATGGCTCATTTTATTGCTCCTTTTAGTTATTCTCGCCATTTCCTCTAGCATGAGCTACGAACAACAGTCTATTATTCCTGAGCTAGAGGAGCTGTTGGCCAATAAACCTTTTGAGGCACAACTGTCAGTATTAAAAATTCCATATTGGGATACAGTAGTGTCTGTTGAGGAGCGGGGCTACTTTGAATTTGTAGAATTTCTCATTCGAAAATTTACTCATTTTATAGGTTTTGGCTGTATTGCGCTCGGAATCTACTTTGCATGGGGAAAACGACGTTTTGCTGCGGGTGTCGCCATTGCCCTAACGGCAGTAATCGCAATGCTAGATGAATTCCGCCAAAGCTTTACACCCGGACGCACAATGAACGGGCAAGATGTCCTAGTCGATACAGCTGGCGCAATTGTTTTTATTAGTCTCGTCTTAGCCGTAAAGAAAATACGGATGCTTAAAAAATAAATTTCGCTGGGGCTATCGGCGATTTCAAGCATGCTATCGGCGATTCTCACGGGGGTATCGGCGATTCTCGGCATGCTATCGGCGATGAACAACTGGTTACCGGCGATTCCTGCCATTCTATCGGCGATTAACTAAAAAACAGTGAATCTCCCAAAAGAGATTCACTGTTTCTACAAAACTAAGACTAAAATTTAGAGCCTTTATCACCGTATTCGTTTAATAATTCTTCAAACGATTTGTTTTTCTCACGTTGCTTGCGCTCAAAGGCTAGCTGTGCTTGACGCTCTTCCTCTGCTGCCTGTTCTTTTGCAGATAATTCTTGTTTTGCAGCTTTTAACTTCGCTAACACATCGCCACCTAGCTGATCGGCTAATGTAACAGCTTCTTGCTTTGGTAAACTAGCTGTGTGACGATCATCTACATGCTGTTGTTGTTTTCGTTTTTTTCCCATTGCTTTCACCTTCTTACTAACATTAAGGGCGTTGAACAATTGTTGCTACTCCTTGTCCACCACCGATACATAGTGTAGCAAGGCCTGTTTTTACATCACGCTTCTCCATCTCATGAAGAAGTGTAACTAAAATGCGCGCCCCACTTGCACCAATTGGGTGACCAAGAGCAATCGCTCCCCCGTTTACATTTAGTTTATCATGATTGAATGCTAGTTCGCGATCTACAGCAATTGATTGTGCTGCAAATGCTTCATTCGCTTCAATTAAATCTACATCTTCTAAAGATACATTTGCCTTTGCTAATGCTTTTTTCACCGCTGTTACTGGACCAGTACCCATAATGGACGGATCGACGCCGGAGCTCGCATTTGCTGAAATTTGGGCCATTGGCTTAAGCCCTAGCTCTAATGCCTTTGCTTTTGACATCACTACAACTGCTGCTGCACCATCGTTAATGCCGGAAGCATTAGCTGCCGTTACTGAGCCGTCCTTTTTAAATGCAGGACGTAGCTTTGATAAAGATTCTGCTGTCACGCCTGCACGCGGAAATTCATCTCGATCAAATATAACAGCGTCGCCTTTTCGTTGTGGAATTTCTACAGCAACGATTTCATCATTAAATTTACCAGCCGCAATAGCCGCTTCTGCACGTTGCTGAGAACGTGCTGCAAAAGTATCTTGCTCCTCACGTGTAATTTCATACGCATCACATAAATTTTCCGCAGTAATGCCCATATGATAATCATTAAATGCACACCATAAACCATCATGAATCATCGTATCAACGACTTTTTGATCGCCCATGCGGAAGCCTTCACGTGCATTTTTCAGTACATACGGCGCTTGGCTCATATTTTCAAATCCACCAGCTACAATGATATCAGCATCCCCTGCTACAATTGCTTGTGCTGCTAAATGTACTGCTTTTAAGCCTGAGCCACATACTTTATTAATTGTTAAAGCAGGCACTGTATTTGGTAATCCTGCTGCAATCGATGCTTGACGAGCCGGATTTTGTCCAAGGCCAGCCGATAAAACATTCCCCATAATAACTTCATCGACTTGTTCACCTGCTACGCCAGCGCGCGCTAATGCTTCTTTAATAACGATACTTCCAAGAGTTGTTGCTGGCACATCCTTTAATGTTCCTTGGAATGAACCGATTGCAGTACGCACGGCACTAACAATCACTACCTCGTTTGTCATAATCATTCTCCCCTTTTCCCCGTTCAAAAATCAACACTGCATGCATATGCTACTAGCAGATAACTATATTTTAACAAATGTTTTGACGATTTTCGATAACAGAAATAATCGCAGTATTTCACAAGTTGTTGTAAAATGTTGTCGTGTTTTAAACAAACGGAGTTGGGAACATTACTATTAAGAAACGTGCATTTCCCTTTTAAGGACAAATGCCTAGACATACAAAGAAAGAAGTCGTGGAGGTATTGAAGATGAAAAAGAAAATGCTTTTATTTTCAGGTATTACAACGACGCTCGCCGCTGCTGCAACAGGGTTGTTCGGCTTTGCGCTTTCCAATAAATTAATGTACATTCAACAAAAAGACCCTGAATTTATTCGTGAACGTGAAACAACTGCCAAACGTTTTGACGAAGCTTGGTACAATAAAAATTTTAAATGCGAATTGAATATTGACTCTCCCAATGGCTACTCCATTCGCGGTATTATGTTCCAACCTCTGCAAACCAATAATACAATGATTATTTGCCATGGCGTTACAGAAAATAAAATCAACTCGGTCAAATACGCACGTCTTTTTGAACGACTAGGATACAACTCCGTAATTTTTGACCATCGAAGACATGGGGACTCGGGCGGTAAAACAACAAGCTATGGCTACTATGAAAAAAATGACTTAGATGCTGTTGTAAAAACCGTCAAAGCGATGATTGGTGATAATGCTATCCTTGGTATTCATGGCGAATCAATGGGTGCGGCAACAATGCTGTTGTATGCGGGAACAGTTGAAGATGGGGCAGATTTTTATATTGCTGATTGTGCCTTTTCAGATTTTTCCATGCTACTTAAACAAATTGCCAAGACAGAATTTAAATATGGTTCAATAATCCCAATTCGTTTCGCCGATTTCTTCATACGACTACGTGATGGGTATTCATTCAAAAGTGTAACGCCTTCTGAAGCTGTATCACACATCGAAAAGCCCGTTCTCTTTATCCATAGTATTCCAGATACATTTATTCCAGCCTCCATGTCACTCGATTTATATAATAAGAAGACTGGACCGAAAAAGTTAAAGCTTTTTGACAAAGGTGCACACGCTCAGTCCTTTAATGAAAATATGGCTGACTACGAAGATCTAATACATGACTTTTTAGAAAGTTTTATTTATCAAAAAATTAATTACGATTCTTCCTCTTCCAATGTCATCCCTTTTCATCGTTAAATGAAAAACCTTGCAAAGCAAAATGTCCATCTACATAACGGACATTTTACAATTTGCAAGGTTTTTTATTATTCTGCAAAAACGATATGCCATTCATCACGTTTTGCTAAAAATTCTTGTGCAAGCGCTTTTGCGCCTTCAAGGCTATGACTTGCTGCCCAGCCACATTGCACTTCATTACATGCTGGTACAGCAGTTGCATTCGTCACATCTGTAAATGTTTTTTCTAAAATCGTTAGTAAGTCATCATAATCATTATGATTAATTAACGATACATAAAAGCCTGTTTGACAACCCATTGGACTGAAATCGACAATATGGTCGGAATAATTACGAATAAGATCTGCCGATAAATGCTCTAAAGAATGGAGTGCCGGCATTTCCATATGTTCCTTGTTAGGTTGTTTGAAGCGAATATCGTATTTATAGACTTCATCGCCGCTTTTCCCTACTTTTACACCCGCTAATCGAACATAAGGTGCTTTTACCTTCGTATGGTCTAAATCAAAACTTTCCACATTTGTTTTTTCGCGTTCCATTGCTAACAGCTCCTTTTCTTACAATACTAACTATTATAACTAGTTTTCTATGAAATGTGTAAATTTTTAAAATAGAATGATAATTAGGTTGAAGCCTTACACAAATTTTATAAATTATAACAATCTAAATCTTCTTCCTTTTGAAAAAATATTTTCTTTCTTTTATTTATCGTTTATCTAATACCCTATTGATAAAAGGTTTTATTAAGTAAAAAAATTTTTCTTCTAATTTGTCAAAAAAATTTTCTGTATTTACTAACTTTTCTTGTAATAGTAGTATCATAGCAGTTTCAACTTTCTAGATCGCTGAAACCAATGGATGCGGGGGAACCAAATTTTTTGGATGAACATTCAATCCAAGGGGTGAATCCTTGTTAAGGTAGGGCTACTCAAAGGCCCGAATCCGTCAGCTAACCTCGTAAGCGTTAAATGAGAAGGAAGATGGAGCTTGTACATTTGAAAATGATGTATCTACAGGTCTTAGGGCTTTAAAATACTTATGATCAATACAACCTCCAAAACTCCCCATCATTACTTTTTAATGAATTAGAAAGCGTGATGAAACAATCGTCGGTATCGCCATTTATTATGTTAGAGATAATTGAAAACGGATTCAACGTCACTAATCTACTAGCGGAATGCCCCGATTACTAAGTAAAAACGGAGGAAACCAATATGACTACTCAACAAGAGAAAAAAGGCATCTTTTATGGTTGGTGGATTGTAGTGGCATGTGTCATGATTATGACATTTTTATATGCACCAATTATTAATTTAGTGTCACTTTATACTGTCCCAGTAACGGAAGAATTGGGCATTGGACGAACTGAATTTATGACGTATTATACGATTATGGCTTTAGTATCAATGGTTTTTTGCCCGATTGCTGGAAAAGTAATGAGGAAAATGGACATTCGTCTTTATTTGACGATATTTACGACGCTTGGCACCATTTCCTATGTAGGATTTTCATTTGCGACGACTGCGATGCACTTTTACTTATTCGCAGTGCTAATGGGGGCTTCTTTGGCTGGAGCTGCACTTATTCCTGCACCAGTATTAATTACAAATTGGTTTAACGAAAAGCGTGGATTATGTTTAGGGATTGCACTAGCTGGGAGTGGGCTTGGCGGTGTCATTCTTAGCCCTATTTTAAACTGGCTTATTACAGATTACGGTTGGAGAAGTGCTTACCTCATTACGGGTATTTCAATGTTTGTGTTAATCATACCTATGGCCTTGTTTGTTATTCGACTTAAGCCTGCAGATAAAGGGCTCGTTCCACTAGGTGAAATAAAAAATATTGCGACACCTTCACAATCAGTAGAAGGGCTTTCACAAAGAGAAGCACTTAGATCTGTATCATTTTGGGCACTTTGTGCGGCAATTGTTGTCGGTGGTGTTGTCGTCAATGGGATGATCATTAACCTTGCACCTTATTTAAAGGATATTGGTGGCACACCTCAACATGCTGCATTATTACTCTCTTTAGGTTCAGCAATGGTAATTATCGGAAAGTTATTAGTCGGTCGCTTATATGATAAGTTGGGTACTATTACGACATTACTTATTATTTGTGGCTCTGGTTTAGTAAGCTTTTTATTTTTAATGAGAGGCGACCTATTAATACCTGGTATCCTGTATACGATATTTACTGGATTTGGGGCGACGGCCGTTACAGTTACACCTGCTTACTTAACTTCATCACTATTTGGGGAAAAAGAATATAGCGCGAAATTCGGGATTGTGTCATTATTCTCCTCATTAGGCGCTGCACTGACACCAATAGTTTCTGGAGCCATTTATAATATTAATCATTCCTATGGATTACTGTTAAATGTCTTAATTGTACTTTCAATCGTTTTATTTGCATTGTTTGTCATTGCCATTAAAACAAAACCTAAAGTTAATACGACTTCAGATATAGAATATTCATTAGACTAGAGAGGTGTATTCATATGACGAAACATGAAACATTACTAATGGCGGAACATTTTCAAGAAGAATTCATTCAGCATCGTAGACATCTACATCAACATCCAGAGATTGGATTCGATCTACCAAATACAGTCGCTTACGTTGAAAAAACATTACTTTCTATGGGCCTAACACCTCAAAAAGTAGGGCAAGCGGGGCTTGTTGTGACGATTGGTAATGGCAACGGGAAAACAATTTTACTAAGAGGCGATATGGACGCATTACCGATGGAGGAAAACACGGATTTACCGTTTAAATCAACAAATGGATTAGCGCATACTTGCGGCCATGACATCCATACGACGTTCATGCTCGGCGCTGCAAAGCTTCTAAAAGAGAAAGAAAAAGATATCAAAGGTACTGTCAAAATAATGTTCCAGCCCGCCGAGGAAATTGGTCTTGGTGCAAAAGATATGATAGAAAATGGCTTACTCGAACATCCAAAAGTCGATGCTGCCCTTGCCCTCCATGTCACGCCAGATTTAGAAGTAGGGAAATTTGGCTACAAACCAGGCATCGCCGCTTCATCATTAGATGGCTTCTTTCTAAAAGTGCAAGGTAAAGGTGGACACAGCTCTGAGCCGCAAAATGCCATTGATCCATTAATGATTGTCAATGCGATTTACAATCAAATGAATACACTAGTTAGCAAGGAAATCGATCCTAAAGAAAGAGCTGTCCTCGTTATTGGTAAAATGGGTGGCGGCACAGTAGCCAATATTATTCCAGATACAGCACAGTTAGAGGCTACATTACGCTCTTTCAAACCAGAAGTTAGGGATCATCTATTTAATCGAGTTCAACAAATTATAGATGCGACAGTGAAAATGATGCGTGGAACATATGAATTAAAGACTATCTCTACGCCATCACTTTATAATAATGAAGCACTGTGCGAACAAATCGTACCTTTTGTACAAGAAATTGTTGGCGAAAATCATTTACAAGTGGACGCTGAACCATTAGCTGGCACAGAAGATTTCTCTTACATTAGCCAGCAAGTGCCAACAATGTTTATGTGGGCAGGCTCCAATGGGTTAGGTGACAACAACTACCCATTACACAACCCTAATATTATTTTAGACGAAGGTGTTATTCCATTAGGGGTAGCGGTCGTTGTGCATAGTGCTATTAGCTGGTTAAATCAGGCTTAGTCTTTCTAATGTTCAAAAGGTAGAAGAACTTGTATAAACCGAGTTCTTCTACCTTCCTTTTCTTGTTGCTATCTATATTCCATAGAATGGGCAGATACGTTTAGGAGCACTGTCACAATCAAGCTAATTGTCAGTAGTATCGTCATAGACTTCCAATGGATTTGATAATCATTCTTTTTCATCAATAGCAATTGATTGATAAAATGTAGGAAAGTAACAATGAGTAACACTACAACAAACTGAAAGAAAAAATTCATCGTTGTCACCATCCCCTTTGCATTTACGATTCATCTTCTATCATTTTCAAAAATCTGTTGTTCCAAATATTTTCATAAAAATCAATCGTCTTACTTGCCGACATAAATGGATTATTTACAGTAGAAGTCGCTTTACGTACCATAAAGTTTTCGTATCCCAAGCCATGTGCAAATTTAATCGTAGCATCCATACAATATTCTGTTTGGGCACCACAAAATTCAATACGTTGTATAGCTAACTCGTCTAAAATCATTTTTAAGTTCGTTTTGTAAAAAGAATTGGCGTGTTCTTTTCTTACAAAATAATCTTGTTCTTGCACATTTAGATTTTCATGAATAGCCCATAGTTCCTCTTCAGGTACTAATTCTTCATCACAATGTTGAACAAAAATAATTGGTTTATGTAATGCTCGATATAAAGCAATGCGATCATTTACTTTCGTCAGTAAATTTTGCAATTCAAATAAATGCTCGTTACTGTAACAAACCCCATTTTGTAAATCGATGACGATTAAAACATCTGCACTAGTCTTCATCACTCTTCCCTCTTTCATTTACGAATGTTTTCATATATATAGTATCCATCAAGCAAAAGACTTTAGTGTACACTGTTACTCAAAGTTTTGTATTTGCAAATTAGGACAGCGTTTTTTCAACTCCTCTATAAATGCTAATTTGTCCTCTGGTAAAATCTTGATACTTCCAAAGGATGTAGATTCCAAACATAATTCGATGGCTTTATCATATATCGTACTTTTATAGCCAGTGGTATTTTCTGTTGTTGGTGAAACTTTCGTTATATGTTGATAAGGAATACGACGTTTAAATAGTCCACCTTTAATTAATAAATACTCTTTATAGAAAACATATTGTATCGACGTGCCATACCACCATACAAATGCTGCAGCAATAATAAAAATCACGACAATAATCAATAAAACGGGGAAAGGTAATTCTTTATATAAAGAAAGCAGCGGGATTGTACCCATTATTGAAACGACTAAAAAGATGAGTATTAACAAAAACATGTCTACTTTTGCACGGAAAACCATGTGCCCATCCCCTTTCTACTATACTTACATTATAATCAACATTCCATGGAATTGTAATTATTTTCAAAAATGTGCTGTACATAAGAATGTACCGATTCATTCAAACAACAACGAAAAAAGCAACCAGTTTACTAAACCAGTTGCTCCTTAAAAATTCCAATTATTTCTGGAATTTGTTCATTTGAGTCATCATTTGGCGTACTTGCTTTTCAGACGGCGTACGACCCATTTGTGCCATCATCATTCGAATCATTTGTTCGTTAATTGGTGGGTTTTCTTTTAAATATTTCATCATAGCTTGACGTGCAAAGTAGAAACCAAGTGCTGCACCAGCTGCTAATGCGATAATTACAATAATAATCCAGCCCCATGTAGGCATACAACCAACCTCCTCCACTACAATATACCGAGAAAAAAACTCTCCACGCTCCATT
Source organism: Lysinibacillus sp. NPDC097279 (assembly GCF_044761745.1). NCBI lineage: Bacteria > Bacillati > Bacillota > Bacilli > Caryophanales > Bacillaceae > Lysinibacillus > Lysinibacillus sp. NPDC097279. Next base: position 485,927 of record NZ_JBIWDA010000002.1, on the reverse strand, counting down.
ATACACCAAATACTAGCGTGTTACTATATATTATAGTGAAAAATCCTAGTGCATTGTATACTTCATCGGCTTTAACCAACCACACTCATTATCTTGTTTATTAAAGGCAATAAAACGCTCACTCATTTTTGCTAGCATTTGAAATAAATCCAAATCAAGCATTCGTGAGCCTTCACAATAGACACAGATTTTACGATCTACTAAATAAATCGCCATCTTCCCTTTTATCGGATGCTCTAAAAATAAAGCATTCCGCGCTCGTTCTAAATGAGCATATTTAGAATCTAGCTGTGCTTCTAGCATTGCAGCAATTTCATCGAAGCGGACAGTTTCACATATATACGCGAGTTCTTTTAAGGATTTCTCATTGGCATCTTCACAGCCCTGCATCATTTCTAATAACTTACGCTCTCTGCCGAAAATAAACGTTAAATGCTCTTCTTTTATTTTATATATGGAATAGGTTCTCACCAGAAATCCCCCTTCGCTCAGTTTCTTTAACGTAAGTATAGCGGATTGGAACATGTTAATTTGTCAAACGAAGGAGGTAACCATCTTCTATTTTTGTCGAAAAGCTTCTAGTTTCAGCTTATAAAAAAATGGCTCAGCCTCAAGACCTAGATGAAAATCCATTTCCAGTCCGTTTTAGATGATCTTTCAAACAGGTAACATAAAGGTACAAACGAAAGGAGCTAAAACATATGAAAAAATTTCTTTTACTAACTGGAGGTATTATTGCAGCATGTGTTGCACTTGCCTTAATCGGCCCAATTACAGGCTTATTATTTTCAGGTGTACTCGTTGCACTAGGCATGCATTTCTACATTGGCAGTAAATCGACATTTGCAAAAATCATTTGGTTTACTGTTGGATTAATTGGTGTGCTTTCAGCTGTTTCTAATATTCCAGCAATGATTGGTCTTGCAGCAATCGCCATTATTTATGTTATCTATAAAAAATGGAATGGGGAAGACGTTAAAATCCCAACAGTGGAAGCGAAAGAAGAAGACCCGTTTACTAACTTCGAAAAAGAATGGTCAAATTTAACAAAATAAAAGGAGCGATTTACTAATGAACTTATTTCAACGTTTTAGATACACAATTGAGGCTGATTTACATCAAGTATTTGATAAAAAGGAACAAAAAAATCCTATCGCTATGTTAAATCAATATATTCGCGAGGCAGAGAAGCAAACAGAGCAAACAGGCAAATTATTAGAACGTCAAGGTAAGCTAAAAGAAAAAATGGAACTTGAGCTTAAACAAAATGCCGAATTACTAGCTAAACGTGAAGCGCAACTGCAATTAGCATTAGGTAGTGGCGAACAAGACTTAATCGATTTCGCATCTGACGAAGTAGCAGCTTATACAACTCGCAATCATACGTTGCAGGCGAGCATTGAGGCGAGCACGCAAGAATACTTTGAGTTAGAGCGTAAATTTGAAACAATGAAGCATAAAATTAAAGATATGAAAGTTCGTCAATTACAGCTAATGGGGAAAGAAAATGTTACGCGTGCGCACCATCAAATGGACGGTATGCTTGCCAACAACAATAAAGCTAATTTCGAGGATTTAGAATCTTATATCGATAAGCTTGCTTACCGTATCGACAAAGATCATGAGGTAACAACTTTTGAGGCACGCCTTGCCGCACTAGAAAAAAATTCAACAGAAGCTACTTCACCCCTACTCATTGAAAAGAAATAACATGTTATAATGAAAAGAAATAAGGGATGCCTCAATTATTGAAGCATCCCATTTCTTTGAGCATAGGGGGAATAAAAAGAGATAAAGGATAATGATTCATGAAAAAGAATAAAAAAAGGAAACGGTTTAATCTATTGATTACTATATGTATTTTTACTTTTCTTATACTTCTATTTATAACCTTCCTATTATGTAGTTATCGTTTTATCGCACAACAACACATTAAACAAAAAAGTAGTGAACTAATAGATAATGGCGGGATTAGTGAGCTAAAAGAAGTAAATGTAAATGGAGACAGACAGTTTCTATTAGTTGAAGGGAAAGATAAGAATAAACCATTTTGTTTATTTTTACATGGTGGTCCTGGCTCTCCTTTCCCATATGGCGTCAGCGCTCGAACATTGTATTCGGAAATAACCGATAACTGTGTGGCTGTGTATTATGATCAAAGAGGTTCAGGTAAAAGTTATAACAAGGAATTATCTATTTCTACAATGAACCTTCGTCAATTCACAGATGATGCAAATGTTATCGTTGATTATATTAGAGAAACTTATCATCAAGAAAAAATATTTATCATTGGTCAATCATTTGGTACAGTAATTGGAACTCAATTAGTTGCTCACTATCCTGAAAAAATTTACGCCTATATGGGTATCTCTCAATTAACGAATAGTAGTAAGGGGCAAGAACTTGGTTATCATTGGTTAAAAAGTGAAGCTATTGCGAATGATGATAAAAAAACACTGCAAGTATTAGAGACTTTAGGAAAAGGACCGTATTTTGCAGACGAGGAAGATCAATTTAGCGATCTTATCAATCAATATAAAGGCATGAATTATGATGATGATACAATCAAAAAAGTGAATGTCATTAATTTAATAAAAGGGGCGTTTACTTCCCCTGATTACTCACTACATGATTTATATAAAGCATTTATTTCAGGTCCACAATTTAGTTTAGTAAAAAGCACTGAACTAAAGAAAGAAATTTTAGAGACGAACTTTTTTGAGTCTACCAAACGTATTGATGTCCCTGTATATTTTATTCAAGGTAAATACGATAAACAGACTAATTATGAATTGGCACAACAATATTATGAATTTATAGATGCACCAAATGGTAAACAGTTTATTACATTAGAACATTCTGCTCATTATCCGAATGCCCTCGATGCTAATATAATACCGAATGCCATTAAAACGATGGTAGAAGCACATGACTAGAATTCTAATATTTCTCGGAATTTAATTTAGTAGAAAGAAGGGTGACCCTCTTGCAAAACTTTACAACAAATAAACTTACATTTTGGGTACTATGCTTCTTTTTACTCGTTTTTGTAGAGCTCACAATTTTCAATAATGGTGGTGCTTTTTGTTTAATCATTGGGGCTATTTTGCTCTATTTAAGCTTTTCGAAAAACATCCGATTTTTAAAATGGACTGGGATTTTCTTTATCGCCATCTCCCTCTTTACGATGTGGAGTTTGCGCCTATTTATCGTTATCTTGCTCTTATACATGCTCTATCAATACTTACAACGAGAAAATGAACCGAAAATCGTTACTTTAGAATTCGAAAAGCTACCAGCCAGCAAAAATGAACTATTTGGTACAATACCTGCACCTGTAGATGCCTATAAATGGCAAGATGTGCAAATTCAACGTCTTGCTGGTGACATTACGATTGATACAACCCAAACGATTTTACCTGCTGGCCCGAGTCTAGTTACCATTCGACAAGGAATTGGCAAAGTACAAATTTATGTTCCTTATGAAATTCCGTTTCGATTACACTACACGACGTTATTTGGAGATTTTACATGTCTCCAAGGTAGTCCACAGCGGCTCATGAATGAAAGTATTGTGTTCTCAGATGGCAACCCTGAAGATGCAAAGCGTACCCTCGTTATTCATGTTGCTACATGGCTAGGAGATTTGGAGGTGCTACGTAAATGATTGCATTTCTTTCGCGAGTTTTTACTTTATTTTTTATATTAATTGGGGCAGCATTCGGCCTTCTCTTTGCTGTCTGGGGCGAACCAAATGAAGAAGTGTGGCAGCCTTTATGGCAACAAAACTATGATAATATCCCGTTAGGTGGCGTTATTTTAATAAGTCTATTTGCACTTAGTTTTATCATTTCATGCTGGATTAGTATGACAGCTCGAGCGCGCGAAGCACAAGCTACCCGCTTTGTGAAGGAGTTAGTCGAGCCTGATTTTGTACTTCCTAAAAAACAGGCACTACCGAAGCCACTAAAAAAAGCACTTGTGCAAACGAGCGAGCTAATTGATACACAACGAAAAAGCTTACAGCGTCTTTCCAATGAACGCGCTGAAGCGAACGATAAAGTGATCCAAGAGCGTATTATTGCCGAACGACAACGTCTTGCACGTGAACTGCACGACTCCGTTTCACAGCAATTATTTGCCGCTTCGATGTTACTTTCTGCCTTAACAGAAAGCGATGAAAATGCTAAAAGCTTAAAGCAAGTAGAAAAAGTTGTACAGCAGGCACAGCTTGAAATGCGCGCATTATTATTACATTTACGCCCTGTTGCCTTACACAATAAAACTCTTGCCCAAGGCTTAGAGGAATTAATTATTGAGCTTCAACAAAAAGTTTATTTTCATATTGAATATGAGCTAGAAGAAATATCTTTATCAAAGGCAGAAGAAGATCACTTATTCCGCATTGCGCAGGAAGCTTTATCAAATACGTTGCGCCACTCAAAGGCAACTGAGGTTGAATTATTGCTTGTTGCACGAGATGATTTGGCGATTTTACGGATACAAGATAATGGCCTCGGCTTTGATGTGGAAGCAGACAAATCGACTTCCTATGGACTACAAAATATCGCCGAGCGAGCAGTTGAAATTGGCTGTACGTATAAAATTGTTTCTGTACCTGAAGAAGGTACGATTGTAGAGGTAAAAGTTCCCCTACAGAAGGAGGTTGTTGAAGTTGATACAAGTACTAATAGTGGATGACCATGAGATGGTCCGAATTGGCGTATCTGCCTACTTGTCAGCACAGCCTGATATTACGGTTGTTGGCGAAGCGGAAAATGGTGTAGAGGCTGTAGAACGAGCCCTTGCCCTTCGCCCCGATATTATTTTAATGGACAATGTCATGCCTGTCATGACAGGCGCCGAAGCAACTGCCAAAATATTAGAATCATGGCCAGAAGCAAAAATCATGATGGTCACAAGCTTTTTAGATGATGATAAAGTTTATCCAGCTTTGGAGGCTGGTGCAATTAGCTATATTTTAAAAACATCCAACGCTAAGCAAATTGCTGACGCCATCCGTAAAACCATCGGCGGCCAGACGGTATTAGAGCCAGAAGTTACTTCTAAAATGATGCACCGTATGCGCTACGGTTCAAGCACACCGCTTTATGAGCAATTAACAGACCGAGAAATGGAAGTTCTTCTATTAATGGCAAAGGGCAAAGCAAATCAAGAAATCGCCGATGACTTATACATCGCATTAAAAACGGTGAAAACCCATGTCAGCAATATTTTAGCCAAATTAGATGTTCAAGATCGTACACAAGCCGTCGTCTACGCCTTCCAAAATGGTTTGGCAAAATAACTGTAGGTGCTGTTTTTGTGGCGATTTAAGTGCTTATAGTGGCGATTCATCAGGTTCTATCGGCAATTAAAGGATAACTGAACATTTGATTCAGTTATCCTTTTTTTACATATAATTTAGAACAATAAATCCCGCACAACTTGTGCAATCAACAAAAGAAAGATAGCAGGCAGTGTAATTTGAAGCCATTTCACCTTAATATATTGCACCATTCTCATTCCTACATGAGAGCCCAAAATCGAACCAGCCGTAACTGGAATCGCAATCCCCCAATCGACAATGCCAAAAAGATAATAAAATACAAAAGCGCTCATACAACTGGAAAACATCACGAAACGCGTTAATTCAACTGCCTTTACATAGCTATGTTGCCTCTTAATAAAATACATAATATTCATTAATGCTGAGCCTGGACCAAAACCACCATCATACATACTAATAAAAAATGGCGTGATGGATGATGGCTTTTTTTCCTGATTGCCTTCTGTAACCATCCCTAGCTTTTTATTATTTTTTAGCACAATAAAAAAGGAAAAAGTAAGAATAATACAAGCCATAATATTCATTATTTGTTCGGACAATCGTGTTGCTAAAAATGCACCAGTAACTCCCCCAAAACATGCCATCAACATAAATGGCAACATCTCTTTGAGAGAAATGTCTTTTTTAAATAATAGTGTCAGGACATTTGTAAATGAAGAAATCCCTGTTGCGAACTTATTCACTGCCACCGTAGCATGAATTGGTACACCAACTAATAACATTGCTGGGAGTAAGACAAAGCCCGCTGCCCCAAACATAACACCAATCATCGCGGCAATTATTCCGATAGAAAATAACATCAATCCATTTACTGAAAACCATTCATTTAAGAAAATTACCATTTCGCTCACCTCTCTTTCTAAATTACTGCTATAATTTACATAAAACAAATATATATTTTTTTCCTAATCATAAAAAAAATTTATAATATGGTGATAACAATGAATTTACATGCACTAAGAATTTTCACAAAAGTTGCAGATTTAGGGAGCATAACGGCTGCAGCAAATGAATTACGGTTAAGCCAACCTGCTGTGACAATCCAAATTCGTAATTTAGAAAAAGAGTTGGGTTTGCAACTAACGAAAAGTAAAGGACGAGGAATTCAATTAACAGAAGAAGGGCGCTTTGTTTATGAACAAGGACAACGCTTGTTCCACTTAGAAGCCGAAATTGAGGATAAGCTGAAAGCATTTGTCGCAAAAGAAGAAAAAATTCATATTGCGACTTCTTACATTCCGATTAATTATGTCCTACCTGAATATATCGCAAATTACAAATTAATGTATCCTGGTGTAGAATTTTACGTATCACTAGGAAATGTAAAATCAGTGGAAGATAAAATTCGAAATTACGAAGCAGACTTCGGATTTGTTGTACAAAGTAATATAGGACACGAAGATCTTTATTTTGAAAAATTAATGGAAATCGAATTTGCATTTATTGCCCATCCATCACATCCATTAGCTAATCAAAGTGTCTCGTTAAGTGCATTATCCAAGGAAGAATTAATTTATCGCGAAAAAGGAAGTTCGACACGCGATTTATTAGAGGCTGTTTTTTATGCTCAAAATTGTCCATTGCCTAAGATTGGCTTACAAATGCAAGGGCTATTTGAATCTTTAAAGGCTGTAGAAGCTGGCTATGGTATTGTCCTCGCCCCACTTCTTAGCGTAACAAACAGCATAGAAACGAGGAAATTGGCCCCTATCTTTATAAAAAATGTAGAGATTAAGCAAAGTTTATTTATTTGTACTAGAAAAAGCGAATTGACAAACCCTAAATTTGTAAGTTATTTACAAGAACATTTTATATCGCAATAACAATAGATGCTATTCCGATACATTTTAAAGTCAAACAAAAAGTACACCACTATATACGTGGTGTACTTTTTGTTTACTTGTGCTTTCACTTTTATCACTGTCTTTAAATAATATTTTCATACTTGATGCAGTATTTACTGCAACTTATGCTGTATCTTATGCGAGCAATTGGTATGGAAGCTTTTATACTGGTCTTCAGTATAAAAGAATAATTAAATAAAATTCCGTAGCTTTTGCTACCCTCAGACTGTTGCTCTTTTCACTTTTTCAAAGACACTAAATATATTTTTTGACGAATTGAATATAGGTCATCAAGAACACTCTTTCAGTTAAGCGGCTTGCTATGTACATGTAGCAAGCTTTTTTATATTCATTGCTGCAAAAATTAGCACCTCCCGCAACGGAAATCAACAATGGTAGTCGACTATATCAATATTTTAAATAAAAAAAGGACTGTAGACAATCTCGAAAATTTCCGAGTTTGTCTACAGTCTGGCCGCAGTGCTCCCTTAGAGCATTGCGTTTTTTTATGAAAGCTAATCTTATAGCGCTTTTACTTTCGCTACAACATTTTCTACTGTGAAACCGTATTTTTCCATTACTAATTCACCTGGTGCAGAAGCGCCGAACTTGTCGATAGCAAGAACGTCTCCTTCGAAGCCAGTGTATTTATGCCAACCGAATGATGCACCCATTTCGATTGCAAGACGTTTAGTGACAGCTTTCGGAAGAACGGATTCTTTATATGCTGCATCTTGTTTTTCGAAGCGATCCATTGATGGCATTGACACAACTGCTACATCCATACCATCAGCTTTTAATGCTTTTTGTGCTTCGATAGCAAGTGAAACTTCAGAACCTGTTGCAATAATAATTGCATCTGCTACTTCTTTAGAAGCAGGTGATACTGTGTAAGCACCTTTTGTAACACCTTCACGAACTGTTTCGATTGACGCGTCAAGCACTGGTAAGTTTTGACGAGATAATACTAACACAGTTGGTGTGTTTTCAGAAGATACAGCAAGCTCCCATGCAACTGCAGATTCATTCGCATCTGCTGGGCGAACAACAGAAAGATTTGGCATTGCACGTAATGAAGCTAAATGTTCGATTGGTTCATGCGTCGGTCCATCTTCCCCTACAGCAATTGAGTCATGTGTGAATACATATGTTACAGGAAGACCCATTAATGCAGAAAGACGTACAGCAGGACGAACGTAATCTGAGAATACAAAGAATGTTCCGCCAAAGACGTTTAGACCACCGTGAAGTGCCATACCGTTCATTGCTGCGCCCATTGCAAATTCACGCACACCGAACCAAATATTGCGACCAGCATAATCGTCTGCTGAGAAATCGCCTGCGCCCTTCATCGTTGTTTTGTTTGAGCCTGCAAGGTCTGCTGAACCACCGAAGAATGATGGTGTTTTCTTTGCAATCGCATTAATTGCATCACCTGAAGATGAACGTGTTGCTACAGATTTACCTGCTTCATATACTGGTAATTCTGCTGCAAAATCTTCTGGTAGCTTACCATTCATTGCATTTTCGAATTGAGCTGCTAATTCAGGGAATTCCGCTTTGTATGCTTCAAATTTCGTATTCCAAGCTGCTTCTGATTGTGCCCCTTGCACTTCAGCGGCTGCATTGAACGTATCGTATACTTCAGCAGGGATTTGGAATGGCTCATGTGCCCATTCGTATGCTGCTTTTGTTAATACAACTTCATCTGTACCTAGTGGCGCGCCGTGAGAATCAGATTTACCTGATTTGTTCGGTGAACCGAAACCGATAACTGTTTTCACTTCAATCAGTGTTGGTTTGCCAGTAGATTTTTTCGCTTCCTCGATTGCTTTGTTCACAGCATCTACATCTGTACCGTCAGCAACCTTTAAATAGTTCCAGCCATATGACTCAAAGCGTTTTTGTACGTTTTCAGAGAATGATTTTTCTAAATCACCATCTAATGAAATATCGTTTGAATCGTATAAGACGATTAATTTTTCAAGTTTTAAGTGACCAGCTAATGAAATGGCTTCAGCTGCAACACCTTCCATTAAGTCACCATCGCCACAAAGTGCAAATGTATAGTGATCGACAATATCATGTCCTTGTTTATTATAAGTAGCTGCTAAATGACGCTCTGCCATTGCCATACCAACTGACATGGCAATACCTTGTCCAAGAGGACCTGTAGTTGCCTCTACTCCAACAGTATGACCGTATTCTGGATGTCCTGGAGTTAATGAATCCCATTGACGGAAGTTTTGAATTTCTTCCATTGGAAGGCCGTAACCTCCAAGGTGAAGTAGGCTATATAAAAGCATAGAGCCGTGACCTGCTGAAAGTACGAAACGATCGCGGTTATACCACTTTGGATTAGCCGGATTGTGGCGAAGTTGTTTTGTCCAAAGCGTGTAAGCCATTGGCGCTGCCCCCATCGGTAAGCCTGGGTGACCTGAATTTGCTTTTTCAATTGCATCAATTGACAATGTTCGGATAGCATTAATCGCTAGTTGATCCGCATGTTGAGTCATTATGTTGTGACATCCTTTCTCGTCCTATATATTGTTCTACTACAGTTTAGTCAACATTGTCTTAGAAAACAATGCTTTTGTTATACTATTTAAGATTTATGTCATACTTTATCATCATTCTGTAACTTGCAATTAAAAATGTAAGAACGAACAACGAATATTATCTAGCTATAACAATAGAAAATTCACTTTTCTAGCGCTCGGTTAAATGTGACATATTAATTTAAGAATTTATTTTTTTTCGCTTGTTTCACCTTTTCAGGTGTAACGTCATTACCTTCTTCATCAACAATTTTAACATTTTCAATCGTATCACGCATTGACGCTCTAAATGTATCTAAATATTCTTTGCGAAGAGAAGTGCGCTCTTTCGCCTCTTCCTCAGTTAAATTGCCTGCTTTCGCTTTTGCTGCTAATTCATTAATTCGGTTAATTTTTTCTTTTGATAACATTGTTACACACCTTTCAATACCTTTATTACTTCAGTATGCAAAGTATAGCATGGTTTCCCTTAAAATGCAGTTATACCAACCCTTAAAAACACTTCTTAGCCATAATTTACATGAATTCCAGATGTTAGTCGTGTATAACTAATTATACAAGGAAAAAAATATACAATTTACTGGAGGAAATAAGGTGAACATTACAACTAAGCGATTACATATCCGCAAATTTGAAGCACATGATTTGCAAGCGGTTTATAGCTATATGTCCGATAAAACGGTAATGCACTACATGCCTGAAGGTGTTCTCTCTGAAGAGCAGGTACAAAAATTTATAACTGATAATAGCGGTGAGCAAGCACAGCATTTTGCTATTGTTTTGCATGATCAGTCACAAGTCATTGGGCATCTAGTTTTCCATCCCTACTTTGGCGAGCATACATATGAAATTGGATGGGTGTTGAATCCTGCATATTATCGTCAAGGCTACGCTTCAGAAGCAGCGCACGCCCTATTGGATTACGGGTTTACCACAATGAAGCTTCATAGAATTATTGCAACTTGCCAGCCCGAAAATATTGCCTCCTACCGTGTGATGGAGAAAATCGGTATGCGCCGTGAAGGATACTTTAAAAAATGTATTCCATATGGTGACGATTGGTGGGATGAATACTATTACGCTATTTTACAAGAAGAATGGCTAGCTTTAATGGAAAATTAATTCATACTATCTATCATATTCAGGAGCGTTTTTACCCATAAAAAAAGATTAGCAGTGCAAATTAATCGCCCGCTAACCTTTCTTGATATTCTTGATATCGCCTATGTACGGTTGCTTTACTTACATCGAAGCCAAGACCTCTAAGTGTCGTAGCAATTTCCTCATAAGTAAAGCCCCGATTGCGAAGCTTCACAATTTCTTCTATTGGCACTTCCTTACGCTCCTGACCATTCGGATTGCCGCGATTGGAAAGGTTGTTTTCAGGACGATAGCCATTTTCTACTGCACGGCGCATGCCACGACGAATTTTCGCATTATGGATTTTACGTTGATATTCCTCAACAATCGCTAAAATTTCGAGTAACATCGTATCCATCTCATTTAATTGTACTGGCCCTGCATCACGCATGGAAAAAACATCTGTTTCCGTTTTTTGCAATAAATGAAGTACAGCCATTCGTGCATTACCACGCCCTAAACGTGTTTCATCCTGCACAAATAATGCATCTATTTCTTTTTCTTTAATAAAATCGAGCATTTCAAGCAATCCTTCGCGCTCAACATCATACCCACTATGCTTATCCAAAAAAACATTTTTCACATCGTAGCTTTGTTCTTTAGCATACCGCAGTAATTCCTCTTGTTGTCGCTCCAATGAAGAACTTTGTGTCTCTTTTTCGGTACTCACACGGCAGTAAATAACTGCCGTTTTTTGTTTATTCATCATCTTTCACTTCTCGCAATTTCAATTGAATTGGTGGGTATCTTATTGTCACCCACTACTGGTATAACGAGTGATTTTCCTGCAACTATTTTCACGCTATGTAATTCGTTCTCGGCTTTCACAAGTTTTATCCAGTCATCCGTACCCATTTTACCACGGTATTGCTCTGCTAACGACCATAAGCTATCGCCATGTTCGATATTAATTTCAGTGTAAGTAATGTCTCCAGGATCAGTTATCACAAGATAACCTGCAAATAGTAAAAATGCGCCTAATAAAATTGAAATATGTGTATTTTTTTTAAACCAATTCATTCATCATAACCCCTTTTTAGAATGTTTGTTCGGAATGTATGTTCTTATGATAAAGCGAACAGACGTTTTTGTCAAACACTTTTCGAACCTATGTTTGCATAAGTGTTCGCATTCTGCTATACTATCTAGTAAGAAGATAGTAAGAAGAATAATATAAAAAAAGAGGTGAGCAATCATGAAAAAAGTTTCGAAAAGACAAGAGGATATACTAGCGTTTATCAAAGAAGAAGTACGTGCAAAAGGTTATCCGCCATCTGTACGTGAAATTGGTGAGGCAGTTGGACTTGCATCAAGTTCAACGGTTCATGGACATTTAGCTCGTTTAGAGCAAAAGGGCTTTATTCGACGTGATCCTACTAAGCCACGTGCCATTGAAATTTTAGAACCAGAAGATTCGATTCAAAAGCAAAGTGTCATCCACGTACCGCTTGTTGGTAAAGTGACAGCTGGATCACCTATTACAGCCATCGAAAATATCGACGAATATTTCCCTTTACCTGATATTTACGGTACTAGTGAAGATCAGCTATTTATGTTAGAAATTATGGGAGAATCGATGATCGAGGCGGGCATTTTTGATGGAGATTTAGTCATCGTCAAACAAAAAGCTACAGCTGATAACGGTGATATTGTTGTCGCAATGACAGAAGAGGATGAGGCAACCGTTAAACGCTTCTTTAAGGAAAGAAATCATTTCCGCTTACAACCAGAAAACGCTACAATGGAACCAATAATTGTAGACCAAGTTTCGATTTTAGGACAAGTTGTCGGCTTATATCGCCGTGTACATTAAGGCATTCTCATACTTAGCAAACAAAAAAGAGAAGCACTCACGCTTCTCTTTTATATTTTAAGCTCTCACTAGTGAAGGCGGCAAAAAGCTTCTGTGCAGCTAAATCGCCTACAATTGCTTGTTCTTCAGGATGCCACTGTACTGCTAAACAAAACGGGTATTCTTCATGAACGAACGCTTCGATTAGACCATCGCTCGATTTTGCTGCAACGATTAGCTTTTCTGCTAATACATTCACAGCTTGATGATGAAAAGAATTCACAGCAATTTTTTCTTCCTCGATAATTGATTGTAACAACGTATCAGGTGTTATTTGCACATAATGGGTCGCTACACCGCGAGCTGCTTGTTGCGTATGTTTTAACAGCTTAGTACTATGATATTCGCTATCAATATCTTGGTACAAAGTTCCACCTAACGCAACATTCAGTATTTGCATGCCACGGCAAATCCCCAAAATCGGCATTTTCCTCGTAAAGGCCGCATGAATTAAAGCAAGCTCGACCTTGTCACGTTCTGGATGTATTTGTCCGAGCTTCGGTAATGGCTCAGCGCCAAATTCAAATGGATGAACATCTTGCCCACCAGATAATAATAAGCCATCTGTTAGCGATAAAATTTGTGCTACATCCTCCTCTACCCCAAGTGGAATAATAAGCGGAATGCCACCAGCTTCAATAACACTTTTGCTATAGGCTATATTCAATCTTGACGATAAATCATCCTCTGCAAATGCAGTAATACCAATAATCGGTTTCATCCATATACCCCCTTACCATAATCCTACATACCAATCAATGATGACATCCCCATAGAAATACACGATAACTGCAGCTAAAGCAATCGATGGTCCAAATGGAATCGGCGTTTTTCGCCCTTGTTGTCGTACTTTAAGCACGATTATGCCGACTATCATACCAATTACCGCTGCTACAAATAATGTCAATAATGTATTTATTGTACCAAGTACAAGTCCAAGCAAAAAGAATAATTTAATATCGCCTCCACCCATACCACCGCGTGATACAACAGCAATACAATATAATATGCCAAAGCCAACAACGGCACCTACGATACTATCCCACCACGGCGTTAATGGTGATAGCACACGCCCAATAGCTAGTAAAGGTAAAAAAAACAACAGCACTTTATCAGGAATAAGCATATATGCAAAATCCGATACAACAAGGATTATTAATAATGAAATGAATAGTATCGCTACGACAAACTCCTCACTAAAGCCCAGTTGCCAATATGAAAAGGCAAATAATACGCCTGTGAGCAACTCCATTAGCGGATAAATCCAAGAAATTTTTTGCCCACAACGCCGACATTTACCTGCTAAAAAAACATAAGACAAAACTGGCACTAAATCAATTACGGTTAGTTGTCTTTGACAGCTTGTACAATGCGATGGCGGCTTAACAATCGACTCCTTTAGCGGCACACGTAAGCCTACAACATTAAAAAACGATCCAAAAACTAGTCCAAATACGAATACTAGTATTGTATAAGCCATTTCCATTTTTATTGCCTCCTAAACTAACATAGCGCCCATACGTTGGAGTATGCGCGCCATTACATCATTGTTCACCCTCATAATAGAAGGTTGTTACCTGAACGGTAGCTTTAATGGATGAATCTGCATCCTCCTCAAATACAACCTCTTCCCCAGTTAAGGTAATATCCAATGTGTCGATCTTCATCACACGTTCAATTTTTTCAATTTCCTTTAAAAATTCAAGCATAGTCTTCGTATCAATAGCGACGACATCAATACTAAATGTCACTAGCTTCAACTCTGCTGGTAATGATTCTTTAGCAATAGTAGAGGTTGGTAATGCATTATCCCCTTCTTCACTATCTGCTTGCTCGCTATTTTCAGTAGGTTGTTGTGCTGTGACCGCTTGCTCCTCATTTGCTGGCGAGTTTGGGTCAATAATCGAAGAGTCCATCACGAGTGAATCATAATTATTAAATTCTACAGCTTCAACCCGTGTTCCTGTTACTGCTTCTATTTCTTCGATATTTCGGATGACTCCTTCAATGGCACGAGTTTGAGGTACCTTTTTACGCAAAGATAGCACACTTGCACCATGTGATTGCTGTACCGTATCTAATGCCGTAATTTGCTCCTGGATTGTTGCAATTTCTTGTTGCAGTGCACGAACATCTCGTTCCTTCGCCTCTACCTCTTCCAATTTAGGTGTTAATAGATAGTAATAGAGTGCAAATAACAGGGCTGCGATTAATGCGGTAAGCAGAAGAATCGCTGAGTTTTTGCTGCTTGTCATGATTCTCTACCTCCAGCCAAATAAATAAAATCAATTGCCAACGTGATGGTTACCGAATAACGCGGTATTTCCTGATACTTATCTTTCGAATTACTTTCGTTTTGCTCTCCAATCGATAACTCAAAATTTTCAATTGTTCCAACTTGAATATCCGTGAAATAAGGGCTTACGTTTAGGCTATCAAGATAGTTTGAAATAGCTGACATCGTTTCAAAATCTGCGGTAATTTCTATAGTTGTTTCATTAAATTTATAATTGCGTAAATATGTCTGCTCTGGCAACAACACTTGCGTCTCATCAATTAAAGGTGTCACAGGATAAGAGACATGATGGACAAATTGAACCGATTGCTCAAGCGAGCCTGCGTTCATATTCCGTATACCATCTAATTCAATTTGTAGTTTTTCTTGCTGTGCCGTCAGCTCTATTTCCTGTGCATTTAATGTCGCTACCTCGCCTCTCGCCTGAAAATATTGAATTATCATGAATGCTAAAACGATACTAACGAGTACAATAATAACTATATATAACAGTATTGGTGCTGATTTCTGTTTTTCTAAATTCGGTAAGAGGTTTATTTCAGGTACCATCAGTGTACCTCCTTCAAAGCCAGCCCTATGAGACTCGCAAACTTCTCTGAAAATTGAGGGAATGATTTTTGCACCATGTCATCATTTAACACAGTAATAGGCATCGTAAAATTATTACTTAAAAACTCAGTAATCGTAGGCAATAATGGATTATCGCCTAAAAGGAAAATATCATCTACACTTTTCTCACCTTTATGTAACGAGAATTTAAAAAAGTTCATAATACGATCAATTTCAAGAATTTGATCCGTTAGTGTCAATTGATAATTGTCTTGATCATCGATTAAATGAAATGAGTAGCTAAACTCTTCCTGTTCTTTTGGTTGCCATTTTGCTAAATTTGTCTCAAACGATTGATAGCGTAAAAACTCTAGTTGCCCATACGAATAAATGCTAATCGACAATTCGTTTATCGACCAATCTGCTATTAAATAAGTTCTGTCCATTTCAAGTAAATTCATATGCTCTAATAGACGAATATTACACAATGCTCGAATATCGGCAGCTTGCGGTTCTAGCGAAACATCGAGCAACAAGCCAATCGTTTTATTTACTTCTTCTGATGGCGCCGCAAATAACATTGCTTGCCCATCATTCGGTGTTGGATCATAAACATCTATAAGGGGCTCGTGAAATGGTAAATGTATCGTTTGCCCAAGCTCCATTTCCGCGTAGCTTTTCAACTCTTTTGACTCCACATCATGCGGATGCTCAAAACTTTTTAGCAACACAGAAGTATCAGGCACAAAAATACGCGCATTTTGCTTTTTGCCTGCCCATTTAGCAACATGCGTTTTCATCATTTCAAACAATGCGATTTCATCATTAATGATGGAACCTTCGACTATTCCTTGCGCCAATGGCAACTCATAGCCCTTCCACTGCGATGGATCAGCACCTTTTGCCACAAGCGCACGCAAAACATAATCCTTTATCTCAATCGACACATGCGAATTCTTTTTCTTTTTAAACATGTGAAAAGATGCCTCCTTTTGACTGCATGAAGTGTCTAAACAATTAACCATCCATTTCCCAACCAGAAGCGCAGTTTTGGCTACGCTTCTGAGTGAGTTGGGAGGGTTAATCTTTTTTCTCTTCTGTTGTATCTTTTTTATCTAAACTATTTTTTAATGCAGTTTCTTTAATTTTATCTGTTGTATTAAAATTATATTTCTTAGTATCTTTTATTTTATCGAATTTGCTCCAAGTTATTACCCAATCATTACCCTCTAATTCGATTGAAAAAGTACCATCTATTCCTTCAATATACTTGCCTATATCAGTTGTATTTTGTGTACATGGGGAATTATCTTCTCCACAAACATCATCTATTTTCGCTAATTTAGCACCTGAAATATAATTTAATGCCTCAGACACGGTCGCTTTATCACGTGAATTGTTAATAATATTCCCAATCGCAGGAATCGCAATGGCTGCAACAATCGCTAAAATCACGATTACAGCTAGTAACTCGATAAGTGTTAAACCTTTTTGGTTTTTTAATAGTTTTTTGTTCAGTAATTTTTTGAACATCGATGTGTTCCTCCTTTAATAATTCAATATAATTAGTGCGAAAACACGTACACCCGAAACGACCTAGCTTTTTTCTCCATCACCTCCTTTCAGTTTTCGATTGTTTACATACTTTCATAGAGTGCGAACATCGGTAGGAAGATTGCTGCTACAATTACACCAACTACCCCTGCTAAAACGAGAATCATTAATGGTTCGATTAACGATTTTAAAGTATCGACCGAGCGATCGACTTCGTCCTCATAAAAATCAGCTATTTTCTCTAACATGTAATCGAGGGAACCTGTTGTTTCACCGATCGATGTCATTTGTGTTACTAAAGGTGGAAACAGCCAACTTTTTTCTAATGGCTCTGATAATGTACCACCCTTTTCGAGATTTTCCCGCGCCTCCAAAACAACCTTCCCTACTACTGGATTGCCTACAACTTTTTCAACAATCGTGAGTGCATGTAATATCGGCACTGCACTACTGAACAAAGATGATAATGTTCTCGTCATCCGAGCAATGACATTTTTTTGCATTAGTACACCGAATACAGGGATTCGTAGTGCCACATAATTCACATTGTAATGAAATAGCTTATTATGGTTATAGAAATACCTAAAGAGAAAGACTGCTAACAATAAAATACCAATCACTATATACCAAAATTCAACTAACCAATCTGACACGCTAACGACAATTACCGTTAATAATGGCATTTCTAAATCCATATCCTCAAAAGTTGCCATAAATGTGGGAACGATAAAAATCATTAAAAACATCCCTACTGCGATTGTTAGCACCGATAAAATAGCTGGATAAGTTAATGCTGATTGCACTTTTTTCTTTATTTTAAATTGCTTTTCTAACGTACCTGCTAGTCGCTCTAAAGTATCATCAACATTTCCCGTCGCCTCTCCAGAACGCATCATATTGACGAACATTACTGGGAAAACTTTTGGATGTTTGGCCGCAGCATCTGAAAATGAAGTACCGCTTCGAATGTCCTCTTCTACTTGCTCCAAAGCCTTTTTAAGCGGCTTACTTTTCGTTTGCACACCTAAAATATGTGTAGCTTCAACGATTGACACCCCAGCACGGATAAGCGTTGCATATTGCCGACAATAAATAACGAAATCTTGATGCTTCACTTTACCGCCGAAATTTAATTCTTTATGCAAAAGACTTTTTGACTCTTCTAGTTCTCGTGCATTAATACCTTGCGCACGTAATTTTTCGAGTGCTGCCTTTTTATTGATTGCATCAATAATTCCCTTTTTCTGTGTGCCAGTTTTAGTACGTCCGCTATAGCGAAAAACGGTCACTGATACTCACCCGCATTCATATATGGTCTTGCATCCTCGAGTGAAATTTTCCCCATCGCAATTAACTGCTGCATCGAGGACTCCAATGTATGCATGCCGAGCGCACGGCTTGTCTGCATGACACTTGGAATTTGATGGACCTTTTCATTGCGGATTAAGTTCGCAATAGACGGTGCTTGTACTAAAATTTCAGTTGCTGCAACTCGCCCCTTTGCATCTTTTCGTATAAATAAACGCTGCGAAATAATACCTACTAACACATTGGCTAACTGTACACGAATTTGTCCTTGCTGATGTGGTGGAAAGACATCAATAATACGATCAATCGTTGTTGGCGCACTACTTGTATGCAATGTTGCCATCACTAAGTGACCTGTTTCAGCGGCTGTAATAGCAGTTGAAATCGTTTCATAGTCACGCATCTCACCGACTAATATGATGTCAGGGTCCTGACGTAGTGCAGCACGCAAACCATTGGCAAAGCTTTGTGTATCGACTCCTACTTCACGTTGATTGATGACCGATTTTTTATGTGTATGTAAATACTCAATTGGGTCTTCAAGTGTAATAATATGCTTTGATTTTGTTTCATTAATGTAGTCAATCATCGCCGCTAGTGTTGTCGATTTCCCAGAACCTGTAGGACCTGTTACTAAAATAAGTCCCTGTGGTTTTTCAGCAAGCTGATACAACACTTGAGGCATATTTAACGATTCAATGGACGGAATTTTTGCTTCTATTAAACGTGCCGCGATTGTCATTTCATTTCGTTGATGATAGGCATTTACACGAAAACGACATTTCCCGGGCAATGAATAGTTAAAATCTGTTTCACCTTTAGTATGAAATTCTTGTCGTTTATGTTCAGGTAAAATAGCTTCCACCATCGTTTGTAATTCTTCTGAAGTAAGTGGTTCAGTTCCGTAATGCTCCAACTGACCATGGATGCGATATACAGGAGGAATACCTTTTGTTAAATGTAAATCTGACGCCTTTTCCTCAAATGAACGTGTCAATAGCTCTTCTATATTTCTTGATGTTGTCATCATTCGGTTCACATCCTAGTCTGCATTTGCTACACGTAATACTTCAGAAGTTGTCGTTTGTCCTTCAACCACTTTTAACAATCCATCTGCTAGTAACGTGTAATAGCCTTCTTGTTTCATATAGTCGCGAATAGCACTATCTCCACTACGATTTAAAATCATATCTTTAATCGCCCGATCGATTGGTAAAATTTCATGGATGGCCATACGCCCGCGATACCCCGTTTGGTTGCATGAAGGACAGCCCCTTCCACGTCTGCCATGTGTTACCCCTTCAATGCCGTTTTTCTGCATGATTTCTAATTCGTGATTCGTAAATGCATATGTTTCTCCACAATCACGACATACTTTGCGTACTAACCGTTGTGCCATAATCCCGACTAATGAGGATGATAGTAAAAACGGCTCTACCCCCATGTCCTGCAAACGTGAAATGGATTCTACCGCACTATTTGTATGCAATGTACTTAACACTAAATGCCCTGTTAAGGACGCACGCACAGCAATTTGCGCAGTCTCTAAATCTCGTATTTCACCAATCATTACTATATCTGGGTCTTGGCGCAAAATAGAACGTAATCCAGTAGCAAATGTTAGCCCAACTTCTTCTTTCACTTGGATTTGGTTAATGCCGTCGAGCTGATATTCCACAGGATCTTCTACTGTAATAATATTGACGCCCTCTTCGTTCAAGTTACTTAAAGCAGCATACAGTGTAGAAGACTTACCTGAACCCGTAGGACCAGTGATAAGCATAATGCCATTCGGATGCGCAATCATTTTACGGAAAAATGCTTCGTTACGCTCTGTAAAGCCAAGCTGATCTATTGAATTTGCGACATTGCTTAAATCCAAAATACGCATGACAACTTTTTCTCCATAAACAGTTGGTAGCGTAGAAAGTCGAATATCCACTGGCTTGAAATTGACATTCGTTTTAATACGTCCATCTTGCGGAATACGATTTTCTGTAATATTTAAGTTACCCATAATTTTAATACGAGCTAAGACAATATTTTGCATATGCTTAGGCAAAGACCGTTCCGTTCTCAACACACCGTCTACACGATAACGAACCCGTAAATCCGTTTCTTGTGGGTCAAAGTGAATATCACTTGCCCGTTGCGCAACACCATTGGCAATAATTTGATTGACGAGTCGCACAATCGGTGAATCTTCACGTTCGATTTCTACTTGTGCCTCTTCAGTCGCCCCAATGTCTTGCAATGCCGCTTCCATTGATTCTTGTAAATCATAATATTTCGTAAGTGTTCGATATAAATCATCTTTTGCGGCAATACTTGTTTCGATTTGACAGCCCGTTGCCATGCGGACCTCTTCGATTGCAAAATAATCCATCGGGTCAGCCATCGCGATAAATAGCTTGTTTTTCTCTCGTCGAATTGGAATAATATTTGCACGTTTTGCTAGCTCCGCGGGCACAAGTTGAAGTAAATCAGGGCTTATTGAATATTGATTTAAATGAATATGTGGAATGCCTAATTGAAACTCTAGCACCTCGATTAATTGTTGCTCTGTTAAGATATTTTCTTTAATAAGAAAATCCCCTAACTTTTCTTCCTTTGTTTTCGTCGTAAGAGCATATTCTAACTGCTCATTCGTAATAACTCCCGATTCAACTAGTAAATCTCCTAGACGTTTACGCCCTGTTCTTACAGCCATTTGCATATGCTCCTCTCATTAAGGACTTGTTTGTACAAAATTACCGCCTTTATCGTAGTAACCATAAACAATTTCAGGATCATTCGTAGTTACTGGCGTTGTTGTGTTTGATGAGGTGTTGCCATTTGTAGATGGAGGTTGTACAGGTGAATCTGCCAACCCATCCCCATCTAAATCCACCTGTAAATCCGCATCATTGGAAGTATTACTTGTTCCATCACTGACATCAGGTTGTCTAGAAGATTGAACGACAATTCGATTGATTGGTGCATAGTAATCACGGCTCACCAATTCTTCCCTAGAACTGCCGTTTTCCACGATTGAACGGTACACTTCTACTCGCACACCCTCTTGTCCATTTTGAATAATCTCTTCTTGTCCAATGGCTAAGTCTTTAGAATAACGAGTAATGATTCTCGGCTGTACGATTTTATCTTTACTTACACGAACTGTAATCTCTTTTTCTTTGTTTTGAGCTAATAATTCTACTTTTAATGAGTCATTTTCAATCATGAGTTTTAATTTAGTCGGTTGGGTAGCATAATTGATAAATTGTAAATCTTTATTTAATGCACTATTGACTGCTGCATCCAAACCTTGTTGTAAATACTCAATCTTTTTGTCTTGTGCATGGCGCTCTAAAATCTCAAATTCTGTTTGTAGTACCGTATGATAAATTAAAGAAGCTACAAAATTTACCCCTTCATTATTAGCTTCCTCCGCTTTTTCTTCTAAGACGTTTAACAATGAGAACGGCTCATTCGGAGCGATAATGTAGTCATTTAACGTATTTACTAGTGCTAAAACACCTTTTGCATTTGTCGGTATTTGCTCGATTGATAATGCTAGTCGCTCTGCTTCCATAGAAGTTGTATCTGCAACGGTTGCTTCAATGCTATGTTTATTTAAATAAGATGCTTGCGCTATAACTTCATTTAAAGTTGTTTCTGCCTCCCATACTCCCATCGATTCAAGCTGTTTTGTCAGCTGCTCGTCTCCTATGACTTGTAAAGGAAGATGAACTGTTCGTTTTCCTTCCCAGAAGGCAAACCAAGGCTTATCCGTTAACGTACGATATTCAGCCATCGAACTTGCGACGTCAAATACTAACAATTTTGGATCGACTGTTGCTGTGACACCTCCACCTTCAACAGTAATCGGTGTATCCTGCCAAACACGAATAGCTTCTTGTATAGCTACCTCCATCGCATCTTCATCTAAATTTTTTACTAGTACGCCTCCAATCGTGGAGCCATCACCTTTTGCTAGCGCACGATCTATGATTAGGTTCGGAAGCCATATAGCTAACAGCACAACTATACCTACTATTATCGCACCCAACTTCAAATATAATTTCATAGCCTCACGACCTTTACTAATTTATTGAAAAAATGAATGTCTATTATATTATTAAAAATCATTACTATATATCTATATTTTTATAATACTACAAAGGTATCTCGTTTGAATATACCTTTTTACCCAAACTTTGGCATGTTTCAGAATTTCGACATCATTTTTTATGCTATATTATTCAATTTATTAATAATAAATAGGAGAATAATAGGTTGGATGAAAAGAAAATAAGGTCTAAACCCGTATAATCTCGAGTTTAGACCTTATTTGCTTATTGAATTTAATATCAAAGTTCATTACTTCTAGTATTATCAATTATTCTACTTCAAGCATACTATTAGAAATGGTTAAATTATCATTTTCCTCGTATTTTATCTCTTCTCCTGAAGTAATATCAGAATTGGAATTCTTTTGATAAGTCACTGTAGGGTTACCACTACTTTTCACACTATAGGCCATTATACCCCCAACAACTGTACCTGAACCACTTAATTTCACTTCAGCATTCGGTGCATAGATATACGTATTATGATTAAAGGACCCTCCACCTATTGAAATGCTTGGACCTCCAGAATAAATTCGCCCTTGGATGCTACCTGAACCATCAATCTTAATTGTTGCAGACTTAACGTAAATAGATGCCTTCGTTCTAGAATCGCCAGCGAACTCCATATTGGATGACCCGTTATAGTATAAATTCAAGTTTTCAAAACTCCCACTATTATTCATCGTTGAACTAGCCATAAATTTAAAACTATCTTTTATATAAATGTTGAGCTTGCCCGAACCTATTATGTTAAAATTTCCTTGTTCATTAAATGCAAAGTTATCAATGTATAAATTCTTATCTGAATCACCTACATCTATCGTTAATACTCTATTAGATGCAACGGTGAAATTCTTTAAATACATATCTTGAGTAAGTGGAAGAACGCCACTGAATTTTGCAACTCCGTTTATATTTCCATTCCCACCACCATCAATTTTAATAGAATTATTATCTAAATTTAATTGCGTCTTTTTGCCATCAATCGTTACTTGTATGGACTTTGTATGCGGTTTTGAACTTAAATTAGCAAACAGACTTTCAGGGAAAGAAGGTAATATGTTTTCAGGAAATGCTACATTTCCAATAAACTCATTCGAAATATTCATCCAAGTTGGCTTTGAAAAATTTTCTGCTGTCGTTCCAATTTTCCCATTGATGGTAGTTCCCCAATCAATATTAATTTTTCCACTATCAGTGACAACATCCCCATTAAATGTACCCCCGCCAATGTCGATATTTTTTATCGCATGGATTGCAGACGTATTGGTAAAAGTCGATCCCGTCGAAGTTCCCTTGCCTAAATCAATTGTTATCGTTTGTGCTACAATTCTATTTTTGTTTCCTAATGTCCCTACGGAATTTATCTTATATTGCAATGGCTCTAAATTCACTTGTTCGACTGTAATCTCTGCTATAGGAGTTTGTTTAAATTGTTCCTCATAAGTTACTGAACTTGGGAGGGTGTTTAAGCTACTTTCAAATGCATTAACAAAATGTGCTTTGAATTTTTCTGGTGTTTTCTCCTTAGCTGGTAATTTGTTAAATATCAATCGAGTTTCATCATATGTAGTTATTACGAGTTCTTCGAAATTCTTTTTAGTTTTGTTTAAGCCGCCCTCTGCAATATAATACACCGATTGATCGTCACGTTCACTCGTAGAAATTGCTAGCGAATTAGATGTTAATGTCAAAAGAGAAATTCCAAGAATGGAAATTAAAGCAACTAATAAAATGACTAAAATTAGAGAATAGCCTTTTTCTTGTCTAATATATTTAAACATTAAATCCCTCCTCTAAAATAGATAGTGGATAAAAATGGTTTATTACCTGATTGGGTAATCTCAATTGTAATGTAATTACCCATGTTATCAATCTTAAAATCTAAAACATTTGAAGCTATTACTTCAGTATTTCTTGTTAGCAATTGATCCTCACGATTAAATTTATATATATATTCTTCTGTGTTTTGATCGTTTTTTAATGTATATTCATCTTTATTAGATTTTAATTGTGTAGACTTGCGGGCATCTTTCGTAATAACTTTTAAAACATAACTTGTATCCGTTAATTGCATGCTCGCTTTCATTTGTTTATTACTAGTATTATTACTATTTATTAAAATGCTTAGTAATAATACCGAAATGATAGTTACTATTATTGTTGCGGCTAGAACTTCTAGTAGGGTCATGCCTTTTTCATTTTGAAGTTTCGACATAAGAATCTACCTCTTTTCCACAAAACTAAAAATGTTCTCTACTTTAGCTTTTAAGACCTTACCACTAGAATCATAAACCTCTATAATAATTCTCACTGTATTATCAGGTGACAAATCTTTTGCTTTCACGATTATTTGTTCTTTGTTTTTAGCATACGAAGGTATCGTTGGATTGTATAAAGTAAGATTACTTGTTGAATTCGCTTCATCCTTTGTATAAGGAAAAGCCGACTCCCATGTATCTTTAGTAGCATATTTGAAATAACTATACATTTTCTCCATTTCTTGCTGTGCTAAATAAGTTGCGTCTACTATTTGTTCAGAGCTTTTTCCCGTCTTATTGGATTGAATAAGCAGACCGAAAAATGATAATAAAATGAATGTAATAATGACAATGGAGGCAACGACTTCAACTAATGAAAATCCCATGTTATTATTATGAAATCCCTTTTTCTTAACCTGCATTTTCCTCTCTCCCTATTATTTAAATGAATTATGTAAAACGAATGGCATATATTAGCAAGTAACAGTGTGCTAGCATTCTATAAATTTCCTTTACATTATGCTATTTATACTATTCCATATATGCCTAACAATTACAATACTCCTTATCAATATGAAATTTTATTTATTTAGTATATTCTTCTCTTTTAAAATGAACACAAAGAACCACAACATATATTTCCCTGTAACAGAAAAGACCATTTGCTAGCTAACACTAGCAAATGGTCTTTATATTAATATATTTATTTTACCAAGCATCATTATTTCCTCAACAACCGCCCCGACAGTAGCATGCCAATGCCACCAATTGCAATGAATAGCACTGCTCTTATTAATAAGTCTAGTGCCGATAAGTCGAAGAAGATAAGCTTTATAAATGCTATGGCAAGTATGGCAAAGCCAGAAAGCCGAAGTATTCGTAAGTGACGGACAGTGCCGAGCCATAATGACAGACTTGCCGACAAGAATAGTGTAACGGTTGTTAGTGCAACGCTAAGCTTCCAATCCATCAGGTCGTTGTAAGCTAATTGGGACACTAGACCGCAAAGTGCAATCATTGTGAACACTACACTTGTACTGACAATTAGATCTAAATATTTCGGCATAAGCTGTTGATAAATTTGATAAATGCGCCCCTTCATCAGTAAATCAAGGATAATCGCTACAAATGCTGCAATATAGATTAATCTAGTACCAATATTTAGCCATTCAATCCCTTGTATATTATAAGGAATCACATTAAGCATGAGCGTAACAAAAAGGAAAAACACACCGACGACTGGCGTTAATGCCCTACCTTTATATTTTTCTGGTAGTAATAGCGAGCCGACAAACAGGATGACGATACCGATAGTCATCATATGTGGGAAATTGCTCACACTTGTAACATAAACACTATCAAGCTTAGCAATATAAGCAAGGAAGTATCCAGCGGTCATAACAGCTAAAATATCAGTCACGTATAAATCCTTCATAATCTTCTCAAAAGCATTTAATGTTTCCTTCTCACGTATTGTATATAGATAAATAATTATTAGGTATACGCCAGGCAGTATTAAGCTAATATGTTCAATGCTAAAAAACGGAGTCGGCTCGTGGACGATATAGCTTAAAATAAGTGCCATTGCAAACCCAAATGAACTGACGACCTTCATTAAACTTGCTCGTAGACGTAAGCTCATCATAACACCTGCAAATGTCATGAATGGTAAAAGTAAATCGCCAACCTTTTCTGGTAAATTCATAATCAATACCGTATTACAAAGTGTAATAAATGCGAGTGTTACAGCACTATCAAATGCCTCCTGCCATTTTTGCTTATAGCTATAACCCGCTACAGTTACAAACAAAATACATTGTCCAAGCAGAATTATTTCATTATATTCAAGTCGACTACTGACAAGATTCAGAAGTAATAAACTATAGAGCCCTAAACTAAATTGTAGCCCAGCATGAATATGCTTCCATTTTGATTCCACATTATATAAGCGACACCAACTCATATAAAAGATTGCAAGTGTAATGAGCAGTCCTATTGCAAAAATTACTCGATTGTCACTATTCATAAACGCTACAATACTTACTGCCATAATAGAGAAAAAGGTTGTGACATAGAGCGCAATTTTTTGCTTATGCTGAAGAATAACGAATTGCAGCATTGTAAATAGGATGATGACAAAAAATAATATAATGAACGCGCTAAAATCCATGTACTCTAGTAAATAAGGTAGTAACAACGAGGTAAAGGCTACAAATAAAGTAAGCACCTCATTTTTCTTTAGGTAGCTAATGGCTATCCCATAGACAATCAACACAAAGGCGATGAACAATGCTAAAGTTAAACCTAATACCTCGTATAAAATAGCACCAGCGGCAGTTGTTAAAATTCCTACGATAAATGCTCCACCATATAAGGAAATAGTTACGGCTGGTGATGCCTTCTTTTTATGTTCTAAAATATAAGCTATAGCCCCTAATGCGATTGATAATAAATAAGCGAGGATGATTTTCACCTCGTTCGATAAGTAGCCATAATCACTAACTAGCTTTAGCCCCCATAACACGCCCAGCACTAAAATAACCATAAATACTTTCGGGAGCGCCCACATAATTTGCTCCTCAAATGAACGCTGTGACTGAACATTTGTTTTCGGTATTTGTTTCGGTGTTGGTGTTGGCTTTGGTGTTGGTAATGCAGGTTGTACAGTGATGGATCGGTTCACATTTTTTACAGTTGTCTTTTGTTGTGGCTGTTGTTGCTTTAACACGTCCATTTCCTGTCGTAACGCTTCCATTTCCTTTTCAAGCTTAGCGATTCGCTGCTCCATTTCAAGCGACAATTAATCATCCCCCTAGCTATTAGAATTTTCTTACATTATATCATATTCATTCTATTGTAAAATTACACTTTTTACATGTAATGAAATGCTATCTTGGTCTGCGATACATTAAAGCACGTTCACTATCACTGGTGCCACTTGTAGTCGGATCCACAACAACCCCCATCAATACAAGAATCGATAACACAGTATTCAATATGGATGTTAGTTGCTCGCTCATCCCGCTAGTTAAATCAAAGCCGAACAAAGCTCCTACTTGTTGAGCGAGTAGTAACAGCATGGAAAACAACGCTAATACAAACGGCTTATGCATAAATCGTACTTTCCAGTTAATTCTCATATTTCCTCACCTCCCCCCTTCCTCACTACAGTATATGCGCCTTTACAATTTGGCACATATGCAAAAATATAGCTTTAGCAAGACGAATTTATGATTTCATCCCAATAAATTTGTCGTATCAATTTCTATCAATATAGTTACAGTTTTATCGGCGATTTGCCCGAGCTTATCAGCGATTTTCATTGTTTTATCGGCGATTACAGCCATTTCTATGAACGAAAATATACAGCATAACATAATATAGAAATGAACTATAGAATAAAGGGTGATGACAAAAATGTCTTACAGTGAAAGACCTGAAGTGTGGGACGAAGAAGGAAGGGATATTGATCGTTGGGAAAATGACGGTGGTCGAAGTCATGTGATAAAATAAGGCATTTCCAGCCTACCACTTGTCTGCATTACAGAAGTACTGTGAATCTAAATGGGCTGTCTATTTTTTTAGCTAGCCCATTTAGATTTGTTTCGAATATGTATGAATTAAAAAAAAGAGATGAACTATTGATAAATAGCGTCATCCCTTTAATTTTTTTCTTATATGTCATGAATTCGTAAAATCTTCCCATTTTGTGTTTAAGCAATTACTCCTGAAGTCAGGAGGATTAACCACATTGAAAAGACAATACAAATGACCTTTAATTTAATTACTACGCGCGCCAGTAAGCAGAGAGAGCATTCTTCAATACTTTCTTTTCACCTTGTTCAAAAGACTCTAAAATTAACTTTTTTTCAAATTCATTGATGTTTAAAAGTGATATTTTATTCTCTTTTAAAAGGTCTAAAATGTTACGGTTTTTTTGAAGATATTGAGTAATTTCTAACATGTCCTTCACCTCATCTAAATATATTGTTTGAATATTTCAACATTTTTTGTTGGATAAACTTCTTTTAATAAATCTAGTGCAAGATTAAGATATTTAGATTGCATTAGATGCACGTAAACGTGTAATCCAGAATCTACAATCTGCTGTTTAGTTATGCAAATCTTCGTACTTGCCTCCCTCTGCTGTCTATAATACAATCGCAATTCGTCAAATGCCGAATCTTCGAATTGTAATAGATATAGTAATGGCAAGGTTCTTTTTTTGACTTGTAAATCTCTTTGTGAATTTAATAAGTCGTGATAATCATTTTTTAATTGGGCAACAATTGCGATATAGTACGCACTCATTTCAAGCTTTGATGTATACTTTCCAGTCGCTAATACTGCTCCAAGGGTTGATGAAAGTGCGATTAATGAACCTGATTTCTTTTTAACAACATCTATATACATTTCTTCAGATGTTATCTTGTTCATTAAGTCATGATGCTGTCCGTCAACCGCTTGTAGTAAGTAATGGCAAAATAAACGGGTAACCTCTCTTTTATAAGGTATCTCAAGCTTTTCTAGCTCCAACAATACGATACTTACTATAGCTGTAGAAGCATTCAGCAATATATTCCCATCTATTCCCCACTTTGATTCATCACCGTCTTCAATATCATCAACGATATCTGTAAAAAGAATCCATAATTCTAGAAGATTAAAAACTTCTTCTATCGATTTCGTTAATGTGCCACCATTCATTTGAAAATGCAATTTACTTAAATCACTGAAATCACCACCTTCATGTTGATCTAATAAGTCGTTTAAACAGCGATTAAACTCATCTGATAGTTGATAATTATCGACAATTATCTTTAATGATTGCTTCATTTCCTTCATCATTCACCCTACCAATTAATTATTTTATTGAGATTTCACCTTAAGTCTTCTATCGATTAAAATGGTCGGTTAACAAAGTACGATATCTTGGTAATGGACAATAGATTATACTTAGCATATATAATTCTATTCCTCTCCCAATAACGTGAAAGCGCTTACTAAAGTGACCTGAAAAATACTAAACATGCATGAAATTGAACTTCCATATGTATCATTATTTTTAAACTAGCAGAATAAAAATAATGTGTCTTCCATGTCCATCCGTTATGATGGTTCTACTTTTCCTACTAGTAACTAGTATATCATATACCCTTAAAATGTAAATATATACATATTTTAAACTATTATCATTTTAAAACCAATTCTTATTAAAATTATGTATTATAATACCAATTTTCTTCATTGAATACATATTCATGTTATGAAGTACGTTCAAGTTATAGAATCCTGAGTAGAAAGTCATAAAAAAAGCGTTCAACAAAATTGTTGAAACGCTTTTTATTTATATCAATTCTTCAATTAGTATGCACGAGCAAACCAAACAGTATGCTTTGCTTCTTTCCCACAATGGATGCAAGTGTCCTTTGTTACTGGTGGATTGAATGGGATATTACGCGTTGTGAATTTTGTCTCTTCTTTTACGTTTTCTTCACAAGCATCGTCTCCACACCAGCCTGCTAAAATCCAACCTGGAATTGTTTCATTTTGTTCAGATTGTGCTAAATGTTGCTTTAACTGCTCCATTGAATCAATATGTGTATGCGAATTGTTCGCACGGAAAGCTTTTGCTTTTTCGAACAGACGTGTTTGCATCGTTTCAAGCTCTGTTTCAATTCTTTCAACTATAGTTTCTAACGCTACAGAAACTTTCTCCTCTTCATCACGGGCTTTCATTAATCCTTGTTGATTTTCTAAGTCACGTGGTCCTAATTCAATACGTACTGGTACACCTTTTAGCTCCCACTCATTAAATTTATAGCCTGGCGATTGATCTGAGTCATCAAGGCGAACACGAATTCCTTTTGCTTTTAACGCTGCAAAAATTTCATCTAGTTTCTCGATAATAGCAGGGTTCTTTTTCCATGGTCCAACAGGAATTAATACCACTTGCGTCGGTGCAATCTTTGGTGGTAAAACAAGACCTTGCTCATCGCCATGCACCATAATGACAGAGCCGATTAGTCGTGTCGATGTACCCCAAGAAGTTGTATGGACATAAACATGTTTATTTTCTTTATTTAAATATTTAATATCAAATGCTTCAGCAAATTTTGTACCTAAGTAATGGGATGTACCTGCTTGAACAGCCTTGCCATCCTTCATCATTGCTTCAATAGAGAAAGTATCAACCGCTCCAGCAAAACGTTCAGATGGTGTCTTTTGTCCATCATATACTGGAATTGCTAGTAATCCTTCTACAACTTCTTTATAAATCGCCAACATTTGCATTGTTTCTTTACGTGCATCTTCTTCATCAACATGAGCAGTATGGCCTTCTTGCCACAAAAATTCAGAAGTACGGATAAACGGAAGTGTTTTCTTTTCCCAACGGAATACATTTGCCCATTGATTAATTAAAACTGGAAGGTCACGATAACTTTTTATCCAATTTGAATACAAATGTCCAATCATTGTTTCAGAGGTTGGACGTAAAGCCAAGCGCTCTTCTAACTTCTCACCTGCCGCTTCTGTGACCCATGGAAGCTCTGGTGAAAATCCTTCGATATGATCCTTTTCCTTTTGAAAAAATGATTCTGGTATTAACATTGGGAAGTATGCATTACGGTGACCTGTTTCCTTAAACCGCTTATCCATCTCAGCTTGAATGTGCTCCCATAATTCATAGCCGTCTGGTTTAAAAGCAATACAACCACGAACTGGTGTGTAATCCATTAAATCTGCTTTTTGAATTGTCTCTACATACCATTTTGAAAAATCGTTTATTTTTTGAGCCATCTTCTTTTCCTCCTATGTTTTAACTAATAAAAAAAGCATAAAGCATCCTCATAAAGGACGTCTTTACGCTAATTGACGTGGTACCACCTTAGTTCGACTTAAATATATATAAGCCCTCTAAACGTTTGTAACGAAACGACTCGGTTAGTTGTTAACTGACATCTCCGTGGTAGGTTTCAATAAGAAGAGGTGATATAGCTCTCAGCCTAGGCTATATTATCTGTTTCACAATACTTATTTACTTGATCACATCATCGATTTATTATTTATACATTAATATACCAATTTGCTATATGTAATTCAATCATTACTGTCATCTATCTACAATTATGACTCTACCAACGATTAACTACATTGGTCAAAGGTCCTAGGATAAACATAAATCAGCCTAAATATATCATAGAAATGTCGTTACTCAACATGTATGATGTTTATACTGTAATAGACTTAAACAATTATAAGGGAAGGTGCTTGTATGAATCGTCAACAAACTGAACAATTATGGCGTGAAGAAAAATATCGTGTTATGTTTCATAGCCAAAAACATTACAATCAGCTTCGGCAAGCAATGCGCGATTTACTCCCCCATGAACAAATTGAACAATTAATCGAAGAGGCATTACAACAAACACCAACTAATGGCAGCATGCGCAATGCGTGCCAGCATATGTGGGGTTATTTCCGTAAAGTTGCCACAATAGAAGAAAAGCAACAATACGAGCAACTGCTCATCACTGGTAAAATAACGGCGCTTCTTTACTTTTTACAGCAATTAGCGATACAATATAACATTACATATTTACGAGAAAGTACTATTTTAAATATTACATTTCTCTAAAATGAACCTCTTAGGAGAACCGACATGAGCAAAAATCAAGACAATACCGAAGTTATCTACCTATCGAATCCATCCGAACGTATAATGCATCCATTCTATCATAAACAAATCGTCTTTACAGGGGCCCTCTCCACGATGACACGTTCTGAAGCTGCAAAAAATGCGCGAGCTTATGGCGCAATAATGCAAGGAGCCGTAACAAAAGAGACAGATTTCCTTATCCTCGGTAAGAACCGACGAGAGAAGAGCACAAAACATTTAAAAGCCGAACGCTTAATTCAGCTTGGGCATGACATTCAAATTATTGCGGAAGATGATTTTATTTGGCTTATTTCAATGCAAAAATTTTAGCGCCTCCATACAAAAGCACGTTGACCCACCGCATTCCCGCGGTCAATCAACGTGCTTATTAAATTAAATAGTAGAATTATTCTATTTTTGTACTACTGGTGCAGGATAGTCAAAGCCCTTTGTATCCACTTCGATCTTTTTCATTTTTTGTTCTTCTAACGGCTTATCTGTCGCATCTCGATCAACTGCTACAATCTCATCTACCGTTTCCATACCTTCAATGACTTTTCCAAAAGCAGCATAGTCGCCATCAAGATGAGACGATGCTTCAGTCATAATAAAAAATTGTGAACCCGCAGAATTTGGATTGCCATTCGTCCGTGCCATTGATATAACACCACGTTCATGTTTTAAATTATTTTCAAAGCCATTATTCGTAAATTCGCCCGCAATCGAATAATCAGGACCACCAGATCCATTTCCTGCAGGGTCGCCTCCTTGAATCATAAAGCCAGGAATTACACGATGAAAAATAAGCCCATCATAAAAACCATCTTTTACTAAGGAAATAAAATTCGCAACTGTATTTGGCGCTACTTTAGGCTCTAGTTCGATCACAATTTTTTTATCATCATCCATTGTAATCGTTACAATTGGATTTTCCTTCACTTTAGATGCATATTCAACATTTTCTTCCGCTGTCTTATCCTCTTTTGATGTTCCACAACCTGTCAGAACAAAAACGAGTGCCATAAGGCTAACGACAAAATACAATACTTTAGATCGTGCCAACGCTCTTTCACTCCCTATCTAGTCAGTTAATTGAATTATATAACTATAAGATAATGACCGACAACTTTATCTTACAAATAGATATTAAAAACAGAGATTTCAGGTGGAACCATAAAACGAGCAGGAATTCTAGACGTGCCAATTCCTGTATTTACATAAAGCTGCATGCCATTACTTTTATTAATAGTATAAAATCCATCACTATATTTTTCAGCTAAGGAAGTAGTCATTGTTTTCATAAATGGTATTTTAATTTGTCCCCCATGACTATGCCCTGCTAATATCAAATTAATAGACGTATCTTTTAGAAGGTCTGCCATATCTGGCTCATGCATAAGGACTATTTGGTAATCATAGTCAACATCCATTGTCGCTAGTAATTGATCTGCATCTGGATTGCCCAGCAAACCATCATCTAATCCTCCGATAAATAGCTTCTTACCATTTAATACAGTGACATTCACTCCACTATTTTTTAATAAAGTAAAACCTGAATTCGTTAATAAATCCTCATATATTTTAAATGCACCACCACCGTAATCGCGGTTTCCCCATACTGCATATTTCCCTACCGTAGCTTGTAGCTTCGATAAACTTTCAGTCACTTTTTGTTTCTCTTGAAATGTAGAGAAATTTTCGAATAAATCGCCTGTAAAAACTATAATATCCGGTGATAATTGATTAATCTTTTCTACTAAACGATTTAATTGTTTTATTGTGTAAGTTTCACTAACTTGAATATCAGATATTTGAACTACTTTGACTGATTGACCTTTGTCTTCATTTAAATCATACGAATGAATGACCAGCCTCGTTGGTTCAACTTTAAAAGCGTACCCTATAAATAAACCTATTAATACCATCAGTAATAAAACTATTTTTATAATCCTTTTAAAACTTTTCATTCGAATGTGAATGCCCCTTTCAAATCTATAACCATTATTATAAAGGTGCTATGTTACAGTAATGTGTACTTTTATGTTCGTCTGAAAAAGGCACTCAATAAATGAAAAAAACGTGCACCTAATAGATGCCCGTTCTTTGTTTTATTTTGATTCAACTAAATCAAACCATATTGTAAAACGAATATACGAGTCTACTAACACCACTTCATACTGTAAATCATTTTTAGCTAAGATGCTAGCAACAATCGACAATCCTAAGCCTGTCCCGCTAATTTCTTTATTCCTCGATTCTTCTGCTACATAGAATGCATCCCAAATAAAAGGAAGATGCTCTTGTTGCAAACTTGTCGTTTTATTTCGTATTGAAAACTTTATTTTGTTTTTATCTTCATTTGTTAAGTTGATTTCAAAATACTGTTCTTCTCCATATTTAATGGCATTGCTTATTAAATTATTCATTACAATCTCTATTTGATTACTATCTTCATAAATAAAGGAATCTTGTATTGAATCTAAATTTTGCACTACATGCACATTGTTATTTCTTAATGCAATATTATATTGTTTAATAATTTTTTGAATAAGATTCTTTAATTCGAATGGCTCTTTTTTCACTTCTAATTCGTGGATTTTAGATAGTTTGATTAAATAATCGACCATTTCTGAAGTGTAATTTACTTGTTCTAAAATAATATCCGTATAGGAGCCATTATCAAAACCATCTTTAATACCAATTGTATATGCTTGTATTAAAGACAATGGTGTTTTTACTTCATGAGAGATACTTGAAATTAACGTATTTAAACTTTGATTTTTCTTCTCTAATTGTGAATGAACATTTTTCAAAGAATTGCTCATTTCATTAATACTGTGTGACAACTCCTCAATTTCATCGCCTGAGGTTATCTCCACTTGTTTAAAGTTTAAATTTGTAATATCTTTTGCTACATTTTTTAATTTCTCTAAAGGAGTAATAATTTTCTTAGAGAAAAGTGCTACCAATAATATACTAATTATAATTCCTATAAATAAGGAATATAAATATAATTGGTTTACTATTTTTAAAGCATCTGTATTATGAGCAACTACTGTTCCTACTAACACTAAATGTTGCTCTTTCGCATACAACACAGTTAAAAGGCTCGACTTTAGTTTTCCTTGATTAAATAATAGCCGTACAGTTTTTCCTTCCTTTATTTTTTCTAGAGAATTCTCTGTAATCCAAAATTTATTTAAAACAATTTTATCTTTAAACAATGCAAATTCGATATTTTCATTAATTTCATCGGTACTACCGCTATTTTGAATAATAACAATTGTAACGTTATTATCATTTTCAATGTTTTCTTGTGTATCTATTAGTTGTTGAATTGTTAAATCCTTTAGCTCTTCATAAACGGCGTTAACATTATTTTTCATTTTATATAAATAATAATCAGCGGAAAAGTAATTGTTTAACAAAAAGGAAACACCGAAAACGATGAGCATAATTAAACTCACCATCAATAATAATTTCTTTCCAATTTTATTCAACTTTATCATTAAAACTATACCCCATTCCTCTATGGGTTATAATATGGTCATCTCCAATCTTATCACGCAGCCTATTAATGTGCGTATCGACTGTTCGTTCCTCACCAAGATAGTCCAAACCCCAAACCATCGATAACAAGGAATTTCTAGATAATACTTGCCCTTTATTTTCATATAAAATCTTCAATAAGTCATATTCTTTTTTAGAGAGTACTATGTCTTCTTCGTCTTTAAATACTTTCTTACTTTGTAAATTGATTTTCAAATTTCTTATTTCAGCCAACTTTTCTGTTCCGAGCATTTTTTTCACTCTTAAAATTAATATTCGCGGATCAAATGGCTTGCGAATATATTCATCTGCCCCAATATCTAATGCCATAAATTCATCATCATTGGACGACTTTGCTGTTAACATGACCACTTTCGTTAAGCTTACTTTCTTTATTTCTCTGCATACTTCAATGCCACTTACCTTAGGCATCATCCAATCCAATACTGCAAGGTCGATTTTTTTTGAATAAAAAATTTCAAGTGCTTCTTCTCCTCCAAAAGCAATACTGACATTAAAACCTTCCTTTTCAAAATAGGTTTTCAAGATAGCAGTCATGTGTTTCTCATCATCAGCTATTAGTATATTCACTTTATATAAACTCCTTATCTGTCTTACCAGTAACTCTTCTAATAATAAAAGGCAAAAGGTGAAAACCTTAAAAGAAGACTTCACCTTTTTTCTAACATTTATACGATAGCGTAGCATACGTATTTTTACTTTTCTAATCCAATTTTCAGGGCATCCCAAAATGATAACATGCTTGCTAGTGTACCTGCTTCTATATTTATTTGTTTTTCTTTTTCCTGTTTACTAGCACATCCTCCTACAAATAATAGGACAATCACTAAAATTAACGAAAGAATACTCCTTTTCGAACGATTTGGATTCACTCTCATTCCCTCACCTCACAAGCATTGTAAAATACTAAAGTCACAAGCATGTCACATAAAAAAATATAATTAATTATTCCGGTATCTCTTATGTATATATAAGAAAGTCATATTAAACACTGGGTACAATGCTTTTTGAACGAGGTAGTATTCCAGATAGAAGATGATTGCATTCTACACAATACAAATCGATATTTTTATTTCTTTAATAACTATAATAATTTAGCAATGATAGCCTAAAAAGCCAATTTCCCAACATTTTGGAAATCGGCTATCAGCTTTTTTATTATGAAATTCCATATTTTTTGCATACCTTTATTGTTGTTAAATCTTAACTAATTAAGAAAGTTCATATCGAGGCGTAATACAGAATTCTCCTGCAGCAGGTAGTACTTCTGTTGCACCTGTGGCAAATACACGAATCGTATCGAATCGTGAAATTGTAAAAGTAAAAGCACCACCAATTGGGATAGCAGTTTGTCTTACGACTGTACCACCAGTACCTGCAACAGGGTCAGCTCCTTTTACAAATTGTACTGTAAGTGGAAAGTTACCTATATTTTTTATAAACCCTGATGCGAAAATAACCTCGTTTGCATTAGTAGCGTAAATGATTTCAGCGCCAACTACATCGTCACCTGCAACTGTGAAACTATTACATACTTTATCTTGTACGTATTTTTTCGGTTCACAACAACTGAAATTACCGACAATATTTCCATTAGAACCTTGACACATAAATTATATTCAACTCCTTACTCACCTGATTTATTCGTTCTCTATAGTAAATGCTTTATGTTCGAAAGAATTTAGACTACTGTAACGCTAAATTAAATAGATAAAAAGTAATTAAGAGCCCATAATTTTTTTGAATTGCCTAATCTCTCAACTACTTCTGTATAAATAATTGACAGACGAATGCTCGAACATGGCCGTGACCACATTTATGGTAAAAACATAGTCTAGATAAGACTATTACTTTGAAGGGAGGAACAAGGGGAATCATGCAAAATGAGAAACCATCCGTTCATTGTGTAAAGGTATCTAAAATATACGATTGGGTTAATAATTCCACGGTTATAAAGTTAAGGGAAATGATTCAACTAGAGCAAAAAAAGTTTGATGATTATATTTGTTGTGATTTTTCGGTTCCGAGTGGACAATTGGAACGCACCATATTATGGACAACATACGGCATTAATCAAATTGGTGGCTCTATTTGCATAAACTTTAAAAGCGGCTATGGTAATATTTTATCTGTATTTGTAAATGGTGAAAAACAAGCAGAAGTTAACGAAGGTAGTTCATTTTCAGCAACCTTTACACATCTTGACTCGATAGAAGTCCAATGTATTGGAAATACGCCAAACTGCCATGGGGAATTTAAAATTATGTTTCATTATCATCCAGGCAATGATTACAAACTAAATTCACCGAGAGATATTAAGCAAACAATTTGTTATGTATCGGATTGTCATGGGAACCCTATTTCTTCTGATAGTGGTAGCTCAATTACATGCAAAGAATTGACATGTTCAGAAAATAGAGAGTGCGTTCATGTTACGGATGAGCGAGGAGAAACTATTTTATTGCATATAGTCGATTTTTTAGTAGAAGGTTTTATTTGTGTTCAATTTATGAAT
This sequence comes from Lysinibacillus sp. NPDC097279, assembly GCF_044761745.1. Lineage (NCBI taxonomy): Bacteria > Bacillati > Bacillota > Bacilli > Caryophanales > Bacillaceae > Lysinibacillus > Lysinibacillus sp. NPDC097279. Next base: position 447,358 of record NZ_JBIWDA010000002.1, on the reverse strand, counting down.
AATCAAGGAGAAATTTGTTCTAAATGTATTTTTCCCTTTTCTGAGGTTGAAACAGTCGCTTTATGTGCACCTCCAGGGACAGAAATTAATTTCAAAGTTATCGATGTTAATTGTAGAACTCATATTATTCCATCATCATCATTTCATAATAAGACTAATTGCATAGAGTTGGTTATCATGCTCTCCATTTGTCAAAGCATTTATTCTTTTAATAAGGTAATCATTGAACTTATCGCCACTCTTTGTCAGCCACGTAAATGTACCGACTGTCATTTAGAAGTTCATGAAAGTGTTCCATAAGTAAGTTTTTCTAATTCCTATTTTGTGCTCTTTTCCTTCCTCCCCATTTCCTCGATTTTTCTTTATATCCTATAATAGTAAAATTTAATATAGCCGTTATATCGGTAAATTCGAAAGTTAACAAAGAATATCCCTCTTGTTCAAACTAGTTGAGCAGAGGGATATTTATCGCTTAACGAATATTTCTTTTTAACATAACTGCCCCAATAGCTATAAGAGCTACAAAGGAGCAAACAATAAACATCATGGCATACGATGACAGTTGCACGACTATCCCCATAGCCAAGCTCCCAAACGAAAATCCTAAATCATAGGTTGCAAGAAAGACTCCAAGCAAAATATGTTTTTTCTTTTCTGGAATGGCAAACGATATGTAGGTCATAATTGTTGGATATAGCATGGCAGATGCTAAACCATTAAAAATAGCTGATAAATAAATGAAATTGCCGAGCTGCTCTCCAAAGGCTAGCATTGTTGTTCCAATGGTTGATGACAAAAGCACAAGGACAATGAAATACGGATGCCAATGTCCGTCAGAAGGAATCTGTTTACGCAAAATAAACCGACTTCCTACAACGACAAGTGCTTGAATAAATAAATAAACGGCTATATTACCAAGATTGAACTTCAACATATATAGAGGTAAAAACGTCGATATAGCACCAATTATTGTCGAACCTAATATGATTGTCATTGATGCAATAACAAGTCCTTTATTACTTGTCGATTGTTTTACTGCACTTACTAATTCTCGAAACGAAAAAGAAACCAATTTCTTTTGTTGTTGTGGTAAAGGGGCACCAATAAGTAAAAGTAGCGGCATAATCGCTAATAAAATAATACACCCTATTAAGTAGTTACCATTTAATTGTTGCCAAAGTAGTATAGCCACAACAGGTCCATAGAGAGAAGGCATAACCGTTGAAAGTGTATACATTGCCATGCCTTGTCCACGATCTTCATTTTTTAACATATCGCTTATGCCTAGTTGCATCGACATTGAAAAAAAAGCGAGCACAACACCCTGCAACAAACGCACAACATAAATGCTATCGATACCAAATAATACATAAAGCGTCAGTGTAACTGCATGCCCTACTAAAAGCCATTTCATCATCACTTTCACACTATACTTCGCTATCATCTGACCTGCCCACGGTCTTAAAATCATACATACAAACATAGTGATGCCCATAATAAAGCCAATTTCACCTTCAGAAATACCACTTTTTTCTGCTTGCAATGGGAAAATAATTGTTAAAATGGACGACGCCGTGAAAAATAACATAGATAATACATATAGTTGAAGCATTGCTACAGACAGTGGTGTAAAAGTACGATTCATTAAACTACTATTATTACCTGTCATCCGATGTTACGCCTACCTTTTGCTCTATCTCCTTATGTTCTCTATTGCATGATAATGATAATCATTTTCATTTAATGATATAGTAGTCTATTCTTTTTTTTTCGTCAATTATTTTAAATTGTTTTGGGAGTAGACAAAGCACCTCATTAAAGGCGCTATCAAGGTACATATTTACGTTTCATTTTCTCCTCTTATTTACTATTTTCCAAGAAAAATAAAACAGTTTTGCCTCGTTTCTTTTCAATTTACAAACAAAGATTTATGTATTTAAAATAGATAAAAAAGTAGTTATGGGGTGACGTAATGCATAAAAGCAATAGTTCATTCATTGTAGCGTCAATAAATATTATCATTATATCTTTTATCCAAATTCTTTTTTGGACAGTCCTAAAAGACTCAATAAATATGATGATTTATCAATTTATATTTTTCCCTTTTACTTTAGTGCTGATTAATATAATTTTTTGGTTTAGCAAATTTAAACTACAGTTTTATCAACACGTCCTTTTTGCTTACGCGGCGTTCTTTAGTTCGATTATTATTACGTTTATTGCCGTTCTATCAACTCCTGCTCAAGAATTGCCACCTGGCGAAATTGTATTATTTGCAGATGTGTTATTTGTTGTTATTACAATAACAATACAGATGATTATCTTGTCGTTATTAAATTCCATTATTTACATAGTTTATAGAATCTATCATTCTCGATAAAAATTTAATATTTAAAGTTGATAGTTGGTCACTAAAGTCCCTTTTAGTATTGAAAGCATTAATCAAGTTCCTAGGAATAAGCCAAAGAATTTTTGGCATAAAAAAAGCACCAAATGAAGCAAGATATGCTCCCAGGTGTAGGTATATAAAACAAATAAAATTTTGAGAGCATATCAATTGTGATAGTGAGGTACTTTCAACTTAGCCCCTCTTTACTTCCAAAAGGTTATTTTTTTTGTATTACATAGCAGTTGTATTTTTAATGGAGGACATCAGTATTATTTGTAATTACAATGTTTTCTTTACTAATATTTGCTTCCTCCGAATCTTGTTTGAAAACATTGATGATCCCATCTACTACGTTTTGAATAATTTGGTCATCAAATGTTGACTCCGTGCGTAGCACAACGGAACATGCTATTTCTTGATTCTTTGTATCGTCTATATTTGATTCAGAGGTTGCCGAAACTAGAACATCTTCAACTTTTAAACCTGTTTGTTCTGCTATGAGTGATTGTATATCTGCTTTTTTTTCGTCAAGCCACTTCATTGTTTCTTCATCGACTTTTTCCATAATGGATACCTTCATTTCACCATTTGGCAATATCTCAGTCAATTCACTTGTAACCTCGGGTTTTGGTTTTGGTTGTCCAATAAGATAGTACGATACAGCAAAAGTCACAGGAAGCATCGAAAAAAGTATTGTTTTTTTAGATTTGCTATTCATCGATATCACACCTTCTTCATTTACTTGTTTTTAGTAAACTTCTAAAGTTCCTCCCAAAGGCTTTCAAATATAACATCTTTGAAATATGTAATCACCCCACCCTTTCTAACGATAGGATACTTAAATTTTCATCTATTTCAACCCCCTCCATTTATTTTTTAATAATTTATCAGAATTTTTTAGTTATTTCAATTGAAAATAGACCAACGTTTCCGCATAGAGTTCCTCCTCATTTTTATTTTTTAAAAATTATATTAAATTTCATATATTTCCCTTTATTTAACTATATATTCACGTAATATTATCTTTTTTCTGTATAAGTGAATTTGTAAACGTTGGACGTTCCTATTATAGTTGGCAACCAACAAAAAAAGACCGTTTTTACGGTCTTTTTTGGCTATGGTTTGTTTTAGTTAGATAAATCATTAAGAAAGATTATTTAATCGCCATTTATAAAAAACTTTCAGCAAATAATCGAAAATCACAAATATTGTTATATATATACTACTTATTGAAACAGTTAAATAAATGCTATCGTTGAACATCGCTTTGCTATTAGACATGACCAAACTAAATATTAAAGAATAGGTCAATGCACAAAGTAAATGCTTAATATACATGGCAATTATATTCTTAATTTTACTATAGTATTCAATCAGGATAGATACCAGTACGGCTACAAGCATTGCAGGTCCAGTAAATGTAACACCATAAATACCAAATGATATGCTGTATGAGGAGCCAATAAATAGTGGAACAATAAATATTCCGATTACTAGTGTAACGGCTGCTGCAATCAATTTATTTCTCAACAACTTTTCCACACCCTTTAATCACTTTTTTGTTTCAAAATGCCAAAGTCATTGGATTTGATGACCAATATGTACAAACTATTTATATTACAACCTACAATTCATAGTATTGCGTTTATATTAATACAAAAATTATCAATTTGAAATCCTTTTTAATTACTTATATTTAAATTCCAAGTTCCTTTTTGGTAAATATATTTTTTATAATCGAATACATATAAAGGCTATGCTAAATTTTAAATTGTACGTTTACTAAAGGAGTAACAGGAGTGGGAAAAATCCACGCCTACTACGATGAAAAAGGTAATCGAATCCCTGTATAAAATAATGAGGTAGTCGAATTTATTCGACTACCTCATTATTATGTATATAACTTTGAACAAACGGAAAAAATTCAGAACTATCCTCCAAAATGTATTGCTTCATCATCTTGGGCCTTTCGATAATTCCAATTATATTTCTTTCATAGTCTAAAATTATTGTATAGGATTGATCTGGATTTGCTGAATTAAAGTAAATATAAGTATCTTCATTAAAAGCTGGTCTATTAGGAATTATTTTCTTTTTCATCAAGAGGCTATCTAGTATTGAGATAAATCGTTTTGTCTCCTCTTGTTCAATATAATGCGATTGTCTCATATCTGAAATCAAAACATTATTGATGCTCGCAATATCCAATGCTGGTACAGCCTCTTTAAAAGTAATTAGTGGTCTAGTGTAAAACCATATTAGCCAAATCACAACTACTATCAACAAAAACCATATTTTTTTATTGCGAATATCCATCATCCTCCGTTCCTATTAACCTTATTTTCTACTTTTAATTATAACAAATCACTAACATTACATTAAATAGAAGTCAGAATATTACGCGATTTAATCTATATATTAAGAATGTGAACACTAGATTTCACCACTTTCTACCACACACATGGATAGAATAACACCTTCACCTCAAGTGAATCTTTATTTACACCTCACCAACTCCTGGTCTATCAACATATAAAATCCATGTAAATTTTGCGTGGGGTGTGCTATGGTAAATTATCGAGACAATTAGATAAAGGTGGAAAATTATGTTAGAGGTAAGCGATAGTAAGTTAGCACAATATGTTATGCATTATGTAAGTGAGAGCCTTGTTTTCGGGGAGGAAGCATTTTCGCAGCCAGAGGTTATGTTAGAAGCGGCGTTTACACAATTAGCCTTTAACAAACTAGACTTTGAGCAGCAATATGAATTTTTTCATGAATCCAATATTGGTTTAAATGAAGTATATACGTATGTAAAAGCCATTTTTGATGAGGAAGGTAGTTTCCTTGAACAGTCGAAGCATATTGCCACGCACTTACATAGTGCATCTGGGCATCCAAATATTAAAAGTGGTGAGTTGTTTATCGGCTTATTTGACAATTGTTTGATGTCGACAGAAGCCAAAAAAGTCATAGCCATTGTGAAAATTGAAGAAAAAGAAATGTTTTTAGATGTGAAAAATGAACAAAATAAAATGACTGTCAATGGCATTGACGGCATTAATGTAAAGAAAATCAATAATATGGCCGTCATTGTAGATATGGGGGCGGATGAAGCGCCAGTTGTCTTTATGAAAACGAAAAAGAAAGAAGATGTCGTTTACTGGCAAGAGCGTTTTTTGAAAGTGAAAGTAGCTGACGAGCATTATCATAAAACAAACTTAGCATTAACTGAATGTAAAAAGTATATTTTAAAAGAAGAGAGTTATACCAATCCCGAAAAGTTGGGTCTTTTAAACAAAACGCTCGATTATTTCCGTAGTGAAGAAGAATTTGAAGTAAACGACTATATTGAAACTGTATTTGAAGCAGTTGATTCAACGCAAAAAGATATTATCGTCAATTCAGTCAAGCCCTACGAAACAGTGATTTCTGAAAGTGCTATTGCAAAGGCTGAAAAAAGCTATAAACGTAAAATCAAACTGGATTCCGCAATAGAAATTCAGGTGAACGTCCGTGATATTGAGCAAATGGATGAGCTAATTGAAGTTGGCTTTGATGAGGAAACGAATCGAAAATTTTATAAAATCTATTTTAATGAAGAAGTATAATATAAGAAATAAGAGGAAAAGTGTAAGATTGACTGAGATCAATCCTACACTTTTTTGCTGGGCTGATGATGCCCGTTATAGCGGGTCTATCGGGGATGTACAGACTTTTATCGGCGATTTCCCCTGCCTTATCGGCGATTCATGAACTTCTAGCGGCGATATACAGACTTCTATCGGCGATCTCTCCTTCTTTATCGGCGATTTACTTATCGCTGCCAGCTTTTTTGTATCTTCCGAATATAAACAATTTGCCCAATATGATAGGCGTTATGTGTCGTTACATTCCCCACTACTTGCCACCAGTTTGCATGAAAGTACCCTTTTACTTCGCTTTCAAGCTGTTCTGCTGTTAAAATTTCTTGCCACTGTAAAAGAACTGTTAATAGCTGTTGCTGAAGTTCAACGAATGTTTTATTTTTTGGAATAATAAACGTACTGTCATTACTTTCTACCGCCTGAACTGCATGTATACTCGCTTCTTTATATCTCGTTTGCCATGTCTCATTCCAATAGAGCAAATGCTGTACTATTTCAGCAATACTATTGCTCTCATCATTTACCTTCCAGAGTGCTTCTTCTTCTGTCAGATTTTTAATCGACTCTGTAAATGGGACGTACCAACTTGGATCGTTTGCATTCGCTAATAATTGATCAGATAAAACATCTTTTGGGTGAAACACTTCTACCCACTCCTTTTCAAAACGTTAATTATTGTTAACATTCTCTTTAAATGAATATTTCCCTCTTATAACCTTTCAACTTTAAGGGCAACCCCAAAAAAAGATGTTCAAAAAGGACCAACACCCTTTTGAACATCTATAATTTATTTTAACGGAATCTTCAATTCAATATTTTCCCCAATAGGATTGAAGTAATAGTCTATTAATATTTTGGCTTTCCCATCGTAATTTTTGAAGGTCTCCGTTGCGTATAGATACTCATCATCATCTGAGTATGAGCCCCCTGCAAATTCCAACACCGTGCCATCTTCTTTTAGAGCATTCTGAAAGAACATATGGCGCTCGCGATTATCCCATTTCTTTGCAGCAGTTTTTAGACTTTGTTGCTCTATAGATATATCCCAATTTAAATAATCTGGTTTTGAGATTATTTTCTGTGTTCCAAAATCAACTTCAATAAAGTCCTCACCCTTTGGCACAGCTTGTATAGCGCCAATCATAACTGTCAATGACTCTGGATCATCGAAATAATTACTTTGCAAGTATACCGTGAATTTTCCATCAGAATTATTTCTGTATATTGATGAGCGATTTCTATCTGTTTCTCTACGCTCACCACTTTCCGTCATGACTGCAATATCTTCCAATGCTAATATTTGCATTGTATTTTCCTCGTCTACTTCAATATCCAGTGCCAATTTTAGTGGAGTACGGCGAATTTGTTTAATCGTAAGTTTCTGACCTTGGACATCTATAGTACGATTCGCATTAAAAACTTTTTCCTGAGCGATTTCGTTTTGTAGTGAAAACGGTATAGTTATTTTAATGTTCCCTTTTTCTTTATCATTAAAATGAAAAATAGCTTTAAAATTCTTTGAAGTATAGGCGATTGGCTCTGAAAAACCAAACTCAACTGAAGAAGATATGTTTGTTTGATTACTTGCATTGTGAGTGAAGGAACAACCGCATTCAATTTCATCCTCTCCCTGGAACAATTGCACTTTCTCCAAAAATAATTCAAACGGAGCATTAGCATCATAGTACAGGACAAAACCCGAATGATCTGCAATTACACCTTGCAATGTAAGCGATAGGTCATTTTTTGTCTGAGTCGCATTGATTTCTTCATAGTAATTATTATCCACAATATCCTTTATCCCTTTATCTCTGGCAACCGCTGAGACAATCGCTTGAAAGCCAGGTATTTTTGCAATTTGACTTGCAATTGTTGGGGATACACGAATAGAAAATAAAAGACTTAAACAACACAAAAATACGATGGCAACCGAAACAATGCGCTTCTTCTTTCTTTTTTCTCGCTTCACTTTACGAAACGTATCCATTCGAATTTGTTGAAGTTTGTCCTTTGGAACGTCAATCGGTAGTTTACTCATAGCCAGTCCTCCTTTTCTCTTGCGAAGGTTCTAAGTTTTTTTAGAATGTGATGAAGCTTCGACTTTACAGTACCCTCAGGAATTTGATTGAGCTCGGCAATTTCTTTGTTTTTAAGTTGCTGGAAATATTTCATATAGACGAGTTGCTGCTCTGATAAGGTTAATTGCTCTAACAATTTCTCAATATCTGAGTAAATGGCCCATTCAAATAAGTGATATTCTTCAATTTGAATTGTTTGTTGGCGTTTACGTAAATGATCTTTACAACAATTGATTAAGACGCGCACGAGCCATGTTCTGGCATATTCGTGCTGTTGAACGGTATGCATTTTTTTTAGTGACTTATAAACTAGCTCCTGCATTACGTCTAAGGCGTCTTGCTCATTTTTCATATATGTAAAAGCCATGCGATATAAAATATCTTCATCCATTTCAATAAGAGAAAGTATCGCTTGATGATCGCCACGTATAGCACGCTGTGTGATTTCAAATTCCATCCTTTTCGCCTCCTTCCTTCATTAGACTGTCAAATACTTCATTTCGTTCAAAAATTTTAAAATATTTATAAACTATTATGTAAGAGAAATAAACTGTTCACTAAATAAAAAGAATCCATTTTAAATGGATTCTTTTTATGTTAAAACACATTTATTGTTTTAATTTCTTAATATCCTCAATGAGCATTTCAACATCTGCCTTTTTCGTTGCCCAGCTCGTACAAAATCTTACAACACTTTGTGTAGCATCGACCTGTTCCCAAAAGGAAAATGAATATTTCGTACCCAATTTAGTTAACACATCATTCGGTAAAATAGGGAACTGTTGATTTGTTGTGGAATCGTATCTTAATGAATAGCCTTCTCCAACAAATGTCTCTCGTATCTGCATTGCCAGTTCCACAGCATGATTAGAAATCTCATAGTATAAGCTATCTTCAAATAACGTCTCAAACTGAATTCCTAACAATCTCCCTTTAGCAAGCATGCCGCCATTTTGCTTGATGAAATAACGAAAATCTTTTTTAAGGTTTTCATTTATAATGACGACCGCTTCCCCAAACATTGCACCTACCTTAGTTCCACCAATATAGAATACATCACAAAGTTTGGCAATATCCGCTAACGATAGATCGCTATCTTTGGACACAAGACCATATCCTAGTCGTGCCCCATCCATCACTAACGGCAAACTACATTGTCGGCAAACCTCGCTTAATTCCTGTAATTCAGATTTACTGTAAGTCGTCCCATTCTCGCTAGGATGAGATATGTAAACTAAGCCTGGCTGAACCATATGCTCATGCGTGACATCATTCCAATGCGCATCATATAATTCTTTTACTTGTTGTGCTGTAATTTTGCCATCATCACTCGGCAAAGTAAGTACTTTATGACCTGTAGCTTCAATAGCGCCTGTTTCATGTACTGCAATATGACCCGTAGTTGCAGCGACTGCACCTTGATGTGGACGCAAAATCGACGCGATAATTGTCGTATTCGTTTGGGTTCCTCCAACTAAGAAGTGGACATCCGCATTATCTACGCCACATGCTTTTCTAATATACGTTCTAGCTTTTTCACAATGCTTATCCATACCATAACCAGGTGTCTGCTCTTCATTCGTTTCAATTAGTCGGCTCAGTATTTGCTTATGAGCACCTTCCGCATAATCACTTTCAAAACGTATCATTGATTGTTCCTCCAACATATTAAATTTCTCAATGTTCATCTGTATTTTCATTGAGTTGATGAAAAAAGAGCTGCCTAGGCAACTCAACGAATTACTACCTCTTTTTTATATAAAATTACTTTGCATTTATAACGTAAACTAGATGATCTGTCCAATGATCGTTCTCGAAGATGAAACCTTTCCTTGTACATTCATAGACCAGACCAACACTTTCTGCCAATTTTATAGACGCCACATTATCAATATTAATGTGTGCTTCTATTCGATGATAATTTAATTTTTCAAACGCTAAACCAATTCCAGCTTTTACAGCCTCTTTCCCATAACCTTGTTTCCAAAATTGATTATGGATTGTGTAACCGAATCGAGCCCATTGAAATTCTCTTCTCATAATTGTCGAAAAGTCTACAAAACCAATATGAGCATTATCGTCTTTTCTAAACACGCCAAATATATATACTTTGTCATCAACAGCCATTTGAAAATGTTCAGCCACTAAATCACGAAACCACTCTTTTGTACAAATGCTCATATCTATTTTACCTTCATCGTATTTATGCTGAGAAGGTAGACGATTTTCATATTGCGTAAGCCAAGATGTATAATCTTCCTCTTCTAATAAACGGATAATGAGTCTATCTGTTTCAGTTCTTATCTTATTCAATCGAACACCTCATCTAATATTATTTCTAATAGATATATAAGTTCTGCTGAAATATGATAAATCCTTCTTCCCATATACTGCTCCTATAAGAGGTTTATTCTTATAAACTGAGCGTGGCTAAAATTTCCTTTGCGATTTCATCCAGTTCTTCTGCAAGTTCCATTTTTGTAGGGTTTTCGGCTACCTTCAATAAATAATCTTTAAACTGAACTTTTGACGCGACAGGCAATTTAATTACTAAAAAGTGGAGAAGAAACCACTTCCAATTGTCATCCTCTGACGATAACACAGCTTGCACATGGGGGACAATTTCCTCGGGGAAAGTTAATAGAATTTCTAATACACCAGGTGCAACTGGCCAGTTCATATCCTGAGTATATACGAGGAGTTCAGGCAATAAAGACACTAGTGTCTCTCTATCGAGCTTTTTAATTTCTTCAACCTTATCAACATCGTATACGTTACTTGGGAGAAAGCGTTCAAACTCTTTCAAATCAGCACTCCTTTGGTTCTTATACATAGCAATTTGTACACTAGACTACTTCGTTAGCTCGAAGCCTAATCGGTTAATTAATTTACCATTTCCCAAAATTGAGATGCCGCTTTGGAAACTTGTTGGCTCTTTAATTTAACTAATACAGGCTCTAGATGAAAATCGAACTGTTGCAATTCAAAAAGCGTTGTATGTTCTAAAAACGGTGATGTGTCATCTATTTTTGGAATAATGGATAATCCTAATCCGCGACTAACAAGTGCCTCAACCATCCTTAAATCTTTACACTCGATAATGATGTTTGGCTTAATTTGATGTTCATCAAACATTTTGAAAAGGTCTTCATTGAAGGAGAGCCCTTCCATTGAGCCTAGCATGATAAATGGAAACTGGGCAATCTGTTCAATCGTCACATGCTGTGATGAAAACGAAGTTGCCCAACTTTTTGGGATAATCACAGCGGTTCGATGTTCCTTTAATTTTTTCATCTCATATTGTTCACTATTGCCCAAGCGTAAAAGTAACGCAATATCAATTTCTCTTTGTTCTAGTTTTTTTAATAAATCTTCTGAATTTCCTGTTGCGATATTTATTTTAACATTCGGATATTGTGTCCTAAACATACTGATATAGTCAATAAGCATGTTCGAACATGAAGATGATACACCGATACTTACTGTTCCACCTATACCTTGTTCAATCTCTTGAATTCTCTGCTTGACATCTTGCATTTGCATTAACAATTGATTGGCATATTGATATAGTATTTCGCCTGTTTCTGTTAGTTCCCATTTTTGACGATATCGATGAATTAACGTCGTGCCAAGATCATTTTCAAGCTTTTTTAACAACTGACTAAGTGGAGGCTGCGCAATATGGAGCACTTCTGCTGCTTTAGAAATACTTCCTTGTTGCACAATTTCTTTGAAGTAATATAGTTGCCGAAAATCCATTTCATCTCTCCATCATATGTTTTTTAATATGATTAGTTTATCATATATATATTTTTCATATCTCCAATTTGGTTTTATAATTATATAGAGAGTTGTTAGATCAAATAGGAAGTGAGAGATATTATGAATCATCAGATTAAAACCTTGAAGCGTATCATCTTGTACGTACTCGGGTTATTTTTTATGTCGATTGGTATTAGCCTGTCGATTCAAGCAGGATTTGGCGTATCCCCTGTGTCTTCATTAGCATATGCAAGTACACTAACGACTGGTTTATCGGTTGGTATAACAATGGCACTTGCAAATATTTTGTACATTATTATTCAAGTAATAATAAGTAAACGAATGGATTTAACTGAATTTATCGGTCAATTCATTATTTCGTTTTTATTTGGATTCCTCATGGATGCCGCGCTCTCTGTTGTACAGGTTTTTCCTACTCCTGAAACCCTTCTTACTCGAATTGTATTTTTAATTGTTAGCTTATTTGTTATAGCCATCGGATTAATTGGTTATACAACAGCGAAACTTCCATTAATGCCATACGATGCGCTAACATACGCAATTAGTGAAAAATTCAAATTCAAATTTGGTAAAGCAAAAATTTTACTCGATTTAATTAATATTTGTGTGGCTGGTGCAATCTGTGTAATTTTCATTCATTCATTGGGTTCAATTGGATTCGGTACGCTAATTGCCGCCTATTTTATCGGAAAAATTTTAGGTTGGATGCTACCAAAATATCAACCCACTCTTATACAGTGGGTATTTAAAGCAGAGAAAACCGCCTAGGGCACATATTATGCCCTTCGTGTAGCAAAAACTAACGAGGCTATACCGAAATTGAAAGGATGCAAGAAAAGGAGTGCAATCAACTATTAGACATTGAGCCTTTGTCATTTATCGTTCACAACCTATAGCTCAGGCGACAATAGTTTGCATCGATACTCGTTGATGCTTAATTTAATTTTGAAAGCTTTGATTTGCAACTACATCGCTTGTTGTTTCATTCTTTTTTGCGAAGTATGAGAATAAATAACATCCGCCTATTGCAATGACACTCCCTATGCCTTGCATCCAGCTCATTTTTTCACCCAATAGTAGAAAAGCTAAAATGGCAGTAAATATTGGATTAAAATTTAGGAAAACGCCTGATGTAGTCGAACCTATATGGTGAACACACATATTCCAAAATAACATACATAAGACCGTTGCTAATACACCTGTATAAAGAAGTCCCAAAATGAAAGCAGTATTGATATCGGCAACGGTAAATCTTGGTGCGCTTATCGGTAAAAGTATTATTAGGCCAAAAATAGCTGAGTATAAAGTAGACATCAAAGCCGACGTTTTAGTCATTGCCCACTTACTACAAATCGTATATAGTCCCCATATACATACTGCAGCAAGCATCCATAAATCACCTGCATTCAACTTTAATGATAGCAAGTAGTCTATTTTCCCTTTAGATAGTACAAGTAGGACGCCACAAAAGGAGATACTCATGGCAAAGAATTGTAGCATTGTTATTTTCTCTTTCAAAAATATTACTGAACAAATAGCAATGGAAACCATATTTAATGTTGATATTAAGCCAACATTTGTGGCGGTAGTCCGCTCTAATGCTAAAAACTGTAGAACATTAAATAGCACAACACCTGTTAACCCCATGAAAGCTAATGGAAGTATTGCATTTTTGGGAGGCAAAATCTTTTTTTCTTTCCACCATACAATAGGCACAAGGCAAAAGACTGCAATGATCCACCTTAAAGTCGTCAGGGTGATAGGTGATGCATGTTCAACGAGCGTTTTACTAACAACAAAACTTCCAGCCCATAATAAACAAGTTAAAAGCAACAAGCCATAATACTTCTTCACCTTTTGTTCCCCCACTTTCAAACAGATTTATTCTTCTACGGGATTTTTAGGACCTTGCAATTCTAATTGGTAAAAATCCAAGTCAAGCCAACGATTAAATTTAAAACCTGCTTTTTTTATAGTTCCTGAATAGACAAAGCCAAAGTTTTTATGCATATCAATACTTTTTTCATTTTGAGCATCAATTCCAGCAATTAATGTCATGTATTCTCTTTCTGTTGCAATCGCAATTAATTCTGTAAGTAATGTCGTTCCAATACCTTTTTTTCTATAATTTTTATCTACATAAATAGAATGCTCAATCGAATATTTATAAGCTGGCCATGCTCTAAAAGGGCCAAATGTCGCAAATCCTACTACTTTCTTCTCTAATTCGTATACGAGTATTGGATTGCCCTCTTGCATCTTTTGATCATACCAACTTTGTCTATTTTCAAGAGTTTGCGGTTTATACGTGTAGACAGCCGTCGTATGGACAATTGCATCATTATAAATGCTTAAAATGTCCATTAAGTCATTTGGCGTTGCTTCTCTTATCATGTTTTTCTTCCTTTCTTAAGCAATCAATTTGTATTGCTCCTTTTATATTAAAACTCTTTATATACAAGGTAAAATTGAACTTTTTAACTCCTTGCTATAGACTAAAGTTATAGCAAGAAAATCGAGAGTTGGTGAGGAAATGACATTTCAGCAATTTCGCTATCTTGTAGAGATAGCCAAACATAATTCAATTAGTAAAGCCGCTTCGGCACTTTACATAACACAGCCTAGTATTAGTAAATCAGTGCGTGATTTGGAGACTGAGCTAGGAATTACAATTCTAGACCGAACGAACAAAGGGGTTTTTTTTACAAAAGAAGGAACGGAATTATTGTTTTATGCAAAAATGCTACTTGAACAAACAGAGGCTGTTAAGCATCATTTTGATAAAGACAAAAAAATTGGTCTAACGAAGTTTTCCATTTCATCACAACATTATAGTTTTGCCATAGAGGCTGTTGCGAATTTAATGGCGCATTTGAATGAACGGAAATATGAGCTAGCAGTTCGGGAAGGGAAATCAACTGACGTTATTGATGACATATCTTCAAGCAGGAGCATTGTTGGTATTTTATCTGTAAGCGAATTAAATAAACACTTTTTTGAGCGCCATTTCATCTCAAAAGCATTAACGTTTACACCATTGGCTTCATTGAAGCAGCACGTCTTTTTACGCAAAGAACATCCTTTAGCTCATTATGAAACGATTACTTTTGAACAATTACGCGACTATCCTTATTTGAGCTATCAGCAGGATGATATGCTTTTACATTTTGCAGAAGAAACGCTCCATGTTAACAATATTGAAAAGCTCGTCTATGTGACAGATCGTGGCACGATGAATAACCTACTCTCTAATACGAATGGCTACAACCTTGGAACAGGTTGCATTGTGAACAATTACATGAACCCTAACATCTTCTCGATTCCATTAGAAGAAAGTCAGCTCATTCAAGTTGGATATGTGAAACGAAATGATGTCTTTTTGCCAGAAGAGCTTCTAATTTATCTCGATTTTGTTAAATTAGCATTGGAAAAATCGATGCCTAAAGTAAATTAAAGCGCTCTTTATGCTGAAAGAGCGCTTATGTATATAAATCTTTGCAAATGTAGCACCTATACTAATAAACCAATTAAACGGGGATGTTGAACAGGCATTACCTCAGTAGCTTGTTAAAAATATTTTTCCATTAGCTTTTTCAGGAGATTCTACTGCATCTATTGCCTTGTTTAACTCTGATAAGTCATACGTCGAATCGACGGTCATTAAACGTAATTTTTTTTCATCGATTAACTTTATTAAATGATTAAACGTTTCTTGCCACTTACTTGTTGAGACACTTTTATTCCAATGCCGTAAATGAAACATATTTGCTTTCACTTTCGCTTGATTTACTATAGCTGCCCAGTTTACTTGTATCCCTGATAAAAGCCCAATGGTTAAAAACTGGCCATTTGGACGAACACTAAAAGCTAAATCATTACCATCGGCACCTCCAATAGAATCAATTGCGGCATCTGCCCCCCTTCCCTTTGTTAATTCCATAACAGTATTAATTAAAGCACTTTTAGAAGTATCTATAACATAAGACGCGCCAAGTTGAAGTAATTCATCAGTATATTTATTACTTCTTGTCACAGCAATTAATTGAAAGCCTATAATCTTTGATAATTGAGCAAAAATATGTCCAATAGCAGAACCACCTGCATTCACTAATAAAACATCATCTGGTTTTAATTTTAACACTTCCTTACAAACCACCCATGCAGTAACTGGATTGATATACAGTTGGGCAGCTGTAAAATCATCAATTGAATCTGGTAAAGAAACGACAAAATCTGCTGATGTCTTTACAAATTCTTGCCATGTCCCTTCCCCTCGTAAAGGTAAAACTCGTTTACCAATAAGATTCTTTGAAACTATAGAACCTACATCTTCAACAATCCCCACTCCTTCATAACCAGGAATGTTAGGTAATGATATGCGATGAGCATACGATCCTCTAATTGGAATTAAATCAGAAGGATTGATAGGACGGGCAAGCATTCGTACAAGAACTTCATTATCATGTGGTGGTTCAATTGTTTTATAGTCAATGTTCAATACATCTTTTGGACAGCCAAATTCGCTAAATTTAATATATTTTGCTTTCA
The DNA here is from genome assembly GCF_044761745.1 of Lysinibacillus sp. NPDC097279. Lineage (NCBI taxonomy): Bacteria > Bacillati > Bacillota > Bacilli > Caryophanales > Bacillaceae > Lysinibacillus > Lysinibacillus sp. NPDC097279. Next base: position 430,913 of record NZ_JBIWDA010000002.1, on the reverse strand, counting down.
TAGAATAAAGCTCCTTACTAGTAAAATAATTAATTAAATTATAGCATTTCCAACTAAATCGCATTGACAGTATATTTTTTCGCAATCTTTATCTTGACCTAAATAGAAATAACCTTATAAAAAATCCTCTCAAGATGAGAGGATTTTTAAATTTAACAGTATTAAAGATTTGTTCAACTTATTATCAGTCTAATTTAACAGGTTATACTAGGGTCTCTTAGAGATTACTTTAAACCTTTGTCGTTTCATAATCAAAACGGGTTAGTCTCTTCTCTTTCCGTACTTCTAATATTTGCGGTATAAAAATCCCTAATAAAATACACACAATTCCAAACCATCGCAAAGGAGAAACGACTTCATGAACAAGTGTAATGGAAGCGATAACCGCTGTTGGTAGTTCGACAGCTCCTAAAATGGTTCCAAGGCCTGTCCCTACTTTTGGTATACCAACAGAAAAACAAATAACAGGTATAACAACACCAAAGAAACCAAGTATTAATGCATATTTCCATAACCCAGCCTGCAGTGTACCATCAATCAAGTATGTCGGGGGGAAAACTAAACAAACAAAAAGTGTTGCACTCGTTGTCATAAGAAAGCTTTTTGAATAAATTGGTACTTCGGTAGAAACTCGTCCACTTGCAAAAATATAGAGTGAAAAGGTTATAGCTGCTAGTAATCCAAAGAGTATACCTTTCATCGATAATTGCTGTCCTAAACCTTCAAATATACCTCCAGCAAACAGTGTTCCTACAAATAAAATAATAATTGAAATGACCTTTTCACGACTTGGGACAGTTTTATTTGCAATTGCTTCAATGAGAACGCCCATCCATGTGAATTGAAATAACAACACAATTGCAATTGAGGCGGGTAGTTCTTTTACAGAAAACCCGTAAAAAATGCTTGTTAAACTCATTGTGATCCCAACTGCTAATAGCGATAGTATATTTTTCAAAGATACTTTATGACGAGAAAAAATAATAACGAGCAATAATAGTCCAAACCAGCCAAATACATATTGTCCACCTAAAAGTTCAGGAAAGGTAAAGCCATTTGAAAAACCAACTTTTAGAATGGAAGATAGGACCCCATAGCTACAGGCACCTAATAAAACGACTAAAGAAAACTTCAATTTTTGCAAAAAAAATCCCTCCAAAAAATAAAAAATCTCGTCGACTATAAATAGACGACGAGCGAATGAAACAGAGCTAAAACTCTACAAAATTCCGCCACTCACGAACTCGTGAATGTTTGCTTATAAAATTAGGACAATTATATGCAAATATTATATAAGTGTCAACACTATTTGCGATTTTTTTGCAATTTAAATAGTATTTCTCAATAGCTTTAAAATCATTAATAAGTTTTATAAAACCTCATTTATTGGCAAATACAAAGTGCTTTATATCCGATAGACCGATAAGAAACACCTTAAATACTAACCTCTTTTAATAAAATATTTTCTTGAATCTTCTCTCATTTTTTCCGATAACGCTGAATCGAGTTCCTGATTCAACCAATCAAGTGTCTTTTTTTGAAGAAACAATCTCATTTGATTTTCTGCTTCTAACATAACCATGTTAATCGTACAAGTAGAGTTAGTTGTACACGATTGGCATTTCTCATCGTCTTGATACATCACATTATTTTTTAAGATATTTTTGCATTGAAAAATTGGCTTAATACCTTCGACTGCTCGAATGACATCCCAAAAAGAAATATTAGTTGGTTCCTTAGCCAGTTTATAACCGCCATTCACACCAGGAACCGAAATTACAATGCCAGCCTTTGATAATTTACTGAAAACTTTCGATAAATAGGTTTCTGATAATCCTTGAAACTCTGCTAAATCTTTAATTCCAATTGTTTCATCAGAAGGTATATCGATCAAATACACCAAACTATGTAAAGCATATTCAACCATTACACTATACTTCATATTTATTCACCTACTCCTATAAGAAGATATTTTAATATTTCGCATAGAAAAATACAATAAGTCCACATCATTGACGGAAAAAGAAAAAAGCTATATATTAATTACAGACAAATTCTATCCACGATTAAAATTGTCTACAATCGATATTATATAGGAATTTTTAGGAGGAACACAACTTTGAGTAAACTTTTAGTCATCAATGCGCATCCTGAATTCGATTCTACAACTTCCGTTAGTTTAGTTGGCTTACGTAACTTTATGGACTTTTATCAAGAAGAAAATTCTGATGAAGAAATCATTGAGCAAATAAATTTATATGACGATTATATTCCCCAGTTGGATAAAACTATTTTCGCCGCTTGGAATAAACAAGCAAACAACGAAAAACTAACTGATGAAGAATTACATGCTATCTCACGAATGCATGAGTTAGTCCAGCAATTTAAAAGTGCCAATAAATATGTCATTGCATATCCATTGCACAACTTCAATGTACCATCAAAATTGAAAGATTATATGGATAACATTTTGATTGCAAGAGAAACATTCAAATATACTGAAAACGGTTCAGTTGGATTATTAAATGACGGTCGAAGTATGGTTATTATCCAAGGAAGTGGTTCTATTTATACAAATAACGATTGGTATACAGAAGTAGAGTACTCACATAAATATTTGAAATCTATGTTTAATTTTATAGGCATAGAAGATTATAAAATTATGCGTGTTCAAGGATCTTCTATACTAAATCGTGAAGAACTTTTAAAAAATGCTGCAACTGAAGCACAGCAATTAGCGTCACAATTAGCTAATAAATAATGAAATTAAAAAGGGAAGAAAGCGATATTTTCTGCTTCTTCCCTTTCTACTATTTATTTCCGAAAGACATTATCGTTGGACACTTTTTCGATTATGGCTCTTGCAGGTTGTTAAGGAGATATTAATCTTGATAACAAGTGTCATAATCGCCTTTCATTAACAAACTTTTACAAGCCAATCCATTTTCGTGATAAATCTCTTTACCTACTTTTAATTTAATACTTCGATTTGAATTTGGAAAATCTGGGTCATCATTTATAATAGACAAGATATCCTCATCAAGCCATTTCATAGAAAAATTACTTTTTGCATCACTATAATAAATTGTATGTACATTATTGTTCTCACGATTGTTTTTAATTTCTACCCAGACATTCACTCCACCTGTTGCACCACCATATGGCTCGTAATAAGCATTTGCAGTATACTTTTCTGTTGGGGATACGACTGGGCCTGGTCCCTTTTGGACGAATTCTCGATCTATATCATTAAATGTAAAAAAATATGTTTCATAAAGATAGATTGTAGATACTAAAGCCATCCCACATAGCGTTGCCATTAGCATTTTTTTAGGAAAGGGTTTCTTTTTAATGACGGAAATTATGACATTCGTACAGAAAATGAAAAATAAAAGAATAGTAATAAATGCAATTAAGATACCAAATAAAATGAATATAATAATTCTCCCTTTCTGAAAGTGAAGTACATGAAACTAAAATATTTTAAAGGAAATGTACATTGAATGATTATGTAATTTTTTTTAGAAAAAACTATATATCTATTTATTAAGATGCAAACGGATCTGTTTTGGTTCCCAAATAATTGTAATTAAAAATAGCAGCTTTTCTTCGTGGTTTTTGAGAAGTTGTGCTATATTCAAAGTGTCAGGAGTGAGTGAATGAAAAAGTTTTTAACAATTACCGCGATAATGCTTGTTTTACTCGGAGCAGCTGGCTATGCTGTGTGGCATTTTGGGACAAATATCGCTTCCGAAAAAATAATCGAAAAAGTGGAATCTAATTTAGATGATGCAAATTTAGAAGAAGTAAAATCGTATATCGAGAATGATTCGATGGTTCAAGAAATTGTAAGTGAAGCGGCAACTACAAATCCAGAAACTCTCCCCTTCCAAACTAAGGAAGAGGCGACACGTGTGTTAATAAAAAAAGTAGGCATTAATCGTATACTTGAAATTCAGGAACAAGTGCAAAACGGTTCTATTAGTAAGGATGAAGTATTATCTGAAATTGAAGGTAAACTATCTGAAGAAGAAATTTCTGCTTTAAAATATGTATTGTATAAGGAATTGAATAAATAAACCTAGCCATTAATAATATAGACTCGATTCCCCTTTAGTGGAATCGAGTCCTTTTTTCCTTACATATTGAAATCAAAGGCTACTACACAATGTTTAAATGCGTTGTTTTTCATACTCAAAGGGTTCTTCACACGAATAGATTTCATTGAAAAACCCCTTATATGGGATATCATCTTCCAAGCATTTTATGAGATATGACAGCTCCTCATCACACTCTGGCTCTTCGCCATTATTCTGCATTATTTCAAATCTATCTAGAATATTTTCCATAAGAGTTGCTTTTATAAATAAGGGTAATTGATCTACCATCGTATTACTAATATGAGTTTCGGAGCTATATCCTTCAAGGACGATTTTAAAATAATCATCCATAAACTGTTTACGTTCATGAGGATTTTGTTCAAATTGTATCCAGCCCACTCCTTGTGTCCAAAGATCAGCCAAGTCATACATATACCAACCGAAACATGCATTATCAAAATCATATACAGTGATTTGTCCACTATCAAAATCTATCAAGTAATTCCCATCGTTAAAATCAAAATGGATCATACCGAATGACTCACTGTCCCTGTCCAATCCTTTTAAGGTTTTAAGTAGCTCTACCATCTTTTCCTTAAGCAAAGTAAAGGAGCCTGGTATTAAGCTATTGATATATTCGACATTATATTTATCAAGAAAACTGTACCGACGATGGACGGGATTATATTCTTTCGATAATTGGTGCAATTTCCCGAGGACTTTACCGCAGTTATAATAATATTCGGTAATCGAAACGCCTTCCCTGTACCGATAATTATTTTCCACAAGCATTTTTCCCTTAGCCTTTTTAAATAGACAGATAAAAAAGGTATGATTATTATGAGTAAGCTCTTCCAAGAGGTTCCCCTTCATAGAGTTGACTACATCTGAAACACTTCCGCCATGTTCGAATAAATATCTGATATACTCAACTTCACCAAGGAAATCTTCCCTGCCTCTGTCATTTAAGTAGGCGATTCTGAGTATTTTGGCGTCCGCACCCTCTTTTTCACATGTATAGACAACATTACGCCCTCCAGTATGTGCTTCTATCGGCTTGATTTCATAACCTTCCAACTGGTACAACTTTGATATTAATGGAAGTAAATATGTCTCACCGATTTTAACAACCTCATTATAAATCATAAACCCTCTCCTCTCTGAGTGACTGAAATAATTAGAAACTTTGTTAGTATTGATTGGAACAATCCCATCCTTTTCATTTAATCCAATTAATTAACTTATAATGACAAAGCTTCATAAGCTAATTAATATATTCTATATATTACCATATATACCTTTTTATTAAAATAGTTGGTTGACAAGTATCCATACTCCCATGAATAATGTAGCTTAGTACAATCTTAAAGCGTTTTTGTGTAATAATATCGCTTCCCTGTTAGCGGATAATGATTGAGGACAAATTCTTCTTGATAGCCTAGCTTGATATAAAAATCGGGTGCTTGAAAACTAAACGTATTTAGGAAGGCATATTTGCATCCTCTGTTCATAGCAATCTTCTCAGCTTTCATCATCAATTCGGTACCAATATGCTGTCCACGAAGTTCTTCGCTTACCCATAAATACTCAACTTTTAACCAATTTCCATGTGTATCTCCAATCAAACCCGCAACCCTTTTCCCCTCTTCATCTTCTACAAATAGACCAATATCTCTTATTAGCTTTTCTTCAATACTTTCAAGATTGTATTTTAATAGTTCTTGAAAAATATATTCTTTTTCCTGTTTAGTCACATTATCTGATTCAATGTATTTCATTTTTCCGCCTCCTATTTGTGTGTCACTAATTGTTTAAAGTAGAAACTCTTTTTTAAAATACTTCTGCCTTTTTGCTTCTGTTACAGCTTTCAATGCCAATAAACCCAATAATAAAAAGGCGAATGCCCCTATTAATCCAACAGGACGGATGGCAGTCCATTCAGCAGCTAACCCTACTACAATCGTTAAAGCGACAATGCAACCCGCTTCAATGACACTAAAGATACTGCCAAATCTCCCCATCATCTTCACAGGAACGTGATTTTGATAGAACGTCAAAAATCCTGTATTTGCAAATGTAACGGCAAACCCTATTAAAAATACCCCTGTTGCTGCACTCATAAAGCCACTCGAACTATAAAGGACGACATAACCTATTGAGGTAAAAATAGTCCCCATACCGATTAATAAATTTACTGCAAGTTGTTTTGAAAATACTGTGTTAATAATTGATCCTATTATAATGCCCGCTCCAAAGATACTTAATAAAAAGCCATAATTGGTGTCTGATATGGAAAGGATGCCTTTAGCAAACGCTGCCTCAAGGGAATCAATCGCAGTCATAAATATCGTAGTCCCACTAAATATTAAATATATTTTTGTGATATAGGTATCGTTCTTACTAAAATGATATACCATGCGAAAATCTTTTTTTATCAAGTCCCATGTAAATCTTTGCGTCTCTGTCTCGTTGAGTCTTGTATCAACATTTGGTAGCATCATAATTATGAATGCTGAAAAAAATAAAGCTACTGCATTAACATGAATGGCCGTATAAGGAGTCCCCATCCAAAACAAGATTCCAGCGATGACAGGGCCAATTAGTGAACCACATGAGTTAATAAAACTACGTAGTGCATTAAACCGTTGCCGATCGTTTTCTGGTATAAGTTTTGTCATATACACCATAGAAGTAGGCTGAAAAATAGCACTGCCCATATTAATGATAAAAGCTAGTACATAAACATAAATAAATGAAGGTGAAAACGGAATTAACGCAATACAAATTGCTCGAAAAATATCTAAACACATCATAAGTCTTCTTGTATTTATCCGATCAATTAAACTACCTGCCCAAGCATTCGAACATATTGTTGCAATGGGACCTAATATATATAAAATAGCAATTGCAAGTGGAGAACCTGTTTCATTCAAGATAATTAAGTTTAGTGCGATTAGGTACACCCATGCACCGACATTTGAAATGCCTATTCCCCCTAAAAGGATTAAAGGATATTTCCATCTGGACATCTACACCACTCCATTTTTATTTTTAGTCAAACAAAATAAAAAAACTCACCCCCAAGATTTTCATCTTGGGGGCGAGTCATATCGCGGTGCCACCCCAGTTCATTTCTACATCGCTGTAGAAGTCTTATCAAGTACGGCATTGTGAAATAAAACACCTGCGATACTCTATCTCGTTAACGTGAGAATACGTTGCATCATCATTGCTTTAACAAACAAATCCAATGCACAGCTCCGAGGCTTGTTTCAACATATTTCCTATCCCTCCTTTTCAGCTTCCAGAGGTCTCTGTAGATAGTACGTATGCTTACTCTTCTTTTCATAGCTTTTTATATGTAATTTTGTAAATCTTATACTATTTCAGATTAAAATTCAATACTTACACGGCTTTTTCTTCATGCATCATTAATCATTAAAACTATTCCATAGATTTTCATCAACGATAAAAAAACCTTCATGCGAACATGCTGCTAGTAAACATTGATCATCTTGATAGAACATCAAATCCTCTGGTAATTTTGGAGTAATCCAACCAAAAAGTGAGTTGCTTCGCTCCTTTAAAAATTGTGTCGTAACGTTATTTAAATGAAAATAAAAAACAAATGCTGTACTTTCACCAAGTATTGTTGTCTCCCACTGTCGTTGAATTTTCCTGTCGATAATTTGGTCTTTTATTTCTGCCATTATTTCATCAACAAATGCTAGCCTCAGTTTTTCATCATCCATTAATTGTCTGTTCTCTACAAACGCAAAACGATTACATCTCGTTGCTAGAAACTCAATAAGTTGTTGGTATCGTTTCCCTTCAATTTTTTCTCTAATCATAATCAATAGTAAAACCTCCTCACTTCAATATCCAAATTATAGCATTGATACTATATCGTACGAATAGGATGTAAATGAAAAAAAGTTGAAGTGAAATTTGAATTATAAAAAGAAAACAGCTTGGTTATGAAACATACCAAGCTGTTTTCTTTTTTAACTTTTACGGAGCATAACAGTAGGGGTTACGTGAGACACAAATCACCAACTGAAGTGAGCATAGTAATTAACATTACAAGTCTATCGGCTTGCCACCTGTCACCCCATAAATCTGACCAGTAATATAACTTCCTTCATCGGAAGCTAGAAGAACATATACTGGGGCAAGCTCCACTGGTTGTCCTGCACGACCGAGGGGCGTATTTTGCCCAAATTCAGGAATTTGTCCTTGCAATTGTCCATTATCTAATTGCAATGGCGTCCATATTGGTCCTGGCGCGACGCCATTGACACGCACACCTTTAGAAGCAAAGTATGTGGATAGCGATACCATAAAGTTGCTTATCGCACCTTTTGTAGCGGCATAATCCATTAAAGATGGGGACGGATCGAAAGATTGAACTGAGGTTGTGGTAATAATCGCACTTCCAGGTTCCAAATGTTCTTCCGCAGCTTTTACGGTCTCAAACATGCTGATTATGTTTACTTTGAAAGTGTCTTGCACTTGTTTGATTGTTAAATCACTTAGGGAAGGCTGTGCGATTTGTTGCGCAGCATTCAATACAAGCGTGTCCAATCCGCCAAAAGCTTCCACTGTTTTTGTAACAATCTCTGTCGCTGAGCCATCTTCTCGCAAGTCATATGGTAGCAATAAGGCTTTTCTACCTGCTTTTTCAATGTATTCTTTGACTTCGTTGGCATCTTCCTCTTCGCCAGGGAAGAATTGGATAGCTACATTGGCTCCTTCACGTGCATAGGCAATGGCGGCGGCACGGCCAATACCAGAATCGCCTCCAGTAATTAAGGCATTGCGCCCTTCTAACCGATTGTATCCTTTATATGATTCTTCTCCACAGTCAGGTTTGGGTCTCATTTCATTTTGTAGCGCTGGAGTGTTCTGTTCTTGATCTGGGAATTTTCTCGTTTGAAATTTCTTACGTGGGTCTGTTAGATGTGGGTTTCCCATCAATTATCATCTCCTATTTTGTATAATTTTTAAATTGTCATGAAAAAAATACGAAAACACTTTGTGAGCTTACACTCATCAAATCCTGTTACATTGTTTGAATACCCTGTGACATTTACTTTAAACAGCTTCAGTTCTATTCCTCGCTATGCTTTAGCTATTTACTTATTCTTGCAAAAGAAAAAACACCTCATGTAAGCGAGCAGACTAGTTCCATTTTGTAATGGATAGTTTGAACACTTACAGAAGGTGTTTTAAGTACCTCTATAAAGAAAGAAATTTAATGATGTTTATAATGGTTAGACAAAGGTTTGTGCTTATGCTTGTAACGCCTTAATTGTTTGAGCTACTTGCTCTTCTGTTAAATTGTGACGCACGATGTAGCGATTGCGCTCATGCATTGTACATTCGATTGTACAGCCACCTAAATGCTTTGCTTCATTTTCTTCAGATGCGATGATTTGCTTGTTACATTCAGGGTTTGCACAGTTAATGTAACGTTCACAAGGTTCACCGTCATAATGATCACGACCGATAATTACATGCTCTACTTGATTGATTGGCACTGTTAATCGCTCATCAAAGACGTACATTTGACCGTCCCATAATTGGCCTTTCGCAACAGGGTCTTTTCCGTATGTTGCAACACCGCCATGTAACTGACCGACATTACCAAAGCCTTCACGTTTCATCCATCCTGAAAACTTCTCACAACGAATTCCACCTGTGCAATATGTTAAAACATTTTTCCCTTCGAAAAGCTCACGATTTTCACGTACCCATTCTGGTGTGTCACGGAAGTTTTCTACATCTGGTCGAATCGCGCCACGAAAATGGCCGACATCGTATTCATACGTATTACGTACATCTAATACTACTGTATTGTCATCTTGCATTTCAGCAAGGAATTGTTCTGGTGACAGGTAGCGACCTGTTAATTCATGTGGGTTAACGTCTTCCTCTAAGCCTAAGTTTACTAACTCAGGACGTGGGCGTACGTGCATTTTTTTGAATGCATGGCCATCTGCCGCATCAATTTTGAAGACTATACCCTCAAATAAAGCATCAGCTTGCATATTTGCCATGTATTGTTCTGTTTGCTCAATCGTACCTGAAACAGTACCGTTAATGCCTTCATTTGCTACTAAAATACGACCTTTTAAACCGATTTCATTACACATTGCTAAATGTGTTGCAGAAAATTCAGCTGGATCTTCAATCTTCGTGTAATGGTAATACAATAAAACTTGATAATTCATACTTTTCACCTATCATTTCATATATTTGCAGGATATACCTGATAGTCTCTTTTACGACCTATTAACCATAAATGATAATCACTTAATATGCTATCGGTAATTAGGCTGAAATGCATGTAATTATATTTTAAGAATTCAGAATTTCTTTATATATGGATAAGATACTCGATTTTAAAGTCGATGTTATTCTTTTTCACTAAATTCTAAAATATTTAAACCCTCGGATGCGTCTGGCGCTTCAAAAAATTTCGTCACTTGTATAAACGTCGCTTCCGTATCAAAAGCTGCTCTTTCAGGCTGTTCGTTACGCCTTTGCGCAATTTGACGTAAGCATTGCTCGTTATTTAAGTTAAGGAAAATTAGTTGATGGTTTGCATTGACCTCTGACGCGATATCCCAAAACCACTTTCGCTGTTTTTGCGTGTTACCTGGAAAATCCATCACTACATCCGTACCAACACTTAATATATTTTGGACATGCTTTTTCAATATCGGCTTGAGCTGTGCTGAAAATTTTAGATAGTCCTCAAATGATGTGATCTGATTGGGATAAAGAGATGACAGCCATTCGTCCTCAGATAACAGTACCGCATGTTTTTCTATCGCCAATTGTTTTGATTTAGTTGTTTTTCCTGCCCCCATTTTTCCACAGAAAAAGTATAGAGTCCCTAATTTTTTCATATTTTTATTCCTCCGAGCTTATTTTATTTGTTGTTGCCCCACCATGTAAAACTATAATTTACAAATGAGCCGATAGTTCAAAAACTTCATTCCTTTTTAAGCAACAAGAAAAAACGAATTCTAAAATCAAAATTCGTTCTTCATACATTCTTATATTAACTCTAACATAATGTTTATATGTGACAACACATTGGTACAGAAGTGTTTAAGCTGTTAAGACGTTATCAAAAGCGCTCCATCGTTAAATCAGTATTTACTGAAACTCCAGCTTTATTTCCTTTAGCAGCTGAAATCATTAAAGAAGATGGTTTAGATCTTTCGGTTTCCCCTGCAATATATACGTTTTTTTGAGTTGTCCTACCAACACCATCAGTTATAACTTTTCCATCTTCATGAATATCACAGCCAAGCCTCTCAGCAAAATGATTTGGACGATAATAAGATGGGGCTACAAATCCACCCGTTCTCCTAATTGTTGATCCTGTTTCAAACTCTATTTTTTGTAAGTAACCGTCATTTCCTATTAAGTCTTTTATCTTTTCCGATATAATTTTGATATTGTGTTTTTGCAACTCCATTGTACCTTCTTTAGATAATTGAGCTCCATTCGTTAAGACAACCAAATCTTGCGACCAATTATAAACTAACTTAGTCAAATGCAGTACATGCTCTTCTTTTTCTGCAATAACTACTAATGGCTTATCTTTCTGCTCCCAGCCATCACAATACGGACAACTGAATAGACTTTTCCCATAAAACCTTCTTATACTTGGAATAGTAAATATTTCTTGAATGCCTGTGGCGAGTATTATTTTTTCAGAAACAAATTCCTCACTATTAGATGTTTTGACTGTAAATCGCTCATTACCTAAATCCTTAATAATTTCATTCACTGTTGCAGGAAAATATGATACGGACGGATAATTCGCCAACTCTTTTAACGCTGTTTCTTTAAACGCTTTTGGTTTTATCCCATCACGAGTAATAAATCCATGTGACGCTTGTGTCACACTATTCCTATTCGTGCTATTGTCAAATAATGCAATGTTTCTTCTAGCCCTTCCTAAAGTTAAGCTAGCACTTAACCCAGAAGGACCCCCACCTATAATGATACAATCGAGGATATTCATTTTTTACCTCCATACTGAATTGGTTTTATTGTGAATTGTTATTTGCATAATAGAACTACATTATTTCCCACATTATAGATTTCCATTCTTTACACCACTACTATAGGTTTTCTTGTTTTTATAATGAAGAAGTTTTGTTTATTCAACTATTCTGACCCGTCAGCTGACGTCTATTTGTGCACATCCTCTTCGTTTTACAGAAAGAGATGCACCGATTGTGGGGCACAAGTGCTACTTTATGAATAAGACCAATCTTGAATTTTAAAATTAGCCATAAATGCTACCTTGAGATCTAAGAATGTCCACCATACTTCCACTAATTTTTATCTTTTTTTCTCTTTTAAGTTTGAAGAGGTTTAATAAAGGTTATTAAACACTATAGCGAAATATTTAAAATACAAAATAGGAGATGGACAGTATGAGTTTCATTTGGTTTTTAATAATTGGCGGGATTATCGGTTGGCTTGCAGGTATAATTTTAGGACGAGATATCCCTGGTGGAATTATTGGTAATATTATCGCAGGTATTATCGGTGCATGGATTGGTGGTATGCTTCTTGGTAGTTGGGGTCCTAAAATTTCTGATTTCTATATCTTCCCAGCACTTATTGGAGCAATTATACTAGTTTTCATTGTGAGCGTAATTTTGAAATCAATGCGTAAAGCATCGTAATCTAAAAAGATTTTTTAGTTGCTATACGGTGAAGAGTGATTGTGTTTATAATAAAAAAGGCGATCTTCCACAAACAAATCTGTGGAGGACCGCTTTTTTATACTTTAACTTAACAATCCTCGGCTCTCTGATTTAAGGTGAATAGCACTGTCTCTTCAATAATCAAGCACAATTAATGAAAATTGAATCAATTTTTTGGCGGAATATATTCTCCTGTTGTTACATTAAATCCTACTGCTGTCATTTCTGTTTGATCGCGATTCCAACCGATTACTAACATTAAGGGAATATTTGTCTCTGTATCTTTTCTCAGCATGAAATTGTAACCTTTTGCCCAATCCTTACCTGGATAAATATTGCCCATTTTTAATGCTTTTTTTAGTAATTCAGGTGAATCATATTTAATATCATTAAAACCTATAAACTCCTTTTTAGGATAGGGGGAAGTACCTTCTGTTGTTAAATCATTTAGTCCATCTATTTCTCCATTATGGATAGTTACTAAAAAATATTTATTAGTGTCTGGCACTCCAAACGATATATTCCAATTTTTCCTTTGACCGTTTGCACCAATTCCCTTACCAGGCTTATCTAAATCTATATTGATTGCATCTAATAATTGCGCATTTTCATTCCATTTTATTGCTGAAGGATATGCTAATTCAATAGCTTGTTTGATTGATAATTCTTGGTGTTCACTGACTTCTAAAGTTTTTCCAGTTGATTGAGATGTACGAGCTGATGCTTTCTCAATAGTACCTATTAAAGTTAATAATATTAAGACAGAAATAACTATTTTTTTCATTTTCTTAACCTCCTTTTTAGAAGTATTCTTTCCAAACCTTTTTCAATTATCCTGCCTCTTTAATTTATGTATAAACCATCACGTTCTCGCGTTTTAATTGTGAAAACTCAAAATTCATTGGGTTTGTCTACAGTTTGAAAAGTGCTTATAATTGACCACTATTCTCTGGTTTTAATGGTTTTGTAAAATAAAATTTGATGTGCGATTTTTCTTCTTCGGGCGTTAATAAACGAATCGCCTTTCCACCCTCTCCATTTTGCATTTCCCAAATAGAATTATGGTCATCAACAGCATTTGAAAAATTGCCTACCGACCATCTCTCTCCAGTATTTTTACATATGCATCCCGATTGTCGTAATTTTTCATATTGAGCTTTGCTATTTCTATATGCTTACCCTCGATTCTTCGCTTTTTTCAGTAAGACAACGTATAATAAGAGAAGCAGAAGAAGAATTCATTTTTCCTCTAGTTAAAAAAAGAGGTGCAATTACTTGAAACAGTTTGAAGCAACATTACCTGAGCATTATGAAACGTTAAAAAAACAGGCCAATTATACATCTAGCTGGCGAGAGCGTTTAGAAGCAGTCGAAATATTATCGGCTTATCATCATGACAAAATCATAGATTTATTAAAAAATCGTATGCAGCATGATACTGTCCACAAAGTGCAATTAGCAGCCTATGAAGCACTTGTTGCGCTTGGTGAGGATGTAGAGAAGCCATCACCTGCACGTTTTGATATTATCAAAGGAACAGACAAAATTTTCCTTCGAGTTAAAAAGAGCTTGCCGAAGGACCATACAGTGGCAGACTTTGCGGATAAACTAAAACGTATGCGTTTAGATGTCTTTGATGCGTATGAAGGCGACAAAGGTGTTCAATTTATGAGTTGGTTAGAGGAACGTTGGGCAAAACTGTAATCAATAGTATTACGATTTATGAAGGAAAGTCATTCTCTCCGTTTGTGGAGGGAATGACTTTTTCTTATTTTTCGCTGCGGTTAATCTTAATAAACTTACCTTTTCCGTTCGTTCAAAAAATAGATAGATTTGAGTCTTTCAAGCTTTTTCAGCTAATTTTTTTATCACCTGTATAAGATGTTTCATCAAATCACTTCGTTACTCTCTTCAAATACATCTGAAATAATTATCTTAAAAATATACCTCTAAAACAGAGACACTATAGCCAATAAGGCTATTAGAATTGCACTTTGAAATTGTCCTAAAAGTCATTGCCTTCGAATAAAATGCAAATACATCTGATAATTGGAGGCTATTTTATGGATTCTATAGTTACCTATATCTTTTTAGGTATATCAATGGCTGCAACGATTGGACCTGTTAAATCTATTCTAATAAATACAGGTTTAAAAAATGGCTTTTTTCATGCATGGTTTTTTAGTCTAGGTGCCATAACGACCGATATTATCTATATGTTTATCGTATATTATGGAATTGGACAATTTATTAATTCCATCTGGCTAAAAACAATTCTTTGGTCTTTCGGCTGTTTTGTTCTTTTGTATACAGGAATCGAAAGTTTACTGTCGTTACATAAAATTGAAATAGATTCGAAAACGGGTAAAAGAACAAGACTGAGACACTCGATTATGTCTGGTTTTTTCATGTCTTTTTTGAATCCGTTAACCATCCTTTTTTGGCTGGGAATTTACGGCTCCATACTTGCAAAAACGTCTGATATTTCAACAGGGTATGAAATCATTTTAGTCAGTACGTCTATTTTAATTGGCATTATTTTTATAGATTTTATTTATTCCTTTTTATCCAGTGTCGCTCGAAAATTACTATCCATAAAGCTTTTGAAAACAGTTTCTTTTATCTCAGCCTTATTAATGATTGGTTTTGGAATCTACTTTGGCAAGCAAGCTTACCAAGCATTATTCCAATAAAGTCAACCACAGCGCATAAAATGAACACGAAAGGAAACCATACCTTAAAAAGAATATTAGACGAGGTGTGGTAATGGACAAAGAGAAGGTTAATGTTAGTGTCTGGTGTATTGTAAGTTTGACTTCCATTCCACTTATCATGACATTGGGAAATTCGATGCTTATTCCCGTGCTCCCAAAACTGGAAGATAAGGTCGGAATTACTTCATTTCAGTCGAGTATGATCATTACAAGCTATTCAGTCGCAGCGATTTTTCTTATCCCCGTAGCTGGCTATTTATCGGACCGCTTCGGCAGAAAAATAGTAATATTACCAAGCTTAATTTTAGCTTTAATCGGTGGTCTAATTGCTGGATTTGCTTCATGGAAAATGGATGACCCTTATACAATGATTATTGTGGGCAGAATTATTCAAGGAATAGGCGCTGCTGGTGCCATGCCGATTGTATTGCCTCTTGTAGGTGATCTTTATCAGGATGATGACGAAAAAATAAGCTCTACATTAGGGATAATTGAAACGTCTAACACGTTTGGGAAAGTGTTAAGCCCCATTCTTGGTTCAATATTTGCAGCTTTTTTATGGTTCCTTCCCTTCTTCTCCATTTCAGCGCTTAGTCTGATTTCGATTGTACTTATTTTTTTCTTCGTTAAAGCTCCGAAAGATGATGATGAACCATTGAAGTTCAAAGAGTTTTTACAAAATACTAAAAAAGTTTTCAAGGAGGAAGGAAAATGGTTGTATACCGTATTCCTTAACGGGATCCTTGTGATGCTCATATTATTTAGTATGCTATTTTTCTTGTCCGAAAACCTCGAAAAAGTTCATGATATAAAAGGTATTAAAAAAGGGTTTGTCTTGGCCATCCCGCTATTATTACTTTGTATAGCTTCATTTATATCTGGGCGGAAAATTAAAGGAAACGTTGGAAGAATTAAAAAAATAATCATTACCTCCTTAATCGCAATGTCTGTCGGTATTATCTTTGTTGGGTTTACAAGCAAAAAGCTGATTCTTTTATTAGTCGTCACGAGTATAGTGGGGATTGCTATCGGTGCCCTATTACCTGCACTTGACACAATTATTACTGACAATATTAGAAAAGAGTTAAGGGGAACAGTATCCTCTTTTTACAGTTCGGCACGATTTATTGGCGTTGCAGCTGGCCCTCCAATTATGTCATTAGTCATGAAAAACTATCTCAATGCAAGCTATATTACGGCAAGTGTATTGGGATTTATTCTCCTGTTTGTTGTCTTGAAGTATATCAAAGTAGAAGATATTGAAAAAACCAATAAAATGGCATAAAAATAAGGACCTAACAGCTATTGCAGCCGAAGGTCTTTTTTTGAATTCCAGAAAAGTGGATGATTGTTTATCAACTTCGATTATGGGTAATAGAGATATTATTTGTCAGTAAATTCAATGAATCTGTTCGCAGCAGCGATTGAGAAAGCTTGATGATGAACAAGGAATTATTGCGTATAGTTCCTAATAAGTACAGCTTGTTGGCATTCATTTGCCTCAAGCTGTTCTTCCTTTTGACAATCATGAAACTGTTTACTACTGATTATTGCATTTACTACCTATTAGTTTTTAAAAGCATAAGCCTCACCACATATAGAAGGTGACTTTTTCCATGTTTTATTTATTCAATTTTGTGGAATAGATTAAATGTGAACATAAATAGGAGGGATATATTATGACAGTCAAATTAACAGTAGAAAACGTCGTACAGGCGAAACAAGAAGTGGAGAAATTAGAAGCGCAAGGATATCTTCGAGATAACATTTACATCTTTGCACACTATGAAGATCGTGAAGATGACATTAACGAAGCACTAGGGACAGAAGAAGCTGGTATTAGCGAGCAAGGGTTCCTGACTTCTATGAAGAACTTGGTGAATTCCCGTGGAGATGAACTCCGCAATAAGTTAGCTTCTGTCGGATTAAGTAAATCGGAAGCTGCTCAATACGAAGAGGAACTGGATACAGGAAAATTAGTCCTAATTGCCAATAAGTAAAAACAAACCCAGGAATCCAATCCTGGGTTTGTTTTTCATTTTACAAGCCCTCCTCATATTGCTTGGACTCTGTATTCCAGATGGCCTTGCAACCAATCAGAATAAAAACCCATCCTTCTTTATTGGAATATGGCCCTTTAATGAAAACGAGCGCTGATTCTTGCTACAAAATCGCGTCCTTATATGCAAGACTTGATTTCAAGATAATACAATTACAATTTCAAAGTTTGTCTATCACCCGACAAACTGAATTAGACTAACTCGTAAAAAAAGCAGTGACAGACTAGGAACTCGAAAGACCTAGACTGCCACTGCCTTTATTGTGCTAACGTAATCCTGTTAGCGTAATCTATTTTAGGTGACAAGGTCATCTAACCGTCTGGTAAACGAGACCTATGGCTCCAGAATCAAATGTCTTGTTTTCGATAAGTTTAAGATTGACCTTCTCCTTGAGACCTTGGAATAACGGCAACCCGCTGCCGACCAGGACGGGAGAAACCGTAATTTTATACTCATCAATTAAATCAAACTGCATAAGGTAGTGTGCGAATCTAGGACTTCCGAGGATGACCATATCCTTGCCTGGCTGCTGTTTGAGGTTCTTGATCTCTTCCTCGACATTTTCTTTCACCAGACTGGAATTGTTCCATTCGACTTTCTCCAGCGTCGTGGAAAAAACGATTTTGTCTGTCTTTTCGATCCACTCGGCATGATTCCGTTCGTACTGCGAAGCTGATGGGTTCGAAGGCACAGATGGCCAGTAACTGTGCATCATCTGATAAGTCCCGCGTCCCCAAATGACAGTGTCGGCAGTACTCAGAATTTCTTTCGCATGTTTCTCCAAATCAGAATCGTAGGAAACCCAACCAATGTCCATTTCACCGTTTGGCCCTTCTACAAAACCGTCAAGCGATGTGTGCAGAAATAGAACAAGTTTTCTCATTTTCAGTTCTCCTTTGTTCATGAGGGATGTCACATTATACTTTGCAGTTTTCATTAATGTCATGTGCAAAGTCAAGTATAGCACACATAACAATCAATAATTTCTTCTAGATTGCAAAATCTCTTTATTAAACAATTTGGTCCTAAAATAAAAAAACACCCATTTCTACATGAGTGTCTTAATTGAATGAAAGTTCTTTACTTCATGTGACCATCTAAATAGTGATTTAACACAACGACCCTTATGTTCTACTGCTTTTTACTATGATTCAGGAAATAAAATATAGTAGTCAAGCGCAATCTTTGACTTTTAAATCCGATAAATTTACTCTTGTTTTAGAAGGAGTGAATAACATGACAACTTATTTAACACCATTTACTTTTAAAAACGGCGTCACAATTCGTAATCGTTACATGATGGCGCCAATGACAACTTACTCAGCAAATGCTGATGATACAGTATCAGATGCGGAGATTACATATTACCGTGAGCGCTCATATGGCGTCGGTATGGTGATTACAGCATGTGCGTACGTGATTCCTAATGGGAAAGGCTTCCCAGGTCAAATATCTGCGCATAGCGATGAATATATTCCGAGCTTAAAACGTATTGCTGATGCGATTCACGATGGTGGAGCAAAAGCAATTTTACAAATTTATCATGGTGGACGCCAAGCAGTACGTGACCTTGTGCCAAATGGCGATGTCGTAAGCGCAAGTGAAACCGTTGCAGCAGATGGCGGTGTGGCTCGTGCATTAACGGTAGAAGAAATTGAGGAAATAGTCTTTGCATTTGGTGAAACGACACGTCGTGCTATTGAAGCAGGATTTGACGGTGTGGAAATTCACGGTGCCAATACGTATTTATTGCAACAATTCTTCTCAGGCTTTACAAATAAACGTACAGACAGTTACGGTGGCTCTGTTGAAAAACGTATGACATTTTTATTAAAAATCATCGATAGTATAAACCGTGCAAAAGTGCAATATGCTGATGACCAATTTATCATTGGTTATCGTTTTAGCCCAGAAGAGCCTGAAGATGACGGTATCACTCTAGATGAAACGATTCAACTTGTAGATCGTTTAGCAGATGAAAAGCTCGATTACTTACACATTTCATTAGGTGATTTCCGTGCAGAAGCGCGTCGTTATAGCGGTGAAAAAGAAAACCGTATTAAAATTTTAAAACGCGTGATTGACGGTCGTGTACCGTTGATAGGCGTTGGTTCTATTTATTCACCAGAAGATGCGAAAGAAGCGATGGAAACAGGTGCTGATTTACTTGCACTAGGTCGCGAGCTATTAATTGAACCACACTGGGTAGAAAAGGTAGCAGCTGGTGAACCAGTAATTACTGAAATGGATATGAGTCGTGATAATAACATTCCAGAGCCGCTAATGAACATGATGAAACGTAATGTTGGTTGGGTGCCAGGCGTAAAATAATTGTAAAAAAAGGAACATCTAAGACGAACTGACCTAACATGCAAAAAACAGTAGCTTAATATTGGTATAGTTAGGGGTTTGATCATTGAAACAGGTAGAACTAGTATTATTTATTGATACTGTCCTATCTGTTTTTTATTATTTTATCAACGAGATTTTATATAGGCTACCAAATCAAAATCAGGTAAAATTCAATAAAATATTGTTATTCAATAACCTGGTCGATGGCTTTAAATGTTCTCCTGACTGTATCTGTATGAAGTACTCTTTTAATTTTTCTGTATTAAATCCTAAGGGGGGCCTTCCCCTATTATTTCAGGAAAGCGCCAGATTGTGGATTATCATTTTACATTCAAAGGTGCTGTAAATGCCGTTTGCTTTAAATCTTGAGAACGAAGCCGAAACTGTCCACATATGCTTAATATGCAAAAAAACAAAAAGACGCCCAATAATTGGACGTCCCCGCTCCCGCTCGTGAAAAAATACTTAATGCTTGGATAAAGTATCTTTCAAGTAAGAAAAGAAATTAAGCAGCTAGCTTTCTGCAAGCCTCTGCACATTTGAAACAAGCTTCTGCACACTGCTGGCAATGTTCATGATCATGTTTCTTACACTCATTGCCACACGCCTCGCATACTGTCGCACATACTGATGCAAGCTCTGAAGCAAATAGTGTATTTCGTGCTAACGCCTGCTCTAAAAAGTTACAGATATCTGCACATTCTCGGTCTAATCTGATGCATTCAGCCATCATCTTTACATCGTCTTCCTTTAGACAAGCATCAAAGCAGTGATTGCAGGCAGCCATACATTGGTGTAAAGCCTGGATTAATTCTTGGTGTTGTTCATGTGACATATTCTATTCCTCCTAAATTTTAAATGGTACTCTCTATACGTATACCCCTACAGTGTATCTCTAAACATAAAATTAAATAACGGATGAAGAAGAGGACCTTTTGGGGATAGTTCTTTGCTTACGTTGTAAATCCGTATAAATTTGGCTATACCCCTTATTCTATAATCTGGTCCTTTAATGAAAACGAGCGCTAGCTAATTCACTCTGCATAATCTTGAAAAGTACTATTGTAAATATTGGACCCTATCACTAAAAAAGGCACAACAACAAATACATCCGTATCCTTTAAATAAGCTGCATACACACTACGACTATCGCTTGAGAAATTTTTGAACATGGATCCGTTCGCAGCAGTGGTTGAAGTAAAGCTTGATGATGAACAAGGGATCATTGCGTTTACTACCTATTAGTTTTTTAAAAGCATAAAGCCTCACCACCTATAGAAGGTGACTTTTTCCATGTTTTATTTATGCAATTTAGTGGAATAGATTAAATGTGAACATAAATAGGAGGGATATATAATGACAGTCAAATTAACAGTAGAAAACGTCGTACAGGCGAAACAAGAAGTGGAGAAATTAGAAGCGCAAGGTTATCTTCGAGATAACATTTACATCTTTGCACACTATGAAGAACGTGAAGATGATATTAACGAAGCACTGGGAACTGAAGAAGCTGGTATTAGCGAGCAAGGGTTCCTGACTTCTATGAAGAACCTGGTAAATTCCCGTGGAGATGAGCTCCGCAATAAGTTAGCTTCTGTCGGATTAAGTAAATCGGAAGCTGCTCAATACGAAGAGGTACTGGATACAGGTAAATTAGTCTTAGTTGCCAATAAGTAAAAACAAACCCGGGAATCCCATCCCGGGTTTGTTTTTCATTTTACAAGTCCTCCTCGTATTGCTTGGACTTATAATGTTTTCGAGTTGTTCATTCGTATTCTATTAAGTGTTAATGACACACTAACATACTTAAAAACTAAAAAGAGCCATCGCAATAATTAACAAAGATCCTATTATAAGAACCAGTCCCCAACCATTTTTTCCTTTCATTTTATATTCTTCAATTCCCATAATTGCAAAGAGAATTCCAAGCAATAAAGATGATATTGGAGCATATGAAAAATCCTTTGTCATTAATCCGTACATTGAAATCGCTACTACAATTAAAGCTAGCATTACTTTGATAATTTTCAACTTAGTTCCCCCCATTGAGGACAGACTTTAGTTTTAGTTCAATTTATAACTTTATATATTTTAACATTAATCCGTAATTATGAAGTATATTGTTACACCACAATCTGGCACGATTGTTGCAGATTTAAAGCGTAATATAATCCCTTACTAAATAGTAGAACGGGATTATATTTATTTTTTTGAAAAAGGATAATTTATTCTAAAAAAGAATATTTGCAATGCCATAATCTTGGTAGTCCTGTCCATTTTCTTTTCCATAACAGTAAACCTTATTTACTGATTCCAACTTTATTTGCTCCGCACATTTAAAGAATAATTTACCAACTATAAATTGACAATTTTATTATTACGTTGTATGGTTAGTTACATAAGTAATGAACCGATTAACTAGGAGGTGGATTGTGATTTATTCTTTAAGCAATGAAAAACCAATTTTCCAACAAATTCGTGAACGGATTGAAGATGCAATACTTGATGGGCAACTACAATCTGAAGATCGCATTCCATCGACAAATGAATTTGCAAAAGAATATCAAATTAATCCTGCAACTGCAGGAAAGGGCGTGAACGAATTAGTGGAAAAGGGTGTCATTTATAAAAAACGAGGTGTAGGTATGTTTGTTAGTCCTGACGCACGGAAAATTTTAATAGCCGAACGGAAGGAAATTTTCTTTACTCAACATATTGAACCATTAAAAAAAGAAGCAATCCGTTTAGGTATCTCAGATGAAGAATTACAAAATATGTTACAGAGGGGATAACGTATGAAGATCGATGTGAGTAATGTAAGTAAGTTGTATAAGCAAAAGTATGCTTTAAAAAATGTATCATTTACTCTAGAAGGGCCTAAAATTATCGGTTTGTTAGGTCATAACGGCGCTGGTAAAACAACATTTCTCAATCTATTAGCAGGGCTTATTGCAACAACTGAAGGACAAATTTGTATCAATGGCGAGAATGTTTTTAATGCTCCCGTGATATTGCGAGACATTTGTTATGTCGCTGAGAGTAGGAATTTTCAAGAAGATATGACAGTTGCGCAAAGTTTAAAGGCCAATAGTTTTTTCTATCCAAAGTGGGATAGTCAGCTTGCAAATGAGCTGCTGCAAGTGTTTGCTCTTCATCCAAAATATAAGGTGCGCAATCTTTCGAAAGGGATGGTCTCTGCACTCGGTATTATAACAGGGTTTGCTAGTAATGCAACAATCACGATATTTGATGAGCCCTATATTGGATTAGATGTTGCCGCAAGAAATACATTTTATGATTTATTAATAGAACAACAAATAGAAAATCCAAGACTATTTCTTTTATCGACACATTTAATAGATGAAGCTAGTGAATTGTTTGAGGAAATTCTTATCCTGCACGAAGGTGAAATATTGCTTCAAAAAACCGTAGAAGAATGGGAAAAATATATCGTTGCAGTTAAAGGAAGCACACAAGATGTCGAGCTCGCAATCCAAGAATTAGAAGTAATTTACATGCACACTTTTATGCAGGAGATGACCGCCATTGTATATGCTGAAGGTCATGTTATTGAAGGAGATAACATCACGCTAGAAAATGTATCTTTACAAGACCTATTAGTGTATTTAAGTAAGCAGCAGAAAGCGAGGCTAGCGAAATGAAAACAGTACAAGGGAGCTTATACGTTCTATTTCAAAGCTATAAAAAAAGTAATATTATTTTTTGGATGATTGTGTTTTCTATCGTCAGTCTATCATTTTTCATCGACGCCTTTTTTGGACAGTATGTATCCTTTGCTATGACGATTTCAATACCTGTCTATATTTTTTATAGTGTTAAGGGAGCGAAAATTTTAAATAACACATTGCCATATTTTTTGAAGCTTGGCTTAAGTCGTATGCAGTATATGTGCAACGTTGGCTTGTTTTTCATCGTCTGGAGCCTTGCTGGTGCATTTATAATTTCTTGTACACATAAAATCATAACCCTCATTTCTAACCTATTAAATTATGACAATATGATTATTGTCCACCCTATTTTATTTTTCAGTAATTCTTATTCATTTTTATTAACTATGTCGATGGATACCGTGTTACTTCTATTCTGTTTAACTTCAAGCTTGCTTTTAAATGTCATATTTTACCGATTCGGAATATTAGGTGGCTATAGCTTTATTGGATTACTTGCGTTGATTCCGATCATGATGGTTATTTTCGAATG
Source organism: Lysinibacillus sp. NPDC097279 (assembly GCF_044761745.1). Taxonomy (NCBI): domain Bacteria; kingdom Bacillati; phylum Bacillota; class Bacilli; order Caryophanales; family Bacillaceae; genus Lysinibacillus; species Lysinibacillus sp. NPDC097279. The sequence continues at coordinate 406,728 of NZ_JBIWDA010000002.1, read as the reverse complement.
GTATACACCGCTATTTGAATTAGTTTCGAACACTTCTGCTTTTTCTATCATCGCTAGCTTACTAGTTATTATCATTTTCATCTATATCTTAATCTCTAGTGCGTTACGAAAAGCTTCTGCAATCTCATCATAAAACGGTACATTCAAACATTAAATAAAGAAAAGTAAAATCATTAACTTTGAAGGGAATCGACGAAATGAAAAAAATCATTTTGAAAATTATTGCTTTAGAAATGCTTCTCATAATTTTTTATGTTGTAAATGGGGCATTCGTATCCATTCAACAGCCATCAAGCCCTTTTTTACAATTTGCTTTGTTGATTCCGTTGGCAATTGGCCTCTTTCTTTATATTGCTATCAAAAAGAAATGGCGCCATTACTTCTTTATTGGCATCAATAAAGAAAATATTATCGTATACTCACCGCTCCTTATCGTGTTATGTGTTATTTTAATTGGGACAAAAGGTTTGAGTTTTGCATCATTTAGCGATTTACTACTTATGTTTTTGATGCAAATGTTGATTGTTGCGTTTATTGAAGAAACTATTTTTAGAGGCATCCTACTTCGTATGTTGCTACCTAAGGGAACCTTTGTTGCGGTATGGATTTCGAGCATACTGTTTGGCATCACCCATGCATTGCAGCTAATTGGGGGGCAATCTATTGAGGATACAATCATTCAAATTATTTATGCACTCCTAGTAGGTCTCGTTCTTTCGTTACTAATTATTGATGGCCAATCCATTATTTTGACGATTCTCTTCCATGGTTTGAATAATTTCTTTAACTTTATGGGAAATGCAGAAAGTTCTATGCTAACTGCGTATATTATCATTTTTGTCCTATTTGTTTATATGTTGGTTTTATGGCGACGTGTTAAGAAAAAGGCAGCCATCCAACCGTTGCCAACTTTATAATCTTATAAAATAGCACCTTCGATGAGGAGGTGTTTTTTGATTAAAAAGATACAGATTGTTGTTGTGAAAGGAAAAAGGAAAAGGGCATTACTAAGGGCATGTCCTGTAAAGGATGCCCGCTACTAATGCCCGAATCAAATCATTTTATTCAACATTAAAAATTACTTTTGATAAACACCTTTAGATGTAATCTCGTCAACACTAACTTTTCGATCTTCATTCAATGACAATGTAAGGGCATCTGCTGTCGCAATAGAGGCTCTCGCTGCAGTACCGTCCAATAGAGGAATAAATTCTTCTTCTACCTCTGCACCTTGCATAATGCTATGGAAATACTTCATTTCTTTTTCCATAATCGAATTCAGCCACATTGGTGGTGTTTGATTTGGTTTACCATAGGCAATCGCTTGATCAGACTTTAACCCACTATAGATTCTTGTACGATCCTCATCTTCTTCTTTCGATTCATGCAGTAAATATCTTTCTTCTTTTTCTGGCGTTTTTAAAATGACTTTCACATCTTGCAAATCAATTAAAATGGCACCTTTCGTTCCTTGGATTTTTACAAAATGATCGCTCCATCTAAAGGCAGATCCATATTGTAATGTTGCAAATCGTTTATTTTCAAATTCAAGCGTGATTAGCAGCATATCATCTTCATCACCAAATTGTTCCCCTTGATGCGCAACATTTCCGCCAACCATAGATACACGTTTAGCTGGACCCATTAAAAACTGAATAAAATCAAGTTCATGAATATGATGATATAAATGACCGCCTGAAAGTTCTCTTTGCTTTTTCCAGCTTACTTCTTTTTGTGCTTCTTCCCAGCCATTTCGTTCTGCATGGCAGAAAAGAATTTCGCCAATTTCACCTTCATTAATCAATCTTTTCGCTGTACGTACCCCGTTCATAAAATTCATAACATGCCCTGCCATAAACGTCACGTCGTTTCGCTTCGTAGCTTCAATCATCTCATTACAATCTTCATAGGATAAAGCAATTGGCTTTTCACAAAATACATGTTTGTTATTTTGAGCAGCACTTAACACGGGATGCTTATGAAATCCATTAGGGGAAGCGATAATAATCGCATCTATATCTGAACGTTGACACAATGCCTCAACATCAGGTTCAACTTCACACTGTAGCTCTGCAGCTACCACTTCTGCATTACTTGGATCATATACCGCTACAATTTTTGCATCTTCTAAACGGTTTAGTATTCTTGCAAGACCAGCGCCAAAATAGCCAGTCCCTACTACTCCATAGTTGATTTGACTCATAATTAATCTCCTCTCAATTTAAACAATTATTATTTTCCTGCTCCATCCGATAAACCGCCTGCAATCTTATTTTGGATAATCATGAAGAATATAATAGAAGGTAAAATGACAATTACCGATGCGGCCATCATTTCTCCCCAGTCCAAAACTTCTGAGCCTGTTAAGGAATACAATGCCACTGATATAGGCATCTTTTCAGAACTATTTATAAGAAGCAAGGCAAATAAAAACTCATTCCACGTATTGATAAAAGTATAAATAGCAGTTGCCACCACACCTGGTGCTACAATTGGCAGCACGACTTGCAAAAAGGTGCGCACTATTCCAGCTCCATCTACCTTTGCCGCTTCCTCTATTTCTAGCGGCACAGTTTGAAAGAATCCAATAAGCATCCATATCGCATAAGGAATGGAAAAGGAAAGATATGTGATAACTAGTCCTGTCCATGTATTTACTAAACCTACAGATACGATAATAATCGAATATGGAACAGCCAAAAGGATAGGCGGGAACATATAAGTAGTAATTAAAATTTTTGTCATTTTCTTTCCAGCCTTTGGAAAGAAACGAACAATGCCGTATGCCCCTAATGCGGACACTACGATGGTAATGAAAGTCGCTGAAAATGATACTAATAAACTATTTTTTATATTGGTAGTAAACGATAAGTCATTTAATACTCTGAAATAGTAATCAAATGTTATATTTTCAGGAAAGAATGAAAGTGGATTATTAGCCATTTCCCCTGAGGACTTTACTGACGATAAAATAATCCACAGTAACGGGAAGACCGACACGATGGCTAATAAAGTCAAATAAATATAATTCAATGTTGTAGATAGTTTGCTTTTCCCTACCATTATCGATCCTCCCTTTCCCATTTATCGAGTAATTTAAAGTACAAGAAACAAATACCAAGTAAAAACAATAATAGAATGACAGTAATGGCAGAAGCGACACCAAGCTGCTTCATTCCCCACCCAGCTTTAAATGCAAAGATTGGCAGTGTTGTCGTAATATCTGAAGGTCCCCCACCAGTAATTAAGTATAGGATATCAAAGTTATTAAAGACCCAAATCGTTCTTAAAACTAACAGTAACCCTATAACGACACGAATATGTCGAAGCGTAATATGCCAAAATACTTGGAAGGAGGATGCCCCATCCATTTGGGCTGCTTCATACTGTTCTGATGGAACCGTTTTTAAAGCTGATAAAATATTTACCATAAACAGTGGTGCACCAAACCAAATATTGATTAATACTACAACGATAAAAGCTAAATCTGGATTAGCCAGAAAGTTAATATTTGCCTCTGTTATTCCGAGCTTCGTAAGTAAATTAGGTATAAAACCGTATACATCGTTTAGAATATACTTCCATGAAAAGGCAATGACGATTGCTGGAAATGCCCAAGGAATAATCAATAAAGTTCGGTAAAGTCCCGTGAATTTTGGAATTCTATTTAAGGCTAACGCAGCAGTGAAACCAACAAATAATTGCCCTGCTAACGACAAAACAGTCCATTTGATTGAATTGAGAAAAGCCCTATAAAAATCTGGATTAGTTAAAACAAATTTGAAGTTATCTAACCATACAAAATCATAAAATGGACGGATTAAATTTTTCGAAGTAAAACTAAAATAGATACTCGAAAAAATCGGATAGATTAATAGTAAAATAACGATTAGGACAGAAGGTAAAACGAACAGCATACCTGTCCAATTAAAAGACTTTAGCTTTTTTTCCATGTCACGTCTCCTTTCCTGTTATGTAAAGACCTGTTACTGCAGTTACACTTTAGCTAAATTGCTTCCACTTTATTTCAAGACATCACACATTTAATAAGTGGAGAACTACTGCGAAACAAGTAAAAAAACAAACGCTCTCATCATTTATGAGAGCGTCGTAAGTTGTGTAGTCCGAGCTCTGCTTATTTACCTAACATCTTAAATAAGTCATTTAATTCCTTTTCGGCCTTTTCCGCAGCTTCGTTTACAGGTACATCTTTTAGCACAATATCTTGGAACATTTTCTCAATAACGCCTTGGCTCACGATAATACCTGATTGTAAGGTTGGACCATTCTCCATACCGATTGCAGTCCCTTTATCCACGGCTGCGCTAATTACTTTAACGGCATGATCAAATTTCTGGATTGTCGGATTATTTAAGAATGCTGGGTCCTCCGCAATGTCTTTTAAAGCAGGTAACATACCCGCTGGTACTGAATGTAAAAACTTAATGTATTCTTCTTTTTCATATAAGCTTTCTACAAATGCCTTAGCAATTTCAGGATGCTTACTATTTTTCCACACTACAACTGGAATGTTTGATGTTTCAATTCCGTTTTCTGGATCATTCGCATTTATTTTTGGCATAGGTGCAGCATCAATTTTATCCAGCAACTGTGGAGAATTCGTTTCTACTCCGCCGATTTGGAAACCGCTATTAAAGTCAAATGCAGTTTTTCCTTGATAGTATAAATTAGCCTGATCTAATACTTTGTAATTGACTGAGCCTTCAGGCGATGTCGTTTTATACATATTGATCCAATAATTGATACCATCAATTGCAGCTTTACTTGTTAAGTTTGCTTTTCCATCTTTCGTTATTAACGTTTCACCAGCAGAACGCACATAAAAATTGAGGAATCGTGTTGCCATCATGTCGCCAGATCCCATCGGCACTGATAATCCATACACATCAGGCGCATTATTTAACTTTTTAGCAGTTTCATATAGCTCGTCCCATGTTTTTGGAACTTCCAATCCTGCTGCTTCTAATAAATCTTTTCTATACCACATAACTTGGGCATGAGAATACAATGGTATCGAGTAATTATTTTCATCCACTGTTCCTTCTTGTAATGGAGCTTCATAAAAACGATCTCTACCGATGTTATCAATGACATCATTCAATGGTACAAGCGCATCAACATCGATTAATTCAACGACATGGTTTGGTAATGCTGTACTCACATCTGGAACTTGTCCAGATTGCAAACCTGTCGTCCATTTCGTATAAAATTCAGGCCATGCAAACGTTTCAATTTTTATTTTTACTTTCGGGTGTTCTTTCACAAATGAATCTGCAGCTGCTTGCATAAATTCAAGTCTCGGCCCTTGTGTAAAGGAATGCCAAACTGTAATTTCTCCTTCAAATTCCCCTGAAGAACTTTGGCTGGTTGTAGCTTCTTTTTCTCCACTGCTACAAGCAGTAATAATCATCATAGCTAATACGGCAAAAAGCACTAACAATTTCTTTTTCATTCAAATACCTCCCATTAAATATTTTTAAGTATGAAAAGAACAAATTTATAACAATGCTTGTATTACGATTAGCAATTGCTCCATCGATTCAATTAGTATGTAATTCCTTGCTGGAATTTCTTCAATGGAGCACTTACACTTCCCACGAGAAAATAGAATGCACCAATACCCGTTTTAATTTCTATCAACTTCTTACTAGATAGATTAGGTATGCCATAAGACTGAACTTTCAGAAATATCCAGTTAAAGGAAAACGTGTAACGCCATACATTCCTTTGTTAACGATGTTCCTAGGTATGCAAATCATGTAAGTTTTTATTTAAGATCCAAACTCCACTAAACTATCGTTCCCATTTCTCTGACAGTAGAAGACATGCATACCCCATCGTCATAACAAGCATAAAAAGCTGGAAAAATTCATTTTAATCTCTCTAATGTCATTTTTCACCCTCCCAATATTCAAATTTATCTGTTACCGCTTTCAACTGAAATATACCAAATTAAAATTTAATTGTAAATAATTTTCTTTATATTTTAAATTTTTGAAAAAAAAATCCACCAAAGTTCAGCATCTTTTCATCCATTGCTTTTAAGGAAAATTGTAAGCAATGTATGGTTTCATAGCGTTTTTTGTATGAATAATTAGGTGCTTTTATTAAGTATTTATTAAAAATGTTAATGTTGAGAATTTTCGGAATATATGTATAATTCACTTGTGTACGCATTTCATTTGAGAAAAATATACTCCTATTTCGCATTATGTAGGTCTAAACACTTATTACTCAATATGTTTCATGCGTTAATTTTATATGGAGGTGGTACTATTCATTTTTGTGTTTTTACTGTAAAAACACAAAACAAATCTAGTAACTTACAGCTAAAATGTTCTAACTTTCGCTTTACAAATTTAGCCTGTACGAGTATAGCGTAAATCTTGGACAATCTAAAAATTATGAGGAGGCTTAATATGAAATATCCTTTTAAAGTAATCGGTATCTCTACACTGCTTTTAGGGCTAGGCTTTAGCCAAATAAGTCCAACTTATGTAAGTGCAGAATCTAATGTTATTAGTAATCAAGTGCAATCTGTTAGTACACCCATTTTTGAAAGAAATAATATAGTGTTAAATAACCAAGGTTTAGATGTGACGAATGACCTACAACAAGCTCTGACATCTGATAGTTCTACAATAATTATTAAGTTTAAGTCTAATAATCAAAATGCATTACAAGCTTTGTTTGGCATATCAAATAAAAATACTGGTTATAAAAATAATTATTTTGATATTTTTTTACGAAATAACGGTGAATTGGGTGTTGAAGTTAGAGACGCTAATGCAAATATAAATTATTTGATTGCAAGGCCTGCATCGCTATGGGGCAAGGACGAGAATGGAGAAGTGTCTAACACGATAGCATTTGTTTCTAACGCACAACAAGGTAGTTACGCGTTGTATGCAAATGGTGAAAAAGTTGTAGAGAGTAAGGTTTCATTGTTTAAAGCGATTAACAACATTACTGGCGCAAATTCCATTGTTTTAGGTGGCGTTAATCGAGCAGGGGCACTAGACTTTAAATTTAATGGCGAAATAGAGTCACTCAAAATCTATAATGAAGCACTACCTGATGCCCAACTACTAAATGACACAACCAATGCGACTACGGACAATTTGATTTTCAAGGCTGGGGATGCAACAAAAGCAAATTATTTCAGAATTCCTGCTATATATACGCTAAGTAATGGCAGAGTTCTGGCAAGTGTGGATGCTAGATATGGAGGGACACATGATTCTAAAAGTAAAATAAATATTGCTACCTCTTATAGTGATGATAATGGGGTAACTTGGTCCAATCCCAAACTAGCCTTAAAATTTGATGACTATGCAGAACAAACAATTGATTGGCCTAGGGATGATGTAGGAAAAAATATTCAGATAAGTGGTAGTGCTTCTTTTATAGATTCCGCATTAGTACAAGATAAACAGAATAATAAGGTCATTTTAATGTCTGATTTTATGCCAGCAGGAATAGGAAATCAGAATGCATTAAAAACGGATTCAGGCTACAAATCTATCAATGGACAATTCTACCTAAAATTAAAGTATGGCTCTGAAACTGCCTATAATTATTCGATTCGTGAAAACGGTGTAATTTATAATGATACTTCAAATACACCAACTGAATATAGTGTGGATAATTACTACAATTTAAAAAAGAACAATGAATATTTAAATGTGGAGCAGTACTCTGTTAAATTTGAAAATGGTAATCTCATTGAGTACAAAAATGGCAATCAAGTGAAAATGAATATCTTTTATAAAGATTCCATCTTGAAAATTACACCTACAAATTATATTGGATATACGACAAGTGATAATACAGGGGAAACTTGGAATGCACCTGTATTATTACCGCCATTCCTTGGAGTAAATTCTAACGCTTCGTACTTAAGCCCTGGACAAGGTTTGGTCTTAACAGATACGAATCGTATAATTTTTTCCTCATATGCAAGTAAGCAAATGGTATATATTATTAGCGACGACAATGGACAAACTTGGACACATAAAACCGCTCCACTGCCGTTTACTAATGCCACGGCTGAAGCACAAATGGTGGAAATTCAACCAGGTGTTATTCAAACGTATTTAAGAACAACAACAGGTAAAATCGGCTATATGACGAGTTTAGATAGTGGAGATAGTTGGAGTGAAGTGAAATATCTCGACATCGTGCAAAATACCTCTTATGGTACACAACTGTCAATTATTAAATATTCTCAGCTCATAAATGGCAAAGAAGCAGTAATATTAAGTACGCCGAATTCCACAAATGGCCGAAGAAATGGACAGTTATGGGTAGGTTTTATTGATAAAGCTACAAACACAATCGACTGGAATCACAAGTATGATGTCGATTATCCACAATATGGCTATTCGTATTCCGCACTTACCGAGTTACCAAATCATAAAATTGGCTTATTGTATGAAAAATACGATGCGTGGTCTCGAAATGAGTTACATTTAAAAAATGTATTAAAATACACTACTTTAACTATTGATGATATTATGAATTAACTCAACTATTCTTGATTCATCGAGACGGAGTATAAGCATGTCAAGGCGCTTTTAAAGCCCTTGACATGTTTTAACTAATTGGTAGCTCCTATTATTTGAATCAGTTTGCCATTATGTGCATTTATCACGACTGTTGGATTTCTATTATCAAATTGCAGCATAATCACCCATTCTTTACGATTAAACATTCGATTTAACATGCCCGTTTGATGATGTAATTGAGTATTTATTTGTTCAGCAGTCAGTTCCATTACATTCACATTCAATTGCGCAGTATATGTCTGTTGAGGAGGATTATTTAAATACATTTCTGCCTTTAAAACGGCATCTTTAGTATCTAAAATCTATCTCCCTTGTTCTCATATATAATTGCCGTTTCCCCGATTTTTATGGTGATTTCTTCGCCCCTCTCAGCGATCATCTACCTGGAATAAGGAATAGTCCATATTGTCTGAACAACCTGCAATATAGTATTCTATTTCCCCATTTACTTTACCTTTGCTCGTTATCCCTGTACAAATTTCAGTTTTAATTCCTTTATCTTGTCCACCAAAAGCATCATTTGTATTATCATATGCATATTGAATGTTCTCTCCATCATAATGTAGATCCATAAAAATAGGATCACCTTCGAGTGTATAAGATGTCACCCGAATAGTATCTTCTTGCTGCTTTGATATACTCTGCAAAAATTGCTCAAAACGCTCCAAGTTGTGAACATCACTCGGCGTAACGGTAATATCCCCTTTTTCGATGGCATCTGCTGTACGATAAGCACTACTTTTTGAACAGCCAGTTAAAACAAGTATACTTATAAAAACAAACGTTAAAAATACACCCTTTTTCATCATCGATTCCCTTCTTCTTTTTTTATATTATACAACTAATTTTCAATATATTGTAAAATAAATACAGTATCCTTAAGTATATTGGAGATGTGATAATCGTGAAAAAAACTGCCGTATTGTTATACCCCTTGTTTAGTGAATATGAATTAAGTGTAGCATTATCAATATTAATGCAAGGTAATAAACCAATTGTAACGGTTGGTTTAAATAATAATAGTATTAAAGGAGAATCAGGTTTATCTTGTTTAACGGATATACAATTGAGCGAAGTCAAATTAGAAGAGTTTGATAGTCTGTTATTACCTGGCTGTTTGGACATTATGACATTAGTAGATGTGCAAGAGCTAATTGATTTTATTCGAAAAATGAGTGCTAACGGGGCAATCATAGCTAGTATTTCAAGTTCTCCTTACCTTTTAGCTAAAGCTGGTGTCTTGAAGGACAGAAACTATACGGTTGGCTTATCACTTGATGGTATGAAGCAATTAGGGGTTTTTGATCTTACCTATTACTCTGATGATTTAATTGTCCAAGATGGTCCGATTATTACTGCAAGAGGAAGAGGTTTTATTCAGTTTGGAATCGCTTTTGGGAAAGCGTTACAGCTTAATTTTGATGAAAATTGGTATCGACCATAAAATAAAGGATAGTTCTTTCGCCAAGCTATTGACGAGAACTATCCTTTTTCTCTAGGCATTTCCATATCTACAATGAAAAAGGATTTTTCACTTTTTGGCTGGATGCATCAAAAATGATTTAGCCTTTCATTATGACAATTAAACATTGTATGGCACGAAATTTCATTACTTTGTGGCAGTTAAGAGATTTAACTAGCCCTTAATAGGCATACAAATAGACCACTTAGTCTTACATCTCATATGTTAATTATGAACCACAACTTATCAAAACAGGAGGTAATAACATGTTTAATCGTAAGCGTCACCATGGAAGAGGACCACAATGCTGCCCACCACAAACAATGCCAACACAATTTGACCCGCCACAATTTTTACCACCAGAGCAATATGTTCGCACAAATTATATCCATACAGTTGTACCACACGTTCAGCCAGCACATATTACAACAGTTAACAAACATATCATTGATCATCAATACTACTTCCCATGCACTGAAAACGTAGTAAATGAATGCTGTGAAAACCACACACTATGCGGTATGCCACACAATCACTGCCATATGCCACAGCACCATATGGGTCACCATAAACATATGGGCATGGGTATGGGGTATTAATTTTTTGTGCGATGAGACACTTTTGTCTCATCGCTTTTCTCATACATTACCCTATTCTTTTCCCGCAATCTTCACTTGGTTTCGCCCCGCCTGCTTAGCAAGATACAGTGCACCATCTGCCGCTTCCATTAGTGCTTCTGTCGTACTAGCCATTTTGGGATACTCCGCAACCCCAGCTGATAACGTGACTGGACGTCCACATGGACTATGCGAGTTTGCTAATTGTTGTCTTAAATGTTCTGCTACAATTGTCGCTTCTTCAGCAGACGTATTAGGCAATAAGATAATAAATTCCTCACCACCATATCGACAGCAAATATCGTGTTCACGGGCAACAGCTTTCATATTTTTTGCTAAAAATTGCAGTACTTTGTCTCCTACTGCATGACCATACGTATCATTAACGCTCTTGAAGTGATCCAAATCAAGTAAAATAATCGAATGCATCATATGTTTTTTGTGCCATTCAGATAGCATGGCATCCATTGTTCGTCGGTTTGTTACTCCAGTTAAAGGATCTGTTGTTGATTGGTCTTTAAAATAGGAAACTTGCCCTTGTAAAAAGGATAAACTACGGATTAGTGCACTTTTTAAATAATACGCTTCAAAGTACCAACTGCGTACGGATTTTAACCCTTCTACATTTCTTGAATCTAAACTTTCTTCTGTTAATGTTGCTAATTGTTGCAATGGACGAGCAATCCTCGCCGCTGTCCATAGTAAAATGATGATAGATAAAAGCATAAGTGGAATAGCCTTAATTGCAACACTTTGTACACGATCGAATGAAGGCTCTAACGCTACATCTAACGGTCTTTGAGAAACGACTCCCCAACCTGCTAGCGGCACTGCACTATAGCCTGCCAGCATCTCTACCCCTTTTGTATTCGTAATTAGCTTCGCGCCATTTTTTCCAGAAACCACTTCTTGTACAGCTTTATTTTTTATTACAACATCATTAACGCGAGATGGGTCTTGATGGTAGATAATACGTCCGTCCGAATCCACCACAAAAACATACGAACCGTCGTGATAATAATGCTCTCCTAACAGCAAATTAAATACATTTTTTTCCTTCAAATAAATTGTGCCAGCTACCATTCCTAAGTATTCATTTTCCGCTGAAAATATAGGATATGAAATAAAGATAATTAGTCTTCCAGTAATACCTTCATACGGTTTGGATACAAGGGGCATTTTTTTAGATAATGCCTCTTTCCCACCTTCAGAGGTTAAATACTTTCCTTTAACATCAACAGAAGGCGGTGATACTGACAATACTAAACCTTCCGCGTTGGACACAATAACTGAGTTAAACATATTATTTTGCATTTTTAATCGGTCTGTTTCCCGATCTAAGGCAGCCTCATCATCCATTATTGATTCTATATTGCTCGCACTATAACCTAAAATTTGAAAGGCTTCTTCTAAGTATGCAGTTGCGGTAGTAGCCAATTTTTGTGCATATACACGATTGGTTTCAAGCGAATTTTCCTTTATCGAATCAACATTCATGCCATAGCCACTCCATAAGCTACCGATACTTGTCAGGAAAAATGCTGCCATAGCTAAACCCATTATTAAATGCTTTAGCCTTAATTGTGTTGATTTCATTGTTTTTTATTACTCCTATTTATGTATTTTGCCCATCTTATAACTTAAGTTTAAAGACTCACTTTCCACTATCTATTAAAACACAAATTTCATTTGATTTTACAAATTTCTTGTATATATTAAAAGTATTTGTAAAAGATGTGTTGTTAAAGACCTATACTTTATTTGTAAAACTAAACTTTCAATCATTTTTCTGGTTTAAATATACAACTATAAACTCAATATTTTATGATTTTTAATATATTTCTCTAACTTAATGTATATATTTACGATTATTGATATCGCTTTTACAATTTAATACGTTATTTGGAACTCAACTATTCTATTATATAGCAACGGGAATTTATGTACGAGATGATTATTCCATTACATTGGAGTGAAGAGCGGGCAACTCCTGCTCAGAACGCACAATACGTAAGACGCGGGCATTCCTCGCGTTAGCGAGGGGTGCGGCTTACGATGTGCCGTGGAAAGCGACCGCCCGTAACGGAAATCAACGGCAGTAGTCTTCACTTATATTAATTCTAAATAAAAAAGGACTATAGACAAACTCGAAAATCTTCCAGTTTGTCTACAGCCTGAGACTATTTATAAATTGCAAATAGTTATTTTCTTATATTTCTTCTTTTCGAACATGCTCAATTAATCTTTCTAAATACTGGATAGAACCTTGTATTCTAAAATTCGCATAGTCACTAACAAAATCCGCCAGTACTTCTACACCTGGTTTAACCAAATGTTTTCTTTCTGATTTAAAAAGCAAATCCCATTTTGAATGCATTCCGTTTAACTTTTTTTCTAAAATATGAATGATTTTATCACGATCAACATATTTCATATTTGCTAAACCGATTACCATATCACCTATTGTATTAGCACTTTCAAGGGATTTATAAATCTTTTTTGGCAAGGCTTCGCGCCCTTTTTCCGTGATGGAAAATACATGCTTATCTGGTCGATTATCTTCTTTAATAACTTCTTTCGTCTCAATTAAACCTTGCTTCGCTAATGATTCAATATGATAATATAGCTTACTTTCCGTCAAACCATTTATCGAATCGAGGGATTGTAATTCTGAGATTTGTTTTTTTAAATTATAAGGATAATTATCTCCGTCCATAAGCTTGCTAAGAATGAAAATTTGAATTGCCATTGTTTCAGCTCCTTAGGCAAATATTAGTTCTATTTTATCAAAACTAACGATTTACTTCATCAGAATTTTAAGCCTTTAATAAATTCTTCAAACTACTTCTCTACTGCAACTGGTAGTGGTTTATGAAGTACCCAAACAATAAGAACATTAATGACCATTGCTACAAAGCCCACTGTTGTTAATCCTAAAACGAACGGAGCCGCACTCACACTACCAAAAATACTGTTAAAGTATGCTTGAACAGAATAATACATTGGTGAAATATGACTCATCCATTTATACGGTAAATACATCATATCACGATTGATTGTTGCACCATTCGCGATTGTTTGGATTAATAGAATTGGAATATTTAAAATCATACCTGCTTCACCAACTAATAAAACGAAAACTGCAGTGAAGTTAAAGCATGCCCAATAGTTTAGAATTTGTTGACCCCAAATTTGGAAGAATGAATCTACTCCAGATAAATCATTGATGGCAAATGACATGACTGTTGATACTAAACCAGCTAACATACCGATAATAATCGCTGTGAATTGCATGTAGATAAATAAACGTGTTTTCGTTGCTTTCCCACGACTCGCTTTAAATGCACCTACTAATTGCATCGCACCAATCATAGCCCCAACATAAATCGCCATTGTTAAGAACATTGGCAGCATATTGTTATGCATACCATCGGGCACATCGTTCTTTATAACAATATTTCCTGCATAACTATTTTCAATTTGTGCCGCTAATTCAGCTGCTTGCTCTTGCGGAACGTGTAAGTTCATTAAAATTCCTTGAGCTGTTTGTTGTGAAAATTGAGCACTTAGTTGTGCATTAATTTGCATGACGATTTGTTGCATAGAAGATGACACTGCCGTTGCACTAGCTTCATTGATTGAGAAATCAATGCTTGATGATACATCTCCTTTTTGTAAATCCGCTGAAAACGTTTCTGGAATGTGAACAACTAATGCTAAGTCGTTTTTTTCTAAATCTTTTATTGCTTCTTTATTTGAGATGTCTGTTTGAATATCCTCGAATGGTAGCTGTTCTGTTAAACTATCCGCTATTTGAGCGCCATATTCCCCTTTATCATCATTAATAATGGCAATCGGTAATTGATCAATATTGCCTGGTATTGCTGTATACCCTGGTAAAAAGATACCCAACATACAGACGGCATATAAGATCCCCATAAAAATAGAGCCTTTTGCACCCTTCGTTTTCATAAACTCTTTAAACTTCATTAAATTAGTACTCCCCTTCTACAAACCTTTTTCCAAATTTATAATCTAAACAAAATAGTTTAATTTAAGTAGTTTAATTAAACCGTGAGTGTAATTCTACAAAAATACGATTTACTTTGCAATCAATACATATAGCCTACTAATATTAATTTTTATAATTTGTCCAAAGTGTGAAATAGAATCTCTTTGATAACGTTTACAAGTTCAGACCTAGAAAATTAGGTATTATTTGTAACAAATCAGCATGAATTGGGCCAATTACATTTTGTTTTTCAATCTGAAAGAATGTCCTGTAAATTTACACAATAAAAAGCGTTGGCCATATAGCTCCAACGCTTTTTGTTTATTAGATTTATTCGATTCCTATCTCATTTTTTAAAAATAATTTTACTAATGCGTTATATCCATTCACTCATATTTTTTTAAAACGATCGCTGCGTTATGACCGCCAAAGCCAAATGAGTTCGATAATCCTGTAGTAATATTCACATGACGAGCAACAGCTGGTACATAATCCAGATCGCATAATGGATCGGGATGCTCTAAGTTGACAGTAGGCGGAATGATTCCTTCCTTTAAGCTCATTGCTAATGCAATTGCCTCCGCTCCACCAGCCGCCCCTAGCATATGACCAAGCATTGATTTATTTGCTGTTACTGGGATTTGATAAGCTTGTTGGCCAAACAACTGCTTAATAGCCATCGTTTCAGAAATATCCCCTACTTTTGTACTTGTCGCATGTGCACTAATGACATCAATATCTTCAGGTGATAAATTGGCATTTTTTAATGCAGACTTCATTGCAAGATAGGCACCTTTACCTTCTGGATGTGTTGCCACGATATGATGTGCATCTGAACTAGCACCATAGCCAATGACCTCTGCATAAATATTTGCCCCTCGTTGTAACGCATGGGATAAAGACTCTAATATTAAAATGCCTGCCCCTTCTGACATAACAAACCCATCTCGGCTATCATCAAATGGCCGACTAGCCTTAGCGGGTTCATCATTTCTCGTAGATAACGCTGTAGCATTCCCAAAGCTAGCTATCGATAAGTCTGTTATTGCAGCCTCTGTTCCCCCTGCAAACATAACATCAACTTCACCGTAACGAATTAATCTAAAGGCTTCTCCGATAGCTGTATTTCCGATTGCACAAGCTGAAACAGGTGACATGGATGGGCCCATTGCTTTCCACTTAATACTAATTTGAGCTGCAGCAGCATTAGCCATCATGGCAGGTACTAACGTTGGGCTAACTCTTCGGGGCCCTTTCTGTCTAAGCGCATCTATATTTTCAATAAAAGTTTCAATTCCACCAATACCTGAGCCGACGTATACGCCTAATCTTTCAGCATCTATTTGGTTGAGGTCTAAATCGGCATCTTGCCATGCCTGTTCTGCCGCAACTAAGGCAAATTGAGCAAAACGATCTAAACTTCTTGCTTCTTTCTTACCTAACGCTTCCTCTGCATTGAAGTTTTTGATGAGTCCCGCAATTTTTGTCTTTTGGTTTGTAGTATCAAATGTATCAATCGTTGAAATGCCAGATTGTCCATTCATTAAATTGTTCCAAAATGTTTGAACGTCGTTTCCTAGAGGCGAAACTACTCCCATTCCAGTAATCACTACTCTCTCCATTTTTCATCCCCCAAATCAATATGATAGTTGTATTTTACATCGTTTATATCCTATTACAAGACACTGTTTATCCTGGTATAATAACTACTAGGTAAAATGAAATGAAGGGGTTTTTAATTTGAATGATAAAAATAGGCTTGAAGCGTTATCGTCATTTTTAAAATCGAAACGTGCCCAAATAAAGCCCGAGTCTATTGGCTTGCCAGCTGGAACGCGTAGAAGGACACCAGGATTACGTAGAGAAGAAGTTGCCCAATTAGCAGGTGTAAGTACCACTTGGTATACATGGCTAGAGCAAGGAAGAGATATTAAAGTATCTGCAAGTGTGCTTGATTGTATTGCTACTGCTTTGCAATTAAGTAATGATGAAATAGACTACTTATACAACCTTGCATTAGATGTAAAATCTGAAATGACAACGATAAAAAAAGAATCATCAGAGCTTAGTCCTGCATTAAAACGAATATTAGCTGAATTAACATATTGCCCAACCATTATTACGGATCGCCATTGTCATATTGTCGGTTGGAATGCTGCTGCTGCGCATGTTTTTTTAGATTTTGAACAGGTGCCGTATAATGAAAGAAATTTGATTCGTTTAGTGTTCACTAGAAAAGAATTTAAAGCGTTAGCCGTCAATTGGGAGCATTTCGCGAAAGGTTTTCTTGCTATTTTCCGTACCTACTATGGTCACTATTTAGGGGATGAATGGTACAACCAATTTATTGAGGAAATGAGTCAATCCCATCAAGAATTCCGAGATTTATGGCAAGAAAGTCAGGTGAGTAAGGCGCCAGAAATGATAATCGAGTTCAGACATGCCAAAGCAGGCAAAATGTTGTTTAATCTAACTTCTCTCCAAGTTCAAGGAGATATGGATTTACGATGCAGCATTTATACACCTGCAGAGGAAACAAAAACAGAGGATAAGTTAAAGCGGTTAATGAAGAAGGTATCTGCTGAAAAATAAAACGTGAAGACTTTGCGTGTCTGAAGATGTTTTTCTAGAAGCATCTCTTAAATATAGACTTCAAAATATATCCTCAGATAGTTCGAAAAAGACTTTATACTTAGGAGTTTCTAATCTTAATTTAGAGCTTAAATCAGAAATAGAAAAGCATTTTGAAAAAGAATTAAAGAAAATTCATGTTATGACTATAGCATTGAAGTTTTTGATGCAAACAACTAGATTTCCGATTAATGTAACAATAGGTCAGGATGCCATTATACTTTCATGGCATAAAAAAAGCGTTGGAGCCCTTAAGCCCCAACGCTTTTTTGATTAATACATTTTTAAATATTGATCGCGTTCCCATTGGTGTACTGTTGTACGGTACATGTCGAACTCGATTTCTTTTGCTTCTTTGAAGTTTGCGTAAATGTGCTCACCTAAAGCAGCTTGAGCTACTTTATCTTGCGCAAGTAATGTTAACGCATCATCAAGCGCTGGTGGTAAGTTAGCAATACCGTTTGCTTTGCGCTCTTCTTCTGTCATTACATAAATATTGCGGTTAATTGCAGCTGGTGGTGTTAATTGTTGGCGAATACCTTCTAGACCCGCTTCTAAAATAACAGCCATCGCTAAATATGGGTTAGCTGATGGGTCCACTGAACGTACTTCTACACGAGTTGAAAGTCCGCGTGCAGATGGGATACGAATAAGTGGTGAACGGTTTTGTGCAGACCATGCAACGTAACATGGCGCTTCATAACCAGGAACTAATCGTTTATAAGAGTTAACAGTTGGGTTTGTTACTGCTGTGAATCCTTGTACGTGTGCAAGAACACCTGCCATGAATTGCATTGCTGTTTCAGAAAGACCTAACTCAGTAGATTCATCATAGAATGCATTTTCTTTCCCTTTAAATAATGACACGTTAAAGTGCATACCAGAGCCTGCTTCACCAAATAACGGTTTTGGCATGAATGTTGCATGTAGGCCGTGTTTACGTGCAATTGTTTTAACAACTAGCTTGAACGTTTGGATGTTGTCACATGCTGTAATGGCATCTGCATATTTAAAGTCAATTTCATGTTGCCCAGGTGCTACTTCGTGGTGAGAAGCTTCGATTTCAAAGCCCATTTCTTCTAGCTCTAACACGATATCACGACGGCAGTTTTCACCTAAATCAGTTGGTGCTAAGTCGAAATAACCACCGTGGTCGTTTACTTCTAACGTAGGTTCACCTTTTGCATCTAATTTAAATAAGAAGAATTCTGGCTCAGGCCCTAAGTTGAAGCTTGAAAAGCCCATTTCTTCCATTTTTTTAAGGATGCGTTTTAAATTGTTACGTGGGTCACCAGCGAATGGTTCGCCTTTAGCAGTGTATACGTCACAGATGAAACGTGCTACTTTCCCTTTTTCTGAAGTCCAAGGGAACACTACGAAAGAATCTAAATCAGGATATAAATACATATCTGATTCCTCGATACGCACGAAGCCTTCAATTGATGAGCCATCGAACATCATTTTGTTTTCTAGTGCTTTATCTAGTTGACTAACAGGAATTTCAACGTTTTTAATTGTACCTAGAATATCTGTAAATTGTAAACGTATGAAACTTACATTTTTTTCCTCGATTAAACTCTTGATGTCCTCTTTTGTGTATTTACCCACAGTTTTCCACACTCCTATAAATTGTCTAGCTTATATCTTTACCCTACCCTATTAAATAATAACCATCTAATAGTAGTTATTTTAATAGAATCGGGATAAATCCCCACGTCGGATAGATGATTTTTGCATGCGCTGTGCTTGACGCATTTCTTCGCGCATAATTTGACGTAATTCTGTGTCAGTTAAATCAGGTTCTTCAGCTGCAGCAGGATCTAACTTTTTAGCAAATAATTTTTTAATTTTCGCCATATTCATACCCTGCTCCAAGTAATCTTTTATTTCAAGAAGCGTATCGACGTCATTTAATGAAAACATTCGACGATTACCTTCTGTTCGGTGTGGCTCAATTAAATGGTGTTCTTCATAATAACGAATTTGGCGTGCCGAAAGCTCGGTCAGTTGCATCACGATACTCATAGATAATAACGGCATCGTTCGTCTAATTTCACGACTCATTTAAGTCCCCCCAATACCCGCTTATCATATAACGAAAAATTTTCACTGTCAACAAGGATGTAAGGTTTCCTAACATGGATTTTTAATTTTTTTTTGAATTGATGAAAAATTGTTAAAAACTATAAAAATATAGTCCAAGCTTTAGCCAAACTCGAAATATTTTACAGTTTATCTTTGGTCTTCAATATAAGATTTCTGCGGTTGATTTCCGCTACGGGCGGACGCTTTCCGCGGGCACATCGTAAGCCCTCCGCTCCAATCAACTTTAATTGTATTGCTACCAGTCTACTATAAACGCTGGAAGGGTAACGCCAATATAAATCGAGTCAGAACAGTATGGTCAAGACGATAGTGAGAACTCCTTTTTAAAAAAATTAATATAGAAGTGATGACTACTGCTGTTGTTGATTTCCGCTACGGGCGGGCACTTTCCGCGGGCACATCGTAAGCCGCAAACAGCATTTTATGGACACTTTGAATACAATCTTTTAGATTCAATCATAAGAAAACGTAGAATGCTGCATATGCTCCTTTTGAGCATGCGTAACTTCAACAGCTCTTAATGTATGTCACTACAATAAAATTGCGTTTCCACTCGTTCTGCTCCTGCTGACCTATTGAGATATTGCTTTAATCCACTAGCTTTAGTGTGAAAGCAAAACAGCTAGCTCCATTCATATTGCGAAAAAACCCCCACCACAAATCTGTGATGGGGGTTGTCTAACATCTATTTATAGCTTATTTTCGTAAGCTTTGGACAGCGCTACAAATGGCAAATTTCACGTGCTCGTATGTCAATCCACCTTGAATAAATGCTGTATATGGCGGACGAATTGGACCATCTGCTGTTAGTTCAATGCTTGAGCCTTGAATAAATGTCCCCGCTGCCATGATGACATCGTCTTCATAGCCAGGCATGTATGCAGGCTCAGGGGCATAATGCGCATTTATCGGTGAGTTTGCTTGAATTTCACGACAGAATGCAACCATTTGCTCGGCTGTTTTAAACGATACTGATTGAATTAAATCTGTACGCTCAGCATGATAGCTCGGGAATGTATTCATGCCCGCTTGCTCTAGCATAGCTGCTGTGAAAATGGCGCCCTTTAACGCTTGACTAACCACATGCGGTGCTAGGAAAAACCCTTGATAGAAATCACCAAGTGTATTTAATGTTGCACCTGCTTCTGCTCCAATACCTGGTGATGTCATTCGATAAGCACATTTTTCAACTAAATCAGCTCGACCTGCAATATAGCCTCCTATTTTTGCTAAGCCACCACCTGGATTTTTAATAAGAGAACCTGCCATTAAGTCTGCACCTACTTCTGTAGGCTCCTGTGCCTCTACAAATTCACCGTAGCAGTTATCAACAAAAATAACGGCATGTGGGGCCAATTCTCGTACTTTCTCACACATTTCTGCAATTTGTGAGATCGTAAAGGATGGACGCGTTGCATAGCCCTTTGAACGTTGAATCGCTATCATTTTTGTATTAGGCGTTATGGCTGCAGCGACTGCCGTCCAATCAATCGTTTCGTTATCGATTAAATCTACATGGCGATAGCCAATTTTATAATCTTTCAGTGAACCTGTATCTTTGTCACCACCATCGACAATTGATTGTAGCGTGTCATATGGTTGACCTGAAATATAAAGTAATTCATCACCTGGTCGTAGCACACCGAATAGACTAAGCGTAATCGCATGTGTGCCGGATATAATTTGCGGACGGACTATCGCTGCCTCTGCTCCGAAAACTTGTGCATATACACGCTCAAGATTGTCACGTCCTTCGTCATCATAGCCATAGCCATTAGAAGGGTGTAAATGATAATCACTTACTTGATGTGCTCTGAAGGCGGAAAGTACTTTTTGCTGATTGAAGAACGCCATATCCTCTACTTTCTTGTGATAAGGTCGCACCTTTTCTTCTATTTTTTCCGCTAATGTTAACGTCTCTGCTGTTAAATGGGTTGTAAATGTCATTGTTTTCGTCTCCGTTTCAAATTGTTCTTTCCTATCTTATCAATTTGTTTGCAACCCTGCAAAAATTGCTATTGTGTCTAGCTGTTAAATGCGCTAAGCTAAGGGGCGGACTTACTACAATTTATTCTCGTTTAAGGAGGGAAAGTGATGGCTTGGGAAGTTTTTAGCATCATTGGGACAATTGCCTTCGCTATTTCCGGAGCAATAATAGCAATGGAAGAAGAATACGATTTATTCGGTGTATATATACTCGGCATTGTAACTGCTTTTGGTGGAGGGGCCATTCGTAATTTATTGATTGGTCTACCTGTGACAACATTATGGGGGCAAGATATGATGTTCCAAATTGCGATTGCTGCTATTACAATATTTTTTATTTTTCCACATCATCTTATACAGCATTGGCACCGTTGGGGCAATTTCACAGATGCTATTGGTTTATCGGCTTTTGCGATACAAGGTGCATTGTACGCTGTCAAACTCAATATGCCTATTAGTGCAGTAATTGTTGCTGCTGTTTTAACTGGTTCAGGCGGTGGTATTGTTCGTGATTTATTGGCAGGACGTAAACCACTTGTTCTCCGCGATGAAATTTACGGTGTATGGGCAGCACTAGCTGGTCTACTTATTGGACTGGAATTACTGCCAGGAGACATCTTCTTATATGCATTATTCGGAGTCATAACGATATTACGAGTTCTTTCTTATATGAAGAAATGGCGTTTGCCATTACGGAAATTGAATCGAGCATAAGCAATACCTTCTATTCATTCTTTTGCAGTAAATAAAAAATTAGAAGTGAACATGAGTTGATGGGAGCGAAGGCGGTGACTCCTGCGGGAACTGCACGCTTAGTAAGACGCAACAAACGACGCGACAGCGACGGTTGCGGCTTACAGTGTGCCCGCGGAAAGAACCGCCGCAGCGGACATCTACGGCGCAGTAAAAAAAGGGCTAGTTTCATTCTTTTGCAGTAAATAAAAAATTAGAAGTGAACATGAGTTGATGGGAGCGAAGGCGGTGACTCCTGCGGGAACTGCACGCATAGTAAGACGCAACAAACGACGCGACAGCGACGGTTGCGGCTTACGGTGTGCCCGCGGAAAGCACCGCCGCAGCGGACATCTACGGCGCAGTAAAAAAGTGTTAGATTGATTCCAGTCAATCTAACACTTTTTCTCTTTTGTCCTCGTTCGAACCTTTGACCTCTCAAATACCCCATCACTTCTCTTCAACTAGCGCCATAGTTTCTGCTAATGTAGCCATATTGCTCATCATCGAACAAGCTGCATCTAGAATTGGAAAGGCTAGTGCTGCACCAGAGCCCTCTCCCAATCGCATATTCATATGAAGCATCGGCTCAACTCCTAGCAATTCGGCTGCTATTTTGGCACCTGGTTCTTCAGAGGCATGAGAAGGTATAATATAGTCTTGTACTTTTGGTTCAAGTTCATATGCTATTAGTGCTGCTATTGTAGAAATAAAGCCATCAATCACAACTGGTTTACGATTTGCAGCTGCAGCTAGGATAATACCCGCCATCGCACCTATTTCTAACCCCCCCACTTTTGCAAGTATATCCAGCGCATCATGACGATTAGGTTTGTTTATTTCAATTGCCATTTGAATAACCGCTACTTTATGTTCAATTCCTCCTGCCCCAAGCCCTGCACCGAATCCCGTCACTTCCTGTGGATGACAACCACGAAGTACTGATAATATAGCCGCACTTGGTGTTGTATTGCCGATGCCCATTTCACCTGTACCAAGAACATTTGCCCCTTTTGCTATTTCTGCTGTTGCAATTTCAATACCTACTTCAATTGACTGGATTGCTTCTTCCCTTGTCATTGCCGGACCTATTGCCATATTGTCTGTACCATACTTAATTTTTTTCATTAACACCTTTGCATCAAGCGGTATATCCTCTTTGACACCAACATCTACCGTTACTATTTTTGCATTTGTTATTTTGGCAATTGCACAAACGCCTGTTACCCCTTTAGGGAAATTTAATGTTTGCAAAAACGTGACATTTTGCGGATTTGATGTTACCCCTTCTTCACAAACACCATGATCTGCTGCACAAACAATGATTACTTTGTTATCAAGTTTTGGATATAGTTCTCCCGTAATGCCAGCTAATTGTATAGCTAGCGACTCCAGTTTCCCTAAACTGCTAGGAGGCTTGCTAAGTGAATCAATACGTTCCTTAGCTGTTTCCTTCATTGTATTATTAGTAGGTTGAATGCGTTGAATCGTTTGTTGTAATAATTGCATCATCATCTCTCCTTTTTTTAATCATTTACATTTAGAATGAAAAAATGGAAAAGCCTGTAGTTTATTTCATAACAAATAAACTACAGACTTTTCCATCGTCTATATCATTCAAAGCAATTAGGCAGGTCTCCTGGCTCAATTTCAACATTTTATAGAACCTTCCCAGCATAACGCTAGTGGTATTTTCTATAAAACTCCATTTTACAGTGGCGGGACCGCTAAAGCATTTCACTTTATTCCCTATTCTCCCATAGTGGGCACCTAATGCTTTTATGTAATTACTTTAAATTTACGATAAAGTTTTTTTCGTGTCAATATTGGATAAAGTTTGCGTGACAGCACTTTTTGCACCGCCAACATTAAGTATAAACTAAATAAAATAAGGTATTTAACAACTGAATTGTTAAATACCTGTGTCCTACATTATTTAAATTCTAATTCCCCATCATAAGCAAGCATGCCGCCTTCTAGGTTTGTTACATCAAAGCCTTGTGCTTCTAAATATGCACATGCATTTGCTGAGCGTCCGCCAGCTTTACAGACGATAATGTAAGGTTTAGATCTATCTATTTCTTCTAAGCGCTCAGGAATTGTTCCAAGTGCAATATGCTTAGCGCCTGGAATGACACCTTGTGCTACCTCGTCATCTTCTCGCACATCGATAATGTATAAGTCCTCATTCGAATCTAGTTGTTCTAATAATTGCGTTGTATCCATCGATTTCATCTTTACAGTCCTCCAATATATCAATTTCCTATTACATTATAGCGTGAACGAAAAAAAACAGCTAGTGATGTAACACTAGCTGCCTAAAAATGACTCTATTCTTCTGTCTCTAAAAATTCGACTTGCTTTGCTGGAACGAAAGTAGAAATTGCGTGTTTGTAAATGAGATGCTGTTTACTTTCAGCATCGACTAGTAATACTGTAAAGTTATCATAGGATTTCACTGTTCCTTTTAGCTGGAACCCGTTTAACAGAAACACAGTTACAAAAACACTGTTTTTACGTAGATGGTTCAAAAACGTATCTTGCAAATTGATTGATTTCATAGAATGCGCCTCCCCTACTCTCTTTCTACCTCTTCATTCCTATAGTAGCATGTTATCCCAATTTATCAATTAGTAATTTTTAGAAATTATTAAAGTTTTTAGTCTTTTTCAATAAAATGAATATCCATCTTATTGCGGAAATAAGTAAGTTGTCTTTTCGCATAGCGACGAGAATTTTGTTTTAAATTTTCAATTGCTTCTTCTAAAGTGCATCGACCATCTAAGTAATCATATATTTCCTTATAGCCAATTGCCTGAATTGACTGTACGCCTCGAATATTTTGCTGCCACAACCCTTTTACTTCTTGTAACAGCCCTTTGTCCATCATCAAATCTACTCTGCGATTTATGCGATCATATAACGCATCGCGTGACATATTTTCACCTAGCCCTATAATCAAATGGCGATAAAGGGGGATTTCTCCTCGATTGTGTTCTTCAGAGGCTTTTGAAACACCACTTAATTCAATCATTTCTAACGCTCGAATGACGCGACGCGTATTGTTAGGGTGAATTGTTTCCGCTGTTTTCGGATCCAATGCTAATAGTTTTGCATGCATTGCTTCAGGACCTAACTTTTCTAGCTCCTCATAATAAGCCTTACGTGCTACCTCATCTACTTGCTCCTCGGTAAATTGGAAATCATAGAGCACGGCTTGTACATATAACCCAGAGCCTCCAACAATAATTGGTAGCTTTCCTCGTGCTTGTATTTCACTAATTTTGGCACGTACCAATTTTTGATAATCTGCTACCGAAAAGGATTCTGTAGGCTCCTTGAAGCTTAATAAATGATGTGGGACACCTTGCATCTCTTCCGCAGTAATTTTCGCAGTACCAATATCTAGGCCTTTATAAATTTGCATGGAATCGCCGTTAATAATTTCACCATTATACTTTTTTGCTAACTCAATGCTCAGTGCTGTTTTACCAGAGGCTGTTGGTCCAACGATTGCTACAACCTCTGCTTGCTGTATTTTATTTTGTATCATACTTTTCTAACCACCGTAATAAAACTTGATGAACCGCCTGATGATTGTCTTCATTTAAAATTTCATGTCGCTTATCTTCAAATAAATAGACTGTAACATCCTGTACACCTGCTGCTGCAAACCGCTCTGCCACATTATACACACCGTGACCACCATCTCCAACAGGGTCCTTGCTACCACTTATCAAAAGGATCGGTAAGTTTTTGTTTATTTTTTCAATCTCATTTTTTCGATTCAGTACCATAAGACCCGCCGTTAAATCAACAAAAAATTGATTGGTTGGTATAAAGCCACAATATGGATCATCAATATATTTTTGCACCTCGTGCTCTACAGAACATAACCAATCATACGCTGTTTTGGCATTCGGAACTTGCTTATTGAAGCTCCCAAAGCTCAATTTGTTTAGTAAAGGGCTCTCCATCTCTTTGCCTCGTTGCATTGCCAATACTTGTGCTACATAATGCCCAATCTTATGCAGTGTTGAGACATTACCTGTTCCACAAAGTATAACGTTAGCCACGTCATTGCTGTAAAGTTGAATATACCTTCTAGCAATGAAAGAACCCATACTATGTCCGAACAAGATGAATGGCACATCTGCAAATTGAGCATGCATTGCTACAATCACTTCATGAGCATCTTCTACAACACGATCGAAACCATTTTTTTCAGCGAAAAAGCCTAATGTGCCGTTGTAAGATGCCGTTTCTCCATGTCCACGATGATCATGCATCGTCACTGCATAGCCTGCTCCACATAATTTTTGAGCAAATTTTAGATAGCGACCACTATGCTCTGCCATGCCATGTAAAATATGAATATGACCTATGCATGGAATAGATGGCGTCAATGTTCGCGTAAACACAAAATGTCCATCTGACATTTTCATATAACGCTCTTCCATATTACACCTCCACATCCGCAAAACTTGTCGCATCGATTATAGCTTGTTCTAATTGCGCAACATAGGTATTTCTTTGAGATTCGGAATAGTGAAAACGCTGTTGCATTACTTGAATTACTTGCTCCTTATATCGTTTCACTGCATCAATATCAAAGTATAATAATCCCGTGCGACGAATAAAGAAATCACAAGGTGTGTACACCATTTCCGCTTCTATACCATAGAGCAGCATCGCATGTAACACGAGAGGCATTGTACTGCCATGCTCATGTAAATACTTCACCTGATCAAATAAAGCGTCCACATTCGTTCCATACTTTTGTACAAGATGCTTCGCTTCATCATAGTTCAGGCCATACTGCACACCTTCTCTTGCTTTATACGCAGTGTAATCTGGGAAATTAATGGCATTAATGCCCTTTGCACCAGATAGAGATAGTTCACGTGTCATACATGGACTAGCATGCTTAAATTTATGAGTTTTGACGATTTTATCAACGATTGTTTCAGCCATTTGGCGGTAGCCTGTTAACTTGCCACCTGCAATCGTCATCAAACCACTTGATGCTGTCCAAATCTCATCTTTACGCGAAATTTCAGAAGGGTCTTTACCTTTTTCGAAAATAAGTGGACGTACACCTGCCCAAGAAGATTCAACTGTTTCTCTTGTAATTTCGGCTGTTGGAAAAACATTTTTAGCAGCCTCGATTAAATAATCTACATCTTGTTGTGTTGCAGTAGGGTGTATAGGATTTCCTTCATAAACTGTATCCGTTGTCCCTATATAAGTTTTACCATCACGTGGAATAGCAAAAGCCATCCGACCATCTGGAATATCAAAATAGACGGCCTGTTGTAATGGGAAATGCTTTTGATTGAGGACGATATGGACACCTTTTGTCAGGCGTAATTGCTTTTTGTCCATCGCTTTATCCTTTTGTCGTACTTCATCTACCCAAGGGCCAGTAGCATTGACAATTTGCGCAGCATGAACTTCCACTACTTTTCCTGTTACATGATCTTTTACTTTTGCGCCAATTAGCTTTTTCTTGTTATATAAAAATCCTGTCATTTCCGCATAGTTTACACAAAGTGCGCCATATTCAACCGCTTTTTTTAGCACTTCAATCGTTAACCGTGCATCATCTGTACGATATTCGACATAATAGCCACCTCCAACGAGCTCATCTCGCTTTAATAGAGGCTCAAGCGCTGCTGTTTCTTGTGCACTTAGCATTGTGCGGCGTTCTTTCTTTTTGACACCTGCTAATCGGTCATATACTTTTAATGCAATTGAAGTCGTTAAAGGACCAAGTGAACCATGCTTATATAAAGGCAACAGCATTTTTTCAGGTGTCGTTACATGAACAGCATTATCATAAACGATTTCGCGTTCACGTCCAACTTCAGCCACTACCCCCATATCAAATTGTTTTAAATAGCGAAGTCCTCCGTGGATAAGCTTTGTCGAACGGCTTGATGTACCAGCAGCAAAGTCCTGCATCTCAATTAGTGCGACTGATAATCCTCTTGACGCGGCATCAAGTGCAATTCCAGCACCTGTAATACCACCCCCAATTACTAAAACGTCAAAGCTATATTGCTCTAAATAATCCATAATTTTAGGTCGATGCTCAAATGAAAACATACTTTCTCCCCCATTAGCTATGATTTGAATATACGTGTAGCCTCCACAGCTCTTTGCCAGCCCGCATATAAATTTGCTCTTTGCTCTGTGGTCATTTTAGGTTGATAGGTTTGCCCATTTGCCCATAATGCAGCTAACGCCTCTTTATTTTCCCAAAATCCTGTTGCAAGTCCTGCTAAATAGGCTGCCCCGAGTGCAGTCGATTCATTAAGCTTTGCTAACTCCACCTCTAACTGTAAAATATCACTTTGAAATTGCATTAAGAAGCCGTTACTTACAGCTCCACCATCTACCCGCAATACTTCAATTGGCATGCTCGCAGCTTCCTTCATTGCATCCAATACATCTTTCGTCTGGTAAGCCAATGATTCAAGCGTTGCGCGGATAAAATGCTCTTTGGAAGTCCCCCGCGTCAAACCAAAAATAGCGCCACGGGCATCCGTATCCCAGTATGGTGTTCCTAACCCTACAAATGCAGGTACTACGTATACACCATCTGTATCAGCTACCTTTGTTGCATATTTTTCAGATTCCTTAGCCGTGCGAATCATTCGAAGACCATCGCGCAACCATTGAATTGCTGAACCTGCCACAAAGACACTGCCCTCTAACGCATAAGTCACTGTGCCATCAATGCCCCAAGCAATCGTTGTAAGCAAGCCATTTTCAGAATGGATTGCCTGTTCGCCCGTGTTTAACAACATAAAACAGCCAGTGCCATACGTATTTTTAGCCATGCCTTTCGCAAAGCATGTTTGACCAAAGAGTGCTGCCTGCTGGTCACCAGCAATGCCTGCAATTGGCGTTTCCTCACCAAAAAATATACTTGGTGCTGTTTTCGTATAAATTTCTGACGAATTTCTTACTTCTGGTAACATCGTCATTGGAATATTTAATAGTTCACAAAGCTCTTCGTCCCATTTTAGTTCATGGATATTATAAAGTAATGTCCGCGCCGCATTTGAATAATCCGTAATATGTGCCTTCCCTTTTGATAATCGCCAAACAATCCAAGAATCAATCGTGCCAAATAGTAAATCGCCATTTTCTGCCTTATGACGCGCCCCTTCAACATTGTCTAAAATCCATTTAATTTTTGTTGCAGAGAAATAAGAATCGAGACGTAACCCTGTCCTTTGCTGAAACATTTTTTCATGGCCTTGTTCCTTTAGCTCTGAAACAATATCCTGCGTTTGTCTTGATTGCCAAACGATAGCATTGTAAACAGGCTGACCAGTATGTTTATCCCAAACTACCGTAGTTTCCCGCTGATTTGTAATGCCAATTGCATGGACCTCACTTGCTTCATGACCACTTTCAGTTAACACAGCTGCGATAACAGCGAGCACTGATCCCCAAATTTCATTGGCGTTATGCTCCACCCAGCCTGCCTTCGGAAAATACTGCTGAAATTCCTTTTGGGCAACATGGACAATTTCACCTTTATGATTGAATAAAATCGCTCTTGAGCTTGTCGTCCCTTGATCAATTGCTAAAATAAATTCACCCATTCATTCTCCCCCTTAGGTTTTCACACCAGGCTCTTGATCGCTGTAGCTTTTCTTTATTTACTGCGACCACATTGCTTAGCTATTACTACATTACCCGTTTGAACATTTTTTCCACTTCATAGGTTGTAAAATGAATTAGTACTGGCCGACCATGCGGACAAGTAAATGGATTGTCTGCTTCACGTAAATCATCTAACAATGCAACCATTTGCTCTTTCGTTAAATAATGATTAGCCTTAATAGACTTTTTACAGCTCATCATAATAGCTGCCGCCTCACGCATTTTTTTAACATCCGCTTTTTTTGTCGTCAACACTTGCTCAATTAAATCCTCAATAATGTCTTGCTCCTCGCCATTTGGGAACCAACTAGGGTGCTCACGAATCACAAATGATGACTGTCCAAAATCCTCTAAAAACACGCCAACTGCCTCTAGCTGCTGTTTATTTTCACGCAGTATAAGCGCCTCATCTGCTGCGTAATGGAAGGTCAAGGGAAGTAATAATGTCTGTCGTTCGTTCGGATTAACTTGCCCAACCTTTTCACGGAAAAATTCGTATTTTATACGCTCCTGTGCGGCATGTTGGTCGATTAAATAAAAGCCGTCCTCCATTTGCGCCACAATATATGTCCCATGAATTTGTCCGACAACCTCAAGAGCAGGGAATGGTTCTTTTTTAGGCTCTTCTATTTGAGATTCTTCAATGTGAGGCTCCTCATTAAAAATTTCGCTATGCGCTATTGGCGCCTCTACTTCAACCTGATTAGTTTCTAGTTGTTGCATTGGTTGCCAGCTCTCTTTTGTAACAGAAGATGGGGCTAAAGGCTCTTCGTCGGGCAATATGCTAGACTCCTGAACAGTTTGCACATCATAAAGCTTTTCAACGATAGCATTCATTTTTTCGACGTCCAGCTTCGGGGTAGGCTTCCATATATTTAGCTGTTCTGTTGCAGGTTTCGGAATTTTTTCTTTCTTTTCCATTAGAGGTACACGCATCACTTCTCGAATTTTGCCACGAATCGTTTCTTCGATTAATTTTAGTAGCTCTGGTTCTTTACTTAAACGGATTTGATGTTTCGCTGGATGGACATTTACGTCTGTTAAATAAGGATCGCCTTCAATATAAAGTGCTACAATTGGAAAACGTTCAATCGGTAAATACGTATGATACGCATCGATAATTGCCTTTTGCACCAAATAATGCTTCACCCAACGACCATTGACAAACAGCGACATATAATTTTTAGAAGCACGTGTCACCTCTGGTAAAGATACAAAGCCCGACACCTTATAGTCATGGGATTCCCCTTGAAACGGCACCATTTTTTTCGCATTATGCACGCCATAAATTGCGGCCAGTACTTGCTGTACATCGCCTCGTCCATTTGTTTGTAATAACTGCTGACCATTATGTAGCAATCGAAACGCAATTTGAGGATTACCAAGCGCTAGACGGTTCATAAGATCAATTGTATGTCCAAGCTCGGTTTGTATCGTTTTCATATATTTTAAACGTGCAGGTGTATTGAAAAATAGCTGTGCCACTGTAATATCTGTTCCTTTACGTAAAGGTCCAGGCTTTTGCGTTTTTACATGGCCTCCCTCTAGTTCCACATACGTCCCTGATTCACCAGTTGAAGTTATCATCGTCATTTTAGATACAGATGCAATGGATGCTAATGCCTCCCCACGAAATCCTAATGTACGAATACGAAATAAATCATGCTCCTGATGAATCTTACTTGTTGCATGGCGTGAGAAAGAGATCAGTGCGTCTTCCTCATCCATCCCACTACCATTATCAATTACTTGAATTGAAGTGAGGCCCGCTTCTAGTAAAAAGACATCAATGGACGTACTACCAGCATCAATCGCATTTTCGACTAATTCTTTCACTACAGACGCTGGTCGTTCTACTACTTCCCCCGCGGCAATTCTATTGGATAGCCACGCGTCCATAATTTGAATTTTCCCCATGGCGCTTCACTCCTTTATTTTTTAGCGTTAACTAATTGCTGTTGTAATTCATATAAAATATTCATAGCCTGCATTGGTGAAGTGCCTAAAATATTCACCTTCTCCAAGCTTTTTAACACATCAGCCTCAGCTGAAGGCAACGCCGCTTCTTCTGTAAAGAGCGACATTTGTACTGGTTGCTCCACGACCTGTTGAGAAACAGGCAGTTCATTACCCGCCTCAAAGTTTTCGAGCAATATACGAGCTCTCTCTAAAATTTCCTCAGGTAATTGGGCTAGCTGCGCCACATGAATACCATACGATTTATCTGCCGCTCCCTTTTTCACCTTGTGTAAAAAGACGACTGTGCCATTTTTTTCAGTGGCAGATACATGCACATTTTGTAAGCGTGGTAGCTCTTTTTCTAATGCTGTCAATTCATGATAATGGGTTGAAAAAAGTGTATTTGCGCCTATTTTGTCATGAATATATTCCATCATAGATTGCGCCAGACTCATCCCATCATAGGTAGATGTTCCACGACCAATTTCATCAAACAGCATTAAGCTATTTTTAGTAGCATGCACAATCGCATGCTGTGATTCTAGCATTTCCACCATAAATGTGGATTGACCTGCTGCTAAATCATCTGCTGCACCAATGCGTGTGAAAATTTGATCTGTAATTGGTAATCTTGCCTTTTCCGCAGGTACATAGCATCCCATTTGTGCCATTACTACAATTAAGGCAACTTGGCGCATATACGTACTTTTACCAGACATATTAGGCCCTGTAATGAGCATCATATTGTGTTTTTCCTCAAGCACACAATCATTTGGTACATACATTTGCTTATTGAGCATTTTCTCCACAACTGGGTGACGTCCTTCAATAATTTCAAGCGCACGCCCCTCATGAAACTCTGGCTTCGTAAAACGATATTTTTCAGAAACACTTGCAAAGCTAAGCAATACATCTAACTCACTAATACTTGCTGCTAATGCTTGTACACGTGGAATAAATGTTTTTAATTGTTCACGTATTTCAACGAATAACTTGTACTCCAATGCCAAGCTTTCTTCTTCAGCATTCAAAATAAGCGACTCTTTCTCTTTCAGTTCTTGCGTAATATAACGTTCTGCATTTGCGAGCGTTTGCTTCCGTTCATAGCGTGTTAAATCTGCTAAATGAATATTAGATTTTGTAATTTCTATATAATAGCCAAAAATACGGTTATAGCCTATTTTTAAGTTTTTAATACCCGTTTTCGTACGTTCTGCTTGTTCTAATTGGGCAATCCAATCCTTGCCATTGCGAGATGCATAGCGTAGTTCATCTAATCGTTCATGATAGCCATCTCGGATAACATCACCTTCTTTAATAGTGATTGGTGGGTTATCTGTAATAGCACTTGCTAATAATTTCTCAACGTCAGCACATGTATCGAGTGCAGCACCTAACTTATGCAATGTTTCTTTATTTGCTCCAAGTAACTGCTGTTGGATAACGGGAACTTGTCGCAATGAATCACGAAGCTGCGCTAAATCGCGCCCGCCTACATTACCAAATGCCACACGGCCAGCTAAACGTTCTAAATCATATACTTGTTTTAGCGAAATTTGTAATTCTGATCTTACAAAATATTCTTCTAACAAATCACTAACCATTGCAAGTCTATCTTCAATCGCTGCGCGTGATGCTAACGGTTGATGGAGCCACTGCTTCAGCTTACGTCCACCCATCGCTGTCACGGTGTCATCTAATAGCCATAGCAATGTACCCTTTTGATCACCGCCACGAATTGATTGGATAAGTTCTAAATTACGCTTGGAGCTCGAATCGATACGTAAATAGTTTTTCATTTCATTAAAGCTAAACGCTTGAATATGAGAGAGTGAACGCATTTGCGTTTTATCAATATAATGAAGTAAACGAAGGCAAGCTACCTGTATAGTCACTGGCACCGCTTCTAAATAATTGGCCGCTTTGTCCATTGCCATTTCATCTTCTTCAACAGATAGAACAATACCAACATTCATTGCATGTTCTGCTAATAAAAGCTGTAAACTTTCTGTCACGATTAATTCTCGAATACCATAAGCCTGCATCTGCATCAGTAGTGCCTTGCCGTCCCCTTCAATTGTTGACGCAATAGCCTCACCTGTAGATAAATCCAAGTAGGCATAGCCAAATGTCATGGCATCCAACTGTTCTGCTGCCCCTATAAAATGATTGGTTTTACCATCAAGCGCCTTACCCTCCATAATAGTACCTGGCGTAATAAGTTGGACTACTTCACGTTTGACTACACCTTTTGCTTGCTTGGGATCTTCCGTTTGCTCACAAATTGCAACCTTATAGCCTTTTTGCACAAGTGTTTCAATATAATTTTTTGCTGAGTGATGCGGTACGCCACACATCGGAATACGCTCCTTAGCACCTGCATCTCGGCTTGTTAATGTAATTTCTAAAATTTGTGATGCATTAACCGCATCTTCAAAAAACATTTCGTAAAAATCACCTAATCTAAAAAATAAAAAGGCATCCTTATAATCTTCTTTTACTTGCAAATATTGTTGCATCATTGGTGTATAAGTTGTCATTTAAAAATTCCCTCGCTCTTGCCATTTAAATCAAATACGCATAGTATATTTGCGTTTAGATATTTTATATTTTGTGCTTAAATATGCAATTTGTAGTTACGTTAACAATTGCACTAAATACATACAGCTTGTAAAAGCTGCAATATCCATTATGTGTGCTTTGTTTTCTTTCAACCAAAATGCTAACCTACTATTATTTTTTGCTACATAAGTCTTCATCCATTGATCGTTATATTTATTATAACAAAAGATACATGCGAAACGCTTATTTCACCTTTGTAAAGATGCTAGCATTTCGCATGTATCAAAAAATATTATCTTGGTTTTTATCTAGGACGTTCATCAGGAAACGACGAGGACTCTAAAACAAATCTTCCTTCACTGCTTGAGCTGCTAGAAGAACTGGAGCTTGAACTAGAACTTGATGAGGAAGATGAAGATGAGCTTTCATCATTAAAATTCCATTCCTCTTCGAAATCTAGCGGATGTACACTAATACAAATTGTCATTTCACCCATTACTTCAACAACAGTTTCACGTTCTACTACAATTTCAAATTTTGTTCCACATGGAGAAATTACCGCTTCCATGCAATTTGGTTCTTGTATTACACGCACACGCACATCATCGCCAACTGTAACTTCGCCATCTCTAAAATTAAGTTTTACCTTGTCTTTATAGTGAACCGTTTCTGAAAACACTGCTGTTTTCGAATGATTACTATAAGCATACCATACATTCACATCAAACTTTCCTGACACTTCTACAAATTTACCGACTTTTTTTGCTGAACAAGTATGGTTGATTACCCAGCAACCGAGAATACTTGTCGGTTTATTTGTTGGACATAACGTTACACGTTCTTCCGTTCTCTTCTTCCCTTTGGCAACTACTGCTTTCGTCACGATTTGTCGTAAACGTTTCAGCGCAATTCCTCCTTCGACTCTTTTCACTCCATCATATGCAGGGGGCGCCCATTGGGTGAACGTATTTCATAGAATCGAATCAACTTCCTTTCTACATCTTTTCATTCAACAGCTTTTATATAGGCTTTTTTTATGTATAAATCCTTACCTAAAGTTCGGCATAAAAATAGCCCGAATGCAGTTATTCGGGCTATTTCTTCTATTATTTAATTATGAACAGCTACCTGGT
Source organism: Lysinibacillus sp. NPDC097279 (assembly GCF_044761745.1). Classification (NCBI taxonomy): domain Bacteria; kingdom Bacillati; phylum Bacillota; class Bacilli; order Caryophanales; family Bacillaceae; genus Lysinibacillus; species Lysinibacillus sp. NPDC097279. The sequence goes on along the minus strand of NZ_JBIWDA010000002.1, from coordinate 371,260 downwards.
TGAGAATTTTGTACAGAAGATCCAGTTTCACCACGCAATACATCGCCACCTGTTGAACGCACAATTTCATTTGTAACGTTATTGGCAATTGTATTCGACACTAATTGTAATAAGTCATTTACATCACCTTGTGATTCTTTAAATTGCTGCACAACAGGAATGGCATTAATTTCTTCTTCGATTTTTTCAATTTTGTCTTCGATCATTTTTAATGCTTTTTCTTTACCTAAGTGTTGAAAGTTAACTGCTTGTTTTTGTAAGCTTTTTAAGCTAGCAATACGTTCACGAACAAGTTGGTTTTCATTAATTTGTGCTTCAGCTTTTTTAAAAAAATCGACTTCTGGTGTATTCGCAATCATATGCGCAATTTCATGGGATTTTTTAATTAAATCTTCTTTTGTATACAATACTTGTGTCATTTACGCTTCCACCTTTTCATTTTTTACTACTTCCACAAATTCTCCAGTTAATGAATAAGAAGTAGCTTCCGTTATTTTCACTTTCACTAACTGTCCAATCAACTCTGTTGGTGCTTTGAAATTCACTAGGCGATTTTTTCGTGTATAGCCTGCAAGCACATCATCACGACGTTTACTTGTGCCTTCCACTAATACTTCCACAATTTCGCCTTTCAAGCCTTCTAACGCTTTTCTAGAATATTCTTGTACGACCGCATTTAAACGATGCAAACGCTCTTTTTTCACCTCTTCTGGTACATTATCAACCATCTTCGCAGCTGGCGTACCTTCTCGAGGAGAGTAAATATACGTAAAGGCCATTTCAAAGCCTACTTCACGGTATAACGAAATAGTCTCTTCGAATTGCTCCTCTGTTTCGTTTGGATAACCAACAATAATATCAGTTGTTAACGTTACACCTGGGATTGCTGCTTTAATCTTATCTACTAAGCTTAGGAAATGCTCACGACTATATTTGCGTGCCATAATTTTCAACACTTCATTTGAGCCTGATTGTACTGGTAAATGAATGTGTTCGACCAAGTTGCCACCTTTTGCTAGTACTTCAATTAAATAATCATCAAAATCACGTGGGTGACTTGTTGTAAAGCGAATACGCGGAATATCGATTTTTCGCAATTCATCCATTAAATCACCTAATCGGTAATCAAGGTCCTCAAAGTCTTTGCCGTAAGCGTTGACATTTTGACCGAGGAGCATTATCTCTTTATAGCCCGCCGCAGCTAGCTCCCGAACTTCAGCAATAATTTCCTCTGGACGTCGACTACGTTCTTTTCCTCGCGTATATGGCACGATACAATATGTACAAAACTTGTCACAGCCGTACATAATATTGACCCAAGCTTTAATGGAACCTAAACGTTTCTTCGGCAAGTTTTCAATAACGTCGCCCTCTTTAGACCAAACTTCTACAACCATTTCCTTCGACATGTAAGCTTCTTTTAAAATATTTGGCAATCGATGAATATTGTGCGTTCCAAATACCATATCGACATGTGGGTATGTTTTTAATATTTTATTTACTACGGATTCTTCTTGTGACATACAGCCACAAACACCAATTAACATTTCTGGATTTTTACGTTTATATTTTAGCAGGAAACCAAGCTCTCCAAATACTTTGTTTTCTGCATTTTCACGGATTGCACATGTATTCAGTAACACCACATCTGCTTCCTCGATAATCTCTGTTGAAGTATAGCCAAGCTGCATAAAGATCCCAGCCATCACTTCTGTATCATGCTCATTCATTTGGCAGCCATATGTACGGATATAGAATGTCCGTCCCTCACCCATGCCAGCAAATTGTTCTGCAATTTGGAAGTCTTTATGGTATTTTACTTCTTCTTTGCCACGTTTTTTTGCATCTTTTAATGAAGGTGCTGTAAAGATCTTCTCAAAATATTTACTATAATCCTTTTCAGGCTTGTCTTCTTTTTTTGGTTGATTGACTTGTTGACTAGTTAATCGTTGTTCCTCATTCATTGCAGGTCAGGTAACTCCTTTCAAACGAAATCCGTGCATTCGAATTCCCATTTTACTATTATACTGAATGATTACTACTTCCTACAAGGTTTGTGTACTAAATGTCGTGGTTTCGACTTAAATACACTTCTTATTAAAAATATTGCGTCGTTCTTGTCTATTGCTTCATAATAAACAAGGAGGCTGGGACAAAAGAGAAAAAGTGTTAGATTGACAGTAATCAAACTAACACTTTTTTGCAATGTCGTTGTTGTCCACTACGGCGGTGCTTTCCGCGGGCACACACGTAAGCTGCAACCCCCGCTATCGCGTGGTCTGTTGCGTCTTACGCTGCGTGCATTCCCGCAGGAGTCAGCGCCAACAACAAGTATAACTGTTTAAATGCATGACACTTAGCATAGATACCTAGAAAAAATCACCGATGACATTATCAACGGTGATTGTTGTTATAACGCTATATATTTTTTTGTACGTTGATTGAACCCTACAAGGTGTTGAACACCTAAGCTTTTTAGTAAATCGGCATTGTCAAATGTATATTTCCCTAAATCATCAGGGAAGTGGGCGTCCGAAGAAACGGTAAACTCTACACCATGTTGCACTAAAACTTGCAAAAACAATGGCCCAGGGCACATTTCTTGGACGGGATAGCGATAATATAACCCTGCATTAATTTCTGTAGCTGTTTGTGTATGGACGAGCGCTTGTGCAATTTGTTCATACCATTGAAGATTAAATGCCTCATCCTCCACATGATAATTAAAGACTTTAAAGTTATCCAGGTGAGCTACAAAATCGAACATATTAGACTGAATCATTTGCAAGACCGTTGTAAAAAACTGCGCATATTTCATCTGCAGTGTTGTGGGTGCCATATTAGCAAACAGATGCTCCGTTTGTGGATTATCAAAGCCCCAGCCATCTACAAAATGAACAGAACCAATTACATAATCCCAATGTTGTCCTTGTAGTAGTGACGTCAATTCTTTCTCGCCACCTACAAAGTAATCCGCTTCAATACCTAGCTTTAACTCGACACCATGCTGACGCCATCTTTTTTTTGCTTTTGCTATCGCTAATACGAAATCGTCCATATTTTCAGTCATCACACTATCTAGCCAGTATCGTTGCAGTTGACCGATTTCATGTGAATCATCTAATTGCATATATCGTTCAAAATAGGCACGTGCTTCCTGAAAACGATACAAATGATCGACAATCCCAACCTCTTGTAAACCAAGTTGTTTTGCCTTTTGTAAATATAGGTCAAGCCATTCTTCACTATAACAGCCATTGTGTAATCGACTAGCCAACGCTGATACTTGCCATTCGACCAGCGCTTTAGAACCTTTAGCAGCACTGCTAACCTCATGAAAGTACGATATCGCACGAGTAGTTCGCTCCAGCCAACGGAAAGAATATGGCCCCTCCTCTAAATGTACATGGTAATCAATTGTCATCCACTTTTCCCTCCACTACATACAGTCCATTGTTCTTCGTATTCGTGCCAGTCTTCTGGGCAAGCAATATCACACATGATTTCCGTACATTGAGTTAAATGACAGATTTGATAAAATGATTGACCATTAATTTTTGAGGCATCAGCTAAAAGTATTGATTTCTTACTTTGCTGTAGCATCTTTTTGGAAATCAGTGATTCATCTAAATCATAATCATATACAATGCCATTCTTCATGCCGCCGCAAGATAAAAATGCTTTGTCAAAATTCATATTGCCTAACCATTCTAATGTCATTGCACCAGCAACCGAAGCTTGTCTAGGGTTTGTTGTTCCACCCAGTAATATAACTTTCCCTGTCATCCGTCTTTCTTCAATGGCAAGATTAAATTGTGCAGCAGCTGCTATGGAATGCGTAACAACAGTAATATCATCAATTGCCATTAAGTAATCTGCCATGTGTACTGTTGTTGTCCCTGTATCAACTGCTATCGTATCGCCATCACATATTCGCATCGCAGCCTGCCGAGCAATTGTACACTTTGCCTCTTTTTGCATTTGCAATTTCCGCAAAAATGCAGGTTCCGTTCGCACATTTGTATACTTAATTGCTCCGCCATGCACTCTCGTCAATAGATGCTGCTGCTCCAGCTCATCCAAATCCCGACGAACCGTTTCAGGTGCGACGAATAGTGCTTCTGCGATATTGGTGACAATGATTTTTCCATCAAGCTCTAATTGTTTTAAAATAAATTCGAAGCGTTCAATTTTTGCATACGTCATGATAGTGCAATCACATCTTCCTGCGCCACGTAACACGCATAGTTTCTACCGAGTTCAAGCGTTTGTCCACGTTGATGTAATTGCTCCATTGTAAATACACAGTTACCTTCCAAAGTTGTACGAATGATATTGCCACTCATTAACGACTGTGTCGCAACACCTAAAAGACAAAGGTCTCCATCTTTCTTCTCGACATGAACAGCTTCTGGTCGAATGGCAAACTTCCCACTATCTCCAGGCAATTTTATTCCAACCATCGTCTCTAACACTTGGCGTGGAAAAACATTATAATGACCAATGAAGTTTGCAATAAACTCACTTTTTGGATTCATATAAATTTCTGTCGGTGTGCCGCATTGTGCAATTTCGCCATTACTCATAACAAATATTTTATCTGATACAGCCATCGCTTCATCCTGATCATGGGTTACTAAAATCATTGTCATCCCAAGCTGTCGTTGGATTGCTCGTAAATCACTCTGTAATTTTTTTCGTATTTGCGCATCAAGCGCACTTAATGGTTCATCTAAAAGTAACACTTTAGGTCGTACAACGAGCGCACGTGCAAGCGCTACACGTTGCTGTTGACCCCCAGACAATTCCTTTGGAAATGCATTCGCCTTTTCTGTCAAATGTACGATCGCTAGAATTTCCTGCACACGGTGCTCCACTTCAGCATTATTTATTTTGTGCATTCGTAAGCCAAAGGCAATATTTTCTTTGACGGTCATGTTCGGAAATAATGCATAGGATTGAAATACCATTCCAACCTGGCGCTCTTTCGGTTGGATGCCGCCCATATTTTTTCCTTCAATTTGTATTTTTCCTGCTGTAGCATCCGTTAAGCCCGCAATAATTCGCAAAATAGTACTTTTCCCACAACCACTTGGCCCTAAAAGCGTAATAAATTGACCTTTTTCAATCGTCATATCGATATTTGATAAGACAGTTGTTTTTTCATATTTTTTATGAAGTCCTTCAATAACAATATAGCTCATACATTTGTCGCACCTTTCGAACGTTTCGTTAATATCGCAATCGCGAACGTTAATAAGCCCATAAGTACGATATAAATAAAGACGACCGCACTAGCAATATGACCACTCGTACTTAGCTTTTTCATTAAATAAATTTGTACAGTTTCAAAGCGCGAGCCTACTACTAAATTAATAAGTACAAATTCGCCAAATAGCACTGAAAATGATAATAATGCGCCAACGAACAAGCCTGGATAAACGGTAGGTAACAGTATTTTCGTAAATGCCTGCGTTTTCGTTGCACCTAATAATTGGGCGGCGTCCAACAGTTGCCTTGCATCTACATTACGCAAGCTATTGCGAGTCCCTTGATAAATATAAGGCAAAATACCAATTACATAGGCACCCAATACGACCACTATCATCGGTACGCCTACTGTTGAATACACGCGGATTAATCCAACGGCTAATATAATGCCTGGAAATGAATACACCATAACGACTGCCACTTGAATCCATTTCTCATACTTTGGAAAATATAAAACTATGACAAATATCGCAGGGACAATAACGAATAATGCAATGGCGACTGCACTACCTGCAAGGAAGACAGAACGTCCAAATGCCTGCATAAAGGCTGCATCCTGGAATAGTGTAGCAAGCCACTTGAATGTCAGTCCCTCTGGGAAAATCGTTTTATGCCATTTTGATGAAAAGGCATAAAGCATTGTCGCTACAATTGGTAATAGCAAATACAACATTAAAAGGAGGAAAACGATATTAGCAAAGCCTCTTTTTTTCATCACAATTTCCCCCTTGTTTTCTTTATGCTCCATTCACTTATTAGCATTGCGGTCACCATCGTTACCGCCAACAAGACGGCAATAGCACTCGCTAACTCGGGTTGTGCAAAAATATCTCCCTTAATCAGTGCACCAATACGGATAGCAACTAAATTATAATTACTACTAGTTAGGGCGTATGCAGATGCATAGGCTCCCATTGCATTGGCAAATAACACGCTAAAGGTTCCCACAATACCTGGTAACATAACGGGTATACCTATTTTCATCCAAAACTGAAAAGTCGAAGCACCTAGAAGCGCAGCCGCTTCCTTCCATTGCTGCTGTATGCCATCATAAATCGGATACAGTAGCATTAGTGCTAACGGCAGTTGAAAATAAATATAAATGAGCAATAAACCACTCCAGCTATAAAGGGAAAAGGACGATAAAGCGCCTATTTCCCATTTTTCAAATAGCAATGTAAATAGCCCACTATTGCCAAGCAAGACAATAAACGCAAAAGCTAAAGGAATACCTGAAAAATTTGAAGTTAAATTTGTTACTATTAATATTTTCTCGCGTACTGGCTGTGAAAAATTAGTCATCGCAAAAACTGCAAACAACGTAACTACTAGCGCTACTACAGCAGAAATGACCGATAACGTCACACTATTTTTAAACCCTTGTAAAATATAATTATTTGTTAATACAGATTTATATTGCGCCAACGTAAAACCTTCGTTATTACTAAAGCTCGTTACAAGCATGTACAGTAATGGCACTAGGAAAAATAACAATACAAGTAACAGGAAAGGTGTAAGCCAGGCAAAAGATTGCCTCTTAGATATCAAAACAACCACTTCTTTCTATAAACGTTAAATGTACAATTGCTTATTTATTAATTCGTTTGTTGTAATGTTTGTACACCCTCTAATAATAGAGGTACCATCTCCTCAGACGGTTCTATATTCAATAAATGACAACAGAGTGGTGCTACTTGTAGCTGAGACACTACGCCATCTTTCACACCAGCTTTAACAGCGTTGGAAATGACAAACATAGGTACATGCCGATCCTCAGTCGTTGTCCCGCCATGATTGCCATCACTTGTCATCCCATGATCTGCCGTCACAATCACTTCGTACCCCTGTGCCATACATTTTGGTATAAACAGCGATAATAGTGCATCGACAGCCAATACGCGATTTCGATATGGCGCTGAGTCCGCTGTAAACTTATGCCCATCATCATCTACATTCATCGGGTGAATATATAAGAAATCAGGTTGCTTTTGATCCATTAACCACGCTGCCTCTGCAAACAAATGACTATCTGGGTAATGGTCTTCAAAATAGAACAAGCCATTTTCAATCGGGAGCTTCGTATCGAACTGTAAACGGTCCTCCATATGCTGGAATGGCGCTCGATTGTATAGCTCACTTACCCAATAGTAAGCAGCTGCTGCTGTAGATAAACCATTGGACTTCGCCAAATGAAATAAACTAGTTTGTGTCGATAAGCGCACCGATATATTACTTGTTACACCATGAACGATTGGTGGTGTTCCCGTTAAAATAGTTTCATATAATGGTCTCGATAAAGACGGTACTTCAGAACGAACCTCGAAACGTGAAGCCAACTTACGTTCTACTAAATGTTGCATAAATCCCATATGTGTACATGCTGTATCAAACCGAAGGGCATCAATGACAATGAGAGCGACTTTTTTATTTGGCATGAATTAATACCTGCTCTTGATACATTTGTGGAATTTGTTTTGTCGTTTCTTCCCATTGTTTTTGATCATTAACTGGTTGTGCATTTTTATACATTTCCGCTGGTAGTAATAAATCCTGTACTTCCTTTGATAACTTCACATTCTCACGAATTGGTCGTGCGTAACCTTTTGCTAAATTTTCTTGTCCAGCATCCGATAAAATATATTCTCGTGTTAACATGGCCGCATAAGGGTTTTTCGCATACTTATTAATTACCGTCGCATAGCCTGATGTTACAGAGCCTTCTGATGGAATTACTACATCAAAACGCTGTTCATCAATTTGATGACGATAGCCTAATGCATTAAAGTCCCATAAGATTGCTACATCAATTTCGCCTTTTTCTAAATTAGCGACGGATGGATCACCTTGTAAACGTCCTTGTTGGGCTAATTCCGCAAAGAAATCAATACCTGGTTGAATATTCGATTCATCGCCTCCGAAAGCCATTGCTGCAGCTAATATTGCGAATTGCGCTTGGTTTGCTGTTAAGGCATCCCCTATGCTGACATGATAATCTCCGTTTTTAAGATCTTCCCAAGAGGTTGGTGCATTTTTCACATTGTTTGTATCTGTTAAAAATGAAATGGTCCCTGTATAGCCAACAATCCAATGGCCTTCATCATCTTTCGCCCATTCAGGTATATCATCCCAATACGATGTTTTGTATGGCAATGTTAAGCCTTTATCTTTGGCAATTGGTCCAAAGGCAATCCCTACGTCCCCAATATCAGCAGTAGCATCATCTTTTTCAGCTTCAAATTTTGCTAGTTCTTCCGCACTCGACATATCTGTATCCTGATGCTTGATGGCATATTCACTATCAAGCTCTTGCCAAGTCTCTACCCAGTTTGCCCATGTATCTGGCATTCCGACTGAATGAACAGTTCCTTCTTGTTTCGCTTGTTCCGTAATTTCTTCAAGTGTTGCATCACTATTTACCTCATTTGAAGTAGAAGAACTGTCTGAACAAGCCGCCAACATTGAAATTGCTAATGCACCGATTAAGCCTTTCTTCCATAACTTTTGAATTGCCATGAGTTGGACCCTCCATTTGTTTGTGTTTATTTTTATTTGCTTACAACAGTAATCTTATAAAACAAACATTAAGCAAGTATGGATTGCTTAAAAATATTTCGTAAACATTATTGAGAGATTATAAATATATGTGAAGTTTTTGAAGTATTAGAGGAATTGTAAAGATGATGGTATTCTTTTGATGTAAAAAGAGGAATCTAGTTGTGTATGCGCACGTTTGTTTAGTTCTTCAGACGTGCACACACCCCAGATAAATCAAGATAGTCCTAGAAAATCTGCATATGTATGCGGTTCATTTTCCTTTAAAATTGTTAAAAATGTAAAAGCAAGCTGAACAACCGACCACCATTTCATGTTGTAGGCTATTTCAAAACGGCTTGGTTCTAATGAAAAAACGTCCTGAAAGATATGAAGCGGTTCTATTTGTTCATCTTTTAAAATTGATAAGAAACCTAAAAAAAGTGTATGATCTTTCACTTCAATTACTTTACCATCAACAAGAGCGTCTATGTTTTCTGGCTGATGAAATTTACATTGAGTCGCAACATAACGTTCTAAATCTTGTGCACGCTGCCGTTCTTCACGTTCCTTTTTTTTCGCAATAAAATCAATGATATTATTCACGAACATCGCCTCTTTTTTTTCTTTTATTGTATCATTCTTTCATATAATTTTACCCGCGCACGCCCCCTATTAATCATTTGATGGATTTCTACTATTAAAAATTTTGTTACAGATACTTGATGGAACATGCAAGTATCCGTTGATTTCCGTTGCAAGCTTTTCTTTTTTACAAAGCTCCATTTTGGTAATGGTTATGAAACTACTCCTATAATATTCAAAAAGACCTTGCATATGAATACTCATATGCAGGGCCAATACTCAGCCTCAATACCATTATTTTTACAAGATACAATATTAGGTTTTGTAGGAATTTTTAAAGCTGAAAATATAAATGAAAACATTAAAATCTGCCTAGAAATGTTTGTTAAGTGCATAAATATAGAACTTTCGAGAATAGTCACTATGAAAAATTTGAATGATATTTTAAATGATAAGGGAATATCAAAATGGGAGGAATTATTAAGTAATAGAGAACTTGAAATCGTAGATTTACTAATCAAAGGATTAAAAGATTATCAAATAGAAGAGAAGTTATTTATTAGTAAATCTACTGTAAGAGCACATATAGGTAATATTTTCGAAAAACTAAAGGTTAAATCTAGATTGGAATTGATTGATAAACACTATAGTTATATTATTAAAGAAATTAGAGATATCTTATTAAAATATGAAATTTAAAGCTGTAATTGATTAACTTGTTGTATACTTAATATTTTTTATAACTAAATAATTTAATGAGAGGAATGATTATAATTTATGAAGATTTACATATTTATTCTTATGACAATTGCATTATTATTTAGTTGGTTCAAATATAGAAATGAAGTGAAAATAGCAGAAAGTAATGCAGAAATTAGGCATGCTTTGGTGCGATTCATAGTGATGCTGATTTTATTTTTAATTTTTATAGCTAGTGTTGTTTTGTAAGGTTTAAAAAACGACTATGCTAAATAATTATGTAAGAGGGCAAGAACTTCACCCATCCATGAAACAATATTAATGAATGACGATGTACTAGTGAAATCAACAGCTTAACGGTTGGGGATTGGGGAGAGCAATCCCTGTAGCGGACATAAACGACATAACAAAAAAGTGTTAGATTGACTGCCATCAATCTAACACTTTTTCTCTTTGTCCCAGCTTCTTTTAAGAAGTTTTACTTACATAAATTCTTGCACAAGTGCATTGAATTGATTTTCACTCATTTGAATATCGATATCTGTTAAAGGTAGCTCAGCGTAACCAGGAACTTTTTCTTGATAAGAAGTAGTTTCTTTATCCTGATAAATAATCCCTGTAACTAAGCCTTCATTCTCCATTACAGTGCGCATTGCCATACCACGGTCAGCATTATCATAGCCTTCAATATCAGCAAGCTTTGTTAAGTTTTCTTTAAACCAATCGTACGTATTTACTTTGTTGTACGTAACACAAGGTGAAAATACATTGATAAATGAGAAGCCTTTATGGTTAATGCCTGCTTCAATTAAAGCTGTTAATTCTTTAATATCAGTTGAGAAGCCTTGTGCCACAAATGTAGCACCGCTTGTTAATGCTACTTCCAATGGTTTTAACGATGGCTCAATAGCACCACCTGGCGTAGATTTTGTAATAAATCCAGCAGCCGAGCGTGGAGATGTTTGGCCTTTTGTTAAACCGTAAATTTGGTTATCCATTACAACATATGTGATATCGATGTTACGACGGATGGCATGAATCGTATGCCCCATACCAATCGCAAAGCCATCTCCGTCACCACCAGAAGCGATAACATTTAAATCACGGTTCGCCATTTTTAAGCCTTGTGCAATCGGTAATGCACGACCATGAATACCATGGAAACCGTATGAGTTAATATAGCCTGAAATACGACCTGAACAGCCAATCCCAGAAATAACCGCTAGTTCGTTCGGCTCTATACCTACATTGGCTGCTGCACGTTGAATTGCAGCCTGTACAGAGAAGTCGCCACAACCTGGGCACCAGTTTGGTTTCACTGTATTACGAAAATCCTTAAATGTTGCCATTAGCGAGTCAACTCCTTCACTCTATTTTCTAATTCACCTGGTAAGAACGGTGTTCCGTTATATTTTGTAATCATCTCAATCTTACCGTGACCACCAATATTCATTTTCATGATATTCGCTAATTGACCTGTGTAGTTGTTTTCTACAACGATTACTTTTTTCGCGTTCGCCACAAGAGGTGCCATTTCTGCAGATGGGAATGGGTGAATTAAGCGAATATGCGCATGGTTCACCTTCATGCCTTGGGCGTTTAAGCGCTCTTGTACTTCTTCAATCGCTCCACGTGTTGAGTTAAAGCCTACTAATAAAACGTCCGCTTCTTCATGCGGTGCATTTTTATAAACAGGTGTATCAAACTTCAATGCTTCTAGCTTACGGAAACGTTTATCCATTTGTGTACGACGGTTGCCAGTTGCTTCAGATGGCTTCCCTGTTTCATCATGCTCAACCCCTGTCACATGATGGATACCGTTTAAATGACCTGGTAGTACGCGTGGCGATATACCGTCTTCTGTATCTTCATAGCGCTTGAAGTAAGCCTTATCTGCTGATGCTTCAATATCGTCTGTAACAATTTTCCCACGACGAATTTCAATTTTTTTGTAATCGAATGGTTCAGCAGTTTGTTTACCAAGAGATAACTGTAAGTCAGTCATTAGTATAACAGGCAACTGTAATTCCTCTGCAATATTAAACGCTTGGATTGTGTCAAAGAACGCTTCATCCATTGTTGAAGGCGCAATGACCACTTTTGGAATTTCACCATGCGTACCATAAAGCATCGCCATTAAATCTGATTGTTCTTGTTTTGTTGGTAAACCAGTAGATGGACCGCCACGTTGTGTATCCACAACAACTAGTGGCTGCTCTGTCATACCCGAAAGACCGATTGCTTCCATCATAAGAGAAAGACCAGGCCCTGCGGACGCTGTAAATGAACGTACACCACCAAAGTTTGCACCAATTGCCATAGTTGCTGCAGCAATCTCGTCTTCTGTTTGAATAACCGCGCCACCAAATTTAGGTAATTTTTTAATAAGGTATTCCATAATTTCAGACGCAGGTGTAATCGGGTATGCCGCCATAAAGCGTGTCCCAGCAGCTAGTGCACCAAGTGCTATTGCATCATTGCCAATCATGAACATACGGCGTTTGCCATCAGCTGGAGCTAATGCCCATTCACCAATACGATCGCCTAATAGTTCATTCATCATTTCATGGCCGCGCGCAATTGCCTCCATGTTTTTCTGAACAACTTCTTCACCTTTTTTGCCGAAGATGTCATCAACAACATTTTGGAACACAGCATCTTCTAAGTTTAGAAGAGAGGCAGTAGCCCCGATAGCTACCATGTTTTTCATTAACGTTGTTCCAAGCTCTGCCGCTACTTCTGTAAAAGGTACAGCAAATAGTGGTGCTTTTGAATCCTCTGGTTTTACAGGATCAAATTTTGCATCGGCTAAAATAATGCCCTTTTCTGTTAGTTCTTTATAATTGACGTCGATTGTTTCTTGATCGAACGCCACTAAAATATCTAAATCATCCGCAATGGAACGTACTTCTGTTGGACGAACTGTAATTTTATTATTAGTGTGGCCACCTTTTATACGAGAAGAGAAGTGACGATAACCGTAAAGGAAATAACCTAAACGATTCATTGCCATCGAGAAAATCTCACCTGTACTCTCAATCCCTTCACCTTGCTGCCCACCGACTTTCCACGAAAGCTGATGTAACATCTCAACAACTCCTTAAATCCAATGTATACTATTATTTTTTTCCTTCATAAGTTTAACACGAAGAAACGGTCTGCACTATTGTTATTCAATGAATTGGGCGAAATTCAGACCTTTGACTGAAAATGTTGTTCAAAAAGTTGTAATTTTCAAATCAATTAAGTATAAAAAATTAACTTGCTGATTTCAAGTGCATGAATGGACATTTATTTTTGGATTTAGGCAATGCTAATTGCATAATAACGGCTTCTTATAGCGTAAAATTCCACTTCGCTTTCCGCAGGCACGATGTAAGCCGCAGGAGTCTTCGTGGATTTTTACTTAGATAGTTTTAATTGGCAAAGTGAGAATTGTTTGCGTGCCTGTCACTATACCGTGGGCAACTGGCATATGGTCTGCTCCTATTTCGTAAAAATCCACTCCGCTTTCCGCGGGCACGACGTAAGCCGTAACCGTCGCTGTCCCGCCGTCTGTTGCGTCTTACGTTGCGTGCATTCCCGCAGGAGTCTGCGTGGATTTTTACTTAGTTAACACTACTGGCTTTGATATGAAATTTCAGAATTGTTTGGGTGCCTGACACAAAGAAGCCCTATCACATTAACTCCTAGAGGACAGAAGTGTAGTGATAGGGCTTGTACTTTTTAACTTTCTTTATAGTGGAATAAAAATCACCACTGTCTAACTAATAATCGGTGGGGTCACCCCCCACCGATTAAAGTTCTACTTTATTATCGAACACGTTTTTCTACTAGCAGCTTTAAGGCTGTACGTTCTTCACCAGCAATTAAAATATCGGCAAACGCCGGTGCGCAAATTAAATCTGTGCCACTTGGCGCTACAAATCCGCGTGCGATGGCCACTGCTTTCACGGCTTGGTTAAGTGCACCTGCCCCAACTGCCTGCATTTCTGCTTGCCCTTTTTCTCTGATTACCGCGACTAATGCACCTGCAACTGAATTTGGATTAGAGCGTGATGATACTTTTAATGAATCCACAATTATTCCTCCCCGTTTCGCGAATAGTGTTTACGCTCAACAACTTATGTCCCCCTTTTTGGACTTCAAGTTATTGTCCGTAGGTCATTTTATGCTCAGTAAAATGAAAATAGACTATTTTCATTTCTGATATATTGTAAACTGATAAAATACTTGATGTTTTTATTCGTTTAAATACATTTTGAATACTAATAAACTCATATTTAAAGCGGACTATTTACCAAAACAGCAAATAAAAAAAATACTGTGCATGAATTATGCACAGTATTTTTCATTAAGCTTGGAACGGATAGTCCTCATTAATATATATTCTTTCACAATGAACAGCTTTCCCTGTCTTGTCATCAATATCAACATAAAAGCCACTTAACACATCGCGACCCTTTTTTGGTACTTCAAAACGTGATGGCATATTAGTTTGGAATTTGTAAATAACACTTTCCTTTGTCATCCCTAAGATCTCATCATACGGTCCTGTCATGCCGACGTCCGTAATATAAGCAGTACCATTCGGATAAATACGTGCATCAGCTGTTTGCACATGCGTATGTGTGCCAACAACTGCCGATGCCTTGCCATCTAAGTGCCATCCAAGTGCGATTTTTTCACTTGTCGCTTCTGCGTGGAAATCCACGAATACTAGTGGTGACGTTTTATGCGCTTCTTCGATTAATTTCTCTGCCATTGCAAACGGATCTTCATGCGGTGGTAAAAATACACGACCGTGTAAGTTAATAACCGATAACGTTACACCATTTTTCGAAATTTGTACCATACCCTTACCTGGTGCCTCTGTTGAAAAGTTTGCTGGTCGAATTAAGTAATCTGCATCATCAATAAAATCAAAAATATCTTTATTGTCCCAAGTGTGGTTACCCATTGTAATAACGTCTACACCCATTTGTAACAAATCATTATAAATATTGCGTGTAATCCCACGACCTGCTGCAGCGTTTTCACCATTTGCAATAACTACATTTGGATTATATTTCCTTTTCAATCGTGGTAAATATTTTTCTACCGCATCTCGGCCAATTGATCCGACGATGTCTCCAATAAATAGTACTTTCATTTTTACAAAACCACTCTTTCTATCAATAACACTCATTAGAGTTTACCATTTTTTCTTCGACAATCGCAAAAATAACAAGAAAAATTCGTTTCAAGGTTTATGTTCTATTGATTTGTTTTTAACAACAAAGCTAATACGTCCTTAACGATGATTGACCAAATGCTTTGTTTGGCTCAGTTTCATTTTATTATCTGATTTTTCTTTTGCATACACTTGACCAACTAAATATGGCCCGAATTTCCATTTATTGAGCAAAAATACGACACAAATGGAGCATATCGTGCTGAGTAAAAATGTGCTGACGATTACAGTAAAAGGATTTAATATATCGATATATTTCGCAAAAAAACTTTTTAACATGATGTTA
The DNA here is from genome assembly GCF_044761745.1 of Lysinibacillus sp. NPDC097279. NCBI lineage: Bacteria > Bacillati > Bacillota > Bacilli > Caryophanales > Bacillaceae > Lysinibacillus > Lysinibacillus sp. NPDC097279. The sequence goes on along the minus strand of NZ_JBIWDA010000002.1, from coordinate 355,655 downwards.
AAAATGGGGTGTAGTAAATAAATGCCGAAAGAGTAACGACTAATGAAAATAATTAATTTAGGCATTGTTTTTATTTTACTGGCAATGAAAAACAATAGAAAAGCTACACTCAATGTGTAAAAAATAACATCAAGCCTCTTTGAGTGAACTTCTGTAATTAAGCCAGACCATTGGCTAGTAAGTAACATCGCTAGCATGAGTAAACAAACAGTTGGTAATACATAACGAAGTCGATGGAGTAACGAAAGAAACTGTTCATAATTTTTCCCACAGTAATAGGCAACGACAAAATAGGCGATCCAAGCAGGAAATGGCATCTTATTCAATACAGTCCATTCCACTTCTATATAAGGTAGAAAATATAAATACTTAAATGGGTCAAAAAAATTGAAAACAGCAAGGTAAATAAGATTAATGAGACATGCTGTGACGATAACTTGGAAGGCTGAATATTTCGTAGCAATAAATTTTACAAATAACGGATGCAAAAAATAAAACTGAAAAATGATGATAATAAAATAGCCGTGAAAATCCCCTTCAAAAAAATTTAATAAAAGCTTTTTTTCAAAATCAACACTATTTATATGAATGGAATGAAGGGCCGCATCTACAACGCCAATAAAAATAAAAGGAAGAAAAATATAAGAAAAACGTTTTTTATAAAATCTTTTTGGCAATTCATCAGAATAGGAATACGCCATTACAAATTCTGAAATAAATATAAAGACAGGTGTCCCAAACATTAAAGCTAATTGAAGGGATGTCAGTACAAAAAATAAAGTATTTTCTTCTATATCGTATATGTCCAATACTAAAGTGACACTATGCATTAAAACAATTCCCAAACAGGCTACAAACCTTAGTAAAAATATTTCCTTAACTACTGGCTTCATTTTCCCACCTGCCATTTCTAAGCAATTCAACTTATTTTCTATTTGGTAATTTAGCTTATCTCACTTATTTAAAACGAAGGAAAAGCTTTTAGTCGTTGGAAATGACACGCTTTACGTGCAGCAAAATTTCTCGCATCGTTGTAGGTTGGAAAATAAAATTTCCAACAAAAACAACAGTCATTGTCCATATAGCAATACAGATAGCTGCTAAAAACCATGTACTGATACTGACGATAGGTAGTTTTATAAAAAATAGAAATGGGGATGCTGCGATGAATGCCAAAACACTATTAAGTAAAATCTTTTTAATGGAAACGTATACTGAAGTTTTTAATATTTCTTTAGATGTATACATCAGTAAGTCGCATGTACGATAGGCATAAGAACAAAGTGCACCAATTAAAATGCCTTCAACACCGATAAATTGTACTAGAACGAAAGAGACACTAAAGTTTATGGCCGCTTCAATAATCGCACGAATTTTCGTCTCTTTAAAATGCCCCGCCGAATTGACTAATGTATTTGCAGGAATTCGAATAGCATTGGCAATGCCTACAACGACAAAGAGGGCTGCTAACCACGGTCTTATATAGTTTGCATCCTCAATCCCCGCTGTATAAATTGTTATAAATGGCAAAATTAGAATAGCTGTACACGTATAGCCAAATGCAACGACTGCGAAAAAAACGTATTCGAAATGATGAAAATGTTTTTGCAATGTATCTCGATCTTCTTTTACAAGTATGTCTCCAAAGGCTGCTAACATCGCACCTGAAAAAGCTGAAATAAACAATGTAACAGCATTAAATACCATATTGTACACCGTAAATACACTAACTTCTGCAAGACCAAGAAAAATAGTAATTAAAATAAACGGCGTATTAAATACAACTAATGAAGCAATTTGATGAATTAACGCATCCCACTTTTTTTTAATTGCTGGTGTATTTGGCTTTACGTTACTATTGAAATACGGATATTTTTTTTGGACATATACTTTTAAAAAAAGAATATCTAGTAGTAACAGCATACTGGAACTACCCACCACAACAACAATTGAAAAACCGAGCGTTAATAAAACTAAAGATAAAATGGTACTAGCGATTAATAAGCATGTTTGTATACGAAAAATAATGTAACTTTTTTGATCTGCAGTTAATAGCACTAAATATTTTCCGATTAAAAAATACTCCCATACACCACTAATTCCTAAAATGAGTACCAAATAAAACGCTGTAAGTGGACTCACCTCTTTGCCAACAATTAGCGGATAGAAAATAGCTAAGAAGGCTACTAATACAACAAACACAATACCTGACCGTCTGTAAAAATAATGGGTTGCTGATAGAATGCCATTTATTTGTTCTTTATCCTTCATCGCCAAAGGTTTGTACAGCGCTGCAATGGAGGCACTACCTACTCCCGCTTCTACAATTTTTAAATAACTTAAAAATTGCTTAATAGACGTCACAAGTCCATTCGTCGCGGATCCATACGTTGACATAAATAATCGAGGTAAAATAAAATTAATGACCGCTGAAACGATTTGCAACATAACATTAGAGAATAAATTTAACATGATTTTCTTTGTTCTCATTCGCCACTTCTACTTCGTTTCATCTCAATCAATGTATAGAGTAATAAAATGTGTTGCTTCTTCAGTAACCAAATATAACATTTCACTTTGTATGGTAAATCATTTATACGAATTGTCTGTAATACCTCGTTAATATCTTTTTGTTTCATCATTTTTTTAATAAAGGCTCTTTTCTCACGCATGCTCTTCTCATTTTTCGCATTAAATTCATTATTGACTCCAGCAATAACTAAATAGGTAAAATAATACTGTAGTTGATATGCAAAATTGGGGGCTGTTTTTTCATGACTACGTGTAAAATGTTTTAAATGTCCATATAAAATGAGGATTTTTTCAAAAAAATTCTGATCATAGCTTGCTGTCATAGAAGAGGGATTTTGGCGATAATGATACAAATATTGTTTGTCTAATATATAAATACTGTTCGCATCAAGTAGGCTAGGATATGTACAAGCTACATCTTCGCCCATGCGAATTGTATCATCCACATTCAATTGAAATTTTTGGATAAGCGTTTTTTTGAAAATTTTATTCGAGACAGAAGGAAATAATCCAAACTGATAATATTCACCTGCATATAGCATAATCGGATAGACTTCTTGTTCCATCCCGTTTTTCTCATACAACCCAGGTGCAACCATTTGTGTGCGTCTTACTTCTTGATTTGGATAATTTTCTACAATATCACAAATAACGATGTCTACATCATATTTATGTGCTGCGCCACACAATGATTGGTACATATCCGCTTCAATCCAATCATCACTATCCACATAGCCAATATACTTGCCATGTGCGACTTTTAGACCTGCTTTTCGCGCACTGACAAGCCCTCCGTTTTCTTTATGAATAACAACAATTCTTGCATCGTATTTGGCATAGTCGTCACATATTTTGGCACTATTATCCGTTGAACCATCATTCACCAATATGAGCTCAAAATCTTCATATTTTTGATTCAAAATGCTATCTAGACATTCTTTTAAATAGTGCTCGACATTATAAATTGGCACAATAATGCTTAAAAATGGCATTGCCTCACCCCCCAACCTTACTTAACTCCTGATTTTTCTGAAGCGTTAACGCAAACATTATTAACATAATATGAAAAGGGAAATAATCCATTATGAAAGAGTCAAGGACTGTATTGGCAATTAGCATGATATAGAGCGGAATAGCGTTGACCGTTAATATTTGCAAATGTGTTTTTCCACTGTTACGAATGTTTTGGCGGAGAACTTTATGTAAGCTTAGAATATAAAGTAGTGCAAGAACGATTCCTACTAAGCCAAGATAATAAGGCGTTGATAAATACATCGTATGGGCCATTTTTGCATTGGAAAAACTTGTGCCAAACCCTGCCCCTATAACAAATATTTTCGTACTTTGCAAAATTTCCGCCGCAAACATATTCCAGCTACTTAATCGCCCCGTCGTAATAGCATCTGTTGATGTTCCTGCTCCAAAAAATCGAATCCAATAAATTTCGAATAACTTCTCGTAAAAAAAAAATAGGAGTACACTACAAATCGCTAGCATAAACGAAGCGAACTTGAATGCTGTTTTTATGTTGGTTTTAACAAACATGATAAACGTTAATAAAATGAATGCTATAAAAGTGATGATAAACATTTTGGAATAAGTAAATACCCCAAATACCGCTAATACAATGATGAACATAATCGGCTTAACTTCCATTTTTTTATCGTAATAACAAAGTACTAATAAACAAGCAATTGCTATCAGAATTTGCAAACTGAAATAATTCGGATCTAAATCTAAACCAGTAAATCTTGTATTAATGGCACTTGTCGTCTTCACGGTATTGACAATTGTCATGGACTCAATAAAGCTATCAATCGCTGGAACAGAAAAACTAATCCAGCGAACGATTGCAGCAGTTAATAAGCCTAACGCATAAACATACGTATACCTTCTAAAATAAGTATTGTCATCGATGAACAAAACTGCAAAAAGGATAACGCTATAATTTAATACAAAGCCCAACACTTCGATTACATTACCGCTATTAAGAAGCGTTCCCATGACAGCAAAGCATACAAAAAGCACATAGGTGATGACAAGCTGTGTTGAAATACCTTTATTGTGCATAAAAAGCGTCAGGACACTTAACACAATATAAACAAAACTTAGTACAACAAAAAGGGAATAACTTGTTAAATCAAACTTAATGACGTACACCCATGAAATAAAAAACAATAAATAATCAATTCGATGTTGTTGTTTATCTAACAACATCGCCACAATTACTAGACTACTAAAGATCAAAAGAAATAGATTACTACCTGTATACATTTTTAATACGACAAAAATACTGGAAATAATACAGATCAACATACTGAAATTTTTGTTTGTTAATTTCATATACGATCAAACTCCAATACTAATTGCTCTTGTGCTTTACGATTTGTATAGCGATTTTCTTCAATATATTTTTTCATCTGCTGGAGGCAATCCGCATTATTGATTACATTGGCAATGGCTACATACATATCTTCTACTTCTCCACTCGTTATCAAACCGTTGCAACCATCGTGTATTTGTTCATTCGCTGCCGCGAAATTTGTAGTAACAACAGGCGTCTCTAGTATTAATGCCTCCCCTACGACCATCGGATATCCTTCATATGCTGAAGTTACGATGAGTACATCGCTCTGTTTCATAAACGGATACGGATTATTACATTCACCGACAAATTCAACTACATCTTCTACACCTAATTCAAGCGCTAATCGTTTATTATGAAGTAAATCTGGCCCATCGCCTATAATTCGCCAATGAAAAGAATTAAATGATGACTCTTTTAACAGTTTACATATGTGCAAAATCAGATCGAACCTTTTAGTTGCATTATCCATTCGCCCAACAGATATTAAATCCATTGGTCCTTTTTCAAATGGTATGTATTGCATTGCTAGTTCAGTTATTTCGGCTAGTGGAAAGAAATTATAGACTACTTGCATTTTTTGTTGATATTGCGGAAGAAATGTAAGCAAATTTTGCTTACATGCTTCAGAAACACATATTAATCTATCGAAATTTTGATAGGTTTTGACACATACTTCATAATTAAAGTTTGCTCTTAATGGATCTGTATGTATCCATGCAAATTTTTTATCCGCTCTTACAAATTTATCTACAAACAAATTTGTGCCTTGGTTAAAGTAACTAGTTGGTGCATCATTAAAATAAGAAATGGCTATATCATATTGTTTTGGATGGGAATGCATTTTAAAAAGTAATGTATAAAAGTTCGTTGATCCTATTAATCGTACAATCAACATACAAAATATTCGTAAGATGATATGCCACCAATTTTTACTTTGTCTTACAACAAAAAATGGAGTAGCAATGAGCTGTAATAATAAGCCTCCAACATTGACATGTACATTAGGGGGGATGTCCGTAAAGAGTTCGCCTTGACCGAACGTAAAAACATCTATTTCATATTGCTTATCCACACTAATTTCTTTCAACGTATTAATTAATGCTTTTTGAATACCACCCATTTGAAAATTTTGTGCAACAAATAATATCTTCATCTCTTTCAAGCCCCCCATAGAAATCCAATATTACTGTGAAATTTTCAAAAAGCTTCTACAGCTATAAATGGCTGTACAATGTCACAATCCGATTTTCCATCTCATTCCAACTATAATGTGTGTCATATAATAACTTCATTTTTCTAGAAATTTCTGGCCATTCTTTTTTACGCTCGATTAGCTTTTCAATACCTTTTTGTAGGCTCTCTTGATTAAAATCAATTAGCTCCCCCAGGTCATGCTCTGCCACTACTTCCGACATACCTGTGTCTTTCACCATAATTAAAGGCTTCCCTAGCATAAGTGCCTCATAAAATTTATTGGGCGCAGCGTAATAATGGTTGGACACTACAGGATCATAAATGGCAGTCATAATATCACAACTCTTTTCTAATGCTAAAGTTTTTTCATAAGGGATTTTTCCGTAAAAAAGTATGTTGTCATATTGCAGTGCTATTTGTGCCAATTCGTCTGCATACTCCCCAAACCCGCCAATATGCAATTCGTAGAGAGGATTATGTTTGACGATATCTACCAGTTCCTTAATAAGCCTTTCAGGTGCAAGTATACCGACATAGACGATTTTCACTTTATCTCGATTCAACTGTAAATCACTATTTAAATCAACATGTAGTGGCGTATTATAAATGACTTCAATTTTTTTAGGTGAGGCTTTAGCTATTTGTCCTCTTCGCTTTTCTGTACAAATAATGACCGCATCCACATTATTCAATAGTGCTATATCTATTTTTTCGACTATCTTCCCTATAATGGCGGGGCCATGGAAGGGCGCCGTAACGGAATCAAACATATCGTAAATGACTTTTTTACGAAGTATTTTCGCACAGACTGTACCTACAAACGCTGTATCAAAATCACAAGCATGAATAATATCATACGAATTTTTATGTTGAAGTAGCCATTTGAATAGCTTTAGCTGAAACCGTAGTAATGGAAAGAAATTTTTTTTAAATCCTCCACCAAATGTAGCAGGGATGCCAAACCTTGTAATTTTAATAGTGTGAGCTCGCTTTAGAAATTCCACTTTTGCTTTATATTTACTGTCTCTATCCCATGCTAAAATTTGAACATCCCAGTTGTTTTTTCTAAGGCTGTCCACTTCTTTTTCAACTCTCGGATCTGGAGAAATTGGATTACTTCTCATAAAAACGACTCTCATCCCAAACTGTCCCCTTATATGTTTAATACCTACTGTCGTTCTAGCATCTTTCCTACTACTTGCACGCTTGACGTCACAATTAAAATAACTTCCACCGTTTTTTTGTGAAGTTATTTTCTGGCTCATATATGATGAAAGGCTGATTATTAATGATTCGTTTATTATTTTCTAAAAAGGTATCTATCGCATGTAATTCTTTTTGCTTTTCTAAAAAACTAAGCCCTCTTTCAAATAGGAATGGTCGAGCTTGTAAATTATGCACATCCGAACCATATGTATGAACAAGGTTCGATCGAACTAACTTTAAAGAAAGCTGTTGAATGTCCTTGCCAAACAAACCAGCTAAACTTCCCGCTGTTATTTGTGCAAGTGCACCGTCACGTATGAGCTTCTCTAAGTGGCTTGGATTTGCTGCTATCACTTTATTTCGTTCGGGATGCGCAATAATTGGCGTTATACCAGCTGTTAATAAGTTGTAAATAATTGTTTGTGTATAGGGAGGAATAAAACTAGAGGGAAGCTCTAGTAACAAGTAATTAGAATGTGCTAATGTAAGAAGCTGATCTTTTTGATAAAGCTCTAAAATATTCCCCGCTAAACGTACCTCTTGTCCTGGATATAGTGTTAGCGGCATGTTACGGTTGTCAATTTCTTGCTGCAATTGTGCAATTTGTTCATGTATTACATGTGTATGAACATTATATTGAGGATGTAGCGCATGTGAAGTAGAAATAATTGCTGTAATCCCTTCCCTAACAGCTTGTTCAAATAAATGGAATGTCTCTTCTACTGTTTCGGGACCATCGTCTGCATTTACTAAAATATGACTATGCATATCTATCACAATGTTTCACTTCCCTATCTACGCCAATCATTATCGGTAATATTGATCATAATATTCGCCAAGTGGTAATTTATAATTATTCAAAACGACTCCTAAAATATTCGCCTTTGATGCTTCAAGGCTTACTTTCGCTTTAAGCACACTTGCATTTTCTACTACACCACTATTCACAATGAGTAGTGTTCCTTGGCATTTATTTGATAAAACTTGCGCATCAGTTACAGATAACAATGGTGGTGCGTCAAAAATTATGATGTCAAAGTCTGCTATCAGTTGCACCATGACACTATCCATCGTTTTAGAAGAAAGTAATTCCGCTGGGTTAGGTGGAATGGGCCCACTCGTCAGAACAAAAAGATTAGGAATATCTGTACTATTTAAAACCTCTGACATCTCATATTGTCTTGTCAGTAAATTTGATAGACCCTTTATATTTTGTAATCGAAAGGTATAGTGCATCGTTGGCTTACGTAAATCGGCATCGACAATTAAAATTTTTTTCCCTTCTTGTGCAAATACCACGCCTAAATTGGCGACATTTGTAGACTTCCCTTCACCTGGCGTCGCTGAAGTAACTAAGATGGTTTTTATATCTTGGTCTGGCATCGCGAAAGTAATGTTTGTTCGTATTGTACGAAATTGCTCAGAAACAATTGAATTACTATTGCCAATGGTCACAAGCTTTCTACCCATTTTTACTAGTTTTTTTTTTTTAGTTCTTTTATGTTGAAACACGGTGACTCCCTCCTTCTGTTACGGGATTTCATTATATGTTTTTATAGTTCGTACTATTAATTTTGCTGATTATGCCTATAATAGGTAATCCGATGATTTCTTCAATATCCTGCTCTGTCTTAACCGTTGTATCTAAGCACTCTAACAATAAAGCAACACCAACGCTTAGTATGAACCCAATTATTGCAGCCGCTACGATATATAAATTTTTATTTGGAGCTACTGGCTCAGGCTTGTCATCTAATTTCGCGACGGACAAAATATTAATATTGTCAATTGTCATTAACACTTGTATTTCCTCTTGAAATACGCCTGCTACTGTATTGGCAATTTCAACTGCCGTTTCTGGCTTTTTATCGCGGACAGCAATATTGACAACTTGAGAATTACTGGCGTTCGATACAGTAATTTGTTCCTTAAGTTTTTCAGGCGTACTATCTAAATGAAGTTGGCTAATCACTTTAGATAATATAGCAGGGCTTTGAATAATAACATTATACGTATTAATTAAGCGTAAGTTTGTTTCTACTTGCTGTACCCCTAATAGAGCTTGATCGGTATTTTTTTGATTGACTAAAAGCTGTGTCTGCGCCTCATAGGTTGGCTTTATAATAAAGTAACTGAGAAACGCCGTGACTAATGCTAAGAAAAGTGCAAAACTGATAATATAGAGCAGTTGCTTTCGCACTATTTTCAATACATCCTGTAATGTGATAGTTTCTTGCAACGACTTTCACCCCTCGACATAACATAGGCTAGCTAATTTATATTCCCTAGTTACAGTAAAAATTTATTCAAAAAGTTTTATGGCCTATTATATTATCGATATCGCTCTTTTATTCATGGTCAATAAAGTGACATAGTTGTTATTTAAGCTTATTACTTCTGTGCGTAATAGGAGGGTTTCAAAAAAAAAAAAGCGTATCCATTTTTCAGGGGATACGCTTCATAAATGAACTATAAATTTTACTTAAATGACTAATAGTATAAGACCACAATTGGAATGACATATTTTTTATGTGCATACGTCCCTAGTATAATCTTGTATGTCGACAAATATAAAAAGACTCCCCTTGATAAAAATCAAGAGGAGCCTCTTATTTTATTATTTTGCATACTCCACTGCACGTGTTTCGCGGATAACAGTTACTTTAATATGACCTGGATAATCTAGTTCTTCTTCAATACGCTTACGAATATCACGTGCAAGACGATGAGATGCTAAATCGTCAATTTTTTCTGGTTGTACAATAATACGAATTTCACGTCCTGCTTGGATGGCATAAGATTTTTCAACACCATCATAGCTTTCAGAAATCTCTTCTAATTTTTCTAGTCTGCGAATATAGTTTTCCAGTGTTTCACTACGAGCACCTGGACGCGCTGCTGATAATGCGTCTGCTGCAGCTACTAATACTGCAATAACAGATGTCGCTTCTGTATCACCATGGTGAGAAGCAATACTATTAATAACAACAGGATGTTCTTTATATTTCGTAGCTAATTCCACGCCGATTTCAACATGGCTTCCTTCAACTTCATGGTCGATTGCTTTTCCTATATCATGCAATAAGCCTGCACGACGAGCTAATGCTACATCTTCACCAAGCTCAGCAGCTAGTAAGCCTGCCAAATGTGCAACCTCCACAGAATGTTTTAGGACGTTTTGCCCGTAGCTAGTACGGTATTTCATGCGGCCCAAAATCTTCATTAAGTCTGGATGTAGATTGTGAATGCCGATTTCAAATGTCGTTTGTTCCCCTGTTTCACGAATTTGTTCATCCACCTCACGACGAGATTTTTCAACCATTTCTTCGATGCGAGCAGGGTGAATACGACCATCCTGTACTAGCTTTTCAAGTGCAAGTCGAGCCGTTTCACGACGAATTGGATCAAAACCAGATAAAATTACTGCTTCTGGCGTATCATCGATAATTAAATCAATACCTGTTAACGTTTCGAGTGTACGGATATTACGACCCTCTCTACCAATAATACGACCTTTCATTTCATCATTTGGCAAGTTCACAACAGAGACTGTTGTTTCTGCAACGTGGTCTGCAGCAAAGCGTTGCAGTGCCAATGATAGAATTTCACGTGCCTTTTTATCAGATTCCTCTTTCACACGCATTTCAGATTCCTTCGTCATTACAGCAATATCAGTTGCTAGCTCTTTCTCTACTTCACTTAAGATAATAGTTTTAGCTTCATCTCTTGTTAATGCAGAAATGCGCTCTAGTTCTGTTTTTTGCGCTGCAACGAGCTCGTCCACTTTGCTTTCCATCTGTTCAATATGCTGTTGTCTTTCAGCTAGAGCTTGTTCCTTACGCTCTAAGCCGGCTTCTCTCTTATTCAGAGCATCATCCTTGCGATCAAGATTCTCTTCTCTTTGCAATAAACGGTTCTCTTGTTTTTGAAGTTCTAAACGACGATCACGAATGTCATTTTCTGCTTCAGTGCGAAATTTGTGAGTTTCATCTTTGGCTTCAAGTAGTGCTTCTTTCTTTAATGCCTCCGCTTCTCGTTTTCCTTCTTCAACGATTGTTTCAGCGACATGCTTAGCACCAGTGATTTTTGAGTCATTCACTTTTTTCATGTAGATATAGCTAACAGCGGCACCAACGATGAGTCCAAGCAAAGCGGAGATGATAGTAATTCCATCCATATGAACACCTCCTCTTGCTATTTGGGTAATACAGGTTCAGTCGGCGCATACAAAAATTGTACTGCCTATTTTAAAGTCATAATTCAGAAATTATACATATTTAATTGTATAGCTAGCCTCAAGCTCTGTCAAGGATAGACGGGCATCTGTTCGCCTATCGGCAAGAAAAAAAGTAAGTCATATCCATTAGATGTATATATTAACTGTTACTTTTGAGCTAGAAAAAATACCTTCTTAGATGAAAATTCTTTTTATCAAGACGAAGGTTACAATACAATTATTACCACAATCACTGTCATCTTAATACAATTATTTTAACTTTCTTTGACAAATGAACATATAGTTTATTTCTAAGCTAGTAATCAGTCACTTTTTTACAAAATTCTACATATAAAATTTTATAATGACGTTCGCTAACTAATAATTCAACGCTCACTTCATTCTATTTATCTAGTAATAAGGACAAAAAAATCGTTCTCACTCTAAAAGAGTAAGAACGATTTAGCTTATAGGGAACGTCCATCATTCATTTTTACTGCGTACGGACGCTTTCCGCGGGCACATCGTAAGCCACAACCTTCTCTTATCGGTAGTATATTGCGTCTTACGTGCGTTCGTTCCCTTAGAAGTTGCCGCTCTCACAATCATTCTAACGCTTGTTAGAAGAAAGAACGATGTCTATTATTTTTCATCTTCAAGAAGAAGCATTAATTCTTCATCCATTTCTTCATCATCATGTGCAGCAATTGTATACGATTGTGCCGCAATGCCATAAGAAGAGCGAATTTTATTTGCAATTTCTTCTAAAACTGCAGGGTTTTCTTTTAAATATTGTTTTGCATTTTCTCGACCTTGGCCAAGGCGTTCATCACCGTAAGCGTACCAAGAGCCACTTTTTTGAACGATGTCTAATTCAACACCTAAGTCGACAGTTTCGCCTTCTTTTGAGATACCTTCACCGTACATAATATCTACTTCTGCTGTACGGAATGGTGGGGCTACTTTGTTTTTTACAATTTTAATTTTTGTACGGTTACCCATAATGTCATTACCTTGTTTTATCGCTTCTGCACGACGAACTTCTAAACGGACAGAGCTGTAGAATTTCAGCGCACGACCACCAGGTGTTGTTTCTGGATTACCGAACATAACACCAATTTTTTCACGAATTTGGTTAATGAAAATAGCGATTGTTTTTGATTTATTGATAGCACCTGAAAGCTTACGTAATGCTTGAGACATTAAACGAGCTTGTAAACCAACGTGAGAGTCACCCATGTCACCTTCAATTTCAGCTTTTGGTACTAGTGCTGCAACAGAGTCAATAACGATAATATCAATAGCACCACTACGTACTAAAGCTTCTGCAATTTCAAGCGCTTGCTCACCCGTATCTGGTTGTGATAATAAAAGCTCATCAATATTAACGCCTAATTTTTGAGCATAAATCGGATCTAATGCATGCTCAGCATCGATAAATGCTGCTTGTCCACCTTTAGCTTGTACTTCCGCAATAGCATGTAGCGCAACTGTTGTTTTACCTGATGATTCTGGACCATATACTTCAATAATACGTCCACGTGGATATCCACCAACACCTAATGCTGCATCAAGCGCTAGCGAACCACTAGAAGAAGTAGCAATTTCTAAATCTGTTTTTTCGCCTAGCTTCATGATAGAGCCTTTACCGAAATTCTTCTCAATTTGTTTTAACGCCTGTTCTAAGGCTGCTTTACGATCACTCATTTATTTTCCTCCTTCGAAAACTGTTCACTGTTATTGTCTATCTCTACTATACTTGTTTTTTTGAGAACACGCAAGAAAAAAGCGAACATTTATTCGATTTTAATCAAAAATAAAAATTTGGATAAGTTTTTCCTACCCAAATTCCCATTTTCAACTATAAACAATTATGCTAATCATAATTGCGCTACATGTTTTCAATCATACATACTGCTCAGCAATAGTTGCACCTTAGTCCTGAACTACATGCATTTTTTATATCATTCTTGCTGCGGCAAATTAAAAGCGTTTTCTATAACCTCGTTCTTCTAATTGCTGCATTAAATAATGGAATGTAAATTTAACTGCACGTAAACGATTGGTATTGCGCATACCTGATAAATGCAGTAAATATGTTATTGGCTCTTCATCACCGATAGCAATCCCAATCCAGACAGTGCCAACTGGCTGATGGTCATGTGCTGTAGGACCAGCCGCTCCTGTTAACCCAATACCAATATTCGTGCCGAATCTTTCCCGCACGGCGCTAGCCATTGCCGCAGCACATTCACTGCTAACAATACCATAAGTATCTAATAGTTGTTGGTCGATACCGAGCTGCTTTACTTTAGCATCTTCTGTATAGGTAACTACGCCTCCGATAAGTGAATTGCCAACACCTGGAATCTCAGCTAGCTCTGATTGAAATAAGCCTGCTGTTAAGCTTTCGGCTGCAGAAATCGTTAAATTATTATCTTGCAACATTTCTACCGTTTTTGAGGCAAGTGAATCATCATTAATGCCATATTGGAAGTCTCCTACAATAGCACGAATCTCCGACACTTTACCAGCAATCAGCTGTTGAGCTTCCTGTTGTGATGGCGCCTTAGCTGTGACACGTAAAGTTACTTCTCCGTCAGCAGCTAGTGGAGCAACTGTCGGATTTGTTTGTGAATCTAATATATCCTGCACACGCACTTCTAGCTCGGCTTCTCCAATGCCATAAAAGCGCATTACATGAGACACGATGACACCGCCATCATTTAACATTGTGCCAAGCTTTGGCTTCGCTTCGAATTGGAACATTGGCTCCAGCTCTTTTGGAGGCCCAGGAAGTAAAATGTAGGTACGTTTATCCTTTGTCAATATCATCCCTGGAGCCATACCATGATGATTAGCTAGCACCTCACTACCTGCTAATACTAGCGCCTGCTTACGATTATTTTCTGTCATTGCGATGCCTCGTTTTGCAAAAAATTGCTCAATGTATGACAATGCAACTTGATCGATAACAAGATCTAGCCCAAGATGACGAGCAATGGTCTCCTTCGTTAAATCATCCTTTGTAGGACCTAAACCACCTGAAAAAATGATAAGATCAGCGCGCGATTCCGCTATAGTGATTGCTTCCTCTAAACGTTTTGAATTATCCCCAACAACCGTATGATAATAGACATTGATGCCTAATTCAGAAAGCTGATTAGAAATAAATTTCGCATTTGTATTTGAAATTTGTCCAAGTAATAACTCTGAGCCAACTGCCAGGATTTCAGCATTCATGATTCACAAGACCTTTCTTATTTAGACTCAAGTAATACACGTCGATTTAGATAGAAATAATCCCATCCAGACCAAAGTGTAAAGAACAATGCAATATATAGCATTATTGTATCAAATGGGATACCGAAAATCACAAAAATTGTATTGTGTAAAAGAGCAGCTGCAATAGCTACAATTTGTGCCCATGTTTTAATCTTACCAAGCTGATTCGCCGCTACGACTTCTCCGCCACCTGCAAGAATTAAACGTAAACCTGTTACCGCAAATTCACGGCTAATAATAACAATAATCACCCAAGCTGGTGCCATACCAAGCTCTACCATTAAAATAAACGCTGCAGAGACAAGTAATTTATCCGCTAAAGGATCTAAAAATTTACCAAATGTCGTTACAAGATTATACTTTCTCGCATAGTAACCATCTACCCAATCCGTCGTTGATGCAATGATAAAAATAAGAGCTCCTACAAAATGATGGACTGGCATTTCTGCACTAAATAAGTTCATTGTTCCCCAGCCGAAATCAAACATCATAACAATGACAAAGAACGGAATAAGTAAGATACGTGAAATGGTAATTTTATTTGGAATGTTCATTTTTCTAACACCTTTCATGATGAAAGAAAGTAGTCATCGATAGGATGACTACTGTTCTTTATTGAAATTGACGACAATATTTTGCGTTACGATTTGCTGTGCGTACGTTAAAAGTTCGTCATTAATATAAACCTTAGCTTGAGTTGAATTGCCTAAACGAATACGCGCATAGTTTTGTGCTGTTGCATCAAACTCAACAACTTCACCTGCGTTATAAACACGCGTATCTGCTAGTAATTCTTGTTGTTGTTGGTCGCGAATACCAATAAAAGTAGGACCTGATACTTCAATGCGAATTTTAAATGTATCAGCACCTGTTAACGTATAAGATGTTGTAGCACCATCTGATTCGATTGTTCCTGCTGAAATCGTTTGCTTAACATCTTCTTCAGTTTTATCGGTTTTATCTTCATCTGGTGTTTTATCTGTTTGCTCTTTCGTCGCATCTGCTTGTGCCTTTTTATCTTCTTCGGCTTTATCTTTTTCACTATCAATTGGTTTTGGTTTTTTATCGTACTCCACTACTGGTGTTGTATCATCATATTCATTTGTTCCTGTTTTACTTTTTGATTGTAAAAGAACCCAAATTGCAACAATGATTACGATAATAAATAAACCGACAATGACTTTGGGCATAGCCTCCATCATTTTATTTGAAGGGCTTTTTGAAACTTTTCTTCTAGTTGAAGTTTGAGTCATCGATTGGCTTACTTGGTCGTTCTTTGTGCCTGGTAATTCGCTTTTATACGTCTCTAAAATTTCCTCTGGATTTAACCCAACAGCTTCAGCATATTGTTTAATAAATGCTCGTACATAAAACGAACCTGGCATAATGGAATAATTGCCTTCTTCAATACCTACTAAATAACGTTTTTGAATTTTTGTTATTTCCTGTAAATCGTCTAAGCTGTAGCCTTTAGACAGTCTCGCCTCTTTCAGTCGAGTACCTAATTCTGCCACTCATAACACCTACTTTAATATCAAATTAAAAATTAAATCCTCCAAATGAATCGGATTCGGACATCATATGATTTTTTTCCATTATTTCATAAGTAATTTCTTCATCTGGGTGATGACGTAGTTCAATGATATAATCAAAATCCTCAATCTTATATTCAGAATGCTGAACAAACATATCAGGATGCTCTACTACTTTAATAGATGGCATATTCATCATTTCACGTACTAGTTGCAAATGTCGCTCATCCTCCGAACGCCTTGTAACAATACCGTCCAATATAAAAATATTATTGTCACTGAATTCATCGCCTGCGAGTTTATTACGAATAGTTTGCTTAATCATTGTAGACGATAAGAAAATCCATTTTTTATTGGCACAAACACTTGCCGCAACAATAGATTCTGTTTTACCAACCCGAGGCATCCCACGTATTCCAATGAGCTTATGACCTTCCTTTTTAAAGAGTTCTGCCATAAAGTCCACTAAAATCCCTAGTTCATCTCGTACAAAGCGGAAAGTATTTTTTTCGTCTGCATCTCGTGGAATATAATGACCATGCCTGATAGCTAAACGATCACGGAGTTTAGGTTGTCGAAATTTAGTAACGTGGATATGTTCCATTGTCGAAACAATTGTACGAAAACGCTCAATTGCTTCATCATTGTCTGTATGCACTAACATACCACGTCGATCTTCATCGACACCATTTATTGATATAATATTGACTCGAAGCATCCCTAAAAGTGAAGCAATATCTCCTAATAATCCAGGGCGATTCACCTGAATTTCATATTCAAAGTACCAATCGCTCAAACACACTCGTTCCCTTCCTATTAGTTAACGTAAAAAATCTTTTATAAGTTCCATCATAGCTGATTTTTTATGTAATGGAAAGTTAGAATACATGGAATTATAGCGTTATTTTTAAATTCTTACTAATTTTTTTTGGTAGTATTGGAAATAGACTTACATACGTTCCCTTTTCCGTACTAATATCGATTTTTAATAGAAAAAAGAGGAGATTAGCTCTCCTCTTTTTTTATTGCACATGTTTATTTTGCACAAGTTTTACGACACAATTCGCCAATGCATGTTTTTCATCATCAGAGGCAACGCCCCATAAATCCGACAGCACTCGCTCTTGTTCATTTTTAGGATCGACATTAGTCGCCAAATACTCACCGATTTGGACAGCAGCCTGTTGAATCATTTTCTTCGGCATACCGCTTGATTCAGCTTGCATTACGTTTTGTCCTAAAAAAGATGTCCATTTTTGCCAGTTTTCTAAAATGGTCATATGTTTCCTCCTCCTTTACACATGTAGTATGTGCAAAAAGAAAAATTATATGTACCAGCCACCATTTAATCGGATGATTTGTCCTGTCACATAGTCTGCTTTACCTGATAGATAAAACCGAACCATCTCCGCTACATCCTTTGTTTGACCGACAAATCCTAAAGGAATCTCATCTAAAATATATTGCATTTCCTCTTCACTTAAATGGCTATTCATTGAAGTATTAATAAAACCTGGCGCAATAGCATTCACACGAATGCGAGACAATGCAGCCTCTTTAGCATAGGACTTCACAAAAGCATGCTGTGCGCCTTTTACCGTTGCATATAGTGCTTCACCCGCAGAACCTGCCTCGCCCCAAATAGAGCCGATAAAAAGTACATAGCTCACATCATGAGTACGTAGTTTCGGAGATAATAAAGCCGTTAAATGCATTGGATTTTGCACATGAACACGCCATAATGCATCCATATCTTCTACAGTTGTGTCTTCCAGCAAGGAATAATGCGCTTGACCATTAGCAAAAACAATTGCCTGTACGCTAAATATTTGGGCAGCTAACACTTGCGCCGCTGTTATACTTGTAAAATCACTTTGTACAAGCATAAATTCCTGAGCAGGAAAATGGCTTACAAGGGAATCACATAATGTTTGAGCCATTTGCTCATTGTTTGAATAATGCACATAGAGAGACCAGCCGTCCTCTGCCAAGCTGTGGCAAATAGCACGACCGATCTCACCTGATGCACCTAATATAAGGGCAAACTTTTTCACTAGGCGCCCTTCTCTGTTGGTAAAACTTTAAATACAGTTTGTTGAGACTCACCTTGAATAGACGCAAACGCTTTCGTTAAGTCTTCAATTGTTAACTCTTCTAAAACAGGTACTACATCAAATAAATTCATTTCATTAAACGAATAACGCGTAAATTGGTTCGCAATAAATTCAATTGAATTTAATGCACGTAAGAAGAAGCCTATTTTTTTACGCTTAATGCGTTCTAAGTCTTCACTTGCAAATTGTGCGCTTTTTTCGTATTTTTCTAATTCGGCTTTAATCGCTTTTTCCAATACATCTGGTTCTGTAGAATCTGAACCAATTAACGCAAAGCCAAAACCTTTTTCTAAAGTAAAATCAAATGCATACGATTCATCAATCAAGCCTTCATCATATACACGCTCATAAAAATTAGAAGTTCGCCCAAAAATAAGCTCTAAAGCAATTTGAACTGATAGCTCATGTTTTAACATTTCACGACCAGATAAATTCGTTTCTCTCGCCTTCAAACCGATATACACCTTTGGTTTTTGAACATCCATGTGTAATGTACGGTCTTTAATGGCAACATCTGTTGGCTCTTCATCAAAGAAGCGTTGTATAGGTGTTGGCTCTGGAAACTCTTTTTTACCTTGGTTCTCGCGAATGAACGCCATCATCTCTTCTGGATCAACAGCACCAATTGCAAATAACAACATATTAGACGGATGATAAAACGTATTGTAGCACGTGTATAAATGATCAGCCGTAATGCCGTCAATAGATTCGATTGTGCCCGCAATATCAATTTTTACAGGGTGATGATGATACATATTTTCAATCGTACCAAAGTATAGTCGCCAATCAGGTTGGTCATCATACATTGTAATTTCCTGACCAATAATGCCCTTTTCCTTATTTACAGTAGCTTCAGTAAAGTAAGGTTCTTGGACAAAATTTAATAAAGTTTCGGTGCTTTTATAGATATTATCTGTGGATGAAAATAAATAGGCAGTTCGAGTGAAGGAAGTAAATGCATTGGCTGATGCACCGTATTCACTAAATTTTTGGAATACATCTCCGTCTTCCTTTTCAAACATTTTATGCTCTAAAAAGTGTGCAATTCCATCTGGCACAGTAATGCTATCCGTTTCACCAAGTGGGACAAATGTACGGTCGACCGAGCCGTACTTCGTTGTGAACGTGACAAATGTTTTTGAAAATCCTTTTTTCGGCAGAATATAAACATCTAGTCCGTTTTCTAATTTTTCATAGTAAAGTGTTTCATCTAATTGTTTGAATTCAATTGTTTTCATTGTGCAGCTTGCTCCTTTCCTGATAAGAAATAGACCGCTTCTAACTGCACTTGCTTCGCCATTTCGATTACATCTTCTTTCGTGACAGCACGCCATTTAGTTGCCCATGCTTCAACAGAGAACTCTTCAGGCAAATCTTTATATTGGTCAAAAATTTCAATTTGACCACGCGCTGAATCAAGGGATTCTTTTAACTGGTTCGTTAACATCGCCTTTGTTTGTTCTAACTCTAAATCTGTAATTTGCCCTGCTTGCATCACAGCCAGTTGCTCTTTAATCAGATTGAATGCCTTTTCTTCATTTTTGGCCTCAATACCTGACACAACGAATAATAAGCCGTAATGTGATGCATAGGAGCTAGAAGCATAGTACGCAAGACTTTCTTTTTCTCGAACATTCATAAATAACTTGGCATGCGGATAACCACCGAAAATACCGTTAAAAATCTGCATTTTCGCAAAATCTGCATCACCAAATCGTACTGGAGTACTAAACCCTATATGCAGCTTACCTTGTTTCATTTCTTGCTGTTCACGAACATAATCATTTTGTGGGTGTTGTTGTGGCGATACAGCTGGGATTTCCTCAGGAATACGGTCCTTAAAAGGCAGTGCCTCTTTTAATTTTGCCACAAGTTCATCCTCATTGATGTCACCTGCAACATAAATATCAATTTTGTCCGTCGTTAGCATTGATTCGTAGGCTGCCAACAGCGAGGACGGTGTGATATGATGAATGTCTTCTACTGTACCGTTTGCTGAAATAGAAGCTGGCTCATTTGGGCGTAATATTTCTTGCAGACGCATTTGTGCATAACGAGATTTGTCGTCAAAAATGGATTCAATACGTTGGATAACCATTTTCTTTTCACGTTCTACGATTGATTCTTTAAATACACCATTTTCTAAATTCGGCTCAAATATTGCCGCATGCATGACACCAAGCACGTCATTTAAGACACTTGTATTAGCCAAATATTGATCATTTACGGTTTCCATATTCATCAATACCGTATGCTCGTTACCGCGCTTCGATGTATCAAAATACAATACTGTCCCGTATAGGTCATCTAAAAAACTACGAAATGCGGCAGTTGTTGTATATTTTGCATTGCTGTGTTGCAATACATTTGTTAACACCGTACGCTCAGACGCACATTTGGCCGTTAATGCTCTTCTCCATTTAATTGAGAAATTTACTGTTTTAAATTGGGTCGTTTGTCGGATATGCAAATTGACACCTTTTGCAAAAGGTATTGTTTTAAACATATGAAACCCTCCTATCTTTCTTAATATAACAATGTACTACAAATACTATACATGTCTATTGTCTATAATTGCAAAAAGAATCCAAAGTATGTATGAGGAAAGTGAAAATAAGCTTGTCAATTGTTATTTGTATAAGGCAAAAGACTGGGCTTGATTGCCCAGTCTTTTGTTTACTCGCTTCATTTCTTTCGACTTTGTCTAGTAATTCGACGAATAAACATGCTGTCTTAGACTTATCGTTTGCCTTTAATATATGGTTGACCACTTGCTTTTGGTGCATTTGCTTTACCAATAAATCCTGCTAACGCAAAAATCGTTAACACGTAAGGTAATATTTGTAAATATACTGCTGGGATTTCTTGCACATATGGAATTTGGTTCCCTGCAATACTTAATGTTTGCGCTAAACCAAAGAACAATGCTGCCCCAAGTGCACCAATTGGATGCCATTTACCAAAGATCATGGCCGCAAGTGACATGAACCCTTGACCAGCAATTGTTGCGTGAGAAAAATCATGTGTAATTGTTTGCGCATAAACCGCACCACCAAGACCACCAAGTGCTCCTGAAATCACTACGGCAATATAACGCATTTTATTAACTTTAACACCCATTGTATCTGCAGCCATTGGATGTTCCCCTACTGCACGTAAGCGTAGTCCAAATGGTGTTTTATAAATAACAAACCAAGCACCTATTGCCACAGCAAAGGCTAAAATCGATGTGCTATAGACATCATGGAATAATAAACGTCCAAAGAACGGAATATCCTCTAAATATGGAATGCCAAATCGACGGATTGGTTGGTCAATCATATCTGTTTGACCTTTATCATAAATCAATTTTACTAAGAATACAGTAACAGCTAAACCAAGTAAGTTGATTGCTACCCCTGATACCGTTTGATCGGCACGGAAAGAGATAGATGCCACCGCATGTAGCAAGGAGAAGATTCCACCTACAATAACAGCCGCCAGCATAGCTACCCATACTGTTGCAGAACCTAATTGTGCTGCAAACTCTAAATTGACAAAAATACCAACAAATGCGCCGACAATCATTAAACCTTCTAGCCCGATGTTAACAACACCTGAACGCTCAGAGAATACACCACCAATAGCAGTGAAAATTAATGGTGTCGCATAAAGGATTGCAGAAGGGATGATGAAATATAACATTTCTAAAAAGCTCATGTTATTGTCCCTCCTTTTTCTTACTTAACTTTTGTAATCCAACCCGAATGACGTAACCTGATGCTACAAAGAAGATAATTAAGGCAATAATGATAGACACAATTTCCTCAGGAATTCCTGCAGCATTCGGCATGTTAAGAGCACCGTATTTTAGTGAGCCAAATAAAGAAGCCCCAAATACTACGCCAAGTGGTGTATTGGCACCAAGTAAGGCAACGGCAATACCGTCAAAACCAATACCTGTAAAGCCAGCTTTAATAGATGCATTTTGGAATGTACCAAGCGCCTCCATCGCACCGCCAAGACCTGCAAACATACCTGAAATTGTCATAGCTAAAATGACATTTTTATTGACACTCATACCAGCATAATCTGCTGCATTTTGGTTAAAGCCTACTGCTTTTAGCTCATAACCACGTGTTGTTTTTTCTAAAATGAACCACATTACAACTACCATAAGAAGTGCAACTAGGATCCCATAGTGAAGACTTGAGTTGTCTGTAAGCTCTCTTAAAAACGGAGAACGTAATGAAGCGGATTCAAGGACACGTTCTGTTTTAAAGCTTCCATCTGACAATTTTTTAATTACAGCGTTTGCAATATAAAGCGCTGTATAGTTTAACATAATTGTCGCAATTACTTCATGAACTTTAAATTTCGCTTTTAAGAAACCTGCAATAAAGGCCCAAAATGCACCCGCCGCCGCTGCTGCTAGCAACGCTAATGGTAAGTGAATAATTTTTGGTAAATCAAAAGCATAGCCTACCCATGCTGCTGCAAGCCAACCTAAAATTAATTGACCTTCAACACCGATATTGAATAACCCTGTACGGAAGGCAAATGCTACCGCAAGACCTGCCAAAATATATGGTGTGATTTGACGGATCGTGTTCCCTATAGAATATGAATCTCCAAAAATACCTGTCCAAAGTGCACTATATCCTAATATAGGATCATAGCCGCTGACTACCATTACGATAGCACCTACAATTAAACCGATAATAATAGAGATGATAGGAACGAGTATATTAATGACGCGATTTGACATTAGTCGTTCCCCTCCTTCGCTATATTTGTGCTATTTTTTTTACTTTGTCCCGCCATTAATAGACCAAGCTCTTGCTCTGTTGTTTCTTTTGGATTTAATTCATCCACAATTTGACCATCATAAATAACAGCGATA
Source organism: Lysinibacillus sp. NPDC097279 (assembly GCF_044761745.1). Lineage (NCBI taxonomy): Bacteria > Bacillati > Bacillota > Bacilli > Caryophanales > Bacillaceae > Lysinibacillus > Lysinibacillus sp. NPDC097279. The sequence continues at coordinate 332,326 of NZ_JBIWDA010000002.1, read as the reverse complement.
CGGTCGGAAACATTCATTACTTCATCTAATTCAAATGAAATTAATAATACGGCTTTTCCTTTATCACGTTGCTCAATTAGTCGAGAGTGAATAAATTCAATTGCCCCTACGTCAAGTCCACGTGTCGGTAGTGCAGCAATTAATAAGTCAGGATCTCGGTCAATTTCACGACCAATAATCGCTTTTTGCTGGTTACCACCTGATAGCGCTCGTGCAGGCGTCATTTCGCCATTACCTGTACGTACATCGTATTCTTTAATAATTTGATTCGCTTTTTCTGAAACTTTCTTATAATCCATAACAATGCCTTTTGCAATTGGCGATTGGTAATATGTTTGAAGTACAATATTATGACCAATTGGGAAATCTAATACTAAACCATGCTTATGACGGTCTTGTGGGATATGTCCAACACCCTGTTCAGTAATTTTACGTGGTTTCATGTTTGTTACATCTTTGCCGTTAAACTTCACGAGACCGCTTTTCACTTTACGCAAGCCTGTAATAGCCTCGATTAACTCCGATTGACCATTGCCATCGATACCAGCGATACCAACAATTTCACCTTTACGTACATTGAGGTTAAGACCTTTTACTTTATCGATATTACGATAGTCAGTTACGACTAAATTCTCAATTGTCAGTACTTCATCAGTTGGATTCGCATCGATTTTTTCTGTTTTAAACTCAACTTGACGTCCAACCATTAACTCAGCTAAGTGATTAGGGTTTGTCTCTTCTGTAACAACCGTCCCAATGCCTTCACCTTTACGAATAATTGTTACGCGGTCAGAAACATCCATAATTTCTTTCAGCTTATGCGTAATTAATATAATCGATTTACCTTCAGCGATTAGTCGACGCTTTATTTGAATTAGCTCTGTAATTTCTTGTGGCGTTAAAGAAGCAGTCGGTTCATCGAAAATTAATATTTCTGCACCACGATATAGTGTTTTTAAAATCTCCACACGTTGCTGCATACCAACTGTAATATCTTCGATTTTAGCATTTGGATCTACATCTAAACCATATTTCTCAGAAAGCGCTTGCACCTTTTTAGCCGCGTCTTTAATATTGACTACGCCCATCTTAGTAGGCTCTGAACCTAAAATAATGTTTTCTGTTACTGTAAAGTTTTCCACCAACATAAAGTGTTGATGCACCATGCCAATCCCTAAATCATTGGCAACATTCGGGTTTGTAATTTTAACAGCTTTCCCACGAACACGAATTTCTCCACCTTCTGGCTGATACAGACCAAAAAGGACGTTCATTAAAGTCGATTTACCTGCACCATTTTCTCCTAATAGTGCATGGATTTCGCCTTTTTTTAGTTGGAGGGTGATGTTATTATTTGCTACGAAATCACCAAATTCTTTGCGGATTCCAAGCATTTCAATCACGTATTCCAATATTGTCACTCCCTTATAGGCAATTTTCTCTAAAACAATTGTACTCTAGTGTATTTCTACCTGCCTCTATTGCAATACAGCCTAAGGTTTAGCATAGTTCAAAAGCGTTGCAATTTCTTAAAATAAAAAAACACCTGTATTGAACCCCACCTAAAGGTAAGGCATTTTCTAACAGAAATATAAATTAATACAGGAAAGGTCATCGTTAGAAACCTTTCTTCTATTAACTTGGTACCATCATTATCTTAAGCTTACGATAATATAATAATCTTATTTTAATATGGAAAAATAATATAAAAATAAAATATATCCAACAGAGTATTACAAATAGTCTAAATATAACGATAGATTGAAAAATCATCATAAGGGCAGTTGTAAAGCCCTTATGATGATTCAGAGATGAATTATTTTTCCACTTTTTCTGGAACTACGATTTCACCGCTAGCAATTTTTTCTTTATATTCGTCAATAACAGCTTGTACGTCTGCTGGAATTGCACCACGAGAGTCAGCAAGTTTAACGCCGTCTTCAGCTAGACCGTAAACAACTGTTGTACCACCTGGGAATTCACCATTTTTCGCTTTGTTTGAAATATCTACTACTGCTTCGTTAACACCTTTTAACATAGAAGTTAAAGTAATGTTTGTTTTATCATCTACTTTACCTTCATCGTATTGGTCAGCGTCTACACCGATTACCCAAACATTGGCATTAGGATCTTTTGCTTTACGTTCTTTAGCTTCAGAGAATACACCGTTACCAGTTGCACCAGCAGCGTGGAAGATAATATCTACGCCTGAAGAGTACATGCTGTTTGCAGCGATTTTACCAAGATCCGCTTTGTCAAATGCACCTGTATAGTTGCGTTGAATTTCGATATCAGGGTTAACAGCTTTAGCACCTTCAACGAAACCAGCTTCAAAACGATTGATTACTGGAATATCTACGCCACCTACGAAACCGATTTTACCTGATTTAGACATTTTAGCAGCAGCTACACCCGCTAAGAATGCGCCTTCTTGCTCTTTGAAAAGAACAGATACAACGTTTTCGTCTTTTACTTCAGCATCGATTAATGCAAAATGATTGTCTGGGTTTTCAGTTGCTACTGCTTCAATTGCATCAGCCATCATGAAACCAATACCGAATACTAAGTTAAAGTCACGACGAATTAAGTTGTTTAAGTTTGTTTCATAGTCAGCGTCAGAAGCTGATTGTAAGTAGTCGAATCCATCACCTTTTTTTAGGTTGTGTTCTTTACCGTAAGCTTGAACACCTTCCCAAGCAGATTGGTTAAATGATTTGTCATCAACGCCACCTACGTCAGTAACCATACCTACTGAGAAAGTTTCCTCAGTGTTTTTGTCTCCTGATGCCGCATTGTCTTTTGCAGGTTTTTCTTCGTCTTTCGCACCACATGCACCTAAAATTGCACTTGCAGCTAAAACTGAAGATAATACTAAACCAAATTTACGTTTTTTCATTTTGTTAACCCCCCGAGGTATTGTAATTAGCAGGAAAATAATTTAGAAATGTTCTACACCCGTTTACGTACTACATGGAAGCTGAATTTATCAGCTCGGAAATAATTTTTTGAATACAGCACTACTTGATCATTATCATCATAATGGAGCTGTTTCAATACTAAAAGAGCAGTTTCACGACCACAATTTAATATCGGTGATGCTTGTTCATGATACCCGACTGGATCAATATAAGTTACAGCATAGGCAACATGAATTTTACCCGATTGTTCAAGTGCAGAGAAAAGTGAAACTTCTTTTTTGTCAACAAAGTCAGTAGGCAGGAAGCTGGCTGGTAATTTGTCTATACAATAAACTACTGGCTCACCATCCGCAGTTCTGACACGTTCAATCGTGAGTATTTTATCCTCGCCATCACATTGGAAGCGTTTTAAATCTTCATCAGAAGGGATATTCTCCGTTGCCTTTAAAAAACGAGACCCTGGTTCCATACCTGCTGTTTCGATCATAGAAGAAATACTAGATAAATGCTCGATGCCTGAAGTAAACAACGGCTTAGGATTTACAAAAGTACCAACCCCATGTCGACGCACAATCACATTTTCCTCTTCCAACAGTCGAAGCGCTTCCCTAAGTGTTGCTCGACTTACCCCTAGTGATTTCGATAATTCAAACTCTGAAGGAAGTTTTTCATTTTCTTTAAAAACGCCCGTCTCAATGTCAGACTTTAAACGATCAATTACTTGAAGATAGAGATGACGATGATCTGCTTTTATAGTCACATAAATCACCACCAAAATCAGAGATCAGACATCTGATGTACAACATTCCTACTAATCGTTCATAAATATAACATTTTTGCAGAATGAAATAAACTATTTTAAGCAAAATCAATTATAGAAATCATTTTTTCCTTCTTTTTGTTGCAAACATTTGGACATAAATACTGAAAAAAATGATTACTTTTCCTTTTTCAGGAATTAGTTATCGTACTGATGGATAAGTACTTGGCGAGGCTTACTGCCCTCTGGAGGCCCGACAATACCGCGTTGTTCCATCTGATCGACGATGCGAGCAGCGCGAGAATAGCCAATACGGAAGCGACGCTGTAGCATGGACACCGAAGCTGTCTGCATATTGACAACTAATTGGACTGCCTCGTCAAATAATTCATCTGTTTCTTCTAAAATTGTTTCTTCTTCACTCGGAATCATCTCTTCTTGATACTGCGCTTTTTGTTGTTCTATAACAAAATCAACAACTGCTTCAACTTCCTGATCAGATAAAAATGCCCCTTGTACTCGTTTAGGTTTAGAAGCACCCGCAGGTAAAAATAACATATCGCCACGGCCAAGCAAACGTTCTGCCCCACCCATATCTAAAATTGTTCTCGAATCAATCGCTGATGACACAGCAAATGCTATTCGTGAAGGAATGTTTGCCTTAATAACACCCGTTAAAACATCAACGCTTGGTCTTTGAGTCGCTAAAATTAAATGAATACCTGCTGCACGAGCCATCTGCGCTAAACGTGTAATGGAATCCTCGACGTCATTTGAGGCTACCATCATTAAATCTGCTAACTCATCGACAATCACAACGATATACGGCAACTTCGGATGCTTTTCCTCTGTTTGCTCATTTACTTTTTGGACATGGCCATTATAGCCTTCTATATTTCGAGTACCCGTATGTGAAAATAAATCATAGCGTCGTTCCATTTCCGATACTACTTTTTTAAGTGCTTGTGACGCTTTTCGAGCATCGGTTACAACTGGCGCTAACAAATGTGGAATCCCGTTATAAACATTCAATTCCACCATTTTAGGGTCAATCATCATCAGTTTCACTTCATGTGGCTTTGTTCGCATTAGTATGGATACCACAATGCCATTTATACACACACTTTTCCCACTGCCCGTTGAACCCGCTACAAGTAAGTGCGGCATTTTATTAAGCTCTGCTAACACGGCTTGTCCAGTAATATCACGGCCAAGCGCTACTTGTAACAATGCATCTGGTTTCGCTCCATCCTTTGATTCCAGCACTTCTCGCAATGTCACAATTGCTACCTCACTATTTGGTACTTCAATACCAATTGCCGATTTACCAGGAATCGGTGCCTCCATACGAATATCCTTCGCTGCAAGTGCTAAAGCTAGGTCGTCCTGAAGGTTAACTATTTTACTTACTTTTACGCCGATATCTGGCAATATTTCATATTTCGTAACCGCAGGTCCTAAATGGACTTGCGTCACTTTTGCCTTCACTCCGAAACTTTGCAATGTTTGCTCTAACTTTTTCGCATTTGCTTGAATTACGGAATATTCACCACTCTGGTCATGCTGAGGAGGCATTTGCAAAAGATTGAATGAGGGTAGCTGATAATCTGCATTTTCTACAGCATCTGCACTGCCAATATGGACGTCATCCATGCTTTCTCCCTCTTCCACTTCCACGTTCTCAGCTATTGGCAGCGTTTCTTCTCGTTCATGTGATACATTTTGTGTAAAGGCTGAGATGATAGGCTCATGAGAAATCTCTTCTTCTTCATGTACATCATGGGCATGGTCAACAGCCGCAACTTCGTCGGCCGTACTTTCTGCTCTTGAACGGCGACGTTTTGGTTTCTTTGGCGTATTTTTTTTCTTTTCTTTATGTTTTTTTTGCCATTTCCCAAAAAGTACAGGCATTTTTTCAGCTAAATATGGAACGAGTGCCTTGCCCGTCACTAAAATTAAGCCGATAAAGAAAATAACCCAAGCAACTACTTTCGCACCTGTCGCTTCAAATAATACATGGAGGCCACTAAATAACAAGGCGCCTACCATTCCGCCACCAAGGGCATCACTGCGATGAATCACACCCTCTGAATTAATTAATATTCGCCACGACTCTCTCAAAACCGACTCAGATAATAACCCACCTGATTTAGATAATTGCTCAAATAAAATCCCATGACTAAAAATAGTTAAGCTCATGACAATTAACAGCATCCCTAAAATTAGTCGATCCTTCATGCTTACTTTTTTCTGCCCAATCATTAGGAGCAATGCAACAAATATCAGCATAAATGGCACTGCAAAATGTAAATTCCCTAAAAGGAACATGGCAATTGTTTGTAAAATACGTCCAATCATGCCATATTCAAAAATCATAATGACCGCAATTGCGATTAAGATGAGCCCTAAAATTTCGTACATGAGTGGATGCATTTCTTTTTTGTCAGATGTTGGTTTTGATTTTGTTGTTTTTCTTCTTTTACTACTTGCCATCTTTTTCACCTTCTTTTGCAATCCATTCTATATATGTAGCGAATAATATCATGTAGAACCCGATTATTTCAAAAAAAGGATTTTCCACCGTTATTATCGGCTAGAAAATCCTTTCTCCTTCGCTACTTTTCCATACCTTGCTCTAAAAACAACTTTCACCAGTGGGCAAGGCCTTTTTCAAAGGTTACTTGCATAGGTAATGTCGTATTTTCATATTAGACATTCAGCAAACCTTTTGAAAATTCAATCGGCAATGCTACGTAAATGTCACGTTATTAGCAACGTGCGTAAAGATAGTCATTTAAAATTTTAATATTCCATAATGATTGGGATAATCATTGGGCGGCGCTTCGTTTTTTGGAATAAATAAGTATTCAATGTATCTCGAATTTCTTGCTTAATGTTTGTCCATTCAAATGTATCTTTTCCAACGTATTTTTCAATGACGTTTTTCGCAATTTCCGATGCTTCCACCATCAGTTGCTCTGATTCACGTACATAGACAAAACCTCGCGATAAGATTTCGGGACCTGATGCGATTTTCTTTTGTGCGCGGTTTAATGTGACAACAACAATGAATATACCATCTTGTGATAGTAATTTACGATCACGTAAAACAATGTTTCCAACATCGCCTACACCAATACCGTCAATTAATACATTGCCAGCTTGTACACGACCGCTCATGCGCATTTTACCATTTTTATATTCTACAATATCACCTTTATCGGCGATGAAAATTTGTGATTTTTGCATCCCTAATTGTTGAGCTAACTTAGAGTGTGCAATAAGCATACGATATTCACCTTGAACAGGGATAAAGTACTTTGGCTGCATTAAATTCAGCATTAGCTTTAAATCTTCTTGGCTGCCGTGCCCAGAAACATGGACATTTTTGCTTGATGTTAAAATTTCAGCTCCTGCTTTTGCAATGGAGTTCATTGTGTTAGCCATTTGTACTTCCATGCCTGGAGACGGAGTAAACGTAATGAGTACTGTATCATTTTGTTTAATCTTAATATCTCGGTGATGCTTGCGAACGATTTTTTCAAGCGCATCTAGCGGTTCGCCTCTATTACCTGTTGCGATAATAATAATTTCTTCTTCTTGATATTTTTGTATCTCAGAGATAGGAATAATAGTATCTTCTTCAACCGTTAAATAACCTAACTGTACACCTAAATCAACAGCTTTTTCTAAAGGTTTTCCTACAATCGCCACTTTACGGAATGATTTTTGAGCTTGCGTTAATACTTGTTGAATACGAATGAAGTTCGATGCGTATACAGCTACTAAAATACGACCTGGTGCTGAATGGAAAGTTTTTGATAGTTGTTCCTCAATCACAATTTCAGATGTCGTATAGCCTGGTCGCTCTGCTTCACAAGACTCAGAAAGTAAAATAAATACGCCTTCTTCACCTAACTGCGCCATTTTTGCTAAATCTGGCTTGAACTTACCTGTCGCAGATTGGTCGAATTTAAACTCTCCTGTATGAACAATCGCCCCTTCAGAAGTATGGAACACAACCCCTAATGAATCGGGAATACTATGTGTTGTATGGAAGAATGTTACATACGTAGAATTAAAATTCATACGGCTTCGGTTTGTTACTTCAAAGAACTTCACCTGATGTGGTGCAGGTAATTCCTTTAAATGTTCTTTTGCGAGCGCAATCGTTAATTTTGATCCATACACTGGCGCTTTCACTTTTTGTAAAATATAAGCAATCGAGCCAATAGCATCCTCGTGACCATGTGTTAAGAAAATCCCTTTCACACGCTCTTTGTTTTCTTCTAAATACGTAATATCAGGAATTACGATGTCAATGCCCAGCATCTCGTCTTCTGGGAACATTAAACCGCTATCTACTACAAATAGCTCTTCGTCAATTTCTACTACGCACATTGCTTTTCCGATTTCGCCCACGCCACCTAGTGGAATGATGCGAATAAGTTCATTTTTCTTTTTTGTCAATTTGTTTCCTCCTAAAAAATATCCCGAACAGCAACCACTTATTTTCATTATACGGTTTGCAAGGCTTTTGCACAAATTAAAAATGTAGGTTTTACATAGAAACGTAGTGCCAGTCACTCAAACAATTCTGAATTCTGACAATTTATATATTTAATATCAAGTAAAAATCCACGAAGACTCCTACGTGCCCACGGAAAGCAAAGTGGATTTTTACGTAGTGAATGGCATCGCAATGTAAAAAAACTATAGACAAACTCCTATTGCTGAGTTTGTCTATAGTATCATCTATCACTATCTAAAACTTTTTGCTTTTTCTTGATAGGTTTCCCATACTAAATCAAAGTTTGCTTTTTCTTCATCGGTCATTTCTACCATTGGTAGACGAACATTTAATGTATCAAAGCCTAATTTAGTCATTGCGTATTTTACTGGTGAAGGATTTGGTTGTGCAAACAATGCACGTACTAATGGTAATAATGCTCTATGAATTTTTGCAGCTTGTTGATGTTTACCTTCTTCAAACAATTTAATCATTAGCTGCATATCATTTCCAACAACATGCGACGCTACTGAAATTACACCAGCGCCACCTATTGCAAGCAACGGTAATGTTAATCCGTCATCTCCACTATATACAAAGAAATTATCAACAGCTTCAACGTTTTCTATAATATCGCCCATTTGATCTAAATTCCCGCTCGCCTCTTTAATCCAAGAGATATTAGGAATTTTACTTAAATCAACTGACGTCTCATATGCTACGTTTACACCTGTACGTCCCGGTACATTATAAAGCATTACAGGCAGCCTAGTTTCTTTTGCAATAGTTTCAAAGTGCGCGTAAATCCCTCGTTGATTTGGCTTATTATAATATGGTGCTACTAACATAATACCATCAGCACCATTTTCTTCGGCTTTATGCGTCATTGCAATAGAATAAGCCGTTTCATTATCACCTGTACCTGCAATAACTGGTACACGGCCTGCTACTTTCTCTACTGTAAATCTTACAACTTCAATTTTTTCTTCTGTGGTCATAGTTGGGTTTTCGGAGGTTGTGCCACATGCAACAATGCAATCAGTGCCATTATCTATTAAGTAATTAATAATACGTTCTAGTTCTGGATAATTAATCGTACCATCTTCCTTAAACGGCGTTATCATTGCCGTTCCAATTCGACCTAAATTCATCCTTACACCCCTCTTATAGTAAGTTATCCTCAAGCATTGCTTCTGCAATTTGGATAGAGTTCAATGCAGCGCCTTTTAATAAATTATCTGATACGATCCATAGATGGAATCCCTTTTTATTGTCTAAGTCTTGACGGATACGTCCTACAAAGGTAGCATCTTCCCCTTCAGCGTAAATTGGCATTGGGTAAGTTTGTGTTGCGATATCATCCTGTAAAACAATTCCAGGTGCATGACGTAATACTTCGAAAATCCCTTCAACTGTTGTATCTTTTTCTACTTCAATATAAACAGATTCAGAATGTCCTGAAACGACTGGTACACGTACGCAAGTAGCAGCCACTTTTAACTCTGGTGCATGCATAATTTTTTTCGTTTCATTAATCATTTTCATTTCTTCGTATGTAAAGCCATTGTCTGTAAATTTATCGATTTGTGGAATGACATTACGAGCAATTGGGAAATGACGTTTGTCGCCACCACTTGGTAAAATATTTGCTTCTACATCTTTACCTGCATCCCAGTTTGCGCTTTGTGCTTTTAATTCTTCAATTGCAGAAATCCCTGCACCAGAAACTGCTTGGTATGTTGATACTAATACCTTCGTTAAGCCAAATGTCGCACGAATTGGTTCAAGTGCTGCAACCATTTGAATTGTAGAGCAGTTTGGATTTGCGATTATCCCATTATGTTTAGCAAGATCGCCGCGATTCACTTCAGGTACAACTAGCGGTACCTCTGGATCCATACGGAAATGGCTCGTATTGTCAATAACTACTGCCCCGCGTTTTGCCGCTTCAGGCGCTAGTACTGCCGATACAGAACCACCCGCAGAGAATAAAGCGACATTGACGCCTTCAAAAGCTTCTGGTGTCGCTTCTTCAATTGTATATGTCTTACCATTAAATTCGATTGGTTTTCCTGCAGAACGTGCAGAAGCTAAAAATTTAATGTGTCCTATTGGAAATTTTCGTTTAATTAGCTGTTCCATCATTTTTGAACCTACTGCTCCTGTTGCCCCTACAACTGCAACTGTTAACTGCTTAGTCATCTGTCATCTCTCCTTGAATACAAGTTCCATAATGTGTGCTATTGTATCATAAAAATACTGAAAATTGTGTGCAATTAATGATTTATTTGAAATATTGTATCAACAATGGCTGTAATTGTTTTTTATGCGTAATTGCTGCATCAACCGTCTCGACCATTTGAGTAAAATCAGCTATTAAAGAATTCGGTTTTCCATGTGGAGAATCCTGACCGAATGGGATAAAGTAGATATTTTTTGAATTGAGCAATTTCATAATATTGATGCCGTTAAGTCCAAGCGCATCGTTTGTGGAAATGCCTAAAACGACAGGCGAACCATTTCGTAACGTTGCCTTTGCCGCCATCAACACAGGGCTATCTGTCGCTGCATTGGCAAATTTGCTAATACTATTACCTGTCATTGGCGCTATCACCATTGCATCCAATGGGTTGGATGGTCCAAATGGTTCTGCTTCTTTTATAGAAGAAATAACTTTTTCTCCTGTCAGTGCCTCAATTTTTTCTATCCATTCTTCTCCTGTACCGAAACGTGTCGCGGCATGTAATACCGAGTGGGTAATAATCGGGATAACTGTAGCCCCTGCATTGATAAAGTTTTGAATTTTGGGTACAACATCCTCATACGTGCAATGTGAAGCCGTAATACCTAAACCAATTCGTTTACCCGTCAGCAATTTTCTTCCTCCTCTATTGCCTTGCACAAAATTTCTGCCGCATTATGTGCAAAGTATTTCCCAGGTAATGATGGCAATAGTACATATGTCTGTAACTGGTCAGCATCAATATCTAAGCAGCCTGGCTCTGAAGCTAAATCATATAACACGGCAGGCACATAATCTTGAAACGATTCTGTAATCCATTTGGCAGGAATCGTATTGATGAAAATACCATCATGTACCGACCATTTGCGATCATCTAAATCAGACGCTTTATAGCCATAAGCTTTCGCTTCACTCACTTGTACCACTGAACGCGCAACAATATGGACATTAGCACCCATTTTTACAAGTAAAGAAGCGAGCATTTTGGCGATGCGCCCAAAGCCTGCGATAGTAAAGTTTTGTCCGTAAATACATTTCTGCTCGAGTCCGTAAAACGTTGCGATAAATCCCTCCGCTGTCAACCTTGCATTTTGCCAAATAAAGGACTCTTGCTGTAAATAACAATTGGTCTCATTTTTTTCAAGCAATTGTTTCCAATGCATTGTCAATCGCCCAGTATAAAACTTAACTTGTGATATGCCATATAATTGTTCTACTTCTATCTTCAAAGGAAGTATAGGCAGAATAATTTTATTAGGCTGAAACTCTAAAACAAGTTTATTTAACTCCTCATTCCAAACAGAAGTTCTTTTATAGAATACTGTACGTGAAGGACTACGTAGCATCGTTGCTAATTCTTTCAATCTTGAGTCCTCGCCGATCACCAGCCATTTTTCGTTTTCCAAAAGCTCACCTCACTGTAAAAATTCGGACTGTACCGTCGTTGTTTTGTTAAATAAAATACGATCTTCCCCAATTAATATAATTTCATGCCATGGAATCATTTCGCTAACTTTCACTTTCTTCTTTTGGAATGGTAATTTTTCTTTAATAATCTCAAATCCATGTATCTTTCCTGTTTGCACATCTAATAGGCATTCTGTGTGGGCCAGTATGCCAAAATGTACACCACCTTCAACTTGAATTAACTCTTTATCCACCATTTCAGATAATAGCATGCCTCATCTCCCTCCTTGAGCCGTTAACCCAATATATGCCGAGTTTTTGCAAATCGTGCCCGATATTGAAAGTACTTCAATGTTGCAACTTTTGACCGAACTGTGTATATTGTGTATATACAGTTTTAGAAAAATGAGAGGTGAAGATTGGTGCATATCCATTTAAGTAATGCGAGTGATAAACCAATTTACGAGCAAATTACTATACAGCTAAAAGAGGCAATTTTAGCTAATAAATTACAAGCTGGCGATGCACTCCCCTCTATTCGTGCACTCGCAAAGGATCTTAAAATTAGCGTTATGACAACAAAACGGGCTTATGCAGATTTGGAGCGAGATGGCTTCATTGAAACGGTCGCTGGGAAGGGCAGTTTTGTCACTGAACGCAACCAAGACTTTCTTCGTGAGGAATTATTGCGTCAAGTAGAGGAGCATTTGCACAAAGCCGTCAAAACAGCTAAAACTGCAGGGCTTACAAAAGAGGAATTAGCAGACTTACTTTCGTTAATTGTAGAGGAGGACCACTAAATGAATGCCATCGAAATTCACGATGTACACAAAAGCTTTGCAGGTTTCTCATTAAAGGATATTAGTTTTTCAGTACCTCAAGGAACTGTTATGGGCTTTGTTGGCGAGAACGGTGCAGGCAAGTCAACTACCATTAAATGCATGCTCAATTTATTAAAAAAAGAATATGGCGAAATTTTTCTTTTCGGCAAAGATATTGTCGAACATGAGCTTGCGATAAAAAACGACATTGGTGTCGTTTTCGACGACTTGCACATACCTGAAACGCTTAATGCGACGCAGCTCGACAAATTCATGAAAAAAGTATTTAACACATGGGATTCTACCTATTATTTTGAGCGATTGGCTCAATTTAAAGTACCTGAGCGAAAAAAGGTAAAGAAGTTATCCCGTGGAATGAGGATGAAGCTGTCGATTGCATTAGCGTTATCGCATCATCCTAAATTATTAATTTTAGATGAACCGACAAGTGGACTAGATCCCATTATACGTGATGAAATTCTCGACTTATTTTTAGATTTTATGCAGGACGAAACACATAGCATTTTATTTTCATCACATATAACGAGTGATTTGGAAAAGATAGCGGATTATATAACATTCATTCATAATGGAGAAATTTTGTTTAGTGAAAGCAAGGATATCTTGCTGTATGACTACGCTATTTTCAAAGGCAACAAAGAGGAAGTAAGCGATTTACCTGAGCAAGCCATTATCCGTAAACGTAATGGCGCTTTCGGGCTTGAGGTACTTGTTCTAAAAAATGAAATAAGTGAAGCATTTACCGTTGAAAGGCCTACTATAGAAGATATCATGCTATTTTACGTGAAAGGTAGTGTTCAATTATGACTGCTCTTCTAGTGAAAGATTTAATGACCATTCAACGGCAATTAAAGACAAAAGTCCTTTATCTTTTACCTATTCTTTTTATATCCAATGTGTTTGGGCAAGGATATTTTATTTTTCCCTTTATTTTATTTCTCCTAATTATTCAAGCAGTCACTGCTCTTACTTATGATGAACTATGTGATTTTGATAAATATGCCAATACTTTACCCATTTCAAAGAGCGAAATTGTCCTTAGTAAATACATGCTCGGCCTTTTTCTTATGTTTATCGCATTGATTATTGCGTTACCTATTGTTTTGATAATTAATCACTTCACCAACAATTGGGAAACAGCTAATTATTTCCTTACATTTAACCTTATTATTGCGGCAGCATTATGTATGCTTGCTTTATTATTACCAATCTATATAAAATTCGGCTCTATAAAAGGAAGATTCGTTCTTATTTTCCTATGCTTTATTCCAGGCTTGCTTATCGGTTTGTTCGATAAGTACTTTGCAAATATTTTGCTAGTTGTTTCTAAACTACAACATTTGAGCTATCTCGCACCTTTTATCGGACTTTTTATTTTATGGTTATCATCTCTTATTTCAACAGCAATCTATAAACGTAAGGAATTTTAGAAGGGAGGTTGCATGCACTATGGAAGCTTTAGTATGGCATAGGTTGTCTATGCAAAAATGGTATATTTTAATCGTGCTAACTATTAGTGCGACCATTACTTTCGTAAGCTTACGTTTTTTCAGTAACTCTTCTATCGTCATGTTTGCGTTAATTTTTTCTGCGACGATCGTCGAAAGCATGTATACGCAAGATCATAAAGCGAAATGGGAACTGTTTGTTAATAGTCTTCCTTTAACGAAAAAGATGCAGTTACAAGCGGATTACCTTTATTGTTACGGCTTAATTGCACTACTTTTTATTACATCCGCTCCTATTTATTTTTCACCGTTTTTCGTCCATAGCGATAGCTACGAACATTTCGCTATTTATTTCGCCAATATTAGCTGCGCTATTTTGCTTGTTTGTGCGCAATTTTATTCACATCATATAGAGGAAACTAAAGGGATGCGGTCCTTTAGAATGATCATTTATGTATTACTTATTTTTTCTATCAATTTTCCGATCCATTACTATTTATCAATGGTAGCTGCTAAATTGTCCGTCATGTTAATACCAACAGTCATTAGCGCCATCATCAGTATTTTCGTTTTTCGAAAATGCCATGTGCTGTATAGTGCAAAAGAGATCTATTAAATATAACAAGCCCCACCACGAAAAGAAAAGTGGTGGGGCTTACGATGTACATATAAGGTGCAGGCTATTTTGTTTACGGGTTACCGCGCCGAGTAGACACTTTTCGCGGGCATGGCTTCACTTTAGCTACACCTTGCGGAAAGCCATTAAATACTATTTTTTATCAATTACTACATGTTTTAATGCATCAGTAGTTACATCAATATCAAACGCTTTACCAAAGCCGACAACGTAACGACCTTCTAATGGCGTTAGCTCAAATAATGAAAAATCAAGTGTGCGTAACAGTTGCATCATTTTTGCATTATGCACTTCATCGAATAATGCAAATACTTCTTCATAGCCTTCATTACCTAATAAAGTTGGTGTACATTGCCAACGTGCACGCTCTGTAGCAAATGGGTTCGCTGTCACGGCCTCATCTGCCACACAAATTAAATCAACAAATTGAGACTGCTCCATTAATTTAAAATGCTCAGCGATTCGACTAATGTAAACATAGAATTTCCCGTTTAGTCGAACAAATGGTGTAGTACTGCTGAACGGCTTACCTTCTGCATCTACAAGACTAAGCACACAACTTTTTTTACCTTGTAAAAACGTTTCATAATCTTGTTTAATTTGGTCCATGTTCATTTCTTTTTGCATCCTATTTCCTCCTATGCCTTCACAGTACTTTTTAATTGAATTCGTGGAGCAGAATCCCATGATACATATTGAATTTCCGCTTCCATCCGATAAATTTGCTGAATCATTTGTTCTGTCATCACATCTTCAGGTGTACCAATTTGTGCTCGGTATCCATCCTTTACAACGACAATTTGGTCGCTATAACTAGATGCTTGATTTAGATCATGGAGTACCATGACAACCGTCATCCCCATTTCACGATTAAGCTCTCGTACTAATTCCAGTACTTCATGTTGATGGGCAATATCTAAATAGGTCGTAGGCTCATCCAATAATAAAATTTGTGGTCGCTGTGTCAATGCCATCGCAATCCATGCGCGTTGCGATTCTCCACCAGATAACGCTGCTATTGGTTGATCTCGATAATGCATTAATTGCGTTTTCTCTAATGCCCAATCAATGATTTCTTCATCTTCAGCATTTAAACGTTCAAACCATTTTTTATGTGGGTAACGACCATAAGCGACTAAATTACGAACTGAAATATCTGCTGGTGCTTGATTTCGCTGACTAAGTATGCACATTTTCTGTGCAATTTCCTTAGACGAAAGTCGACGTATGTTTTCGCCATCGAAGGTAATTGTCCCACCACTATAAGGCTGCAAACGTGCAATGGCCTTTAGTATTGTAGACTTTCCAGAGCCATTCGGCCCGATAATGGATAGGACCTCTCCTTTTTTGACATCAAATGAAAAATTATGGACAACTTCTTTTTGCTCATAACGGACAGATAGCTCTTCAATTTTTAACAATTAAAACGCCTTCTTTCGCATTAAATATAAGAAATATGGTCCACCAATAACAGCCATAATTATCCCCGCTGGAATATCTAGTGGGGCAAATAATGTCCGACCACCTGTATCTGCAATAAGTAATACAATCGCTCCCATCGCCATACTCATCGGTAGCATGTACTTATAGTCTGAGCCTACAAGCATGCGTGCCATATGTGGAACGATTAAGCCGACAAAACCAATCATGCCGATTGCCGCTACTGAAATAGCAGCTAAAAATACAGCTAAAATTGATAACATAATACGAATACGTGTTACATTTTCACCGAGGTTCACTGCAACTTGGTCTCCTAATCGGATAATATTTGCTTTTCGGATAGCAAATATTGAAATTATCCAACCGATAATTGCGTAAGGGTAAATCATTTGTAACGAAGCATTTCCCTTCGCGGCAAGACTACCATTTAACCATTGCACAGCAGATGGAAGACGATCACTATACATAATGGATAGGAAACCAATGATTCCGCCACCTAGCGCATTAACAGCCACACCTGACAAAATAATGGTAATTGGAGAAATACCTGAACGACGCCAAGCTAATGCATAGACAATTGTTGCTGCAAGTAAGCCTCCTACAAATGCTGCTATCGGAATATAGTTTGTGAATTCTGGATTTGCTAACATAATTAGTAACACAAAGGCAGCAGCACCACTTGTTACACCTGTCAATCCTGGGTCAGCTAATGGATTTCCCATTACCGCCTGCAATAGCGCCCCTGAAATTGCAATATTTGCGCCAATAATCAATGCTAGTAACACACGCGGCAGTCGAATATCCCAGATAATCGTTGTATACACACCTTCATTTGTTCGGCCATTTAATATCGTCGATAGTATTTCTGGAATTGTAATATGGACACTTCCAAGTCCAATGGCAACAATTGCTGCTATTAATGTCAGCACAAAGGTAGCAATTACGATTATGCGACTTCTCGTTGTACTAATCATAGTTAAACCTCATTCTTACTTGTAGAAATAATCTGCAATTGTTGTAAGTGCTGTTTCGACATTGGCAATTGATGTTACACCAAATGTACTATAATCAAGCATATAGATTTTGTCATTTTTATAAGCTGACAATTGTGTCCATGCACTATTTTTTTCAATTTCTTGCTTAAATTTATCTTCATTTGCTCCGTGATCACCTGATGCTAATACAAAAATCATATCTGGATCAGCTACAACAATATCTTCTAAATTCATTGGAGAATATGTTGATTCTGCTTTTAACACGGATTGCGCAATATTATCTGCACCTAAACGTTCAACTAAACTACCTAAATATGATTTTTCGTTCATTACCATGAATGAATCCGATGTACCAATGACTAACATTACAGATGGAAGTTCCTTGCCTTTCCCCTGTTCTTCTAGTTCATTTTCTTTCGCTACAATACTTTGTAGCACTTCATTCATTTTTTCTTCTTTCCCAAAGTATGTACCAAGTACTTTGAAACTTAATTTTAAATCGTCATATGACTCTGTCGGTAAATATGCTGATGGAATATTCATTCCTGTAAGTGCTTGATCTAACGAGCTTTGAAGAGCTGATGCCCCAATAATTAACTCTGTTTGTAAACTTGAAATTACTTCTAAATCAGGTGCCATCGGTGAGCCAATCTTCGTAATTGCTTCAAATTCTTTAGGAAGTGGATTTGTCGATGTTGGAACTCCCACTGGTGTAATACCTAATAGGTTAAGCATTTCTGTTAATGGGACAGATGTTGTGACGATCTTTTCAGGCACCTCTGTCGGGAAACTTGCTAACGCTTTTTGAAATGCTTCCTCATCTACGCCGTCTTCAAATGCCTTTGATGATGCATCCTCTTTTACATCTGCTGTTACATCTTGTTGTTTATCTGCTTCTTTTTCTACACTTTTTTCTTCTTGCTTCGTACATCCTGCTAATGCACATACAATTACTAAAAGACTAATCCAAATCCACTTTTTCATTTTTCTATCTCCCTACTAATTGATAATGATATTCAATGTCATTCATAATATCAGACTTCATTGATAATAGCAACGCCTAATTGATAATATAATTTCCAATTGGAAATTATACCTAGCTTTTTGGACACCCTCCATAATTGTTTGAGTGCCAGGCACTTTGTCGCCAAATAGGTTTATTTTCACCACAAAAATTAGTTGATTTTGTGCCCGTGCAAAGCGACCGCACGTAGCTGAAATCAACTGAAATAGTTTAATGCTATACGTTTTCGCCACTATTTATGAAAGGCGAGATAGGTTATTTTCACTTCAACATTTAACACGCAAAGTGCAGATTATATAATCAATTGGAGGACGCCAAACTAAAACGAGGCATCCAACGATTGAACGTTAGATGCCTCGTAATAAAATATGAATTTTTTGTGACCGCGCTTTAGACTCTTTTAAGCTTCAGGTCCGATTATAGCAATTGCAGGCTCTGCTTTTAAAATTTTGGCAATGAGTCGATCTATTGAATCCATCGTAACAGCATCAATTGAAGCCAATACTTCATCTACTGTACGATGTCGTCGATGAACTAATTCACTTGTCCCATTCCGATTCATACGCGCACCCGTTCCTTCAAGACCAAGCACAAAACTTCCTTTTAGCTGTTCCTTAGCATTATCTAGCTCTTCCTCAGTCACACCTCCCGCTACAATATCTAGCAATGTAGCATCAATTGTATGCTGCAATTGCGCTAGTTGTTGGCGACTTGCACTGCCATAAATCGTAAATGCCCCAACGTCTGCATAGCATGATTGATAAGAGAAAATTGTATAAGCTAAGCCACGCTCTTCACGTACTTCTTGGAACAGACGGGAGCTCATGTTGCCACCGATAATATTATTTAAAGCAATAAAACTATACATATCTGGATCTTTGACTCCAATTGCAGGATAGGAAATCGCTAAATGAGCCTGTTCCGTATCACGCGTTTTCATAATTTCTCCTGGTTGGAACTGTGGATTTGTCAAGACAGGTACCACAGCATGCGGTGAAGCTTCATATTGTCCAAATAAGTTTTCAATTGTCGTTAATAGTGACGGTGAAATATTGCCAGCCACGGAAATGACAATCGACTCTGGTCCATAATGTTTAGCCATATACTGTCGAATCACATCTGCAGTAAATGTTTTTAATGTAGTAGCAGTCCCTAAAATTGGACGGCCTAGTGCATCATTTGGATACATTACTTCCCAAAGCTTTTCATGCACATCATCATCAGGAGCATCTTCACTCATGAATATTTCCTCTAGTACTACTTGACGCTCTTTCTCCAATTCTTCTTCCGTAAATGTCGAATGAAAGAACATATCTGCAAGAATTGTTATGGCAAGCTCCGCATGATGATCTAAAACTTTTGCATAATAGCATGTGTTTTCCTTTGAAGTAAAGGCATTTAGCTCCCCACCAATACGATCAAATTCTTCTGCTATTTGGCGAGCAGTTCGCGTTTTTGTCCCTTTAAAAAGCATATGTTCGATAAAGTGTGTAATCCCATTCTCTTCTGGAAGTTCATAGCGAGAACCAGCATTGACAAATATGCCAAGCGCCACAGATCTTACATGATCAATTTGCTCGGACACAATACGCACACCGTTTTGACATGTATGTACTTGTACCAAATAATTTCCTCCTTTTTAACCGTTTTATTTGAAAAAGGCTGCGCATCACACGCAGCCTTTAATTTATAAAATTATTTACCTTGTTCTGCGCGTTCTTTTTCCTCTTGAATAACTACTTTACGAGATAAGTTTACACGACCTTGCTTGTCGATTTCAATTACTTTCACAAGTAATTGATCGCCTAGCTTTAATACATCTTCTACTTGCTTAGTACGCTCTTCTTGAATTTCAGAAATGTGTAATAAGCCATCTTTACCTGGGAAGATTTCACAGAAAGCACCGAATTTCTCGATACGTTTAACAGTTGATAAGTAGTATTCGCCTACTTTTGCTTCACGTACGATATCTTCTATAATTTGTTTTGCACGTGCGTTCATTTCTTCATCTGCTGAAGAAATATAAATTGTACCATCTTGCTCTGTATCAATTTTTACGCCTGTTTCTTCAATAATTTTGTTAATTTGCTTACCACCTGGTCCAATGACATCGCGGATTTTATCTGGATTAATACGCACAATTACGATTTTCGGTGCATAAGCAGATAGTTTCTCACGTGGTTGTGCAAGTGTTGCAAGCATAGATTCTAAAATATGCATACGTCCAATTTTTGCTTGAGTTAATGCTTCTTCTAAAATATTGCGAGATAAACCGTCAATTTTAATATCCATTTGAAGTGCTGTTACACCTTTAGCTGTACCAGCTACTTTAAAGTCCATATCACCAAGATGATCTTCCATACCTTGGATATCCGTTAAAATTGAGTAATGCTCACCTTTTTTAATAAGTCCCATTGCAATACCAGCAACAGGTGCTTTTAACGGAACACCAGCATCCATCATAGCTAAAGTAGAAGCACAGATTGAAGCTTGTGAAGTTGAGCCGTTTGATTCAAGTACTTCTGATACACAACGAATTGTATATGGGAATACAGATTCATCAGGAATTACTGCTTCGAGTGCACGCTCACCTAAAGCACCGTGACCGATTTCACGACGACCTGGACCACGAATTGGACCAGTTTCCCCTACAGAGAATTGAGGGAAATTGTAGTGATGCATAAAGCGTTTAGATTCTTCTACACCTAAACCGTCGATAATTTGTACATCGCCAAGTGCACCTAAAGTACAAATTGACAGTGCTTGAGTTTGTCCACGTGTAAATAATGCCGAACCATGCGTACGTTGTAATAGACCTGTTTCAGAAGAAAGTGGGCGAATTTCATCGAGTTTACGACCATCTGGACGGATTTTATCTTCCGTAATTTGGCGACGAACTTCGTCTTTCACCATTTTATCTAAAATTGTATGCACTTGTTTCATTGTTGTGTCATCAGCTTCTTGTTCTTCATAAGAAGCGATAATACGGTCTTTCACCGCTTTGATAGCTTCATCACGTGCATGTTTTTCAGCAGTTTGAATCGCATCATGCATTTCCGTTTCACACGCTGCTTTAATATCAGCTTGAATCGCTTCATCAATTTCAAACAATGTTACAGGTATTTTTTCTTTCCCTACTTCAGCAATAATTTGCTCTTGGAAAGCAATAATTTTTTTAATTTCTTCATGACCGAACATAATAGCTTCTAACATTACTTCTTCTGGTACTTCTAAAGCGCCTGCTTCAACCATGTTAATAGCATCTTTATTTCCAGCGACAGATAAATGAACTGTTGAAATTTTAGACTGCTCCACTGTTGGGTTCACGATGAATTCACCGTCAATATATCCAACTTGTACACCAGCAATTGGGCCACCGAATGGAATATCAGAAATTGCTAATGCTAATGATGAACCGACCATAGCTGCCATTTCAGACGTGCAATCAGGATCATTAGACATAACCATTGAAATTACTTGTACTTCATTACGGAAACCATCTGGGAACATTGGGCGAATTGGACGGTCAATTAAGCGGCTTGCTAAAATCGCTTTTTCCGATGGACGTCCTTCACGTTTAATAAAGCCGCCAGGAATTTTACCCGCTGCATATAAACGTTCTTCGTAGTTTACTGTTAATGGGAAGAAATCTAGTGGTTTTGGTGATTTTGACATTGTTGCTGTTGCAAGTACAGAAGTATCACCATAGCGTACTAATGCTGCTCCATTTGCTTGTTTTGCTAACTGTCCTACTTCAATTACAAGTGGACGGCCAGCCCATTCGTAGGAATAGACTTTCTTTTCGTTCATTCAATGAACCCCTCTCTATTATAAAAACACTTACTCGTCTGTATGTACTAATAGTAAGTGTACCAAAAATGCTTGTTCTATGCTAAATATTTCATGAAATAATCATACATTTAAATTCAGTTATTGCCAATTTATTTAGGATTTATTTCTTAATTTGGTTTTAATGGCGTTTTAGCTTGCTTTTGTGCTTATATTTGTATTATATTTGACTAATTTTTTCTATTCATGATAATAGTTGCCAACATCTACACGATGTTTCGTTTCATTTGCACTTCGTCATGCGCTTTCCATTTGGAAGTACCAAACTAAATGAATACTTAAAATAGCTTAAAAGTTTTATAAACATAAAGAAAAAGCGGGAATAATCCCGCTTTTCGATTGTCAATTAGCGACGTAAGCCTAAACGATTGATTAGTTCACGGTAACGTTGAACGTCAGTTTCACGTAGATATTTAAGTAAGTGACGACGACGACCTACCATTTTAAGAAGACCACGCTCAGAGTGGAAATCTTTTTTGTGTGTACGTAAGTGAGTGTTTAAAGCGTTGATTTCAGCTGTTAAAACTGCAACTTGTACTTCTGGAGAACCAGTGTCACTTTCGTGAGTACGGTACTCAGCGATAATTTCGTTTTTACGTTCTTTTGTAATAGCCATTTGTATTGACCTCCTAAATAATTGTTTAATCCCCATTAGCACAGTAAACGTTGGAGTCTTCGGTATACCGAGCTAAGGTTAAGCACTTTATGCACTTATGAATGTTACCATAAAATAAAGGGTCAAGCAAGTAATAACGTAGTCCTGCCAAACATCCAAGCATGGCATCGTCTATTCTATTACGTTAAAAAAGTGAATAGCCTCTTGCTTGTCTTTTTCTATTTGTGTTTTTAACGCTTCGATGCCATCAAATTTACGCTCACTTCGAATACGTTTATACCAAGCAACATGTACTTCTTCGCCATAAATATTTTTATCGAAGTTTAAAATATGAACTTCAATAGACAGTTGCTTGTCATTAGGATCTTTAAATGTTGGTTTATAGCCTACATTACATACACCATCATACCAATTATTTTGCACAAGTAATCGAACAGCATAAACACCGCTTGCTGGAATATAAGTACCTTCTAATGCTTGCACATTAGCGGTAGGGAAGCCTATTGTACGTCCACGTTTATCACCATGCACGACTATCCCTTTAATGTCAAAAGGTCGCCCTAGAAGCATTCTTGCTGCCTCCATATCCCCTTCTTGCAATAACTTACGAATACGCGTGGAGCTAATTTTCTCAGTCGCATCGGTTTTTTTATCGACAACTGTTACACCATACTCCCCATTACTCAATGCGCGCATATCTTCCATTGTGCCTTTTCCAAATGCACCAAATGAAAAATCAAAGCCAGCTGTAACGTGTTGAATATTTAACCCTCGAATAAATGTATCAATAAAAGCAGCAGGTGACAGCTTTGCAAAGTCCGATGTGAAATGTACAACAAATACAGTATCTACACCTTGTTCTTCAAACAACTGCAATTTCTGCTGTAATAATGTAATATAAAATACTTTTTCATTTCGACCGCCTAGCACTAAAGATGGATGCGGATCAAATGTCATAACGGCAGTTGAGATTTGTCGCTTTTCCGCCTCTTGCTTGGCAGCATCAATAACCGCCTGATGTCCAATATGTACACCATCAAAAAAGCCAATAGCCAATGAGTAAGGCGGTATGCTTTCTCGTTGCTGTAATTGGTGTGGGTATTTTAAATGAATAACCTCCATACAAAAAATCCTCCTACTCTATCGTCGGAAACATTTTATGTGGTTTCATGTACCCTTCCTTAGTCGGATGGGCTTGATAAACCGCAAATGCTTTCCCTTTGATTCCAAACACAATTTTATCATGCACCTTTAATAATGCATCTGCTGGAAGCACTTGTCCATTGAAAATTTCTTTTTCATTAGCGGAAGTTATTTCAATATATGGATAGTCAGATAAGGCATATTCTACAGGAAGAATACATGTATTAATTTGTTCAGTTTCCATTAATTCGGCAACTTGTGCTAGTGTAAAGCAATTGTCTTGCGTAAAAGTACCTGATGCTGTTCGAACAAGTGCTTGCATATGTGCAGGATAACCAAGTGCTTCGCCAATTTGCACAGCAAGTGTACGAATATATGTCCCTTTGCTACATGAAATCCTTACAGGGAACGTAATGTCCTGCCCTTCGTATATTTCCTGATCGTCTAGTAACTCTAAAGCATAAATTGTTACCTGTCTTGTTGGTCTTTCAACAGTCTCACCTTTACGTGCATATTCATATAAACGTTTACCATTTACTTTGACAGCTGAAAACATCGGTGGTGTTTGATTAATGATACCAGTTAAAGACGCTAATACATCGAGTAATTCTGCACGTGTAAACGACTTAATTGTGTTATCTTCTGCAACTGTTTCTCCTTCGGCATCTTCAGTTGTCGTTGTTCGCCCAATTGAAATTACTGCCTCATAAGTCTTCCCTGCATCTGTTAAATATTCTGCGATGCGGGTTGCCTGCCCGATACAAATTGGAAGAACACCTTCTACTCCTGGATCTAATGTGCCCGTATGGCCAACTTTTTTTGTACGCAATATTTTTCGTAATTTAAATACGCAATCATGACTTGTCATGCCACGTTCTTTCCAAAGTGGTAAAATACCGTTCATAAAAATCCTCCTTAAACAAAATTGCATAAAAAAAGTCTGCCTGCATGAAAATGCATGTGGCAGACTTTTACTGATTTGCTTATTCTTTGTGTAAACCACGTAACAATGAATCAATACGGTTACCGTATTCAATCGATGAATCGAATTCAAAGATTAACTCTGGTGTTCGACGTAAACGGATACGAGAACCAATTTCTGAACGGATAAAGCCAGCAGCTTTTACTAAAGCTTTTAACGTTTCCTCACGTTCGCGTTCATTGCCTAATGATGTAATATAAATTGTCGCTTGTTGTAAATCACCAGTTACATCTACACCAGTAACAGTAACGAAGCCAACACGCGGATCTTTAATTTTACGGCCAATAATATCACCAAGCTCTTTTTTCATTTGCTCAGCAACACGGTTTGAGCGTAGAGACATAATTAGTCACCTCAATTTCGATGTTCAAATATTTGCGCTAAAGGTGCTGTTAGCGTTTGTTGATACGCTCAACAGACATCCTGCATTCGCAAATATCTTTACTGCTTATAAATAGTCTCGCCACACATTAAGCTGTTCCCATGAAGGATTTGACTCTAAATAATGTAATGCATGATTGATTTCACGCTCCGCTGCTTCTTTCGAGGAAGAAACAGCCACAAGCGCTAATTTCGTACGTTGCCATACATTTTGGTGGTCAATTTCTGCAATGGAAACATTAAACTTTTGTTTTGTGCGAGTAATCATACGCTGTAAAACAGCGCGCTTTTCCTTTAACGAATGGGCAGTTTGAATAATGAATTCTACCTCAACGTATACAATCATTATGCACGTTTAACTTCTTCCATAATGTAGGCTTCAATAATGTCGCCTTCTTTAATGTCATTGAAGTTTGTAATTGTAATACCACATTCGTATCCTCTTGCAACTTCTTTTACTTCGTCTTTGAAACGTTTTAATGTATCTAATTCGCCTTCGAAAATCACGACGTTATCACGGATGACACGAACGCCTGAATCACGTGTTACTTTACCTTCTGTAACATAAGAACCAGCAATCGTACCCACTTTTGATACTTTAATTGTTTGACGAACTTCCGCTTGACCAATAATTTTTTCTTCAAATTCTGGGTCTAGCATTCCTTTCATCGCTTGCTCGATTTCTTCGATTACTTTATAAATAACACGGTGTAGACGAATATCTACGCCTTCTTCTTCCGCTGCACGTTTAGCGTTAATATCAGGTCGTACGTTGAAACCGATAACGATTGCATTCGATGCTGCTGCAAGAGAAATATCTGATTCTGTAATTGCGCCAGCGCCTGTATGAATAATTTTCACATTTACGCCTTCAACATCAATCTTCATAAGTGAAGCAGCCATCGCTTCTACAGTACCTTGAACGTCAGCTTTAACGATTAAGTTTAACTCTTTCATTTCGCCTTGGCTCATTTGTTCGAATAAGTTATCAAGCGTTACACGTTGTTTTTCAGAACGTTGTGCTTGAATTGCTGTCATTGCACGTGTTTCCCCAACTTGACGAGCTGTTTTTTCGTCTTCGAATACAACGAAGCGGTCACCAGCTTGTGGCACATCGTTTAATCCTGTAATTTCAACTGGCGTTGATGGGCCAGCTTCTTTCACGCGACGACCTTTATCGTTGACCATTGCACGTACGCGACCATAAGCGTGACCAACTACGATAGGGTCTCCAACTTTTAACGTACCATCTTGCACTAATAGTGTTGCAACAGAACCGCGACCTTTATCAAGTTGTGCTTCGATTACAGTACCAAGTGCCAAACGATCTGGATTTGCTTTTAACTCTCCAACTTCAGCAACAAGTAATACCATTTCTAACAATGTGTCAATACCTTCACCTTTTAATGCTGAAATAGGGACGAAAATTGTATCGCCACCCCAAGCCTCAGGTACAAGTGCATGCTCAGTTAATTCTTGCATTACACGATCAGGGTTTGCTGATGGTTTATCCATTTTGTTAACAGCAACAATAATTGGCACTTCTGCTGCTTTAGCATGGTTAATTGCTTCAACTGTTTGAGGCATTACACCATCATCAGCCGCTACTACTAAAATTGTTAAGTCTGTTACTTTCGCACCGCGCGCACGCATTGTTGTGAAGGCAGCATGCCCAGGCGTATCAAGGAAAGTAATCTTTTTGTCGCCTTCAGTTACTTGGTATGCACCGATATGTTGTGTAATACCACCTGCTTCTCCAGCAGTTACTTTTGTATGACGGATTGAGTCAAGTAACGTTGTTTTACCATGGTCAACGTGACCCATAATAGTTACAACAGGAGGACGTTCTGATAATTCAGCTTCATTAGCTTCCTCTGTTTGTTCGAAGTGCGTTTCTAAATCCGTAATATCTACACGAATTTCTTCTTCAACTTCTACACCGTAGTCTGCGCAAATTAACTCGATTGCATCCTTATCTAATTCTTGGTTAATTGTAGCCATTACACCAAGCATAAATAATTTTTTAATGATTTCAGATGGCTCACGGTATAATTTTTTTGCTAATTCAGCTACAGAAAGTGATTCTACAAATGTAATTTTTTCTGGTAATTCTTTTTGTTTCATTGGAATTGATGGTTGATGCGTTTTTGGATGACGGCGTTTACCGCCGTGAATTCCTGGTTTTGGACGTTGGTTGTAGCCACCGCCACCTCTACGATTATTATTATTATTGTTATTATTATTATTTTGTGTCATATTTCGATTTTGATTACCTTTTGTATTCTTAGATTTTTCGTTAGACGAATTTGAGTTTTGTTGCGTTTGTTGATTGTAATTATTCGCTTTCGGCTTAGAAGTAGCAGACTGCTGCTTTTGTCCATCTTGCTTTTTCACCGATTGCTGTGGTTTTTGTTGTCCATTCGCTTGAGATCGTTGTGTTACATTTTGAGTAGGTTGTTTTGCGTCTCTTTTATCTGTTGGTGCTTTAAATGATTGGTTTAACTTCACCACTGTATCATTCTCCAACATAGACATATGATTTGTTACACTCACATTTAATTTACTTAGCGCTTCAATAACCTCTTTACTCGATTTATTCACTTGTTTGGCATATTCATGAACTCTGATTTTGGTCATCTGCTCACCCCCGATTATTTTTCGTTGAGTAGACTAGACAATTTACTTGCAAAACCTTTATCGGTAATAGCTAAAGCCACTCGGGCCTCCTTACCTGTAGCATGTCCTAGATCATAACGATCGCCAATTACATGATACTCAACGTTGTAATAAGTGCATTTATCTTGAATTTTTTTATTAGAGTTTTTAGAAGCATCGTTTGCGAGTAATACTAGCTTAGCATTACCATTGCGAACTTCCTTTACTACTAACTCTTCACCTGAAATAACTTTACGGGCTCTAGCCGCTATACCAAGCAAATTAAACACTGCTTGATTGGTCATAAAATAGCCTCCCGACGAATGAGCATTAGAAGCTCTTCGTAAATCTCTTCAGGAATTTTTGCTTCAAGCTGATGCCCTAATACATTTTTCTTACGCGCGATGTCAACAGCCTGCTCAGACTTGGAAACATAGGCGCCACGACCAGGTTTTTTCCCTGAAACATCAACGCTTACCTCGCCCTCTTTCGAGCGAACAACACGAATCATTGCTTTTTTTGGTAGCATTTCTCCAGTAGCTACGCATTTTCGAAGTGGTACTTTTTTATTAATCGCCATAAGAATCACCTTTCCTCTCTGAAGCTTCGTAAGAGGTGGACTAGCCATAACCAATACAGCAAGGTGGCATTTTGTGATTTGCCCATTGTGGAGTACAATCACGCCTCTCAAAATCCTGAACCTTTGCCTCAGCTTCTGGCTTTATTCAGTCGGCCTGGGAACGCCCACTGAATAAAGCCAGGTGACCAGTCACACGGGCTTTCTTACTTATTCTTCGTCGTCTTGATATAAGTCAACTGCAGCTTCTTCGTAGTCGCTATCTTCAGCAGGTACGAATGTGCTTGTTGCAGATGGGTAAATACCTAACTCACGTGCATCTGTTTCACTTTTAATATCAATTTTCCAGCCAGTTAATTTTGCAGCTAAACGAGCATTTTGACCACGTTTACCTATTGCTAACGATAATTGGTAATCTGGAACTACAACAGTTGTTGATTTTTCTTCTTCATTTACTTGCACATCTAATACTTTTGAAGGGCTTAGTGCATTTGCTACGAATACAACAGGATCTTCTGACCATTCAACGATATCGATTTTCTCGCCGTTAAGTTCATTGACAATTGTTTGTACACGCGCACCTTTGGCACCAACACATGAGCCTACAGGATCCACTTCTTCGTTATGTGCATGGACGGAAATTTTAGAGCGATCCCCTGCTTCACGAGCAATAGATTTGATTTCGACAATGCCCTCATAAATTTCAGGCACTTCCATTTCAAATAGACGACGTAATAAGCCTGGGTGTGTACGTGAAACGATTACTTGTGGTCCACGCGTCGTACGTTCAACTTTTGTAATATAAACTTTAATACGATCATGTGGGTTGTACGTTTCACCTTGAATTTGTTCGTTTTGAGGTAATGCAGCTTCTACTTTGCCAAGACCTACGTAAATGTTACGTGCATCTAAACGTTCTACAACGCCTGTTACGATATCATCTTCTCGATCTACGTATTGCTCATAAATTAAACCGCGTTCTGCTTCACGAACACGTTGTGTAACAACTTGCTTCGCTGTTTGTGCAGCAATACGTCCAAAATTACGTGGTGTTACTTCTTGTTCAACAATATCTTCTAATTGATAAGCAGGGTTGATAGCCTTTGCATCTTCTATTGCAATTTGTAAACGGTCATCGTCAACTTCTTCAACAACATCTTTACGTGAAAACACACGAATTGAGCCTTTGTCTAAATTTAAGTCTACACGAACATTCTGAGCTTGGTTAAAGTTACGCTTGTAAGCTGTTACTAATGCAGCCTCAATTGCTTCAATTAACACATCTCTTGAAATTCCTTTTTGTTCTTCCAGCGCCGTTAGCGCATCTAACAAATCACTACTCATTTTATTTTCACTCCTAAATATGCATTATGCTGAAAAATCGATGGCAAGTCGTGCCAAGGCGATTTTTTCTTGTTCAATGGTTACTGTAATTTTTCGGGTTTTAACGGGTACTTCCATCACTAATGTATGTTCATCATAAGATGTTAAGTAGCCTTGGAATTCCTTCATGTCCTTAATAGGCTCATAAGTCTTCACATAAATATACTTGCCAACGGCTTTTTTAAAATCAGTATCTTTTTTTAATGGACGTTCTGCACCTGGTGAAGATACCTCTAAATAATAATTTTGTGTAATAGGATCTTTTTCATCCAACAGTAAACATAGTCGTTCACTAACTTGAGCACATTGGCCAATGTCAATTCCACCCTCGGGTGTATCTACATAAACACGTAAAAACCAGTTACGTCCTTCTTTCACAAACTCAACATCCACCAACTCAAGATTTAACTCTTCGACAATTGGCGTAGCAAGTTCTTCAATTAAAGATGGTACTTTGCTCATTGTTTCCTCCTGCGTTTTTCAATTTCAGGCGTAATAAAACAGAAATTCCACCAGTAAGGTTGGTGAAATTTGACGGTCTTACCTGCTGTTAGTCTAAAAAATTTGCTTTGCTTCGGTATAACAACAGAAAAGAGCGGGAATGCCCCACTCTTTTGCTGGAAAACTATCAACAAATTATTACCATAAGAATAGCACAATTCACGCTACAATGCAAATGACCTTAATTTACGTTTCGAGCGCTTCCTAGAAAAGCGATAACTGGTTCGCATCAGGCATGCCTTCCAAACAACCTAATTGATCCATATACTCAATTAATGTTTTCGACACACGACCTCGTTGTTGTAAATCTTCTTTCGATAAAAACTCGCCATTCTCACGTGCAGCTACAATTGTTTTGGCAACGTTCGTTCCGAGTCCTGGAATCGCATCAAAAGGTGGGATTAAGGAATTGCCATCAATAATAAACTCACTAGCTTGCGAACGATATAAATCAACCTTTTGGAAGTTCATGCCTCGCTCACACATTTCTAGCGCAAGCTCCATTACCGTCAGTAAGTTTTTCTCTTTTGTAGAAGCATCTAGGCCTTTGATGTTAATTTCATCTATTTTTGCACGAATCATTTGTGAACCTTGTGTCATCGAAATTAAATCAAAATCATCTGCTCTTACTGTGAAGTAGGCAGCATAATATAAGATTGGAAAATGCACTTTAAACCAAGCAATACGTACTGCCATTAAAACGTAGGCAGCGGCATGGGCTTTAGGGAACATATATTTTATCTTTTTACAAGATTCGATATACCATCCAGGTACTTTATTTGCTAGCATTTCTGCTTCAAATTCTTCTGATAAGCCTTTCCCTTTACGAACTGACTCCATAATTTTAAAGGCTAAAGACGGTTCAAGTCCTTGGTATATTAGATATACCATAATGTCATCACGACAGCCGATTACTTCTTTTAATACGCATGTTCCATTTTGGATAAGCTCCTGCGCATTACCTAGCCATACATCCGTACCGTGCGAAAGTCCTGAAATTTGGACAAGCTCTGAGAATGTAGATGGTTTTGTATCTTCTAGCATTTGACGGACAAATCGTGTACCGAATTCTGGAATACCTAATGTACCCGTCTTACAACCAATTTGTTTTTCTGTCACCCCTAGAGATTCAGGTGAGCTAAAAATTTTCATAACGAACGGGTCATCTGTTGGGATTGTTTTTGGGTCAATTCCAGATAAATCTTGTAACATCCGAATTACGGTCGGGTCATCGTGCCCAAGAATATCGAGCTTTAAAATATTGTCATGAATAGAGTGGAAATCAAAGTGCGTTGTTTTCCATTCTGAATCCTGTGCGTCCGCTGGGAACTGTACTGGCGAGAAATCATAAATATCCATATAATCTGGTACTACAATAATCCCACCTGGATGTTGCCCTGTTGTCCGTTTAACGCCTGTACAGCCCTGTACTAAACGGTCTACTTCAGCACCACGGAAATGCAGATTGTTGTCGCTCGCATAACCTTTTACATAGCCGTATGCTGTTTTTTCCGCAACAGTACCTATCGTTCCTGCACGGAATACATAATCTTCACCAAACAAAACCTTCGTATAGTTGTGGGCTTGCGGTTGGTATTCACCTGAGAAGTTCAAATCGATATCAGGTACTTTATCTCCTTTAAAACCAAGGAACGTTTCAAACGGAATATCTTGCCCATCTTTTTTATATGGTGTGCCACATTCAATACAATCTTTGTTTGGCAAGTCATAGCCCGAGCTAACCGAACCGTCATTGAAAAACTCGGAATGCTTACAATTTGGACAAATATAATGTGGTGGTAATGGGTTTACCTCTGTAATTTCCATAAAGGTTGCAACTAATGAAGAACCTACCGAACCACGCGAACCTACTAAGTAACCGTCAGCAAGTGATTTTTTTACGAGCTTCGCGGAAATTAAGTAAATAACACCAAATCCATGGCCTAAAATCGACTTTAATTCTTTTTCAATACGTGCTTTTACGATTTCAGGTAATTCCTCACCATATATACGATGTGCCATTTCATACGTTAAATTTGTTACTTCATCATCGGAGCCTTCAATTTTTGGCGTATATAAATCATCTTTAATTGGCTTGACATCGCCAATCATATCAGCGACTTTTTGCGTATTTGTGACAACTATTTCTTTCGCAAGATCAGGACCTAAAAAGTCAAAGTCCTTCAGCATCTCATCAGTCGTTCTAAAATGTACTTCTGGAAGCTTAGATTTATTTAATATATTGGCGCCCCCTTGAGAACCAATTAATATTTGTCTAAACATGCCATCGTTTGGATCTAAATAATGAACATTGCCAGTAGCGACTACAGGCTTATTCATCTTTTTCCCCAATTTAACAAGCTTGCGTATTATATCTTCAATTGTCCACTCATCACGAACGACATTACGTTCAATTAAAGGTGCATAAACAGCCTTTGGTTGCACTTCGATATAATCGTAAAATCTTGCAACTTTTTCCGCTTCCTCTGGGGATTTATTCATCATTGTCTCAAACACTTCACCGTTACTACAGCCTGAACCAATTAATAGCCCCTCTCTATACTGTTCCAGTGTAGAGCGTGTTACCCGAGGGACACGGTAGAACGTCTTTGTGTGAGAATGGGATACGATTTTAAATAAATTTTTCAAACCGTCATTATTGACTGCTAAAATCGTACAATGCATCGGTCGCGCCTTTTTATATGCATCGCCACCACCAACATGCTTATTGAAATCATCGTGATATTTTATGCCTAGTTCATCGGCTTCTTTTAACAGATGCAACAATAAATAGCCCGTTGCTTCCGTATCATAAATCGCACGGTGATGCTGCGTTAATTCAATACCGAATTTTTTACAAAGTGTATTTAAACGGTGATTTTTCATTGTTGGATGGAGCAAACGGGCAAGTTCTAGTGTATCAATTACTGGGTGAATTGTGTCTTCAAGTCCGTATTTTTTATAGCCAGTATATAAGAAGCCCATATCGAAAGATGCATTGTGTGCCACAACGATAGCGTCCTCAATAAAAGCATGGAACTCATGGATAACTTGTTCCACTTCAGGTGCATTGCGTACCATATCATCTGTAATGCCCGTCAGTTCGATTGTCGTTGCTGACAGTGCATGATGTGGATTGGCAAAACTTTCGTATTTATCAATGACATGGCCGCCTTTAATTTTTACTGCTGCGAGCTCAATAATTGTATCGTAGGCAGTAGAAAGACCTGTCGTTTCGACGTCAAAGACTACATAAGTTGCTTCGTCTAATGCACGATGCTCAGAAGCATATGCGATAGGTACACCGTCATCCACTAAATTTGCTTCCAAACCGTAAATAACTTTAATGCCATGTTTTTTCCCCGCTCCATATGCATCAGGGAAAGATTGCACTACAGCATGGTCTGTTATCGCAATGGCTGGATGGCCCCATTTAGCAGCCTGTGCCACTAATCTATCTACTGGCGTCACTGCGTCCATTTGGCTCATCGGTGTATGCAAATGTAACTCTACTCTTTTTTCACCTTCTGGCGCTTTATCTTGTCGTGTTTCTTTTTTTATTTCATTAATATCATTTGCCATCACAATTAAATCACGAATAAAGGTATCGGTTTGCACCGAGCCACGCACTTTTACCCACATACCTTTTTTCAAATGCTGCATCAGTTCTGCATCGTCATTATCACGCGAGAACATTTTGACAACGATTGAATCGGTATAATCGGTAATTTTAATTTGAAGAAGTGAGCGGCCACTTTTTAACTCTCTGATTTCTGTATCAAAAACAAAGCCTTCAATAATGACGCGTCGTTCTTCTTCCACTATGCGCTTAATTTCCATAATTTCATCGTCTTTAATTTGCATACCAAGCTGGAATGGACGATCGCCAAGCGCTGCCAATGCTGGATTGTCCTTTTTCTCCTGCTCACGTTTTTGGAAGTCTTGCATCGCTTGCTGTGCCATTGCTGCTTCCTCTAAACGTTTTTGCTCGATAAAGGCTTGCTGCGCCTCACGCATCTCATCTGTTTCCTCTTGGAGCATAAAATCGAAGGCTATTTGCGGAAAACCAAATTGACTGTAACTCATTGCAAGCTTTTCTGCATATTTTGTTTTCAGCATCATTAGCTCCATGTCCTGCTTGCAGGACACCATAATTTTTTGCCCATTCCACATTGGGATTTGCGAAACAAGGCAGTTTTTTAACGGTGGCGCCATATCGTCGATTTGCTCAATAACTGTTAACCAATACGTTTGGATAAGTTCTTCCGTAACATTTTTTTCAACTGTTTCAAAGGTTGTTTCAATTTGCGCAATAGCAGCGAATTTTTCAGCTAGATGTGTACGAAATAGTTGATATAACGGAAATGGAAGTATGCCACGTAATTTAATATTAAAATGCCAGAGTCTGTTCTTTTTATGCACCGTTAGACGTGATAACTCGCCCTCTTCAAAAAAAGACATATATACATCATCTGTTAACTCTAGTTGTTGCAAGAGCATTCGAAATCTCTGTCTTGCTTCTTGTTGCTGTTCCAATCGGTCGAC
Organism: Lysinibacillus sp. NPDC097279; assembly: GCF_044761745.1. Classification (NCBI taxonomy): domain Bacteria; kingdom Bacillati; phylum Bacillota; class Bacilli; order Caryophanales; family Bacillaceae; genus Lysinibacillus; species Lysinibacillus sp. NPDC097279. The sequence goes on along the minus strand of NZ_JBIWDA010000002.1, from coordinate 297,471 downwards.
ACCTACTTTCATTTAAAGAGAAGGAGGCAGCCCTAATAGCCTCTTGTTCTATTTTTATCTAGCGAATACTATTCAAATTTGAAGCAAAAAAATTCGCTCCCTTTCCACGGGCAAATCCACAAATCTCACATTGTTTTGTTCAGTGAGATTTGCTTGGCTTCCCGTAGGAGTGTCGCGAATTCGTTTGCTTAATCCTCATTCTTCATTAAAAGATGCTATTAGTATGAGCATCTATATCTTTTGAGTTTAACCTTCCCAAAGGATATTAATTTTTACGGAAAAATTCATTTAAGCGATCAATGACCTCTTCTTTTTTCCATTCAAAAGTTTCGCCTGTTTGACGGAATTTTACTTCGACAACGCCTTCAGTTGCCTTTTTACCAACTGTTACACGAACTGGTAAGCCAATTAAATCTGCATCAGCAAACTTCACGCCTGCACGTTCAGCACGATCATCTAATAGTACATCATAGCGATATGATTTTAGTAAGCCATATAACTCATTTGCTAATGAAACTTGTGTTTCATCTTTCGTATTAACAGGTACTACATGAATATCATATGGAGCTAATTGTGTAGGCCAAGTGAAACCATTCTCATCTTGGAAATGTTCTGCTACAGCAGCTAAAATACGTGATACGCCAATACCATAGCATCCCATAATAAACGGCTGTGCCTTACCTTGCTCATCTAAAAATGTTCCATTCATTTTTTCAGAATATGTTGTACCTAATTTGAAAATATGGCCAACTTCGATACCTTCTGCAAATTTAATGATACCTTGTCCATCAGGAGATGGGTCTCCTTCTTGAATAAAGCGAATATCTAAATATTCATTAATGGCAAAATCTCGCTCTGGGTTAACATTAACAAGGTGGAAGCCGTCCTCATTTGCACCAGCTACACCGTTACGAATTGATTTAATGGCATGATCCGCAACAACTTTTACATCTACTGGTAATTTTACAGGTCCGATAGAACCAACGCCACAGCCTAGTAACTGACGAATCGCCGCTTCATCAGCAAGCTCTACAGAACCAGCATTTAGCGCATTTTTTAATTTAATATCATTTATTTCATGATCACCACGAGCAAGGACAACAACTAATTCATCATCTATATTAAATACTAATGACTTAATAACATTCGATGGTGCTACTTGTAAAAATGCAGATACTTCTTCGATTGTTTTTTGATCTGGCGTTGCTACTTTTTCAAGGTCTTTTACTTCTTCGTTAGTTGGTTGATACTCTACAGTCACTTCTGCCATCTCGATATTTGCTGCATAATCTGAAGTATCAGAGTAAGCAATTGTATCTTCTCCAATTTCAGAAAGCACCATAAATTCATGGGTACCTTTACCACCGATTGAGCCAGCATCCGCAATTACTGCACGATAGTTTAAGCCTAAGCGTGAGAAAATATTAGAGTATGCACGATACATATCTTCATATGTTTCATCTAAGCTCTCACGTGAAGCGTGGAAAGAATATGCATCCTTCATAATAAACTCTCTTCCTCGCAATAAGCCGAAACGAGGACGTTTTTCATCACGGAATTTTGTTTGAATTTGATAGAGTGTTAATGGCAACTTTTTATATGATTTTATTTCATCACGCACTAAAGTAGTTATTACTTCTTCATGTGTTGGTCCTAAGGCAAAGTCACGATTATGACGATCTTTTAATCGCATCAATTCTGGACCGTATTTTTCCCAACGGCCTGATTCTTGCCACAGTTCAGCAGATTGCAATGCAGGCATTAATAATTCGATTGAGTTAATGGCTTCCATCTCTTCACGAATAATATTTTCGATTTTTGTTAACACACGTTTTGCAAGCGGTAAATACGAATATACCCCACTTGTATTTTGACGAATAAACCCTGCACGTAATAATTGCTTATGTGATTTTACATCTGCATCCGCAGGTACTTCACGTAGCGTTGGGATAAATGTTTTACTTTGCTTCATTCAGTGTTCCACCTTTTTAATAAATAAATTTATACTCTAATTAGCATAAACAAATTTAGCTTTGAACGCAATGTTTCAAAAAAATTGCGTTCAAAGCTATTTTACAATTTAATTTCACTTTAGCAAAACCTTGTCTCAAGTTTATTTTGTATAAGCTTAAGACATTGGAAATACGAAAGCAAACTGTCGTTTAAGTTAGCTAGAAGAAGAATCGTTGAATATCGTTCCACGTTACAACGACCATTAATATCATCAGCAATACGATGCCGACGAAGTGAACCATTCCTTCTTTTTGACGATCAATTGGTTTACCCCTTACAGCTTCAAAGCCAAAGAACAAGAGCCGTCCGCCATCTAACGCTGGAAGCGGTAAAAGGTTCATAATACCAAGGTTAATGCTTAACATAGCTGCGAAATTCATTAATGCGAAAATGCCCCACGCTGCAACTTCCTCAGTCGTTTTATAAATACCTACTGGTCCTGATAAGGCATCAATTGTAAATTGCCCCGTAATGAGCATACCTAATAATTCAAAAATCCGAACTGTCATATTATACGTTTCTTGTGCTCCGTAAACTACAGCCTTTATAGGATTAAATACACGAGGACTTTCATACTTAACACCTATTTGCCCGACAGTCTCGCCGTTCTGCTTAACGCCTTTCACTGTCATGTTAAGACTTTCTACTTGTCCACCGCGCTCAACAGTTACATTAATATTTTGGTCAGGGCGCTTTTGTACAATGGCAGCTAAGTCTTGCCATTTTTCAACAGCTTGTCCATCGATAGATGTAACCTTATCCCCCGCAAGCATCCCTGCCTGTGCTGCTGGATCGTTTGCAACTACTTCTGTAATAATAGGCTCATATGTTGGGACACCATTTAACAAGCCAATTAGTATATAGATGAAAAAGGCTAGTATGAAGTTAAATAATGGTCCAGCAAAAATTGTCATTGCACGTTGACCAACTGTTTTTGCGTTAAACTGACGATCATATGGCGCAATTACTGTTTCTCTACCATTTTCTACAACTACACAATCTCTTGCCACACTATAACGAACTAAATTTTCCTCTTCATCATAGCCTTCAATAAATAACTCTCGTTCTAAGTCAGCACGTTCCACTTCTAAAAATAATAAATCTGGCAATTGTTTATTATTTTGATTAAAAATGATTTTATTCACGATATTATCTTCATTGACAATTATCCCTACACGGTAACCTGGCTGTAATTCAACACCATCCATGTCCTCTCCTGCCATGCGGACATATCCACCGATTGGCAATAAACGGACTGTATAAATTGTTTCACCATGCGTCTTACCATAGATTTTCGGACCCATACCAATTGCGAATTCACGAACCATAATTCCTGCACGCTTCGCAAAAAGGAAGTGACCAAGTTCATGGAAAAACACGAGCAAGCCAAATATTAAAATAAATGCAACGGCTGTTTGCATAATACCCCACCTCTTTTAAAACGAATAGTTAACGATAGCTTTCTGTCTTAATTATTTTACCATGTCTAACACTATTTTTCTTGTTTCTCTGTCCACATGTAAAATTGTTTGTAAATCTGGCACTAAAATATTATTGTGTCCCTGCATAATACGTTCAATTGTTTCATCAATTTCAAGGAAAGTTATTTTTCCTTGTAAAAATGCTTCGACTGCTGCTTCATTTGCCGCATTCATCGCAGTTAAAATCGTACCTCCTGTACGCCCTGCTTCAAAGGCTAATCGCAAAGCTGGGTAGCGTTCAAAATCCATTTCTTTAAAATGAAGCTGACCAATTTGCGCTAAATTAAGTCGTTGACCATTATGAAGCGGTATACGGTCTGGATAACTTAAAGCGTACTGGATAGGGACACGCATATCTGGTGTACCAAGCTGAGCAATAACACTAGTATCATGATACTCAACTAGAGAGTGAATAATACTTTCTCTGTGTAAAAGTACATCAATTTTATCATATGGCATATTAAACAAGACATGTGCTTCTATGACTTCAAGCCCTTTATTCATCATCGTAGCGGAATCTATCGTTATTTTCGCGCCCATCGACCAGTTTGGATGATTGAGTGCATCCGCAACCGTCACATGTTTTAACTCTTCACGCGTTTTGTCGCGGAAACTACCACCAGAAGCTGTAATAATTAAACGCTCAATATTTTTTGGATTTTCACCATTCATTGATTGGAAAATAGCAGAATGCTCACTATCAACTGGTAATATTGGCGCATTGTATTTTTTCGCTTCTGCCATCACTAAGTGTCCTGCCGTTACAAGCGTTTCCTTATTGGCAATGGCAATAGTTTTGCTCATGCGAATTGCAGCTAGTGTGGATTCAAGACCAACGCTACCGAGCACTGCATTTACAAGTATCGTCGAATCAGGATGTGTAGCAACCTCTACAAGCCCCTTTGCACCGAATGTGAAATGTACATGTGGGTAGTCTTTTGCTAGCAAACGTGCATCTTCCTCCAGCTGAACAGATACAAGTTCAGGCTGTAAGGTTTCAATCATTTCACGTGTTTTTTCTATGTTTTTTCCTGAAGAAAACGCTACAAGTTGAAATGCATCACGTTGTTCTTTTAAAATATCATAGGTTTGCCAACCGATAGAGCCAGTTGCACCCAATAAACTAATTTTTTTCACGACAAAACGTCCCCTTTTTCTATCTAAGCGAATTAATGTCCTTATTCGCATATTCATCAATCACATTGAAATCATTTTTCATGAAATAAACTCAACTCAGTTTGCTTATTTAGCTACCGAAGAGATGTAAAAAATGGAGTAAAGGCACTACGAATAGCAAACTGTCAAAGCGATCTAAAATCCCGCCGTGCCCTGGTAAAATATTGCCCGAATCTTTCACGTCAAAGTGTCGTTTTATAGCTGACTCCACTAAATCACCCATTTGTCCAATGATAGAAGCAAAAATCGTAATAAATATTAGTGAAACATATCCATTCGCAAATGGATAAATTGCTTGCATCGCAATCGCAAAAATAACTGCAATGACAATCCCACCAATAAAGCCTTCAATTGTTTTCTTCGGTGAAATTTCTGGCCATAACTTATTTTTACCTAATTTTCTACCTACAAAATATGCGCCAGAATCTGTTGTCCATACAACAAGTAAACAATATACAACAAATTCAAGACCGTAGCTTCTCGTTTCAATTAAATAATGGAAGCCTAATCCTACATAAAACGCGCCAAGTAAAATAAAGCCAACTTCGTCAAATGTAATTTTATTTTTTACTAGGACAACATAAATCAGTAAAAGCATTACAAGTCCATAAATAACCATTAATACAGATGAGTAGCCAATTGCATGTACTACCTCATTTGCCCAGTTATTTGGTATTACGAGCATAATAAGGGTTAGTAAGCCAACCAACCCTGGTACAGAAAAAATCGAAATACTTTTCATCTTTAGTATTTCATAAAAGCCTACAACAGCCATTGCAAGCACAAGTAGTGTAAATGGCACTTTTCCATAAATGACAAATGGAATAAACAGTGCCGCTGCAATGATTGCTGTAATTATTCGCTGTTTCAAGATGTTTCTTCTCCCTTCAACCCACCGTAACGGCGATTACGTTTTTGATAGTTTTCCACCGCTTCCAGAAAGTTTTCCTCGCTAAAATCTGGCCACAATGTATCTGTAAACCAAAACTCTGTATAGGCGAGTTGCCATAACATAAAGTTACTTAATCGTACTTCACCACTTGTACGAATAAGTAAGTCAGGCTCTGGTAGATGAGCTGTCATTAAATGAGACGTCATACATTCCTCATTTATGTCTTGTATTGTTAATTGACCGTCTTGAATTTTTTGAAGCATCGCTTTCATGGCGCTCACCATTTCTGAGCGACTGCCATAATTCAAAGCAAAATTTAAAATTAACCCTGTATTATGCTTCGTCTCCTCCATAGCCTCATACAATGCTTTTTGTGTATGTGCTGGTAAGAGCGACGGATCCCCAATCATTTCAACACGCACATTGCGCTCCATCATTTCCGGTAAAAAAGAACCCAAAAATTCAACAGGTAAACGCATCAGAAAATCGACTTCTGGTTTTGGTCGTTTCCAATTTTCAGTAGAGAACGCATACACTGTTAATACTTTTATTCCAAGATCAGATGCAAATCTAGTTACCTTCCGTACCGTCTTCATACCTTCATGGTGCCCAGCAACACGTGGCATGGCGCGTTTTTTAGCCCAACGTCCATTTCCGTCCATAATAATCGCTACATGGGCAGGAATCGGCTCGCTTTTCGAAAGGGCAACACGTTCCTCCAATGATAGTATATCCATATTTACTTGTTTACCTAATAGCTTCTTAAACATGCTAACTCCCCCACTACAACTAATCGGACGTATACTAACCTATCATAACAAACAAAAGTGCCTTTTGTCTTTTTTTTCCCTCTAATTGACTATGTATGAACTACCTTATTTTAGAACAACATATATCTCAAAGAAAATCTTGTCTTTCTACATTCAACAGCTGCTAGTAAGTCTGAAAAAACGGTAACTAGTTTACTAGTGTTACTTCAGTAAACCTTACAGCTCATACATTTCAAGTGAGAATTGTAGCATCGATAAGAATGAATACTTTTACAATAAAAGAGAAAAGACGTCCTGTAATATATAGGACGCCTTCATCTCATCAAAAAGTTCCATCTTAGAAATGTAAAGCGCCTGCTTACACTTCTAGAATTTCTTTTTCTTTTTCTTTCGCTACTTGATCTACTTTCACGATGAACTCATCTGTTAATTTTTGAATATCATCACCATATCCACGTAAATCGTCTTCTGTGATTTCGCCAGCTTTTTCAAGTTTTTTAAGATCATCATTTGCATCGCGACGAACATTACGTACTGCGATTTTTGCATCTTCTGCTTCTTTTTTCACTTGCTTTACAAGATCTTTACGACGTTCTTCTGTTAATGCAGGAATCATTAAACGAATAACAGAACCATCGTTAGTCGGTGTAATACCAATATCTGATTTCATAATTGCTTTTTCGATTTCACCTAAAATTGTTTTATCGTAAGGTGTAATCACTAGCAAACGAGCTTCTGGTACAGCAACACCCGCAAGTTGGTTAATCGGTGTTGGTGCTCCATAATAATCTACAGAAATACGATCTAGTAGAGATGCGTTTGCACGACCAGCTCGGATTGATGCTAATTCACGGGAAAAAGCAGCAATTGATTTATTCATTTTTTCTTTTGCTTGATCTAATACTTGTTTAGTCATTATGCATTCCTCCTAACAACTGTTCCAATTTTCTCGCCTTGTACGGCACGTTTAATATTACCTTGTTCCGTAATTGAGAAGACAATTAACGGAATATCGTTATCCATACATAGTGTAGAAGCGGTAGAGTCCATTACTTGTAACCCTTGCTGAATAACGTCTAAGTATGTGAGTGTATCATATTTGATGGCAGTAGTATCGACTTTAGGATCTGCAGAATAGACACCATCTACATTATTTTTCGCCATTAAAATAGCATCTGCGTCAATTTCAGCTGCTCTTAATGCAGCTGTTGTATCTGTAGAGAAGAACGGGTTACCTGTACCTGCAGCAAAAATAACAACACGTTTTTTCTCTAAATGACGAACTGCTTTACGACGAATATATGGCTCTGCTACTTGTGTCATCACAATAGAAGATTGCACGCGTGTTTCGATACCTAATTTTTCAAGAGCATCTTGTAATGCTAATGAGTTCATTACCGTTGCTAGCATTCCCATATAGTCAGCTGCCGCACGATCCATGCCCATTTCACTACCTATTTTTCCACGCCATATATTACCGCCACCTACAACAACAGCAACTTCTACATCAAGATCTACTACTTCTTTTACTTCTTCTGCAACAGACTTGATAATTTTTGGTGATAAACCGAAGCCAGCCTCTCCTGCTAACGCTTCACCACTTAGTTTAATAACTACTCGTTTATATTGTGGCACACTCATTGTAAACCTCCGTCAGACATTTATTTAAAACATTTCTTTTCCTTTTCCATTATAGTATATCTAACAATAATTGCTAGCTGTGAATAATGGTAATAGAAAATTCTTGCGTTTTCTCGCTCTTTTCGGAAAAATAGGGAACACGTTATGTTGTGTTCCCCATTTTTGTCTAGAAAATCTAGTTATTATTTGATTAGGATCAAATGTAAGCCAATCCATCAAGTGAACTAGTCTACAAATTAGTTACCTTTAACTTGGTTCATTACTTCTTCAGCGAAGTTATCTTCACGTTTTTCGATACCTTCACCAACAGCATAACGTACGAAGCCAGTTACAGTACCACCAGTTGTAGCAACGAAGTCACGTACTTTTTGGTCTGAGTTTTTAACGAATGATTGGTCAAGTAAGCAAACGTCTTCGAAGTATTTACCAAGACGACCTTCAACCATTTTTGCAACGATGTTTTCTGGTTTACCTTCGTTAAGAGCTTGTTCAGTTAACACTTTACGCTCACGTTCAACTTCTTCAGCAGAAACTTCTTCACGAGAAACGTAAGTTGGGTTAATAGCTGCGATATGCATAGCGATATCTTTTGCAGCTGCTGCATCTGTAGAACCTTCTAAAGATACTAATACACCAATACGTCCACCCATGTGTAGGTAAGAACCGAATGCATCTGCATCTGTTTTTGTTTTAATTTCGTAACGACGAAGTGTAATTTTTTCACCGATAGTTGCAACTGCTGTTGAAATTTGGTCAGAGATTTTTACACCTTCTGCATTTTCAAGCTCTAAAGCTGCTTCTACTGATGCTGGTTTAGCAGCAAGTAATTGCTCAGCTAAAGAAGAAACTAACACTTGGAATTTATCGTTTTTCGCAACGAAGTCAGTTTCAGCGTTTACTTCAAGAATAATTGCTTCGTTACCTTTTTCTAGAATATAAGTAGTACCTTCTGCAGCGATACGGTCAGCTTTTTTAGCAGCTGAAGAAAGACCTTTTTCACGTAGGAAATCGATTGCAGCTTCTAAGTCACCATCAGTTTGTACTAACGCTTTTTTACAATCCATCATACCAGCGCCAGTTTTTTCGCGTAATTCTTTTACTAATTGTGCAGTAATGTTTGCCATTTAGTGTTGCCTCCTCAAATTGGTTAAACTATTTTAGTGATAGGTTCTAAAAAAGGTGATAAGGGTTCTGAGCCACTTATCACCTTTTTGTAAACGTGAATTACTCAGCAGCAGCTTCTGTAGCTGGAGCTTCTTCTTCACCTTGTTTTGACTCGATTAAAGCGTCAGCCATTTTAGCAGTTAAAAGTTTAACAGCGCGAATAGCATCGTCATTAGCAGGGATAACATAGTCGATTTCATCTGGATCACAGTTTGTATCAACAATACCTACTAGAGGGATGTTTAATTTACGAGCTTCTGCAACAGCGATACGTTCTTTGCGTGGGTCAACCACGAACATAACGTCTGGAAGATCGTGCATATCACGGATACCGCCTAAGAATTTAACTAGACGTTCGTGTTCTTTTTTAAGTTGGATTACTTCTTTTTTAGGAAGAACTTCGAAAGTTCCTTCTTCTTCCATTTTTTCGATAGCTTTCATACGTGCAACACGTTTTTGGATTGTACCGAAGTTTGTAAGAGTACCACCTAACCAACGTTGGTTGATGTAGTAGTTGCCTGAACGTTCAGCTTCGTCTTTGATCGCTTCTTGTGCTTGTTTTTTCGTACCAACGAAAAGAACTTTACCACCGTCTTGACCAACTTGACGCATGAAGTCATAAGCTTCCTCTAATTTTTTAACAGTTTTTTGTAAGTCGATGATGTAGATCCCGTTACGTTCAACGAAGATAAATTTCTTCATTTTTGGGTTCCAACGACGAGTTTGGTGACCGAAATGTACACCAGCTTCAAGTAATTGTTTCATAGAAATTACTGACATGTGAATTTCCTCCTAGAATGTTTGGTTTTTTTCCTCCGCATTTATCGTTTGCAACAAGCTACCCTAATCTTAGAGCACCACTTACTACATCAAAATGCGTGTGTAGTAATAACACCATTTGCAACTATATCACAGCTTTATAGCATTCGCAACTGTTTTAACTATGAAATTTCAATAATAGCTCGATTTCTGTCTTCCCTTTTTGAAGCTTTTTCGCAATTTCCTCCGCTGTTTTCCCTTGCTTTGCCATTTGCACAATTTGTTGTTCCAATGTTAACGGTTTTTGTTCTTCCTTTTGTACCGCAACTGGCGTCGAGGCAGTGGCTTGCATCGGTGTCCCTGCTCCTTGTTGTTGGCGTGAGTAGGCGTTTGCTACAATATTTTTCGGCATTAAAATGCGTGGCTCGCTAACATCCTTTTGTACACTTTCCGCCTGTGTCAAAGGCTGTCCTTGATCTTTTTGCACAGGAAGCGGCTTTTGGTGTTGTCCTGTACCATTTGTTCTTTCAGGCTTTGGTACGACTTGTAACGCTTGAATAAGACGGTTATTTTCATCCTTCATTTCAGTTAAATATAGACTGATGGAGTCATCCATTTCCCGCATTAAACGTTCCTGCTTTTTTTCTAAATCTTTGAATTTCGCTAATTTCGTATTTAATATAATAATGAAATAAAATGATAGTAGCTGCAATACAAAGAGAACGACTATTAGTATGGTTGTCATAGTAAACTCCTATCCACTAAAATCTACGAAATTACCTTTGAAAGGATGCTGAGCTTGTTTTTCTAGTTTTTCTTTAGGATGTTTTTTCTTTTTGCGAGTGCCTTTTATATATTCGCCACCCGCTTCTTCCTCTTCACTAATCTCAGCCATCCCCTCTGAAGTATTCACAGCTTTTTGCTTGCGCTCTATTTCCTTTTTTAGCGCTTCATTTGCGTGTGCTTGTTGAGCTAAAGTTTGTTGTTGTGCCTGATCTGCCATTTTACCCGCTTCAAACGTTTTTGGTAGAGCAATTTGTAATTCGACACCTTTTAAACTCATATTATTTCCTCCCTCAACAATACTTTCTAGAATGCTTACGCATTGATAATTTCACTAGATAATAGCTTACGTAACTTAAATAATGCCTTTGAGTGAATTTGTGAAATACGTGATGTCGACAATTCGAGCATTTCTCCAATTTCAGTTAAAGTTAATTCCTCCGTATAAAACAAACTCAGTACGAGCTGTTCTTTGTCGTTTAGCTTTTGTATATTTACCGCTAAATCATCGAGTAATTCTGATTTTATTACGACCTGCTCAGGGGTCTTTGTCGTATCGTCACGAATTACAAAGGACTTTCCCTCAGCTTCCTCCTGGTCTTGTTGCTCATTTATCGATAGTACATTCGAGAAGAAGTGCTCCTGTACAGTTTGGTAAATATCATCCACAGGGAGCTCCATATGTTCTGCAAGCTCCTCAGGAGTCACATGACGCATTAATTGTTGTTCTAATTGTTCAATTTTGGCATCCAACTTTTTTGCCTTTTCTCGCGCAGAGCGTGGTAACCAATCTTCTTTCCGTAAGCCATCAATTATTGCGCCTCTCACTCTAAAAGAAGCATATGTATCAAATTTTAAGTCTCGATTTATATCAAATTTATTTAATGCATCAAAAAGACCTAACATACCTAAGCTTGTTAAATCGTCTCGAGATACACTCTTAGGTACACCTGCACCGATGCGTTGTACATGATAGGTTACAAGAGATGTATATTTTTTTATTAGTAAATCGCCCGCATCTGGATCCCGTTCATTAATCCATCGATTCCACAGCTTTTGTTCATCGTTTAGATTTGGTTGTGTCATAAAATCCACCTCTCTTTTAAAAGCATGTTGCACCTGTTTGAACGGACTTTTGTGGCCCCTGAATGCTCCAAGGTATTTGTTGCCGTCGCTGTAGTAAGTGCTTTGCATTATGAAAAAACTGCATGTATATCAAAAGAATCATACTTATCCTATTTTGAGTAGTCTGCTTACAATGACTGACAAACGTAGATACAAACCTATACCATTCTTTCCTTTTATTATAACAAGATTCGACTATAATTTCATATGATTCTCTAACACTATTCTATTATTAACAGCTCTATCATTTTTGGGCATAAGAAAACTGCCCCTAATCATTAGTCTATTGCTAACGTTAGAGGCAGTTCAAAGTGTTTTTGCTTTATGCATTTACTTGTTGTTCATCTTCACGATTCAGCATCGTTCGGACAACTTGTGCAATATCTTCCGTGCTTTCATCTTGAAACTCAACCGTCGAGCTTGTAGAAGTTGTTTCTTCACTTTCCTCGTCCGAGTGGGTAGAACTTTTTTCCTCAAGATCGCTATCCGCTAGTGATTGATCAGCATTGGGCGTAAATAGCACATACGCAATTATAAACCGAACAATGTACATAACAAAAAATACGATAATTGCTACTACAGATGAACCTATGATGATACGTAATGGCGTTAATGGTTGTTGCAACGTCAAAAAGAAATAAATAGAAAAGGCAATTAACGCCCCCCACAGGTTATAAAAGATAGAACCAAACATTATATTTCACTCACTCCTTGGTTAACTGTTCGAATATGTAATATCGACGTAGCAGGATTAAACTCAATAGTTCGACCGCTATTACCGCCTGTATTTTCGGCAATTAAAGGAATTCCATGACGCTTTAATTCAAACTTGACAGCCTCTACATTCCGAGGGCCAATGCGCATTGAATCTTTGTCTGATGTAAATTGAAACATTTGCGCACCCCCAGCTATTTTAGCTTTTAGTTTAAATTTTTGAACACCCTCTAGTTTTAATAAATCTATCATGGCTGCAATGCCTGTATCCGCAAATTTCGCTACGTTTATCGACTCTGATCTCCCAAGACTAGAGTCAGGTAGCATCACATGTATTAAACCAGCTATTTTCTTTGACTCATCGTATAAAATAACGCCTACACAAGAACCAAGCCCTGAGGTTCTAATTGTGTTTGGCAATTTTGCTACATCCATTTGAGCAATTCCCACTTTTATAACTTGACCATTCGTGTTTGTGTTTAGCATAGGCTATGAAACTCCTAATGCTTTAAAAATAGCATCAAAAGAATCAGGATCAGGTAATAAGAAGAAGTGTCCTCTTACGGTTTCATGATCCTCTACACCGTCTTCAAAAATGGATGTATTTATTACGATAACATTATCACTCACATGTGATAATTCAATTAAGCCAATACTGATAATAGCCCCAAACATATCTACACTTAGACCTGGCACAGTAGGATAAATTTTTAAATTTGTAAAATCTGATAAAGCTGATAAATAAGAACCAGATAAAATATTCCCCATTTCCTGCATAGCAGATAAACCTAATTCAGAAACAGGTGTTTTTTTAAAGTCGAATGATTCATCCTGTATTAGACGACGGATAAAACGATTAGCTTGTTCGATAGGAAGAATGAAGAACATGCTCCCTTCAGCATCACCTTCGATGCGTAAAAAAATCCCAACAACGACGTTTTCAGAGCCACCAGCTAGTTCCATCATGTCGTTAAACGACACCATTTCAACCTTTGGTACACGCATATCGATTTTTTTACCAAGCAAATTGGAAAGTGCCGTTGCAGCATGTGCGGCACCAATATTTCCAATTTCTTTTAATACGTCTAAATGTAGTGATGTAATCTTTTGATTAAATGTCATAATCGTATCCCTACTTTAGTGGATTTAATACTTTCTCTAAATGCAATAAAATTAATAATCGCTTGTCGATTTTCGCTACACCAGAAATAAACTCTTCTTCTAGCGATCCTACTACTTCTGGTTGTGGCTCAATGGAGCTCGCTGGAATATCTAACACGTCATTAGCTGAATCTACAACAAAGCCTACTTCCATGTCTTCTAATGAAATAATAATAATACGAGTCGTTTCTTCATGGTCAGAAATTGGTAACTCAAAACGTTCCCGTAAATCAATAATCGGCGTTACGACTCCTCGTAAGTTAATAACGCCTTTTACATATTTTTCTGTTTTCGGTACTCGTGTAATATGCATAAGTTTCTCGATACCTTGAACATGTGATACAGGAATTGCATATTCCTTATCTGCTAATTGGAAAACAATCACTTTTATATTTTCTTGTTCAACTGCATTTGTCATGGTTAACACCTCTCTTATTCATTCACCTTATTTAATTAGTGCATTGCAATCTACAATTAAGGCTACTTTACCGTTACCTAAAATTGTTGCACCTGAAATTGCAAAGATATTCGTTAAGTAGTTTCCTAAAGATTTCAGTACAATTTCTTGTTGGCCAATGAATGAATCTACAACTAAACCAGCAAGTTTCTCGCCTTTACGAACAATTACTACTGAATGGAATTCATCATCTTGTAGCTCTTTACGAGGAACTTCAAAGATTTCCTCTAAGAATACAAGTGGAACCACTTTGCCACGGAAGTCGATTACCTTTTGGTTATGAGCATTCATAATATCCGATGAACGGATAATTGAAGTTTCAATGATTGAAGAAAGTGGTATTGCATAAATTTCCTTTTCGATTTCCACAAGCATTACCGAAATAATTGATAATGTTAGCGGCAATTGAATAGAGAAAATAGAGCCTACATCTTGTGTAGATTCAATCGAAATGTTTCCACCTAAAGATTCAATCGTTGTTTTTACAACATCCAATCCTACACCACGACCAGATACATCAGAAATAACATCTGCTGTAGAGAAACCTGAGGCTAAAATGAGCTCATTAATTTGATTATCTGTCATTGCAAGTGATTGTTCATGCGTAACAATTCCTTTTGAAATCGCTTTTGACAGCACTTTATCACGATTAATACCCGCACCGTCATCCTCAATTTCGATAAAGACATAGTTACCGCTATGATAAGCACGTAATACTACTGTGCCTTCTTCTGGTTTCCCCTTCGCACGGCGTGCAGTAGGATTTTCTATACCATGATCGACAGAGTTACGGATTAAGTGCACAAGTGGATCTCCGATTTCGTCGATTACTGTGCGATCAAGCTCTGTTTCGGCACCAATAATTTCAAGGTTAATTTTCTTATTAAGGTCACGAGATAGCTGACGAATCATTTTAGGGAAGCGATTGAATACCGTTTCAACAGGTACCATGCGCATCGTTAAAATGATTGTTTGTAAGTCACCCATAACTCGACTCATTCGTTCTACTGTTTCGTTTAGCTCACCATGATTTACTTCTGTCGAAATGGATTGTAGGCGTCCACGATCAATTACAAGCTCTTCAAATAAATTCATTAAAATATCAAGACGTTCGATATTCACACGAATTGTTTTGTTTCCTACAGGTGCATGACTTTTATCAGCTTTTGCAGGTGCTGTAGATTTTGTTGATGCAGGTTTTGCTGTTGTCGCATCTGTTGTTTCGACTGCTTCAACTGTCGCTATGGCAGTAGCTGCAGCTTCTTGGCTTGCCTCATATTGTTGTTTTTCACTGAATTGTTTTTGATTAATTGTAGCAACGTTAACTTCCTCAACCTCAGAAACCTTCATTAACTTCTTCTGCATATCTTCTGCTGATTCTTTCGTTACGAATGCTACATAAAACTGCTGATCGAATTGTTCATCTTCCAGCTTCTCAACGGATGGTGTTGATTTAATTACATCACCATCTTTTTCAAGTATCTCAAACACCATAAATACACGCGCTGCTTTTAATAGACAATCTTCGCGTAGGCTTACTGAAATTTCAAATGCATTAAATCCTTGTTCCGCAGATTGTGTTATAACCGTTTGCTCAAAACTGTCGTATTCTAGCACACTTGATACTTGGTGTTTATCTTCAGTTGCAACAGTTGCTACAACCTCAGGAGCTGCTTCCTCACCAGATTCAATACGCTTTAATTGCGCTACTGTGGAGGATACATCACGTTTACCATCTCCACCATTCGCAATATCCATTACCATTTCTTCTAAATGATCAACAGATTCAAATACGATATCTAAAATTTCTGGTGAAACATGGATCTTTTCATTTCGTATTGCATCTAGCACATTTTCCATTTTATGTGTCAAGTCTGCTAAGTCTTCAAAGCCCATAGTCGCTGACATCCCTTTTAATGTATGCGCTGAACGGAAAATTTCTCCTACGATTGCCAAATCATCAGGGTTTTTTTCTAGTTCTAATAAATGCTCACTACATGCTTGTAAATGCTCTTTACTTTCTTCGATAAACATCTCTAAATATTGATTGACTTCCATTAAGAGGACACCCCTTTTAAGGCAAATATTTCATAATTGTTTGTGCAATATCATCTACATCAGCGACTTCATCGACAAGCTGCGTTTCCACCGCAGCTTTCGGCATACCATACACTATGCAAGTTTCAGCTGACTCTGCAATAGCAATCACATTTCCAGTATTTTTTAAAGCTTTCAGTCCATTTGAACCATCATAGCCCATACCCGTCATAATGACCGCTACCTTATCAAAATCTTTAAATTGACTTACATCTTCAAACATCACATCTACAGATGGGCGATGGCCAGAACGTGGTGGTTCTTGATTATCTAGAACGATGCCATACGAGATACCTACTTTTCTTAACCTTAAATGGTATCCTCCAGGAGCGATATACGCCACGCCATTTTGTAAAATATCGCCTTGCTCTGCTTCCTTAACTGTAATCTCGCTCAATTGATCTAGACGAGAAGCTAATGATTTAGTAAAACCAGCTGGCATATGTTGGACAATTAAAATCGGCGCTTGAATAGATTTTGGAATTTTTGTAATAACTTCCTGTAGCGCACGTGGTCCACCAGTAGATGTACCAATTAACACTATTTTTTTGCTTGCTTTACTCCATTCACTATGAGGCTTCGTTACATGTGTTGCTGTTGAAGTCCCATTGAATGATGGCAATACTTTTCGTTCATTCGATAAATCTTTTCTAATAGTAGACGGTGATACATTTGGTTCTGGTTGTCTTTTACTACTCGAATGTTTTTTAAGTTTAGCAATAGGTACCAACGATGCTTGTTCCACTTTATGGACAAGCTCAGATTGGATTTTATGTAAATCAAGTGAAATTGTGCCGCTAGGCTTCGCAACAAAATCAACTGCTCCATACTCGATTGCAGTTAGTGCATTTTCAGCACCTCTTTGGGTTGTACTTGAAAGCATGACGACAGGCACGGGACAAATTGTCATAATTTCATTTAATGCATCGAGTCCATTCATTTCAGGCATTTCAATATCCATTGTTACGACTGTTGGTTTTAATGTTTGGATTTTCTTTATCGCATCTTTTCCGTTTCGTGCTGTTCCAACTACTTCAACCTTCGAGCTACCAACAAAAAAGTCACTAATTAGCTTTCTCATAAAAGCAGAATCATCGACAACTAACAGCTTGCTTTTATGTAAAAAGTCCAATTAATCACGCCCTTTCGAAAAAATATTTCTAAGTTTTGTTAAGAATTTACTTGCTGACTGTTCATGTGCATGCACTTCCTCCATACGTTGTTCCATAAAACGAGCCACTATCAGTTGAAGTGTCTTAGAAATAAGTGCTTCTGGATATGCGATTGAAAAAGGCACTTGCTCGCGTACAGCTTTACGCACAACAGGATCCTCTGGTAACGAGCCCAATATTGTAACCTCTTTATCAAGAAAACGTTTCATCGTAAGCCTTAAACGTTCAATCGTTTCGACTCCTTCTTCTTTAGAAAAAGCACGATTACAAAGTATATAGAATTGCTTCTCCATATCTCGTACATGAATATATTTCATCATCGAATAGGCATCTGTAATAGAAGTTGGCTCAGCTGTGGTAATGACAATAATTTCATCAATGGATGTCAATAATTCTAATGACCAACTAGTTGCACCCGCGCCCATATCAAACAAAATATAGTCGAAGTTTTTTTGGAGTTGTTCAAATGCATGAATTAATCTTTCAAACATCTCATCCGTCCACTCCAGTACACTCGACATACCAGAGCCACCTGAAATACATTGTAAACCATGTGGACCTTCAAAAATTACCTCATCTAGTAATTTGTTTCCTTCTAAGTAATCTTTCAAACTATAAGAAACATTTTTTCCAATTAGAATATTAATATTTCCCATACCAATATCCATATCTACAATCGCTACTTTTTTGTCCTTACTCGCTAAACTAATTGCAAAGTTCATAGAAAAATTGCTTTTACCAACTCCACCCTTACCGCTCACTACAGCAATGGTTTTGCCTAATTCACCTTGCCGCTTAAGCATTTTCAAGCGTAATGTTTCTGCTTGGTCCCTCATTTTTCTTCACCTTGGAAAAACAAATTAAGCACTGCTTCTAACTCAGCTTCTTCAATATCTTCTGGTACTTCTTGACCATTCGTATAGTAAGCAAGTCCTTTATTATATTTAATCATTAAATTAATCATTGTGCCAATAGAATTTGTTTCATCGATCTTCGTAAAAATAAATTTTTCGATTGGTACGCTTTTAAATTGCTCAATAATGTTGGTCATATCCTTCTCTTTTGCTGTCATAGCAAGCACTAGGAAGGATTCCGCCTGATCATCAAACTTAATAAGGCGCTGTAAATCATCTACATACTTTACTTCTTTATAATTGCGTCCAGCGGTATCGATAAAGACTAAATCTAAATGGGACAATCGTTGCACAGCTTGTTCAAAATCCGTCGAGTTATAGGCAATTTCGACAGGTGCTTGCAAAAGACCAGCATACGTTTTTAACTGCTCAATGGCAACTATTCTGTAAGTATCTGTTGTTATAAAGCCAATTTTTTTCTTTTTTTCTAAAACCGCTCTTGCTGCCATTTTAGCAATTGTCGTTGTTTTGCCGACACCAGTTGGTCCGAGAACATTAATAAATTTACGTTCATACGATAGACCACCAATCGGCAATTCCTCTAGTTCTTTTCGTAACAAGTTTTTTGTAATTAACTTGCATTGTGAAAAATTAATATCTGAGGCTTCTCTAAAATGCGTAAAAAGCTCATCACCAATCGTTGTGATGAGCTCCTCATTTAGCTCTTGCTGTCTTAAGTATTCAATGAAGGGTAAGAGTTCATCCGGATATTGAGCTTGGCTAGCCTTCTTATGCATTAATTGCATTAACGATTTTAAATCTGCAATTTCCTTCCGCAGTTCTTCAGACATACCTGTCTCATCTTTGGAAGATGGTTCATACTTAGGCTGAGCATGTTGAATTTTAGCTTGCACAGCATTTGTAATCTCTTGTAAACTAGCATTTTCTTTTTTAGCAGGTATTGTAGGCACATTAGCAGGAGCGGGAGCCGTATAACTCGGCTCCATGGAGTCAATCCCTGCAACTACCTCAAAATTTTTCTTCTTTACAAGCCCAAAAAGTTTCTTTGTAACTACTACTTTTGAATTCAAAATGACAGCGTCCTCGCCTAAATCAGCTCGTACTAGCTTCATTGCTTCAGGTATGGAAGATGCATAATATTTTTTCATTTTCACTCAACATTCACCACCCCAACACTTTGAATTTCAATAGAAGCATCTAGTTCATTATAAGATAGCACAGGAATCTGCGGGAAATAACGTTCTGTCAGCTGGCGTAAATACATACGAACGGCTGGAGAACATAGAATAATAGCAGATTGTTCCATAAAGGACACGCGTTCTACCTCAGATGCAATGGTCTCTAAAACAATTTGAGAATCTTGTGGATCCATCGCTAAATAATTTCCATGGTCCGTTTGCTGAATACTATCAGCAATCATTTTCTCTACTTTACCCGATACAGTAATGACTTTCAATGACGAGCTGCCACCTACATATTGTGATGTAATCTGACGTGCTAATGATTGACGAACATACTCTGTTAATATATCGGTATCGCTAGTTAATTTTGCATAGTCTGCTAATGTTTCAAAAATAATTGGTAAATTACGTACTGAAACATTTTCTCGAAGAAGCTTGCCCAATACTTTTTGGATTTCACCTGTAGACAATGGAGCAGGTGTCAATTCCTCGACTAAAATTGGATGTGTTTCTCGTAAATGGTCGATTAATTGTTTTGTTTCTTGACGTCCTAAAAGTTCATGCGCATTTGCTCGAATAATTTCAGTTAAATGAGTCGATACAACACTTGGTGGGTCAACAACTGTATAGCCCGACATTTCAGCGTCTTCTTTTACTTGCTCCGTAATCCATTTTGCAGGTAGACCAAATGATGGCTCAACAGTATCAATACCTTCTATTGAATCGTCATCTCCAGGGCTCATTGCTAAATAATGATCGAGTAAAAGCTCTCCCCGAGCCATTTCATTACCTTTAATTTTAATACGGTATTCATTTGGCTGTAATTGAATATTATCGCGAATACGAACAACTGGGATAACAATACCTAGCTCCAATGCAAGTTGACGACGAATCATAATAACGCGATCCAATAAGTCCCCACCTTGAGCAGCATCCACTAACGGTATTAACCCGTAGCCAAATTCAAATTCAATTGGGTCCACATTTAATAAATTCACAACATTTTCAGGGCTCTTCATGCCGTCTGTTGCCACTTCTTCCTCAATTTCAAGTAACTCTTCCTCATCCTCTGGTTTTTTACGATCCATCATGTAAGCACCTGCAATTAGTGAAATACCGATTGGTAACGTTACCCAGTTAGGAATTGGCGTGAATAAACCTAGTAAAATAATAGTACCCCCAGCAACATAAAGAAGCTTTGCTTGGGCGAATAATTGTCCTGTAATATCTTCTCCTAGACTTCCCTTTGAAGATGCACGCGTTACAACAATCCCTGTTGCTGTTGAAATAAGAAGTGCAGGGATTTGCGATACAATACCATCACCAACAGTAAGCTTAGAGAAATGGGTTGCCGCTTCTGCAAATGGTAAGCCCATTTGTACAACACCAATGATAATACCAAATAATAAGTTGATGATAACCATCACCATAGAGGCGATTGCATCCCCTTTTACGAATTTCGTAGCACCATCCATTGCTCCATAGAAATCCGCTTCACCCGCAACTTTATCACGTCGTTCACGCGCTTCTCGTTCAGAAATAACACCTGCATTTAAGTCTGCATCAATACTCATTTGTTTACCTGGCATCGCATCTAGAGTGAATCGAGCAGCTACCTCTGCAACACGTTCCGCCCCTTTTGTAATAACGATAAACTGAATTAATACAAGAATTAAAAACACTACTAAACCTACGAGAACATTCCCGCCAACTACGAAATCCCCAAAGGTTTCAACAACTGAACCAGCATCTCCATTCGCTAAAATTGCACGCGTTGTGGAAACACTCAATCCAAGTCGAAACAGGGTCAACAGTAATATAACGGAAGGGAATATAGAGAAATCTAATGCTTCCTTCATACTCATTGCTGTTAAAAGTACTATTAATCCTAATGTAATATTAATGACGATTAAGAAACTTAGCATCCACGGAGGAAGAGGGATGATGAGCATCGCAACGATTAAAATAACCGCACCTAAAACCCCTATATCGCGAACCTTCATTTGTGTCCCTCCTACAAAAAAGCTTTAAATTTTCCGCTTAATACGATAAACATAAGCGAGTACTTCTGCTATTGCTTTGAAAAACTCTTCTGGTACTTGATCGCCTATTTCTACCTGATCATACATGGCGCGGGCTAATGGTCTATTTTCTACCATTACGACATCATGTTCTTTAGCAATCAGTTTAATTTTTTGAGCTACAAAGTCTGTTCCCTTTGCCACTATACGTGGGGCATCCATACTTTCCTCATCATACTTCAGAGCGATCGCATAGTGAGTTGGGTTGGTAATAACGACATCCGCGTTCGGAACCTCTGACATCATTCGACGCATCGCCATTTCGCGCTGACGTTGTTTGATTTTTGATTTAATGAGCGGATCGCCCTCACTATTTTTATATTCATCTTTAATGTCCTGCTTAGACATTTTAAGATTTTTTTCATACTCATGTTTTTGATACATCCAGTCCAATAAGGATACACATAGTAACACAAGAGAAGCCGCAATTCCCATAATGCCGACTAGTTTGCCAACTGTAATAAGGGTCATCCACGGACTTTTAAAGGATAGTGCTAATACTTCATGTAAATTTGACCATATAATAATTGTTGTTACCCCACCAATAAAGGTGATTTTTAATACTGATTTTAAAAGCTCTACTATGGCTTTTACTGAAAAAATTTTCTTTAATCCTTTAATAGGATCCATCTTTTTTAAATCGAATTTCATCGGCTCTAATGTGAATAAAAAACCAAATTGTAGAAAGTTCCCCGCCAATGCTCCTACGAAAGCAATCGCCATTATCGGTACGATAACATAAGCCATTTCTACTAATGTTTCGGTAAAGAGATGCATTACACTGTCTATCGTAAGTGTTTCTACACGTATGTTATGGATAAATGTTTGCCTAAAAAAAGATAAAAGCTCGTCTCGCAATGATCCAGCGAAGAAAAAAAGAAAGATAAACACCATGAGCATCACAATCGCACTAGATATGTCCTGACTCTTTACGACCTGCCCTTTTTTTCTAGCATCTTGTCGTTTTTTAGGTGTCGCCTTTTCCGTTTTTTCACCTGCAAAAAACTGTAAATCTAAGTCCAGTAGTAGCAACATGTTATCCACCACCTAATATTGCCATTAAATCGCGCATACCGTAAATCATAATCGTAATCAACTTTTGTATGACTTGTATCATAACCGCCATCATTGTGAATAGCACTAAAAAACTAACTCCAATTTTAATGGGAAAACCGACAACAAAGATGTTAAGCTGTGGGACAGTTTTCGCCGTAATCCCTAGTGCTAAATCAACTAAAAACAACGTCGCTACAACAGGTGCTGCCATTTGAAAAGCTATGGCGAAGACTGCAGTAAAGGTTGTTATAACAAACTGGATATAGTCATCTTTCGCAAAATCTGGAAATCCTTGATCTATAGGTAAAAACTGATAACTATAGTAAATTCCATCTAGAATCATATGATGGCCATCTATTGCTAATAGAAATAGTAACGCCAATGTATTAAAAAATTGACCAATAAGTGGACTTTGTGCCCCCGTTTGCGGATCAATTATATTGGCGATGGCAAATCCCATTTGGAAATCGATAAAGCTTCCGGCAATTTGAATTGCCGACATGATGATATAGCCTACTAGACCTAGTAACAATCCAATAAGGGCTTCTTTCATCACTAAAAGTATGTAATCACCATTAAAAAGAAATGGCTCTACGTCGATTGTATAATACATCATCCAAGCTAAAACGAATGCGAGGGCAATACGTACTTGCTGCGGAATCGTTTTATATGAAAAGAAAGGTACTGTAACGAAAAAAGCCGTTACACGCACAAGCACTAATAAGAATACCGTTATTTGGGGGACTAGTTCATTCATGCACTCACCCTATATAACGCGTTAAATTCTCAAAAATATCTCTCGCATAGCTTGTTACTTGAGATAACATCCATGGACCAAAGAAAACGATGCCCACTAATACTGCGACGATTTTTGGAACGAATGCTAATGTTTGCTCTTGAATTGATGTTGTTGCTTGAAATATACTTACCGCTAGACCTGAGATTAAAGCAATTAATAATAGCGGTCCGCTTGTTAGAAGGATAATCATAATGGCACGCTCTGCAATTGAAATAACCATTTCACCTGTCATACTGTATCATCCCCTAAAAACTTTGTAGTAATGATTTCATTACGAGGTACCAGCCATCGACGAGTACAAATAATAAAATCTTAAACGGTAATGAGATCATAACCGGTGGTAACATCATCATCCCCATCGACATTAATGTACTTGCGACAATCATATCGATTACTAGGAATGGAATAAAAATCATAAAACCAATTTGGAAAGCTGTTTTAATTTCGCTTAATGCAAAGGCAGGTACAAGCATAGTTAGAGGAATTTCCTCCACCGATGCTGGTTTTTCTGCTTGATTGTATTGTAAAAACAAATCTAAATCTTTTTGCCTCGTTTGTTTACTCATAAATTCTTTAAAGGGCACACTAGCTTTCTCGTATGCTTCTTCTAGCCCTATTTCTTCAGCGAATAATGGCTGTAATGCCTCTTTATTGACCTCTTGAAAAGTAGGAGCCATGATAAAAAACGTTAAAAACAAAGCAAGACCAACAATAACCTGATTTGGTGGCATTTGTTGTGTCGCTAAAGCTGTACGTACAAACGAGAGCACAATGACAATTCTTGCAAAGGACGTCATTAAAATTAATATGCTCGGTGCAAGTGACAGTACGGTTAATAATAATAGGAGCTTAACAGAGGTTGAGACATTTGTCGGATCGCTGTTGGAAAAATAATTGACTATATCATTCATTTATCATCATTCTCCTTTTGCTTCCATCTCTCTAGTTCTTCACTGCGCTCCTGTTTAATTTCGGAAATTTTCTTTTCAAAAAGTTCACCAAATGAATCTTGGTTTTGAACTTTTGAAGCATTTTGGTTATTTTTTCTCTTAAACTTTGAAAATACTTCTGCTATATAAGGTGATGTTGCCGCATATTCCTGTTTTTCGTTATATAGTGAAAGGAGTGCTTCAACTTCCTGCGGATCGGTAATCTCACGTAAAAGTTGGACATCATCACCGACACCAACTAAATAAAGTGATTTTCCTATTTGCAAAAGCTGAACAGACTTTTGTGCACCTAACGATAAACCGCCTAAATTTTGTACCATTTGATTTCGTTGAAAAGTTAAATTTCTTTTATTAAGAAATTTCATCAACCCATAAAATAAAGCTACAACAAAAATAAGCGCCAAAACCATTTTTATGTATTCCCATGCAGAAACATCTCCAGCTGCTGAAACAACCGTATCTTCCTTCGCAGCTGGATCTGTATTATCCTTACATTCCTCTGGTTTTTTCATACAATACTCAATACTATTTGTATCAGAGTCAGCATAAACAGAAACTGTTGGCGGGTACACAAATAGGAAGGTTAATAGAAATGCGAAAATCATCGTTACACGAAATGATTTTAACATTTGCATGAAATCATCCTAGTGCTTTTTGAATCGCTTCAATTACACGATCTGCTTGGAAAGGCTTAACAATAAAGTCCTTCGCACCAGCTTGAATTGCATCGATTACCATCGCTTGTTGTCCCATTGCTGAACACATGATTACAGTTGCACTTGGATCAGTACCTTTAATAGCTTTAAGAGCTGCAATACCATCCATTTCAGGCATTGTAATATCCATTGTTACTAAATCTGGCTTTAACTCGTTGTATTTTTCAACAGCCTGTAGACCATCGGCAGCTTCTCCTACAACTTCAAATCCGTTTTTCGACAAAATATCCTTGATCATCATGCGCATAAATGCAGCATCGTCTACAATCAAAATTCTTTTAGACATGGTTAACTCCTCCAATTGAAACTATCTTAAATTATTTAAACGCTCTGCTTGACTTAAAACATCTGTAATGCGTACGCCGAAGTTTTCATCGATAACAACAACTTCGCCCTTTGCAATTAAACGACTATTTACTAGAATATCAACTGGTTCCCCTGCTAACTTATCTAATTCAATAATCGATCCACTAGCTAGTTCTAAAATCTCTTTAACAGAACGTTTCGTACGTCCTAACTCTACAGTAACTTGCAATGGAATATCAAGTAGCATATTTAAATTTCTAGCCTCAGATTGAGAGATTACATTTGGATCAAAGCTAGCAAACTGTGCCTGTTGAACATTTACAGGTTGTACTGGTCTTTGTTGCGTATGAATTTGTTGCTGCTCTTGATACATTGGTTGTTGCTGTTCTTGATACATCGGCTGTTGTTGCACTGGCGCTGCTGGCTGTTGATATACAGGTTGCTGTGCTGGTGGCGGTGTAGGTTGAACAGGCGGTGGTGCGATAGGCGCTTCTGGAGCAATTGTTGCTGCAACTGGCTCTTCAATCGCCTCTGTTTCTCCTAATAATGACTTAACAATGTTTTGACTAAACTTAAGCGGTAATAATTGCATTAAGTTTGAATCGATTAAATTACCAATTCGAAGTCGGAAAGAAACTTTTACAAGTAAATCATCTTCTGGAATATTATCTCGACCTTCATTTTGAGAAATATTCATTAAGTCAATCGTCGGTGGCGAAATATCCACCTTTTTGTTGAATACTGTCGACATCGATGTAGCAGCTGAACCCATCATTTGGTTCATTGCTTCTTGCACTGCGCTTAACTGAATTTCGCCTAAGTCAGGTTTAGGATTTAAGCCGTCCCCACCTAACATTAAATCAGCAATAATGGCAGCATCTGATTGTTTAATAACAAGTAAATTCATACCTGTTAAACCGATTGTATATTCAACTTGTACCGCTACATATGGATGAGGAAATTCCTCTTCTAATTTATTGCGGTTAATCATTGAAATACTAGGAGTAGTAATATCTACTTTTTGGCCTAATAATGCAGATAGAGCAGTAGCTGAACTTCCGAAAGATATATTTCCTACTTCACCTAGTGCATCTTGAGCAAACGAATCAAGGTAATCCTCTACTCGTATTTCATTTGTTTCTTCTTTTGTAGAAGCTTCGCTGTCGTTTATTCTATCCTCCAACGTTTCGCCCCTTAATAACGCTTCAATTTCTTCTTGGGAGAGCATTTCATCACTCATCTTCGTCTCCTCCTTTCAAAGGGTCGATAATCTGGATTGCTAATTTTTTACCCTGTTTACCAGGTTGTACTGTGAATTTAGGCAATGTACCTACTTTCAGCAGTAATGGATCATCAATTTTTTGTTCTAATTGAATAACATCACCAATTTGCATCATTAGGAAGTCTTCAATAGTAATGTCTGTAATACCTAACTCTACTGAAAGAGGTAATCTAGCTTGTTTCACACGTGTTTCGAGCATTTTTGTTTGCTCAGGTGACATCTCTTTCGTATTTGTTTGCATCCAATAACGTACAGATAGATTCGGTACGATTGGCTCCAATACAACATGCGGGATACAAATATTAATCATACCGCTTGTCTCACCAATAATTGTATTCAATGAAATGACGACTACCGTTTCATTTGGTGAAATCATTTGTAAAAATTGAGGATTTACCTCAAGTTCTACTAGAATTGGGTCAATTTCAGCAACATTTTCCCATGCTTCGCGTAAATTGTCGAATGAACGTTCGAAAAGGTTTGTCATAATTTTTGTTTCAATCTCAGTTAAGTTATCAACATTACTATGACTCGCTCCACTACCGCCCATTAAACGATCCAACATCGAATAGGCAATGTTTGGGTTTATTTCCATCAATATATTACCATCAAGTGGTGGCACTTCAAACACATTAATGAGTGTCATATTCGGAATTGAACGAACAAACTCTTCAAAGGGTATTTGGTCTACTGATGCTACTGTAATTTGCACGTAGCTTCTTAACTGTGCAGAAAAGAAGGTCGTTAGTAATCGTGCAAAATTTTCATGTATTCGGGTCAAACTTCGGATTTGATCTTTAGAGAAGCGCAACGCTCGCTTAAAGTCATAAACTTTAACTTTTCGTACCTCGTCCTCTTTCTTCATGTCATCCGCTGACATTTCTCCGGTCGAGATTGCGGAAAGTAGCGCATCTATCTCCGATTGTGATAACACATCTCCTGCCATTTGCCCACCTCCGTTTCAAGCAGTTTCTAATTTTTATTGAAAGATGTAGGAGGTAATATATACTTGTTGAATTTCTCCCTCTTGCATCAATTCATTTAACTGTGTTTTTAATGCCTTTTCAAACATTACTTTTCCTGCCTTGCCATCTAAATCTTTCTGTTCCATTTCTGACAGCTCTTGAATAATTAAATTATTCGTTTGGAAATCACGCTTCTTTAACTCTTCGGCAGCGTCCTTGCTAGAAGTTTGGATTTTCAGCGTCATGCGCACTACCCTTTTATCAGCAAGATTAGTCATAATTTCAGGAACATCAACAGATGCTTCAACAATATCGTCTATTGATGGTTCAAGTGATGCTGCAGGCTTATTGAATTGGGTAAATAATACAAACGCAATAACTCCAATAAGTATAATCGCCACTAGTACGATGATGATCATCGTTAACACTTTATTATTCTTCATCTTCTTCACCTCGTAGATGCGGGTTTGATAGTACTTGTATATTGTTATAAAAGGCAGTTACCTTTTGTCGCACCTCATCTTCACTCTGTAACACAATAATTTTTGTTCCAGTTGTTAAAGTAATTGTCGTATCTGGAAAAGATTCAACTGTTTCTATGTATAAAGCATTCAGTGTAAATGCTTTGCCATTTAGTCTTGTTAGTTCAATCATTGAAATAGGGCCGGTCTAGCGTGAGAGCCGGCCCGACCCTCCCTCATATTGAAAATTATGTTTTAGAACGCATCCATTGAGGATTCGCTATAATCACACTAGCATACATTGAGAAGTTTCATATATTAGCGTGTAAAACTTATATATTCTTGCGTTTATAACTCGAAGAAACTTATTACTATCGTTTTAAGTTTACTAGTTCTTGTAGAACTTCATCTGAAGTCGTAATAATACGCGTATTCGCTTGGAAACCACGCTGCGCAACAATCATCTCAGTAAATTCTTCTGAAAGATCGACATTGGACATTTCAAGCGCCCCTGCCGTAATTGAACCCATACCAGCAACTGTCGCTACTTGGCCATACGGTTGACCTGAGTTTGCTGTTGCTTGGAAGTAGTTACTTCCTACTTTTTCAAGTCCACCAGCATTCGGGAACTTAACCATGACAATTTGACCTGCATATTGTCTATATCCGTTTGCATCTACATATTCAACTGTTCCGTCTTGACCGATACTTATAGATTTAGCTGTTGTTGGGATTTTGATTGGGTTGTTATCTTCAAAAGTAAATGTATCATTTTCCCCTAATAAATCCTCAGTTTCACCGTTCAGCGGACTTGCTTCTTTATCTCCCTCAGCATTACTTTCAGTAGAGTCTGTTTCATACAATGTATCATTTGCATGACCTACTAAATACTTCCCTTCTGCATTGACTAAATAACCTTCGCTGTCCATGTAGAAATTACCTGCACGTGTATAAACAACGTTTGTATAGCCTTCTGCAACGCCATCAGTATTTGATACAGAGTCAGCTACCATAAAGAAGCCTTCACCTTGAACAGCAAGGTCCAATGGGCGATCTGTCGTTTGACGTGAACCAGAACCGTGAACCGTATCAATTGCAGCTAGTGTAGAACCAAGACCTACTTGCAATGGGTTTGTACCACCACGAGTAGTAGTTGCAGCTGAAGCACCTGCGCTTGTTTGAGATAGGATGTCTTTGAAAATAACGCGCCCTTTTTTAAATCCATACGTGTTAACATTGGCAATATTATTCCCAATAACATCTAGCTTTGTTTGGAAGTTTTTAAGACCTGAAATACCTGAATACATAGAACGTAACATAAGTTGTCGTTCTCCCTTCAATTTTTGAATTGTGTGCCTCTATCAGTCAGCAACACATAGGCTTCCTTACATAAAGAAGGTCCAGCCTTAAAGCACGATTGTGCCATCAATATTAGTAAACAGTTGTTGTTTTGCTTCCGTGCGATCCATTGCCGTAATGACAGTAGCATTTTTAGCACTGACAATTAGAGCCGCTTGATCCATCAAGACTAATGGTTGTTTGACACCTTTTGAATGTGCCTCAAATACCTTGTCAGATACAACCCGCCATTCCTGTTCAGAAATCGCAATATTACGCTCTTTAATGCGTTCATTTGCATGCTTACTTACTTTTAGCTCCTGTTGATTCGTTGCTTCCTGTAAATGAGCACTAAACGATTGCTGTGTATTGATAGGTGTAGGCTGCGTTTGGCGAATAGTTGGATACAATGGGACACGATGAATCGTAAATTTATCCATCTTTCTGCACCACCTTTATTCGCTTATTACTGTAAATTCTTTCCCTGCAAGTTTTTTACCATTATCTAATTCGTAATAAATATTGCCATCTTTGTTTGATACAGAGACAATTCGTCCTTGTACATCTTGCTCTCCGTCATTGTAAGTGACATTTTTGCCGATTAACTTACTTGCTTGTACAAGAGGTGATTCAGTGGATGTATTACTTTCACCTGTGCTTGTTTCTTTATTACCTAAAATTGCAGAAATGTTTCCAGGATAGATTTCCTTACCATCAGCTAAAATGAATACGGCTTCTCCATCAACAAATTTTAATGATTGGATAACTCCCGTACCTTCATTTATAACTGGCTTATTATCTGCATCTACTTCCTCTGTCAGTTCATGCCATTTTACTTCTTTTCCAACAAATGATGTATAGTTCATAAGCTGAGTTTGCTGTTGAGACATCAGTAATGACTCCATAGCCTTCGTCATATTTTGCATTTGCTCTAAAGATGAGAACTGCGCCATTTGTGCAATGAAATCACGGTCATCCATAGGATTTGTTGGGTCCTGATGTTGTAATTGTGTAATCAGTAATTTTAAGAATGCATCTTTACCAAGTTCACTATTGCCAGTTTGTTTTGTTGGTGCAGTATAGTTGGAATAGTAAAGGTCATTTGTAATTTTATCTGCCACGTTTACACCTCCTCATTTTCTAAGTAATCAGTAAAGGACAATCCATCTTCGCTGTCCTCATTTGTTTGTTCTTGCTCTTCTTGCTGTTGTTGTCTAAAGAAGTTATTAAAGAAGTTTTGATCACGTTGCTGTCTATCAGCATCTTGCAATGATTGCGCAATATCTAGTCGATCAACTTGGATGTTTTGCTGGACAAAAGCTTGTTTTAATTGATGCGCTTGACTGTCAAGAAGCTCTCGCCCATGGGCAGTTGAAGCAAGTAAACGAGCTGTTAAAACGCCGTCATTTTGTACAAGTTCGATTCGAATGGTACCTAGATTTTCAGGATACAATTTTAACGTTAAACGCGTAATCCCTTGTGCATTTGAAATTTGAGCTTTATTGATGATAGCTTGCATTTCTTTTAGTAAAGCTTCTGATTGTGCTGGCTTAGCCGCTGGTAAAGTGACTTGGAATGTGTCGGCTTTTGTTTGTACTGTATTAGCAGTCACCATTTCATTTGCACTTGTATCCGATTGTTTTGTCACTTGCACTTGCTGAATTACTTGCTGGAAGCCTTGCAACGGTAATGTAACGGTCGTTTTTGTAGTAACTTGCTGTGCAGTTTGAATAGTTTCAACTTGTGTTTGTAACGCTGTTAAAAAATTATTTACGTTTGACAGTACGTTTTCTTGAGACATCGTTAAATCCGATTTTTGACCAACTAACTGTGCTAGTTTTAATACTTGCAGTAGCTTCGTAGCATCTTCTGAAGGTACTTGTCCTTCACCTTGCAACGCCGATACTAACTGCGTCTGTAACAATGGTGCTTGAGCGTCTACTAAAGCTAAAAGCTCCCACACATCGCTCGCTTGCTGATCTTCATCTAACAGTTGCTGAACCAATTTTTGTATTTGCTCTTGATCTACATTCAATGCAGCCATTAAATGCTCTAAATTTAACATTTCATCCATAGCTACTGCCTTGCCATCTTCCCCCACTTGAAGCATTAATAAGCCTTCATCATGTGGAATTTCTAATAAATCTAGTAATTCTTCAATAGATTGACTATTTAAAACTTTATCTAACTCAGCTAGCTTATCGTCACCTTGAGAATTATTAGTTTGAGCTGTTTTGTTTTGTTGATTTGTTGAAGCAACAGCTTGTCCAAATACAGAGCCAAATTTAGATATTTTATCTTTTGCAGCCCCACTATTTGTTTTCATATCAGACTGACTAGTTGATACAGCTTTTGAAGTATTAGTACTAGCCTTTGGAGCACTTGGAGCACCTATATTCATCATAGCAATGTTCATGTTTTCACCTCCTTTTTAAAAAATGTTATTATTGCTTCGCCATCATTTCTGTATACTTTGCAGCATCTTGCGGATCCATTTTTTCTAAAATCGCCGCTAACTTATCTGGTTTTAAGCTTGATAAAATACGAAGTGCCTGTGCATCACTCATTTTTATAAGTACAGGCGCTGCCGCTTTCGGAGACATCTTATCAAAAGTAGACAAAATATCATTAAAGTCACGTTTGACATCATCTTGCTCTCTTTTTAATTTTTCAATTTCAAAGAGTAATCGCTCTTGCTCCGTCAGTAACTTTTCTTTTTCATTTGTAGTTGTATCTAACTTATTTTGCAATTGTGCAATTTCGGCTTCTTTTTCTTGTATTTCTGCCTGTAAGCCTACTACCTTGGAATCATCCATAACAATGGCATCTTTTGCTTGCTGCTCTTCCGATTCAACAAAAGGTAAATTACTTACTGCCTTTTTTCCTAAATCAAAGACGTTCGTATCCATTAACGTTGCCACAACTAGCAATACCGCTACCACGAACATAATAGGTATCAATATCCATATGAAAAACTTTTGGAAACCTCCTGATTTACGTGTTGGCTGTTGTACTTCTAATTCAGTTTTAATACGGCTTTCTCTTTTCGCCATGAAATCACCTGATTTCTTTCTTGAAATACGTAAGTGAAGAAATTTCATCTAAAAATATGCTTTCAATGCGATCTTGTTCTTGTTGAAAAGACTTATAATCATTTTCACGCATTTTTTCAAATTTACGTACTTCCAAGTTTTTTTCTAATAGTTTTTCTTCGTGCCAATTCATTTTCGAACGTGCTTGCACAACCTTTTGTTGCACATCTGCAATTGTTTTTTCAAGGCTATCAATAAAACGAGCATAATGATGAATTTCCTCTATTGATGACCCTACAACTAAACGTTTCTGCTGAAATTCTATTAAATCTTCTTTCTTTTTCAGCAAATCATAGAGCTTTGTTGCAACCTCTTCAAAAGAACGAACAGATTCCTTATAGGCAATTTCAGTCTCGTTTTTTTCTTGCTCTCGAATGGTTAATACCTTTTCAAAACGATACATATAACTGACCATCCTACCTGCCACCACCGTTCGATAATGTAATTAACTCATTCTTACTTTCCTCAAGCGTCACCTTATCTAAATATCCTTGCTTTAAATAAGCTGTAATGAGCGGTTCATAATAAATTGCTTCATCAATTTCTTTAGAAGTGCCTCGTTTATATGCTCCGATATTAATTAAATCCTCTGATTTGTCATAAGTATAATAGAGTTCTCGTAAACGCTCAGCAGCCCTTTTGTGCTCTGGCTCTGCCACATGATTCATCAAACGACTGACGCTTTTCAGCACATTAATAGCTGGATATTGGCCTTTGTTTGCAAGGTTTCGATCAAGTACAATATGACCATCTAAAATACCACGAACAGTATCAGCAATAGGCTCGTTCATATCATCACCATCAACTAATACTGTATAAAAGGCTGTAATTGAGCCTTTTTCATTTGTCCCAGTCCGTTCTAATAACTTTGGTAAAATTGCAAATACAGAAGGTGTATAACCCTTCTGAGCAGGTGGTTCTCCTGTTGCAAGTCCGATTTCACGTTGAGCCATTGCAACACGTGTTACGGAGTCCATCATCAACATCACATTTAAGCCACGATTTCTAAAGTATTCTGCTATCGCTGTTGCTGTAAATGCTCCTTTAATACGCATAAGTGCAGGTTGATCTGAGGTCGCTGCGACGACAATGGAACGGCTTAAACCTTCAGGTCCTAGATCACGTTCAATAAATTCACGTACCTCACGACCACGCTCTCCAACTAATGCAATAACATTTAAGTCAGCTTGTGTATTACGCGCAATCATACCAAGTAGTGTACTTTTTCCGACACCAGAGCCCGCGAAAATACCTACACGCTGTCCATTGCCGACAGTTAGCATCCCATCAATTGCTTTTACACCAACCTCAAGTCTTTCATTTATCGGTGGACGAGTAAGTGGGTTAGGCGGATCTTGCTCAGTCGGTACTGACATTAATCCTTTCGGTAACAATGTACCATCGATTGGATTCCCCATTGAATCAAGTACTTTACCAATTAGCTCTGGTCCGACTTTGATTTCAAGAGGTGCCCCTGTTCCTTCCACTAAACAGCCAATTGATATTTCACGGAGCGAGGTGAAGGGCATGAGTACTACAATTTCATCTTTAAACCCTACAACCTCTGCTAAAATGATTTGATGTCCGTTTTTCGACGTTTCAACATGAATTTTACATACATCACCGATGGAACTATCAGGACCTTGCGACTCAATCATTAAGCCGACAACTCTCGTTACTCTACCAAACTTTTTAAAAGTTGGTATATTAGGAATTTGTTCGATTAATTGAGCCGTTTTCATCTAGATCATTCCTTACTTTCTAATATTTCATGTAGCTTTATTCTCAATTCATTTAATTGCTCGTCAATACTAACAACAATTCGACCGTGATTTGTTTCTATATAACAATCTGTTTCTTTTTCAAAATCCTCATCTACAAAAATCATAAATGGTACATCTGTTGGGAACATTTCAGCCAATTCATCGCGATTCGATGTAATTAAACCATAATACGTAGGAGAAACGTAGATTTTTATTTCCTTCATCTCTCTCGCTTCTTTAAGCCCTCTTTGAACTATTGATAAAAACAGTTCGTCATTTTGCTCTAATGAAGTCCCAATAATACGTTGTGCAGCAGTTAAGCCTAATTCCAAAATAATCGCTTCTTGGTCATCGATATATTTTTTTGCATTTTCCCCTGCTTGCGCAATAATTTCATTCGCTGTTTGAAGGGATTGTGCCATTGCTTCAGTGGCTCTATTTGTACCATCCTCATAACCTTGACCATACCCTTCATCATACGCTTCTTGTACGCGATTAGGGCGTTCTTCTTCCCAGCTTTGTTTCAAATGCTCAATTTCTTGAAAATGCATTTGCTTCTCATGTTCAAAAGCTTCACGTTCTGCCTGAATCTTGGCTCTTGCCTCTTCAAGCAATCGATCGCGTTCTGTAAAAACATCCTCCATCGTCATATGATGATGGGATGTTTCATCTGTCTCCATTTCGGGTAATTCAAACATATCACGAATTTGTATCTTCTTTACATTATCGCCATTGGACTGTGTATATACAGAACGGATGATTCTAGACAATGACGTCATCTCCTCCACCACGTGCAATAATAATCTCACCAGCATCTTCTAAGCGGCGAATAACAGCGACAATTCGTGATTGAGCTTCTTCTACGTCACGCAAGCGAACAGGTCCCATAATTTCCATCTCTTCTTTGAAAGTATCGGCCATACGTTGTGACATATTTCGGAAGATAATATCTTTTACTTCTTCGCTGGAAACTTTCATTGAAAGAAGTAAATCTTCGTTTTCGCAATCACGAATAACACGCTGAATTGAACGATTGTCGAGCGTCACGATATCTTCGAATACAAACATGCGTTTTTTGATTTCTTCTGCAAGCTCTGGATCTTGAATTTCGAGCGCATCGAGAATCGTTTTTTCTGTTTGTCGATCAACACCATTTAATACTTCAACGACTGCATCAATCCCACCAGTTTCTGTGTAATCTTGCGTAACAGTTGATGATAGTTTGCGTTCCAATACAGATTCAATTTCACTAATTACTTCTGGTGAAGTTGATTCCATCATTGCAATACGTTTAGCAATATCTGCTTGTACTTCTTGCGGTAATGAAGATAAAATAACACCCGCTTGCCCTGCTTCTAAATAAGATAGAATAAGGGCAATTGTTTGTGGATGTTCGTTTTGAATAAAGTTAAATATTTGAGCAGGATCTGCTCTACGTGCAAAATCGAACGGTCGCACTTGTAACGAAGAAGTCAAACGATTAATAATTGTTTGTGCTTGCTCCATACCTAATGCTTTTTCTAAAACCGTCTTCGCGTAACCAATACCACCTTGTGTAATATAATCTTGTGCAAGAGCAATATTGTGGAATTCTTCAATAATTTCTTCTTTAACATTTGCTTCTACTTTTTTAACACTTGAAATTTCTAACGTTAACCGTTCGATTTCTTCCTCAGTTAAATGTTTATAGACAGAAGCTGAAACCTCAGGCCCTAGTGAAATTAACAAGAGAGCGGCCTTTTGTTTTCCGGTTAATTCCTTATCTTTCTTGGACACAGCAGAACCTCCTAGTTAGTCTTCCGCAATCCAACTACGCAGTAACTTTGCAAAATCATCAGGCTTATCTTTCGCCATTTTTTCAAGTTGTTTACGACGCATTGTAGCTTCCGTTTCAATTTCTTCATTAATATCATCGATAATCAATTCTTCTTGTTCTTCTAGGATACTAAGCTCTTCTTCTTCTTTCGCACGTTTACGTGAACGGATGATGAAGAATGCAAGTAATAGAATAACAGCCAGTAAAATGCCTCCGACTACCCAAACCCACCATGGAATGACAGGTGTCTCAGGAGCAGTATCTGCTACTTTACCATTTAAAGGTTGGACTGAAACAGCCACTTTTTCATCAATTTGATCTTGTGTAAGTTCAGCAGCTACATCTTTTGAGATCGTTGTACGAACAATAGTACTTAAAATTTTCTCGATGTCTTGACGAACGCCATCTGGTAGAGATGCTACGTCTGTAGCCGTTGGTGGCTCTACAATTACTTGGATACCGATATCTTGTATTTTATAAGGTGCCTCTTGAATGTCTTTACGAATGCGGTTGACGTCATTGTTGATTGTTTCTTCCGTACGTTCGTAATCTCCGTCCCCTGAAGTGCCTTCATTGTACGTAGTAAAGTTATCTGTTGTTGTTTCAGCTTCAGGTGTGCCTGTTGCTGGGTTGCCAGTACCAGAATATTGCTCTGTAATACGTTGGGCGCTAATCGCAATCCCTTCCATATTCTCTTCATCAACTGGTGTTACTAAATTCTCTTCACGATTTTCCTTTTTAAAGTCAATATCTGTCGTAACAGAAACGATGACTTTATCTTGTCCCATCAAAGTACCTAGCATATTTTGCACTTGACGTTGCAAGTCACGTTCTACCAATTTCTTCATCTGCAATTGGCCTTCAGCTGTTGTTGTAGAAGTGCCATCTGTTGTTGCAGCATTTAAATCAAAGTACTCGGAGTATTGATTAGAGATAACAATGTTATCTGTATTTAAGTTCGGGATACTTTTTGCTACTAAGTTGTACATAGTGGCTATTTGTTGCTCTGTAAATTTATAGCCAGGATCTGTGTTCAATACAATGGATGCAGTTGCATCTTCTTTTACATCCTTTATGAAGACTCCTTCTTCTGGAAGAGTAATCATAACTTTTGCATCTTTAACGCCTTCAAGATTTTTTATTAGCTTCGCAATTTCTGTTTCAGTCGCAGCTTTTTTCAATAAATTAAATTCGTTGTCTGTCATACCGAAACCAGAGCTATTAGCAAATGAATAATCGATCGTTCCAGTTTGAGGATAACCATCGGATGCTAACTGCACCAATAATGAATCGACTTGTTCTTCGGGTACTAATATGGACGTTCCTCCTGGAGCAATCTCATATTTTACGCCTTGAGAATCCAAAGCTTCTTTAACTTGGCCGATTTCTCGTGTCGATAAATCTTTATAAAGCGGAACATATGTAGTTTTTGTTGCAAAAAATGTAATGAGCGCTGCAAGTACTATTACACCTACTAAAGAACCTATCATTACTATTTTTTGTGTTTTACTCCGACTTGTCCAAAAATGGCTGGTGTCGTTTTTTATTTTCGTCAATCGTTCATTCATTATGAATCCTCCGGTTATAGTGAATAACCTAGCAATCAATAATTCGCGATAATAGTGGAATCCAATGAAAACAAAAAGTCATAAAAATTTTGTCTTCATTGGAAGCCTAACGAAATGAATTGGTGTCTTTCTTCACCAATTCACTCTAATTAGACACTCATTCGCATTATTTCTTGGTAAGCTTCAATCACCTTATTGCGAACTTCAATTGTTGCGTTTAATGTAATGCTCGCCTTTTGAGATGCAATCATTACTTCGTGCAACTCCACATCTTCACCAGTTATTAGCTTTTGTGTAAGATTATCAGAAGTGATTTGCTGATCATTCACTTTCGCTATTGCCTCTTTTAATGAATTCGCAAAGCTTTGCTGGGCTTCGTAAGGTGTTGTATTTAGTTTGTTTGTTTCATTTACAACCTGAGTAGGTGTCATTAGTGAAACGGACGAAATTGCCATTATGTATCATCCTTTCTATTTTATTATTTACCGATTTCTAACGCTTTTGTCAGCATCGACTTATTTGCATTTAAAACAGTTATGTTCGCCTCATACGAACGAGTGGCAGACATTAAATCTACCATTTCTTTTAATGGGTCAACATTTGGCATGTTGACATAGCCATCTGCATTTGCATCTGGATGTGTCGGATCATACACTAGTTTGAAAGGTGTATCAGTATCTTCTTTAATTTGCGTAACTTTCACACCATTCCCAACACCGCTTTTCGCATTTTTACCTATAGCCACATTTAAAAAGTTTGAAAAGCGTCCTTCTTGCGCAGAAAAAGTAACAGACTTCCGTCGGTATGGCTCCCACTCTCCATTTACTTGTTTACCGCGAGTAGTATCTACGTTTGCCATATTCGAAGAAATAACATCCATTCGTAAACGCTGTGCCGTTAATGCAGAGGCTGTAGTATTCATTCCATGAAAAATAGACATTTATTACTTACCTCCTTTAATAACAGTATTTAGCGTATTTAACTTGCCGTTAACACGATCAATTAACGCATTGTAGTAGATTTGATTTTCTGCCAATTTCGTTTGTTCTGCATCCATATCTACAGCGTTACCGTTATTTCGATATCGTAAGTTTGTAACGTTATTGACACCTGGTGTCGATTGTTTAATTTCGAAATCATAATGTCTATTATCTGTTCGATATGCTGATATAGAAATTTGTTTTTCATTTTCCAACATATCCTTAAAACTTACATTTTTCGCCTTATAATTTGGTGTATCGACATTCGCAATGTTATTTGCGATTGTTTTATGATTCAAAGTTGCATAGGAAAGTCCGTTTTCCAGGCTACTAATAGTTCCTCCAAATAAGTTCAAAACCATTCACCTCATTTAATTTCAATCTATGTACTTCTTAATTTATCCAATAATACAATTGTAATTAAGATGATACGTAGTGTCTATTGTCTTTTGTCACTTTTTAATAGTATATACGCCCTATTTTTCGTGTTATACAACCAGGACAAATATGCCCCATCCCTACAGCCACGTGAATTCGTAACGTTTCGTCTTTTTTCTAGTTATTTTACACTATTTCGACAGTGTTTACTGTATTAGTATCAAATATATCCCTTTTTATTACTTCAGAGGGTTGGATTTAAATGACAAATAGGGGTTTTTTGGTAAAATAAAGTTCCTTTTTACTATTCTAGACGTGACAATATAATAAAACTCCTTTTAATTTAGTTGAAGCGTCTATCCCTTTCGACAAAAGGGCTAATCATTTGGATATTTCTTGATGGCAGTGATTTTCACTCCAAGTGGACGCATTTTTAAAGGTTTAGTTTCAATCTTGTGTAAAAGCTTTTAGCTTTAGCACCTAAGGGCGTGTGCTTTACACGCAGCGTATATCAGCATTTATCGCTCGTCATAGGTCAATTTTCTAAAGTCTATAGCCCTCAAGTAATAAGAAGTACTTTTTAAAGATTAATTATGTATCATTTTAACTACAAAGCAAGCCCTACCACTTAGTATTTTGTAGAAACAAGACATTGGATATTCACAGAAATGACACAAGTGCCAGTAATGAATAACCTACGCTCGCTCGCACAAAGCAGAGTGGTAGGGCTTGCTATATGAAAAATCTACATCGTATATGCTTACAGAAAAAAGCTCCCTTAAATAGGGAGCCTTTGTTCATTATTTCATTTTAATTTCAGCAAGTGCGTTTAAGAATTTATCGTTTAATACTTTAATGTAAGTCCCCTTCATACCTAGAGAACGCGATTCAATTACACCTGCAGATTCAAGTTTACGTAATGCATTTACGATCACTGAACGTGTAATTCCTACGCGGTCTGCAATTTTTGAAGCAACTAATAAGCCTTCGTTTCCATCTAGTTCTTCAAAGATGTGTTCAATTGCTTCTAATTCACTATAAGAAAGTGAGTTAATTGCCATTTGTACAACAGCTTTGCTACGTGCTTCTTCTTCAATTTCTTCAGATTTTTCACGTAAAATTTCCATACCTACTACTGTAGCACCATACTCAGCTAAAATTAAATCATCATCCTCAAATTGAGCTGATAAACGAGCTAAAATTAATGTACCTAAACGTTCACCACCACCAACGATTGGTACGATAGTTGTTAAAGCACTTTGGAATAAGTCTTTATTTTCAACAGGGAACGCAGTATGTTCATTGTTAATATCTAAATTTGAAGACGTTTCAGAAATTGTAAACAAGCTATGTGTATATTCTTCTGGGAATTGACGCTCTTCGAACATTTTTTTCATACGTTCGTTTTCAATTTGTTGGTGAATTGAAATACCTAAAAGTTTCCCTTTACGGCTTACAATATATACGTTGCTATCAATTATATCTCCTAAAGTGTCAGCCATTTCTTTAAAGTTTACTGGCTTACCTGCAGATGCCTGGAGCATTGAGTTAATTTTTCTTGTTTTTTCTAATAAATTCATTATATGTTCCTCCTATAAATTATCCATACCGTATTTAATTAATATTCTAAAGTTTTTTACAATTGAATGGTACTATCAAGCCTTGCCTACAAGATAAACTGTGACAAATCTTTGTTCTTTACAATACCCGCCAATTTTTGGTCAACATAAGCAGCCGTAATTTCAATTTGCGCTGGCGCAATTTCAGACGCTTCAAACGATAACTCTTCTAGCAAGCGTTCTAAAATTGTGTGTAATCGACGTGCCCCGATATTATCTGTCTCTTGGTTGACCTCTGTTGCAATCTCCGCAATTCGTTCAATTGCATCTTCTGCAAAATTGATTGCTACACCTTCTGTTTCTAATAACGCTTTATATTGCAAAATAAGCGACTGATCTGGTTCTTTTAAAATACGAACAAAATCTTGCTTCGTTAATTTTTCAAGTTCTACACGAATTGGGAATCGTCCTTGTAACTCTGGAATTAAATCTGACGGTTTAGACATATGGAAAGCTCCAGCAGCAATAAAAAGCATATAGTCTGTTTTAACTGCACCATATTTCGTCGTAACAGTTGAACCTTCTACGATTGGTAAAATATCGCGTTGGACACCCTCACGTGAAACACTAGCAGACGTATTCGTATCTTTGCTCGCGACTTTATCTATTTCATCAATGAAAATAATTCCAGACTGTTCTGCTCTAGCAATAGCTTCTTGTGACACTTCATCTGCGTCAATAAGCTTATTTGCTTCCTCAATGATTAAAATACGACGTGCATCTTTTACTTGGACACGACGCTTTTTCTGCTTTTTAGGCATTAAGCTCGATAACATATCTTGCATACCGTTATTGGCAGACATATCCATTCCCGTACCTTGTAAGGCATCAAAAATCGAAGGATTTTGCTCAGTAACTTCAACAGTAACCCATTCATTTTCTAATTTGCCATTGCGTAAATCAATGGCGATTTGCGCACGCTTTGAGCGTACTTCCGTTTCCTCAGAAGAT
Organism: Lysinibacillus sp. NPDC097279; assembly: GCF_044761745.1. Lineage (NCBI taxonomy): Bacteria > Bacillati > Bacillota > Bacilli > Caryophanales > Bacillaceae > Lysinibacillus > Lysinibacillus sp. NPDC097279. The sequence goes on along the minus strand of NZ_JBIWDA010000002.1, from coordinate 255,889 downwards.
GTATCATCTTGAGTTTGTTGTTCTTTGCCACCAAATAACATTTCAAACGGATTTTGCATAGCTTGTTTTTTACGTAAAGAAGGGACAAGTAATTTTACAATGGCTTCATTTGCCAACTCTTCCGCTTGTTCCTTCACAGACTCCATCATTTCTTCCTTCACGAGGCGATGAGAAGCCTCCACAACATCGCGGACCATTGACTCAACATCACGTCCAACATAGCCCACTTCTGTAAATTTCGTTGCTTCAACCTTTACGAACGGCGCATTCGTTAGTTTTGCAATTCTCCTTGCAATTTCAGTTTTCCCAACTCCCGTTGGTCCAATCATTAAAATATTTTTAGGAATAACTTCAGCCTTCATTTCATCCGCTAGTAGAGAACGACGATAGCGATTTCGTAGTGCTATAGCTACCGCTCTTTTCGCCTCATTTTGCCCTACGATAAAACGATCCAAATGCTCGGTAATTTGTCTTGGGGTTAAGTTTTGTGGTGTCATTAGTTAAGTGCCTCCACGATAATATTATGGTTTGTAAATACACAAATTTCAGCGGCTGTTTCTAATGCTGCCTCCGCAATCTCACGGGCAGTCATTGTTTCACCTGCATATTTTTTTAGAGCTCGACCTGCTGATAATGCATAATTTCCACCAGAACCAATCGCTAATATACCGTCATCAGGTTCTATAACTTCTCCTGTACCAGACACAAGGAGTAGTGTACTTTTATCCATCACAAGTAACATCGCCTCTAATTGACGTAGCATTTTATCACCACGCCATTGTTTTGCTACTTCTACAGCAGCTCGCTGTAAATTCCCATTATATTCGTTTAATTTCGCTTCAAACATTTCAAAAAGTGTAAAAGCATCGGCTACAGAGCCTGCAAAGCCAGCTAGCACCTGCCCATTAAACAGACGTCTGACCTTCCTTGCAGTGCCTTTCATGACAACCGCATTCCCAAGTGTCACTTGACCATCGCCAGCCATAGCGCACCCGCCATTGTGATGTACCGCAAATATCGTAGTCGCATGGATTTGTCCCATTTGCCTTCCTCCTTAGCCTCTATTATGCCCTTGGATGGGCATTCATATATGTTTGACGAAGATGCTCATTTGTTACATGCGTATAAACCTGTGTTGAAGTTAAATGCGCGTGCCCTAGTAACTCCTGCACAGTCCGTAAATCCGCGCCATGATTCAGTAAGTGTGTAGCAAAAGTATGGCGAAGCATATGTGGGTATATTTTCGTATGGAGTGAGGTATTATCAATCATTTCATTTAAAATATGACGTACCCCACGTGGCGTAAGTTCCCCGCCGCGCATATTGACAAATAATTGCTGATGATTTGTTTGTTTCATCAAACGTGGACGAGCCTGCTCTATGTAGTGCTGTATAGCCACACTCGCAAATTGACCAAATGGTATAATGCGTTCTTTTCTTCCTTTACCCATTACTCGAACAATAGAATAACGGAAATCGATATCCGCTACCATAATGGATGTAAGCTCACTCACCCGAATGCCCGTTGCATATAATAACTCTAAAATAGCCATATTGCGCAACGATTTCAAATCATCTCCTACATTCGCTTCAAAAAGCTGCATCAATTCTTCTTCATAGAAAAAACTTGGTAAACGAGATTCTTTTTTCGGATGATAAAGCGATCGAAAAGCACTATCATCCATGCCGTGCTGTTTATTTAGAAAGCGAAAAAAGGAGCGGATTGATGAAATTTTTCTTGATACAGAAGTTCTTGCTTTCTTTTCATCATACAACTTCGTTACATATAGTCGTGCATGTATATACTCAACACTGGCTAAATCATTAACGCCTTCTGCCTGTAAAAACGCTAAAAAATCTAGTAGGTCTGATTCATATTCTCGCACAGTATGAACAGAGAAGTTTTTTTCTACCTGGATGTAAAGCATAAACTGTTCAAGTGCTTCTTGGGACGAAACTAACATGAAAGATTCACCACCAATGAATTATTCGTAACCTTCTCTCATTACTATTACCAACAAATTCAAATGGTAAAACAACTGTTGCCATTTAATTAAATTTGTCGTTAAAGTAATCCTTAAAAAACATACATATTGACACTATACCTATCTTCGTAATATAGCAAGTGAAAATGGTTATATTTTGAGAAAATCACTATACAAAATAATAAAATACGTGTAATCAAGCATTTTGTCTACACAAAAGAAAAAGCCTCTAAGAGTATATCAACTTTTAGAGGCCTTTGGCAATTAAATTGTTTGTGAATTCACAAAATTTCGAATTGTGCTCATTGCACGATTTGCATGCATTTCCGCACGCTCCGGTTTTGAACGACGTCCAGGTGGTAATTCAGGGAATATACCAAAGTTAACGTTCATCGGTTGGAAATTTTTCGATTGTGCTTCTGTTATATAACGCGCCATACTACCTAATGCAGTTTCAAATGGGAAAATAATTGGCTCTTGTCCTAATGCTAAACGTGCCGCATTAATCCCTGCAATTAACCCACTACCTGCAGATTCAACATATCCTTCTACACCAGTCATTTGGCCAGCAAAGAATACATTTTTTTGTTCACGTAACTGATATGTTTTTTCTAGCACTTTTGGTGAATTAATGAAAGTATTTCGGTGCATTACGCCATATCGTACAATTTCAACATTTTCTAGGCCTGGTATTAGTTGCAGCACTTCTTTTTGTGGTCCCCATTTTAAATGAGTTTGGAAGCCCACAATATTATAAAGTGTCCCTGCAGCGTCATCTTGGCGCAGTTGTACAACAGCATAAGGTCGTTTTCCAGTTTTCGGATCTTCAAGACCTACTGGCTTCATCGGTCCAAATAACATCGTTTTTTCACCGCGTGCTGCCATTACTTCAATTGGCATACAGCCTTCGAAATAAATTTCTTTTTCAAATTCTTTTAATGGTACAACTTCTGCCTCGATTAATGCTTGGCGGAAACGATCAAATTCTTCCTTTGTCATAGGACAGTTTAGATAAGCCGCTTCCCCTTTGTCATAACGAGATTTTAAATAAACTTTATCCATATCGATGCTATCTTTTTCAATAATTGGAGCTGCTGCATCATAGAAATACAAATAGTCTAGACCTGTTAAACCTTGAATTTTTTCAGCTAATGCTTTTGAAGTTAGTGGACCAGTTGCAATAACTGTAATACCTTCTGGAATTTCAGTAACTTCTTCATGAATTACTTCCACTAAAGGATGATTTTTCACTGCTTCCGTTACATAGCCAGCAAACTCGTGGCGGTCTACTGCAAGTGCTCCACCTGCTGGTACGGAGCAAGCATCCGCCGCTTTTAGAATAACAGAATCTAATAAACGCATTTCTTCTTTAATTACGCCAACAGCATTTGTTAGCGTATTTGCACGTAGCGAGTTTGAGCAAACAAGCTCTGCAAATTTATCAGTATGGTGGGCAGGTGTTTGCTTTACTGGACGCATTTCATAAAGTTTAACTTTTACACCACGCTTAGCAATTTGCCAAGCCGCCTCACTTCCCGCAAGGCCTGCTCCTATTACATTTACAACGTGTTCAGTCATGTTCTTACCATCTTCCTATCATTGAGTTGGTGTCTCTTCATAGTCACATTTCGTACACTGAATTTGCACACCTTTTTTTAATTTTTTCTCTACTAATAATGCACTACATTTCGGACATGGTCTACTAATCGGCTTGTCCCATGAAACAAATTCGCACTCTGGATATTGATTACATCCATAAAACAAGCGCTTAGTTTTACTTTTGCGTTCCACAATTTCGCCCGTTTCACAAGAAGGACATTTCACCCCAATTGGCTTCATAATGGCTTTTGTGTTACGGCAATCTGGGAAGTTCGAGCAAGCCATAAATTTCCCATAACGACCTAGCTTGAATACCATTGGTGAACCACATTTCTCACAATCCTCACCAGCTGGCTCATCTTTAATGACTACTTTCTCCATTTCAGCATCTGCATGCTTAACATGAACCTCGAAGTCTTTATAAAAATCATCGATTACTTCAACCCATTTACGACTACCTTCTTCAACATCATCCAGATCTTGTTCCATTTTTGCTGTAAATTCGATATTTATTATATCAGGGAAAAATTCCAGCATTTGTTGATGGACGATTTCACCAAGCTCTGTCGGCATAAATCTTTTGGCATCGAGCACAACATAGCCACGGCGTTGAATCGTATCAAGAGTCGGTGCGTATGTCGATGGTCGCCCTATTCCTAACTCTTCCATCGTTTTCACAAGTCGCGCCTCAGAATAACGTGGTGGTGGCTGCGTAAAGTGTTGCTTTGGTTCAATTTCAAGTGATTTCACCTGATCGCCAATTTCCATTTCAGGTAGAAGTTTCGTCGTTTCCTCTGTTTGATCATCCGTACCTTCTATATATAGTTTCATAAATCCAGCAAATTTGACTTGTGAGCCATTTGCTCGGAATAAAACATCACCATGTTGAAGGTCTACAGCAACTGTATCTAATACAGCAGGTGCCATTTGACTTGCAATAAAGCGCTCCCAAATCAAACGGTATAAACGTAGTTGATCGCGACTAAGTACTGTTTTTAACTCTTCTGGTGATCTCATCGTACTTGTTGGACGAATTGCTTCATGGGCATCTTGTGCATTGGACGCCTTTTTAACCTGCTTTGTTTCTGTCGAAATATATTCTTTTCCGTACTTTGTCTCAATGTACGAAACCGCTTCCGTCTTAGCAGTTTCTGATATACGCGTTGAATCTGTACGCATATACGTAATTAAACCGACAGTACCTTCTTTTTTACCAATATCAATACCTTCATACAATTGCTGCGCAAGCATCATCGTTTTTTTCGCACGGAAATTTAGCTTACGCGCTGCTTCTTGTTGTAAAGAAGATGTAGTAAAAGCAGGTGCGGCATTTCGTTTACGCTCTTTTTTCGTCACATTTACGACTTCAAATGCTGTTCCTTTAACATTTTTTAAAATGGACTTTACTTGCTCTTCATTCGTTAATTTTATTTTATCTTTGCCGTTACCGTAGTATAGTGCATCAAATGTCTTCTTGCCCTTTTCAAAAGAACCTTCAATTGTCCAATACTCTTCTGGCTGGAAGTTTTTAATTTCGTTTTCACGGTCAATAATCATACGTAATGCTACGGATTGCACACGCCCCGCAGATAAGCCCTTTTTAACCTTTTTCCAAAGAATTGGGCTTATATTATAACCTACAAGTCGATCGAGCATACGACGAGTTTGCTGTGCATCCACTAAATCCATATTTATAGCACGAGGATTTTTAAAGGATTCTAAAATTGCATCCTTTGTAATTTCATTGAAAACTACTCGACAATCCGAGTTAATATCAATATTTAACGCAGTCGCAAGGTGCCAAGCAATCGCTTCTCCCTCGCGGTCTGGATCGGCCGCTAGATAGACTTTCTTCACTTTTTTAGCCGCAGACTTAAGTTCCTGTAATACAGGTCCTTTACCACGAATTGTAATATATTTAGGTTCATAATTATTTTCAGTATCTACGCCCATTTGGCTACGTGGTAAGTCACGTACATGCCCGACTGATGCTTTTACTTTGTATTTTTTTCCTAAATAACGTTCAATTGTTTTTGCTTTTGCTGGTGATTCTACAATCACTAAATAATCCGCCATCTATGTCTCCCCCTTAGCGAGGTCTATTGCTAATTTTTTAAGTTACCTGTTGCAAAATGTATAACAGATTTTAAGATAATGCAACTTTTTTTCAATTTTTGCTAGAAAAGAGCGAAAGTGTTTCAACGATTTGGTGACCATCGCACACGGGAATAGCTCCTTCTAAAAGTAATTTATTTGTCCCTTTTGACTGCTCTGCATGAATTGGTCCAGGTACAACAAATACATCTTTTCCTTGCTCTAATGCACATTCTGTCGTAATTAACGTCCCACTCTTTAGTGCCGCTTCCGTAACAACTAAAGCTTGAGACAGCCCACTTATTAATCGGTTACGCATCGGAAATTGCCATTTTGTCGGTTTCATGTAAGGTGGATACTCTGTAATAAGTAAATGGCTCTCTGCCATTTTATTAGCAAGCGCTCGGTTTTCTTTTGGGTATAGAAAATTAAATCCATGCCCAAGCACTGCGATTGTATGGCCTCCAAACTTAATTGCTGCCTCATGAGCCATTGTATCTGCACCTCGTGCAAGCCCACTCACGACCGTGTACTCGTATTCAACAAGCGAAGGGACGATTATGTCTATTGCAACTTTAGTATAGGCTGTAGCCTTTCTTGAGCCTATAATAGCTATCCGCTTATCTCTTTCCAGCAGGGCGCGTTGACCTTTCACATACAATACAGTAGGTGGACTAGGTATTTCAAATAATTGCGCCGGGAAATATGGGTGATTAAAAGGTATGGGGAAAATATTTGCTTGTGCGTAAACCTCTTTGAGTGGCAAGTTCATTACGCGCTGGAAATTTCGAGAAATTTGCAAAGCTTTTTGCCTCGTTATTTGCAAAGTGCTTGCAATCTCGTTAGGGTGTGCTTCTTCTAAATAACTTAATACATCCACCGGGGACAATAACTGTTGAAGTTTTTGGAGTGGTAATGGATATACATAATGCATAGCTAGCAGTCTCTGAGTATCTACTGAGAAAATCATTTAAAAACCTCCTTTATAATAGAAGAAATTAAATGACCGCAAATTCATTTCATCACAAAAAAGTAGAAAACGATGTGTGTATACACTCATATGCACACGAGAGAGCGCCCTGTCTTGCCGCTTCATCTACTCGAATTTCACACCCGAGTTTCTAGTGTTGAATTTTCCAAAAGGGAGGGAACAATTCAAACACTATCAATTAAACAGAGAAAAAGAGAAAAGATGTAGCCACAATGTGCTACATCTTCCATTTTAATGGGTTTTACATTTTTCGTATAGCCCTTTTTCTTTAATTACTTTAATAAGTGTTTCACCGATAACAGATGGCGTTTCAGCTACTTCAATACCAGCTTCGTTCATCGCCTTAATTTTTTCAGCTGCTGTTCCTTTACCGCCAGAAATAATGGCACCTGCGTGTCCCATACGTTTTCCTGGAGGTGCAGTTTGTCCACCGATAAAGCCAACGACTGGTTTTGTCATATTCGCTTTAATCCATTCCGCTGCTTCTTCTTCAGCAGTACCACCAATTTCCCCAATCATGACAACTGCATATGTGTCAGGGTCATTGTTGAATGCTTCAAGTGCGTCGATAAAGTTAGTCCCATTTACAGGGTCTCCACCGATACCTACAGCTGTTGTTTGGCCAATTCCAGCTTGCGTCAATTGGTGAACCGCTTCATATGTTAATGTTCCTGAACGAGAAACAACCCCAACATGACCTTTCGTATGAATATAACCAGGCATAATACCAATCTTACATTCATCTGCTGTAATAACACCTGGACAGTTTGGTCCAACTAGGCGTGTTTTTTTGCCTTCCATAAAGCGTTTTACCTTAACCATATCTAGGACAGGAATATGCTCTGTAATACAAATTGTTAATTCTAGTTCAGCATCTACAGCTTCTAAAATTGCATCTGCTGCAAAAGGTGCAGGTACATAAATAACTGAAGTCGTCGCACCTGTTGCCGCTACAGCCTCAGCTACAGTATTGAATACAGGTACGCCTTCAATTTCAAGACCTCCCTTTCCAGGTGTTACGCCTGCTACGATTTTTGTACCATAATCAAGCATTTGCTTCGTATGAAATAGCGCCGTTTCGCCTGTAATCCCTTGTACAATTACCTTTGTATCTTTATTAATAAATACAGCCATTGTTCTCCCTGCCTTCCTTAGCCTACTAGTTCCACAATTTTTTGTGCACCGTCAGCCATTGAATCTGCTGCTACGATGTTTAATCCAGATGCATTTAAAATTTCTTTACCAAGCTCTACGTTCGTACCTTCTAAGCGTACTACTAACGGTACAGATAAACCAATTTCTTTGGCTGCAGTTACTACACCATCAGCTATAATGTTACATTTCATAATTCCACCGAAAATATTAACGAAAATACCTTTTACATGTGGATCTGAAAGAATAATTTTGAAAGCTTCCGTTACTTTTTCAGCTGTTGCACCGCCCCCAACATCAAGGAAGTTAGCGGGACTGCCGCCGTAGTAACTAATTGTATCCATCGTTGCCATCGCTAGACCTGCACCATTTACCATACAGCCAATGTTGCCATCTAGAGAGATATAGCTAAGATCGTATTTAGATGCTTCGATTTCTTTTGGATCTTCTTCATCAAAATCGCGCAATTCGACAATATCTTTATGACGGTATAATGCATTTGCGTCAAAATTGAATTTAGCATCTAGTGCTACCACTTCCCCTTGTCCAGTAACAACAAGTGGGTTAATTTCTACAATAGAAGCATCTTTATCGATAAATGCTTGATATAAACCTAACATTAATTTAACAGCTTTACCTACTAGGTTCGCTGGAATATTCATATTAAACGCCATGCGACGTGCTTGGAAGCTTGTTAGTCCGATTACTGGATCTACAACTTCTTTGAAGATTTTTTCAGGATTTGTTTCTGCTACTTCTTCAATATCCATGCCACCTTCTTCTGAACCCATTACAGTTACACGAGATGTAGCGCGGTCTAATACTAAACTTAAATAATACTCTTTTTGAATATCGGAGCCCTCTTCAATATACAAGCGCTTTACTTCTTTTCCTTCTGGACCTGTTTGATGAGTTACTAAAACTTTACCTAATAACTCTTTTGCGTACGTACGCACCTCATCAAGGTTTTTTGCGATTTTGACACCACCCGCTTTACCGCGTCCACCTGCATGAATTTGCGCCTTGACTACAGTAACATTTGAGCCAAGTTCCTTCGCTACCTTCACTGCTTCATCAGGGGAAAAAGCAACTTTTCCATTTGGTACTGCTACACCATATTTTCTCAGAATTTCTTTCCCTTGATATTCATGGATATTCATAATACATCCTCCCATCAAACATTTGCATAAAATTGTTTTACTAACATAATCTATTCTAACGAAACATTCTGATAAAGTCTACACTTTGTCTTTCGTTCAAAAATTCTCTAAACTTATGACGTTTTCTTCTACTTCGTGTACTAAAACAGAGAATTCTAAATATCAGAATAATTTATTTTTTCTATATTTTTGCTATGTTCTTGGTCTAAATGATATATAAATGCAAAAACTTCTGCCACAGCTTGATATAATTCTTCAGGTATGGACTCATTTAAATCTAATTGTCCAAGTAATTGGACAAGGTTTGGATCCTCATAAATAGGCACATTATGCTCATTTGCCCGTGCCAATATATTTTCCGCCACCTTGCCTTTACCTTTTGCCACGACAGAGGGGCTATCTAATTGTCCTAGCTTATAAGTTAGAGCAATTGCTTCTTTACGAGTCTTTTTTTCTTCACTCATATACGGAAATCCACCCCACTATTTTCCTCCTGCTGTTGTACTACAGGGGGTGTTTTTTCTAGTTGGGCTTTTTCAAATTTTTTTATAAAGACTCCTGAAAGCTGATAATTTTTTTTAGCTAGACCTATTTTTAATGCATCTTTTAGTGGATCAGCAAGCGGAATAATATTTGTTTGCTCATTAAATACAGTGACTGTTACGACACGATTTTGAACTTGCATATCAATAACGGTTTCCTTCATTGATTCCATTTGTAAATAAAATAATATACGCGCATAGTTAGCATCAATCTTTCCATCTTCTTTCATTCGACCATTCCACTGTAATGTCGCATCCATTTTCTTACCGAAAAACTCAAGTGGTACTTGCATCACAAGTTGATGTTGATGACCATTTTCTCCAGACACAAGCTGCATGCCATTCATACGTGTCATTAACATTTCAGCAGCTTCTTTTAGCTGTGGTGTAATTTGCGCCTCCTGAAGCAACGTATGGAGCTGAGGCTTTAATTGGTGTGCAATTGTTTGTAAATCTGCAGATTTACTACTAAGTGCAGCCTCATAGCTAATACCCAGACTTTTCAAAACCGTTTTGAGCGCATGTTCCATCGCTTTACTATCCATCGAATTGCGGACATGTGCATCAGCTTCTGTCAGCAGTTGCTGAATCCCTGGCTGTGGCGTTTCAACACTAGTCTTCACAAGATTGCGCAATAGTGCTTCATTTTGTGCTGGTAAAGTTATTTGTTGCTTTACCAACGATAATAAATGTTCCTTTACAGAAAGACCATTCGCATCTTGTGTAAATAATCGCTCGGGTGTATTTTGAGTAAAAGCTTTGATTAATTGCTCCTGCATTTGCTTTGCAAATATGTCTAATGTTTGTTTATTAATTGGTAGTTGATTCAATCTATCAATCATTTGGTTTAGTTGTAACTTTTGCTCATTCGTCAATAAACCTTGACTCGCTGTCCAAGCTTTTAGCTGGTCAATAAGCTGGGCTTTATTTTCTGGGTTTGTCGCTAAAATCGTTTGAATTACTTGGCCAGCCTGTTGTTGGCCTTGTTGCACAGATTTTGCATCACTTAATGTCGCCCAATTTTGTAAATTTGCCTGTTGCGGTAAAATCCCTGCTTCCTTTAACAAATTTAATGCTTGTAATCGCTCGCTCACAGATGCAGCATTATTCGTTAAAAGTTGTATTGACTTTGCTAGCACTAACGCTCCCGTTTCTGCTTCAAACGGCTTTGCAATCGCTGTTACTTGTTGCATCAAATTTTGCTTCATATTTTCTTGCAATACCGTATCCTTCGCTAATAACTGTGTAAAGGTATCCATAATAGCCGTCATGCCTGATGTTTTTTGCCCACTAACGAGCGCTTGGAATACATCTTGAAGCATCGGCATTTTCAGTTCGACCATTTTTTGTAATGCTTGCAAAGCATCCATCTTTGTCACACCTTCGGGTAATGCCTTCATCCACATCTCTGCCTGTAGGAGCTGCTCCTTAGATATCGGGATTTGCGCCTTTATAAAATGCGCTAATACTTGCTGCATTTCCGTCGTTTTTGGCAAATTCATCGAATCAAGGAGCTGATTTATTTGCTGACTCGCGGAAGCTTCTTGTCCCATTGGCCCTGTAACAACCTTTAACTCTGTTTGCGGACTTGTCCCTGTTACTTGAAAGAAATGTGCATCCCCTGCTTTAAGTGGTACTTCAAGTTTAGCAATGAGTTTTTGATTACCAACCTGAATTTCTGCTGTTTGATCTGGATATAGTTGTTTAATTGTGCCATGAAATACTTGTCCTTGCTTTAACGCAAGTGGTTGATTCGCTTGCATTAAAGTAGTTGATTGCGCTTGTATCGGATTAAACGATGTAGCTGTCATCTAAATACTCCTTTCTCACATGGATTTTATAGGCTCAAATGACTTTCGATGATGTATTGTTGGGCCGAATGTTTCAAGTGCCTCTAAATGTTGTTTCGTACCGTAACCAGCATGCTGTGCAAAGCCATACATAGGGAAATCTTTATCCAATTGTTCCATATAATCATCCCTAGCCGTTTTTGCTAAAATAGAAGCCGCTGCAATCGCTAAGCTTTTAGCATCTCCTTTAATAATGGAATCCTGAGGAATTGCTATTGGTAATGTCATTGCATCAACTAATACATAATCAGGCACAATAGACAATGATTCCACGCTTGTTTTCATCGATTGCTTCGTCGCTTCGTAAATGTTCAGTTCATCAATGGTTTTTGCTGATTGAAAATGAATAAAATAACTAATAGCATGCTCTTTTACCAATGTTGCAAAGGCATTACGTTTTTCCTTTGTTAATTGCTTCGAATCATTTAATCCAACAAGAGCATCACAGTTTTTTGGCAAAATAACAGCCGCCGTTACAACTGGTCCAGCTAATGGCCCACGTCCAGCTTCATCCACACCTGCAATCAATGCATCTTTGCCACCGTAGCGCTGATCGAAATCTATTTTAGCTTGATGTTCGTCAATTAGTTGTTGTTTTTTGTCCTGCCGTTTTTTCCAACTAAGCCACGCTTTCTGCACGCCTGCACGTTCATCATCTGCAACTGCTGTCATCCATTCTTGCCAATCCTCAGCTATTTTTAATGCTGCTGTAATCTCTTTAATCGTTTTCATCATTTTACTCCCTTTTTCTCACTCTATATCCTTTATCGGCAACAACTACTATTTCCTAAAAGAAAAACTGCCATGCTCACGTTTTATTGCGTGAGCATGGCAGTTTTTTTTTCGCACATTATTGCTGTGTTGCTTCTTTTTCAAGCTGTTCGTCAACAAAGTCAAATGTTAGCTTCCCTAAAAGTAACCCACGAATATCTCGAACGATAAGTTGTGCTACTTGATCATAATCGATTTCTCCACCTGCGCCAAAAACACGACGAAGCTTGCCGATATGGTCAAAAGTTTCTACTAAATCCTCATGCATAAATCGGAAACCATAACGTTCCTCCATGCGAGTTGGATAATGCGTCGATAAAAACCGCAACCCGTAAACAGCCAAATCTTCCATATTTGTAATAGTATCTTTAATAGCGCCTGTTAATGCTAGCTTATAGCCGACTTCTTGATCTTCAAACTTTGGCCATAAAATCCCTGGAGTATCAAGCAATTCCAGTTCCTTGCCGACCTTGATCCACTGTTGGGCCTTCGTTACACCTGGCATATTGCCTGTTTTCGCTATATTTTTCTTCGCTAATCGATTAATAAGTGTTGATTTGCCAACGTTCGGAATCCCTACTATCATTGCACGGATTGCTCTTGGCTTCATTCCACGAGACTTCATGCGGTCAAATTTTTCTTTTAAAATTTCCTGAGCTGCCTTTGTAACGAGTTGCAACCCTTTCCCTTCAAGAGAATTAATGGCCACCGCCTTATGACCATGCTGCGCAAAGTACTCTACCCATTTGCGTGTTTCCTGTTCATCTGCCATATCTGATTTATTTAAAATAAGCAATCGCGGCTTTTGATTGATAACTTCATCAATCATTGGATTTCTAGAAGATAGAGGCAAACGTGCATCAATCAATTCAAAAATAATATCTACTAGCTTTAATTTTTCTGTTACTTCACGGCGGGCCTTCGCCATATGCCCTGGAAACCATTGTATAGTCATTTCTATACCTCCTAAATAAGAAAAGCGCATTCGCCTCCTGTACACGTAATTAACGCGCAGTGCAAATGCTAAAATCGAATAAGATAACTTATGTTCTTAGACGTTAAGAAAGGGAGGGTTCGCCTCCCTTTCAAACATTACTTGACAATTTTTATATCGCTATACGGCCAGAAAATAAGGCTCGTATTACCTATTATTTCTTTCTGATCGACGATTCCAATATGACGGCTGTCCTTACTATAACGACGATTATCGCCCATGACAAAAACATAGCCCTCTGGGATGACATCATTAAGTGATACATCAATGTCATTTAACGTAAAATCTTCTGTTAATGTACCCTCTGTAATTTTCGCTTTGTAGGCATCTAAATAAGGCTCGTCTATCGGTTCACCGTTAATGTATAACTGATCATCTTTATATTCTAACGTTTCACCTGGTAACCCAATAACACGTTTAATGTAGTTTTTTTGTTCTGGTGCATGGAACACAACAATATCAAAGCGCTTTGGTTCGCCAATTTTATAACCAATTTTATTAACAATCATTCTGTCGCCATCTTCAAGGGTTGGCATCATGGACTCTCCATCAACTGCAATCGGTGTAAATAAAAAATAACGAATAACTGCTGCAATCGCAAATGCAATTAATAGCGCCTTTGTCCATTCCCATAATTCATTCTTTTCTTTCACTTGTTTTTCCATTATGAATTGCCCCCTTGTCTATCCTCATCCTCATTTTAGATGATTATTATTTAAGATGACAAGCAAAAAGAAAAGGAGCTTGCAATACAAGCCCCTCACTTTTAAGTCATAATTATCGAATTTCTTTAATACGAGCAGCTTTACCACGTAGGTTACGTAGGTAATAAAGTTTAGCACGACGTACTTTACCACGACGTACAACTTCTAAGTTAGCGATTTTTGGTGTGTGTACAGGGAATGTACGTTCAACACCTACACCGTAAGAAATTTTACGAACTGTGAAAGTTTCGCTAATACCGCCACCACGACGTTTGATAACTACACCTTCGTATACTTGGACACGTTCACGTGTACCCTCTACTACTTTCACGTGTACCTTAACAGTATCACCAGGACGGAAAGCAGGTAGATCAGTACGAAGCTGAGCTTTAGTAATTTCTGTAATAATGTTTGACATTGTTTTCTCTCCTTAGACAGATGCTCTTGCACGCAATCTATGCCACAGCGGAACACCGTAATTCAGCACTTCACATAGAAGTACAGAATAGATGTTATCACATATACTGCATGCAAGCAAGTATCTTTATAGTTCTTTTTTAAGTTTTTCTAAATACAATTTTTGCTTGTCTGTTAATGGATAATGCTCGAGTAGATCAGGGCGACGCTCGAATGTTCTTTTTAACGATTGTTCTTCGCGCCATTGCTCAATCTTTGCATGATTGCCTGATAATAATACTTCAGGTACTTGCATACCTCGAAATTCAGCAGGTCGCGTATAATGTGGGTGTTCTAACAAACCAGTTGAAAAGGAATCTTGTATATGAGAGTCTGCTTGTCCTAAAACACCTGGTAAAAGTCGTACAACGCTATCAATAACCGTCATCGCACCTAACTCTCCACCTGTTAATACAAAGTCTCCAATAGAAATTTCATCGGTTACTAGGTGCTCACGAATGCGTTCATCGTAGCCTTCGTAATGCCCACATAAAAATACTAATTCGCTTTCTTGCGCAAGCTCCTCCGCTTTTTTTTGAGTGAATCGTTCACCTTGCGGACACATTAAAATGATGCGTGGCTTTCTGTCTGCTGTAATCGCCTCTACAGCGCTAAACATCGGTTCTGGCTTCAACACCATCCCTGCACCACCACCATATGGGTAATCATCTACTTGTTTATGCTTGTTGCCTGAAAATGCGCGAATATCGGAAACTTCTAGCTTTACCGCACCTTTTTCCTGCGCTTTTTTCAGAATCGATGCACCAAACACACCCGAAAACATATCAGGAAATAGACTTAACACATGAATATTCATCATAGCAAGCCTTCCATCACATGAATGACAATTTTCTTTTCTTCCACATCAATATTTTTTACGATGTCTTCGATATAAGGAATGTAGTGTTCTTTTTTAGCACCTTTCACTACCCATACATCGTTTGCGCCTGTTTGTAGAATATCTTTCACTTCACCAATTGTTTCGCCTTCTTCAGATACAACTGTACAGCCAATAATTTCATGGAAGAAAAATTCATTTTCTTGCAATAAATCATCGGTCATTTGATCTTTCGTTATTTTCAGCATGCCTTCTTTGAACGGTTCGACAAAGTTAATATTATCCATGCCCTCAAATGTTAATAAAATAAAGTTTTTATGGCGGCGTACCGATTGAATTGTTACCCACGTTGGCTTTTTATCGTCTTTTTTAAACGCTGCAAGCTTATTTCCAACCGCAAAGCGCTTTTCTTCAAAATCTGTAGTCGATAATATACGTACTTCCCCACGGATACCGTGCGTGTTGACAATACGACCTACATTAAACCATTCCATCCATTTCACCTCTATACCGTTATATATCCGTACTATATAAAAAAAGGAAGGAACCAGCAAGCTCCCCCCTCTTCTATCCAGATTTTACGCTACACATTTACTACCCCGTCGAATTCTAGCAACGTATGTATGCATACTTGTTAGAATTGTTCAGTGCAAAACGGCGACGAGTTGCATAATTGCTACATTGTTACCTTCTCGCGTGTAAACGAGCGTGAAAATCTTTTTATTAATCCAATATATCGACGTAAGTCTTTTTTTGATGGTGACTACCTGCCGCTGAATAAACAATTGTACGAATCGCTTTCGCCACTCGCCCTTGTTTGCCTATGACTTTCCCTCGATCCTCTGGATGAACAAAAAGTTTATAAACAATTCGATTTGCATTTTCGTCCGTCTCAATACGAACTTCTTCTGGATAATCGACTAACGGTAAAACGATTGCTTCAATCAGCTGCTTCAAAGACGTCTCCCCCGATTATTTACTGAATTTTTGGTTATGGAATTTTTCCATGATACCTTGTTCTGAGAACAAGTTACGTACTGTATCTGATGGTTTTGCACCGTCAGCTAACCATTTAAGAGCTTTCTCTTCATCAATGTTTACAGTAGCTGGTTGAGTAAGTGGGTTGTAAGTACCAACTGTTTCGATTGAACGACCGTCACGTGGTGAACGAGCGTCTGCAACTACGATACGATAGAAAGGAGATTTTTTAGCTCCCATACGTTTTAAGCGAATTTTAACTGCCATTTTAATAGCACCTCCGAATAAGTTTCACACAAGATAGTATATTATCAATGTTTATGTTGTTTGTAAAGTGTTTTTTCTTAACACCTATAAAATATTATTTAAACAATGAATCAAAGCCTGGTAATTTCATCTTTTTCTTACCTTTACCAGTCGCCATACCTGTCATTTGTTTCATCATTTTTTTCATTTCATCAAATTGTTTTAATAAACGATTTACCTCTTGAATAGACGTACCTGAACCTTTTGCAATACGTTTTTTACGATTGCCGTTAATAATTTCAGGATTGGTCTTTTCAGCCTTTGTCATCGAGTAAATAATGGCTTCTACACGACCCATTTGCTTATCATCCACTTTGACATTGTCTAAGCCTTTAATTTTGCCTGCACCTGGTAGCATTTTTAATATTTCGTCGAGTGGGCCCATTTTTTTCACTTGCTGTAATTGCTCAACAAAATCATCGAGTGTAAAGCTTTGCGTTTTGAACTTTTCTTCTAGTTCTTTCGCTTTTGCTTCATCGACGTTTGCCTGCGCCTTTTCAATTAGTGATAAAACATCACCCATTCCTAAAATACGAGATGCCATACGCTCTGGATGGAATGGTTCAAGAGCGTCCATTTTTTCACCCATACCGACAAATTTAATCGGCTTCTGTGTTACAGAACGGATAGATAATGCCGCACCACCACGTGTATCCCCATCAAGCTTAGTTAATACAACACCTGTAATGCCGACTGCCTCATTAAAGCTTTCCGCCACGTTTACGGCGTCCTGACCAGTCATAGCATCTACTACTAGGAATACTTCATCTGGCTCTTTAAGCGCACGAATATCCTTTAATTCTTGCATTAAATCCTCATCGATATGCAAGCGACCTGCAGTATCAATAATTACGACATCATGATGCTCTTCTTTTGCTAGTTCAATTGCCTGGCGAGCGATTTCAACTGGTGATACGTCTGTGCCTAAAGCAAAAACAGGTAAAGATAGTTGCTTTCCTAATGTTTGTAATTGTTGAACCGCAGCTGGGCGGTAAACGTCAGCAGCAACTAATAATGGTTTACGATTATATTTTTTACGTAAAATATTTGCTAATTTCCCAGAAGTTGTTGTTTTACCCGCACCTTGCAAACCGACCATCATAATGACAGTTGGGGGCTTTGTATTAAATTTAATCGGGCTTTGTTCGCCGCCCATCAGCTCTGTTAATTCGTCTTGAACGATTTTAATGACTTGTTGCCCTGGTGTTAAGCTTTGCATAACATCTACACCAACAGCACGTTCACTTACCTTTTTAACGAATTCTTTGACTACTTTTAAGTTAACATCCGCCTCGATTAAAGCAAATCGGACTTCACGCATCATTTCTTTTACGTCTTGTTCCGATACTTTTCCTTTACCTTTAATCTTTTGGATCGTTCCTTGGAGTCGTTCCGCTAATCCTTCAAAAGCCACTGCTTTCGCCTCCTAATCCCATTCTTTCAACTGCTCAATAAGCGCCAACTGCTCCTCAACCGTCATACTTTTTTCCGTAATCCCAGCTGTAAGTCGCGCAAGCATTTGCGTGCGTTGTTGAAATTTTTCCAGTAAACATAGTTTTTCTTCATATTCTTCAAGCATCGCTTCAGTTCGACGAATATTATCATAAACAGCTTGACGTGAAACCCCATATGATTCAGCGATTTCTCCAAGTGAGTGATCATCTAAATAATAGAGTTCCATATAACTTCTTTGCTTATCTGTTAATAATGCTTGATAAAAGTCGAAGAGAAAGTTCATGCGTGTTGTTTTTTCAAGTAGCATCGAGTTTCTCCCCCCGTTGTTTGTCATTTGTATCATAACGAAAAGCGCCCGTCTGTGTCAAGGTAATCTCCTTGTCTAAAAGCCTTCTATTAGCCGATTTAAGTATTCTTCCATCATTAGCTAGTATTTCTCTTTTAAACACGCATTTCACCTTTATACAGTCGAGCGCTCATTCTATTCACTACAAATCGCTATTATTATTCTTCGCTATTTTCTAGCTCTTTATCTAAGCCTTCTGCAAACAAGCCATATACATAACGTTCTGCATCAAATGGCTGTAGATCGTCCATCTTTTCACCTAGACCAACGAATTTCACAGGAATGTGCAATTTATTTCGAATGGCTAGCACAATACCACCTTTTGCAGTCCCATCAAGTTTCGTCAAGACAATACCCGTTACGTTTGTTACTTCTTTAAACGTTTGTGCCTGCACAAGCGCATTTTGACCAGTAGTCGCATCTAATGCTAACAATACCTCATGTGGCGCATCTGGTATTTCCCGCGAAATAACACGATGAACTTTTTCTAACTCGTTCATTAAGTTCACTTTGTTTTGTAGGCGACCTGCAGTATCACAAATTAATACGTCCGCTTTACGATTTTTCGCTGCGCGTATTGCATCATACATGACTGCTGCTGGATCCGAGCCCTCAGACTGCTTAATCACTTCACAGCCAACACGGTCTCCCCACACTTGTAATTGATCAATCGCACCTGCACGGAACGTATCTCCCGCTGCTAATACGACCGTTTTCCCTTCTGATTTAAGACGACGTGCCAATTTGCCAATTGTTGTTGTTTTCCCAACACCGTTTACACCAACAAATAAAATAACAGTTAGCTCACCATTAGGTTGCATATTTAGTTCAATTAAATCTTCTTCACCTTGCTCATAAATTTCCACAAGTTTCTCAGAAATAATGGTTTGGATACCGTTTGTATCTTTAATATTTTTACGTTGAACCTCGAAGCGTAATTTATCCATAAGCTCCATCACTGTTTCAAAGCCAACGTCTGCTTGTAGTAATAAATCTTCTAGCTCTTCAAAGAAATCTTCGTCTACTTTACGATAACGCGCAACTAAATCATTGACCTTAGAAGTAAATGAATTACGTGTTTTTTCAAGACCTGCTTTAAATTTTTGTGTAATGGACCACGCAGAAGGTTTTTTTTCAGATACTGCTTCTTCCTCTACAACAGCAATTTCCTGCACTTCCTCCACTTTTTCTTCCTCTACTACATTGGAAGCCTCTACAACAGCCATGTCTTCATTTGTTGATTGCTCTTGCTTTTCTTCTACTTCTACGTTAGATGTTTCAAGTAGGGCAGGTTCGGCTGTGTCTTCATGCTGTAAATCGGTTGATTGCTCTTCGCCTATCAATTCTACTTTTTCTTCTTCTGTTGGATTCCCAACCAACTTATCTTTTAAACGTTTAAAAAAACTCATGCTTGTTCGCTCCTTTGCTCCGCAAGTACGGGTTCATCTTCTAATTTTACTGATACAAGTTTTGATACACCTGATTCCTGCATCGTAATACCATACAGTACGTCAGCCCCCTCCATTGTACCTTTACGATGTGTAATGACAATAAATTGGGTATTGCGACTAAACTTCTTCAAGTATTCGCTGTATCGAACAACATTTGCCTCGTCTAATGCCGCTTCTACTTCATCGAGAATACAGAACGGCACAGGTCTTATATTTAAAATCGAGAATAGTAAAGCAATTGCAGTAAGTGCACGTTCACCACCAGAAAGCAAGCTTAAGTTTTGCAGCTTCTTCCCAGGTGGTTGGGCAACAATTTCAATGCCCGTTTCAAGCATATTGTTTGGATCTAATAATACTAAATCTGCCTGACCACCACCAAATAATTCGCGGAAAACAAGTTTGAATTGCTCTCGAATGGCAAAAAACGTCTCACTAAAGCGCAGTGTCATTTCTTCATCCATTTCTTTAATCGCTTCGTGTAACGTATCTTGCGCTGCAAGTAAATCCTCACGCTGCTCTGTTAAAAAAGAATGACGCTCTTGGACACGCTCAAATTCATCAATCGCACTTAAATTCACAGGACCTAATTCTTCAATAGATTTTTTCAATAGCTTGACACGACGTCTCATATGCTCTTCATCTTCAATTGATAAGGCGACTTCCATTGCTTCCTCAAACGTTAGTTGATAGTTTTCTTCGAGCTGATTATTATAATTATTCATCTCAAATTCTACGCGGCTTCGCTTCAATTCATTCGCACGTATTGCTTCTATGAAGCCTTTATGTATACGTTGCAATTCCTTTAGCTGCTCTTCTAACGTTGCTAGCTCTTGTTGTTGGGCTGCTTTTTCATCTTTTTTCTGTGAAATTGTAACTTGTAATGTTTCTCTTCTAGCCTTCCACGTAGCAACTTGTGCCTCTACTTCTTCATCACTCAACAATTTTGTCGATTCATCAGATTGAAGCCATATTATTTCCTGAGAAATATTGTCGACTTTTTGTCGAGCTTTGTTTAACTGTAGCGCAAGTTCTGCAGTTGCAATTTGTACTTGGGACATTTGTTCCTGCATAACCGCCAATTGTGAACGTTTTTCTGCAGTTTGTTCTCGAAGAACATCCTTTTCCGTTTCACTTTGCAATTTCACTTTACCAAGTTGCTCTACCGTTTCATTAATTTCCACTAATTCTAATGCAAGAGCTGCTAAACGTGTCGTTGCTGCTTCCTTTTGAGCAAGCAGTGATTCTTCACGTGTCTTAACATCCAGCGTTTCATTGGAGGCAAATGACACTCGGGCTGACAAGCTTTTTTCAACAACTTCTAATTCCCGAATACGACTTGCCTGTTGCATCTCTTCTTTACGTAGCTGATCGCCTTCAAGTTTTAATTGTTCCAATGTGTCTCGCAACGATGACAATGTTTCCTTTTCTGTTGCTACAGCCTGCTCTGCGCTATAAATCGAAGTCTCTAGCGCTTCTAGTTTGGCAATTAAACCATCTAACTCCGCTTTTCTCGTAAATAATGAAGATTGTTGTTTTGCAGCACCACCTGTTAAAGAACCACCAGCATTAACAATATCTCCTTCGAGCGTTACTACTCGATAGCGGAAACCACATAAACGTGCTATTTGACTAGCACCTTCTAAATTTGATGCCACGATTACATTGCCAAGTAAATTTTCTACGATAGAGCGATTATTTTCATCAAATGTCACAAGTGCATCTGCCATTTGCACGAATGCAGGATGCTCCGTTGCAAGCTGAATCGAAGATAAATTTATTTTGCGTGATTTCATGACCGTTTTCGGTAAAAATGTCGCTCGGCCAGCTCTTTTTTGTTTTAACCACTTGATGGCCTGTTGAGCGTTCTGTTCATTCGACGTCACAATATGTTGTGATGCAGCACCTAAAGCTGTTTCAATCGCTTGTGAATACTTCCCATCGACCTGAATTAATTCTGCCACTGCACCTTCAATGCCAAATAATTCACCTTTGTCACGAGCTAATAATACTTCTTTAACGCCGTGGAAGAAGCCTGAAAAGTCTGCTTCTAGCTCTGCTAATGTATCTTTTCTAGCTTTTAACTGTTGCTGATGCTGATAAGCTTTGTATAGCATTTCCTGCTTTTCGTTAAATGAACTATTCACATTTTTAAATTGAATTTGTAACGCTTCATATTGCTCTAGCTTTTTTTGCAACTCCGTTGTCGTTGCTGTATGTGTACCTACAAGCGACTCTTTCTCTGTGACAACTTCAATAAGCTCTTGCCCAATTTCATCCGTTTGGTCTGTCATACGCGCGGCCATTGCTTTTTGTTGCGATAGTTGTTGATCAATATTTTTTAGTTCATTTTTTACTGTTGCTTCTTCATTTAACGAATCGATATAACGGTTTTTATGCCCTTCAATTTCTTGTTCGATTTCTGTAACCGAACGATTTAATGATTGTTCTAATTGCTTAATAATTTGCTTTAAAGTTGAGACTTCCTGTTGCTTTTCAGTAAACAACTGTTTTTTCTCAAGCTCCTGTGCCGTTAGATCTTCTACTTCACTTTTCGCTTCTTGCAATGATGCATTTAACTGCTGTAATTGATTCGTTGCATTTTGTCGCTTCTCAGCCATTAAAGCTTTACGACCATCCCAACGCTCCATTTCCATTGTG
The DNA here is from genome assembly GCF_044761745.1 of Lysinibacillus sp. NPDC097279. Taxonomy (NCBI): domain Bacteria; kingdom Bacillati; phylum Bacillota; class Bacilli; order Caryophanales; family Bacillaceae; genus Lysinibacillus; species Lysinibacillus sp. NPDC097279. The sequence goes on along the minus strand of NZ_JBIWDA010000002.1, from coordinate 233,559 downwards.
GCATCGACAAGCTCTGATTGTGCTGCATCCAATACGACATCAAGCTCTTTTAAATGTTTACGAATTGCAGCAGATTGTGTTTCAAAAGCTTGAATATTACTAGCATGTTTTTGCTCTGTTTCAGCTAACTGCGTATATTCTTCTTTCAATGCATGCAAAGATTGTGCACAATTTTTTAAATCGTGCACAAGAATCGCAATATCAAAATCTTTTAGCTCCGTGGACATTTGCACATAATCTCTTGCACTAGAAGCTTGTATTTGCAAAGGCTCCAAACGGCTATCTAACTCATGCAAAATATCTAAAACACGGTATAAGTTTTCATCTGTTTCTACAAGTTTATGCTCAGCTTTTTTCTTTCGTAGCTTGTATTTTAATACACCAGCCGCCTCTTCAAATATAGAGCGACGGTCGTCAGGACGGCTATTTAAAATTTCATCGACACGGCCTTGGGAAATTATCGAGAAAGCCTCTTTCCCAAGTCCTGAGTCCATAAACAAGTCCGTAATATCCTTCAGGCGACACTGCTGGTTATTTAATAAATATTCACTATCACCTGAACGGTATACGCGTCTTGTTACGCTTACCTCTGTGTACGAAAAAGCAAGCTGTTCATCTGTATTATCTAAAATTAATGTTACCTCTGCAAAGTTTAGTGGCTTTCGAGAGTCACTCCCAGCAAAAATAACATCTTCCATTTTTGCCCCACGCAACGACTTTGCCGATTGCTCTCCGAGTACCCAACGAATAGCATCAGTTACATTACTTTTCCCACTGCCATTAGGTCCAACAACAGCTGTAACACCTGGTACAAAATCAATACCAATGCGCTCCGCAAAAGATTTAAAGCCAATCACTTCGAGTCGTTTTAGGAACATCTATTAAGCCTCCTCTTTAGCAGAATGCTCACGCATCATACGCATAGCGCATTGTGCTGCTTGTTGTTCAGCTTCTTTTTTCGATTTCCCTCGACCGATACCAAGCTCTTGTCCATTTAATAGTACGCTCGATACAAAGGTACGGTTATGCGCTGGGCCCTTTTCATCGATAATCTCATAATGAAGAAGACCGTTGTTTGTTTGCTGTACCATTTCTTGTAACTGGCTTTTAAAATCCATCACATGCGAAAAAGCACCGACTTCTACTTTTGGGAACACGATTCGTTCTAAAAACGTCACGACCGTTTGCAAATCCTGATCTAAATAAAGGGCACCTACAAATGATTCAAAAACATCTGCAAGTAGCGCTGGGCGTTCCCGTCCTCCTGTTAACTCCTCACCTTTTCCAAGCAATACAAAGCGACCAAAGCCCAACTCATTTGCAAAAATAACAAGTGATGGCTCACAAACGATCGATGCGCGCAGTTTTGTTAATTCACCCTCGCTCATATGTGGGTATTTCTCAAAAAGGTATTTAGAAACAGATAGTTCAAGTACTGCGTCACCTAAAAATTCGAGACGCTCATTATCCGTAAACAATTTACGGCGATGCTCATTCACATAAGATGAATGCGTGAATGCTTGATACAATAAATTTTTATTAATAAATGTGATATTTAATTCATGCTGTAACAGCTCGAATTGATTGCGTACCTTTTCAGGAAGTACGCCTGATTTCTGCATATTTCCTTTTCTTCTCATAGCCATTGAACAATCTGCCTTCCTAATAGTTTCTACCGTCTTAGTGTACCTTTTTCAAGGCATTTATGCAAAAGTATTTCGGCTAAAATACAATGTTTTGGAAGTTTTAACGTAATTTTTTTACAAAAATAAAAAAAGGCACGCAAATCGTTCGAAAAACGAACCATTTCGTACCTTTAAAATACATCAAAGCATAAACGATTATGCTTTGATGAAAGTATTCAATGAAATCAGATTTTTATTATACAATCTTAAAAGGTTGCAATTGAAATCTGTCACATCTGCCAGAGGCGATTAGTTAATTTTACCTTCGATGTATGAAATAGCAGAACCTACTGTTGAGATTTTTTCAGCATCTTCATCAGAAATTTCCATATCAAATTCGTCTTCAAGCTCCATAACAAGCTCAACAACGTCTAATGAGTCAGCACCTAAATCATCACGGAAAGAAGCTTCTAATGTTACTTCACTTTCTTCAACACCTAAACGGTCCACGATTACTTTTGTTACGCGTTCTAATACTGTAGTCAAAACTTTCACCTCCCCTCAAATGATTATACAAAAATTTTATATTTATGCTATAGCATAATATTACATCACCATGCCGCCGTCAATATGTAACGTTTGACCCGTCATATAGTTTGCTTCATCTGAAGCTAAAAACGCAACGGCTTTTGCAATATCCTCTGGTTGCCCAAGTTTAGCAAGTGGAATTTGCGTAAGCATACCTTGTTTTATCTCTTCTGGAAGCTGTTCAGTCATTTCTGTTTCAATAAAGCCTGGTGCAATTGCATTCACTAAAATATTACGTGATGCAAGTTCCTTAGCAGTTGTTTTTGTTAAGCCAATTACGCCCGCTTTTGCTGCTACATAGTTAGCTTGCCCAGCATTGCCAGCTACACCAACGATAGAAGAAATATTAATAATACGTCCTGCACGTTGCTTCATCATTTGACGTGTAACAGCTTTTGTACAAAGGAATACACCTTTTAAGTTCGTATTAAGAACATCGTCCCATTCGTCTTCCTTCATTCGCATTAATAAATTATCGCGTGTAATACCTGCATTATTCACTAAAATATCAAGTGAGCCAAATGTTTTAACTGCCGCATCCATCAGAGCAGTAACTTCTTCTGTTTTTGAAACACTTGCCTGTACTGCAAGCGCCTCACCACCATTTGCTTGAATTGCCGCCACAACTTCTTCCGCTTTAGCTTGTGAGCCACTATAGTTTACAACTACCTTTGCACCTTCATCAGCAAGCTTTAACGCAATCGCACGTCCAATTCCTCGTGAAGCACCTGTTACAACTGCAACTTTCCCTTCTAATTTACGCATTGATTGTCCACTCCTTCGACGCTTCTAATACTGCTTCTAATGAAGCTTCATCATATACACAATACGTTGCTACTGAACGATCTACTTTCTTTACTAAGCCACTTAGAACTTTGCCAGGTCCACACTCGATAAATACATCGACACCTTGCGCAATCATTTCACGTACTGATGCTTCCCATTGTACTGCACTATATACCTGTTCCACTAATTCTTGTTGAATAGCTGGCACATCTGACAATTCTTTAGCTTTAACGTTGCCGATTACTGGAATTTGCGGTGCCGATAAAGTAATATCTGCTAATGTTTCCTGTAATTTACTAGATGAAGGTCGCATTAATTCTGAATGGAAAGGTCCACTTACAACTAATGGAATAGCACGTTTAGCGCCAGCTTCTTTAGCGGCAACTGAAGCCTTGTCAACGCCTTCTTTTGTTCCAGAAATAACGATTTGTCCTGGACAGTTGACGTTTGCAACTTGTACTACATCGCCATCAGCTGTTACTTTTTCAGTCACTTCATGCAATGCATCTAGCTCCATTCCAAGAATAGCAGCCATAGCCCCTTGCCCTGCTGGCACAGCTTCGTTCATAAATAAACCTCGTTTATGAACAATTGCAACAGCATCCTCAAACGATAAAACGCCTGCGATAACTAATGCACCATATTCTCCAAGTGAGTGACCAGCTGCAAAATTCGGTGTAATACCTGCAGCACGTAATTTCTCAGCAACCATAACACCTGTCGTTAATAACGCTGGCTGTGCATGATATGTTAGCGTTAATTCTTCAGCAGGTCCCTCTAGCATTAATTTAGATAAGTCAAAACCAAGTGTTTTATTAGCACTTTCGTAAAAGGCTTTACTTTCTTGTGAGTTGCTTACAAATTCTTGGCCCATACCAACCGCTTGAGAGCCTTGGCCTGGAAATATAAATGCGATTTTCGTCATTTCTTATTAATCCCCTTTGTTAGTCAATTTCTAAGTGACGTACTGTATCTGTTATCGTTGAAATAACCGTATGCTCTACCATCGTATTCGCTTGACGTATTGCACTAAAGATTGCTTTAGCATTCGATGATCCATGCGCTTTAATAACAGGCGCTTGCAAACCAAACAAACCTGCCCCGCCATACTCTGTGTAGTCCATTTTATTTTTCAAGTCACGTAAATTATTCTTCATAAGTGCTGCTGAAATTTTTGTTTTTGTAGAAGACATAAATGCCTCTTTTAACATCTTAAACAATGCGCCAGCTGTTCCCTCAATCGACTTTAGCACCATATTGCCCGTAAATCCATCTGTTACAACAACATCAGCAACCCCATCGAGTAAATCACGCGCTTCGACATTGCCGACAAAATTTAAGTCGGCTTCTTTTAGTAATTCAAAAGCAGCCTTCGTTAAATCATTTCCTTTTTTATCTTCAGTCCCGATATTTAACAATCCAATACGAGGCTTTTGTAGACCGCCTACTTTTTTAGCGTAAATATCACCCATAATTGCATACTGCAGTAAATGCTCTGGTCGTGCGTCCGCATTGGCCCCTAGGTCGAGCATTAAAAAGCCTTTACCATCAAGCGTCGGTAATGTCGTTGCTAAAGCTGGTCGCGCAATTCCTTCGATACGACCTACTTTAAACAAACCACCTGCCATTAGTGCGCCTGTATTGCCAGCTGAAAGGCAAGCGTCTGCTGTACCTTCTTCAACCGCATCCATCATTTTCGCCATTGATGAATCCTTCTTACGTCGTACAGCACGTGCAGGATCATCTGTCCCTTCAACCACTTCTTCACAGTGGATAACTGTTAAGCGATCGTGCATTTTTAAAAATGGGTCGAGCTTTTCTTGCTGTCCATATAATTGTATTTCCAAATTTGGAATTTGTTCTAATGCTAATAATGCACCTTCCACTACTGATTTCGGTGCATTGTCGCCACCCATTCCATCAAGCGCTAATTTCATAGTTATTCACCCTTACCTTTCGTGCGGTACATATCAAATTCACCAACAAAAACAGTTTCACCATTCACAGTCGATATAATCTCAACTTTTGTACGATGGCGTTCATCATCTCTTCCGACAACGACCGCCTTAGTTATAACACGATTTCCTGCTTTAACAGGTTTCACAAATGTAATATTAGAGTGCACTGTTAAAGCAAGCTCATCATCTATAACCGCTACAGCTAATGAGTTTGCCTGTGCAAATAAATGATGTCCACGCGCGATGCCATTGCGCTGAAATACATGCTCTTCTTTTACATCAAATATAGATATTGCACGATTATCTAGTTCTATATCAATAATTTCACCGATGACTTCATCAATCGGTAATGATTTTACTTCATTTTCATATGTTTTCGAAGCTACATCTTTAATTCGTTCGCGCAATTCTGGAATTGCTAGTTCCATGCGATCTAAACGAATTGTTTGTACACTTACCTGAAACTCCGACGCTAATTGTTCATCTGTGACGAATGGGTTTTCCGCAATCGTTTCAGATAATAATCGCTGTCGCTCTTTTTTCGTTCGTCTCAACGTCATTCGCCACCTTTTGAGTTGTTATTAGCACTTGGTACTAATATCAGTATATAGAGTATAAAAAAAGAATGCAAGACTTGTTTTCAAAAACAAGCACTCGCATTCCTTGCCGTACAACACGTAATTATACTAATCAAAACGTTCACCTTGCAGAACACCAGACTTTTCAAGCATATCACGTAAAAATTGATACGTTTCATCATGCCAAAACGCCTCTGTTTCAATCATTTCAGTTGCATCTTTTCGCGCCGTCTCAAGCGTCCTATAATCATGTACTAAATCCGCAACTTTAAAGTCAGGTAAGCCACTTTGCTTCCGTCCAAAGAAATCACCTGGTCCACGTAGCTCTAAATCTTTTTCTGCAAGTCGGAAGCCATCATTTGTTTCAGTCATAGACTGCATCCGCTCTTTACCTTCATCAGATTTAGGATCAGCGATTAACACACAGTAAGATTGGTGCTCACCACGCCCTACACGACCTCGCAGCTGATGTAGCTGTGCTAGTCCAAAGCGTTCTGCATCGTATACAACCATAAACGTTGCATTCGGCACATTTACTCCGACTTCAACAACTGTCGTAGATACTAAAACTTGTATTTCTCCTTCACTAAAGTCACGCATCACAGCATCTTTTTCATCCGCTGGTAAGCGACCATGCATTAAACCAACTTTATAGCGCCCATTAAAATACGATGCGAGCTGCTCATAAATTTCCACTGCGTTTTGGACATCCAATTTATCCGATTCTTCGATTAATGGACAAATAGCATAGGCCTGTCTACCCGCTTGAAGCTCTAGCTCTAATTTGGACAACACAGAACCAAGTTGTTCTTTTTTCATCCAATGTGTTTCAATTTCCTTACGCCCCGCTGGCATTTCATCAATCAACGAAACATCCATTTCGCCAAAGGCTGTAATCGAAAGTGTTCGAGGGATAGGCGTAGCAGTCATAAAGAGCACATCAGGGTTTTCCCCTTTATCACGTAAAATTCTCCGTTGTTCTACGCCAAAGCGATGCTGTTCGTCCGTTATAACAAAGCCTAGTCTATTAAAAATTACATCTGGCTGTATAAGTGCATGTGTTCCTATTACAATATCTATTTCACCAGCTGCAAGTGCAGCTAATAATAGACGTCGCTCTTTTGTTTTTGTTGAGCCCGACAATAACGCTACACGGACACCAAATGGCTCGAACCAAGCAAGTAAGTTTTCCGCATGTTGTTCGGCTAAAATTTCAGTTGGTGCCATTAACGCTCCTTGAAACCCTGCAGTCACAGCGGCATATAAACAAATTGCCGCAACTACCGTTTTTCCCGAACCAACATCCCCTTGTAGCAAACGATTCATCCGATGCGGTTCTTTTAAATCCTTACAAATTTCATTAACAACACGTTTTTGTGCTCCTGTTAATTCGTATGGTAGTGAAGCGATAAATGCCCGTACCTTTTGCAAGTCAAATTGTATAATTGTCCCACGTTCATTATCCTTACGTATTTTTCGTAACGCTTGAATACGAAGTTGAAAGTTTAATAATTCTTCATAAGCAAATCGTCTTCTTGCTTGTTTAGCGTGTTCAGCATCTTGCGGAAAATGAATACCTTCAAGACCATCGCGAATTGAGACAAGCTTATAAGCTGCTTGCAAATGTTGCGGAATTGCATCAGGTAATTCCGCGCCAAAATGATCTAACACTTGTCGTATATATTTGCGAAAACGTTTTTGCGGAATTAAACCTTTGAGACTATAAACAGGTTCAAAATCTACTTGGTCTATTTTCGGACCAAATGTGACCGTCGTACCATTAATTACTTGTCTGCCTCTATCCCATTTCCCCGTCACTGTCACAATAGTACCTGGTATTAGCTTTTGCTTTAAATAGTTCTGATTGAAAAACACTACCTTTACAAGGTGACGGCCAGCGAGTACTGTCACTTGCAAGCGAGATTTATTTCGTCCTAAAAATAACACTGTCGGCTCACGTTCTACTTTACATTCAACAGTAACACGCTCATTATGAGGTGTTTGTGCTAAATCCTTTAAGCGAAAATCTTCATGTCGATGCGGGAAAGTCCACAACAAATCGTGTATCGTCTCAATACCTAATGTTTCTAAATGCGCAGCAGTTTCTTTCCCAACTCCTTTTAATTCAGAGACAGGACTGGTTAATTCAGTCACCTTTCATATCAGCCCCTTCAAATAACGCCAATTCGCATACTATTGCTGTCATCGAGCATATACTTAAACTTTTGTTACTCAAAAGAGCCTACCTCCCTTCTATTCAAATCCTCGTTATCTTTTATAGATTGTTAGTATTATATTGCCTATATACAGCACTTCTCTTGTCAACTTTATCATAAAACTTTTAATTCGTGTCGTCCCAATGACTAGGAAATGGCGGTACACTGTCGTTTATTTGAAAATTAAATCATAAATAGTTAATATTGGAAATATAATTAATAATAGTGTAGGAAATAATTCTAATTACAGGGAGGTTCATATGACTTTGACTATAAAAACGCATCTTAATAGCATTATGTGGCTAGTCGCTATACTTTTGCTCGGCATTTCCTTTTTAGTACATGCAACAAGTTACTTTCATACGAAAGAAATAAATACAGCGAGTTCTCGATGTTATGAAATCGGTGGCGAAGTCATTTTAAAAATTTACAAAAATGTCACAAATACATATTATTTTGAATGCAAACGAAAATAATTGTCGATAGCGAACTAAAAAGTCGATTGACTAGGCTTCTATCGGCGATTTCTTCAGGGTTACCGGCGATTCACGGACTTCTATCGGCGATTTCTTCGGGGTTACTGGCGATTCATGGACTTCTATCGGCGATTTCTTCAGGGTTACCGGCGATTCATGATGTCCGCCACCCACAGAGTGCTCTCTGCTAAATTTTATCTATAACAAAAAAAGTGTTAGATTGATTATTGCAATCAATCTAACACTTCCTCTTTTCAATCATTTTTAAGCCTTACTCTACTGCTAATTTCGCTTTTAGTATACTTTGTAGATCACCATTATTAAGAATAGCATTGCTGATTGCTTTACCTGTCGGCGTTGCTGCTAAGCCACCACGTGCTGTTTCCTTTAAATTCGGGCTCATCGACTGACCAATACGATACATCGCACCAATAACTTCATCGCACGGAATACGACTCGTTACACCTGCTAGCGCCATATCTGCTGCAACAAGTGAGTTTGCTGCACCCATCGCATTTCGTTTAACACAAGGCACTTCAACTAATCCAGCTACTGGATCACAAACAAGGCCAAGCATATTTTTCAATGTAATAGCGAATGCTTCTGAACATTGCTGTGGCGTACCACCTGCCATCTCCACGATTGCAGCCGCAGCCATACCAGCAGCTGACCCAACTTCCGCCTGACATCCACCAGCCGCACCTGAAATGGAAGCATTATTTGCTACAACAAAGCCAAATGCACCTGAAGTAAATAAATATCGAATCATTTGTTCACGCGTTGGATTTAGCTTATTTTTCACCGCAAATAAAGTACCTGGCACAACTCCCGCTGAACCCGCTGTAGGCGTTGCACAAATTGTACCCATTGCAGCGTTTACTTCATTCGTTGCTACGGCTTTACTAACAGCATCTAATAATAAATCGCCTGATAGTGATTTACCTTGTGCAATATAATTTTGTATTAGTACGGCGTCTCCACCCGTTAAGCCAGTTACAGACTGCACACCTTTTAAGCCTCGCTCAACCGCTTCCTCCATCACCGTTAAGTTTTGGTCCATCTGTTGCATAATTTCTTCTCGAGTTCGTCCACTTATTAACATTTCCTGCTCAATCATAAGCTCAGAAATTAGCTTTTCTTCCTGTTCTGCTCGTTCCACAAGCTCACGTACATTATGGAATAACACTTCCATAGAGACACCCCCCTAGTTATTAATTCTCGACACTTTCGTAATATGTGGTATTAATGAAATTTGCTGAAGTACTTTTTCCTCAATATTTTGATCAATCTCAATGACCATGAGTGCCGTTAAACCACGTTCAATACGGGAAACCTCCATATGCCCAATATTGACATTGTGCATCGCTAAGCAATTCGCAACATTAGCAATACAGCCAGCACGATCATCGTGAACAACAAGAATGGCTGGCATACCACCTGTTAAACGAAGTTTGAAGCCATTGACCTCGCTTACTTCAATTTTTCCGCCACCAATTGAAATGCCGACAATAGACATTTCTCCTTCATCATCACCAAACACTAGTCTAGCTGTGTTCGGATGCTCTGTATTCGCTGTTTCTGGAATAAACTCATATTCCAATCCAGCTTTTTCAGCATGTTCAAATGCCGTTTTTATTCGTTCATCAAATGTATCAAAATCTAATAGACCACCAATTATCGCTACATCTGTCCCATGCCCTCTATACGTTTCAGCAAATGATCCATAAAGATGAATTTTCACCCATTTCGGTTGTCTACCAAATAAATCTCTTGCTACACGTCCAATACGCGCTGCACCTGCTGTATGAGAAGAAGATGGACCAATCATAACGGGTCCAATAATATCAAAAACCGATGTAAACTTCATACAAGCACACCCCTCTATTCTATTCGTATAATAATTTATAATTTACTTATATCATGCTTGATAGTTACTATAAAAGTAAAGCACTACTTTATCAACTTTCAGAAAATTAACACGACTATAATTTATAACGTATTTATATTATTTCTTCTTTGTCCATTCTATAAACACACTCTTTCCAACATGCTGATATCCCAGTATTTTCAAAACAACTGTCCTCTGTAGAAATACATAAAACTATCTATTTTGTTCCATTCAAGCAATTTTCTACATGTTGTATTCCTTTTACCATAAACAAAAGCAGTACACACATTGTGCACTGCTTCGCCTACTTGTTTACTCAATCACCATACATTATTCTACTGAAATAATATATGGGTATAATCCTTGTTTACCGTTAAATAACTCCACTTCTACATCTGGATAGTTGTTTTCGATAAATTGGATTAATTCAGAGGCATTTTCTTCAGAAGTATCTGCTCCATAAATAACCGTAACGATTTCAGTATTCGCATCTACTAAATCCGTAATTACTTTCTCAGCAGCATCTTTTAATGCTGGTGTAGATAGCACAATTTTCCCTTCAGCAAGTGCCATAAAATCGTCTTTATGAATTTCTACGCCATCGATAGACGTATCACGCACTGCATAAGTTACTTGGCCTGTTTTTACATGAGCAAATCCTTCTGTCATTGTTGCTTGGTTGTTCTCAACAGTCGCTTCTGGATTAAATGAAAGAATGGCTGCCATTCCTTGAGGAATAGTTTTTGTTGCTACAACTGCTGCTTCGATATCCAATAGTTCTACAGCTTGTTCTGCTGCCATTACAATATTTTTATTGTTCGGTAAAATGAGTACTTTTTCTGCGCCAATTTCCTGAACAGCTTTCACAATGTCTTCAGTTGAAGGATTCATCGTTTGGCCGCCTTCAATAACATAAGAAGCGCCGATTGAGCGTAACAATTCAGCTACACCTTCTCCCATCGCAATCGTTACAATGGCATATGGATGCTTCTCAGCTTTTTTCGCTGGAGTAGATGCTTTGTGATCTTCACCAACAATAGCCGAATGTTGCTCGCGCATATTATCAACTTTAATTTTAATAAGGCTTCCGTATTTTTGCCCCATCGCTAAAACTGCGCCTGGTTGCTCTGAATGAATATGCACTTTAGCAATTTCTTCATCTGAAATAACAAGTAAAGAATCGCCTAGTGGATTTAATTCATTACGGAATTGCTCCTCACTAAATGGCTCTTTTCCTTCTTCCAAACGAACCATAATTTCCGTACAATAGCCAAATTCAATATCAGCTGTATTCATAAAATCTTGTGCTCTATGATGTTCTGCATTAATTAAATCGTCTAATGTTGCATCATTTTTTTTCGGTAAAGGCTCTCCCTTTAAAGAAGCTAAAAAACCTTCATAAACAAATAGCAATCCTTGACCGCCACTATCTACTACACCCACTTCTTTTAAGACAGGTAAAAGGTCAGGTGTACGCTGTAGTGAAGCCTTTGCTTCTTCAGTAAATGCTTCCATTACAGCGATGATATCGTTTTCACTTTCAGCAACTTCAACACCTTTTTTTGCTGCTTCACGCGCAACCGTTAAAATTGTTCCTTCAACTGGCTTCATCACCGCTTTATAAGCAGTATCTACACCCGCTTGAAATGCACCAGCGAAAGCTTTTGCATCAACCGTTGCATCTTTTTCCACAAATTTTCCAAAACCTCGGAAAAGTTGTGATAAAATTACACCCGAATTCCCACGTGCGCCCATTAGTAACCCTTTAGATAAAGCTTGTGCCGTTTTACCAATATGTTCTGATGCTTGTAGTTCAGTTTCTTTTGCACCAGATGTCATCGATAAGTTCATGTTTGTCCCTGTATCCCCATCTGGTACTGGAAATACATTTAAAGAATCTACATAATTTGCATTTTGATATAGGTGATGGGCACCCATTTGCACCATTTCAGCAAATTTTAATCCGTCTAAAGACTGCATTCGATTTTGTTCCTCCTCTTACTCATTCGCTACACGAACGCCCTGCACAAAGATATTGACAGATTTTACGCTCATACCTAATGTTTTATCTACTGTATATTTCACTTTCGATTGTACTTGATAAGCAACTTCCGAAATTTTAGTCCCGTAACTAACAATAATGTACATATCAATATGTAAATCTTCTTCTTGTTGTCGAATTACAACACCTTTTGCAAAGTTCTCTTTACGTAAAATATCAGTTAGACCATCACGAATTTGATGTTTTGATGCCATGCCAACAATACCGTAGCATTCTATAGCAGCGCCACCAGCAATCTGTGCTAGTACATCAGTTGAAATATCAATTTGGCCGAATTCGTTATTTAATTCAATTGACATAGAAATGCCCCCTTGGCTCTTTTTGACTAAATTCTATTGTACCACTTTGGGTATACATTAGGCAACCTAAGTTGCCTTGAAAGCGCTTTGTGTCAACGTTTTTAGCGATTCATTCCAATCTTCATCGTTCACACTATTTGTTTTGAACTTATTTTTATCTACTCTTGCCTCTAGCTTTGCCTGAAGTTATTCTGTCGAAACCTATTCAAACTACTATTCATCGAATATCTTTTCCAAGCATAAAAAAAGCTGATGTAATTATACATCAGCTTTAGGCGTAAATTGTTTGAGTGCCTGGCAGTGCCATCTATGCTTTGTGGATCAAATGGTCAATATAAGCTTTTAATTAATGTTTCAATCATAACAGGCATTTCTTTAAATGCGCTATCCACATGTAACCGTTCCGTCTTTTGATGTGCGTCTTTGCCGAATGGGCCAACATTTAGCACTGGTCCTTGCAAGTCAGCCATCGCTTCAAATGGAATACTATACGTATCACCATAAACAGGCGTGTTTCGCTCAAAGGCAGTCCAACCGTTTGAGTCATCTGTGTAATTTACATAACTTAAATCACAAATACCATTGAAATAGTGAATTTGCTCAATTTCAATATCAAACGTTTTAGCTGTTTTCTTCATTAATTCGATAGATTCCTTCACTAGCGGATGATCTGATGAATTGATTGCAGGATAATATGGTGGTGCATACAACAGCACAGTTGCTGGTGTTAGCTCCTGACATCGAATCATTAATTGATCGACAATACGAATCGATTTTTCACGATCATCCCACGATGTATTTTCTATAACTTGCTTTTTAATGTGGTTCACTTCTACAGCACCAAGTTTATTTATAGCATGCTCTAACACTGTTTCGTATCGAAGTACTCTTACTTCACCAACACCTTGCACTTTTTCACGCGCACAAATTTTATTATATTGCGTGTTACAAGCGGCCATTGCCTCCAATGCGACTTGTTCAAAAATTTCCATTACCTCTGTTGCTGTACGCTTCAACAAAAATACATTGTAAAGCGCAGCTGCACGATATGGTGTTTGTGTCGAATACTCCATTTTTAAATCTTTTAATTGTAATGATACAGGGAGTGGTGTGCTTTCGCCTAAATCCGTTTCACTGAACACTGGATTCCATTCCATATGCTGCGTCATATAGGATGCAATATAGTTGGCTGTCATGCCTTTTAACGGTTCACCTACATGCGTTTCTTTCCCATAAAATAAAGCAGCTGGCATAATTTTTCCTATCGTACCCGAATAAATATATTCATTTATATCCGAAGGTCCTTGCGAGAACGATGGCTCACTATTTAAAAATAACTTATAGGTTAACCCATATTGTTCACGTAGTCTGACTAGCTCAACTACTGCTGCACGCATACCAGCTGAGTTCACTTCTTCATCTGGTACAGCTGTTAAAATAAGATTGATAGGCCATTGTTCAATACTTGCTTTCTCTATCAATTGCATATGCAATGCAAGTCCCATTTTCATATCCATTGTTCCACGACCAAATAAATAATTGCCCGATTCTAAATCTATTCTTGCCGCTTCTGGTAAATCTTTTTTATATTTTGGCTCCATTAGCTTGCTCGTTAATTCTTCTGGGCGACAAGCAAATGGCTCAAGCTCTCCATATTCCTCCGTATGAACAGTATCAAAGTGACTAATAAGCACTACCGTTTCTGTTGCCGTCGGATGCTTGTACAATGCTGTTACTGCATGGCGACCTAGCCCTGCATCATGTAGTTCTATATAGTTAGGATTGTCTTGAAAATAAGAAAGCGTTTGCAATGTGTCTCTTAATTTATAGGCAAATTCATTTTCGCCTGGTGTTAATGTTCTGCTTTCCCAGCTAACAATTTCACATAATAATGCCCGAAGATTTTTCGGTGTATTCCATAAATATTTACTCATATTTAAAATCTCCTTTATTCGATAAATGCTTTTCCTATTCAGGAGCATTTCATTATGAATTTATTTTTGCCGTCTCCTCAATTTCTGAAGAAACTGTACTAACTTTACTCAATTTCAGCTTATAAAATAGCAGACAAGCTACAAAGAACCCTATACCGTATAGTAAACCGATTCGTTGTGTTGGATCGAACGCTAAAAACACGAGAATAATGATACAAAAGACAATACAAAATAGTGGAATTAACGGGTATAGTGGCGTTTTAAATTTCAAATCTGCCACATTGCCTCCCCCTTTAACATAACGATATCGGAACATTAATTGGGACATCGCAATACCCATCCAAGAAATCGTTACCGAAATTCCCGCAATCGACATGAGCAACACAAATACTGCATCTGCTTCCATAACACTTGTTAATAAAGATAAAAGTGAGAATAGCATAGTGAAAATAAGCGCATTTAATGGCACCTTGTTTTTTGTTAAACGTCCAAAGTATTTTGGAGCCATTCCTTCTTTTGACATCGACCATAGTAAACGTGTTGATGCATAAAGGCATGAATTTCCTACAGATAATATTGCTGTCAAAATAACGAAGTTCATTATGCCAGCTGCATATGGTACACCAGCAATTTTCATCAATGTTACAAATGGACTTTCCAGTAGCCCAAGCTCAGATGATGGGAAAATCGCAGAAAGCACAATAATTGAAGCAATATAAAATACAATGATTCTAAAAAGGATTGTCCGTATTGCTCTTGGAATGTTTTTCTCTGGATTTTCTGTTTCACCAGCAGCTATACCTACCAGCTCGGAGCCTTGATAAGAGAAAATAACATTCATCATCGTTACAAAAATAATCGCGATACCAGCAGGGAATAATCCTGTCGGTGCTAAATTTGTTAAATGCGGAGCTGGACGATCAGCCAGAGGGATCCAGCCAAATATTGCAGCGGCACCAATAATAATAAAGGCAATTACGGCAACTACTTTAATGCTCGCAAACCAGAACTCTGCCTCTGCAAAACCTTTCGTTGTTAAGGCGTTTAATGTAAACAAAAGCACCATGAAGACCGCACACCATATCCAAATAGGTACATTCGGGAACCAATGTTGCATTAATATCCCTGCTGCGGTAAACTCCACCCCTGCGGTGGCGGCAGATCCTACAAAGTACATCCATCCTAAAGAAAAGCCTGCTGAGGGACTAATAAAACGTGTTGCATATGTTTGGAAAGAGCCTGTTACAGGCATGTACACTGCCAATTCTCCTAAACAGTTCATCACCATATATAAAATAAAACCGCCAAACAAATAGCCAATTAATGCGCCACCAGGGCCTGCTTGATTGATTGTATAACCTACATTTAAAAATAACCCTGTCCCAATCACTCCACCTAGTGATAGCATCAATAAATGTCGACTCTTCATAGAGCGTTTCAATACATTATTATGCTGTTGTTCCCCTTTGCTCAAAGTGTTTCCCCATTTCCATATGTTGTCATTATATTAAATATTCAGATATTTAGAGGATTAAAACACCCAATCAATTTTTCCCCTACAAATTGATTGGGCATATATACATTTAATTAAAAACGAAGGGATAAGCAGCTCAAGCCGCCGTCATGTTTTCTAAACTCAGACATTTCAAGTTCAATTGTTTTATAACCTAAATCATTTAATTTACGATTTGTGTCAGGATAACCTGCTGGAATAATGACATAATCATTTACTTGAATACAGTTCGCTGAATATTCATCTTCTTGTGGAATAACAATTTTCTCATATGATGCAAAAGCAGGGTGATCGATAAACTCTCCTGCAACGACCATACGATTTTGTCCAACGTAAGCGATTCCCGTTTTTAAATGGAAGAATTCTTTTAATGGAATAATCGTAGCTTCATAGCCTTCTTTTTCTACGATTTCTTTGAATTGTCGTGCACCTTCCTCGTTTGTACGATCAGAAATACCTACATAAAATTTCTTTTCTGCTTGTAAAACATCCCCACCATCAAGAGTTCCTGGTGCTTCGATATAATAAAGTTTGTCATAGAATTTTTTAACTGCAGGTTCGATATCTTCAATTTCGCGATTACGTGCATCTGCTCCTGGATTTGTAATAATAGCAAATTCAGAAGTTAGTACTGCCGTATCTTCTACAAAAGTAGCATCAGGGAATGCTTCATCTGCAGCTAGTTGTGTAACTTCTACGCCACATTTTTTTAAAGCTTCTACATACTGTACGTGCTGTTCAAATAATTTTTCTAAAATAGGTTTTCCTAGATCACTCGTTGTTAAACCGTTTACAAAGCTGTTACCTGGATTTTTCACAATGACATTTTTAAACATTTTTATTCGTCTCCTTTTTTATCCTCTGATTACTGGACAAGTTAGACATGTTGGTCCACCTGTCCCTTTTACTGTGATTTCTTCACCTTTATATTCATAAACAGTTGCACCTGCATCTAATAACTGCTGTTTTGTAGATGGATTCCCTTCAGGAATAACGCATACTCTTGGAGCGAGTGCTAAAACATTACAGCCTAGCGTGTCGTATTCATCTTTAGGTACTTCAACTAACTGAATCCCGCGTGCAATAAGAAGCTGACGGAAAAATACGGGCATTAAACGAGAGTGTACTACAGCCAAATCCTTGTCCACCATACTAATAAAGGACATTAAATGTAAGCACTCCGCTTCACCTAAGTCATGTGGTAGCTGTACAACGATAAATTCGTCTACAACATCCGCTGTCATCTCTTTAATTTGACGAATGGCTTCATCATTCGTACGGTACCCTCGGCCGACAACAAGTGTACGGTCGTCAAGCCAAACAATATCCCCACCATCTGAAACAGCATCTCCAGTTAATTCTCCAATGATAGGAATCCCTTTACTCTGTAAAAACTCCTTATATACAGTTGCTTCAGGTTGTCTTAATTTCTTTCCAGATTTCAATATGATTGCACCGTGTGGTGTGAATTTAACAGGATCATGTGCATAAAGAGAATCTAACCCTACATCATTTGAAGCTGGTAAATAATCAATTTGTTCAACGTATTTTTCTAGAATTGCTATAAACTCAGCATATTCTGTAAGAGCCACATTATAGTTAGGTTCTGATAAATAGTTGAAAGTTTTCCATTCATCCGTAAGATGCTCTTGGCTTATAAAAGCTTCTTTTGGATGTTTGACAATTACGTGTTTTAAAGGTGCATACATGGATGAACAATAATGCATACCTTTCACCCCTTTTCCGTGTAGTGGAAAACGTTTCCGTTAAGAGGAAAGTTTATATAAAAAATATATGCGTTTTATGTTATACTGTCAATATATTTAGAAAATTTTAATATTAAACTATTTAAAAAGTTCTTACTCACCCAGAAGAAACTAGACGTAAACTGAGAATAAAAATACAATAAGATTAGAGGAGGTGGGACAAAATGCAGTTATTAGAACGAGCAATGACCATTGCTAAAGTGTTAGCTTCAGAAGCTGCAGAAGGCAGTTTGTCTATTTCAGAGCTATCCACCAAATGCGATTTACCACTAAGTACATTACATAGAATTTTAAAAGCGATGATTGCACAAGGAATGATTGAACAAGATGAGCAAACGAAACATTACCGCCTAGGAACGATATGGATGGAATTAGGCTTACAAGTGTATGATACGATGGACTATATAAGCAAAATCAGACCTGAATTAGAGCGCCTAGCTAGAGAAGTCGAGGAAAGTGTTTATTTAAGCAAGCCTGCTGGGTTAGATACTATAATTATCGAAAGAATAGATAGTGCAGCAAATCCAATTCGAATTTATGATCAACTCGGTATTCGCATTCCAATGCATATTGGAGCTGCCAATAAAGCATTGTTAGCCTCCATACCTACTGAACAAGCTAAGGAAATAATAAATCAACTAGTCCCTATTGAAGAGATGGCTGATTTAGAAGGTCAGTTAGAACAAATACGGTTACAAGGCTACGCTATAAGCCACGGTGAACGAACTGCTGGTACTTCCTCAGTCGCTGTAGCTGTTTTTAATGGGTTCGGAGAAACTATAGGCGCTGTTAGTATAGGCTTTGTTAGCTTTAACGTTAGCGACGATCATATCAACTTCCTTATAGAAAGTCTTAAAGAAACGGGAAAACGTGTTTCAACGAAGCTTGGCTACCGAGGGAAGTAGTTTATAAAAATGCACTGCACAATGAATCTAGTGACCATTGTCCAGTGTTTTTTCATAGCAGTTTTTTGCCTGTAAAGGTTTTTTTCTTGAAAGGTTATGTGAAAACTGTTGCACTGAACGATTTCGTATGTTAAATTATTATGGTATGTGAAATACCGAACTGAAATAATAATCTTTCAGCATCAACTGTAAGGAGGGAATACAACATGCCAAAACAATGTGTAATCACTGGACGTAAAGCTCGTACTGGTAACAACCGTTCCCACGCTATGAACGCTAACAAACGTACTTGGGGCGCTAACCTTCAAAAAGTTCGTATCCTAGTTAACGGTAAACCAAAACGTGTATGGGTATCTACTCGTGCTTTAAAATCAGGTAAAATCGAGCGCGTTTAATAGCCGCTTCTAAAAAATCGATTTCGCATTAAGCGTAAATCGATTTTTTTCTTTCATTTCTCAAGGCAAACTACCAACCGCCTTTATATAGCTATGAAAAAGTAAAAAATCCGACTGGCATCAGTCGGATTTTTTAGCTTCTTTCTTATCTTTTTTAAATAGGTTAATACACGTACGCGTAATGCTACTAACAAATTTCGGCAGTTGGAACGTATATACTTTCAGGACTCTCTCCCCCTTACGCTAATCTATGCTTCTTATCATTAAACATATGCCTTGCGTGAAGGATATAGACCCTAAAGTGCCTATTATTTCATTACTTGTAAAACGGGTTGAACCTAATGAAATTTCTTCATTCGTCGTTTCATATTTAACATGCCTTAATGTCACACCTTGTATAGGCTGCTCATGCGCAAAAAAAGACAAATAGCGATAGCGATCATCCGCAAGAATTGTGTGCGTGCCTGGCACTAAAAATTGCAACATATTAGCATGATTTATAATTTTCAACACAAGTTGAGGATGTTCTAGCTGCAAACGATATATCGAACGAACAGCTGCCTCATAGTGATCTAAACGACCACCTGTCACACCTGTTAACACAATTTCGTTAGGGGCATAGGTTAATGCCTTTAATAGTGCTAAATCCGTATCCGTTTCATTCTTCTCTTCTTGAAAACGCTGAGCATCATCTGCATGCTCCATAACATATTTGTATTCCTCTTGTGATAACGAGTCAAAATCGCCAACAATGGCATGTGGTGTCATTCCTTGT
Source organism: Lysinibacillus sp. NPDC097279 (assembly GCF_044761745.1). Classification (NCBI taxonomy): domain Bacteria; kingdom Bacillati; phylum Bacillota; class Bacilli; order Caryophanales; family Bacillaceae; genus Lysinibacillus; species Lysinibacillus sp. NPDC097279. The sequence goes on along the minus strand of NZ_JBIWDA010000002.1, from coordinate 213,795 downwards.
TCAATTAAATACAGCGCTCCTCGGTCCGCACCGATAAATAAAACATCATTGCGCTTATTATACGGTTCAAAGGAACAAAGCTCCTCTTTCGGACCGCCCGCACAAACGACAACAGTGGTCATTCTTTAATCGCAGCCTCACCAGCAGCTAAAATCTCTTGCAATGCAGCTGTTCGGTCTTCTTTGCTGTATATCGCTGAGCCTGCAACAAAAATTGTTGCTCCTGCTTTTGCACAAGGAACAATTGTTTCCGCATTAATACCACCATCGATTTCAATCGCAACGTCTAAGTTACGTTCTTTAATAATTGTTGATAACGCTTCAATTTTTGGCACAACAGAATGAATGAACTTTTGACCACCAAATCCAGGATTCACTGTCATAAATAACACCATATCAATATCCTCTAAAATATGTTGAATAGATTCAATTGGTGTATGCGGGTTTAAAACGACACCTGGCTTTACACCATAAGAACGAATCAATTGAATAGTACGGTGTAGATGGCGACAAGCTTCTACATGTACTGTAATATAGTCTGCTCCCGCTTTTGCAAACTGTTCAATATATTGATCAGGGTTTTCAATCATTAAATGAACATCTAACGGTAAATCAGTTAAAGGACGAATGGCATCCAACACAATAGAGCCAAATGAAATATTCGGTACAAAATGACCGTCCATCACGTCGATATGAATAAGCTTTGCACCTGCTCGTTCTACGTCCTTCACTTCTTCTCCTAGTTTTGCAAAGTTTGCTGCTAAAACTGATGGTGCTATTTGTATCATGATTAATACCTCGGCTTTCGATCCATAATTTCTTGCATAAATTGTTCGTAATGCTTGTAGCGGTACTCGCGAATTTCTCCCGTTTCGACCGCTGCCTTAACCGCGCATTTAGGTTCCTTCAAGTGCAAGCAGGCTCTGAATTTACAATCTTCAGCGATACGTGAGATTTCTGGGAAACATGCACCTAGCTCTTCTTTTTCAATTTCATCAAAATCAAATGAGCTAAATCCTGGTGTATCTGCCAATAAACCGTCACAAACTTCTATTAACTCAACATGACGAGTCGTATGCTTGCCTCGGCCTAGGCTTTGCGAGATAATGCCCGTTTTTAAATTTAAATCAGGGATTAACGTATTAAGTAATGTCGACTTACCAACACCCGATTGCCCAGCAAGCACCGATGTTTTTCCTTTTAAAATTGGCTGAAGTCGGTCCATTAGTTCTTCCTCATCTTTATAAGTTTGAAGCACTGTATAACCCATGTTTTCATAATCTTCGATATAGCCCTGTAATTCCTCACGCTCATTGTCTTCTAATAGATCCATCTTTGTCAGACAAATGATTGGATGGACATGAAATGACTCTAAAACGACTAGGAAACGATCCAGTAAAATCGTATTAAAGTTAGGCTCCTTGACAGAAAATACTAGAATGCCTTGGTCGATATTGGCAATCGGTGGACGAACAAGTTCATTTTGGCGTTCAAGTATTTTTTGTATTGTACCGTCGGAGCCTTCTGTTTCAAGTGTATACTCAACAAAGTCACCCACAAGTGGGGATTCCCCGCGATTGCGAAATACCCCACGTCCTCGACATTGTATGAGCTCTTCGCCATTATAAACATAATAATAGCCACTTAATGCTTTACGAATTTGGCCTTGCGCCATCCAATTCCCCCTTATTTAACGTCATCATAATTAAAGCTTTCTGACTCAATAATTTCCGAGTCACGGATTATTTTATAAGCCGCTTCTTCACCTTCTACGATGACAAGCTGTATTTTGTATTGTCGGTCACTCGTAATAGTAAATTCATCAAAAGCTTTTACCATTGTATGGGTTTTATCTTGAATTTCAATGCGAATAACTTGCTCGTCGCCTTCTTCTGCAGGCTCATATGGAATTAAAACATTTTTAATAAATGTTTTTACAGGTTTTTCGGCAGGTCCTTTACTTAAAACAACTGCAATTGTATCGCCTTCCATTAAGCTAGTACCAGGTTTTGGCGTTTGTGAAATAACACTACCAGCTGGTACAGTATCGTTGTAATCTTCTCGAACAGTACGCCATTTTAATCCTACTCGATTTACGTAATCATCCATTTGCGCTTTCGTGTAATTTGCCACGCTATCTACTGTAATCATTTTTACACCTTGGCTTATCGTAAATGTAATCGTCGCATCTTTAGCGATGATTTCCGCACCTTCTGCTGGATCTTGTTCGATAATTTGACCTTCAGGCTGTTTGGAATGCACATAATTTTTTTGGATTAAAAGTTTATCTTTTAACAAAGACTCTACTTGACTAATTTGTTGCCCCGTATAGTCTTCGATTTTAATCGTTTCTACACCAAGACTGACAATTAGCCCTACTTCAGTTCCTTTTACTCGCTTCGAACCTTTTGCTGGGTCTGTCTCAATAACTTTGTCTTTTTCAACTTCTTCAGAGTTACGCTCTTGTTTTTGTTCAGCAACAACAAAGCCTTGTTCTTGTAATTTTTTTGTCGCTTCTTCAACTGTTAAATTCGCAACGCTTGGCACCTCAATTTTTTTCGGGCTAAATAAATCTGTTGCAAATAAAAAGAATAGGAACAAAGCAATAACGACTACTAATAGCCCTGCCACATAAACTGGCCATTTTTTCTTTTGTTTAACAGGCGCCGCTTTTTCAACAGGTTTCTTCGCTTCCACTTTAGATGGGGTAATAGCTTCCATTGACCTTGTTTGCGTTAAATCCTCATCTTTGCGTTTTGGCTGTTCCTTTATAATTGGAATGGCTCTTGTGGCATCATTATCAATAGGAATCGTAAACTTTGGTTCATTAATACGTGTTGATGATAACACCGTATCTAAGTCTTCTTGCATTTCTTCTACGGTCGCATAACGATGGGATGCATCTTTGGCAGTAGCCTTTAATACCACATTTTCTAGACTTTGTGGAATTGTACCGTCAAATGCTCGCACAGATGGTGTCTCTGTTTGCAAATGCTTAAGTGCAATGGAAACAGCTGATTCACCTGAAAACGGCAATTCTCCTGTTAGTAATTCATACAACACAATGCCTAGTGCATAAATATCTGATTTATATGTTGCTGTTCCACCACGCGCTTGCTCTGGTGATAAATAATGTACAGTTCCTAGCACAGAATTAGTTTGCGTAAATGATGTTGCACTTAGCGTCATAGCTATTCCAAAATCCGTTATTTTCACATTCCCATCCGCATCCATTAAAATATTTTGCGGTTTAATGTCACGGTGAATAATATGATTTTCATGGGCATTGGCAATTGCTGACGTTAATTGCTTCATAATATGCACACTTCTCGCAGGCGAAATTGGTGCATATTCCTGTATGTACTGCTTTAACGTCTTTCCTTGAACATATTCCATCACAATATAATGCAGATCTCCATCATCACCTACATCATAAATACTTACAATATTCGGATGTGTAAGGCTTGTAACTGAAAGTGCCTCACGTTGAAAACGTCGATGTAATTCATCCTCATTGGTAAAATCATAACGTAATATTTTTATCGCTACGTCCCTATTTAATATCATATCATGCGCCAAGTATACATTGGACATGCCTCCGCCACCAATGAGATCTAAAATTTTATAGCGGTCACTAATTCGTTTTCCTACAAGCATACTTACACCTCCTCATCTTGCCTTGTGAGTAACACGAGGGAGATATTATCTTCTCCCCCGCTTGCATTGGCTAATTCCACAAGTTTTCGTCCTTTTTCTTCAATTAAATCTGGATAGGTAATGATAGATGCCATTTCGTACACTGACAGTTTATTACTTAAACCGTCAGAGCAAATGAGTAAATACGATTCTGGCGCTAGCTCTACTTCATAAAAGTCTGGCTCAATAGTTTCCTCTGTTCCAACAGCTTTTAAAATGAAATTTTTCTTCGGATGTGTCATTGCTTCCTCTTCGCTAATTTCACCATTTTCAAGTAGAACATTAACATAAGAATGATCTCTTGTTATTTGTTGTGCGCCATCATCAAAGAAATAATACACACGACTATCACCAACATGCGCAATGAAGCAATAATTCCCTTCAATTAACACGGCAATAAACGTCGTACCCATTCCTTTACAGTCTTCGTGTGATAAAGAATAGTCGAATATATTTTTATTCAATTGCTTAACTGCTTGTCGTAACCATTCTTTTTTTGATGTCATAGTTGCAAAATGATGTGTCTCTGCTTGTAAAAAAACGGTCTCCATTTGTTTCATTGCCATATCACTCGCCACATCGCCAGCATTATGTCCACCCATGCCATCCGCTACAAGTGCTAGTGCAAGCCCATCTGGACGTTTAAAAAATGCAGCTCGATCTTCATTAATTGCTCGTTTTAAACCAATATCACTTTCGACTGTGTATTCCATCACTGGTCACCTCGTTTCTTCAGATCTCTCTTTCGCACGTAATTGTCCGCATGCCGCATCGATATCAGACCCTTGCTCTCTACGGATTGTTACGTTTATACCATTTTTCTTTAATGTTTTTTCAAAAGCAAAAATTTTACTACGAGATGTGCGGATATAATCGCGTTCTGGTACGTAGTTTACAGGAATTAAGTTTACGTGGCATTTAATTCCTTTTATTAGTGCAGAAAGTTCTTCTGCCACTTCTACTGAATCATTTTCACCTGACATTAAACCATACTCAAAACTTACACGTCGGCCCGTTTTTTTCGTATAGTAACGAACTGCTTCCATTAATTCTTCCAATTTGTATGCGCGTGCAATAGGCATCAGTTTTTGACGTGCTTCCTGGTTTGGCGCGTGCAATGATACAGCAAAGTTAATTTGAAGCTGTTCATCTGCAAATTGATAGATTTTAGGTACAATTCCCGATGTTGAGACAGTAATGTGACGTGCCCCAATATTTAAACCTTTTTCATGATTTATGACTTTTAAGAAGTTCATCATGGCATCATAGTTATCGAAAGGCTCACCAATACCCATAATAACGATATGTGACACCCGTTGATTTACTTCATCTAAAGCTTGCTGTACTTTTACAACTTGCTCTACAATTTCACCTGCTAATAGATGGCGCTTTAAGCCCCCTAAAGTTGACGCACAAAACGTACAACCAATTCGACAGCCTACCTGCGTAGTTACACATACTGAGTTGCCATATTCATGACGCATTAAAACTGTTTCAATAGAATATCCATCTTGTAGCTGGAATAAAAATTTAATCGTGCCATCTTTTGATTCCTGTTTAATGATCGTTGATAGTGTTGTTAATGCAAAGCTTGCCTCTAACTTGTCACGCAATGCTTTTGAAAGGTTAGACATGTCTTCAAATGTTTTAACACGTTTATTGTATAACCAGTCAAAAATTTGTGCTGCGCGGAATGGTTTTTCACCATTTTCTTTTAGCCACTCTTCTAACTGATGTGGTTGTAGTGAGTAGATTGATTCTTTTAAATTCGGCTTTTCTTTTTTCGCTCGTCGAACGGGCTTTTCTTCAGCTTCCTCGACTAAGTCATTAATACGGTCATTAAATTGCTCTTGATCCACCATTAGTTGGATTCTCCTTTTTTACGAAAGGCTGCGACGAAGAAACCATCACTGCCGAAGTCTTGTGGAAAGACTTGAAGCATGCCATTTGCTTGCTTTTCCGCTAATTTTGTTGGTAAAGATTCTAGTTGTATCGCTTCCATTTCTGGATGCTCTCTTAAAAAGGCAACAACAGTGCCTTCGTTTTCTTGTTTATCGACTGTACATGTACTGTATACAAGCTTGCCTTCTTTTTTCAGTACTTTAGTTGCTGCATCAAGTAGTGCTAATTGGATTTTTTGAAGGTTTTCTAAATCTTCTTCACGCTTCGTATATTTAATATCCGGTTTCCGACGCATTACACCTAAACCACTACATGGCGCATCGACTAACACCGCGTCGAATGATTCTGGTTGTAAAAACTCTGGCGCTTTACGTCCATCAATTGGAGCCGTTTCTACAATATCAAGTCCTAGACGTTCTGTATTATGGTCGATTAAATCTAATTTATGTGGATGCAAATCCGTTGCCAAAATGGAACCTGTATTGTTCATTTTTTCGGCTAAATGTGTTGTTTTGCCACCAGGTGCCGCACACATATCTAAGACGCGCATTCCTGCGGAAGGATTCAAAACATTTGCAGGAATCATAGAACTTTCATCCTGAATAGTGATAAGTCCATCTTGAAATGCCTTTGTACGAGCAGGTTGTCCATTTGTCACATGTAGACATTCTGGCATTAAATCACTTTGCTGTGCAGTTAAGCCTTCAGCTTGTAAGCTTGCAATCGCTTGTTCAATCGTTGCCACTGTCGTATTGACACGAACCGTTTGTACTGGTGGAACGTTATTTTCATGAAGCATTGCAGTAGCTACTTCTACGCCATAATTATTAACAAAACGATCTACCAACCATTGTGGATGACTTGTTTCAATAGCAAGACGTTCTACAGGATTTTTTATTTCCTCTAAAGATCGTACACCCTGACGCAATATAGAACGTAAAATACCATTGACTGTAGAAGCAATTCCTTGGTGTCCACGGCGCTTTGCAATTTCTACTGCCTCGTTCACTGCTGCATGAGGTGGAATACGCGTTAAATAATGCATTTGATATAGTGACAAACGCAACAGCCAACGCACCCAATGATCTAGTTTACCACGAATAAATGGCTCTAAATAGTAGTCGAGGGTCATTTTATATTGAAGCGTACCATACGTAATTTCAGTTAAAAGTGCACGATCCTTCGCTTCAATTTTATGGCGTTTTATCGTTTCGTGTAAAAGTAAATTACTATACGCTTGGTTTTTATCTACTGCTAATAGGATAGAAAGTGCGGCATCTCGTACATTACCATCCCAAATTACTACGCTTTTTTTACTCATTTAAACTGATCCCCGATCTGTAATTTTGAACCTGTACCTCGCAAATAATCCTCTGCTGTCATACGTTTTTTACCAGCTGGTTGAATGTCATATAATGAAAGTGCTGTGCCATTTCCAGCCGCAACTTCAAAATGATCCTTTGCAATTGCTACGACTGTACCAGGTGCAGCATTATGTTTTGCATGTCCTACTTGTGCCCACCAAATTTTAAAGTTTCCATCTTCAAAAGTTGTATAAGCTACTGGCCAAGGATGCAGTCCTCGTACTTGATTGTATAAAGTCGTTGCATCCTTTGTCCAATCAATACGTTCTTGCTCGCGAGATATGTTGCTCGCAAATGTCACTTGCGTTTCATCTTGTACAGTGCGGTTATTTGTTCTATTTATAATAGAAGGAAGTGTTTCTTTTAATAAATCACAGCCTACAACACTTAGTTTATCAAAGAGGCCACCTGTATGGTCGTCTTCTTCAATAGCTATTGCCTTTTGAGATATAATATCGCCTGCATCTAATTTCTCTGCCATATACATAATCGTTACACCCGTCTCTTTTTCACCATCTATAATTGCTTGGTGAATAGGAGCTCCTCCGCGGTATTTCGGTAAAAGTGATGCATGGACATTAATACAACCAAGTGGTGGGGCATCTAGCAAGTCTTTCGGTAAAATTTGTCCAAATGCTGCTGTAATAACGATATCTGGCTGTAAATCAAGTATTTGCTGTAATTCTTCAGAGCCACGGAGCTTTTCAGGTTGAATAACTGGTAAGCCTAATTCCAAAGCTGCTGCCTTTACAGGTGGCGGTGTTAGTACCCGCTTACGTCCTACTGGTCGATCTGGCTGCGTCACAACCGCTTTAATATCATAGCCCTCATTGTGTAGCATACGCAAAATTGGCGCGGAGAAATCAGGTGTTCCCATAAAAATAATCGACGTCATTTTATTCCTCCTCTTCTGCGTACATTTCTTCTAGCTCTTCTTCTGTAAGAATACGTTTAATTTTAGAGTCAAACAATATACCATCTAAATGATCAATTTCATGTAAAATTGCTCGTGCTTCAAAGCCACCTGCCTCAAGCTCATAAACACGCCCTTCACGGTCACATGCTTCAATTTTCACATAGTCAGGACGTTCAACTTCTCCATATAGACCTGGGAAACTTAAACACCCTTCGATATCAACTTCTGCTCCGTCCGTTTTAATAACAGTAGGATTAATCATTTCTAAAATATCTCGTTCCTCACCAAGCTCGACAATCGCCACACGCAGGCCTACATTTATTTGTGGTGCTGCAATACCTACTCCATCATATTCCACCATCGTGTCATATAAATCATCTAGTAATGTAATAATATCTTCATTTATTTCTGTAACTTCCGCACATGGTGTTGATAACACTTCTGCTGGATGTTCAATCACTTTTTTAATCGCCATTTCTCGTTCCTCATTTCTAATATTTAAGACGTCTACGCCTTTGTTGTTATGTCAGGCCAATAACTAATAAACTGAACTTGCATGCAAGCATATCTCATCGCATTCCTATATAGTAGACGGGTCTAAATCAACCGTCATTAATATGCCCTGTTTTATCCATTCTGCTCGATACATTGCAAGCAATCGTTGCAATACAGGTATCAGATTTGGTTCAATTTTATATTTTATCAAACATTGATAGCGATATCTATTTTGGAGACGGCTAATACTTGCTACTGTTGGTCCTATAATAGACACTTGATTTGATAAATTTCCTCTAAGCCAATCCCCAGCTCGCCCAGCATACTCGGCTGCCATCATTACATCTTCATGCGATACTTGTATAAGCGCAACGAAATAGTAAGGTGGGTAACCTGAACGACGGCGTAAAAACATTTCACGTTCATAAAATGGCTCGTAATCTTGTACTTTAGCTAATTCAATTGCATAATGCTCTGGCGTATACGTTTGAATAACGACCTCACCTGGTTTATCATGGCGTCCTGCTCTACCGCTTACCTGTGTGAGTAGCTGAAACGTCCGTTCCGCCGCACGGTAATCTGGTAGATGCAGAGATGTATCAGCACTAAGCACACCAACAAGTGTAATGTTAGGAAAATCAAGTCCCTTTGCAATCATTTGCGTACCGAGTAAAATGTCGGCTTGCCCCTCACCAAATGCTTGCAAAATCTCTTCATGTGCCCCCTTGTGCTTTGTAGTGTCCACATCCATTCTTAGCACTCTAGCCTCTGGAAATAACTTAAAAATTTCTTCTTCCACTTTTTGCGTCCCTGTTCCAAAATACCGTATATGATCACTTTGACATTGCGGACAAATTTGTGGCACATGTTCTTCATACCCACAGTAATGACACTTCAATTTTTCAGTAGTGCGGTGGTAGGTTAGTGAAATATCACAGTTCGGACATTGTACGACAGTACCACAATCACGACATAGCACAAATGACGAATACCCTCTTCGATTTAAAAATAACACCATCTGTTCTCGTCGTTCAAGTCGAGTACGAATCCCTTCAATAAGCAGTTCAGAAAACATAGAGCGGTTTCCTTTTTGAAGTTCTTCTCGCATATCTGCTACATAGACAGTCGGCATCGCCTGGTGTAGTGCACGTTGTTTTAATGTAAGAAGTGTGTAGACACCTTTTTTTGCACGGGCATATGACTCAAGGGCAGGTGTCGCACTACCTAAAATGACAGGACATTGATAATATTGGCTACGCCAAATTGCTACATCTCTCGCATGATAGCGTGGAGAGTCCTCCTGCTTGTAGGTAGATTCATGCTCCTCATCTAAAATGATAAGCCCTAAATTTGTAAAAGGTGCAAAAATAGCTGAGCGAGCACCAACTACTACTCTTACTTTACCCTGTTGAATTTTTCGCCATTCATCATACTTCTCACCTACAGATAACCCACTATGCATGACCGCAACCATCTCACCGAAGCGGCTACGGAAGCGTTCTGTCATTTGCGGTGTTAAAGAAATTTCAGGTACTAGCATGATCGCTTCTTTACCTTCATTTAGAACTTTTTGAATCGCCTGTAAGTAAACTTCCGTTTTACCACTGCCTGTTACACCTTGCAATAAAAAGGTTTCAGCGGAATGTGTTTCAAGAGCGTGTGAAATTGCATTTAATGCAACAGCCTGCTCTTCTGTTAATTGTAGTGATTGTGTACGCGCAACTTCATTTGTAAAAGGATCTCGATACACTTCTTCTTGTATAAAGCACGCAGCTCCTTTATCAATGACCGCTTGTAAGACAGCAGCAGATACTGCTGTTGCCTCATAAATTTGCTGGGGCGTGAATATTTCTCCAAGATGTGAAGTCATCCATTCAATTAAAGACCGTTGCTTTGCAGCTCTCGATGCTTCTAACAGTGCTTTACTAAGAGCTTGTTCGTCTTCCGCAATTTTGACCATGCGCACTTCTTTCACATTGCCTTGTTGCTTTACAACATTTTCTATCTTTACGATTTTATCTGCAATCAGTTGTTTTAATAACGGCAATAAGCCCGCACGTTCAAATTCTTTAAAGTTTGCCTTGTGCCTTTTCCCAAAAATCTTCTGAACTTCTAATGGCAACGAAGCTTGCTCTTCTTGTAATGTCACTATTTTTTCATACTTTGCCCGAAGTGCAGAAGGTAGCATTACTTGTAAAGCATCAATTTCATAACAAATTGTTTCGTTTTTTAACCACTTTGCCATCAACAGCATTTCTTCAGTGAAAACAGGCTCAATATCTAAAATTTGTGCGATTGGCTTTATTTTGTTTTCAGGAACATCTGTATCGTTTTTTAAACCTACAACATATCCTAGTACATTTCTCGGTCCAAAAGGTACTTTCACACGACAACCTTTTTCTATTACAGCTAGCCACTCTTCTGGAACAGCATAGTCAAATGTGCGATCAACATGGTATGTCGAAACATCCACTATAATCTCAGCATATAAACTCATTGCGTCTCACCTTGTAATACAAGCTGCCATAACTCTTTCGCAAATTGTGCGGCGTCTGAGACATCCAATTCTTCACCATTTACGTTCGCTACATGACTAAAATCAATCCATTCGTTTGATATAACTTGTACTATAGGTTCCCCAACCACTTTTTGTCCAAATGTAACTGCAGTCGTACCATCGACAGACATGATAGGGGCACTTTCTATAGTTGGTATATTAGCCGCGTGAAGTAAAAATGCCTGTGGATATAGTTTTTTTAATTGTTCCACTTGCGCTATCAGTTCATTAGCATTTGATGCTTCTCCACCTAATAGAATCGCGTGTGCTCCAAGTGTTTGTGCCTCGTTCACTAACGCTTGTCCGATTCTACCATTTGCATTTGTACTAATGACATGTTGTTGATCGTCCATAGGGACATACCATGCACCAGATGGAACAAGCACCGTTTTGCCTGCAAGTGGTTTAACCTTGATTGAAAAATAATCTTGCACAAGAGCTGTAATCTTTTCTGGTTCCTCTAAACGACCTTTGCCAACATAGCCACACGCCAAAAAGCCTTCAGACGGTTCAATAAACTGATAGCCATCAGCTGCTAGCTGTGCCAAATTTCGCTTTACGGCTGGATGATCATACATATGAACATTCATCGCTGGCGCAATCCAAACAGGTGCGGTTGCGGCAAGTAAAGTCGTTGTCACCATATCATCAGCAATTCCGTTTGCAAGTTTACCAATGACATTAGCAGTTGCTGGTGCAACTATAATTAAATCTGCCCAATCTGCTAAATCTATATGGGCAATTACCTTTGAATCCTTTTCATCAAACGTATCGAAATAGACATCATTTTTTGACATGACTTGAAAGCTTAACGGATTGACAAACTGTCGCGCCGATGCTGTCATAATGACCTTTACGTTGGCACCTGCCTGAGAAAGTTTACTCACTAGTGCTACAGCTTTATAAACAGCAATACCACCTGATACACAAAGTAAAATATTTTTGTTCATCTACAATGTCGTCCTTTCAAACGATAAGCTCCCAAAGGACAATTCCTCGGGAGCTCTCGGCATTCTTGTATAATCAAAAAATCACTGCAGATTTTAACATTAACTTGGCAAAAGCTTTATACCATCAATGTTAGATTTCGTCTTCGTACACAGCTGACTCATCTTGTGATACTTTCGTAAGTACGCCTGCTGCTACCTCTTCAAGCGCTTTTCCTACATATTTATAGGAAACATATTTGTGCAAGCGCTCAGTACCTTCGATTTCTTGCATTTGACGAGCACGTTTTGAAGCTAAACTTACTAAAGAATATTTAGAATCGATCTCTTTTTTTAAGGCATCTACTGATGGGTATAACATTGGTTTATTCTCCTCTCAACATTGACAAATATCTTTTTTCAACACGTTCTCTACGACAATGCTCGGCTTTAATAATCGCATTTATACGATCACAGGCATTTGTCACTTCATCATTTTCAACTACATAATCATATAAGCTCATCATTTCAAGCTCTTCACTTGCAGTTGCGATGCGCTTTGCAATAACATCTGCTGTTTCCGTCCCACGACCAACTAAACGATCTTTTAATTCCGTTAAACTCGGAGGGGCTAAGAAAATAAATAAGGCATCCGGTGCTTTTTTACGAATTTGTGCTGCTCCTTGTACTTCAATCTCCAAAAATACATCACGACCAGCATCAAGTGTTTCATTTACATACGTTATCGGAGTGCCGTAGTAATTTCCTACAAATTCAGCATGTTCTAATAAGCCACCTTGTTCAATTAACGTTTCAAACTCTTCACGCGACTTAAAAAAATAGTCTACACCATCTACTTCACCTTCGCGAGGATTTCGTGTTGTCATTGAGATGGAATACTCATAATTCGTATTCGGTTGAGAAAATAATTCTTTTCGCACTGTCCCTTTTCCTACACCAGATGGGCCAGACAGAACAATTAATAATCCACGTTCTTTTATCATTTATTCTCTATATCTCCCTTAATTTATAACAGATGCAAGCATGTTATTCGATATTTTGAACTTGCTCTCGCATCTTTTCTAAAATTGTTTTTGCCTGAACTACTGCAACGGCTGCTTCTGTCGATTGATTTTTTGAACCTATTGTATTAATTTCGCGATGTATCTCCTGCATTAAAAAGTCTAATTTACGTCCGATTGAAACTGTTTCTAATAGTGTTTCTTCCAGCTGGTTAAAATGACTATCTAATCGATCTAACTCTTCTGTTATGTCCACTCGTTCTGCAAATATTGCTACTTCCGCGAGCAAACGATCTTCTAAGAGCGCTCCATCTGCTATTTCAGCAATTCGTTCTAATAATCGTGTACGATATTTTTCAACAGCAAGTGAGGAATAAGAGCGAATTTGATTCACTTGTTCCATTAACTGTTCCTTATATTGTACAACAACATCTTGCAATTCTTGCCCTTCACGCTCACGCATTTGGATCAACTGTCGAGTAGCTTCTGCTACCGCATGTTCAACTGCCCCCAATAAATCCTCTGGCATTAATTGCGGTTTTTTCTGTACTAACGCTTGCTCTAGCGCTAGAAGCTCCTGCATTGTCCATTTTTCTTCTAGTGGTACTTTACTTGCTAATTGCTCTTTTGCCTTACGATACGCTTCAATTAATGACCAATTAATTTCAATAGATTGCTCGACGTTTTCTAAATCCTTCACATATACCATCACATCAATTTTTCCACGTGATAAAGCTTGTGAAATCAATTTCTTAGCAAAAATTTCTGCTTCTAGCCATTCTTTTGGAAACTTTGCATGAATTTCTAAAAAACGATGGTTGACCGAGCGTATTTCTACGGTTAACTGAAAGTCTCTTGTTGTTGTGACACCTCTGCCAAAACCAGTCATACTACGCACCAAGGTTCGTCACACCTTTCTTTGCATACTGGGATTATTATAACATAAGCTCCGTCATTTATGACGTCTCTCCACAAAAAATTCGCTAGTGCAAAAATTAATTCTACCACATCTGAAGCTATATTTTAATATTCACCTAAAAAATGCTATGATAAACATACAAAAAATGCATTCATGCGTAAGATGGCTATTTGAACACACCTTAAAATAGGAAGAATTCCAGCCTATCTACATACTGCCAATGCATGTGCAAAGATTACTATTTATATACGAATACACAATGATGGAATATATCGTTGGAAAGAGGAACTAAAATGGCATTCGATGGCTTATTTACTTATTCAATGACAACAGACCTGCAACAATTAGTAACAGGTCGTATTACTAAAATACATCAACCTAACGCTCAAGAAGTTGTTTTACAAATTCGTGCAAATGGTGGCAACCACAAATTATTGTTTTCTATCCACCCTTCCTACGCACGTGTACATCTTACTGAGCAAACAATAGAAAATCCCGCAGAACCTCCTATGTTTTGTATGTTATTACGTAAACATATAGAAGGTGGTTTTATTTCTTCTATTAAACAGCATGATTTAGATCGCATTATTATAGTAGAAATTCAAAGCAAAAATGAAATTGGCGATCCAATTGTACGAGAATTACACGCAGAGATTATGGGTCGACATAGTAACCTGCTATTAATAGATAAGGAACAAAATAAAATTATCGATAGTTTAAAACATTTATCACCATCGATGAATAGTTTCCGCACTATATTACCAGGGCAGCCTTATATCGCACCACCTGCACAAAATAAATGGCAACCACTAACAGTAACAGATGAGCAGCTAACTGTATTTTTCAATGAGCCGAAAACAGCAAAGGAAGTAGTTTCACAATTTGTTGGCTTTTCCCCATTACATGCCGAGGAGTTATTATTCCGTTTAGCATCTACAGCTAATAAAGTTATATGTTTCAGAGACTTTATGGCAGCCTTTCGTAATGGTGGCACAGAACCGATGTATGTATTTGCTAATAACAAAACCTATTTCTCCCCTATCGCTTTAACCCATTTACAAGGAGAAAAAACCGTTTATCCGAATTTACATGAGCTGCTTGATCGCGTATTTTTCGCGCGCGCGGAGCGAGATCGAGTGAAGCAACAGGCAGGAGATTTAGAACGCTGGCTACAAAATGAAATTGATAAATTGTCATTAAAAATAAAAAAACTGACAAAAGACTATGAACGTGCATCCAAACTAGATCAATTCCAATTGTTTGGGGAACTGCTTATGGCCAATATTTACGCTTTCGAAAAAGGTGTGAAGGAAGTAACTGTAACAAACTATTATAGTGATTCCGCTGAAGAAATTACGATTCCTGTAAGCGAACGTAAATCCCCTATTGAAAATGCACAAAGTTATTACACAAAATATACAAAAGCTAAAAATGCCCTTATCATGGTACAAGAGCAGCTTGAAAAAACAAAAGAAGAAATAACGTATTTCGAAATGCTAGCGCAACAGGTTCAACAGGCATCCCCAGGTGATATAGAAGAAATTCGTGAGGAATTAGCCGAACAAGGCTATTTAAAATTACGTCACGCTAAGAAAAAGAAAAAACAACTAAAGCCTGAGCCAGAACGGTATATATCATCTACAGGGACAGCGATTTCAGTAGGAAAAAACAATAAACAAAATGATATGCTAACATTTAAAATTGCGAAGCGGACAGATACGTGGCTACATACAAAGGACATACCAGGTTCGCATGTAGTCATTCACGCTACTGAGCCAGATGAAACGACACTGAGAGAAGCCGCAACACTTGCCGCGTATTTCTCTAAAGCCCGCGACTCTTCCTCAGTTCCAGTAGACTATACAGAAATACGCCAAGTCAAAAAACCAAATGGTGCTAAACCTGGATTTGTTATCTATTTCGAACAAAAAACAGTGTTTATCGATCCAGATGAAGCTGTCATTTTACAGTTAAAAAAACAGTCTTAAAGATAGGAATACGATGCATTTTGCATCGTATTTTTCTTTTTCTAAAATCCTCCTCCGTAATGTGTACTATAAATAGATAAAAATCACTGACATTTGTGATTTTCACAGACTATGTTCCCTATATTGGTATTTTAAGATTGCCATAATGAACATTCTGCACTGTTTCTACCTTCTGTTATTGACTTCTAGCCTCCACGATGTCTTAATTTAACTATAAAAATTTTTATCAATTCGGAAAGGGCGTATTCACTATGTCTGTAGGCAAAAAGTTAAGCTTCGGTTTTTTCTCGATAATCTTTACCTTATTCCTGTCTTTGCTTATTTTATTTATCCAATTTACTAAAATTGAAAATAAAGTAGAAGAAGCATTAGAAAATCGTGTCTCCTTAGTTGAACTATCAGATAATATTAAAATTGAATTGGCAATGCAAGGTCTTTTTATTCGTGCAATATTTATAGAAGATACTCCATATAATAAGGAGAGTTTTGAAAAATATGCATTAATGCTTGATGAGCATGTTGACGAAATTACAGAAAAAGCAGATTCACCTGATATGATTGAGTACGCTAAAGAGCTTAATACATATAACAATGATTTTAACAAAGCAGCTGATGCTGTTTTGGCTTTACACGAAGAAGGTAATATAGAAGAAGCTTTAAAAAAAGTAAATGGTGAAGCCCAACAAGCGAACAGAGGACTATCAGATGTCTCTGATAAAATTGTAGACTATCAAAAGAATCAATTAGAAATTATTACGAAGGAATCGAAACAGGCAGTAAAAAATTCTCAAATTATTTCTGTTATTGCAATTATTATCGGTGTAACACTCGGTATCTTCCTTATGTTCTATGTACAACGCAAAATTACTCGTCCTTTAAAATCCGTTGTAGCCGCAGCTAATAATATTGCAAATGGTGAATTATATCACCAAGATATCACGAATCAATCGAAAGATGAAATTGGCCAACTGGCAATATCTTTTAACACGATGAAAAGCAACGTCCGTAATTTAATGACACATATACAAGAAAACTCAGAACATTTAACAGGTGCAGCTGAGGAGTTAACAGCCTCTACCGAAGAAGTTTCAGCTACAACCGAAGAGGTAACTTCTCGTATTAATGAAACCGCTACTTCAGCCGCAGCTGCAACAATCGCTGCAAAGGAAAGTGCTGCTGCTATGGATGAAACTGCTACAGGTGTACAACGTATTGCTGAAGCAACACAACAACTTCACCAAAATGCTATTGCTACATCGGAAACAGCCAACAGTGGTAACAACATTATAGAAGAAGCTCAACAACAAATGAATGTTATCAATGATTCAACACAACTAATTAACACGCTCGTTCAAAAACTGAGTAAACAATCAGTAGAAATAAGCAATATTACAGAAGTCATAACAACAATTACCGATCAAACAAATTTACTTGCACTTAATGCTGCAATCGAAGCAGCCCGTGCTGGTGAACACGGTAAAGGCTTCGCTGTAGTAGCTGATGAGGTCCGCAAGCTAGCGGAAGAATCAAAACAATCTGCCAATCAAATTGTCGCTTTAACACAAGACATCCAGCAAGATACTAAAAATGTCGAAAAGGCAGTATTTGATGGCCTTCATTCTGTAACAGATGGTGTTAAAATGATAGGAAATGCAGGGCTAGCCTTTGAATCCATCGTACAAGCCATTAATACAATGTCAGATCAAATTGAAGATATTTCTGCAACTTCTGAAGAAATATCCGCTAGCGCTGAACAAGTTGCTGCATCGGTTGCTGAAATTGCTTACGGTGCTTCTGCAAGTGCTGACAATACACAAATTATCGCTGATGCGATGATAGAACAAGCAGCGACAATCCAACAAGTAAACTTAGTTGCAACAGATTTAAGTGAAAAGGCTCTCGATTTACAAGATCAGATTCATCAGTTTAAGCTCTAAACTTTAAAGAAACACTCCAAGCATGAAGTTTGCTTGGGGTGTTTTTATATCTATATATTTATCAATCATTCAGTTGTGTAGACGAACATCAAATAAAAATTTAGTAAAGCATCATTTTTATACAAATTACATATGGCTTTGTAGATTTTTGCTGAAAAATAGAAAGATAAACTTAATATTGATTTCTAAAAGTTCAAAAATCACTCCTTTTCATGTCTGCAGCATCTTTCTAAAGCGTCGTTGTATTATTTCAAAAAAATATTAGACTACTATTTTGCACTCAAATGGTGCTATTTTATCTATTAAATTGCATGCTATTTCATACATATTTCTCTCCTTTTCCCTTTTTTTCTCTCTTAAAGCTAAATACTAGATAAATACAAAACAAAATTTTTATATATCATTTATAGATAGTATTATTCATATTTTTAGATTAGAAATTACAAGAAATTCCCTTATAAAAAATCATATTCACTTAGTTTTACGATGATTTTCTACAAAACTATGTAAATTTCTTAATGTATAACAACCGTGACTTTTGAATCATTTTTTATTTAGCCGTAATATTATCAAAAAAATAGGAATTTTCCGTATAGTAAATCATTTTTTCGATTTTGTTTTATTTTTGATATTTTTAGCTGTTTTAAATCAAATTCTCATTATTTAAACACTTTTGTGCACTAAAGTGATAGACCGAAGAAAATTATTATTCTTGTAAATGTCAGATAATACTATATAAATTTGAATCTTTTTTATTTTGTGCACAATGACTTTTTTGGTATATTAAATAGGAGCTTCACAAAAGGCTTAAAAATTGTATAAGGGGGATTCACATGAATAAGAACAAAAAGTTTTTATTACTAACAGTCCTTGCAGTATTTTCACTAGTACTTGCTGCATGTGGCTTCGGTGGAGATTCGTCTGACAAAGCAAAAGACGATAAAAAAGATTCTGGTTCTTCAGAAACAGCTTCTTCAAAAGAGTTGAATGTAGTTGTAGCTTCTGAGCCGCCATCTTTACATCCACAACTTGCAACAGATACAACTTCTGGAGCAATTCTTCAAAATGTATTTGAAGGTTTAATGGTTTTAGACCTTGATGGAAAACCAGCTCCTGGTATGGCAGAAAGCTATACAGAGAGTGAAGATTTATTAACTTACACTTTCAAATTACGTGATGCAAAATGGACAAACGGAGATCCAGTAGTTGCTGGCGACTTCGAATATGCTT
Organism: Lysinibacillus sp. NPDC097279; assembly: GCF_044761745.1. Classification (NCBI taxonomy): domain Bacteria; kingdom Bacillati; phylum Bacillota; class Bacilli; order Caryophanales; family Bacillaceae; genus Lysinibacillus; species Lysinibacillus sp. NPDC097279. The sequence goes on along the minus strand of NZ_JBIWDA010000002.1, from coordinate 194,844 downwards.
GGAAATGGGCTTTAAATCCTGATAACTTATCAGAGTATGCATCTTTACTTTACCCAATTAAAGGCGCTGAAGCTTATAACTTAGGCGAAGGTTCTGCTGATGATGTTGGTGTTAAAGCTGAAGATGACAAAACTTTAGTTGTAACTTTACAACAACCAACTGCTTACTTCTTAGAGTTAGTTGCATTTAAAACATATGCTCCTTTAAATCAAAAAGTAGTTGAAGGCAATGAAAACTGGTACACTGATGCTGGTGAAGACTTCGTAACAAACGGACCATTCACATTAGATACTTGGAAACACAATGATTCAGTTGTATTAAAGAAAAACCCTGAGTATTGGGATGCTTCTAGTGTAGCTCTAGATACTGTAAACATCGGTATGGTTGAAAATGAAGCAACAGCTTCAACAATGTTCAAATCAGGAGAAATCGATTATTTAGGTTCTCCTTATCAAACAGTTTCACTTGATGAAATTGATGGCTTTAAAGCAGACGGTTCTTTACAAATCGCTGACTACGCTGGTGTATACTGGTACAAATTCAATACAACAGACAAAATTACTGGAAACGCTAACATCCGTAAAGCGTTAACTTTAGCAATCGATCGTCAAGGCTTAATTGACAACATTACTAAAGGTGAACAAAAACCTGCTTTAGGTATGGTTCCAGCTGCGATTAATGGTTTTGAAGAAGACCGCGGTTACTTCAAAGATAACGATATCGAAGGTGCTAAAGCAGCACTTAAAGCTGGTATGGAAGAACTAGGTATTAAAGATCCTAAAGATCTTAAAATTAACGTTTCATTCAACACAAGTGAAGGACATGCCTCTATTGCTCAATATATCCAAGAAGGATGGAGCAAAAACCTTGGTATTACTGTAGGACTTGAAAACTCTGAATGGCAAGTGTATTTAGAAAAACTTAACGTTCTTGACTACCAAGTAGGACGTATGGGTTGGATTGCTGACTACAACGATGCTTATTCATTCCTTGAAATGTATGATACAGCAGCAAATGGTAACAACGATACAGGCTGGGAAAATCCTAAATACAAAGAATTGTTAAAACAATCTATTGCTGAAGGTGACTCTGCTAAACGTTTAGATTTATTAAAACAAGCTGAATCTATCGCAGTTTCAGAATTCCCAGTTGCGCCAATCTACTACTACACAAACCTTTCAGTAGTTGATAAAAAAGTTAAAAACATGGTTCCAGATATTTTAGGTAACATTAAACTTAAATATGTTGATGTGGAATAATTTCCACTACTGAATCTTTTATCTTTTAAGCTCTACAACGAAGAGCTGCCTCGTGGCCACTTCGGCGCGAGTCAGCTCTTTTTAAAATACGAAGGCATTTATTTGTCAGAAAATTGACAAATAGAAGGAGGAGTTTTATGTGATTAAATATATTTTGAAAAGGCTGATGTATATACTTCTCGCGCTTTTCGTCATCGTAACGGCTACGTTTTTCTTAATGCGTCTTGCTCCAGGTAGTCCTTTTGCAAGTGAGCGTAATTTCCCTCCTCAAATTGAGGAAAAGTTAAACGAAACGTATGGATTAAATAACCCTTGGTATATTCAATATAAAGATTATTTAATCGATACGGCCTCATTTAATTTCGGTGAGTCTATGAAGTATAAAGCGCGTTCTACAAATGATATGATTAATGAGAGCTTCCCAGTTTCGTTAACACTTGGGATTGAAGCTATGCTACTGGCGATTGGATTCGGTGTATTAATAGGCGTAGTTTCAGCGCTTTATCATAATAAATGGCCGGATTATTTGGCAACGACCTTTGCGGTGCTCGGTATTTCTGTACCATCATTTATTTTAGCAGGCTTAATGCAGTATTTCTTAGCATTTAAATTAGGCTGGTTCCCTGTAAGTGGATGGAAAGGCTTCAGCTATAGTATCTTACCTGCCCTTGCTATCGCGTTCTCGCACATGGGCTTTATCGCAAAATTAACACGTTCAAGTATGCTTGAGCAAAATAGCAGTGATTATGTGAAAATGGCACGTGCTAAAGGAATTGGCAAATGGACAATCGTTTTCCGTCATACTTTACGAAATTCCTTACTGCCAGTTCTTACTTACCTTGGACCATTAACAGCTGGTGTTGTAACAGGTAGTTTCATCGTTGAAAATATATTTGCAATTCCTGGTCTAGGTAAACACTTTGTACAAAGTATTACAAACCGTGACTACACAGTTATCATGGGAACGACAGTGTTCTATTCAATCATCCTTTTATTTGCGGTATTAATTGTCGATATTCTATATAGCATTGTTGATCCGCGAATTAAGTTGAAGGGAGCGAAAAAGTAATGACTCAGCAACCGATTAACAAAGATATGTTTAAAATTGTCGGTGGAAATCATGAAGCAACAGATAAATTAGCTGATAAATCCGTTTCCTTCTGGAAGGAAGTATTTATTCGCTTTTCACATAATAAAATGGCAATATTCGGTTTAATTACACTGATTATCGTTATTATCATGGCGATTACTGTTCCAATGCTTTCACAATATAAATATAGCGATCAACTTGGTGTCTACAACAGTCCCCCATCTGCTGAATTTTGGTTTGGGACAGATGATTTAGGTCGTGATATTTTCGTACGTATTTGGGCAGGTGCTCGTATTTCCCTATTCATCGGGATTACAGCGGCTATTATTGACTTAGTGATTGGTGTTCTTTGGGGAAGTATTTCAGGATTAGCTGGTGGACGTGTTGATAATATTATGATGCGTATTGCCGACGTATTAACAGCTGTGCCTTACCTTTTAGTTGTAATCGTTTTATTAGTAGTTTTACAACCAGGTTTATTCCCTATGATTATCGCTCTTTCGATTACAGGCTGGATTAGCATGGCTCGTATCGTTCGTGGTGAAGTATTATCCATTAAAAATCAAGAATATGTACTAGCTGCACGTACTTTAGGTGCGAGCACAATGCATTTAATCTTAAAACATTTAATTCCAAATGCACTTGGTGCTATTTTAGTAACAATGACTCTAACAATTCCGTCTGCTATTTTCACTGAGTCATTCTTAAGTTATTTAGGACTTGGTGTTCCTGCTCCGCATGCTTCATGGGGTACAATGGCATCTGAAGGGAATAAAGCTATTACAAATGCTCCTTGGCGTTTAATTTTCCCAGCAGTATTTATCTCGCTAACAATCTTTGCGTTTAACGCTGTTGGTGACGGCTTACGTGATGCACTAGATCCAAAACTACGTAAATAAGGAGGTGGCCGAAATGAGTAAAACAATTTTAGAAGTAAAAGATTTAAAAATTAACTTTAAAACATATGCAGGACTTGTCCATGCTGTGCGTGGTGTAAACTTTGATTTAAAAGAAGGTGAAACACTAGCAATCGTTGGTGAATCTGGCTCTGGTAAGAGTGTTACGAGTAATGCCTTAATGAAATTAATTCCACAGCCACCTGGTATTTATGAGTCAGGACAAATTTTATTTAACGGTCGTGATTTAATTCCACTTACTGATAAAGAAATGTCAAAAGTACGCGGAAATGAAATTGCTATGATCTTCCAGGATCCAATGACAAGTTTGAATCCAACTATGAAGGTCGGACGTCAAATAACTGAAGTAATTTTGCAACATAAGAAAGTCTCGAAGACTGATGCTAAAAATCGCGCAATCGAACTTTTAACGCAAGTAGGTATTCCATTCCCTGAGAAACGTTACAATCAATATCCACATGAGTTTTCAGGCGGGATGCGTCAACGTGTTGTAATCGCTATCGCACTTGCTGCTGATCCTAAGCTGTTAATTGCCGATGAGCCTACAACAGCATTGGACGTAACAATCCAAGCGCAAATTTTAGAATTAATGAAAGAAATTCAAAAAAGTTCTAAAACTTCTATCATTTTCATTACGCATGACTTAGGCGTTGTAGCTAACGTGGCAGACCGCGTAGCCGTTATGTATGCTGGTCAAATCGTCGAGTATGGTACAGTAAATGATATTTTCTATAATCCAAAACATCCTTATACATGGGGATTACTTGGTTCTATGCCTGATTTAGATAGTAATGAGGACGAGCTATTACGTACGATTCCTGGTTCACCTCCAGATCTTACTAACCCTCCAAAGGGAGATGCTTTTGCTGCTCGTAACGAATTTGCAATGGCGATTGACTATGAGCAAGAGCCGCCAATGTTCCAAGTAAGCGATACTCACTTTGCAAAAACTTGGTTGTTACATCCTGATGCGCCAAAAATTCCACTTCCAGATGCGGTTGCTAAACGTATTGAGGGCTTTGTATCGAAGGAGGCAGAATTCAATGACTAAAACAGGTGCAAAAAAAATTCTTGAAATTAAAAACGTAAAGCAATATTTCGGTTCATCAAATAACCCTATTAAAGCTGTTGATGGTATTAGCTTTGATGTTTATGAAGGTGAAACACTTGGACTTGTTGGAGAATCAGGCTGTGGTAAATCGACGACTGGTCGCTCTATCATTCGCCTATATGATATTACAGATGGGGAAATTATTTTCGACGGTGAAAATGTCCATGGTAAAAAATCGAAGAGCGATTTAAAGAAATTTAATCGTCAAATGCAAATGATTTTCCAAGATCCATACGCATCATTAAACCCTCGTATGACAGCTGGAGAAATCATTGCAGAAGCTTTCGATATTCATGGTTTATATACGGATAAGAAAGAACGTCGCGAAAAAATCACGCAATTGCTTGAAGCTGTAGGTTTAAACAAAGAACACGCAAATCGTTACGCACATGAATTCTCAGGTGGTCAACGTCAACGTATTGGTATCGCTCGTGCGCTTAGCTTAGATCCTAAGTTCATCATTGCCGATGAACCAATCTCTGCACTTGACGTATCGATTCAAGCACAAGTTGTTAACTTATTAAAACAACTACAAAAAGAACGTGGCTTAACATACCTTTTCATTGCCCATGACCTTTCAATGGTTAAATACATCAGTGATCGTATCGCTGTTATGTACCGTGGTAAGATTATGGAAATTGGTAAAGCTGATGATATTTACAATCATCCTGTTCATCCTTATACAAAATCATTATTATCAGCAATTCCGCTTCCAGACCCAATGTCAGAAAAACGCCGTCAACGTATTCCTTACAAGCATACAGAAGTTGATGAAAGCGCAACATATCATGAAGTTGGCGAACAACATTATGTATATGGCACTGCTGACCTTGTGAAAACTTGGGTTGCCAATAAATAATATATGATCCATCCATTGAAAATATGCAATGGATGGATCTTTTTTTGTTGATTCCATTACTTAAATTGTAATAAATACTATTTTTACCATTATACACTTATTTTATCGGCGCATCAGCTATTAGTTCAAGATCTTGAATCTCCGTACCTGTTTCACGATCGATATTATAGCTTTTTATACGTTTATTGACTGCAATCGTTGATGTGCTGAATAACGTTGGGACAACCATTGCCTTGTCTGCCATATATTCTTGCCATTTACGGAAAGCCCGTGCACGATATGTTGGATCTAACGCCTCTTGTGAATCAATATCATTTAACAGCTTCGTTAAATCATCCGATACGTAGCGACTAAAATTAAATGCTGCTCCTTTACTGTATAATCCTGCTGGTGATGGGTTCGTTCCTGTCCCCCAACCTGCAAGATACATATCAATTTCAGGATCATCTGCTTCTACTTTATCGTAGAAGCTATTAGCTTCGATTAAACGACCTGTCGTTAGTTGTACATCTAAGCCAACATCTTTCCAATTTTGACGATAATACTCAACAATTGCTTCAGCCGTATCAGAGCCGGCTATCGCTGCTAAACGAATGGTAAACTTATTGCCATCTTTATCTTCACGAAGACCATCACCATCTACATCTTTAAAGCCTGCTTCATCCAGTAATTCTTTCGCTTTGTCAGGATCATATTGATACCCCTCAAGCGTTCCATCATAGTAAGTTTTAAAAGCGGGTGGGATTAAGGAATTCGCACGCACACGTAACCCTTGATAAAATCTATCTGATACCGTTTCAATATCCATCGCATAGGCAATTGCTTGCCGCAACTGGACATCATTCATTTTTGCCTTTTCATCATAAATATTTTCGCCTTTTTCTTTGTCATATTTCCCTAACTTAAAGCCTAGATAGCTGTATGATAAGTCAGGTCGTCCCAAAATCGAAATATTCGATAAATTTTTTATAGTATCATATTGAGTAGCGGGGAATGAAGCGATGTCAAATTGTCCTGCTTTCAATGCCTCACCAATAGTAGAAGTTGAAACAACTTGAATAACTACCTTATCAACTTTTGGTTTACCTTTATAGTAATTTGCATTAGCCACCAACTGCACAGATTCGCCATTAACGATTTTGTCATATTTAAACGGACCGAGTGTAATCGGATTTTTTCTTACAGCATCAGAAGAAATTAAATCTTTTACAGCAATCGATTCGAGCTGATGCTTCGGTGCTGCATAGCCCCATAAACCATCACCACCAGAATAAATAGCTGGTGACACTTTCTTTAACGAAATTTCTATCGTTTTATCATCAATCTTTTTAATACCAGAAATTGTAGTAGCTTTGCCATCATGGTATTCTTCTGCGCCTATAATATTTTTGAAGTTGTCATCATAGCGCACACCTTCATAGTCAGGATGACCAATTATTTCATATGGATAAATTAAATCCTCTGCCGTTAATGGCATGCCATCCGACCATTTCACATCGCTTTGAATGGTGATTGTTGCCTTTTTATTTTCAGTATCCACTTCCAATTTAGCTATTCCTTCATCCGTAAGCAAAAAGTCTCCATCGACCTCAAATAGACCATTTGAAGCATAACCTGTAATGGACCCGTCTGTGGCATCCGCAGATAGCTCAGCAAGGAAAATTCCTTTGAATGGTGAATCTGAAACAAGCCCTACGTGTAATGTACCTCCTTGAATAGCATCTCCCTCATTTGTTACTTCAGTAGGCAGTAAACTTGTATCTATTTTAGTATCTTCTGTTTGAGCTGGCTTATCATCGCTGTCTTTAGAACTGTTGGTCTGCTCTTTATCGGTAGAGTTGCAGGCAGCCAATAGCAACACGAATGCTATCATTACGGATAGTATTGTCCACTCTTTTCTCATCGATATTTCCTCCTCATTTCTTCCACTGAATCTCACTTCACTTTCAATAGTTTCATCATCAACATGGCTCTATTTAATAGCTGTATCTGCAATAAATTCAACGTTTTGTAGCTCTGTAACATTTCCGTATTGAATAGCATAGTTTTTGATGCGTTTATTGACAGGAATAATTTCAGTACGGAAATACATTGGTATTATCGCTGCCTTTTCATGCATATATTCTTGCCATGCACGGAAAGCTTGGGCACGATAATCTGCATCTAGTGCTTCCTCTGAGTCAATATTATTTAATAATTTTGTCAGCTCTTCTGAGACATAGCGACTAAAGTTAAATGCTGCGCCTTTACTATATAATCCTGCTGGTGATGGGTTTGTTCCAGTTCCCCAAGCCCCCATATACATATCAATTTCAGGATCATCTGCTTCTACTTTATCGTAGAAGTTATTGAATTCAAGTAGACGCCCTGTTGTTAATTGCACATCTAAACCAACATCTTTCCAGTTTTGACGATAGTACTCAACAATCGCTTCATCCGTATCAGAACCCGCTATCGCCGCTAAACGAATGGTAAACTTATTGCCATCTTTATCTTCACGAATACCGTCACCATCTGTATCTTTATAGCCTGCTGTATCGAGTATTTCTTTCGCTTTTTGCGGATTATAATGATAGCCCTCTAGCGTTTCATCGTAGTAGGACTTAAAAGCTGGCGGGATTAGAGAATTGGCACGCACACGTAGCCCTTGATAAAATTTATCTGTTACAGTTTCAATATCCATTGCATAGGCAATCGCTTTACGTAAGTCAACATCATTCATTTTTGCCTTTTCATCATAAATATTTTCGCCTTTTTCTTTGTCATATTTTCCTAACTTAAAGCCTAGATAGCTATAAGATAATTCAGATCGCCCTAAAATCGAAATATTTGATAAATTTTTTATACTATCATATTGATTGGCTCTGAATTCTGACGTTAAATCAAATTTCCCTGTTTTTAATGCCTCCCCTACTGATGTTGAGGGTACAACTTGCACAACGACTTTATCAATTTTTGGTTTGCCCTTATAGTAGTGTTCGTTTGCTACAAACTGTACTGACTCACCATTGACTATATTGTCAAATTTAAATGGCCCAAGAGTAATTGGATTTTTACGCACTACATCAGAGGAAATTAAATCTTTTACAGCAATCGATTCGAGCTGATGCTTCGGTGCTGCATAGCCCCATAAACCATCACCACCTGAATAAATAGCAGGTGATACTTTCTTTAACGAAATTTCTATCGTTTTGTCATCAATCTTTTTTATGCCTGAAATCTTGTCTGCTTTCCCTTCATGGTATTCTTCTGCCCCTACAATATTTTTAAAGTCATCATCATAGCGCACACCTTCATAATCGGGATGTCCGATTATTTCATACGGATAGATTAAATCATCCGTAGTTAGTGGCATGCCATCCGACCACTTCACATCCCCTTGAATCGTAATCATTACTTTATTATTGTTTGCATCAACATCCAACTTGGCGATGCCTTTATCAGTTATTAAAAAGTCTTCATCTACGACAAATAAACTATTTGTTGCGTAGCCCATAATTTCTGCGTCATAAACATCTGCATAAAGCTCCCAGGAGAAAACACCTTTGAATGGCGAATCTGCTACAAGTCCTACTTGTAATGTGCCTCCTTGAATAGTATCCCCTTCGTTTGTGACTTCAAATGGAAGAGTACTTGTATCTACTTTGTTATCTTCTGTTTGTGCTGGCTTATCGTTGCTGCCCTCAGCTTCATTTGACTGCTCTTTATCATTGCGATTGCAGGCGGTAGCTAATAGCAATATGATTGCCAACGTAATAACATTCATCAACCACTTTTTCCTCATTGTTATTGCCTCCTCTGTTATCCCAATCTTTGTTTTGCGTCAGCGGCACGACGGAATGCTTGTCCGATATAATTAATACCGAGCATTAAAACTAAAATTAATAAAGATGCTGGTAGCCAAACCCACCATTTGTCCGCTAAGACGAGCGGATTTCTTGCATAGCTTACTAAAGTTCCTAAACTTGGCGTCGAAGGTGGTAGCCCAAATCCTAAAAATGATAGCCCTGTTTCAATGCCAATATTACCCGCAAGACTTAATGTAAACTCTACTATTAAGATCGAACTTAAATTTGGTAATAGCCCCTTAAACATAATGGCTATATCACTCGTCCCCATTGTTTTAGATGCACTAATATAATCCCGTCGCCCTTCTGATAAAGCTTTACTTCGAATTAACCGTGCAATTCCTATCCATTGAAATGCACTAATAATAATAACGAGCTCAAGAACGCCATATTCTGGAATGATAGAAACAAGGACAATAAAAATCATAAGTGTCGGTAATGTAATAATAAAATCAATTATTCGCATCATCACATTATCCACAATACCGCTGTAATAGCCCATAATAATTCCCATAGCTATGCCTATAATATTGGCTATCACCGTTACCCATATAGCAATTAAAAGCGAATTTTTTGCCCCAATAATTAACTGACCTAGCACATCACGTCCTGCTTCATCTGCTCCAAGAATGTAACCATTAACACCTGGTTCGGTATAGCGTTCTAGCAAATTAATTTTCAATACTTCTTCTTGATTGAGCATCCATGCTGCAATAAAAATTGTTAACATAATAATCGTGACACCAAAAAAGGAAAACATCGCTACTTTATCTTTTTTAAACTCTCGTAAAACAACTTGTATACCTGTCGGCGGAGAGTTTTCCATCATATTCGTCTCGTAAGTTTGTTGCGTCATTCATATTCACCTCTTCTTACACATTATGTTAGTCGTTAGTCTATACGGATACGAGGATCCACAATGCTCATAATAATGTCCGACAGCAGACTACCTAATAATGCTAAGAAACCATAGAGCATGATGAGTGCAGTAATGACACTATAGTCGCGACTCGTTATTGAACTAATAAACAATTCCCCCATACCTGGGTAGCCATAAATAGTTTCTATGAAAATCGAGCCACCTAATAAACCTGTTATTGTAAACCCTAAAAACGCTGCAATAGGAAGAACTGAATTACGGAAAATATGTCGCGCATATATTCTACGGATTGGAATGCCTTTACTTCGAGCTGTTTTTACATAATCTTGTGTTTTAGCATCAATAATTTCCGAGCGTAAATATTGGATAATCCCTGTAGTACCTAAAATAGCTGCCGTCATAGCAGGCAATAGCAAGTGATATATTTTATTCCAAAAATAAGCCATCGTTCCTGATTCAAGTCCAACATCAACGGTTCCACTCGTTGGGAACCACATTAAGCGATAACCAAAAACGAACAAGAAAACGAGAGATAATACAAAAGTGGGAATTGCGAAGCTTATAAAACTGTATAGGATAATCGATTTATCTAAAAATGTATCTTGTTTACGTCCTGCAAGCATTCCCAATGGTATGGCGAGCAAGTAGACTAGTATGACACTAAGTAATGAAAGCCAAAATGTATTAAGTGCACGCTCACCAATAAGAGTGGACACCGCAATTTTATATGTATAGCTTTGTCCAAAATCACCTTGAAAGGCATTCGTAATCCAGTGATAATATTGAACATACCAAGGATCATAGAAGCCCGCTTGTATGCGGAGTTCCTCAATCCTCGAAGGATCTGTCTCTGGTGTAATTAATCCTGTAAAAGGATCGCCAGGCATTTGTTTTGCCAATATAAATATAATTAAACTTAATATAAACATTTGGGGAATCATTACAATAGTGCGTCTCACAACAGTTTTCCACATTTTAAAATCCCTCCTGCTCAATGTCAGAAATCGCTACTTTATGAGTCTCTGAAATGGATTTTAAAGGGTATACTTTACCATTTTCATCATAATAATGATGATGATCTGTGCGATATTTCTCTTCGACTTTTTGCCGAACTTCCTTGCGTGCCATCCTCGTTTCAGGCTCAATATGTGGAATAGCTGACAATAGGCGATTTGTATAAATATGCTGTGGATTTATGTAAATATCCTGACGGGTACCCGTTTCAACAAAGCGCCCTTTGTACATGATTGCAATGTAATCACACATATGTTTTACAACCCCAAGGTCATGAGAAATAAACAAGTAACTTAGCCCATATTCTTGCTGAATATCTTTCATAAAATTTAGCACTTGTGCCTGAACTGATAAATCAAGTGAGGATACAGGCTCATCAGCAATAATCAATTTCGGATTACAAGCAACTGCCCGTGCGATTCCAAGGCGTTGCTTTTGCCCTCCAGAAAATTCATGGGGATACTTTAACAGAACGTCCTCTGACATACCGACAATGGCAAGTAACGCTTTAATGCGCTTGCGTTCCTCCTGATCACTAAGCTTCAAAAAATTACGCATCGGCTCTGCCAGAATATCTAGTACACGCTTTCTTGGATTCATACTTGAGTGAGCGTCTTGGAAAATCATTTGAATATCTCTGTTATATGCCGAATTGCGTTTACGTCGTTTATTGGTAACATCGTGCCCTTCATAAATGATTTGGCCAGACGTTACCTTTTCGAGACCAATGATTGCTTTACCTGTAGTTGATTTACCAGAACCTGATTCACCGACTAAACCATATGTTTTTCCTTTTTCAAATGCCATCGTCACACCGTCAACCGCATACACTTTATCAATGACGGTATTAAAAAAGCCACCTCGTATTGAATAATGGACGTTTAAATCTTTAATGAGCATAAATGTCATACTGTTCCACCCCCTAGTTCCCCTTTAAAACGAAAGTGTTTCCAGCAAGTGCAGCGAACAAAATGCCCAGGTGCAATTTCATGTAATTGAGGGGCACTTTCATGTGCTGATTCATCAATCCACGGTATGCGGGCTGAGAAACGACAGCCTTCACGTGGCAAATTCATGAGCGAAGGCACCATGCCGTGTATTACCTCCAGTCGTTCGTTTTCCTCATGTGTTTGCGGAATGGAATTTAATAAGGAACGGGTATATGGATGTTTGGCATCATTAAACAATACTTGGACGGGCGCCTCTTCAATAACTTGTCCTGCATACATAACAGCTACACGGTCTGCAATTTCTGCAACAACGCCCAAGTCATGTGTAATTAAAATAATGCCCGCTTGTGTCTCATCTTGCAGCGTTTTTAAAAGGTCTAGAATCTGTGCTTGAATCGTTACATCTAAAGCTGTAGTCGGTTCATCAGCAATAATAATGGCTGGTTTACTGGATAGCGCTATCGCAATCATGACACGTTGGCGCATACCACCTGATAATTGATGCGGGAATTGTCTAGCAACCCGTTTAGGATGAGCAATCCCTACTTGCTCAAGCAATTCTAAAACACGTGCTTCACGTTGCTTTTTATTTAGTGTCGTGTGATAAATAAGACCTTCCGCAATTTGTTCATGAATGCGCATTAATGGATTTAAAGCCGAAAGAGGATCTTGAAATATAAAGCCAATATCATTGCCTCTTAATTGGTTGTATTGTACTTCACTTAACTTTGTTAAATTTTGTTGATTGTAAAGTATTTCCCCAGTCACTTTTGTATTCCCATCATTATGTAAGCCAACAATAGTTGTGGCTAACGTACTCTTCCCACAGCCCGACTCTCCTACTATCGCTAAAATCTCATTTTTTCTTAGTGAGAGCGAGACATCTTCTACTGCTGCGTGGTATGTGTCTTTAATACGAAAACTCGTTGTTAAATTGTTAATTGTTAATAAGTTATTTGTACACAAACAATCTCCCTCCAACATTCAGTTTTCTGCTAAATGTATTTATCTTTATTTTAAAATTATAATTCCGTTGAATGAACACCTCCCCATTAACACTTACATTATAGATAGAATTATCTGATAATTGATTATAACGCTATTTTAGCTAGTATTTATATGCAAAATCAAGCGTTTTTTTCAAATTATTATCATAAAAAATGGTGTTTCTACCTACTTTTTATCTAGTTTAACTTAATGTTTCATCTACTAATTTTTATAATTTGTTATACAAATAAAATAAGTGAGTTAATGCCCAATAATTATTTTAAAATAAAATAAAAAAGAGGTTATTAACTTCACATTCAACTTTTTTCAATAATTAATAATAAAATTTGCTCGTAAATAAATTTTATTTATATGTTTTTATTTAAGTATTTCTGCACTGCTAAATGCTTTATTTTCATAACCTCTTATTACTTTAAAAAAATTTTGTTTCTACCATTAATTTATATTTATTTTTTTATTTTCCACACATTAATTAGTTTTTTTATTAGCAACCTTTTACATAAAAATAGTTAGTTTCTACGCTTCAAATTCTGCTTCCATGTACAATTTTGATATTTCTTTCTACATGGCTTGGCAGAACAGTTTTATTTCTTTTTTCACAAGGATTACTGCATCGTTTCGGGGAATCACACTCTCGCTCCGCGGAATTACACTCTCGCTCCGTGGTATCAACCCTCGCTTCGCGGAATTACTCTCTCGCTCCGCGGTATCAACCCTCACTCCGCGGTATCACTCTCTCGCTTCGCGGTATCAACCCTTGCTCCGCGGAATCACATCCTCGCTCCGCGGAATTACTCCCTCGCTTCGCGGAATCACACTCTCGCTCCGCGGAATCACACTCTCGCTCCGCGGAATTACTCTCTCGCTCCGCGGTATCAACCCTCGCTTCGCGGAATTACACCCTTGCTTCGCGGAATTACACTCTCGCTCCGCGGAATCACATCCTCGCTCCGCGGAATTACTCCCTCGCTTCGCGGAATTACTCCCTCGCTCAGCGGAATTACACCCTCGCTTGCGGTCCTCGCTTCGCGGAATTTCTCCCTCGCTTCGCGGAATCAACCTCTTGCTTCGCGGTTATCACTCCCTCGCTTCGCGAAATTACTCCCTCGTTCCGCGGAATCACTCCCTCGCTCCGCGGAATTACACCTCGCTTCGCGGAATCACTCCCTCGCTCCGCGGAATCACATCCTCGCTCCGCGGAATTACACCCTCGCTTCGCGGAATCAACCTCTTGCTCCGCGGAATCAGCCCCTCGCTCCGCGGAATCAGCCCCTCGCTCCGCGGAATCAGCCCCTCGCTCCGCGGAATCAACCCTCGCTTCGCGGTATCAACCTCTTGCTCCGCGGAATCAGCTCCTCGCTCCACGGTATCAACCCTCGCTCCGCGGAATTACACTCTCGCTTCGCGGAATTACACCCTCGTTCCGCGGAATCACTCCCTCGCTTCGCGGAATTACTCCCTCGCTCCGCGGAATCACTCCCTCGCTCCGCGGTATCACACTCTCGCTCCGCGGAATCACACCCTCGCTTCGCTGAATCACACCCTCGCTCCGCGGAATCAGCTCCTCGCTCCGCGGAATCACTCCCTCGCTTCGCGGAATCAAGCTCTTGCTCCGCGGAATTAATCCCTCACTCCGCGGAATTACACCCTCGATTCGCGGAATCAACCTCTTGCTCCGCGGAATCAGCCCCTCGCTTCGCGGTATCAACCCTCGCTCCGCGGAATCAGCACTCACCCCATAAAATCAGCCCTCGCTCCGCTAGCAGAATCACCATCACTCCACACCAACAGCAAATGGCACCTATCAAAGTTAAATTGACTTTGATAGGTGCCATTTATTTACCAACATTATCTTCTTGATTTTGGATTCATTGCATCTTTTAGTCCTTCTCCGATAAAGTTAATCGATAAAATGACTAATGTAATGGCTGTTGCTGGTGGAATCCAGATCCAAATTTTATCTCTTAGCACGTCTGAGTTTCTAGCCTCGGCTAGCATATTTCCCCAACTTGGTGTATCTGCTGGCACACCGAAGTTTAAGAAGCTTAACGCCGACTCTATTACAATTGTTACCGCCATTAATAATGTAGCTTGTACAATGATTGTAGACGCAACGTTCGGTAATAAATGTTTCATAATGATTTTCGATGATTTACAGCCGATTGACTGTGCAGCTAAAATGTACTCATTTTCTTTTTCTGCAAGAATTCGACTTCGTACAACGCGGGCAACACTACCCCAGCTTAATACGGAAATGACAATGATTAACGTCCATAAGCCTGATACTTTACCAACTAAAATCGTATTTAGCACGATAACAAAAACTAGTAATGGGAACATTAATACAAAGTCCGTGAAACGCATTAAAATTTGATCGATTTTGCCCCCAAAATAACCTGAAATAGACCCGATAGTTGTCCCAATTAAAACAATGAAAAACATACAACCTATACCAACCGTTAAAGAAGATTTACCTGCATAGAGCATTCGTGTAAATACATCACGGCCATTTGTATCGGTTCCAAGCCAATTCTCACTTGAAGGTGGTTGGCTAATTTTCATAAAGTCTACACGCACGATATCTTTTGTCGTAATATATGGTGCTAAAAACGATAGAATAATAACGATTAGTAAAAAAATAAGGCTTATCATAGCTAATTTATTTTTAACGAACTTTCTTCTCGCTATCACCCATGGAGAGGGGCTTTTATTCGGTGTTTTTGATGCAGACGCTTCTTGTTTTGTTATAATCTCCACATTTTTCCCCTCCCTAATCTAGTCTAATTCGCGGATCTACTATACCATACAATAAATCGGCTACTAAATTCCCAAAAAGTGTTAAGAACGAAAGTAACATAGTTATCGACATCATGACCGCATAATCTCTTCTACCAACGGAATCTAAAAATAGTGCGCCTATTCCGGGATAAGTAAAGATGGTTTCTGTTATTACTGCACCGCTTATTAATGTCGCGATGTCAAAACCAAGAAAAGTAATAATCGGAATAATCGAATTTCTTAAAATATGCTTGTTGTAAATTTTTGATTCCTTTGTTCCTTTTGCTCTCGCTGTACGTACGAAATCTTTTCTACTGTTTTCGATAATATCGTTTCGTAAAAATTGCGTATAGGATGCCGTTCCCATTAATCCTAAAACAAGTGCTGGTAATAATACGTGATGGACCCTACTTAAATAATAAGCAAACGTTCCTTCTTGAAGCCCTACGCCAACTGAGCCGTTGAATGGGAACCACCCTAGTTGGAAAGAGAACACATAAATGGCTACAATACCAGCGACAAACGAGGGAATCGCTAAAGCCAAATAATTGTATGAAGCTATTAAATTATCACCAAGTGTATAAGGTTTTCTCCCTGCATACATGCCCATGAAAAAAGCAAATATATACGTAAAAATTAAAGAGGTTACTGCTAAAAATAATGTATTCGGAATTCGTTGTGCAATAACATCTACTGCAGGTTTTTTATAAACTGTTGATTTGCCAAAATCCCCTTGTACAAAATTAGACATCCATCTTCCATATTGCACGATAATTGGATCATTATAGCCTAACTTCTCTCTCATTTCCTCGATGTATTGTGGGTTTGTATTTGAAGGATCAATTTCTCCCGCAAATGGATCTCCTGGCATCATTTTTGCTAAGAAGAACACAACTAACGAAATAAGGAGTAACAATGGAATCATGCCGAGTAATCTTCGAAGTGTGTATTGAAGCATGTGACGTCCCCTTATCAATTAAAATTTACTACTATCAGGCTCCTTAAAAGAGCCCAATAGTAGTAGGTTTCTCAGCCTTTTTTAGGCATTAAATTTACTCGACAATATGCCATTTATAAACGTCTGTTTGGAAACCAACAGCGTTAATATGAACACCTTGTAGTCGGTTGTTAATACCATATAAATCTAGGTTTTCCCATAATGGAAGTGCTGGTAATTCTTCGTTGAAGTATTTTTGCCAATCAACATAAACTTTTTTACGGTAGTCTTTATCAAATGCCGCTTCGCTTAACGCTTCTTTTAATAATTTGTCGTTTTGCTCATCTACATAACGACCGTAGTTCCATTCTGCATCATTTGCCCATAAACCAGATGGATCTGGATCAGAACCCATGCTCCAAGAACCGAAGAATGCCTCTAATGCTGCATCATCATTATCTTTCATTTCATTGTACAAGTTAAACTCTACTAAGCTACCTGTTGCTAATTCCGTTTTTACACCAATATCATTCCAAGATTGGATGATTGCTTGTGAACGACCTTCAAATGCTGCTGGACCTGCATAGTGTCCAAATGAAATTTTAAATGGTTGGCCTTGAGGATCTTCAACAAATCCATCGCCATCTTTATCCACATAGCCTGCTGTTTTTAACAGTTCTTTTGCTTTATCTACGTTAAAGTCATATGCATTTAAATCTGAAGCATCTGCAGCAGTCCAGAAAGTAACTGGAATAACTGTATTCGCAACTTCAGCTTTTCCTTCTAAGAAAGCATCGATCATTGCTGGACGGTTAAGAGCATATAATAGTGCCTGACGTAATTCTTTTGAATTGAATTTATCAAAATCTGCTACATTTTTAAGAGTAGCTTGATCACGATGACCAAAACGAAGCCCGATATAAGAATAGCTTACACCAGTCGTTTCTTCGATACGTACATTGCTTAATGCTGAAAGCTCTTTCACAGATTGTGGTCTAATATCCATGATGTCGATTTCTCCGTTTTGGAACGCACCCGCAGCTAATGATGGGTCAATAACTTTTACAATAATACCATCAAGCGCTGGTTTCCCTTTCCAGTAATCATCAAAACGCTCTAATTCAGAATACTCGCCGTCCACAACTTTTTTCACTTTAAACGGCCCGTTTCCTACAGGTGTTTCACGCACTTGTTTTGATTCACTTAAATCTTTAACTGCAATGCCTTCATAATGTTTCTTTGGCATTGGATATTGCCAAATACTCTCTAGATTATTAATTTTTACTTCTTTAAATGTCACTTTAATTGTATAAGGATCAACAACTTCAATTCCTGAAATTGTATCAGCTTTTCCTGCTTTTTTATCTTCTGCCCCTTTTACACCTTCAACATAATTAAAACGAGGACCATCATAATCAGGGTCTGCTAACGTTTCTAATGCAAATACCCAGTCTTCCCCTGTTAATTCATCACCATTGTGCCATTTTACGCCCTTTTCAAAGTTGAATGTATACGTTAATTTATCTTCACTAATATCCCACTTTGCAAGGTTTGGTATATATTCTAACTCATCATTTACATCATAAACGCCATCCATCATGAAGTTTTGAATATATGCATCCACAATACTTCCCGCGAATGCAGGGTCAAATACGCCCTCTGGCGCTTGGTCTGTACCGAATGTTACAACGCCACCTTCTTTAGCATCAGTCGTTGTTGTAACTGGTGTTTCCGTATCCTTTCCTGTATCTTTGTCGTCCGTTTTCGATGAATCATTATTACATGCTGCTAGGAACAATGCCATGACGAGCATAAGTAAAAGTGACCATAATGTTTTAGTCTTTTTCATTTTTTTCCCCCCGATAATTTTTTATTTTGAAAAGCATTTTATCCTTTTTTTTCTTGCCAGCTTAATATAAATGGCAAGCAACTTTGTGATCTGGCTTCACCTCCTTTAATACAGGTTTTGTTAAGGAACATTCCATCATGGCCTTTGGGCATCTTGGATGGAATGGGCATCCTTGCGGAGGATTAGCTGGGCTCGGTACATCGCCCTGTAAAACAATGCGATTGCTTTTTTTCCGAGGATCTGGCACGGGTATTGCTGAAATGAGCGCTTGAGTATATGGATGCAACGGTTCATCATAAATGCTTTCCTTGTTCGCAATTTCAACAATATTGCCTAAATACATCACGCCTATGCGGTCACTCATATGTTTAACAACGCTTAAGTCATGGGCAATAAATAAAAACGTTAAATCAAACTCATCCTGCAACTCTTTTAGTAGATTCAATACTTGAGATTGTACGGAAACGTCTAAGGCAGAAACTGGTTCATCGGCAATTATTAGCTTTGGCTTAAGTGCTAATGCTCTTGCAATACCAATTCGTTGACGTTGACCACCAGAAAATTCATGTGCATATTTATAATACGCGTCCTTCGGCAACCCTACTTTTCTTAATAATTCGATGACTTCCTCTTTTAAAGAATCCAACGATTTGTTGTGGAAATTCATAATAGGCTCAGCTACGATACTGCCAACCATTTGCATTGGATTTAATGAAGCATACGGATCTTGGAAAACCATTTGGATATCTTTTCTTATTTCTCTTAATGATTTGCCTTGTAATGTCGTAATATCCTGACCATTAAACACGATTTGTCCTTCTGTTGAATCTAACAATCTAATAATCGTTCGGCCAGTTGTTGATTTTCCGCAGCCAGACTCACCAACTAACCCTAATGTTTCACCATTTTTAATAGAAAACGAAATATTATCTACAGCTTTCACGTGTCCGACTGTTTTTTTGAGAAATCCACCTTTAATCGGGTAATAGGTTTTTAAGTTGTTCACTTCAAGCAAAGTTTCTTTAGGTTGTTTGATTGTCGTATCAGTCATGTTGTTACCTCACACCTTCTCTAGGATAGAACCTTCATATAGTAAGCACGAAACCTCATGACCCTCGCCAATATGGACAAGCTGAGGCGTTACCGTACTACACTCTGGTTTCACTGACGGGCATCTATCGGCAAATCGACAGCCGACTGTCGGCATATTTTTTAACGATGGCACAATACCTTGAATTGTTGTTAGCTCACTAACCTCAATATCAATACGTGGAATGGATGCCATTAATAGCTTTGTATAAGGATGCTTCGGCTTATAAAAAAGATTGTCCACACTCGTACGCTCTACAATTTTTCCAGCATACATAATGATGACTTCATCACACATTTCTGCCACTACACCTAAATCATGCGTAATCAAAATAATAGACATATCATTTTCCGCTTGAATTTTTCTTAGCAGTTCAAGTATTTGGGCTTGTACAGTTACATCTAACGCAGTAGTAGGTTCATCAGCAATTAAAAGCTTTGGATGACAAGCGATGGCAATGGCAATCATGACCCTTTGTCGCATCCCACCTGATAGTTGATGTGGATATTCATCGACAATTTTATCTGGTCTTGGTATGCCTACACTTTTTAATAATTCAATTGATTGCTTTCTTGCTTCTGTTTTCGAGATTGGTAGATGGTTTAATAAAATCTCCTCAATCTGATTGCCAATTGTAAATACAGGGTTTAAAGATGTCATAGGCTCTTGGAAGATCATACTAATATCTTTGCCTCGTATTTTATTCATCTCATCACTTTTGTAGCCTTCAATATTTTTGCCTTGAAACTTTATTTCTCCTCCAGTAACTTTGCCAATCCCTTGAGGAAGTAATTGCATGATTGATAGTGACATCACACTTTTCCCACAACCAGATTCCCCTACAATACCTACAATTTGGCCTGGCTTAACGGTAAACGAAACGTTATCAACCGCGTGATATATATCTCCGTCTATATCAAAACCAGTTTTAAGGTTTTTCACTTCAAGCATTAAATTCATTTCACTCATCACACCTTTTTGTATTTTTTCTAAATAGAAATATGTAGTAATAACTTACGATGACAAACTTTTCTGATTCAATATTCAGAAAAAAGATTCAAAAATTGATTAAACTTATTTCAATATTATTTCTACTCAAATTTTTAATAGTTTTTATCTTATTCAATTAAAAAACATATTAATAAATTTTTTACAGAAGAAACAAAAAAGCATCTAACTATATACTTATGGAATTATCTGAAAATTATTCATATTGCTATTTTATATAGAAATAATGCATTTAATCAAGAGTTTTTTTACAACACTCATAATGTTATATACATAATAAACCATACAACTATTACAAAAAATTATATATTTTTTCTATTCTTTATAAACATATATTTGCTTGCCTTCTTATTTTTTCTATTATCCATCATTTATTTATTATTTAGATATAATAATAATCTATGCTCTATTTCATGCTCTCTCTCCTCAAATCATTCTTTTATTTGGTAAACTTGAATATTTTAGGAACAAATCTATAATTCTGTTTATTTGAAATATTCAATTATTATCTTTATATAGTTTTTCGGTTTAAAGTATTAACAACAAAAAGCACTTTTTGCTACAGTAAAAAACTATTTTTTTATTAATTTTTCAAAACGTACATCTTCATAAAAAAAACGATCATCGGCTAATCTAACCGTGATCGTTTTTTAAAAGTTCTTCTTATTATTCTATTTAACCTTATAGTTCGCCAGCTTTCAGTTTTGCATGCCAATCTTTTAAAAATGGAATATCTTCCTCTTTAATAGCACCTGATTCGTTCGCTGCTTCAATTAAATAATCAAAGTTTGTTAAAGATACATATTGGATGCCAGCTTCTTC
Source organism: Lysinibacillus sp. NPDC097279 (assembly GCF_044761745.1). Taxonomy (NCBI): domain Bacteria; kingdom Bacillati; phylum Bacillota; class Bacilli; order Caryophanales; family Bacillaceae; genus Lysinibacillus; species Lysinibacillus sp. NPDC097279. The sequence continues at coordinate 173,424 of NZ_JBIWDA010000002.1, read as the reverse complement.
AAATGCTTGCTCAGCACGTGGTAAATTATATGTGTAGACACATACGACACCTAGTACTTCACAACCTGCTGCACGTAAAGCTTCTACTGCTGTAATAGAGGAACCACCTGTTGACACAATATCTTCTACTACAACGACTTTTTGGCCCGCTGCGTATTTTCCTTCAATTTGATTGCCACGGCCATGCTCTTTTGCCTTTGAACGGACGTACACCATAGGTAAGTCTAAAATGTCACTTACCCACGCAGCATGTGGAATACCTGCTGTAGCAGTACCCGCTACGATTTCTGTAGCCTCAAAATTTTCTTTAATGATTTTTGCTAAGCCGTTTGCCAATTGCTTACGGATCACTGGATCTGAAATAGTTAAGCGAGTATCACAGTATATCGGTGATTGAATGCCCGATGCCCATGTGAAAAGATCTGTTGGATTTAATTCTACTGCGCCTACCTTTAGCATAGCGTGTGCGATTTCGTTTTGTAATGTCATTTTGTTGCCTCCCATAATTCACTTACGATTTTATATGCTGCCACTGGATCTTGGGCACCTGTAACGGCACGCCCAACTACGATTAACGAGGATCCATCACGTTTTGCGCCATCTGGCGTAGCGATACGTTTTTGATCGTGTGCGTCACCACCAGCTAAACGAATACCTGGTGTGACACGTAAGAAGTCCTCACCGCACACTTCGGCGATTGCCTGTGCTTCATGAACCGAGCAGACAACACCATTTAAGCCTGCTTGTTTTGTTAAGCTAGCATAATGTAATACAGATTCTTGTAATGTTAATGCAATTTTTTGCTCTGTTTGCATTTGCGCTTCAGTAGTAGATGTTAATTGAGTCACAGCAATTAACGCTGCACGCGCTCGACCCGCTGGTGTACCCGCTTCTAGGCCTTCGAGTGCTGCTTCCATCATTGGGCGACCGCCTGCTGCATGTACATTGACTAAATCTACCCCTAATTTTGCTAAACCTTTCATCGCTGAGCCAACAGTATTTGGAATATCATGTAGCTTTAAATCTAGGAAAATATCGTGACCTAAATCCTTCACTTTACGTACAATATCAGGACCTTCCTGCATATAAAGCTCCATACCAATTTTTACGAAAAGAGGCTCTTGAAAATGTGCTAAAAACTTGAAAACTTCCGCCTCACCTGGGAAATCAAGTGCTAGTATTGGTTTTGTATTCATTAACGATGGCTCCTTCCGATTATGTCCGTAATATGCTCTACGCCTAATGCGTCAAGCTTTGCTGGTAACTCCTCAATGATGTTCGGGCAAACGAAATGGTCTACAAAATTGGCTGTCCCAACTGCGACTGCTGATGCACCTGCTGACATAAAGTCAATAACATCTTGCGCTTCGCTCACTCCGCCCATTCCAATAATCGGAATATTAACGGCTTTATATACCTCATATACCATACGAATGGCAACTGGTTTTACTGCTGGGCCAGATAAGCCTCCTGTACCATTTGCAATAACTGGTTTACCTGTACGCTCATGTAAACGCATGCCGATTAAAGTGTTAATCATCGTAATACCATCCGCTCCACCTGCTTCCACTGCTTGAGCGATTTCTACGATATTCGTTACGTTTGGTGATAATTTTACGTAAACAGGTACTTCTGAAACAGCTTTGACTGCCGCAACGAGCTCTCGTGCTGTTGCTGGGTCTGTACCGAATTGAATACCCCCACATTTTACATTCGGGCAAGAAATATTCAGTTCTAGCGCTTTTACATTCGGTGCTGCAGAGATGCGACGTGCAACTTCCACATAATCTGCTGTTTCAGTTCCAGCTACATTGGCGATGATTGGCACATCATAGCCTTCTAAAAACTTTAATTCTTCATTCATTACTTTTTCAATACCAGGATTTTGTAAGCCAATGGCATTTAGCATCCCTGCTGCTGTTTCCGCTACACGTGGTGTTGGATTGCCAGGTCTTGTTTCCACTGTTGTTGCTTTAATCATAATAGCGCCAAGCTTCGATAAATCGTATAGCTGTGCATATTCACGACCAAAGCCGAAGCAGCCTGAAGCTGGCATAATTGGATTTTTTAAATTTAAGCCAGGTATTTGGATATTTAAACGACTCATAATGCCACCGTACCTTTCGGGAATACTGGACCGTCAGAGCATACTTTGACATAGTCTTTTTCAATTTGATCTGTTGTCTTGCATACACATGCGAAGCAAGCCCCAATGCCACAACCCATGCGCTCTTCAAAAGATAAGTACCCTTCTTTTTCTGGGTAGAAGCCTTCTAACGCTTTTAGCATTGGTAGAGGGCCACAAGAATAGAACACATCAAACTCGGGTGCACGCGTTTCTAACACGTTTGTTACAAAGCCCTTCGTTCCTTTCGATCCATCTACTGTTACGTAATGCGTTTCACCAAGTGCATTAAACTGCTCCTCATAGAAGCAAACATCTTCTGATTGGAAGCCTAATACATGGATTGTTTTCACACCACGCGCACGAAGCTGTTTGGAAAGTTCATGTAAAGGTGGTACACCGATGCCGCCACCAACTAACAATGCAGTCCCACCTGCCTTTACAGCGTCGACTGGGAAGCCATTACCAATTGGGCCAAGGACATTTACTAACTGCCCTTCACGATTTGTTGCTAATACTTGCGTTCCTCGACCTTCCGCACGGTAAATCATTGTAAATTTACTGTTGTCTTTATCTATGTTTGCTATACTGATTGGTCGACGTAAAAGCGGCTCCAATGAATCTGACACCTTTACATGGACAAACTGGCCAGGAGTCATATCCTGAACCAGTTCACCACGAAGTGTCAATTCGAAAATGTTTGTCGCAATTTGCTTTTGAGAGACGACCGTCATTTTCTCTTGACGAATCATATTAATGTACTACCTCCGCTTTTGGCATTTGTTCTGCTGTAAATGTCATGGATTCAATGACACGCAGCATTGCTTCTGCTGTATCTAATGAAGTTAAGCAAGGTACGCCATTTTCTACAGATTCACGACGAATTCGGAATCCATCACGAGCTGGTTGTTTGCCTTTTGTTAATGTGTTGACTACTAACTGTGCTTCACCGTTTTGAATTAAGTCTAATAACGTTTGGCCTTTTGCACCGATTTTACCTACAACATCTGTACGAACGCCCGCTGCTTCAAATGCTTGTGCTGTACCTTCTGTCGCAACGATGCGGTAGCCAACTGTTGAGAAGCGTTTAGCAAGAGCAATTGCTTCTTCTTTATCCTTATCAGATACAGTGAATAATACTGTGCCTTCTGTGCGAATTTCCATGCCAGCTGCAACTAAGCCTTTGTAAAGTGCTTTTTCTAAAGTGGCATCTTTCCCCATTACTTCCCCTGTTGATTTCATTTCAGGCCCTAATGTAATGTCCACGCGGCGTAATTTTGCGAATGAGAATACTGGTACTTTCACAAACACACCTTTTTGCTCTGCTGCTAAGCCTGTTGGATAGCCTTGTTCTACGATTGATTTACCAAGAATCGCTTTCGTTGCAATGTTTGCCATTGGAATGTTCGTAATTTTACTTAAGAACGGTACTGTACGAGATGAGCGAGGGTTTACCTCAATCACATATACTTCACCATGTGAGATTACATACTGGATGTTCATTAAGCCGATGATGCCAAGACCTTTTGCTAGACGCGTAGTATAGTCGACTAACGTATCTTTTTGCGTTTGTGTTAATTTTTGTGGTGGGTATACAGAAATCGAGTCACCAGAGTGTACCCCTGCACGTTCGATATGTTCCATAATACCTGGGATTAATACATTTTCACCGTCACAAATCGCATCTACTTCAATTTCTTGACCTGTTAAGTATCGGTCTACTAAAACTGGGTGATCAGGTGAAGCCTCAACAGCGTTCTCCATATAATGTTGTAATTCTTCTTCGTTATAAACAATTTCCATTGCACGTCCACCTAGTACATACGAAGGGCGTACAAGCACTGGGAAGCCTAAGCGTTCACCAATCGCAAGTGCTTCTTCTGTAGATACAGCCGTTTCACCTGGAGGCTGTGGAATGTCTAATGCATGTAATGCTTGTTCGAATTTATTGCGGTTTTCAGCACGATCGATGTCTTCTAGCGATGTACCTAAAATTTTCACACCATTTGCAGCCAATTTATCAGCTAGGTTAATAGCTGTTTGACCACCGAATTGCACAACTACGCCAATTGGTTGTTCTAAATCGATAATGTGCATTACGTCCTCGATCGTTAATGGCTCAAAGTATAACTTATCTGAAATTGAGAAGTCAGTTGATACTGTTTCTGGATTTGAGTTAATAATGATTGCTTCATAGCCTGCTTCTTGGATAGCCCAAACTGAGTGCACTGTAGCGTAATCGAACTCTACTCCTTGACCGATACGGATTGGACCTGACCCTAATACGATGACAGATGGTTTATCAGACTTGATAGATTCATTTTCTTCCTCATAAGTGCCATAGAAATATGGTGTTTCTGATTCGAACTCTGCTGCACATGTATCCACCATTTTATAGACAGGGACAATGCCATTTTCTTTACGGTATGCATAGATTGCTTCTTGCGTTGTATCCCATAATTCCGCAACTTTTTTATCTGCAAAGCCTAAACGTTTTGCTGTACGTAATACTTCTTTATCGTTTTTATGGTCAGCAAGTGTTTGCTCCATATCTACGATGTTTTTGAATTTATTTAAGAAAAATAAGTCGATTGCAGACCATTCATGAATTTGCTGGATTGTTACTCCGCGGCGCAATGCTTCTCCGATGAAGAATAAACGCTCATCGCCCGCTTTACGGATGCGTTTTTCAATCCAAGAATCAGAGTTATCTTCAGCATGTTTTAGCTCTAGATGAACTTGACCTGTTTCAAGTGAACGTACAGCTTTTAGCATTGCTTCCTCGAACGTACGACCAAGCGCCATTACTTCCCCAGTAGCCTTCATTTGTGTGCCTAGGTTACGTTTTGCTGATTCGAATTTATCGAATGGCCAGCGAGGAATTTTCGCGACGATGTAGTCTAATGCTGGCTCGAAGCAAGCGTAAGTTGAACCAGTAACTGGATTTTTAATTTCATCTAACGTTAAGCCTACTGCAATTTTTGCCGCTAGCTTCGCAATTGGGTAACCCGTTGCTTTTGATGCTAATGCAGATGAACGAGATACACGTGGGTTTACTTCAATTACATAGTAGTCGAAGCTATATGGATCAAGGGCTAACTGTACGTTACAGCCACCTTCAATTTTTAGTGCGCGAATAATTTTTAGTGAGATATTACGTAACATTTGGTTTTCGCGGTCAGAAAGTGTTTGTGTTGGTGCTACTACGATTGAATCACCTGTATGAATACCGACTGGATCGACATTTTCCATGTTACAAACAACAATTGCATTGTCAGCTGCATCACGCATTACTTCATATTCAATCTCTTTAAAGCCCGCAATTGATTTTTCAAGTAAGCATTGTGTCACTGGCGAATATTTCAAACCTGATGTAACGATTTCTTCTAAGTCTTGATCGTTATAACAAATACCGCCACCTGTACCTCCAAGTGTGAATGCAGGGCGCACGATTACTGGATAACCGATTTTTGCGACAAAGTTTTTCGCTTCATCTAAGTTATGGATAATGTCTGACTCAGGTACTGGTGCACCAAGGTCGTACATTAAGTTACGGAATAAGTCACGGTCTTCTGCTTTATGGATAGCATCAAGTTTTGTACCAAGAATTTCGATATTTAGCTCATTTAAAATTCCTGAGTTGTCTAACTCGATTGCCATATTTAAACCTGTTTGACCACCTAGTGTTGGTAGGATTGCATCTGGACGTTCTTTACGTAAAATGCGTGATACAAATTCTAGTGTGATTGGTTCAATGTATACTTTATCTGCAATTTCAGTATCTGTCATAATTGTTGCAGGGTTTGAGTTTATTAAAATAACGCGGTAGCCTTCTTCTTTTAATGAAAGACAAGCTTGTGTGCCTGCATAGTCAAATTCTGCTGCTTGTCCGATGACGATTGGGCCTGACCCGATTACTAAAATAGTTTCTATATCTGTACGTTTAGGCATGTTGTTTCCCCTTCCCTGCTTCTACTTCCATCATTTCAATGAATTCATCAAATAAGTGGTTTGAATCTTCTGGTCCTGGTGATGCTTCTGGGTGATATTGTACCGTGAAAATCGGATATTTCTTATGACGTACGCCTTCACAAGTACCATCATTTAATGCGATATGTGTTAATTCTAAATCTGTATCTTTTAAAGACTCAATATCGATTGCATAGCCATGGTTTTGAGATGTTAAATCTGTACGACCTGTGCGTAAATCTTTTACTGGATGGTTACCACCACGGTGACCGAATGGTAATTTAAATGCCTTTGCGCCACTTGCTAATGAGAATATTTGGTGCCCTAAGCAAATACCGAACATTGGCACTTTTCCGATTAAATTGCGTACAGTTTCGATACCTTCTGCAACGTCTTCAGGATTCCCTGGACCGTTTGACAGCATAATGCCATCTGGATGCCATGCTAAAATTTCTGCTGCTGGTGTGTTGTAAGGAACAACGAGTACATCGCAATCACGTTTATTTAATTCACGAAGAATACCATGCTTCATACCGTAGTCAATTAATACTACTCGTTTGCCACGACCTGGAGATGGGTATGCAGCCTTTGGCGATACTTCGCGCACATGATGTGTAATGGCTGGTGTCGCTTGTAATTTTGCGACGATTTCTTCTACATTCACTTCTTCGTCAGCCGCTGTTAGTATCGCTTTAACAGATCCTTTGCTACGAATAATGCGTGTTAATTTACGTGTATCAATACCTTCAATCCCTGGGATGTCTTTTGTTGTTAAATATTCATCAACTGTTAAATCACATCTGAAGTTTGACGGTGTTTTTGCTAGTTCGCGAACTACAAATCCACGAATTGCAGGTGTAATTGATTCGAAATCATCACGGTTAATACCGTAGTTACCGATAAGTGGGTATGTTAACGTTACGATTTGTCCGTAGAATGAAGGATCTGAAATTGTTTCTTGATAACCTGTCATCCCTGTTGTGAATACGACCTCACCTTGTGAAGCTCGCTCGCTACCGAACGCTGTGCCTGTAAATACTGTGCCATCTTCTAAAATAAGTAAACGTTTTTTCATTACTCTGCCTCCTGGTATACGATATTACCTTCAAAAATAGTTACTACTGGCCAACCTTTCGCAACCCAACCATTGAATGGTGTATTGCGACCTTTTGATACAAAACCTTCTGCATCAATTGTTTGTTCTTTCTTTACATCAATTAAAACCATGTCTGCTGATGCACCTACTTCTAACGTTCCGTATGGTAAGTCAAAAATTTGGGCAGCTTTCACAGTCATCCAATCAATTAATTGCTTTAAAGTCCATTTCCCTGTTTCAACAAATTGTGTATATAACAATGGGAAGGCTGTTTCAAAACCGACGATGCCGAATGGTGCGACCACCATACCGCAACATTTTTCTTCTATTGTATGTGGTGCATGATCTGTTGCGATGCAGTCGATTGTGCCATCAAGGAGTGCTGCATGTAGAGAATCTTTATCGTCCGCACCGCGTAATGGTGGGTTCATTTTCCAGTTCGCATCATCTGATGGAATATCCATCTCTTCAAGTAATAAGTGGTGTGGACAAACTTCTGCAGTGACGCGAATGCCTGCTGCTTTTGCGTCTCGCACTGAGCGCACAGATTCTTTTGTTGATACGTGACACACATGGTAGCGTGCACCTGCAGCTTCGGCAAGAAGAACATCTCGTGCGATTTGAACAGATTCACAAATGGACGGAATACCTGGTAGCCCTAGCTCCTTGTTGCGCTTGCCCTCATGCATGACGCCATCATAAATTAATGAATTATCTTCACAGTGTGCTACAACAACCATGTCGTGCTTTGCTGCATCTTGCATTTGTTCGTACATCGTTGAAGCTAATTGGATTCCTACTCCATCGTCTGAGAAAGCGACAGCACCATGTGCTTTTAATTCCGCGATATCCGTACGAACTTCACCAGAAATGTCTTGTGTTAATGAGCCATATGGCAATACACGAATCACTGCACTTTCTTTTATAAGACCGTTAATTAGTTGCATGTTTTCTACAGTGTCAGGCACTGGTTTTGTATTCGGCATTGCACAAATCGTTGTAAAACCACCTTTAGCTGCTGATGCAGAGCCTGTGGCAATTGTTTCTTTATGTTCAAAACCTGGCTCGCGCAAATGTGTGTGTACATCTACAAAGCCTGGAGCAACAACTAAACCGTTTCCTTCGATAATTTCCGCACCAGCTACATTGACCTCTTGTCCAATGGCAGTAATTTTGCCATCGACCATGGCGATATTCACTGTATGCAGTTCACCTTGTTCATTTAACATTTGCACATTTTGAAGTACTTTTGTCATGTTATTCTCTCCCTTGTAAAATTGTTTCGATAATTGCCATGCGTGTATATACACCGTTACGTACTTGTTCAAAAATGCGAGAACGTTCGCATTCAACTAGCTCTGATGCAATTTCTACATCACGGTTAACTGGTGCAGGATGCATAATAATTGCCTTTTCTTTCATTTTCTTCTCACGTTCCACTGTCAATCCGTACTCTTCATGATAGCTTTCTTTTGAGAAGCTTTTATTTACTTTATGGCGTTCATGTTGTACACGAAGTAACATAATGACATCACTTATTTCGATTAAATCATCCCAAGAATGATGTGCGTTGAAATCCCCTGCCCATTCTTCTGGGCACAGGAAGTGCACATTTGCTCCTAGTCGTTGTAGCGCCGAAGCATTTGATTTCGCGACACGACTATGCGATATATCTCCCGCGATTGTGATATTTAACCCTTCAAAAGAACCAAACTCTTTTTTTATCGTATACAGATCAAGTAATGATTGTGATGGATGTTGACCAGCGCCATCGCCTGCGTTTATAACTGCAACATGAATGCCTTCTAGTAGCTCGTTATAATACTCATCCTCTTTCGCTCGGATAACGACCGCATCCATGCCAATCATTTCTAATGTTTTGACTGTGTCGTACATCGTTTCACCCTTTGTCACACTTGAAAAGCCTGCGTCAAACGGGATTACAGTACAGCCGACTTTCCGCTCTGCCATCTCAAAGCTCGTTTTTGTTCGGGTACTTGGTTCAAAAAATAAGTTTGCAACGTTGTAAGCACGAGATAACGATGATGTTTCGCCATTTTCAAAAGCCTGCGCACGATGTAAAATGCTGTTAATTTCTTCAGTTGTTAAATGTTCCATTGATAATAAGTTCTTCATCATGTACCTCCATTAGATTGTGTGTCATGAACGTCTATGTATGACGTTCTTCATTATTTAAGTGTCTAAATAATGTAAAAGCCCCGCTGATGTCATCAGCGAGGCATAAGGAGGCGTGACAAACTATAGTAAGCTGTATGCTTACTGATTGCTTGTCCACAACTTCCCTTTTTTTGCCTCTCTGGACAATTCATTAAAAGGTACTACTATGAATTATTATTTTCATTGTAAGGTACTGGTATATCGGCTTCTTTTTTGCCAGGTAAAACCGCGTTTAGCACAACTCCGATAATGGCTGCTAACGCCATACCTTCTAGACTTAGAGATTCTGTGACGATAAATTTCGCACCGCCGATACCTATTACTAGAATAACAGAGGCAATCACTAGATTGCGGCTGTTCCCAAAATCAACATGGTTATCTACTAGCATACGTAAACCGCTTGAAGCGATAATACCGAACAGCAGAATGGAAACTCCGCCAAGAACAGCTGTTGGAATTGTTGCGATTACTGCCATTGCTTTCCCGAAGAATGACAGGACAATCGCTACCACTGCCGCTCCTGCTATTACGTACACACTGTAAACACGTGTGATTGCAAGAACACCGATGTTTTCGCCGTACGTTGTTTTTGGTGGACCACCAATAAACGCACTCACTAATGTCCCAAAGCCATCACCTAGTAATGAACGATGTAAGCCTGGTTCTTTAATATAATCTCGATTCACTACTTTTCCTAGTACAAGCTGGTGACCGATATGCTCTGAAATTGTCACAATGACAATCGGTACCATCGCTAGTAAAATCGTAGATGTAATCGTAAAGTCATAATCTATACCTGGAATGATGAAATGTGGTACTGCAAACATCTTCGCTTCTTTAATCGGCTCGAAGTTGACGATACCAATACAGATTGAATATACATAGCCTACGATTAGACCGATTAAAATTGGCATCGTACTTAAAATCCCCTTAAAGAAGATTGTAAAAATGATTGCCGTAAATAATGTGACAAGTGCTGCTGAGAAATGCAGTAAGTTATACTCTCCATCAACATTCATCGCCATGCCTACTGCTGTTCCTGATAAGCCAAGGCCAATCACCATAATAACCGGACCAACTACGATTGGAGGAAGAATTTTCATAATCCATTTATAACCGCTCTTCCAAATGATGAGTGACACAATGCCGTAGGTAACACCGACGGCCATCGCCCCTATCATAGCGTTACCTGGATTGACACTTAAGCCATTGTCATCTAAACCGCCTGCAGCAAGTAAAATCGGTGCGATAAAGGCAAACGATGAGCCTAAATATGCTGGTACTTGAAACTTCGTAATTAATAAGAAGAACAATGTGGCAATCCCGCTTGTTAGAAGGGCGATTGCTGGGCTAAGTCCTACTAGCTGTGGTACTAAAATCGTTGACCCGAACATGGCAAACATGTGTTGAAAACTTAATGTCACCAATTGGACTGGAGTCGGTTTATCATTTACATCTAACACTGCCTTTGACATAACGTTTCCTCACTTTATAGTTAGTCTTCTTTATAAATAATGACGCAATCTTCACCATCGACTTCAGTTAAATTAACAACGATCCGCTCTGTGCCAGATGTCGGCACATTTTTTCCAACATAGTCCGCTCGAATTGGCAACTCTCGGTGGCCTCGATCAATCAATACTGCCAGTTGAATTTGGGCTGGTCGTCCTAAGTCCATTATGGCATCTAATGCAGCTCGAACTGTGCGGCCAGTATATAGTACATCATCAATTAAAATTATTTTTTGGTTGGCAACAACATAATTGATATCTACTTGCTCGACATGTGCTTGCTCATTTTCATGCTTTGTCGATAAATCATCTCGGTAAAGTGTAATGTCTAGCTCACCAGTTCGAATCGCTTTACCTTCTATTTTTTCGATACGCTCCGCTAAGCGTCTCGCTAGAAAGGCACCGCGCGTTTTTATACCGACTAATATACATTCATCAATGCCTTTATTACGTTCAATTATTTCGTGTGCAATACGTGTTAATGCTCTTGTCATCGATGGCCCATCTAATAGCTCATTTTTTGACATGTTTTGTCCTCCTCTCTAGAATCTATTTTCAGTGTTGTCCATAATGCGCAACTTTTATCAAAAAGAATTCCTGATGAAAGCTTTGTAGCACATTCGGATTGTTACGCGATGCTCCCTAAGTCGTTAAGCATCATTGTCAACGGCATAAAAAAACCTCTCGAGGCGAATAGCCTGAGAGGGTTGAGTACGTGTTTAAATAGCATGTCGAAAAAATTTGCAGCACAAATTTTTGCAACACGTTCACATGTACCTTCTCAGCCTCTCTGGACTGCCATTAAAGGTGAATATTAAGTTAAAGTCGTTCATTCACTTTCGTTAGTATAGACCTTCTTTAAATATTCGTCAATCCTTATTTCGTAATTCCTCTAATAATTGTACATAATCGACAGGAAGTGGTGCTTCAAACTCCATATATTCATCTGTTGTAGGATGATTAAATCCTAAAATCCCTGCATGTAATACTTGTCCACCAAAATCAATTGTCTTTCTTGGTCCATATTTTGGATCACCGACAAGAGGGAAACCAATATAATTCATATGCACGCGAATTTGGTGTGTACGTCCTGTTTCAAGGCGGCATTCTACAAGTGTGTAATCACCGAAACGTTCAATAACTTGGAAGTGTGTTACCGCATGTTTTCCTTTATCAACAACTGCTTGCTTTTGACGATCCTTTTGATCGCGGCCAATCGGTGCGTCAATCGTCCCTTTATCATGTGCAATATGTCCATGAACAAGAGCTGTATATTTACGCGTTACCGTTTTGTTCACAAGTTGATCGACTAACGATTCATGTGCCACATCGTTTTTCGCTACCATCAGTAAACCTGATGTATCTTTATCAATACGATGTACAATACCTGGGCGCATTACACCATTAATGCCCGATAAATCTTTACATTGATACATTAAACCATTCACAAGTGTACCTGTCATATGACCAGGCGCAGGATGGACAACCATGCCCTTTGGTTTGTTGACAACGAGCACATCCGCATCTTCATAAACAATATCAAGTGCTAGGTTTTCAGCAATTACATCTAAAGGTTCCGCCTCTGGCACGATGATTTCTACTACATCGCCTGCTTTTACCTTATATTTCGCTTTTACTGTCTCACCATTTACTTTAACAATTCCTTCTGTAATCCAATTGCTAATTTGTGTACGAGACCATTCTGTTTGTATACTTGAAATCGCTTTGTCAATGCGCTCTCCTTGCTGTTGTTCTTCGATTGTGTATGATACTTGCGTCATTGTTTCACCTGTTTCTTTTCTTTTTTATCTTCGGCGATTAAACCAATCATTAATACGACAACGGCAATTGTTAATGCTGCATCCGCAATATTAAAAATTGGGAAATCGTAATTCATAATAGGGATTAATACGTCGACAAAATCTACTACTTCTCCTCTAAATAAACGATCAATAAAGTTACCAACGGCGCCGCCCAATAACAGCATTAAACCCACTTGGAAAAGAGGCTTGCCCTTTGCTTCTTTATGATAAAAGTAAATGATGGCACAAATCACGCCTATTGTCACAATGGAAAATAACCACATTTGCCCTTCTAGCATTCCCCAAGCTGCACCTCTATTGCGATGCGATAAAATGCCAAACCATGGATCCCATACGGAAATGCGTTCACCAAACTCCATATTTTTCACAATTAGCCATTTTGTCCATTGATCTAAAATAATCACAAAAGCGGCCAATCCATAATATTTATACACAGCTATTCCTCCGATCACTCAACATCTTACCTATTCTACCATAAGAGCTTATATAGCAATAACTAATATAACATGAAAATATGACGGAAACACAAGGCTGTGGCCCAAAAGTATCCGTGTTGGGCTTACCTCGTGAAAAATATCCAACTTTACATAGTCCAATAGAAGATTGCGGACCCATTACTTTAAAAGAGGCATTAATTGATTGACTCAAAATAAAAAAGACAGTAGACCAACTCCATCTTCTTTGAGTTGGTCTACCGTCTAAGCTTTTTACAATTTATTACCAAATGGTGAAAGTTGTATCAGTACCTATGCGGTTTCAGATTCTTTCGAGTGTACGCGTTTCATAAAATCATTTACATCTGCAGGTACTTTCCGATCTAACAATGACACAATAATGACAGACAGGAAACCTACTGGAACTGTTATAATACCTGGAATTTTAAATTGTAAGAAACTTGGAAGTGTTCCTGGTAAAAAAATCATCCACATGGAGACAACAAGGCCAATCACCAACCCAGCAATAGCCCCTTTTTCAGTCATCCCTCGCCACCAAATTCCTAAGATGAAAATCGGTGTAAATGTACTCGCAGCAACTGTAAATGCTAAAGCGACTAAATGACCGATAGAAGCATCTTTAACAAGTAAACCTAGACCGCCATAAAGAATACCTAAAATAACAATAGCTACTTTTCCAGCAACTACTCGCTGTTTTTGCGTAATATCTTTTTTCATAAAGCTAGCATATAAATCATGTGCTAATGCACCTGAGCTTGTAATAAATAGCCCTGATAAATTAGAAAAGATTGCAGCAAATGCCCCAGCAATAACGAGGCCGAGAAGCCAGTCGCCTCCTAAAGCAAGCGCAGTTGTTGGAATAACCATGTTATTGCCACCAAGTACTAAATCTCTCATTACTTCTTCACTCGCACTACCTGAGATGAAAATAGCACGACCAACAACGCCTAAAAATACTGCTAATAAGAAAAACGTACTGGCAATTCCGATGGCCATTAAAGCAGATTTACGGGCAGCCTTAGCACTTGGATTTGTATAAAAACGCAATAAAATATGCGGTAATCCAATAGTACCTAGCGCTAAACCGATTGTCATACTGATTGTTTGCCAAAACGTTGGGAAATAAAAGCCTGTCCCCGTCCATGCCGCACCATCAAAGTTTACATCACTACCATCCAATGCATAAGGTGATGTACCTGTAATAGGACCGTTAAAAGAATTAATAGCTGCTAAAATTTTATCGTAATGCAAGCCCCCATACATTGCTGCAATAAGCATTACAATGAACGCACCTAGACGAATCCAAAGCTCTAATGCTTGGTTGATTGTCGTCCCTTTCATTCCGCCTATTCCTACATAGAAAATCATCACTACACATGTAAAGATAATGCCGAATTCATACGATGTACCAAAAAACATACTTAATATTTGTGCTGCCCCTAATAGCTGTGGAGCCGCATAAAATCCTGAAATCGCTAAAACAACAATAACTGCGGCTAAGCGTGCTCGTCTACTATGAAAGCGATAGGCTAAAAAGTCTGCCACTGTAAATGCACCAAAGCGTCTTAGTGGGCCCGCAACAAAAATAGCTAGTAAAGTTAAACCGATGGAGAAGCAAAATGCATAATATGCACCATCATAGCCTAACTGAAATGTTAAACCAGCAATTCCTAAAAATGTTGCTGCACTTAAATAGTCTCCACCAATGGCTGACCCATTCGTAAACCATCCAAAACTCCGTCCCCCAACGAAGAAATCAGATGCCGTTGTATTTTTTTTCGTTAAATACGTAATGTACACAATCGTTCCCATTAGTGCAATGGTCAACAACATCTTCGGTTCTAATAGCGTCTCGATCATTCAACTGCCCCCTTTAATGAACTACTTATTTGACATTTCATATTTTTTCAAACGTTTTTCATATAAAGCCGTATGCACATAAGCAATAACAAAGGCCATCACCATCATGACAATTGTTGTGACAAACCATGTTACAGTCATGCCTCCCCATACTTTCTTAAAGGCAAATTCAGGAGCGAACCAATTCATTACTGGGATACTAAAAATTAAAATAAAGTAAAATACCGTTAAGCTAAAGCCTGTAGTAAACTCATCCTTCATAATTTTATGTGTTGTCGGATCTAACGGTGGCAAATCTCTAACATCCACAGTTCCCGCTTCCACATACTCATATTCATGACTCCCCGCCATATTACTAACCCCCTTTAGTCTACGTGAATAATTATCTGAAATTTCAAATTATTATTCACTACAACTATTCTATTCTATTTTTCTAATAATATAGGTACAATATTTTGCTGTATTAGTACAAAATATTGCTATTTTAAGTTAAAATACTTTTATTAAACTTCTTTTTATTTTTGGATTTTAGAAAGGGGCTGTTTAGCATTTTAAACGTCGTATGGTACGTTGAGAATTCAATTGAGAAACAGCAAATGATAGGATGGCTAGAAGAATTCCTCCCGTATACATTTATCGAATGTACACAACCAAGCACACATGAGGTGGCAATTTTCGTCTATGAAATTAACCATTTATTTGATTGGGTAAAGGTCAAACGTTTAAAGAAAAATTATCCTAATAGTATTATTGTCCCTATTGTTGCAGTACACTTAACCTATTCAGCAGGTATTGCCATTGAATTAAATTTACTAGCACTTCTTATTAAACCTTTGCAAAAACAAAAATTTTTACGAATTGTAAAAAAGCTTTATGCATCCTATAAAGATCAGCAAGCAAGTACCGTTACGATGCTTGAGCTGTCACAACAAATCCCTCACAATCATACATCACCATTTCGCGAAGCTTTTTTGAGACGGCTAATACGGGGAGAAATAAACAGTGAACAGGAAATTGTACAAGCTTCATCGTTTTTATCTTCTGACTGTATTCCAAATATCGTATTTTTAATCCAAGGCTATGTAGATGCTCAACAAAATCGACCAATATTACATGACGCAAGTAGTGTAATTACCAATATTTTTCGTCAGCATTTTTCGGACAAAGCACCGCTGTCCTTTTTAAATTTTGAGCGATATTTATTAGTGCTCATGCGGATACCGCAGACGTATACATCATTTAAGCATTGGACAGATGGTGTCACTACTTTAATGACTGTTATCGAACTTTTGAAAAGAGATTATAATATCCACCTTTTTATAGGCATCGGTGGTGTTTTTACGCACGCTATGCAAGTTAAAGAATCTTACAGTCAGGCTAGAAAAGCACGTAGAAAACCACCTGTAGATAATATTCACATACGCTTTTATGAAGATTTAACAAAACATGAACAGCTACAAAAGGCTATTCAGTATATTGAGGAGCATTACGATGAGCAGCTAATCGTTCGTGATGTCGCCAAATCAATTAATTTTAGCCCTACTCACTTTAGTCGCTTATTTAAAAAAGAAACTGGTCGCAATTTTGTTGATTATGTAGCGTATACTCGCATTATTAAAACACTCCCTTCCTTACGCAAGTTTGACTACACCATTGAAAAAATTTCAGCAAGTTCTGGTTTTAATACACCCAATTATTACAGTCTTACTTTTAAAAAATATGTGGGGATTTCTCCAACCGACTACCGCAATACAATCGAAATATTGTTTAAGTAAAGATGATACTGAATGTTTGGTTGCTAAACAGCTTCGTGCAGACTTCCTCGCTTACCTCCCATTCAATGATACTTTTTTCCACTATCGTATGAAGAAATCGGTATGTTCAAAGCTAGTCAAACATAAAAAAAGAGCAGTCGATTTCATCTCGACTGCTCTTTTTTATTTCATTATTTTTATACGTAATACTTCTCAACAACTTCTGCACAGCGAGCACATACTGTTGGATGTGCATCATTCGCTCCAACTGTTGCCGAAATTGACCAGCAACGCTCACATTTCTCACCTGTTGCTTTTTCCACAACAATTGATACATGTTCTAAAGCTAGTGCTTCAGCAGGAGCTGATTCGATTGGTGCTACCCCAAAATTAGAAACGATTGAAAGCTGTGCAAAATCAATGTTTGCATCATTTAATAATGCTAAAACTTCTGGTTTTGCATAAACTGTTACTTTCGCTTCAAGAGACTTACCAATTGTTTTTGCATTACGTGCTTCTTCTAATGCTTTTAGAATATCATCACGTACATCAATAATTGTTTCCCATTTTTCACATAACTCATCGAAGTTTGCTTGCTCATCTACTGAAGGGAAGTCCGTTAATTGAACTGATACCTCTTCCACAACACCTTGTGCATGTAAATAAGACCAAACTTCATCCGTTGTATGTGGAATAATTGGTGTCATAATTTTTACTAATGTCATTAATGTATCGTAAATAACTGTTTGCATTGCACGACGATCGTGATTGTCATGACCTTCAATATAAACTACATCTTTTGCGATGTCCAAGTAGAATGAAGATAGCTCTACAGCAACAAAGTTATTAACTGCATGGTAGACAGCAGCAAAATCATAACGATCATAAGCGCTACGCACTGTTTTTAATACATCTTGTAGACGCATGTAAATATATTGATCCATTTCACGTAAATCAGCATATGCTACACGGTCTTTTAGTGGATTAAAATCAGCCACATTGCCGTGTAAGAAACGGAATGTATTACGGATTTTACGATACACTTCAGATACTTGCTTTAACATATCCATTGATATACGAACATCAGCAGTATAATCTACTGAAGCTACCCATAGGCGTAAAATATCTGCACCGTATTGATCCATTACCTTTTGAGGAATAATTACATTTCCTAATGATTTACTCATTTTGCGACCATCGCCGTCTAAAACGAAACCATGCGTTAATAATCCTTTATATGGTGCATAGCCATTAATTGCGACAGAAGTAATTAATGATGAGTTAAACCAGCCACGGTGTTGGTCAGAGCCTTCTAAGTAAAGATCCGCTGGATATTTCATACCACGTTCTACTAGTACACCTTGGTGAGATGATCCAGAGTCAAACCATACATCCATAATATCGTTTTCTTTTGTGAATTCACCATTTGGACTTCCTGGATGTGTAAAGCCTTCTGGTAATAATTCTTTTGCCGTCATTTGGAACCAAATATTTGATCCATGCTCACGGAATAGTGAAGAAATACGCGCAATTGTTTCTGGTGTAATAATTGGCTCACCATTTTCAGCATAGAAAATCGGAATTGGTACACCCCATGCACGTTGACGAGAAATAACCCAGTCTCCACGGTCACGAATCATATTATAAAGACGCGTTTCGCCCCAAGCAGGTGTAAATGATGTTGATTTAACCGCTGCTAATAATTCATCACGGAATGCATCGATTGACGCAAACCATTGTGGTGTTGCACGATAAATAACTGGTTTTTTCGTACGCCAGTCATGTGGGTAAGAGTGCGTAAAGAAGTTTAATTTTTCTAATGCGCCAACTTCTTCTAATTTGGCTGTAACCATTTTATTTGCATCATTGTAGAAGACACCTTCAAAGCCTGGTGCTTCGTCAGTATAACAACCGCTATTATCCACTGGGCTAAGAATTGGTAAACCGTATAACTTACCAATTTGATAGTCATCTTCACCATGTCCAGTAGCTGTATGAACACAACCAGTACCCGCTTCAGCCGTAACGTGCTCACCGACCATGACAAGCGATTCTCGATCATAGAATGGATGTTGTGCTACGATGCGATCTAAAGCTTCCCCTTTTACTTCTTGGATCACTTCGTAAGATTCCCATTCAAGCTCTTTTGCCACTGTTTCAAGCAATTCTTTTGCAATAATGAACTTTTTATCCGCTACTGCTACAACAACATAGATGAATTCTGGATTTAGAGAAATCCCTAAGTTTGCTGGTAATGTCCAAGGCGTAGTAGTCCAAATAATAAATTTCGCATCAGCTGGTACAACACCTTTTGCATCTTTAATCGCAAAGCTTACATAAATAGAAGCTGATTTTACATCTTTATATTCAATTTCAGCCTCTGCTAATGCAGATTCTGAAGATGGTGACCAGTACACTGGTTTTAGGCCTTTATAAATATAGCCTTTTTCAGCCATTTTACCGAACACTTCAATTTGACGAGCTTCAAATTCTGGTTTTAACGTAATATATGGGTTTTCCCAATCACCGCGAATTCCTAATCGACGGAATTGCTCACGTTGATTGTCGATTTGTTCATATGCATACTTTTCGCAAAGCTCACGGAAT
This sequence comes from Lysinibacillus sp. NPDC097279, assembly GCF_044761745.1. NCBI lineage: Bacteria > Bacillati > Bacillota > Bacilli > Caryophanales > Bacillaceae > Lysinibacillus > Lysinibacillus sp. NPDC097279. The sequence goes on along the minus strand of NZ_JBIWDA010000002.1, from coordinate 154,046 downwards.
TCAGCAATGGACATTTCTTTACGTTTTACACCTTTGTTTGTTAACGCTTGCTCGATTGGTAAACCATGTGTATCCCAGCCAGGAATATAGTTAACATGGAAACCTGTCATTGAACGATGGCGTGTAATCATATCTTTCAGTACTTTGTTTAAAGCATGACCAATATGGATATCACCATTTGCATATGGAGGGCCATCATGTAGAACATACTCAGGACGACCTGCTGTACGCTCCATTTGTAATTTATTGATGTCCATCTCATTCCATTTTTCTTGCATTTTTGGTTCATTTGCTGGTAAATTTCCACGCATTGGGAAATCCGTTTTTGGCATTAGTAAGGTTTCTTTATATTCAACCATTTGTTAATTCCTCCTTTATTTTTTGCAAACAGAGAACAATTGCTAAGCATTTCATTACATTGGACAAATTGTTGTGAGCACCAAGCAAAAGTAAATATGACACATCTTGTGCCAGTATTTTAAACTGCGCCTTTTTGCTATACTTTCCTAGTGACACGCAAAACAATCCAATAACAACAAAAAAGCCTCTCAATCCCTAAAAGGGACGAGAAGCTTGAACTCGCGGTACCACCCTAGTTGTAGTACATAATTGTACTACCGCTTGAAAGCACGTTAACGTTGTGCGCTCCGAAATAACTTACTTAACGTTCAGTTATTTAGCTCAGAAGTGATTTTCTTTGTTAATTGCTTGTTTGGGCTCCCACTATCCCCAAATCGCTTTACTACACCTAACAAATACTGTCTTCGTCTCTGCCTATATGCATATCTGTTCTTTTTAATTACTATGACAATAGTATATGGAAATCCATGTATGGCGTCAAGTCATATTCATTTGATGACTACTTCACTTTTTCGTCAATGGACCATTTAAATTTCTTCTGATTCTTGTGCATCCTCAACTGAAGACTGAATTTCTGTTAGATCAATATCATATTGCAATAAATGATCCCAGTCGTCTGCATTCAGTAAATCCAATTGTGCTTCGACAAGCATTTTAAAACGATTGCGGAAAACTTTGGACTGCTTTTTCAGCTCATCTATTTCTATTGTTACTTTACGTGCTTTCGTTAACGCCTCATTAATAATACGGTCGGCATTTTTTTCAGCTTCTTTTACAATTAGCTTTGCTTCTTTTTGTGAATTTCTTCGTACTTCATCTGCTGCCTCTTGTGCGACAACAATTGATTTTTGTAATGTTTCCTCTAAAGAATTAAAATGTCTCGCTTGCTCTAAAGCCATTTCTAATTGCTTATCGACATCTTTTTTTTCACGTAGTAATTTTTCATAATCTTTAATGATTTGATCTAAAAATTCATTTACTTCATCTTCAGCATATCCCCTGAAAGATTTTGTAAACTCCTTATTATGTATATCAATAGGTGATAATGGCATACGATCCTTCTCTCCTTTACAAGTACATTCGTAAGTTCTATTATACAATTGTTCTAACAACTTAGCAGTAAAAATAAATAGAAATTACATGTTTTTTAGGCTTTTTGGGTCAAACGACCGATTTGTAAACGAATTTTATCTTTCTTTGTTCGGCCTTCTGTCATTATTATTTTTACGCGACCACTACCTCGTACTGATAAAATATCACCTTCTTGACATTCAAAAGCAACACTATCTCGTTCAGTCCAGTTTACACGCACTTTTTTTCCAGTAATAAGTGCTTGTGCTTTTTGACGAGACACTTTTAATACTGTTGCGATAATGACATCTAGACGCATAGAAGAAACGGTATGGGATTCTTCCTGCCAATCGTCTTCATTGTCAATAAGCGCTTGTGACTCTTTAATTGATTCTAAGTGTACTTTTATTTTGCCTATCCCTGTTAAATGAAGGCGTACATAGTCTGCTACTTCTTCAGCGACAACAAACTGTACTTGTTGCTCATTCACTCGAATATCTCCGAATTTAGCTCTATCTAATCCTAATGATAATAGAGCACCTAGAACATCTGGATGGCGCAGTTGTACAAATCTTGCAGGATAGTGAATAGTAAATACTGTTAACTGATAATCTTCCGTTTGCGGTTCGAAATATGTCGGAAAAATTAGCATACGTTGACGTTCTGCTTCATGAAACAAGCCATCACTAGTCGTTTGAAGCATATTGTTTTGCGTAATAACAGACTTTACGATAAAGCGCTGCCTTGGATCTAAAAAATCTGTAAGTTTCGGAGCATAGCGATCTTCCACCTCACGTTGCCAGCTTACTACTTGCTCAATAAAAGGCTGCTCGTCCTTCCTAAAATGTTGTATTAAATGCTCCATTTATTGTTCACCCCATCTACCTCATCCATTTGAAACTATTAGTTTAGTTAAGTCTAGTATTCCCTTTTTACACAAAAAATCCCCACTAATTGTGAGGATTTTAACTAAAACATAAAGAATATTTTTTGAATCACAATAAAAAGCCCGTTTTTAATAAAATTCAACATAAAAATTGCCACGATCGGAGAAATATCAACCATACCAATAGGAGGAATGATCTTTCTGAAAAGCCCTAAATATGGCTCGCATAGTCTTTCAAGAAAACGGCCAATCGCTGAACTTTGGGCGGCTGGTACCCAAGACATTAAAACATATGCTACTAGCATAAATGAGTACACAGTAAACGCTAAATCCACATAATGCAAAATTATATAAAAAGTCATATAAACTACAATCCTCGCTATTAATTATCGTCTAAAATAAAATTTGAAATTTCTCCAGATACTTCTACATTATCTGGTGTGCATAAAAATATATCTTTCCCTATACGCTGAATGTCTCCACCTAGCGCATAGACGGTTCCGCTTAAAAAATCAATAATTCGAATACCTTGTTCTCGTTCGATACGTTGCAGATTAACAATTGTTGCTCGTTTGTTTTTTAAGTTTTCAGCAATATCCTGAGCCTCTGCATAAACTCTCGGTTCTACCAATACAACCTTTGCACCTTTTGTATTCATAGCTGCTTGTAAACTAACAATATTATTATTGGCTGTTGTACTTTGCGGTACAATTTCATGAATCTGTGCCTTACGTTCTTTGATAACCTTTTTAGATGGTTTAGCTGCATGAATCGGTTGTTGTTGCACGGGTTGTTGCTGTTGAATAGGAGCTTGCGTGATTTCTTCTTCTAGTTCTTCTTCAAGATAAAAGAAGTTTTTAATTTTATTTTTCATGCTCATCCTGTTCCCCTCTTTCATTTCCAACAAGAGCCGTTCCGACTCGAACGAATGTAGCTCCTTCCTCTACCGCTATTTCAAAGTCATTAGACATGCCCATTGATAACTCGGTACAAGGTGCGTGTGCGAATCCTCGTTCGGCTATTTGCTGTTGACATTGTTTTAATTGTTTAAAAACAGAGCGAATAATTAATTCGTCCTCTGTATTTGGTGCCATAGTCATTAAACCTACAACTTGAATTTTCGAGAAGTTTTGTAAAGATTCAATAAAAGTTACTGCGTCCTCTGGTGTTAAACCATGTTTCGATTCTTCACCTGACACATTAACTTGTACAAAACATTTTACCTGTTTTGTTGCTCTTTTTTCAATTTCTTCTGCTAAGCTTAGACGATCCAATGAATGTAAGTAATCAATTTCATTAATAACTTGTTTTACTTTTCGCGTTTGTAATGATCCAATATAATGCCAATGAACATTAGCTTGAATGGCTTCAATTTTTTGTTTTAAGCCTTCAGGACGATTTTCACCTAAATGTATAAGCCCTGCATCAATTGCTTCTTGTGTTCTCTCAACGGAAACCTCTTTCGTAACAGCAATAATTTGAACATTAGTTGCCTCACGATTTGAACGCTGTTGTGCTGCTTGTATTTGATTATTAATTTTGTCTAAATTTGTTAAGATTTTCGTCACTTTTTTCCCAACTTTACAACTTAGTTTCCTTTATTGTAACAAGCAACTCTTTATTTATCAATGAATAGCCTGACCTATAAATGCTTATACATTTTCGCTGCTCACACTAAACGAGGGGCTACAGACTTACTGTTCGGAAAATAGGAGCGAGCAGCACAAATGCCATGTTTCTACGATAATGCCTTTACTAGAATGACATCTTTGCCGACTACAAGAACATCCTTCATATACACTTTTCTAATCGATTCTTCGCCTCTGAAGAACCCTAGATATTTTCGAGGCTCTGCAATCATAAACGCCGTTACATAGCCCGTTTCTTTTGATACTTCTGCATCTACAACAAAGCCTAAAAAACGTCCATTCCCTGCTTCTATCACTTCTTTTTGCTGTAACATTGAGAAACGCATTTGTATCCCTCCTACTAAATCAATTACCATTGTGTTTATGTTGAGCTAAAACAATTACAATGCTTTTTGATTAGTTGCAGTATTGCATATAAAAATGTATGACTACAATCTTCATGTTTAGACGAACGCAATGAAGATAAAATGCGCACCGAAGATTCGGGTGCGCATTGTCTACTTACTTATAATCTTTCTGCATTGTTTCAATGGCATTTTTTTCTAGACGTGAAATTTGCGCTTGAGAAATCCCTAATTCTTTTGCAATTTCAGTTTGTGTCTCACCATAATAAAAACGCTTAGCTACTATCATTTGCTGACGTACATCCAATTTTTGCAAGCTATCCTTTACTGACACGTAGGCAACCCATTGATCTTCCGATACATCATCATCACGTAATTGGTCCATCATATAAACAGCGTCTCCACCGTCTGCATAAATGGGCTCTTGTAATGAAACTGGGTCTTGAATGGCATCTAAAGCAAATAATACATCTTCCTTTTTCATGTCAATCATTTCTGCGATTTCTTCAATCGTTGGTTCTCGCAAATTGTCGGTTATCCATTGTTCCTTTGCCTGCATCGCCTTATACGCAATATCTCTAAGAGAACGAGAAACACGTAGTGCATGATGATCACGCAGATGGCGACGAATTTCACCAATGATCATTGGTACAGCATATGTTGAAAATCGTACATTATGCTTCAAATCGAAATGATCAATAGCTTTCATGAGGCCAATACAGCCTACCTGAAATAAATCATCTGCCTGTTCACCCCTGTAGGCAAATCGTCCGACAATACTTAGCACTAACCTTAAATTGCACATTACAAGCTCTTCCCGAATCTCGGTTTCTCCTGCTTGTAATCGAATGAAGAGTTCCTTCATTTCTTCGTGCTTTAAAATTGGCAAAGTCGATGTATCTAAGCCGCAAAGATCTACTTTTGTTCGCATATTCGATTCCTCCGGATGTTATTCTCTGACTAAACCGTTACATCAGTTTGTCCGACAGAATCGAGAATATGCAGAAAAAATGCGTCCAATTTTAGGTAGGATAAATTTCCCTCTCTAAGATATTGGCTGATTCAAATTTTCTCGTAAATCTTGTATAATTTTCTTTTCTAACCTTGAAATATATGATTGCGAAATGCCTAAATGATCTGCTACTTCTTTTTGCGTCATTTCGATTTTCCCGTTTAATCCGAAACGACATTCCATAATATATCGTTCACGTGCACCTAATAAATTAATGGCATGGAACATATGCTGACGTTCAATTTTCTTTTCAACATTGTCTAAAATAATATGTTCCTCTGTCCCTAAAATATCAGACAATAATAACTCATTTCCATCTGCATCAGAATTTAGTGGTTCATCTAGTGAAACTTCACCCTTCATGCGACTTGTTTTACGTAAATGCATCAAAATTTCGTTTTCAATACAACGTGATGCATACGTTGCAAGTTTAATATTTTTATCGGTATTGAACGTTTCAATCGCCTTTATTAAGCCAATCGAACCAATACTAATTAAATCTTCAATCGGCGTACCCGTATTATCAAAACGTCTAGCAATATAAACAACAAGACGTAAGTTACGTTCAATAAGTGTATCTCTAGCTCGTAAATCTCCGTTCATAAAGGATGCAATGACTGTGACTTCTTCTTCTCGACTTAGTGGCACTGGCAATGAATCATTTCCCCCTATATAGTACGTTTCACGACTCCGAAACTTACCCCATAATTTTTTCAAGCTAGCAAGTAGCCTAAGAAGCAATAGTTCTCCCCCTCTATGAGTTATTTGAAAGCGCTGAAAAATGTAAAATTGCTGCTGTGCTATGCGGAAAATTTTTAGCTTTTTTTGTTAAAACGATATATTCATTTGTTTTTACTTGTGATGACTCTCCTTTAATGTGTAATTCATCAAAGCGAAAGCCTAAGACAACGGTTTGTTGTTGCACTGTATTGACATGAATAAATCGAATTAGTCGCTGATAATCTACTGAAAACATCGATACATCGTAAGGATCTGTTTCCTGCCATTGTAATAATGCATCTTGAATTGCTGTTGGTAAATAAGGTCGTAGTGCCGAATACGAAACAAAATGAACAGGTTTTCCCGACAACGGCTCGATACATTGATTCCCTGTATCTACGAATGCCGATAATGGGATAACTTTATCAAAAACCTTTAAGGTCGTTTGAAATACAAACTGTCCACTTACACGCTCCAGCTTTACAAATCCCCATTGCTTATAAAATATAAGAAGATTACCAAATGCTAGCAACAAGCAAAGTACAATAAAGTGAATGACAGAAAGATTCTTTAAATACGGTTGTAATGCTGTTAACAGTCCGCCAATAACAATCGTTGCAGTCAGTACAATAGGACCTTGCTTTTGAAAACTTCGAAGTTTAAAGCGAAAAGCTAGACCAATTAGTACAATGAAACTTAGTACAATCGTAAGTAGCATGTGACCACCGATTACAGCTATAAAACTACTAATAATTGAACTCATTAATAATCTCGTACTCTTTACATGTACGCCTGTAACTTTTGCTGTAAACGTCAATATTGCTAAATTATAAAGCGTATTAATGAGCACCAGCCATTCTCCATACATAACAGCCGCCTCCTACTTACAAAGTTAGCACGCCAGCGCCACAAATATTGTCAAACAATCGCATGATTTCCTTAAAATGTTTTGACAAAAAACATCGTTTCCTTACACAAAAAGTGCCTGACACGCAAACAATTCAGAATTGTTTGCGTGTCAGGCACTTAAAAAAACTCGTATTTTACATTTGTAAAATACGAGTTTTGTTTATCCACGATTTTTACGGTTACGTAAAAATGCAGGTACTTCTAGCATATCATCTTGTGCATAATTTTGATGATTTTGACGCTGTGGTTGTTCTTGCTGTACATGTATCTCTTGACGCTGCTCACGAATAGGTGCTTGTTGTTGAGGCGCAGCTTGTCGATTATTATTAATGTTGTTAATACTTGGTCGAGCATTTCCTCGATGTTGTTGTAACGCTTCTTCTGTGAAGCCAGTTGCAATCACGGTTACGATAATTTCGTCTTTTAAATTCTCGTTAATAACCGAACCGAAAATCATGTTAACTTCTTCATCTGAAGCCGATGCAACGATATCTGCAGCTTCTTGTACTTCAAATAAGCTAAGGTTAGAGCCACCTGTAATGTTCATTAGAACACCTTTAGCGCCATCAATTGATGATTCAAGTAATGGGCTTGAAATAGCTTTTTTAGCAGCTTCTGCAGCACGATTTTCACCTGTTGCAATACCAATCCCCATTAAGGCAGAACCTTTGTTAGACATAATTGTTTTTACGTCGGCAAAGTCTAGGTTAATTAGACCTGGTGTTGCGATTAAATCAGAAATACCTTGTACACCTTGACGTAAAACGTTATCCGCTTCACGGAAAGCTTCAAGCATCGGAGTCGATTTGTCGACAATTTGTAATAGCTTGTCGTTTGGAATGACGATTAATGTATCGACAGCTTCTTTCATACCGCCAATACCACCGATGGCTTGAGTTTGTCGTTTGCGTCCTTCAAAAGTGAATGGACGTGTGACAACACCAACTGTTAGTGAGCCTAAATCACGTGCAATTTGTGCTATAACTGGTGCAGCACCAGTTCCTGTGCCTCCACCCATTCCAGCTGTTACGAATACCATATCCGCACCGCGTAATACTTCTTCTAATTGTTCACGACTTTCTTCAGCCGCTTTTTTCCCTACTTCTGGATTAGCTCCAGCTCCTAAACCACGCGTAAGTTTTGTACCGATTTGCAGCTTAATTTCTGCTTTCGATAAATTTAAAGCCTGTGAATCTGTGTTCACTGCGATAAAATCAACACCTTGTACACCATGCTCTATCATTCGGTTAACAGCGTTGTTACCGCCACCACCCACACCAATGACTTTTATAACTGCAAGTTGATCAACACTTGTATCAAATTCTAACATTCTTTTTTCCTCCCACGGTAACTCGACTCTGTATCATTCATTACGCATTCAAGTTAATCAAAAAATTTATCAAATAATTTTTTTGCTCTACCGATTACGCTTCCTTTTGATTCTGAAGGTGTAGCATATTCTTGCTTTTTAGATGCTGGTGCTTGAGCACCGACAACCGCATACTCAATAGGCTGCGTATTCGTACCTTTTCCATAAAAATCATCTTCTAGATAGGCGTAACGAATCAGTCCAACTGCCGTCGTAAATGAAGGCTCTCTAACGCCAATATAATCTGGAGTATATATTCTAACACGCGTTTGCAGTATTTGGCGTGCTAATTGAGCTATACCATCTAGCTTTGCCACACCACCTGTTAAAACAACACCACCTGGCAAATCTCGAACGCCTAGACGTGCTAACTCATCAATTACTAGTTCAAATAACTCTTCTAATCTAGCACCAATAATTTCTGATATAAAGCGTTGGCTGTACTGATCCCTTGAATCTGTACCTACAACTGGCACTTCAAAAAGTTCCTCGTCTGAAGCATCATCGTAAAAGGCATGTCCAAATTGGTGTTTAATTTGCTCCGCTTGATCTGTCGGTGTTTTTAAAACAATTGAAATGTCTTTTGTAATATGATCCCCACCTACTGGAATGACCCCAGTATGTGTCAGTAGCCCCTCTTCAAATACCGCAATAGTTGTTGAGCCGCCACCTAATTCAATAAAGGCTGTACCTTGGTTTTTTTCATCTTCCGTTAATGCAAAATAACCAGCCGCAAGTGGTTGTAAATAAATCTCTCTAATGCTTAATCCCGCTTTCTCTACGCAACGAAGTACATTGTGTAACAACGTTTTAGAGGTCGTAATCATTGTCGCATCCATTTCGAGACGAATACCAATCATACCTCGTGGGTCTTTAATTTCGTCTAAATTATCTACAATAAACTGTCTTGGAATGATGTTGACTAATTCACGTTCAGGAGGTATTGACATGACTTGTGCAGATTCTACCACTCTGTCTAAATCATCATCTGTAATTTCTCTATTTTCACTATTTACAGCGACAACACCTTTAACTAGTTGTAACATCGTCTGATTAGCTGGAACGCCTAAAACGACTTCATCGATTTGATAACCTGTCATTCGTTCTGCTTGTTCTACTGCTTTTCGAATAGATTGAACTGTTGCATCAATATCAACAATTGCACCTTTTCGAACCCCATTCGATTTTACATTTCCGACCCCAATTACATGTAATTGTCCGTCGCTCATTTCACCTATTAATACTTTGATAGAAGAAGATCCTATATCGAGTGATATATATAATTCTTGATGATTCAAATTCGCTGCACCTCCTTGAAAATGCTCTTAATTTCATTCTATTGTAAATCTTGCCTAATGTCTAAGCAAATCGAGTATTTTGGTCAATTTTTCTCTCATTCTATGGAAGTTTTTTTCTTATTGTGACGTTTCTCATCTAACCGAGTTAGTAAAATACGCCTAATTATTGCTATGTTTTGGAATAAACGTACTCCAAAGGCGAAAATGGCAGCTAAATACAAGTCCACCCCTAAATTCACCCCTATGAACGCCAATCCTGCCGCAAGAACTATATTAAAAAAGAAACCTGATACAAATACTTTATCGTCATATACTTGTTGTAATTGAGCTCGAATGCCTCCAAATAACGTATCTAATGCAGCCAGCACTGCTATTGACAAATAATTTTCATAGATAGAGGGAATTTGGATATTTGTTAACAAGCCAAGTGCTAGTCCAAATACCAAACCTAAAAATGGTAGCCACATATATTAATCTCCTTTTTTGACCTCTGTTAAATAATCATTCGTCAATGGTTGATCGAATGCCGGTATAGTTAACTGTGCAGTAGGCTCCTCTATCACTAATTTAAAATTATCTAAATAAAATGAATCGATAAATGATGAAGCTTGAATAGAATTATACATTTTTTGTGCTGCCTTAAATGTGCTTGTCCCAACATAGATTTCGAAAGGTGGTGATGAAAGTGCCACACTATTCACCGTTGTTTTCCCATTGATGTCTCTGATGGCTGATGTATGAACAATGCGATTCCCATCAATGGCAACACTAGCAGCATCATATTTAAATAATTCATTCAGTAATTGGGTAAGTAAATCTGGAGAAATCTCTTTCATTTCATACCCCATTGCAACTAATTCCGGTGCTGGCTCCACTCGGAGTACTACCCCTGGACCTGTAATATCCGTTAAGCCTGCCTGCTGTTTTAATTGATTGACTGTGTCATTTAAAACAACTTGTAAATTAGCTTTTTCAGATTGCTCATAGCGACCCATTACCTCATTAAGTGAGCGAATATCTGCTAATAATGTGGAATGCCTTTGCTTTTCTTCTGCTAATTCCTCTCGTATGGCCCAAATATCTCGTGTATCTCGCTCAGCTGGTTTTTGAATGGTATTGTATTGTACCGCTATCATCAAACCGATAATAAATAGCACGATCGTTATTCGGGTGTACATATTTTTTTTCAAAATAGCCCCTCCTAGACGTATCGCAAACAATGACTCCTTGATATCGTTAAATTTAGATGTTGAATTGTAATATGAACAATTTTTATCTAGGACATCCGTGGGAGGCCTTACCTAATTTTCATCCCATGTTATTCATGGAATAAAAGTCGTTAACTTTCTACTTTTACATTTGGCATTGTTAACTTTTGATTTTCTTCTAATGACACGACAATATTGTCATTTAACAGTTGATCTACTACGCCACCACTTAAGTTCAGTGAAGCACGGAGTGTTGTTGAATCCCCTATAGCCTCAATTACAAAGGGGGCAGGATGTTGCTTGCCGTCAATTGTAATAACAGGTCCATTACATCTTATATAAGAATTGGCCATGACCCGTTGCCCGTTAATGGCAATCGCCTGTGCTCCAGAAATTTTTAATTCATTCAATAATTTAAACACATGGCTTTCATGGACGATATAATCATTAGGATTTACAGATTTAGGGTCGTAATCACCATCTTGAAGCGTTATACGTATACCCTTTCCTTCTGAACTTAAATCACCTAATAGTAAACGTAGGTCTTCTGCTTCTTGAACTAATTGCTTCGATTCCTTTTCATTCGAGGCGAAATCTTTTTCGTAATTCCGAATCTTTTCTTGTAATTTGTTCGCCTCTTCTGTGAGTTCTTTATTGCGCTCTTGCTGTTCAATCAACTCCTCACGATACGTATCTTCTTGCTCAAATAGCTCCGATTTAATGGAGCTAGTTTGTCGATTGTCTTTTGCTTGGTTGTAAGAATAGCCGATGATAAACCCAGTAGTTATACAAACGATGAGGAGCTCAAATTGTTTCCTCGTAAAGAAGTTCCCTTTGCTATTCTGTTTCTTGTTGTTCATCTTCATTCACTTCCTGGTTGGCCGCATTTTCATCAGGGTTGTCCTCTTTTGCATCAGGGTTGTCCTCCATATCAATGCTGACTTTATTGTACTCATCATTAAATGGACGGTAATATGAGCCAACCTCGATGTCGATAACACCCTTTTCTAAATTTGCTATTTGCGCAACAATTGAAGGATAATAATTTAGCTTATCAGCTAATGTTGGAATAACTGCACGAACTTCATAGCCATCATTCATATAAAGCTTGACCGCATTAGGATTAGCCTCATTACTATTCGTATTGACTTGTGAGATTAAAGCTAATACCTCTGGTTTTAACCGTGCTAATTGTTCTACAAGCTTGTTAATGGTTTTTTCTCCTGTAATGCCCATAAATACAGGTGCATCAATTGGGATATTGTCGCCAGCTTGTTCAAACTTCTTCCCGTTCTCCAACAATGGGTAGTAAGTACCGTCACCAGCTAGATACGCAACTTTTTTCCATTCCTTAATATCAATCGTTACGCCTCTCAGCCATTTGCGCTTGACATGTGCCTCTTGTACCCATTCGTCCTTAAGCAATGTCTGCTCTACATCTTTTACTGTAAAACCCCACATCGACTTTCCTGGTGCAAGTGTACTAGCCTCTAAATAATACTGTTCGTCAGCTAGTTGGGCACCATTGACCGTAATGCTTTTAATATCACTGTAAGGAGATTGAAAATAAAGGAGTACAGCTAGCACTAAAAAGAAAAGTAATATTAGGACAATGAATTTACGATTTGTACGCTTTTTTCGTCGCTTCTTTAGCGTAGGAATGCGATCTTCTATATCAATTACTTTCTCCATAAAAAGTACTCCTCCTTTATATTTATTTCGCTAATTGATAAATAATACCTATTATTAACCACATTGTTACTAAAGATGTTCCACCATAGCTAATAAAAGGTAATGTGACACCGGTTACAGGAACCAATCCGATAACTACAGCTATATTTAAAAACGCCTGTACAGTTAACATTGTCACAAGTCCAATAATGGCATAATAGGATGTTCGTGTTTTAGCCTGTACCGCAAATTTATAACCAGCGTATATTGTCAGTACAAATAGTGCCAAAATAACGAGCCCACCTACCAAACCAATTTCTTCTAAAATAATCGCGTAAATAAAATCATTTTGCGGCTCAGGTAAATAAAGAAATTTTTGTCTACTTTGACCAAAGCCATGTCCAAAAATCCCTGCAGGGCCAATTGCCATTAAAGATTGTACAGCTTGGAATCCACTTACTAATGGGTCTGCCCAAGGATCGAGAAACGCTTCAATACGTTTAAGTCGATATGGGGCTGTTGCAATCAACCCAACTAATCCAGCAACTCCAGCTACCATTATCATCGCATAAAGCTTTAATGGATACCCTGCCACAAATAACAATAAAAAAACTGATACTACAAGTATAAATACAGAGCCAAAATCAGGCTGAAGCATTATTAATATAACGGGTAATACCACGATTACAGCATGTCGCCAATTAACGATTGGCGTACCAGTTTTGTGCTGCGCCAATATATGACTGATGTACACTAGCACTGTAATTTTCGTTAGTTCAGCAGGCTGTATCGTTAAAGGGCCTAAACCAATCCAGCTTTGAGACCCATTTCGCTCAAGTCCAATGCCTGGTATCAGTACAAGGACTAGTAACACTAACGAAAAAATATACGCCATTTTCCAAAAGGATTGCTCTTTTAATATGTTTAATCGAATGGTAATAAAAAACACTACGATGCCTACCACAAAATACATACTTTGTTTCATATAAAACGGCATTTTTCCACTATAATGAACGGCACTCCAATAGGTACCTGCAGAATAGACGAAAATAATGCCGATTATTGATAGCATCAATGTTGTGACGAGCAATAAATAGCTTTCTTTCCCTCTCAGTAATGCCATCCTTCCACATCAAGTATATTCTAAAATAGTTACAGGCTCATTACAGCTTCATTACAGCATCAATAAAAACATCGCCGCGTATTTCAAAGCTGTCATATTGATCCCAACTTGCACAAGCTGGTGATAGTAGAATAATGTCTCCCTCTGCAGACATCGGCGCAGCATAATGAACAGCATCTTCTACATTTTGAGCAATAACCGTTTGCGCAACTCCACAAGACTTAGCGAATTCCACAAAACGTAAGCCCGTTTCACCGAACGCCACAACGCCTTTTACATGCCCCATACAAGGTCGTAGTTCTTCAAAAGAATGTCCGCGGTCTAAACCACCCGCAAGTAAAATTACAGGCGCTTGGAATGCGTCTAAAGCACTTTTTGTTGCTAAGCAATTTGTTGCTTTTGAGTCATTGTAAATTTTTCGACCATTCCACTCACGGACAAACTGTGTACGGTGACGAACACCGCCAAACTTAGCTAAAACCTCTTCCATTTTTGCTTTGTCACAGCCTATTAATATACAAGCTGCTACAGCTGCGAGAATATTTTCTAGATTGTGTTTACCAGGCAGCGCAATATTCGCTCGATCCATAAATGGCTCACCTTGCCAATAGATTGTCGTATCATCAGCGCTAATCCCTTGTTCAGTGCGTCCATTAGAAGAAAAAGGCACTTTTTTTGCATTGGATTTTGCAGCATAACCTACAACAATTGGCTGATCCGCATTGTAAATGAAATAATCATTTTCATCCTGGTTTCGTGTTACACCAAACTTTGCTTCAGCATAGTTATCAAATGTCCCATGATAATCAAGATGGGCATCATAAAGATTTGTTAAAATAGAAATTTTTGGCTTAAAAGTTTTAGTACCCATCAGCTGGAACGATGAAAGCTCCGTAACGATAACGTTATCTTCTTGTGCCTCTCTTGCTACACCGCACGCTACTGTGCCGATATTCCCTGCGATCAATGGTTTTTTCACACCATTTTCTAACATCTCAAAAATTAATGTTGTTGTTGTCGTTTTACCATTAGATCCTGTAATACCTATAAATGGTGCTTCACTAATTAAATAAGCAAGCTCTATTTCTGTCCAAACGGGTATTTCGCGACTAATTGCATCCGCTACAATTTTATTGCTATAAGGGATACCAGGGTTTTTAACAACTAGCTCAAATCCTTCATCAAGTAAATCCTCTGGATGACGACCACAAATAACCGTAATGCCTTTTTGCAGTAGACCTTGCGCATCAGGGCTTTCATCAAACGGCTTTGAATCATTGACTGTTACAAAGGCGCCAAGCTCATGTAAAATCTCCGCTGCTGCGACACCACTTTTAGCTAGGCCTAAAACAAGGACTTTTTTATGTTGTAAATCTGTATATTCTCTCATAAGAACGCCTCCGATAAGACTGCAATCAATGCTACTGCTAAAGCAGTTGACCAAAATACTAGTACAACCTTCCATTCTGACCAACCTGATAATTCAAAATGATGGTGGATAGGACTCATTTTAAATATCCGTTTTTTACGAATTTTAAAGCTACCCACCTGTAAAATAACAGAAAGTGTTTCGATGACAAACACTAAGCCAACTAATAGTAGTAAAAACTCTTCTTTAACTAATACCGATACCATGGCTAGCGCACCACCTAGTGCAAGTGAGCCAGTATCTCCCATAAATACTTTTGCAGGGTTTGCATTGAAAAGTAAAAATCCTAATAATGCACCTGTTACTGCAAATGTAAATAACGCGATATCTGCTTGACTTTGGAATAGTGCAATAACACCAAATGCCGCAAAAGCAATCGATGCCGTCCCTGCCACAAGACCGTCCAAACCATCTGTTAGGTTGACAGCATTAGAAAACCCAACTAACCAGAAAATTAAAAAGGCTACATAAAACACACCTAAATCAATTGTAAAATCTGTAAAAGGAATGGCTAACGTTGTATCAAAAGAACTGAAGTGCAATAGGAAGTATGCAAGTATCGCAATAACGATTTGCCCTACTAACTTTTGAATCGATGTTAAACCTAAGTTACGTTTAAAAATGACCTTCAAACCATCATCTAAAAAGCCAATTAATCCGAAACCTGCAAGTACAAGTAGAAGGACCACCGTTTGCGTTGTTAATAAATCTAAAAAGCTTCCAATCGCCACCGTTGTGAGAATGATGGCGATTAAAAAGATAATGCCGCCCATAGTCGGTGTACCAGCTTTTTTCATATGTGATTTTGGTCCTTCTTCACGAATACTTTGCCCAAACTTCAATCGACGAAGAAGCGGAATACTAATTGGTGCCAAGATAACTGTTACTATAAAAGCAATAGCTAAAATGGTAAGTGTTGTTGCGAGTTTCATTGAAAAATCTCCTTTAAATCTTGTTTCACTTTCTTCTTCACGAAAAAAGTACAAACCCTCATATATTTATTACTACCCTTCATAATAATAGTGGTTCTTTCCCTTTTTTTAAAGGTAAAGTTACGTTAGTTCACTAAATATAAATGAATGGTGCCATCTTGCTTGATAACACTATCCACTTCAGGTAATTGACTACCAATTTTAGTCCCTTCTCCATGCCATTCAATGCGGAATGGATAATGTTGCTTGGCAATATCATCCTTCGTTTGCCCTATGAAACTCGGTACTTTCACAGTAAGTGGGTCACCCCAACGATAATCTTTTTCAAGCTGTTCCTTCGATTTTTCAATGCCAACAAATGGTGCTGCATCTTCAATAATTTGGCCGACGATTGGAGCTGCTACAACACCACCAAATTGTGTTGTCTTTTTCGGATTATCCACTGCTACATACACGACAATTTGTGGATTGTCTGCAGGCGCAAATCCTATAAATGATACGATATATTCACCATCTTTATACCGCCCATTTTCAACTTTTTGAGCTGTACCTGTTTTGCCTCCAATACGCAGACCATCTCGATATGCTTGTCGACCTGACCCTTTCGCAACAACCGACTCTAATGCCTCACGTACTTTTGCAGATGTTTCCTCACGAATTACTTGCCTTTTAATAACTGGTTCTGTTTCATTAATAGTTTCCCCAGTATCTGGGTTAAAGATTTTTTTCACAACATATGGCGTATAGAGCTTGCCCCCATTGACGGCTGCAGCTACTGCTTGCACTTGTTGGATTGGTGTAACTGCTACACCTTGACCGAATGAGGTTGTCGCTTGCTCCACAGGGCCAAATGCGTCTTTAGAAAACAATATCCCTGAAGCTTCACCAGCGATGTTGGAACCAGTTTTTTCTCCAAAACCAAAGTCTTTAATATACTGTAATAATTTTTCCCCACCTAAGCGTTGACCTAATTCAATAAAGCCTGGGTTACAAGAATTTTGTACGACTTCTAAAAATGTTTCATGCCCATGACCTTCACGCTTCCAGCAGCGCAATCTCGCACCTGCAACCATTGTATAACCTTGATCGTAAAATGTATCGTTTTCTAAATCGACCAAATTCTCTTCTAGAGCGGCACTGAGCGTAATAATTTTGAAAGTTGAACCTGGCTCATATGTCATCCAAACAGGTAAATTTCGGTTATAAATAACAGGCTCGACTAACTGATATTCTGCAGGATGAAAAGTTGGATATGAGGCTAAAGCTAGTATTTCCCCAGTATTTGGATTCATAGCAATCGCCATTGCTTGGTCAGCTTCATAGCGTTCCATTGCTTGTGATAGCTCACGTTCAACAACTTGCTGAACATCTACATCAATTGTTAGCTCTATCGTTGCGCCATCTTCTCCAGCTTTCCATGCACTTGCGACATTTGGTAAGTTATTTCCTTTCGCATCTGTGAAAAGCCGTATGGCAGAAGAATTTGCTTGTAGTAGCTTGTCGTATTCATATTCTATCCCCGCTAGCCCTTGCGCATCATACCCTGTAAAACCTAAAAAGCGAGAGAGTAGCGTACCATACGGATATTCCCTTGAGTAATCTACACCACTATATAGTCCTTCAATTTGCATCCCTTGCAACTCAACAGCCTTTTCATAGGAAATATTTTTCCCTTCAGGCGCTAGCTTTACTAAGTACGCCTTTTTCTGCATCTTTTCCAACAGTTTTTGTTCATCTACTTCAAGTACTTGTGCAATTTTCGCTGCCGCTCCTGCAATATCTTTGCTTTGTGACGGCATAAAATACAGTGTAGGTGCTAGCTTGTTCGTCACAATACTGTTACCATCTCGGTCCGTAATATGCCCGCGTTCATTTGCAAATGGAATTTCACGATCCCAGTTCTCTTCTGCTTTTTGCGTTAACTCTTTTTGGTCAAACACTTGCAAAACAAATAACCGAATAACAATTGCAACCGCTACACACATAAACAAAACATATAAAATACGTAAACGCTTTTTGGAATGGATAGAAATCCACTTCATTCGACATCACACCTTGTTTTTTACAACGTATGAAATAAAGTGGACTTCTATTCAGTGACTATTCATCATCTACTTGTTCAACTTCTCCTTCAGATGGCGCTTCTACGTCTTGTACAAAGCTTTCAGCAGGTGTTTTCAATTTCACTACAATAGGTGAACTATCTGAAATCACCGTACCTGCAGATACACTTTGACTGACTGCAAAGCCCTCTCCAACAACTTCAATCTGAAGACCTGACATTGATTTGAAAACTAATAGATTACGCAACGACCAATCAGTAAAGTTTGGTAGCGCGATATCACCTTCAGTTTTTAAAAATACAAAACTTCCTTTTACAAGCTTTTGTCCACCTTTTGGATATTGCTCTATAATTTTTCCACCAGTTCCGACAATAACAGGATTCAATCCATCATTTGCTAGCTCTACCTGAATAGCTTCTGCATTTTGACCAGTATAATCATTAATATTTACATGATCTACATGCTGTACATCGTCTGGACTAATATTTAAATGTTTTAAACTATTGAGCATAACAGGCTTAAATATTTTTGACACAGGTACCGAGCCCAGTTCCCCTTTAAGCTTTGGCTTTTCAACTGAAACATACATAATTAGTTGTGGATCATCGTAGGGCGCCATTCCTAAAAATGAGTACAAGAACTCATTAGCGCCCCATGAATAGGTACCATTAGCCTTTGGAATTTGGGCAGTACCTGTTTTTCCTGCTACTTGATATTCATCGAGTACAAAATCCTTCGCTGTCCCGTATTCTGCCGTTAATGTTGAAGCAAGTATTTCGCGTACTTGTTTCGCTGTATCCGCCGAAATAGGCTGTCCCTTTTCAACAGGCTCATGCTGTTGAATCGTTTCATCCGTTGCTGAATCTACTATCCTATCAATAACATATGGCTGCATCATCTTACCGTCATTGGCAATCGCAGTCATCGCTTGTATAAGCTGTATCGGTGTCACGGTAGAACCTTGACCATATGTCGTTGTCACTCGTTGAATTGGATACTTCGATAAAATCGTACCCGTTGCTTCATTCGGTAAATCAATCCCTGTTTTCTTACCAAAACCAAATTTATCTAGGTAGTCGACAAATACCTCATCACCAATACTTTTCAATAAATTGGCCATCGCTGTATTTGATGAACGTTGGAAACCTTCTAAATACGAAATTTTACCCCAACCTACTTGATTATGATCTCGAATGGTTCTGTCATGCACAGTGTATTGCCCTGACATATAATCATCATATGGCGCCCATTTGTCAGTATCGATAGCAGAAGCAAGTGTGAACGTCTTCATCGTTGACCCTGGTTCCATCGTTTCTTCTGTTACGGCATTGAGCCATTTCATATTCGAACTATCTCGTGTATCGGGGTTGAAAGTCGGACGCTGCGACATTGCTAAAATTTTTCCAGTTTTCGGCTCAGCTACTACAACTATCATAGATTCTGGATTATACTCCTGCTCTACTTGCGACATCGCATCCTCTACGAAACTTTGAATAGTTTTATCAATCGTCAAAAAGATATTATTGCCGTCTTTAGCAGGCGTAACCATTTTTTCACTATTCGGCAATAAATAACTAAAAGCGTCTGTTTGATATTTAACCTTGCCGTTGACACCCGTTAATTCCTTGTCATACGTAAGCTCTAAACCCATTTTCCCTTTCGTCGTGACAGTTCCATCCTCATTATCCTCTTTCAAAGCAAAGCCTATTAGATGCGAAGCAAAAATACCGTTTGGATAATAGCGTTTTAAATCGCTAACAAACAAAATTCCAGGTAATTTTAAGTCCTTAATTTTGGTCATTACTTCATGGTTAATGCCCCTGCCCGCAACGCCAAACTCCACCTGATATGGCAGTGTTCCATCACTACGCAGCTTTGTTAGCCGCTTATAAATATCCTCTTTTTCCATCGGTATATATTCTTCTAAAACTTCCGCCGTTTTTTCAGGATCTACAACATGATGTGGATTCTTCTCATCTGTAGTAGCCTTATCGCTGACTACAGCTATCAATCGATAACTGAGTGTATCTTCTGCAATGACTTGTCCATTTCTATCTAATATTTTCCCTCGGTTTGCTGTTATTGCACTTTCCTTGTTATATTTAGCTGCTGCCTTTGCAGCGAGCGCTTGTCCTTCTACTTCACCTGTCGCCTGCAACGTAATCATTCTCGTAAATAATAGAAAAAAGAGCCCTCCATAAAAAACTAGTAATAGAAAGGCTCCCCATTGGAATCGAAATCGCTTTTTTTTCATTCTCCCGGCACTACCTTTACATTTTTCTCATTTTGAGTTAAACCGAGTTCTTTTGCTTTTTTCCATATATTTTCGTATGTAGAAAGTTCACTTACACGAACTGTCAAGTCAACATTCTGTTTTGCAATCTCATCTGCCTCTGCTTCGATCTTTTGAATGTCCATGCTTGTCGTTTGAATTGCTGCTTGGTTGTTCAACACTAGTACTGACAATACAACAATAATGCTTACTAGTGCTAATAGCATCATCTTTTCAAACTTCTGGTTCGTTTTTTTACGACGTATGATAGTGGGTTGTGGACTAGGTGGTGTTAACGGTTGTTGCACATGTTGCTGTTGGTGCTGCCTTACACGAACTGCTGCCATTTACTCACGCCCTTTGTCGTTAATTTTCTCCACCACTCTAAGCTTTGCTGAACGTGCTCGATTGTTTACTGCTAATTCTTCCTCAGAAGGTAGAATCGGCTTTCTAGATACAAGCTTTAAAGTCGGCTTCATGTCATCTGGAATTACCGGTAAATTTGGTGGTAATTCAGGTAAGGATGACGCTTCCTTAAAAATTGTTTTGCATAGGCGGTCTTCCAATGAATGGAATGTAATAACACTAATGCGTCCACCTACGTTAATCATATCAATCGCATCGACTAATGAATCCTCTGCCGCACCTAGCTCATCATTTACAGCAATACGAATTGCTTGGAAGATGCGCTTTGCAGGATGTCCCCCTTTACGGCGAGCCGCTGCTGGTATACCCTCTTTAATTAGTTCTACAAGTTGTCCCGTTGTTTCAATCGGTGCCGTTTTACGAGCCTCTTCGATTTTACGAGCTACTTGCTTAGAAAATTTTTCTTCCCCATAACGGAAGAAAATACGAACTAAATCTTCGTATGCCCATTCATTAACGACATGATAAGCTGTAAGCGCTGCCGTCTGGTCCATACGCATATCAAGTGGAGCATCATGATGATAGCTAAAACCACGTTCTGGTGTATCTAATTGTGGAGAAGAAACACCTAAATCATATAAAATGCCATCTACCTCTTGGATACCAAGTGCTAATAGCTCTTCTTTTAAATAGCGGAAATTCGAATGCACAAATGTTACACGCTCTATATAAGGAGCTAAACGAACTTTCGCATTTTCAATGGCCGTTGTGTCTTGATCAAAACAAATTAGACGGCCTTTATCTGATAATTGTTGTACTAAATATTCACTGTGTCCTGCTCCACCAAGCGTACAGTCCACATATACACCATCAGGATCGATGTTCAATCCGTCAACAGTTTCTTTTAATAACACGGTTGTATGATCGAACATACCAATCGCTCCCCTCAGGCCTTTACTTTTTCAACTGACGTTTTCACGTTTAATACAAAGTTAAAAATCAAAGCCAATCATATTTTCTGCAATTTCATTAAAAGATTGTTCAGACTCTGTGAAATAAGTTTCCCACGCATCTTTTGCCCATATTTCAATTCGATTCGAAACACCTAGCACAACACATTCTTTTACTAGATGTGCGTGTTGTACTAACGTCGAAGGAATATTAATACGACCTTGCTTGTCTATTTCTACTTCCGTCGCACCTGAAAAGAAGAACCTTGCAAAAGCACGAGTATCTTTCTTTGTCATTGGTAAACCTTTTAATTTTTCTTCGAGTTTTCGCCATTCATCCATAGGATAGCCAAATAAACAATTATCAAGTCCGCGTGTCACAACAAAGGTTTCACCTAAGGCTTCACGAAATTTTGCGGGTACGATTAATCGTCCTTTTGCGTCAACAGAGTGTTGATATTCTCCCATGAACATGCTAGTCACCCCACTTTATTAAATAATGTACCACATCGCCCCACTTTCCTCCACTTTTTTTAAAAAAAACTTGACATTTTCACCTTTTATGTGTGTTTAGACCTTTAAGCGAAATTTTATTTTGTGCTAAAGGGCATAAAAAAAGAACTACCCTTAGTAGGATAGATCTCTATTTTCCTGTTAAACCGACAAATTTCTTCAAATCTATAATTCCAACATACCTTTAATAGTTCTAAAGATACATTTTTTATTCTTATAAATAAAGTAAATAGTGGTGATTTCCAACGCTATATGTTTTCTTGAGCATTTCATCAATTAACGTAGGTCCAAACTCATTGATATATTGATAAGGATTATAAGAACGTTCTTGGAACCCATCATTTGGATATAGCTCATTTTGTAATGTCATAAATTTACGGATAGTCGTCTCATGTTTGCTCAGCACCGTTTGTTCTACCTTTTGTTGCAAATACTCAAACTGCCTCACATGATTTTCTTTATTTTTTTCAAGTATTTTATCTAGCGACATATGTTGTTGTGCGAAATATTGCTCAAGAGTAGCGTATTTTTCTAAAACTAGTTGTTGCATCTCTAGTATTTGACGCTTTGCCTCATCATCTTGAACTTCAGCAATAAATTGCTCCTTCAACGCCATCGCCTTGCCATCCAATACATCCGTCACTGTTAAATGATATTCACCCAATAGTTGTTCTACATGTCGTGTAACAATCGTAATATTGAGACGTGGTGCAAAAATTGGCATTTGTAAACCTAACATAGAAAAGGCATCCTTTAATGTTGCCCAATATGCCAGCTCACCTGGTCCACCAACAAACGCCAAAACAGGTAACGTCATTTCTTGCATTAATGGACGCGTTACAACATTATTACTTAATTGCTCAGGGTGATTTTCCGCAATTGTTAATAACTCTTCATGTGAAAGTTTAATATTTGCGGCTAAATTGATAAATTGATCGTGTCGTCTTTCTAGTAAAAAGCGTTCTCCATCTTTGACATAGAACAGGTTCGCTGCATCATCAGTTGCTAAAATCGGCTTCCCGTAACCAGCACTTTCCAATACCGCTTCCTTTTCCGTTACTAGTTTTGCAATTTCCTCACTATGGTTGATAAGCTGCACAAAATTATTACGTTCGTAATGACGGAAGTTCACATCTGCCGCATCAATCATTAGCAGCCCTTCTTCTTTAAACAACTCGTTCATTAGTCGTGCAAAGAAATCTGTGAATGTTTCACTATTGTTCAATGCCTCCAATAGTTGATTGAACATTTTTTCAGTGTGCGCTGTTTCTCCAAAATCCTTAATGATCGTATTAATTAGTTGAACCATCGCTTCTTTGTTTATGCTTGTTGTCGATGCCATTGTTTTTCTTCGAGAACGTTCACCATACGCACGTTTTTTAATATCCATATCATGCATTGTAAATGTATGGTTAATTTCCTCTAAGTCATGATCTTCTCCAGCTATCCAAAAAATAGGCACAACTGGTCGTTTAAGCTTTTCACTTTGTTCTTTTGCTAATGATATAACCGAAATTGCCTTATGAACCGAGTAAAGAGGGCCAGTTAATACACCCGCTTGTTGCCCACCGACAACCGCAACAGCTCCTTGCTCTAGTTGTTGCAAATGCTCATTCGCTTTTTCTGATAAGCCAAGCGGCTCCATAAACTGACGAATTATTGCTGTTAATTCTTTTTGGTCACACGCTCGTTGCTCCAAATATTTCGCCCGCTTTTCAAACGATTTATCATTATACTCATATTCAAAAAACTCATGAATGGCAGTATTTGGCGACCAATAATCTGCTAGCACACGATTTTTCACGGGTACTTGGATTGACTCCAGTTTCATTTAACACAAACTCCTCTACTCACTAAATCATCGTATTCCTTGTAAACATTTTAATGCTATTATTTTAACGCTTCTGTCTCCAACATGAAAAGAAAATGCTTATACAGAGTGTAAATATTCTACAACAGATTGAATCATGCCGACTATACAAATCAAAATATATGCTGCACTAAGTACTAAAAATAAAAAACGCCAAATTTTCCGAAGTAGCGGTTTCACCTCAATTTCTCTTTTTGTACGCCAGTCTATATATGTAAAAACAATTGCCAGTATTATTGCTAGCATTATTAAAATAGCCCCAACATTCACTCCCCACAGCACTCCAATTGCCAACGGTACTGAAAAAAACAAGCAGAACGTTGTTACATCAGATGCGGCTCCAAAGGCATGGGTACCACGAATATTAACCTTTCGACTAATAACATAGACAATGCCAAATAAAAGAATTGGACAAAAAATAATAACGCTGATGACTATATGTAAAAAATCTTTCAAGATTGCCCACCGCTCTCTTCAAGCGCTAGAACTTGGTGATATAAAGTTCGCAATGTAGGTAATGGGTAACCATTCGCAGCAGCTTTTTGTAAAACCGCCCCAACAATTGTTTCTACCTCACTTTTTCTCCCTTGTATACGATCAGCTAGCATAGATGAGGTATTCGCCGCTGTTTTTTCACACAAAGCGATTACTGCTGAAAACGGAATAGTACTTTCAATGCCTTTAAAAGCCTCTGTTAGCTCTTGATATATGGTATGCATTAACAAGTATGCGTGCTTATTCGTAACTAACTCCCCATTCTTCATTTGCAAAACAGCTGTTATCGGGTTAATCATACAATTGAAAACTGCTTTCTCAAAAAGCATTTGTTCGGCGTTTTCAACCAACACTATTGGAAATAACGGATTTTTCAAGTGTAGTAACTTTTCAAATACAACACTACTTCCACGCGCTACTCCTATTTTGCACAAACCCACACCTCTATGTTGAACAGTTGTCAAATCAATAGTTTGCGCACCGAAAGAAACTGAGCAAAAAGCAATTGTATTTTGTGATAAGCGCAATGCCTCATCAAAATGTGCTAGACCATTTTGTACAAACAACACTGGCACTTCCTGAGGGAAACCTAATAATTGTTTATAGATATTTTGTAAATGACCATATTTTACAGCTACTACTATTAAATCTGGTCGAGGGAGCATCTCTAACTCAACGCTAGAAGCAATTTGATGGATTGTCTTTGTACCATCTATATGGACTCTCGTTATATGCTTCAAATTAAGCTCATCGGCTTGTTCTTGTCTTCTTACAACTAACGTCACATCGAAACAAGCCTCTGCTAAGAAACTAGCCATTAGCTGACCGACTGCACCAGCTCCAATAACTACTACATTCACAACGTTCGCCACCTCCACTTTATGTAAAGAGGCTATCTAAACAGTAATAAAAAAACCTTTAAACAGCCTAAACTGAAGTACTAAACAACTTCTCCAGTATTTACTTGTCTCGTACTACAATACCATAAACACCATTTTCTTTACGCCATAGAAGGAGGTGCCTCAGAAATTCATCTGAGACACCTCCTTTTCAGGTGTTTCTATTATACAAGATTAGCTGGTGTTTATGATACAAGAATGGATATTTTCGACCAAGTAGGTAAAATGTTGAGTCGACGTTAGCGTTTACATCCTATGACTTCTTTTGCATCATTTTCTTAAAAGACCTTACTCTTTCTTTGAAAAGGAACGTAACGATCTACTTACAATCATTTTCCCTTCGACCCGTTAATCTTTCATTAAAGAATAGCCTTGCTGTAACCACTTCACTAGCTTTTCATGTTCATTTTGTAATTCCCGATGTTTAATCTCAAGACTTTGATAAGCTTCTGTCAATTCATCAAAACTCGTTAACGCTAATTTTAAATGACTTCGCATAGATTGTTGAGGTTGATTGCGAACAGCTAAAAGCGATTGACTATATTGCCCGCGTAACGTCTTGTTCCAACGAAAACCACACGCTTGTTTTGTACGTCCGAGTTCATCCGCAGCCATTTCAAATGCCTCTAACTGCGTTTTCCCATTTTGCACATTATGCAAGACGATTTCTGCTAATCTTTCATCGTCTTCCTTCGTCCATTGATCTTTTCTTTTTTTCAGTTCCATAATCTATCACCCTCACATTTTTTACTACTATATGCGTTATCAGGCAAAATAGAATCACAGGACGAAAAAAGACAGTGATTATGTTTGAATGTAATCACTGCCACTATACGCTATTTATTGTTCTTTTTAGTTAGAAAATTATTAACTGCCTCATGATGTGCTTCGCTCTCCCACAATTTTGCACATGTGCGAACTTCCTCCATTACACGCTCATACATATTACGTTCACGCCATTTACGAAGTTCAATTTCTTTATATGCCTTGTGCACAGAAGGATGAATTTTACGCATATGTTCAATAAAATCATTTAATGCAAGTTGCTTCGATCCCTCAAATACGCGCATCGCCCAACCAATGTCATATAGTAAATCAGCTGGATATGGCTTTGCATCCACTAGCATCTTCATTGCGCGATCATGACGTAAACCTCGTTCAAAT
Source organism: Lysinibacillus sp. NPDC097279 (assembly GCF_044761745.1). NCBI lineage: Bacteria > Bacillati > Bacillota > Bacilli > Caryophanales > Bacillaceae > Lysinibacillus > Lysinibacillus sp. NPDC097279. The sequence continues at coordinate 127,473 of NZ_JBIWDA010000002.1, read as the reverse complement.
AAGTATGTACCGCCACCCCAGCCACTTGTAATTGCTAATGTTCCTTGAATAAAGCCACATTTAGCATGACTCGCCACTAAGCGAAAATCACAAGCAGTCGCTATCTCACAACCTCCACCTACAGCTGTTCCATTGATTAACGCAATCGTCGGTACTGGTAATGTAGCAAGATCATATAAAATCTCACCCATCTTACTTAACATACCAAACGCTTCATCTTCCGTTTCAAGGGAATGAAACTCCGATAAATCGCCACCTGAACAAAAAGATTTTTCCCCCGCTCCTGTCACGACTAAAAAACGCACATCGTCATGATTTTGTATATATGTAATTACTTCCCGAAGACCATTCATTACCTCATCGTTCACAGCGTTACGCTTTTCCTCACGATTTATAGTAAATGTCATAATCCCATCTTGATTGTCAATTATATAAGCCACTACTGTTCCCCCTTAGTCCCCTTCAATTATGTTTAGTGTAATCGGAGCCAAATAAAAACCCCTAAGCCCCCACTGACTACAAGTTAAATAAATTGTATCACACAATTATTATAGTACTATATAACTTTATAATATTTATTAAAAATTCTGTCACTTCACATAAACAAAAAGGCTAGTAAAGAGCCATGGTCTCTCTACTAGCCTTTTAAGTGAGCAAACACTGTATTATTTGCTTACTACTTCTTTACCTTTGTATTGTCCGCAAGCTTTGCAAACACGGTGTGATAATTTTGCTTCACCACAGTTTGGGCAAGCTACCATACCAGGTACAGATAGTTTGAAATGCGTACGACGCTTTCTTTTTGCAGTTTTAGAAGTTCTTCTAAATGGTACAGCCATTGATGGCACCTCCTTACAGATCGTCTATTCGTCTGTTTGATCAAAATACTTAGCTAAATCAGCTAGTCTTGGATCCACTTTTGGTTCGTCAGTTTTTTTGTGAAGTTCCACGTCTTCATCAGTTGCGTAAGACCAGTTTTTACCACCATGCACTTGTCCTTCGGTATTCTCTTTGAATACTTGCATTGGGACCTCAAGAAGAACTAACTCCTCAATAACTGGCTTCATGTCGATAACATCACCATCTATATAGTGAATATCACCGTCATCTTCCCCTCTTTTTTCTTCGTCAATCCAGCTGAACATTTCAACTGTCTCAACGTTGATAGGAAACTCAACATCTTCCCAAGTGCGAGCACACGGGAGTGTTAACGTTGCTGTCACAGTAAGCTGACAAGTCATTTGCGATGCACCGAATGTACATAGCCCTTTTACATGAACGGGCGAAATTGCTCGAATATCCTGGTTTCGCTCCATCACCTCATCCAATTGGACATAGGTATCGATCGGCATTCCGTCTTGACGGTATTTAGATAATTGATGAATTGACCATTTCATTCGTTTAATCACCTCGAGACAACACTGTTGATTATATAATGTGTAAAAATAGATGTCAAGATAATTTCTTGTCACCACTCGAAAACCCACCTATAATTAAGTACATCATAATTATGCTACTTAGCCACAATACACAACCTATACAAAAATTTCAATAGCAATGTGCAAAGAATAGCTAAAGGCACTATAAAACTATTTGTAGCAACGTGATTGGTCAGAAACAAGAAGCACCAAATAGAAATAAAGGGGGTTTTACGTAATGAAAGCAGTTGGTATTGTTGTTGAATATAATCCTTTTCACAATGGACATGCTTATCACTTAGAACAGGCAAAAAAAGTAGCGCAAGCAGATATAGCAATTGCTGTTATGAGCGGTACATTTTTGCAGCGCGGTGAACCTGCCATGGTAGATAAATGGACACGTACAAAAATGGCCCTCGCTAGCGGAGTTGATATTGTAATTGAGCTACCGTATGTCTATAGTACCGCACCCGCTACGGATTTCGCAAAGGGGGCGATTGCATTATTATCGGCAATTCGCTGTGATGCTTTTGCCTTCGGTAGCGAAGATGGCTCAATACAACCCTTTATGAATACGTACCATTTAATTACGAAGCACCGCACCGAATATGACGCACTTATTAAAGAAAGCGTTAAAACAGGTGTTAGCTATCCTAAAAGCTTACATTATGCCTATGAACAGCTTTCACAAAAGTTTCCTGCTACATACATTGACTTAGCACAACCAAACAATATACTAGGATTCCATTATATAGAAGCGGCTATGACACTAGGGAGTGCTATTAAGCCTTTAACGATTCCACGTATAGCAGCAGGATATCACGACGCTATGCAGGAGGGCGCATCAATTGCAAGTGCCACCGGTATTCGTAAAGCACTTGCGACGACAGGCACATTACAAAGCGTTCGTGATGTACTCCCGCAAGCTTCCTTTCATTATTTGCAAGATTGGTATGAGCAACATAAAAATTTTGCTAGTTGGGAGGCGTTTTGGCCGTTTTTACAGTTTACCCTTATTCGGCATACAGCAAGTGAGCTAACGCGCTATGCGGAAGTAACAGAGGGCATAGAGCACGCACTACTAAAAGCAGCGAAGACGAGTAGCTCATTTAGTAGCTTTATGGAGAAAATAAAATCTAAACGCTATACTTGGACACGTCTGCAACGCATGCTGACACATATTTACACTGGTTTTACGAAGGAGCAACTGAAGAGCTTCCAATCCCCTTCTACAATTCGATTACTCGGCATGAGTGCGCAAGGACAAGCGTATTTAGGTATGCATAAAAAAGACTTTACACTACCGTTAATAAGTCGCGTTGCTTCTACAAATGATACTATGCTCGCTGTAGATATACACGCTGCTGAAGTATATAACTTTAGCATAGAGCAAGGGTCCCAGAAATCCCCATTACCGAAGGATTTCCAAACGCCCCCCATTCGATTTTAGCAAATTAATAAGATGCAACGTGTTCGCAGCTGATTGTGTTATAGAGCAAACAACTACCTTAATGAACATTCAGCATAGCAAAAAGTGTTAGATTGATGGCCATCAATCTAACACTTTTTCTCTTTAAACAAACGCAAATAGGCATTTATTTAGCCTTTAATTGTTTTAAATACGCAATTGCATCATCGACCGTTTTCACAGGTACAATTTTCATTTTTGTACCGATCTCTTTAGCTGTTTTCACTGCCGTTGCATAATTTGATTCTAATTCTGGATACTTCGCTTTCATTTCAGTTGAGATTTCATCATCAGGTGCAAAAAAGATTTCCATGCCATCTCGATCGGCTGCAATGATTTTGTAATCAATACCACCAATTCGCCCAACTGTTCCATCAATAAGCATTTCACCAGTTCCAGCTACTGCATAGCCTTTTGTTAAATCCTCATCCAATAATTGATTTAAAATTTCCAGTGTAAACATAAGACCTGCTGAAGGACCACCAATATCTTCTGTATGCATTGTGACACTTGGATTCGTTTCAATCGACTTACTTTCTGCATAGGTAATTCCTAACCCAGCTTTTTTTTGCTCTGTTTGAGGAATTTCCTTCAAAGTAATCGTTTCTTCTTGTTCTTTTTGATTTCGTAATAATTGAATGGTCACTTTGTCACCTATTTGTTTTGTTGACAACAAATCAACAAGCATTTGTTGATTCGAAATTTCTGTACCGTCCACTTTTGTTATTTCATCACCAGCTTTTAATAAACCATCTGAGGCGCCACCATCTAAGACATTTAATACAAATACACCATTGAAGTGTATTTTCGTCTCTAACCCAGCTCTTTGAAAGGCCACATATTTTGCATTAAATTGAGAGTCAGACATTAACTTTAACTGTCGGATATTATATTCCTCGTCATCCTCTAATGGATTTCTTACTTGTTGAATATCCATTATTTTTTCATATTTTTGCGTTTTCGCCCATAGATACGAAAACGGTGTGGCTTGCTGCATAGCAACTGTCATTAAACTCATTGAGCCCGCTTCATCCGTATGATTATTAGCAACACTCACAAATTTACTTACATCGTATGCACTTCCAGGCTTCATAATATACGCGTCTAGTCGGTATAGCATTAAAAAACAAAGCGCGACTAAAAACACTGCATAAAAACCAATTTTTTTCTTCATTGAATGGACACCTCCCAAGACGCATGCAAAAACCAGTAGTTCATGTTTTTGCCTTTTTCACATATATTAATTTTAGCATTTGCCTATGTGAATGACAAAAAGTTGAAACGAGATGATCACATGTTTGCGACAATTCAAATAGCGCTCTGCATACTTCTTATCCTATTACTCTTGTTATTCCCACAAACTGCTCATACTGGTACAGATTTAGGATTGAATCTATTTATGGAGGCGTTATTTCCGTATTTACTACCTTATCTTATTTTAACGCAATGGCTACTTCGTTTAACCGCTCCCATGCGCGCAAAAACAAAACGAGTTTCTTTATACGTACAAGCATACTTAATAAGCGCTCTCGGTGGTTATCCAACAGGAGCTACAACCATTGTGTATCTAAAAAACAGTGGACAATTGCACCCTAAAGAGGCAAATTTTTTACTCGCCGTTTGTCATGCACCTAGCCCTCTTTTTGTATTAGGCTTTGTTAGCCTTGATTTATTACACAGTAATACGTTTGGTTGGCTGTTTTTATGTTTACTACATAGTTTTAATATTTGTTGCTTAGTAGTCGGTTATTTTTTATTTCGTAAAACCGATCCACCTACTATTTCTATACACAATACCACCTTGTATTCATCCCCATTTTCAGAAAGCATAAAAGAAACAGCACCAACCATTTTGTTAGTTGGAACGACCATTATTTTTTTCACTACGATTCAAACGATTTTACAACAAAGCTTAGATAAAATGTTGCCCAATCTTCCACAATCAGTCGAACATGCTATTGCCGCTATACTAGAAGTAACAAACGGATTAAAAATGACTGTCACAGAATTCGGCGATTTCCAGTACTTATCATTGCTGGTTGTCATTATGCTGACAATGCAAAGCATTAGTATCCATTTACAAATTTTCGTAATTGCAAAATCAGCCAAGCTTTCAGTCAGACCATATATCAAATTTCGCCTTCTTAGCATAATCATTGTGCCTACTATTTATGCTCTTTTTTTCTTAAAATAAAAAGTGCCTGACACTCACACAATTTTGTCTGCCAAGACCGTTTGACTCCTGCAAAAAGCACGAAACGTAAGACGCGACAAGGAAGGCTACGGCTTGTCTCATGCCCGTAGAAAGTGCCAGGCACTCACACAAATAAAAAAGGACTACAGACAGCACTCGGAATTTTTCGAGTTGTCTATAGTCCTCTATTTGTTATTTAGCAAAACCGTATTTTTCTTTTAAAGCTTGTTCCACGCAAGCTGGAACAAGTTCATGCACATTGCCACCATACTTCGCTACTTCTTTCACAATGCTAGAGCTTAAGAACGAATATTGATTTTTTGTCATGATAAAAAATGTTTCAATCGTTTCATCAAGAAAGCGGTTCATCGAAGTAATTTGCATTTCGTATTCAAAATCTGAAACCGCTCGAAGGCCGCGGACAATCGCTTTTGCATTCTTTTCTTTCGCATAATCAATAAGCAGACCTGAAGAACTCTCAATTCGTACATTCGGCAATTCCTTTGTCACTTCTGCCATTAACGCCATACGTTCCTCTACAGAAAATAACGGGTTCTTTGATGAATTGTTTAAAACTGCAACATAGACAATATCAAAAACATCAGCTGCACGCTTAATTATATCTAGGTGACCAAATGTAACAGGATCAAAACTTCCAGGAACAACAGCAATTTTCTCCAACTTACTCTCCCTCTTCCCCAGCACAACGATAGACCGAAATAATCGTTCCGCCATATGATTCTTGTCTCTGTAATAGAAAAGCACCAAAACTAGCTGGTAATTCTACTTCTTTTGCATGTTCACATAAAATAATACCATTAGGTTGTACTTTATCATGATCGACAAGCACCTGTACTAAATCATAGTATTCTTTATGGTGGTAAGGCGGATCTAAAAATACAAGATTAAACGAAATATCACGCTTTAAGAGCGCTTTCACAGCGCGCTTTGCATCAATACGAAAAAGCTCAGAACAGTTTTCATACCGACACTTCTTAATATTTTCCTGCAATACCTGATATGCTTTAGCGTCCTTTTCAATAAAGATAGCATGTTCTGCACCTCTGCTGAGCGACTCTATTCCTAACCCGCCGCTCCCTGCAAATAAATCCAGTGCTGTTCCACCATCAAAAAACGGACCGATTATATTAAATATGGATTCTTTTACTTTGTCTGTTGTAGGTCTTGTTGTACTCCCTGCAACTGCCTTTAACGGCATTCCTTTACGTTCTCCTGCTACTACTCTCATAGATGTATTTCACCGTACTTTCTGTTACAAATAGAAAGCATTTTTGCAGCGAAAGAACTCCTCCGCTGCAAAAAATTATTCTTGTGCTTGTGTTAAAACTTGAATGCGACCATCACTTTTTTGTAGTTCTACTAAAAATAGTCGTTGTAGCCAAGCTTCTTCTACATAATAATGATCAACAATTTTTATAATTGGATCAGATATTGTGGAATATCTACGTTGATTGAACACGTAGAATCCAGATTCTTTCGGGAAGCGGAATGTTCGATTGTCACTATTTACATAATAACCGTTTTTCCCTTCGCCTGCTGTATATCCTAGGTAAGGTAGTAATGTGTCTGCACTGTATAATACTTGACCTTCATATAAAATAACATGCACATCTTTTTTATGAATGCCATCTACATAAATACTACGCTCATCTTCCATTAATAATGGATACGTACCATTTTCTTGTGCTGCATTTAATTGGAAATAAGAAGTTTTTCCATTCAATACAGTTGAAAGTAGCTTATCCATTGTTTCTGGAGAAATGGATGCTTGTCCTAGGTTATCCATCGCTTCCTGCCATGCTAACTGCTGGCTTGCCGTCATGTAGTCTTTTAATGTCTGCACCATTTCCTTTGTCTTCTCTGAACCAATCGTATCCTTCACTAAATAGGATGCCACAACTTCAGCCAACCATGCTGGTGAATTTTCAAAATTATATTGTGAATGAATTTGCGAAAGGATTACTTCTTGCTCAACTGCTTGTGCTGTGAGCGTTGGTAAAAATAATAAACGTTCGTCATGCTGCGCAACAGGATTTTTCTCTTGTATAATCGCAATATGCTCATCATTTAAAAACTTTAAATTTTCAAGTGACTTTAGGAAATCCTTTGAAATTGCTTGCTGTGCATAAATTGTTAACACAGGTGTTTGCTCTTGCGCTGTTAGCTCACCAGCCTGCCAATATAAATCACTCGCTGTACCATTGCCGCTAAACATTGTGTAGTTAACAAGTGATAATTGTTGCTGACCAACTAAAGGTAGACCTGTTATCCATTGTCCGACAGTTTTACTATCTGTTGAAATATGAATGACTGAATATGATACTTCTCCATTCGTTAACGTGGCAAAGATATTTTGAAGCAACATTTTATCTTTTAGGCCACCCTCAATTGGGATTATGTATGAAACAGATTGTGATTTTGTTTCTCCTTTTTCAAAATAGGAGACTTCCTCAGATAAACGATTACAACTATTTTCGTTATCGATAAAACATGTTGGGTTTGTCGCATCTTCAGGCCATTTTATTTTTACCTTTTGATTTGGTAAGTTTTTAAAATGATGACGAATATCTAGACTATTTTCACGATAGACAATCTCAATTTCCTGCGAATAATGGAATGTACCATTTCCTGTCTCTAAATCCGAAGAATACGCCTGATATTGGAAAAACAACACACCCGATACAACTAATACTAAAATTGAAAAAAAACTGACTGCAAATTTCATGTGCTTGACCTCCCGCAGCATGATACTATGTGTATTGGAAAGGATGTGCAATATTAAATGCCACAACAATTTATAGAATTAGGAGAAGGCTATGGCGATGTTTATGAACTACTTGAAATCATTAAAACGAATCAAGGTCGCTTTCACCAAGCCTTTATACTAACATCTACAAAAGAAGATAAAAAGGTAGCTTCTTTAGCTATCGCTTTAAAACCAGTCGGAGACAGTAAATTCATGCCGATCTATATTTGTCGCGAAGGCATTCCATTCAATGAAGAAAAGCCTTCCAAGCGTCAAATGATGTTCGAAGAAAGTATTGAACAACTAGGTCGAAAAGCGGTTGTTGTAGAAATAAAGCACTCATCTATATTTTCGGAGCCAAAACTATTTTATCAATACTTAATTGGAATAATGAGACTTCATCACTATATTCCTGCATTAAACTGACGTTATAGCCCCGCTTTATAGTCGTATTCCTTCGCTTTATCTGGCTTTGCATTTTCGAACTCAGTTTTAACGAAGGGACGATAAGATTCTACAACGTCTTTCACAAATGGAAGGCGTTGTAATTTTATTGTCATCATTTCAATGTCCTCTCGATTGCAATATAATACTACATACTTTTGCTTCCGAGAAATGTAATGAACATGACCATATTTTCGAAGTGATTTCGCATGTTTTAATTGATGGACGTAAACGATTAGCCCTTGTCGTTCGTTCATATAGTTTCCCCTCATTTCTTACATAAAAGCATACCATAGACCGGAAAATGATAGCAACAGAGTTTAGCTGACAGAACGCTCATTTTTCCGTTATAATGGAAAAGCATAGCGCGTTTATCGACAGATTTACTTTCTCTCATGCTAGATAAAAGTGCTTTAGCTTGAACATTGCAAGTGAATTCGCCAGCACCTTTTATATTAATTTGATTGTTAAGGAGGACGAATATGGGTAAGAAAACGAAGATAGCTATTGCAATAGCAGCAGCCAGTGCAGCTGCTTGGGCAGGTAGTAAAGCTATTTCCAAACCTCAACAGCGTGAAGGGAAACAAGCATTACAATTTGATCGCCCGATCATTCTCGCACATCGCGGCGGAGCACATTTAGAACCTGAGCATACAATGCTTGCTTTTGAAAAATCTGCACAATTAGGTGTAGATGGCTTTGAAATAGACATTCGCTTAACTAAAGACGAAGAAATTATTGTCTTCCATGATGCTACCGTAGACCGTACGACTGATGGTTATGGATCCGTATCAGAAATGACATTAGCAGAAATAAACGCATTGAATCATGGCTATCAATTTGAAGATTTAGCAGGTGAGTTACCTTATAAGGATAAAAAAGTTGACGTTGTTACACTACGTGAACTACTAGAAAGCTATCCAAATATGTTAATCAATATTGATATTAAAGATGCACCAGATACGTATGAAGGTAGTTTAATGCCTTCAAAACTATGGCGATTAATAGAAGAACTTCATGCAGAGGATCATGTCGTTGTGACTAGCTTTTATGGTGAACAAATTGACCGTTTTAATTTATATGCGCAAAATCAAGTTGCGCTTGGCGCAGGTGAATCAGATGTACGCAAAGCATTTGCTTCATTCTCAAGCCAATTCGGACATTTATATCATCCAAAAGTAGACGTATTTCAAATTCCTCCAAAATCAGGTGTTGTTTCGCTCGATTCACCAAAGTTTATTCAGTTTTTAAATAACTTAAACATCCCTGTCCATTATTGGACAATTAACGATTCAGTAACGATGAGTAAATTAATTAATAACGGTGCAAAAGGGATTATTACCGATCGACCTGATATTGCAGTTGAATTACTACAAGCACATGATTGAAGACATAAAGGTAAGAGCAACTATCGTATATGCTCTTACCTTTATCTTTTAATAATATCATTGAGATAATTGAGCTAAAATTGCATCCGTTACCTCCCTCATTGTAGCAGTTCCCCCTAAATCTCCAGTTTTTATGCCTTGCGCCAATGTCGCCTCCATTGCATTTAGCACCTTAGTACCGAGCTCTTGATAACCTAAAAAATCAAGCATCATTTTACCTGTCCATATTTGACCAAGCGGATTAGCAATTCCCTTACCCGCTATATCTGGCGCGGAGCCATGCACTGGTTCAAACATAGAAGGATATTCGCGTTCAATATTTAAATTAGCTGCAGGAGCAATACCGATACTTCCCATTATAGCTCCACCTAAATCTGTTAAAATATCGCCAAATAAATTAGAAGCAACGATTACATCAAAATTTTCTGGTTTCATCACTAGGAAAGCTGCTAGCGCATCAATATGATTCGTCGCTTGTCCAATCGCTTCATAATCTTTACCGACTTCTTCAAAAACCTCATCCCAAAATGGCATACTGTAAGTTAAACCATTGGATTTTGTTGCACTTGTAACATGCTGACGACGTGTTTTAGCCATATTGAAGGCGTAACGCATCGCACGTTCAGTACCTTTTCTCGTAAAGATGGCGTTTTGTATAGCAATTTCATCCTGGCCGCTATGAATACGACCACCACTCTCCGAATATTCTCCTTCTGAGTTTTCACGTACAACAACAAAGTCAAAGCCATTTGGGTTACGTAATGGCGATGGTAAACCTTGTAGTAGCTTTGCTGGACGTACATTAATAGATTGCTTCATTTCACGGCGAATTTTAATTAGTAATCCCCATAAGGAAATATGATCTGGTACTAAATCTGGCATTCCGACCGCACCTAAAAAGATTTGGTCATAGCTCTTTAATAGTTCAATCCCATTATCAGGCATCATTTTCCCTGTTTCTAAATAATAATCACAGCCCCAAGGAAATGTTGTCCATTCAAATTGAAAACTTCCATCTAATTGTGCAACCTTGTCTAAAACTTCTATCGCTGCTGGTACTACTTCTTTTCCAATACCGTCCCCTGGAATAACAGCAATTCGATATGTATTCATTTCATTGCCCCCTTTTCCCAACTTTTCTTACATACTTACTATATAATTTTTATTGTAAAAAAAATAGAAGCAGTGTCCATTTGATATGCTTCTACCGAGTACATAGAAATAAGACGCGTTGATTTCCGTTCCAGGCACTCCCTTTCCGCAGGCACGGCTTCAACTAGTAGCATCTACATATAAAATATTTTGCTCCTTCCCTACTTTAAGGTTATGAATTTACACAACAAAAGACACAACACCTTGAGAGGTATTGTGTCTTTCCATGAAGCAGTGTCATTTTGACACGATTTCTATTATGCAGAACAGGAGCATGAGCCACCTGACCCACAACCGCTTCCACAAGAAGAATTGGATGCGAAAAACGGATTACTTACTGGTACTTTTACTGCTTCAGAAACAGTTTTCCCAATAAGCAAGCTTATTTCATCTAGTAAATCTTGAAAATCATTTTCAGCTAACTTTAATGCTGAAATCTTTTCATTTAAATCGAGTGAGCGCTTTTGCTGACGAATCGATTTCATAATTGTATGATAATCCGGATGATATTTTCCGAAACGTTGTACATCTTCGTATTGCTCCTTCATGCGACCAAATGCATAAATAGCTTCAACCAGCTCACTATCGCTATAAACGGCATTATACGCTAACCTAAGCGTATTCGCAGGTTCGGAGGAAAGAATCATTTCGCAAAGCGCATCGGCCTCATCTAAAATGATTGCCCATTCAGAGGTTATCATCATTTTAATTCCCCCAATCTAATACCCATCATAACAGATTTTATGGTAATTTTACATTATTGATATTTCTAAATGAAGGAGTTTTAAAATTGGTAACATCATCTAAAGGACAAATTGAAGAATTACTCGCTACTATTTTACAAAATAGTACAGCGGAGGATGAGGAAGTATTATTACACTTGCTAAATGGTATTCACGATAAACAACAAGGTATACACCGCCGTTATATCAATGCTGCTTTACATATGGTAGGCAACTTCGAGCCAGACAGTAGTGAAGTTCGGATACCGATTACGCCCGTGATTCACAATACCATTAAAGTTCCGCATGGAGGGATCATTGCGACAATAGCTGATGCCGCAATGGGCGGACTCGCATCGCGTTCTGTTCCAGCAGGCTATAATGTTGTGACAACAAATATTAACGTGTCCTATATCGCCACTACGACCAATAAAGAGTTAATTGCACGAGGTCGTTTTGTTCATAAAGGACGTCAAACGCTTGTAATGGAATGTGACATTGAGGATGAAACTGGTCGTAAACTGGCAATTGCCACCGCTTCGTTCTTCGTTATTCAGCGCCGTCAGTCATAACAGAGAAATAATCTTTAATACATTGTTGATCGGAAAAAGGGAATTTTTGATTTTTTATTTGCTGTGTTTGTTCATGCCCTTTTCCGGCAACAAGCACAATATCTCCTTTTTGCGCTTTAGCCAATGCTTGATGGATCGCAACTTTACGGTCTAAAAAAATTTCATAATATTGCTGTTCTGAAAAACCAGCAATAATACTTTCATTAATTAATATAGGGTCCTCATCTCGTGGATTATCAGTTGTTAAAAAAATAACATCTGCATACTTGCTTGCTACAGCACCCATTGCAAAACGTTTTGCCTTATCTCTATTGCCACCACAACTAAACACAAGGTAGATGGTCTTCTTACTATCAAAGGTTTGTAATACTGCCTGCAATGCCTCAGCCGTATGTGCGTAATCTACATACACTTCAATCCCAAGAGGGTTATCTATGCGCTCTAGTCTACCTTCTGGTAATCTTAGTTCCCACATATGTTCAGCTACTTCATCCATAGAGAAGCCTAAACGCCATACCGCCATGAATGCAGCTACTGCATTTTGCACATGATACTTACCAACAAAAGGTATAGCAATGATGTGCTCACTCGTTGACGTTTGCAAACATAGTACAGTTTTTCCAATGGTTTCACTCACAATTTGGATATGTAAATCATTGTGATTGTCAAAGCCAAATGAGCAAGATTTTTTCTTGTCGTAAATACCAACGGATCGGCAAAAATTATCGTCTCCGTTTAACACAATTTTTTTAGATAAATCGGCTAACCTCTTTTTAGCACGTTTATACGCTTCTAGCCCCCCATGGTCTTCTATATGATCCTCTGATAAATTTAGAAATACTCCACAATCAATGTCGCAATGATCAAGTCTATGTTGTTGCAATCCCATTGAGGAAGCTTCTAAAACAACATGTGTAACACCTTGACGAACACATTGTTTTAAAATAGGATGGAGCTCTTTTGCTTGTAATGTTGTTAATTGCTCATATTCTGTTTGTTGTTTTTGCCCATTAACGAAGAAGCCTACTGTTCCAATAACTGCTACATTTTTATGTAAAGCCTTTAGTAATTGGCTTACAAAATGACTTACTGTTGTTTTTCCATTCGTTCCTGTTATGGCAATTACCGACAAAGCTTCAGCTGGAAAAGCAGCTAGCTTTGCGCTTGCATACGATAAAAACAAAGCGGTATTCGGTACCCAAACGAAAGGAATGTTTTGATCGCTGAATGGTATTGCAATACTTTCCTCGGATACGACGGCCGCAGCTCCTCTTGCCAGTGCTTCTTTTACAAAACGACTGCCCGATGTTTTTTTTCCTTTTCGCACAATAAAAATATCTCCAGGTTTCACCGCTTGTGCATAATCCTCTACACCAGTAATTATTGTACGAATGGATCCACCAGTTACACTACATGGCCAATCTTTCAATAGCTCAGCTAATTGCAATGTCTCATCCTCCTTTCAGTTCTCTATCATATGACGGCTTTTGTAACGGTGTGACGAAAAATGTAGATGCCTCCTCATGCCAGTTAAACGGGCTATTTTAAAGGTGGAATATTGCAATCCATTAACCAGTACAAAAAATATTAGTCGTTCGCTTTTGCCGATTTTAAGCACAAAAAAAGATTGTCTTGAATTAATCAAGACAATCTTCTATAAATAATATTGTTTGAGTGCCTGTCACTTAACATGGGCACTATATCGAAAAAATCCAATTCGCTTTTCAGTAAGCGGCTAACCTCGCTGTCGTACAGTTTGTTGCCTCTTACGTTTTGAGCTGTCCCCGCATAAATTTTTACTTAGTTAACCCTACTGGTAGCGCCGTAAAAATTCAGAATTGTTTGAGTGACTGTCACTCTCAGTTTCCTCTACGGATTCTTCATTATCATCTTTTTCCTTCGATGGCTCCACAAAAATTTGTGTATAGTAATTTAAAAAGACACCTGATCCTACAGCAGTATATTTATCGTTTAAAATCACTTTGCGATGTTCAGGTGAATTTAGCCAGCCATGCATTGCTTCAATCGCATCAAAGTATGCTGTGGCAAGGTTTTCATTCGCATTACTATAAGCAATTTCATGTGTGTCTAAACGTTTCTTTAAATCTCCATTTGTTGGGGACTCATGACCAGAAAAATTTTGCACCTTCATATCTTCACTGTGCAATTTAGCTACTTCCTCTAATTTTTCATCAAATGCCAACGGCGCTAAATCATGATGAACACGCGTGACATTAATTAAATCATCAAGCTGTGCCGTACTTGCTTCATTGATGTCCTGCTGTAAAAAGGAGGAAGGCGGTGTAGGACTAACAAGCTCCCCTTGGTAAATCATTTCATAAGGTTGATGGAGTACGAGCGTCTCGCTATCAGTGAAGCGAACACCTTGTAGTGCACTCGTTTCGCTATCAATATAAAGCTGTGCAAACAGCCCATCAAATTTTATAAGTAGTCTAGTCTGCATATCTTCCTCACTCATAGAGAAAATGAAAATATTCTCCCCGACATTGGCAGCTACTTCATAATCAATAATGGTCATTCGGTAAATATCGTCCCGCTTCTGACCTATTTTAAAAGGTGTAGCATCTAGCTTATCACCCGCTATGTATACTTGTGTCACAACATCATTTTGTACACCTAACATAAAAAATGTTGATACACTTGTTTTATAAACCCACCATTCGTAACCAAACGATGAAGGCTCTTTCCTTGCTGGTTCACCATATTGTTCTAAGACAACTTGTATTCCTTGGCCAATTAATGTCGACATACCACTTTGCGGACGTGTCATCGCTCCAACTTCTGGCTGCTCCAGTTCTGTTTTCGGAATAATATTTGAGCTGGCATTTGGTCCTTCTAGTGGCTCATTTTCCTTGGGCGTACTAAAGAACATAAAGCCGATAAACGCAATCGTTGCACAGGCAATTAAAATGCGAAATAAAGCTTTCATACTCGACCCCTTTCTTCCCCATTATTGTAAGTTATTATATCAATTGTAAACGTCTTGACACAATGTTGTCATTGCAACAATGTCAAATATGCTCTATTATAAAAATGAGCGTATACTTTGTACGAAAAGCTAAAGGAGGATTATTAGATGTATTTTGAGAATACTAACCTTGAAAATTTAACAGCTGACCAAGAACTAATTGAAAACATTATGAAAAATAATGGATTAGAATGTGACGGTGCTTGGGATTACGAACGCATGACTTTCGACCGTCGTTTCGATACTCGTGAAGGCCGTTACTACCTACGCGTATTCGCATATGCGCAATCAGGTGATGTTGGTGCACACGATGCTGTCCTTACATTAATGAAACCAGCTCTTGGTAAATACTACTATCCACATGGTGTTGAGTATGGTGACGATGAAGTGTTCCCAGCTCATCTTGTAAAAAAATGTGATGAAATCTTAAAAAAAGTAAGATTAGACTTAGAAGCATTCGTAGTTGAGTCTCCTTCTAACAAAAAAGCGTTGGAAACTGTTAACGCTTAAGCCAATGTCTTTGCATATTCATGACCTAAAACGATGGCATTGATGCTACATTAATTAAGTTCATGTTTACTTGCTGCTAAAATGCAAGCTGTCATAAAAATGTATATGTATGATTATTAAGAAAAGACTGGTGGTCCAGTCTTTTTTATTTTGAGTAAAAAAATTTTTTCTTCTCATACTAACTATATCTTTCAAATGATGTAGGTGAGATACTTGATAGAATTTTTTAAAAGACCCTTTTTTCGCCATCCTATAATCGTTATCGCTATAGGATTAATTTTACTTTGGTTTTTATCCTTATCTTTTCCTATACTTCTTGCCTATGTAACCGCACTATTATTAGAGCCTTTCATTATTCGAATGAGCGAACGATTTCGAAAAAAGCGTAAAATCATCGTCTCAATTTTTTTAGTTTTCTTTTTTTGTATAACATTACTATTATGTATTCTCATTGGCTATATAAGCTGGAAACAATTTTCATCATTTATTATTCATATTCCAGATTATCTTAACCAATTGTCAGCACTATGGATTCAAATCCAATCCAAGCTAGCCAATTATACGTACCATTTACCTTTAGATCTTGTGGCACAAATTCAAGTAATGATTGGACGAGGGCTATCTTCCATTGAAAAATTTGCACTTTCCTTAACAAATATTAATGATTGGTCGTCGTTACTCTCCTATATACCATCTCTATTATTTGATATTTTCGTGTATTGGATAGTGCTATATATGCTACTTTTAGATTTACCATCCATCAACCAAAGACTATTGGCACCAATCCCTTTTCATTACCATCAAAAAATCCTTTTTATCGGAGAGCGTGTTAAAGTGGCCTTATTCGGCTTTATAAAAGCTCAATTACTTGTTGGAATTTGTATATTTGCGGTCGCCTTAATATCGTTTTTTTTATTAAAAACACCATTTCCCTTTATATTAGCACTTTTAATTGTCGTCTTAGATATTATTCCCTTTTTAGACTCATTTATTTTACTGTTACCTTGGGCAATTTACAAAGCATTTACTGGTGATTACGTCTTTGCTATTGCCTTAGTTGTACTGACAGTCATCCTATTTTTAATACGTCGAATGATTGAGCCAAAAATTATTGGTGATAAAATTGGTCTTTCTTCGCTCTCCACTTTTATCGCAATGTTTATCGGCTTTAAAATATTTGGTTTTCTCGGTATTTTAATCGGCCCTCTACTCGTTGTCGTTGCTCTTTCTTTATTTAATCAGCCTTCTACAAAAAATCTCCCACCTTCTCAAGAGTAAGGAGGGAGATTTTTATGTTAAAATCCTAAAATCGCTTTAATAACAGACGTTGTTTCGCCTGGCTCAAATAATATATACAGTAACATGTACACCATAACACCTGTTACGGCTACAAAGAACCAAATAATACTTGTAATTGGCCCAATTCGCTTATGAAGCTTAATGTTTGTTTTTAAACCTGAAATAATACTAACTAGTCCAAACACAGCTCCAGCCGTTGCTAATGTAATGTGGAAAATTAAAAAGAATGTATAGTAAGGTTTTAAATCCTCACCGCCACCAAAAGCTGTATTACCAATAAAGACCGTACGTGAAGCGTAGATGATAAAGAAGCAAAGTGCAGCAACACCAGCAGCTAACATAACCTTTTTATGTGCTTCTACTTTTCCCTTTATAATTAAGCCCCAACCAATTGCTACAAGTACAGCACTTATTACAATAAATGATGTACTAATAGTAGGCAAAATTTGCAATTCCATTCACAAAACCCCTTATACAAAATAAATTTCAATTATTACAGCTGATGTTGATGTTCTCTTTCCCATTTCTGTTGGTGTGCCTTTAATGCATCGGCAGTAATTTTATCAGGGTCCTTTTGCTCAGAACGATACCATTTTGTAAAAATAGCGCCGATTAAAACACCAAAAATAAGCTCTTGTAAGATTTTCATAAGAACACCACCAAGTTGCTGATCCGCAGCAGGCTTCATATCTGTAAATAACTCTGGTCCAGATAAAGACAAGCCCGATAAAGTTGAGGCTGGTACACATAGCTCCATTGCTTTGAGCCAAGCTTCACCACTCGTATATGTTTCATACATAGCGTTAGGCGCAAAAATAATTAATGCACATGCAGGTGTAATTAAAACAGCATTGGCAATAATATACGCTAATTTATGCAAAGGTTTCATTTCATCACTATCTGGTATTTTTTGAATTAGAGGCCAGTACATTAAAACAGAAGAAACAAATAATACAAATGTATAAGTACCATGTAATGTTTCGTTTAATTTAATGTAATCTAATACTGATGGTAAATGGTAGATAGAAAATAAACCTATAAAAACAAATATCGCAACCACTGGTAATGTTAACACTTTAAATAAAGGTTTGACAACAGGCGCTTCAATAGCAACTTTCCACACCCACCATGGAATACCTTTAATTAAGAATATTGGCACAAGCAATAAAAGAATCGCCATTTGGACCATATGCATTGTAAACATAATATGGGCCATTAAATCAATCGGAGAACCTTTAATAATATAAATCGTAATCATTGCCAATACAAAATAAATTGCTTCACTTTTTTTCAATGGCTCACTTACTTTAAAATCTTTACGCCATTTCGTTGTCACTAAAAAGTAAATTGCTGTTATAAAAACGAGAACCCCTATTAAATACGGGCTCCATAAAGCTTGGAAACCAAATATACTAAGTGGCATACAATAAGCGCTCCTTTAACTTTTTCCAGCATACATTCCTAACGCCTTAAGCGAGTGATGCATACCAAAATGTTTTACTTATCTTGGATACAAACTTCTACAAAATAAAGTTAAGCCTCTAGCGAATGTCGTGTTTTTTTAGCGTTAGCACAATAAAAACGGGCACAATTAAACAGAGACATAATGAAAACTCAGTACTCCTATTATAAAACGCTTACAGCTATACTGCAATGAACGAACGGTGAACAATTTACCAGCACTACATTCTATTAGCAAAAGAAAAAAAGCACGTCTCTGCGAAGAGCAGAGAACATGCTTTTTTGGTGATTACCACCAAATAATTGTTAAAAATGCTAAGAAGAATGTAAATGCGATTAATATCCCCATCCACATAAAGAATCCAATAACACCACCGAAGTGTGTTTTTTTGTCTTCTAAGTGCATGAAAGCATAAAGTTGAAGAACAACTTGAACGCCTGCAAGCAATAATACAAATGGAGCTATTAAGTATTTAGAAAAACCAGCAGCAACGACAGCGAACGCGACAAACGTTAAGAAAATCATGATCGCAAAGTTGATTACTTGTTTACGCATATGAACGGCATTATGATGACGATCATACTCGAATTGAGCTTGAGACTTAGCAACTACAGGTGTATCGTGTGATGACATTATCCGATCACTCCCATCAAGTATACTACTGTAAAGATAAATACCCAAACAACGTCGATAAAGTGCCAGTATAATGCAGCCACAAAGAATTTAGGCGCATTGTACAAGTTAAGACCACGTTTAGCGTTACGAACAAGTAAAGTCGTAATCCATACTAAACCTAAAGTTACGTGGAAACCGTGTGTACCTACTAGCGTATAGAACGAAGTTGCGAATGCAGATTGGTTAAATGTGAAACCAAGGTGCACATAGTGTTGGAACTCATAAATTTCTAGGGCAAGGAAGCCAAGACCTAAAAGTAACGTAATTGCTAACCAAGTTTGCATACCTTTGTAATTAAAGTTACGCATATGGTAGATTGCATAAACTGATGTCAGTGAAGACGTTAATAGTAACATCGTCATTGCAAATGCTAATGGTAATTCAAATAAACCTTGTGTTGTGAACTCCATGCCAGCTGGCCCTTTGTTCTTAAGTGCTAAGTAAGTCGCAAATAAACTTGCGAAAAGTACAACTTCACAGGCAAGGAAAATCCAGAAACCAACGACTTTATTTTTTCCTTCCATCGTTGCTTGTTCAGGATGATCTGGCCAAGTATGAGGAGTAAATTTAGTATTGATATCCATTATTTATTTCCTCCTTTACCGTAAAGTTGTTCTTCAATTTCAAGAATGTCTTCTTTGTGTAAGTGGAAGCCATGATCGTCCTTAACAGAACGGAAAATCATCGCACCAAATGTAATAACAAGACCAATAATTAAAATGTAAATTGACCATGGTTTATCTGCATCTGGATTATAAAGCGCACCGAATGCTGCGATAAACATACCTAAAGAAATTACAAATGGAATTGCAGAGTTGTTTGGCATATGAATATCACCTAATGGCTCAGCAAATGTAACATCTTTATTACCTTCTTGCTTTTCAATCCACCATGGATCAAGACCACGAACAAGTGGTGTTTGACGGAAGTTATAGAATGGAATTGGTTGTGGAATTGACCATTCTAAAGTACGTCCATCGCCCCATGGATCGCGACCTGCCGGTTTACCTTTGATAGACATTAAGCAGTTAATTACCATTAAGATAACCCCAACACCCATCATCAATGCACCGATTGTAGAAATATAGTTGAACTGATCCCAACCTTGACCTTCCATGTAAGTGAATACGCGACGTGGCATACCCATTAAACCTAAGAAGTGTTGTACGAAGAATGTTAAATGGAATCCGATAAAGAATACCCAGAAAGTCAATTTACCAAGCGCTTCGTTTAACATACGGTTGAAGAAAATTGGCCAGTAGAAGTGCGCTGAACCGAATAAAGCAGTTACGATACCACCAACGATTACGTAGTGGAAGTGAGCAACGATAAAGTAAGAATCGTGTAATTGGTAGTCAAGTGGAGCAGATGCTTGCATTACCCCAGTAACACCACCCGCAACGAATGACGGGATGAAACCAAGTGCATATAGCATTGGTGTCGTAACTTTAATAGATCCACCCCAAATCGTTAAGATCCAGTTGAATACTTTCATACCTGTTGGAACGGCAATTGCCATTGTTGCAACAGCGAAAATTGCGTTTGCAGTTGGCCCAAGACCAGTTGTGAACATGTGGTGAGCCCAAACCATGAAGCCTAGGAAACCAATTAAAATTGTTGCGAATACCATTGAAGAGTATCCGAACAGACGCTTACGAGAGAATGCTGGAATAATTTCCGAGAATAAACCGAAAGCAGGTAATACTAAAATGTAAACTTCTGGGTGTCCGAAGATCCAGAATAAGTGTTCCCAAATTACTGTGTTACCACCCATTGTATGGTCAAAGAAGTTACCACCGAACATACGGTCAAATAACATCATTAATAAACCAATTGTTAATGGAGGGAATGCGAATAAGATTAACGCACTTGATACTAGAGCCGTCCAAGTGAATAATGGCATACGCATAAATGTCATACCAGGAGCACGCATTGTAATAATCGTTACGATAAAGTTAAGACCTGAAATTAACGTACCCGCCCCTGAAATTTGTAAACCAAGTACATAGAAGTCAATACCATGTCCTGGAGAATATAAAGATAATGATGCATAAGATGTCCAGCCCGCATCAGGTGCGCCACCCATAAAGAATGATAGGTGAAGGAATACTGCACCTAGGAAGAACAACCAGAACCCTAAAGAGTTAAGGAATGGGAATGCAACGTCACGTGCACCAATTTGTAATGGTACAAGCATGTTCATAAATGCGAATAGTAATGGTGTCGCGGCAAGGAATAACATTGTCGTTCCGTGCATCGTTAATAATTCATTGAAAAAACCAGCTGAAACGAAATCGTTATTTGGTTTCATTAACTGAATACGCATTAATAACGCTTCAAAACCAGCGATAGCGAAGAACAATGTACCGGCTAATAAATACATTATTGCTAACTTTTTATGGTCAACAGTTGTAATGTAATCCCAGACAGCTGCTCCAAAGCCCTTTTTCTGTGTATATGAGCTCACAACTTTTACCTCCCTCAAAGTTTGTTACATAAACGAAAAATTATTTCTCTACTGATAAGCCCATGATGTAAGTTGCAAGAGCTTGAATTTCTTCTTCAGATAAATCGCCATAGATAGGTGCAGTACCATCTGGATTCATCATTAAGTTACCTGGTTTATATTCACCTGGGTTTTTAATCCATGCTTGTACGTTTTCTTCAGTATGCTCTAAGAAACCTGCAACACGGTTACGGTCACCAAATGTAGTTAAGTTAGGACCTACTCCACCTGTACCGCCTACGCCTGATACAGCGTGACAAGCTAAACAGCTGTTAGCAAATGTTGCTTCACCAAGATCTGTTGAATCTTTTGAAGCAGTTTGTCCTTCAGTTGCTTTCATGCTAGCTACCCAAGCATCAAATGCTTCTGGGCTAACTGTTTTTACTTTAAAGTCCATTAGTGCGTGTGAAGGGCCACATAGCTCAGCACATTTACCATAGAATACGCCATCTTTAAGATCTGCTGATTCTTTATCGAATACTAAATAGAATTTGTTTAAGTTTTCTACGTTCGTATCCATTTTACCGCCAATCGCGGGAATCCAGAATGAGTGCTTAACATCAGCAGCTTTTAAGTTAAAGTAAACTTTTTGACCTGTTGGTACTACTAATTCTTGCGCTGTTACAATCCCTTGGTTAGGATATTCGAACTCCCACCAGTATAATTTTGCCGTTACATTTACTGTTAGGGCCGTTTTGTTACCTTCTGCATCTACTTCATCCATTGCAGCAACATCTGCAAATTTATAAGTAGCAGTAACAACCGGTACAGCTAAAATTAATAATAAAATAATTGGAATAACTGTCCAAATTACTTCAAGTGTGTGACTACCTTCTACTTGCTTAGGAATAACATTTTCGCCTACTTTTGAACGGCGGAATTTTAAGAATGCAAGTAAATAGATTACAGATACTATTACTACAACTAACGTCATAATTCCAGTAGCCAACATTAATAGGTTAAATTGTTCTTTACCTACTTGACCAGATGGTTTTAGTGCAGAAATATATTCTTCACCACAACCCGAAAGGAAAACCATCATCACTGCTAGAAGTGAAAAAAGACGCCACTTTTTAAGCCCTTTCATCATAGCTTAATTAAACCCCTCTTTCTTTGTTGTATTTTCATGTGTACCTAGGACATTGGTTCTATCTATATGAATTCTTGTGAAAGAAAGAATTCCAAATTAGCTGAATACCGCAAATATTATGATAGCCACAAATAGTATGGTCATATGATTCAATGAATAAATAAACATTTTATTTGCCCACTTCATATCGTCTTTTGTGGTAAAGCCCTTTAAAGCTAGTAATAACCAGCCTACGTTCAAAGTAGTCGCAAGCACTAAGAATCCAGTTCCAAGCTCAGGTAAAAGGAACGGTAACGGTAATAATAAAAGAATCCAGAAAAACATTGAGTACTTCGTTCGTTTAAAACCTTTTACAACTGGTAGCATTGGTATATTAGCTGCACGATATTCTTCAGTACGTTTCATAGCAAGCGCATAAAAATGCGGTGGTTGCCATACAAACATGATAAGAAATAGGGCAAGTGCTCCTGGGCCCAGAGTAGGTTCCACTGCTGCAAAACCAATTACTGGTGGAATCGCCCCTGAAATACTTCCAACGATCGTGTTACTAACATGCTTTCTCTTTGACCATATTGAATATAGAACAACATAAGCGAATATTCCAACTAGTCCCCACATGCCGGCCGCAAATGATGCCGTAAATAACAAAATTTCACCTACAATTAAAAATGAGAGGGCAATAGTCAATACAAAGTTCAGCTTAAATCTACCTGTTACTGTCGGTCTTGATTTTGTGCGTTTCATAATAGGGTCAATATCTCGATCAATGAAATTATTCATTGCACCAGAACCGCCAATAATTAATGCAGCACCAAGCATGATACAAACTATAACATCAAGCTCTTGCAAGAAATGTCTACCAGTAAATTGAAATGCTAGCCACATCCCTGTAAACGTTGTGACAAGATTCGAGTTGACGATTCCAATTTTTATTAGTGCTAAGAAATCTTTTACAACGGATGAAGTTCCTGGTTTAGTATTTCTAGTAGCTGAAAACGTACGACCGTTTGACATGTTACCTCTCCTTTCATTTTTGTAAGCATATTCCGCTAACAATAACTATAGCGAAATTTGCGATTGATTTCTAGACGTTTAGTGAAATTTAGATGAAGTTGTAAAAATTAGCTTTGTCTAGAAATATAATTAAAAACAACATATCTATAGTAAATCATTTTCCAAATTGAATTGTGAAGGTTAAAGCACGAAATTATGAACAATTTGTGAAATGGAATCAACATCTAAAACTCCCTACTCCTTACAAGTTGTTTTTTAAACGTATTTTAGATATCATCTAGTAGCAGAAACATTACTTTCATGTAATATTGATAGATAAAGTAGGTGACTCATTTTATGCAACACAACAGGTATATGAAGTGGTTTGCTGTTGCCGCTACAGTGGGAATGCTCCTTATTTTACTAGGCGGGGCACTCGTTACTAAAACAGATAGTGGCTTAGGCTGCGGTAGAAACTGGCCAGATTGTAATGGATCTCTTATCCCAAAAGAAATTACAACAGAAGTATTAATCGAATTCTCGCATCGCGTTGTCACAGGAGTCGTATCAATTTCAATTCTTGTCTTAACCATTTGGACATGGCGGAAACTTGGGCATATTCGTGAAGTAAAATTTTTAGGCTTTTTATCGATGTTCTTCTTAATCGCACAGGCACTAATTGGAGCAGCTCAAGTACTATGGGGACAAGGAGACTTCATTCTAGCACTTCACTTTGGAATCTCACTTATTTCTTTTGCTGCCGTTCTTATTCTTTCTATGATTGTATTTGAAGTTGATCGAAAGTTTGATGCAGATAACGTATTTATTGGGAAAAAACTACGTTGGCATACAATTGCTGTCACAATTTATTCTTATTTAGTTGTTTATACAGGGGCACTCGTTCGACATACTGATTCTAGTTTAGTATGCCCAGACTGGCCATTTTGCTACAATGAAACACCGTTTGCCTCACCAAACAATATGTACGAATGGGTACAAATGGGACATCGACTTGCAGCTATCATTATTTTCATTTGGATTACATACATAACTTGGCACGTAATAAAAGAATACAAACAACAACGTGTTATTTATTACGGCTGGATTATTGCTTTCATCATCGTTATCTTACAAGTTTTAGCTGGTATGTCAGTAGTCCTTACTAGATTGAATTTAACTGTAGCATTATTGCATTCATTGTTCATTTCTCTATTATTTGGTCTCCTTTGTTACATGATTATGCTTGTAGCACGTAGCAATTATAATGAAAAAAATAAGTAACGTTTGGAAAAGGATTCGGCACTGTCGAATCTTTTTTTTATTTACCCACTTCATACTCATCTAAAAGAAAGAATTTTCACATGCATGAACTTTGTTAAGAAACAGCTAATTTATATTACTTTTTTGACACTTCATATAAATGGTTCTTAGTCCAGTCCCACTATAAATCCTTTCACAAGAAACTATAAATAATACAACAACAGCATCAACAAACATGAATCTGCTTATACCTTAAGCTAAAAAAAGTGGATTTCTTCATATATAATAGTAAAAACGTTTTTACTATTAAAACGATTTTTATAGTGATTTAGATTATATTTCTTCTTGAGCACTTCCTACTATTCTTTTACATAAAAAAAAGGTTAGTTGTGTGCTATAGGAGCACACCACTAACCTTCTTCTATATTAATTATTCAATTTCAATTAATAAGTCACCTGTTGAAATAGCATCGCCCGCACTTGCATATACCTCTTTTACAACACCGTCTTTTGGCGCTTGTACAGTTGTCTCCATTTTCATGGCTTCGGTAATTAACAAGTGGTCACCACGTTTAACAGGACTACCCTTAGATACTACGACCTTTAAAACAGTACCTGGCATTGTCGCCCCAATTTGATTTGGATTACTTGGGTCAGCCTTTAGTGCTATGCTGCCATCCACTTCTACTGTCATATCTTGAATGACAAGTTCTCGTGATTGACCATTTAACTCAAAGTACATAACACGTGTACCATCATGCTGTGGCTCACCGATCGATACTAGTTTAATAATTAATGTTTTACCTTTTTCAATCTCTACTTCAATTTCTTCCCCTAGCTTTAAACCGTACAAGAACGTAGGTGTGTCTAAAACTGAAATATTACCAAATGACGCTACAGTTTTAGCATACTCTTCAAATACTTTCGGGTACAAAGCATAGGCAAGTAGGTCCTTCTTCGTAACAGGACGATTTAATTTGTCCGCCAATACTTCCTCTAGCTGTTCAAAGTTCACTGGCTCTAACAGTTCACCTGGACGAACAGTAATTGGTTCGCGCTCTTTCAATACTACTTTTTGAAGCTCCTCTGGGAAGCCGCCATGTGGTTGCCCTATATATCCTTGGAATAATTCAATTACTGAATCTGGGAAATCAATTGTTTGCCCTCTTGATATAACTGTTTCTTCATTCAACTCATTTTGCACCATGAATAATGCCATATCTCCAACTACCTTCGATGATGGCGTTACTTTTACGATGTCTCCAAATAATAAGTTTACACGTGAGTACATCCGTTTTACTTCATCCCATCGATCGCCAAGCCCAACAGCCTTAGCTTGCTGCTGTAGGTTACTGTATTGTCCACCTGGCATTTCATGGACATAAATTTCAGAATGCGGACTAATCATACCGCTCTCGAAATCTTTATAGTATTTACGAACATCCTCCCAGTAATAAGAAAGCTTTTCAAGCGATTCAATATCGGCACGAATTTCACGTTGGCTACCCTTCATTGCATAATACAATGAGTTCGCACTTGGCTGTGATGTTAAACCAGCCATTGCACCGAGTGCTGTATCTAAAATATCGACCCCTGCTTCAATCGCTTTTGCATATAAATAAATTCCGTTGCCACTCGTATCATGCGTGTGCAAATGAATAGGTAGGCTTGTCGCTTCTTTTAACTCTGAAATTAGGCGATATGCGGCTTCTGGCTTCAATAACCCAGCCATATCCTTAATCGCTAAAATATGGGCTCCTGACGCCTCTAGAGACTTCGCCATATCTTTGTAATACTGTACGGAGTATTTCGCACGCCCATCATCTAAAATATCTCCTGTGTAGCAAATTGCAGCTTCTGCAATCTTGCCTGCATCTCTTGCCGCATCAATTGCCACTTCCATACCTTTAATCCAGTTTAAGCTATCGAAAATACGGAATACATCAATGCCTGATGCAGCCGACTCAGCAATAAACTCTCGAATTAAATTATCTGGATAGTTTGTATAACCTACAGCATTCGCCCCGCGCACTAACATTTGGAACAATACATTAGGTATTTGCGCTCGCAGTTTCGCTAAACGCTCCCATGGATCTTCTTTTAAGAAACGATACGCTACGTCAAACGTTGCGCCTCCCCACATTTCAAGTGAGAAGAAGTTATGCATCATACGTGCAGTTTCATCTGCAATTTGGTACATATCTTGAGATCGTACGCGTGTTGCTAGTAAAGATTGATGTGCGTCACGGAATGTTGTATCCGTTAATAGCACATCTTGCTGTGCTAAAATCCATTTTTTCAGCCCATCTGCACCTTGCTCATCTAAAATTTGTTTTGTTCCAGATAGTGGCTGTCCTTTTAAATCTACTAGCGGTTTAATAGGCTGAGCAAAGATTGGCTTGGCCTTATTTTCTACACCAGGGAAACCATTTAACGTCACATTACCAATATAGCTAAGTAGTTTTGTTCCGCGGTCTTGGCGTACTGGGAAGTTAAATAATTCAGGCGTTGTATCGATAAAGCTTGTATCAAACGTGCCTTCGATAAAATTTTTATGTGTTACTACATTATTTAAAAATGGAATATTTGTTTTTACCCCACGAATACGGAATTCTTTTAAGTTCCGATCCATTTTCGCTGCAGCTTCCTTAAACGTCATTCCTGAAGTTGAAATTTTTACGAGCAACGAATCATAGTACGGTGTGACAACGGCCCCTTGGAAGCCATTACCAGCATCTAAACGAACACCGAAACCACCGCTCGAACGATATACCATTAGCTTTCCTGTATCTGGCATAAAGTCATTCGCTGGGTCTTCTGTTGTAACACGCGATTGGATTGCATAACCAATCATCGGAATATCCGCTTGTTGTGGAATATGAATTTCCTCGCTATGCAAGCCGTAGCCTGCTGCTACTTTAATTTGTGCATGTACAATATCGATACCTGTAATCATTTCCGTAATTGTATGTTCTACTTGAATGCGAGGGTTAACCTCGATGAAATAGAAATCATCGCCTGCAACTAAAAACTCGACTGTCCCTGCATTTATGTACGAGACATTTTCCATTAGCTGAACCGCAGCATCACAAATCTTATTTCTTAAATTTTCTGAAATCGAATTTGATGGCGCGATTTCTACCACCTTTTGGTGACGGCGTTGGATTGAGCAATCACGCTCATATAAATGCACAATATTGCCCATTTTATCGCCTATAATTTGTACTTCAATATGCTTTGGTTGGAGAATGCACTTTTCTACATATACTTCATCCGAACCAAACGCTGCCTTTGCCTCTGACTTGGCACGTTCATAAGCGGACGCCACATCTTCCTTTGTTTGTACGACACGCATTCCGCGCCCACCGCCACCTAAGGAAGCCTTAATCATAAGCGGATATCCATATTGCTCACCAAAAGCTTGTACTTCTTCTACAGAAGCAACTGGACCGTCTGTACCTGGAATGACAGGAATATTTGCTTTAATAGCTTGTTCACGTGCTTTTACTTTATCACCAAACATATCTAAATGCTGCGAAGTTGGGCCAATGAATAAAATGCCCTCTTCCTCACAACGACGTGCAAAATCCACGTTTTCTGATAAAAAACCATACCCTGGATGAATCGCATCAACGCCTGCATCCTTAGCAATTGCAATGATGCCCTCAATATCTAAATACGCATCGATGGGCTTCTTACCTGCCCCTACTAAATAAGCTTCATCTGCTTTAAAGCGATGGAATGCCCCACTATCTTCTCGTGAATAGATAGCGACAGTGTTAATGTTGAGCTCCGTACACGCACGGAAAATTCGAATTGCAATTTCTCCCCGATTGGCTACAAGGATTTTGTTGATTGATTCCATAGGTATCCCCCTTATGTTATGTTTGTGATTTTTTTCTTTCTACCCTTTCGAACATGGAAACATTGACCAATATCCCCATAGCTAAAGATAGCAAAATTATAGATGTCCCGCCATAACTAATGAAAGGCAGCGTGACACCGGTTAACGGGATTAACCCGGTTACACCCCCAAGATTAATAAACGATTGCCAAGCTATCCAGCTCGCAATACCTGCCGCTATCATTCGTGCTAGCGGATCTTTTGTTCGCAATGCAATTGAAAAACCTTTATATACAATAAATCCTAAACCGCCTAAGACGATTAGCACGCCCCATACACCAAGTTCCTCCATCACTATTGCCATAATAAAGTCGGTTTGAGGTTCAGGTAAATATCCTAATTTTTGAATAGATTGTCCGAGTCCTCGACCTTCTAGACCACCACCACCAATTGCATAATAACTATTGACAACTTGGTGACCTACCCCGTTTTCAAAATCGAACGGATTGAAATATGACTCGATACGTCCTTTACGATTTCCTTTTAATAATTCGCCCTTAAAGAGCCAAAGCATACCAAGAATGGCTGCACCAAATGCACCTAATACGCCAAAAAACTTCCAAAACGTTTTAAAAGGAATACCACTTGCTGCTACAACAGATACTGCAATTCCACATAAAATAATGACAGCACCTAAATCTGTTTCAAATGCAACACCCGCAACAACAAGAATCCAAAGGAAAATCGGATAAAAAATTTCTGTTGGCTGTAGCTTTTCAAACGTATATTTTTGAGATTTTCGATAAAATGCTGCTGCAAAATATAAAATTATAAATAGTTTCGCATATTCAGAAGGCTGGAAATTCCCGAATCCTGGGACATGAATCCAACTTTGAGAGCCTACTTCCTCTGCGCCATTACCTGCTACTTTTACCCATGTAAAGAGAACAATTAATACAATCGTCAGTAACAACATAATATTCTTATTTGCATAATGCTTATAAGGGAAAAATGCTGCTACCAAAAATCCTAAAGACGCGACAGCTAAGTTAATTAATTGTTTTTGATAAAAATAATCAGGCGCTTGTTCTTTTTGGACAATTGCTACCATCATACTTGAACTATATATCATCACTAATCCAAATAAACTTAACAACAAGACAGTAAAAAATAGTGGATAATCAAAATTTTGAGCATATCGTTTTAAGTATTGTTTCATTGGAAAACCTCGTTCTAGTAAAAAAACTCAAATCGCAGCAGCGTTTGAGTTTTTTCTTTTTATTTGTCTGTATACGCGTCATGTAGTACAGAAAGTTCTTTCTCGAGTGAATCGAGAATTGCTTTGCCTTTATCGCGTTCAATAAGTCCAAGCTTCACAGCAAAGTCAATTTCACGTGAAAGGCCGAACATTTGTGTATCTAATACTTCTTCATATAAAGGGCATTGTGGCATCGTTAAATGATCCATTTGTACTCGAATGAGGCGAGCAATTTTATCTGCATCAGCTACTAAAAGCTCCAAAGCCTTCTCTTGAAAGGAAGTTTGTGATTTCGTATCCATGAGGACGCCCCCATTATCTGATATTTCTTCGATTCTATCTTAATAAAGTTTATCTTTTAGTCGATAAAAATGCAAGTGTCTTCGTTGGAAAATAAAGAATCCAAATTATATTTCTTTATTATCTCCTTGTATTAGCGTTATACTAATTCATGGATATACAAGATTTGAGGAGGATTTCTATTATGGAAACAATTATTCCTATCAAGGGTGCAGTTTCGTATCAGCTTACATTAGATCCAACTGTTTGGATTTTTGACGATCGTAAACTAGACTTAAATACGTACTTCCAAGCAAGAGAAGTAGAGGAAGATGCGGATACAAAATATATGCGTGAAGTCGGTGCTCACTGGTCACGTGAAATTATGGAAGGTGCTACTTTCCCACCAACTTTAAAATCAGAACGTAAATTCGATCGTAAAGGGATGGAAACAGGTACTTTCGGTATCGAATTAAGTCATTTCCTGAAAAATGCTGAACTTAAACCAGAGGCGACAAAAATCGTCATTGAATGCAAAGACGGTGAAGAACATGCATTTTCAATCGAAGAAGCACAGACATTAATTTTTAAATACAGCCAAGATGGCAAACCTTTAGCTGAAGATGGCCCTGTCCATATATTATTTGGAGACGGCTCGAATGTAGACAACCCTATCAAAAATGTATTAGCCGTTCGTGCGGAATAGGGAGGGAATGCGATGCGCGTAAAATGTGTCATTTGCGATACTATTAACCAGTTAGATGATGATTTACCGTTAGCAAAAAAACTACGAAATCGCCCAATTCATACGTATATGTGCGATACATGTCACGATCGTATTAAAGAAAATACGGTGACACGAATAGAAACAGGGAACTTCCGTTTTTATCGTACCTCACCACAAATGGATAAAGAATTTTAAGCACCACTTGGAGTGCCAGGCACACACACTATTCTGAATTTTGCTAAGTAAAAATTCACGTAGACTCCTGCGGGAACGCACAATACGTAAGACGCAACAAGCCGCGCGACAGCGAGGGTTGCGGCTTACGCTGTGCCCGCGGAAAGCGCACGCCTGGAGCGGAAATCAACGCTCTAAAACGCAAAACCTTATTAAAACAGGTTTTGCGTTTTTAGTGTCAGCTATGAGCTTTCCCACTGTCGATACATTTTAGCTTTTTCCCCTTTTGAAGGTTGTAACATAAAATTTCTCTGTCACTATGCTTGCTCAGTTGATTGGAGCGGAAGGCGGGCGACTCCTGCGGGAACGCACAATACGTAAGACGCAACAAGCCGCGCGCTAGCGAGGGTTGCGGCTTACGCTGTGCCCGCGGAAAGCGCACGCCTGGAGTGGAAATCAACGCTTTAAAACGCAAAACCTTATTAAAACAGGTTTTGCGTTTTTAGTGTCAGCTATGAGCTTTCCCACTGTCGATACATTTTAGCTTTTTCCCCTTTTGA